>NZ_JAUETB010000012.1:0-214241 GCF_032484495.1 Bradyrhizobium sp. SZCCHNS3052 | reverse complement strand
CCTTCAGTCCTGCCCACTAGACAGACTGAATCACCGATATCTCTGCGTCGCAACTGCTGACTTTTTCAACGAAATCGACCCATTGCCGACGTTAGCTGCTTCGGCGGCCGCCTTTCTGCGCAAAGAGTATCAGTAGGGGATATGCCAGCGCGAGAATGAAAATCGCGTCGAACAGGTAGACCGCAAATCCGCGCCCGAACGACGCTCCCGCCCCGAACGTAAACTCTCGCGCGTCAGAGAACAGTATCGGCAGGTTAAGAACGGTCGAAATGAAGTGACCGACCCAGCCACCTCCGCAGGTGAAGCTTTGCTGTCCCTCGCTCAAGCTGCACCCGATGGATTTCAGTATAGGGTAAGCGACAAACTCCAAGGGCGCTACAACGATGGCAACCCCCACGATGCATAAGCAAAGCAGGCTCACACCTCGGAAAACTCTGAGCATTATCGACCCCGCATTCACCGAGAGTATCAATATCGATAGCGAGTTGCGACTGTCGTTGATTGGCTCATCGAACGGCTTCGAGGTGCTGGTAAACGGACCCTTGCGACGGATAAGCGTCTGCTTGTGGCCCATCTGAGAAGAGAGACGTGGATGCGCAGGCCAAGGCCGCGCATGACGGAATTATTCAACCGGAATTGAAATCATGCCGTCACCGCTCGCGCGTGCGGTCGCCGCTGCGGCGGTGACGCATGACCGTATCCAGGGCGAGCACTTTACGTTCGCTCCGATGAAATACGACACCGATCGTGACGCGCCGCTGATCTCCGATCCGGCGCGCACCGTGGTCGAGCACGTGCTGTGCCCGTTCGGCGAGTCCGCCGCCCGCGCGGGTGCCGGGGCGTTCGCACAAGCTGGCGTCAAGCCGGAGCGCGCTGGGCATGCGACCGATCGGCCCTATGTCTCGCTCGATCTGTCGCGTCTGGCCTGGCGCCCGCGCACCGGCGACCTCGTGACCCAGGAGGCGACCGGGCGGCGCTTCCGCATTCACGAGGTGCTGCCATCGACGCCGGGCTTTGTCCGGCTCACGCTCAATGGGATCTAACCATGCTGGCACGCGAATTTCTGCGGCTGACGGCGCTGGAAGCGCTGCGCCCCTCGGCGCTGCTGCCGAGCAGCGGTCCCTGGCCGACCATTGCCGGTGCCTATGTCTCGGACTCGCGCATCGATCCGTTCGATGACCTCACCGACGACGAGAAGCGCCCGCTGATCGCCGTGTTCACGGAAAACTCGTCGCTCGCCAGATCGCGCAGGCTGGCCCCGCCTTCTATAAGGGTGAGGTCGATCTCGTGTTCGAGATCTCTGACGTCGCCAACTTCCATCAGGACGGCAAGGTCATCGTCGACTATGCCGACACCGATGCGGCGGTCGAGGCCTCGCTCGGCGTGCTCGAAGATCAGATCTTTCACGCGCTGCATTTCGGGCCGACCGGCGCGCTGTTCCGGCAAATGGTCAAGCTGCCGTTCGAGGAGTGGCACTCCACCATCAAGCATCGCTCGGGCGAGGAAAACAACCGCCTCGCGGCCCGGACGATCCGGGGCCGCATCCGGGTGAAGGAGGCCTGTTACGACCCGGCGCCGGCCTCGCCGCCCGCGGATTTCGACCGGCTCCCGGCCGCGCTCAAGGCGATCGCGACGCAGCTCGGGCCGTCCACCTATCTGCACCGTCTCGCGCTCGGCATGGCGCGCGCCGTGTCGGTCATGCCGACACGCGTCAACCTCGATATGGTCGCCATCAAGGCGGTCCCGCAACCCGGCGCCATCAGCACCGAACCGGTGCAGTCGGCCGCCGACAATCTGCAAGGTGGATAATGGACAATATCTTTCTGAAGCCAGCGCCGCCCGCGGCGGACGGCGTCGTACGCGTGCGCGATCCCCAAACCGGCGCCCCGCTAGCCGCGAGCGGCGAGTGGAAAGCGCGGTCGCAATATTGGACGCGTCGGCTTCGCGACGGTGACGTCATCGAAGTGCAACAGGCCGAGGCGGAGCCCACTGCAGCCACGTCGACGTCCGGAATTGGACCCAAACCGGAAGCTACCGACCCTCACATCGAGTAGACCCGTCATGCTCCCACCCCGATCGAGGACAAATCGACTCATGCGGCAGGCTCGCCGCAAAAACTGGAGGGAGAAGAGAGAGCGCGGCAAAACGCTCAACGTAGGCTAGAAGTTCCACCGTGGATGTGGTACTGAGATAAGCGATTCGTATATAGATACCGTCTTTATGCTTTAAGGATTGCATAGTGACTGACCGGCGTGACGAAATTGAAGCTTTATTGAAGCATGAACGCCTCGAAAAGGTCCAAGGTTACACGAAGCGCGGAAGGCGCTTTCAGCTTTTGCCAGATGCCGAGTTGGTTGATTTCTGGGTACTTGCGATGAACCATTGGGCCGACGGCTCAAACGAGTTCACGTCGCAAGACCTTGATGATTGCCAATCTGAGATGATGTTGAGGCGCATTGAACCGCCATTCGATCGCGTAAGCGAGATATGGGAGCGTGTTGCTCGAAGAGCGGACATTCATTTCAACTTGATTGATAATGATCCAAAAGCTCGCGCCGCTACGGAAGCTTTGTTGGAAGAGCAACTTGGGCAGTTTCGTCAGCAGACCAGGCGCCCGAAGCATTAGTTGTGAGTTGAGAGAAGGCCGATCTGCACACCGAAAGGCTCATTACCGGACCAAGCGGAACGCAAACGGCAGAACTGCTTTTGGCCCATCTTGGACCTAACGGTAGCCCTCGCAGGCCGTCTGTTTTCGGGCTACAATCGGAAGTGGGCCGTAGGACCGCCCCAAGGCCGGCTTTGACCCGAAGCCAGCATCGTCTGTGGGCTCTCGGCACGGTTCCTGCAATGATCGCGCAGTACGCGAGAGACGTTGTCACACCGATCACCTTCTGCCTAGATCTTCTGCGAAACGGAGGAGGTAACCATCAGGGTCTTGCACCAGAAATTGCCTGTTGCCCCGCTCTTCGCCCGTAATCTCGTACCAAGCATCGTGACAGTCTCTGAAAAATGGCCAATTCGCTCCCCTCAGGGCTTCGACGAGGGGAGCGACCGAGTTGACAAACATTTGGAAGTTAATCCCGCGTCCCAACGGACGCTCAAGATTCCCAGTCTCCCAATTGCCGTTTCGCTGTTGTAGCATGAGCTGAGAGCCCTGCAACTCTATGTACATGAAGCGGTTCGCCGGTCGCTGATATGCGATTTGAAAACCGAGTATTCTGCACCAGAACGCCTCGCTCCGCTGCAAATCAAACACGTCCAACTCGGGGACCAGCCGGGCGAACCCTCCGGCAGGCAATCTGTTCTTCGATGTTTCCATTCCCCCGCGAGGCTCCTCGATGCAGCGCTGATCGCTCGCATGTTCTTAGCATTCGCGAGCCGCATTGACGATCGCTTCCTTGGCGGCGTCGGTTCAGCAGCGAGATCCGGTACGCAAAGACACGAACGCGACGTCGGACAATTTGCTCATCTGGCGCTCGATCGCTCTGAAGATCGTCGCACGAGGCTCCGCCAAGGGGAAGACGATTTCGCCAACTGATCAATCCATTCCTCGGCTAACACCAGCGTGCAGGAGCTCGTTGAGAGCGGCGAGTCAGCCGAACGATTACTAGCAGCTCAACTCAGAGATTCCCCGCCTTTAGCGAGGTTTATCGATTATGTTCTCTGCATCTGTCTCCGACATGCTCGGCTGAAGGATAGTGCAGCGGTTCGATCTTTGTTGCCTCAGGTCTGTTCGTCTTCGGATTGATTGTCGCCCTCATCGAGCTTTTTCATGTTTTCAAGGATCTTCAGCAGATCATGCAGACCGTGCACCGTGTCGTTGACGGAAATATCCGCCAGCACGTGATCGTAGTAGGTATGGATCTTCGGTAGCGCGAGCGTCTGCCAGACATGGCGACCAGTATCCGTCCATGACGAGCCTTGATCTCGGTCGCGCTCGTCCTGAGCGATCGTCACGTGTCCGCCGCGCCATACGGCCGACGAGTCCCGCGAGATTCTCGCCGGCTGACCCTGAGGTACTCGACAAGGTCGCCGCCGCTCATTCCGCTCCGTGCCTTCGGGCGGGGACAGCGCGCCCAGCACCGCCCATTGCTGGGTCGTCAGCCCCTCCTCCTGCACGGCCCGGGCCCCCGTTTTATGCAACATATTGGCCGCGTCATCACTGGCGAACAACAGAATGGCGCCGGGCAGATCATCCGGCTGGCCGATGCGACCCAGCGGGATCGAGCGTGTGAAGGCCTCGACCAGCTTCGAAGGCGGAGATCATCGGCCTCGCCAATGCCGGCACCGATACGATCAACGCGATCAAGACGGCCGGCGAGTTCGGCATCGTCGCCGGCGGACAGAAGCTGGTCGGCCTGGTGCTCTTCATCAGCGACATCCATGCGCTCGGCCTGAAGGCGGCGAAAGGGCTCATGCTGACCACCGCCTCTTACAGGGACCTGAACGACAAGACTCGAGTTTTCGCTGAGCGGTTCGCCAGGCGCAGCAACGGCAAAGTGCGCCCGATGAGTTAGGCCGGCACCTATTCCACCACGCTGGCTATCTGCGGGCCGTCGAGAAGGTCGGCAGCGCCAAGGACGGCGCAGCTGTGATCGCGGCAATGCGCGACGCTGGCGCCTTTGATGATCCGCTGTTTAGCAAGACGATCGTGCGCGTCGACGGACGGGTCGCGCACGACATGTATCTGGTCGAGGTCAAGGAGCCGGGGCAATCGAAAAAGCCGTTCGATTACTACAAGGTGGTTGCCACGGTCCCGGCCGATCGCGCATTTCGCCCTCTGGCCGACGGCAACTGCTCGCTGGCGCAATGACGCCTCGCCTGCTCCCAAAGGTCAGGCCGGCGAGGAACAGTCCGCGCAGTCGGAGCGGCCGGCCGACTGCGATGCGCTCCGCCCGGCAGATCCGGACGGAGCGCGATCGGCTCACTCGGCGGTCTTGCGCGGCCGCGACCAGAGGAGCGTGTAGCCCTCGCCGCCCTCGTCCTCGAACAGGTTGGCGTAGATCGGGGCGTTGAAGGAAGGATCGTCGAGCTTGAGCGAGAGATAGTCGCGTCCCTCCTCGGAGTGACGTGCCCAGGCGGCGCCGATCTCGACCCGCCCGGCATAGACGCGGTGGCTGGGCGCGTTCTCGCTGGAGCGGTTGGCTTCGGGGACGATGCGTACACCCTTGGCCTTGAGGCTCAGGGTGATGATCTCGCCCTGGAAATCGTCGCCGACCTTCTTGAAGGAACCGATGGAAGCCATGTTGTCTCTCCTTGGCTGGTTCGGGCCGCGACCACCGCGGCCTCGATGGCGCATATCGGACGAACGGCGAGCGACGGCGCACCCGAAGGGCTGAAGCGGCAGCGGAGGACGGCGTCGGCCAACTTTCTTGTCCCGCGAGGAATGGACGTTCCGTCCAGGGGAAGAAAGTTGGCCGGCGGCGTTGCGCTCAGGCGATCGAGGCCCAGCCGGCCTTCGGCCAGATCAAGCCATCACGAGGCAAGGTGCGTCACTGCCTGATCAGTTCACGGGAGAGACATGGTGCACTGAGGCTGCACAAGAGATCGGGATGATCAGGCGAAAGATCAGAAGCCACCGAGAAGAAAAGCGTGTGCCGATGTGTGCCCTGGCTGCCAAACGTCCGTCATGCCCGGCGAAAGGCCTGGGACAGTCGAGATCCGAAAGGGGGTCCAGCCGGTTCGAGCAGAGTCCCGACTATCTTTCCGATGGAGCTCGACGCCTTGTCGTTCAACGCTAGCGATCCGCATCAAGCTCCTCGAGAACGAGGGCAGCGAGAGCTCTACGCTCCTGTGATCCCGACCACGCTGAACGCGGGGGCCGCTCGGGGTCACGTCTTGCAGCGAGACTGGCGGGGACAGTTCGTAGGCGAAAGACCGATGGAAGGCGGCAGCACGAACCAGGGATGTTCCGACCACGCCGCGCCCGCACAACGTCGTAAAGGCCGGCAGGCACGACCAGTCCAAGAGGCCGTGACGAGAACCAATTGCTGCCGATTGCAGGTATCGTCGCGCGGTCAGCGCGTCAGACGACCACGACCGCTCCCGCGCCACCACGTGCAACGCGATTCAAGCAGACATGCATCTCGATGACGAGTGCAGAGAGTCGCCTGGGATATCGACGCGGGCCGCTTTAGCAAGGCAAAGGACCTGCAGAGTTGACGGCGCTCACGCGTCGCCTTGGCCAGGAGTCCACACGGAATGCCAAGCCCAAGCGCCTCGTCGGCGAGGTTGCCCTGGATCCCCGAGCCGGGAGAGAACGTGACGCCGATCGGGAGTGTCTCGAGTAAGGCGTCGGTGCGCTTGAAGGGATCTGATCGATTGGAGGCCGCGCGCAGTTCAGTGGATGGCGGCATACATGATCTTCTCTTCGGTCGCTTCGATCGCCGAGAATTCTTCGACGACCTTGCCTTGCCTTGATACCAGGATCCGATCGGATAGCGCTATAATTTCCGGCAGATAGGAGGATATCACGACCACAGCTCTGCCTTCATCGGCGAGCCTGTTGATCAACTCGTGAATTTCGACGATGGCCCCGACGTCGACCCCGCGCGTCGGCTCATCGAAGATGATCAGCTCCGGATCCTGAATCAACGATTTAGCGATGACAACCTTCTGCTGATTGCCGCCGGAAAGCTCGACAACCTTGACCTCGTCGCCGATGGCGCGAACCTTGAGACGTTCGATCCAGGTCTTGCCGACCCCATTTCTTTCACGACGCGACAACCAGGCTCGCCCTTCCGGAAACTTGGCAAGCAGACCCAAATAGATGTTGCGCGCGATCGAGGCCGTCTCGAAAAAGCCCTCCACTTTGCGGTCTTCGGTGATGTAGGCGATTCCGGCTTTCACGGCCGGCGCGGGCACGCGATATCGCACAGACTTGTCGTTGAGCAGAATTTCTCCACCGTGAAAGAAATCACGCTTCAGAATACCCGAGACGATCTTAAAAGTCTCGGTTCGGCCCGAGCCGACCAGTCCGAACACGCCCGTGATCTGGCCCGCGAACACCGACAATGAGTTGTTCCTGACCATCGGCGCCATTTTGAGATTCTGTATTGTCAACACGCGCCTGCCGGCCGGGCGCACTTTGTCCTTCCGCACACCATAGAGCGTATTTGAGAGGTTTCGTCCGACCATGGCCTGAACGATGCGCGCTCGATCGAATCCCGAGGCGTCGTCGGTGACGACGTGCTTGCCGTCCCGCAGGACAGTAATGCGATCGGCCAACAGCAAGGCTTCTTCGAGCGCGTGCGAGATGAAGACGATCGAAACACCGCGCCTCTTCAAATCCCGCACCAAATCGAAGAAATACTTCTTCTCCTCTGGCGTAAGCGTCGCCGTGGGTTCGTCAAAGATGATGACTTTCGCCTTGTGCAGCACGGCGCGAGCGATTTCGACCATCTGCTTCTTGGCCGCGCCCAGGCCGCCGACGGTCGCCGTCGGCGCGACGTCGAAATTGAGAGATTGGAGGAACTGCTGAGCCGCGATGTAGATGCCGCGCAGCCGATTGTAGAATCGCTCCTGACCGAGAAACAGGTTTTGCGCCACGGTCATCGTCGGCACCAGACTGTTTTCCTGAAACACCATTGCGATGCCAAGATGCCGCGCCTCCAGCGGCGTTCTGGGAGACACCGCGACGCCATCGACCGTCATTGCACCTGACGTCAAGGCCACGACACCGGCCATGACCTTGGTCAAGGTCGACTTGCCTGCGCCGTTTTCGCCGACCAACGCGTGGATCTCGCCCCGCCGCAGCTCGAAATCGACGCCCTCGATCGCTGGCACGCCGGCATACAGCTTGGTTGCCTTCGACAGGGACAGGATGATCTCGCTCATGGAAGGACCTCCTGGCCAAGGGTTGCAAGGGGCAGCCTGAGCACCCTGCCCGGCCCCTTTGCGATCATGACGAGGTCGCCGCCGTATTCGACGGCAGCGACGATGCCGTGATTGACGCCATCAGCGCGGCTATGAAGCGAATAAACCGGCAGTCCGTCGGCACCGAGCCGGATGACGAGTCCGTACGACCGTGGCGGAGCCCACGGCTTCATGACACCCATGGTCTTGATGTGCGCTCCCTGCAGCGGTTCCTTGAAGGACTGGCCGGACCTGAGCCGTGGTGCCACCCAATAGTCAGGCTCGATCTCAGCAATCATGCGACGCCGGTAGGCCGGTTCGCGCAGCACGAACTCGACCAATTGCGTGCGGGCGATAAAGGCCGTCAGCCAGAAGCCGCCGCCATGCGCCGGTGCAAGCCGGGAGGGATAGACCGGCAGGTGACCGAGCACGACCGTGCGCGTGCCGCCGGGTGCGATCGAGACCAGACGGTGCCGCCAGCTTTCACTGACCAGCACGTCGTTGCCGTTTGCGACGGCACCGAAGGCGTAGCGAAGCCCGCCCGCAAGCTGCTGCATCGTCTGCGTCCGCGGATCGAGCCTGAAGACACGGCCGGTATCACCGAGCTCCATCAGGTCGCGCGCCCAATCGCCGACCTCATACGATGACGAACCATCGGTTGCGATCAGGGTGCCGTCGCCTGCGGGCGCAAGCGCGTTGACGGCGCGCAACTCACCGGTAAATGTCGAGACCGGGGTCTTGGCGGTGATGTCGTCATAGAAATGAACCTCAGTGCCGCCAATCGCAACGGCCAGACCGCCGGACGGAAGCATCGCCAACGCGGAGATCGGCCGCGCGAATCTGCGGATCTCCGTAGGCGACGATCCGGCCCAACGCAGGAGTCGCGCGCCGTCGGCGATGAGAAGGGAGCGGCCGTCGGACGCAATATCCTCCGGTGCTTCACATTCGAGGAGCGTTTCGGCTGCCTCCAGCACTTGATTGGCCTTCAGCGCCCCGTCGAACGACGGAACGGTGATGGTCGCATCGCCGCGGCCGAGCAAGCGGTTTGCGAATTCACGGATGGCGGCGATCACGAATGCCTCCTCCAGCGTGTATCGTAGTGGACGAAGTCTGGATCGGCGTTCTCCAGCTTGAAGCGCCCGATCCTGTTGTTGGCGATACCGCCGAGATAGAGATAACCGCGGTGTTCCCGCATCGAGGTAATCATCGGATGATTGACGCCCTTGAGGTCCCAGAGGGATTCCAGGATCTGGCCCTGCTCGTTGAACTTGACGACGCACCCGGTGTTGATGTTCGGAAATAGCCATTCGTCGATCGGCACCCGCTTGGCCATGCGCCGCCGGAAGCCCGGCATCTGCCACGCCAAGTCGAGCGAAGGGCTGCGCATGCCGACCAGCGCCAGCCAATAGTTGCCATCCGACGCCAGATTGATGTTGTCGGGATAGCCCGGCAGATTGTCCATGACGGTCTCGACCGCGCCTTTCTTCGGACCAGCGAACCAGTATCGCTTGATCGAGCAGCCGAAGGTCTCCGCGAACAAGATCGACTGACCGTCGCTGGCAACAGCGACGCCGTTCGGAAACTTAAGTCCGCGCAGCACGGTGTGGGTCGTTCCACTCTTCGTGTCGTAGCAGATGATGCGACCGTTGCCGCGCGCCTCCAGCCCGTCGACCGGCCACTCGTCCATCTCGTAGCGAACGGTCGCCTCGGAGAAGAAGATCAGTCCGTCATCGGTGATGTCGAGGTCGTCGGCGAGCCGCAGACGGCTGTCGTCATTCACCGAATACAGGCTGCGGTTGGTCTCGTCGGTGGCCTTCTCCACGGTCCCGTCGGGCGTGATGCGGTAGAGACCCATGCCGCCGATGCAGACATACAGATTGTCCTGGCGGTCGAACGCCATTCCGAGCGGCTGGCCGCCGATATGGGCGAACACCTCCATCCGCTCGTAGTCCGGCGGAAAGAACCGGATGATGTCACCGTGACGGGAGCCGGCATAGAGCACGTCGTTGCGGTCGAGAATGACATCCTCCGGCGCCTCGATCCGTCCGAGCCCGATGAGAGACACATCGCGAAGCTTGTCGTTCTGCTCGAACGGCCCGCCCTTGCCGATCTCGGTCGGGGGTGGCGGCGGCAGCGCATGATAGGTCGGGGCAACGTAGACCTTGCTGATGATCCGGTTGCGGTTCTTCTGCCAGCGTATATCGACCATGGCGGCCGCCAGGAGGATCGTCGCGAGCGCCATGCGGTTGACGCCGCCACGCGCGTTCATCGCGGTCAAGCCGTTGGTCATCAGGAGGACGATGAGCACACCGACCAGCGACTTGACGACCGAACCCTTGCCACCGCCCAGTGTGATCCCGCCGAGGACGGTTGCAGTCAGGACGATCACCTCGAGGCCGACGCCGATGTCGCCGCCCACGGTTCCGAGGCGGGCGGCAAAGAACAACGCACCGATGCTGGTCAGAACGCCGCTCGCGACGTAGCAGAGCGCGATGGTCCGCCGCACCGGAATGCCGGAATTGTAGGCCGAGCGGCGCGATCCGCCGATCGCCGTGATGTGCCAGCCGGGCCGCAGCCGCGTCAGAAAGACATGGCCGACGATGGCGACGATGACATAGAGCAGCGCGACGCTCGGGATTCCCAGAACATCCCCGCCGCCAATGAAATCCCACGAGGGGATATCTGGAAGCGATGACGCGATGGCGTTCGAATAGCGTTGGATCAGCAGATCGAACGCCGAGCGATAGATGATCAGCGTGATCAGCGTGGCGATGAAGGCGCGAAGTCTCAGATATCCGATCAAGACCCCGTTCACGGCGCCAAGCAGCCCGCCGACGACCATGGTCGCGACGACCACCGCCGGAACGGGCCAATTGAGAACGTCCAGGAGATAGAGCGCGCAGAAATCCGTCAGGGCAAACATCGACCCGACCGACAGGTCGATGCCGCCGACGATGACCACAAGCCCCATTCCGAGACCGATGAAACCGATCTCTCCGGCCTGGCGCGCAGTGTCGGCGAGACTCGCGGGGGACAGAAAGTGCTCCAGGACCCGGCTCAATGCGAAGCCGACGATCAGGAGCAGAAGCACAGGAACGGCGGTTTCGGTCCACCTCTTGGACAAGATCTCGCCGAGGAGATGGTCGGGCCAGTAGCGATATCGCAGCCGAGTCAATGTCTCGCGCATCTGCCTTCCATGGGTACTGCCTATGCAATCGTCTTGATGCGCGTCCCGGCCGAGCCGGAACGCGCGCCGCGGAGCGTCGTCACTTCTTGAGATCGGAGAGGTTCCAGCACGACGTCTGGGAGTCTGCGTTCTCCTTGGTGATCGGAATGAGCGTGCTGTATTCGAAGCCCTTGACCGAGCCCGCCTTCACCCCCGAGGACAGCAGCCACTTGATCGTTCCGGCCATCTGCGCCGCCTGCGTCGGCACGTCGTAGCTCATGTTCAGATCGAACGAGCCGTTCTTCACGAGCTCGCAGGCGCCCTTGCGCTCTCCACCGCCCGATGTTGCCAGGAAGACCTTGCCGGTGAGCCCGGCCTCCTTGATCGCGGCGGCAGTGCCGATATCCATGCCATCCCAGAAGCCCACGATGCCGCACAGGTCGGGATTCTGCTTCAGGACGGTCTGCGTGATGGCCTTGGCTTTCGCCGCATCCCAATCGGCCGCCTGGCTCGACACCACCTTGATTTCAGGATGCTTGGCGAGAACGTTCTCGACGCCCTTGAGTGTGTAGGCACTGGCGGCCGCGGACAGCGCCCCCTGAATGATCGCGATCTTGTTCGACTTGCCCTGGCAGGCCTTCACCACCCCTTCGGTCTGTCGTTCGCCGATCTCGATCCAGTTCGCGCCGACGAACGCGGAGCTGCGATAGGCTGATCCCATGTTGATCTGGATGACGTAGATCCCTTCGTTTTCGGCGCGCTGCAACAGCTTGGCATAGGTCTGGACGTCGGGATTGTGGATCACCATGACCGCCGGCTTCTCAGAGATCAGCGAGGTGACAGCCTGCGCCCCCGCGTTGGTGTTCCAGTTGGGATCGCGAATCTCGAACTTGACGCCGTAGGGTTCGAGCTCCTTCTTCAGGCCCGCGTACCAGCCCTCCGTCAGATCGAAATTCATGGCGACCGGCACGTAGGCGACCGTCTTGCCGGCAAGCGCCTCGCGAAAGGTCTTCTGAAAGGGCTCGTCAAGCCCCTGCTGCGCGAGCGCCGGCGCCGCAGCCGCCGCGAGCGTCACCGCCACAAGACTTCCAAGTGCTAGGCTATGCATGCGCATCGTCGTTTTCTCCCGTTTGATGTTTTCATTTTTCGGACTGAGCTAGATGTCGCCTTGCTGGGCTGTTTCTTCATTTCGCGGATTCAAGATCGTATCCGTGATCACCGCGATCAGCAGGACGACACCCTTGATCAGGTTCTGTCCGGCATAGGGAATATCCAGAATCGTCATGCCGTTCAGCATGGTCCCGATCAGCAGCGTGCCGATGATGACGTTCACGACGCCACCGCGGCCGCCGGACAATCCGATGCCCCCGAGCACGACGACGAGGATCACGTCATAGATCATGGTCGAGTTGAAGATCCGGGTGGGCATCGAGTTGACGGATGCCGCCATCACGAGACCGGCAAAGCAGCCGATCACCGCCGCAAGCACATATTGCAGCACGACAATCGGGCGCGAGGGAATGCCGGTCACCCGTGCGGCGAACGGATTGTCACCAACCGCATAGATAAAGGCCCCCCAACGGGTCTGACGCAGCAGAACGAACACAGCGATTGCGGCGATCGCAAACATCACGATCGACGTCGGAATGCCAAGGATGCTGCCCTGCCCGAGCCGCTCGAATCCCGCCATGCCGTCGCTCCATTGGACGACGTCGAGCTGGAACAGCGCCGCTTGCCCAAGTCCTGCAACAAACAGCCCAGTCGCGAGCGTTGCAAACAGCGGCGGCACCTCCGCATAGGCGATCAGCCAGCCATTGACGAGACCGATGGCGACGGCCAGGAGGCCGGCGGCGAGCAAGGAGGCCGGCAACGAATGACCGTTCTGCACCAACTGCAGGACGAGCCCGCCGGGGACCGCGAGGGCAGCGATGAGCGACAGATCGATGCCGCGCCCGATGACGACAACGGCCATCGCCAGGCCGAGAATGCCGAGAACTGCGACGTTCTGCAGCAGGGTCAGCATGTTGTCGGCGGTCAGGAAGCCTTTGAGGAAGATCGAGAAGGCCAGGAACAGCGCCGCGAAGACGGCGAACACGATCTCCTGTTGACCAAGCCGAAAGTGCTTCATCGTTTGCTCTCACCAATTCCCAACTACGCCCGCCCGCGTGGCGGTGTCGCTTCAATGCGATAGGTCTGCGGCAACGCCGACAGGCTCTCTGCAAGCCGGCCCAGCGCGACCTCGTCGATCGTTTCGACCGCAATGCAGACGACCGTGTTGAGCTTGTCGTCCTTGTTGACCTGGATGTCTGCCGCGGTTGCAGGACCGAATATCCGATCGACTTCCGTCCTGACCTTCTCCCGAACGGCGAGATCGCGAAGCGTCGGCTTGAAGATCTTGCCCACGGCGGTGACTGGAAGCGCGTCAAGCACCACCACGCGCTTCGGGCGCGCGGGGGGCTCGTGGACATTCTGCTCGAGGTAGTCGCAGAGCCGCGCGAGCTCGATCGTCTGCTGAGGCGACGGCACAACGAAGAGAATCGGAACCTCGCCAGCGTAGGCGTCCGGCATGCCAACGGCAGAGCTCATTTGCACGCCAGGATATGCATTGGCGACATCTTCGATGGCGGCGGGATCGATGTTGTGGCCGCTGCGAACGATGAGGTCCTTCTCCCGACCTGTGAGAACCAGCCGCTCGTCTGCGGTGAGGTAGCCGATATCGCCGGTCACGATCCAATCATCGTCGGTCAGGACGCCGACATTGTGCGTGGGATCGACATATCCGGGGAATACCTGCGGGCCCTTGGCCAGCACCAGCCCGCTCGTGAGCGGAGGACACTCCTTCCTCAGCTCCGGGTCGCCCAGTGCCACGATCTTCGTTCGCGAGAACGGCGCCCTGAATCCGACGCTGCCCTGAAGCGGCTCGCCGCGACCCGGGTTGAACGCGATCGCCGCCGCGGTCTCCGTCATCCCGTAAGTCTCGAACAACCTCACTCCCGTCCTGGCCTGGAAACGGTCACCAACCGCCTTCGGGAGCACCGCACCTCCAGTCAGCGCCATCCGGACCGAGCTGATATCGCAGGACCCGATCGGCACCTCCGCCAAAGCCGCAATGGAGGTCGGCACGCCGCTCACGATCGTCACGCGATGTCGTGCGACGGTGTACCAATAGTCGCGGACGACCTCCGGGACGCGCAGACCGTAGGGTGACGGAATGATCACGTGGCCGCCAGCGGCGAGAATCGACAGACCTGCAGTCATGGTGCCGCCGACATGAAACAGCGGAAACCCGTTCAGCGCGATGTCCAACTCGTCGAGCCCGTGAACCTGGGCGAAGCCCCATGCGGCGTGGATCTGGTTGCCATGTGTCAGGCGGACGAGCTTTGGACGTCCGGTCGTCCCTCCCGTGTGGAAGAGTGCGCACACCGACCGCCGATCATTTGACGGTTCGAAATCGAGCGCATCTCGGTGCTTCGAAGCGGCTTCGTCAAAGACGGCCATTCGGCCGTTCGCATCGCGACTCTCGCCTAGAACGAGAATCTTCTGCAAAGATCCGACCCGTGCGGCGACCTTGTTCGCCTTGTGCCAGAGCGCCGGATCGTCGGCTTCCGAAGGGATCACAAGCAACGCTGCATTCTGCGCGTCGAGGAGATCGACGATCGCGTCCTCGTTCAGCAGATAGTTGATCGAGCTCGCGACGCCGGCGACCTGGGCTCCGAGCAAGGCCGGAAAGACCTGCGGCAGGCTCGGGCAGAGGAATGCAACGGTCGGTCCATCCGGCCTGATGCCGGACGCCCTGAACAAGTTCGCCGCGCGGGATATGTCGGCAAGCAATTGACGGTGAGTGAGGCTGATTTCGCGGGATTCACGAGGTGTCAGAACGGTCAGTGCCTGCCGATCCGGATGCAATCGGGCGGTCGCCTCGAACAGGTGATACAGATTTCGCGCAGGTACGAGGGCGTCATATGGCAGCCGCTCCAGCGCCACGATGTCAGCAATGGAGCCGACAGGGCGCGTGAACCTCGTCGTCATCGGTGAAGGCAGGCCTCCCCCCATTGCTGCAGTCCCTGGCACGGCAAATCACGCACGCCCGCATCGGCATCCGCGACTGCTTCCTCCCATTTTTGTTCTCTTAGCTTGCCGCCCCGAGTGACGCTTGCCTCGGAGCGCAAAGCTTTTGCATGGCCGCGCAAAGTTGGCTTGCGTAGAGCCGCTGGGCAACTAGAATTGCGGAACGGTCCTTGTGCGATGCAAAATGCAGCTTGGGCTGCTCGCGATGGATGACCGATGGAGCTCGTGTTCACAACGGAAAGCCTTGAGCCTTCCAAGCGCTACGCTGCCTGGCAAGGCGCCATTTGCGACGTCTATGTCCATGTCGACGTCGAGGCCGAGCAACGGTCCGACTATCAGGGCTTCATCCGGGAAGCACGATTTGGCGTGCTGACGATGACCGACGTATTGCTGTCGGAGCAACGGATATCACGACGGGAGCGGCATATCGCCAGGCTCGACAAGGATTGCTACTACGTCGAATTCGTTCAACAGGGCAAGATCAACGTCCTGCAGGCAGGCCAGACGCTGAATACGAATCCCCACGTAGGTGCAATCTTCTCCGCGGCCGAAGCCTACGATCTGGAGTGCGTAGGGAAGGTTAGATCCCTCTACCTTGAGATTCCGCGCAAAGAATTTTCGTCGCGATTCACCGAGAACCGGATTCCCGTTGCGATGACTATTGCGACCGGACGCGGTCTTGGCCGGATCGCCGCCGAATTCTGTTCGACGTTGGCATCGGAAGCATCGTCAGTCGATGAAGCGGCGAGGTCGCGGCTCGGCGACGAGCTGATGGATGTTCTGGCTCTCGCCCTGGACATGGGCGACAAGGACCAATTTTCCGAGGACGCCACGGCTCAGAAAGCCCGCCTGCGCTCTGTCAAAGCCTGGATCGAGGAGCATCTCACCGACCACGACCTTTCGCTCGAGAAGATCGCACGGAACAACGGGGTCTCGCTCAGACACCTGCACTATCTTTTTCGACTTACGGACATGTCGGTGTCGGAGTGGATTCTCGACCGGCGCCTGCAACGGTCCTACGATATGCTGACACGACTTGAGCAGCGCGTGTTGTCGGTGACTGAGGTCGCCTACCAGCTGGGATTCAGCAGCTCGTCACACTTCAGCACCGTGTTCCGGCGGAAATTCGGGCATAGCCCGTCCGAGCTACGCCGACGATAGGCCGATGCTCAGTGGCCGAGCGGCTCAGGAGGCACTGCGCCGAGCTCCAGCACGTCCGCGTCGCCCACGCGACCATCAAACCTCGATTCACTCGACAGCTCCACCTTCGAGCAGTTGTGCCGCCAATCGCAAGGCACATCAAGGCCGGCACAGCGACGAGAGGCTGATCCATTTGCAGGTTGCGGGACCGTCGCCAAACACGAGAGCTGTTCGGGGATATTCCGGTCGAGAGGTAGCGCTGCCGATTGCAGGCATCGTCGCGGCGGTCAGCGACCACCATGCACCCTGCGCCACCAGGTCCGACGCATTCAAGCAGACATACATGTCGATGCCGAGCGCAGGAGTCGCTTGGGATGTCGCCGCAGCCGCTTGGACGAACGCAAAGGACCTGCACAGTTGACGGCGCTCACGCGCCGCCTTGCCCGAAGGTCCAGACGGGAATGCCGAGGCGGCGAGCCTTGTCAGCGAGATTGCCTTGGATCCCGGAGCCCGGGAAGACCATGGCGCCGATCGGCAGCGTCGCCAGCATGGCGTCATTGCGCTTGAAGGGGGCGGCCTTATTGTGTCTTGTCCAATCGGGCTTGAACGCGATCTGCGGAACCTTGCGGTTCGATGCCCATTTGCTGGCGATCAGCTCGGCCCCCTTCGGCGAGCCGCCATGCAGGAGGACCATGTCGGGATGCTTGGCATGGACCTTGTCTAGACGATCCCAGATGAGTGCGACGTCATTGAAGTCCGGTCCGCCGGTCAGCGCGATCTTGGGGCCTGGCGGCAGCATGACCTCCGTCTCAGCCCGATGCTTGGCGGCAAGGAAATCGCGGGAGTCGATCATGGCCGCCGTCAGCGTGCGATGGCTGACCTGCGATCCCGAGCGAGGCCGCCACGGCGATCGCGTATGGAGCTCGAAGGCCTCGGCGGCCAGATCGCGGAACAGCTCCATGGCGTTGCGACGCTCGACCAGTGACAGTCCTTCCGACGTCAGGCGCTCGAGCTCGACCGAGCGCACCTCGGAGCCGTTCTGCTCGCGCTGACTCGAGCGCTGCGCCTGCTCGTTGTCGTCGAGCTCGCGCTCGACGCGCATCGTGGCACGGTGGAACAGGTTGACCGTTGACCACAAGAGCTCCTTCAGCTCAGGCTCGAGGCGCGTCTCCGAGAGCGTCGCGACCAGGGCGTCGAAGATATCGGCGACCGCGCCGGCGATGACCCTGCCTTCAGGGAGCGGCCGAGGATCAGGCTCATCGTCGAAGGGGCGGTAGCCGTACAGCTGGAGTTCGGTCAGGGTGTTGTCGGTGCTCGACTGCGTATCGTGCGGCTCACGCATCTCGTCTTGCCGGTCGGACATGGGAATCTCGTCTATGTTCAGTGACCGCGTCGATCGCGGCCTTCCATGGCGATCTCCAAGACGGCGGGAGGACCGGACCAGAACCCGCTGATCCCCTCGAGCAGCGGGCCGGAGCGACAGCGGAGGATGGCGGTGTGCGCGGCTATTTTGCCTCGCGATGCAAAGGCCCGCCTGCGGGCCGGCGGAAAATAGCCACGCACCGCCATTGCCGGACCGGACCGCCTGCCGTCCGATCGCCTCTCAGAAGGCCCCGCCGCGGCTCTCTGACGCCCTGACGAGATCCTCTTGTCCCGACAATGTGCGGCGAGCGCCGAACGACTCTCCAGCGTCGAGCCGACGTTTAGGTCGCAGCCGCGCTCACGAAGCGCTCGGCATCTTCGGGCAGCAGCTGATGACGCAAGACGTCCAGGAGCTTGGCTGTCCCTAAAACGCGTAGGTCTTCGTTGAAGTCGTCCAGGTGAGGGCATAATGCGATCGCCTCGATACCGGCGTCCAGCGCGCGTGTCGTCAACGTCTCTGCCGCGGCGATACCAGCAGCATCAGCATCGACAGCGACATAGATCCGGCGCAGCGTGGCCGGCCACAGCAGATTCGCCAGATGGTTGGCCGAGAGCGCAGCAGCAACCGGCAAGGTCGGCAGCACCGTCCGCAACGACAGCATGGTCTCGATGCCCTCGCCGGCCGCAAGCACGTGCTTGGCGGTCCCGAAGCGCACGGCATGCCCAAGCAGATCGCCCATCGCCCGCCGCGGCGTGTCGATTGGCGCCTTGCCAAGCCGGCGATCGTCGAAGCCATCGGGATCCAGCCAGGTGCGATGAACCCCGGTGATGCGCCCCTCGAGGTCCGTCACAGCGGCAATCAGCGCGGGCCACGTCTCGACATCGGTGGCATCGTCCGGCCGATAGTAGCAACGTGGATGAAAACGTAGACCATCAGTGCCTGCGCGCGGGTCGATACCGCGATGAGCAAGATAGGCCTCGCCGCGCGTTCCAGACAGCGGCTGCCCCATCGCAAACAGCCGGCGAGCCGCTCGGGCGGAGTCGCGGGGGCGCACGTCATTCACAGCACCGACTGGAAGCTTGCGTTCCCAGTCCGGCAGCTTCAGAAAGCGGCGCGCCTCCCCGGCAACCTCGTGAAAGCTGCTCAGGCCACAAACCGAGCCGATGACGTCGAGCAGATCGCCATGCTCCCCGGTCGCAGCATCCGTCCATTTGCCCGCCGGCCCCTTCGACGAGGCGTGCAATCGCACGAACAATGATCGGCCCGGCGTGTTGTTGACATCACCGACCAACCAGTAGCGTCCCTGACGTCTGCCGTTGGACAGATAGTGACGGCACACCGCCTCGGCCTCACGCGCAAGGCGGCGCGCCAGTTCAGACGCGTCGTCTGACATCACGACAGCTCCCGCCCGCGGACCTCAGCAATTGGAAACCGCTCCAGAACGCTGGCTAGGATCGCCGGGCCGCTTGCATCGGTCGGCACGAACATCCGCAGCCTCCACGAGATGATCTCGCTGAACAGCCCGCAGGCCCTTAGACAATCCCGTAAGCCCGCAGGGAAGCCCAAGAGCTCGATCCGGTTGGCGCCCATGACGCGCACCCTCCGCAGCTGCAAGCCCTCATGAAGATCGAGTACGTAGCCGTCACGCAGCACGGATGTGAACACGTCATCGGGAACGAGCGAAGGTCGCTCGGTCGACACTGCGGTGACCCAACTGAGTGGCACCTTGCGGCCGATGATGCGCTCGCCCGCGTCGGTCTGGAGCCGGTAGACCCGCGTGGATTCCTGAGGGAGGCGTTTCCAGATCGGCAGCAGAAGCCCTGTGACGAGGTAGATCGTGGTGGTCGTGGACTCCGGAATGGATGCGAGTTCCGCACTCCAGCCGGCCTTGAACTGCTCGCGGTCTGCCTCGGCCCAATCATGCTCGGCCAGCCTGGCGAGCGGCAGAGTCTGGCGTCGCATCGGTCCGATCAGATGGACGCGCTGCTCGATCTCGCCATCGTCGAGCAACCAGCTCGGCGCCGGCACCTGGATCGCCGCTCGCCCCGAGCGGACATGGGTCACGGGAACAGCGCGGCGTTGCAACAGCCGCTCCAAGGCCTCGTTCAGCGGCATCGGCCGGTTGCGGTCACGCTGGGCGATGGTGACGAGATGCGTCTCGGCACCTGTTGCCGGATGGGTGTTGATGGTGCGCCGCTCCATGACGACGAAGCTTTCTGCACGCAGCGTCTCCAGACCGGCATCGAAAGTCCCGGATGCGACCGCGCCCTCGATCCGCGCCGCGAGCAACTGCTCGAACACCGTGAACAGGATGTTCTGCAGCTCGATGGTCAGCGCCAGCAGCCGGTTCAGGAATGTCGTGATCGGCGGCAGCTGGTCGCGAAGGCCGTTCTCGTCCGTGAGCTTCAATCCCGTGGCCTGCTCGAACCGCTGCAGCGAGCAGCTCCCCAATTGCCCACGGGCGAGCAGCCCATAGAACTGACGCAGGGCATCGCGGGCGTGCGGGCCTTCGAGATTGTCCTCCGGCCGGAACAGTCCCTGTCCGCCGGTCTGGCGCTGGCCACGGGTGATCGCGCCCAACGTGTCGAGCCGGCGCGCGATCGTCGACAGGAAGCGCTTCTCGGCTTTCACGTCGGTGGCGATAGGGCGAAAGAGCGGTGGCTGCGCCTGGTTGGTGCGATTGGTCCGGCCAAGCCCCTGGATCGCGGCATCCGCCTTCCAGCCTGGCTCCAGTAGATAATGCACCCGCAGCCGCTTGTTCGTCGCCGAGAGCTCGGCGTGGTAGCTGCGGCCTGTGCCGCCGGCATCCGAGAACACCAGGATGCGCTTCCTATCATCCATGAACGCTGCGGCCTCAGCGAGGTTGGCAGATGTCGCCCTCGTCTCGACCACCATCCGATCGCGGACGCGGACGATCCGTCTCGACCTGCCCGTGACCTCAGCGACCATGTCCGTGCTGAAGCGCTGAACGATCTGGTCGAGCGCACCCGGCACCGGGGCGAGCGAAGCGAGATGTTCGATCATCTGATCGCGGCGAGCGACCGCTTCGCGGCTCTCGACCGGCCGGCCATCGCGAGTGACCGGACGCGACAACAGATTTCCCTCGCGATCGGTGAACGGCTCGTAGAGCTGGACCGGGAAGGAATGGGCGAGATAATCGAGGACATATTCGCGCGGCGTGATGTCGACCTGGACGTCGCCCCACTCCTCGGTCGGGATCTCGGCCAGCCGGCGCTCCATCAGGGCTTCACCTGTGGAGACGATCTGGACGACCGCGGCGTGGCCAGCATCGAGATCGCGCTTGATCGCCTGAATCAGCGTCGGCGTCTTCATCGAAGTCAGGAGGTGCCCGAAGAAGCGCTGCTTGGCCGACTCAAAGGCCGAGCGCGCGGCCGATTTGGCCTGGGCGTTGAGCGTGCCGGTCGCGCCGGTGATGTTGGTCGCCTGCATCGCGGCCTCGAGGTTGTTGTGAATGACCGCGAACGCCTCGGCATAGGCATCATAGATCCTGACCTGCTCGTCCGTGAGCCGGTGCTCGAGCGGCTCGTATTCGACGCCCTCGAAGGACAGCGAGCGCGCCGCATAAAGCCCGAGGGCCTTGAGATCGCGCGCCATCACCTCCATGGCCGCGACGCCGCCCTGCTCGATCGCCGCCACGAAGTCCGCCCGCGTCGCAAACGGGAAATCCGCGCTGCCCCACAGTCCCAGCCTCTGGGCATAGGCCAGATTGTGAACGGTGGTCGCGCCTGTCGCCGAGACGTAGACGATGCGGGCATTGGGCAGCGCATGCTGCAACCGCAATCCGGCGCGGCCCTGCTGTGAAGCCGCCTGATCGCCCCGATCGCCCTTGTGGCCTGCGGCGTTCTGCATCGCATGGCTCTCGTCGAAGATGATCACGCCATCGAAATTCCGTCCCACCCAGTCGACGATCTGTCGCACGCGGGAAAGCTTCTCGGCCTTCTCGTCGGTCCGCAGCGTGGCGTAGGTCGTGAAAAGGATGGCCTCATCGAGCCGGATCGGCGCCCCCTGGCGGAAGCGCGACAGCGGCGTGACCTGAAGCCGCTCCATGCCGAGCGCTGCCCAGTCGCGCTGCGCGTCCTCGATCAGCTTGTCGGACCTGCTGATCCAGACCGCCCGGCGCCGGCCCTTCAGCCAATTGTCGAGCAGGATGCCGGCGACCTGGCGGCCTTTTCCGGCGCCCGTGCCATCACCGAGGAACCAGCCGCGCCGGAAGCGGACCGCCGTCTCCGTGTCCTCTCCGACCGCACGGACCTGGTCGAAGGTCTCGTCGACCGTCCAAAAGCCGGCGAGGAGTCCACCATGCGCTTCGCCAGCAAAGATGAGACTCTCGAGCTGCGCGCCGGACAGCACGCCTTCGGCGACGATCCTGGCCGGAAGATGCGGCCGATAGGACGGCTTGGGCGGTGCGACGGAGGCCATCGCCGCCGACTGCACGAGCTTCGTGGGATGAGGCTGCACGCCCGGAATCCGGATCGACTGCAACTGATACGTCTCATAGAGCGCGTCAGTCAGGCGAGTTCCTTCGTCGGAGACCTCATCCACGATGTCGTAGGCGAGCTCGCAGCCCTCAGGCTCACTGGACGTCGGCGATGGAGAGGAGCATGCGGGATCCAGATCCCGTCTCGAACGAATTTTTGCACGCTGCCCCACCTGAGCGACAAACCGGCCGGCCATCGGCGGCCGCGGTGGCACGAGCGCCGTGATCCAGCCGAGCAAGGTCCTGACATCAGGTGCCACCCCGGCAGATTGCGGAAACACACGAGCGTCCGGCGCTGGGCGCTTGTCGATCACGAGCATCCGTGTGGCGGTTGTCGTGCCCTGCCGCGCATAGACAGTGCCATCGATCGCCGCGGAGAACACCAGACGACCGCGCTCCTGCAGATGCACGAAGGCATCCGTCCAGGTCGGATTGTCGGGCGCAAGGCCGGCGGCCGTGATTGCGACCAGTCGCCCACCGTCTCCAAGACGTGCGAGGGCCGAAGACACATGGCGCAACGCCGTATCGGCCAGCGGACGGTCCACACTCGCGGTCGCCGAGAACGGGGGATTCATCAGAACCACGCTTGGAACGAAGGCCGCATCGAGATGATCATCGATCTGCGCGGCGTCGAAGCGGGTCACGGTCAGACCCGCGAACACCAGATCGAGCAAGGCTGCGCGACTTGCAGCGAGCTCATTGAGCAGAAGCGAGCCGCCAGCAAGCTCCGCAAAGACGGCCAGGATTCCTGTCCCCGCCGATGGCTCGAGCACCCGATCGGCCGAGGTCACTTGCGCCGCCGCGGCCGCAGCGAACGCCAATGGCAGCGGGGTCGAGAACTGCTGAAGACTCTGGCTCTCGAGTGAGCGCCTGGTGTGGCTCGGCAGTAGGGCCGCGACCTTTGCGACCATCGGCAGCATGGCCGGGGGAGTGCCTTTGCTGGCCTTGATCATCGCTGGACCGTGCTTGACGAGGAATAGGACAGAGGCGATCTCACAGGCGTCGTAGGCCGTCTTCCAATCCCAGCTTCCATCGGCGTCACTGGCGCCAAACGCGGTCTGCATGGCCAGGCGCAGGCACCTGGCATCGATCCGCTCGCCACGGGTAAGGTTTGGCAGCAGCAGCTCGGCTGCACGAAGGACGGCCTTGGCGCGCGCAAGCAGCGCGAAGGGCGCCGCAGGTGAGCTCGTCTCGGTGATCATGTCGAGGAACCTTCAAGGAGAGCGGAACACGGAAGAGCACCGCCGAACGCTCTCTCCGGTCCGGCGGACTCAATCGCGCTGCTCCGCCTCTCTCACTCTCGAGCTGCTCGACGCGACAGTGACCTCCATGAAAAAAGCCCGGCCGATCTGACCGGGCTTGCACTTCGGTTTCTTCAGGTTGGGATCGGCCGCGAAGGCAAGCTGATCATTCCGCGGCAACTATCTCCTCCACGTCGTCAGCGCCTTCCGTCGCCTCCTCATCCTCACTGAGGAACGCCGGCAGGCTAGCGGAATCGACGCCATCGACCGCCTGCGTTACCTCGGCATCCGCGCCACGCAGCGGCTCGGGCAACCAGCGACTGCCTTCAAGCAACCGCTCGGCTTCACGCGCCATGTCCGGCTTCCTCAGATGCTCGATGAGCTGCGCCGACGCTTCGCCCTTCGCTTCTCGCACGGCCCGCAGGATGCGGTGCTTGGTGACGCGACCGAGATAGGTGTCGACGGTGGGCTTCCAGCCGGCGCTGATCATGTCGAGCCCGACGGCGCGCGACAGATGGTCGGCCTGTTCGAGGCGCCCGCGGACGCCATGGGCGGACAGGCGGCCTTGATGCAGGCGGTTGGCCGGCTCAAAGATCGCGTTCACCGCCTGCGCGGCGCAATGGGCGAACAGCTCTGCCTGGGCCGCTCCGTCCATCGTCGTCAACGCTGCCCAGAGGTCCTTGCCGTTGGCCGGCAGCTTCGCCTTCCAGGCCGCGTGACGCGCGACGATCGCCTTTGCCGGAGCGCTGTCCTGCAGGCCCGGTGGCTGCGCCGGGAAGCTCGGGGTGCGCAGCGAGATCTCCAGGCAGTTGAGGACTGACCCGTAGGGATAGAAGGCCGCGAGCACGAAGGTGTGCAGCACCGCCTGGAAGGCGATGGATGGCTCTCGGCCGAGTGCCTCACGAAGGGCGAGCGTGCGATACGCCGAGAGCTCGCTGATCAACCGGTCGGGCAGCGGCCGCTCGACATCCTCCGCGTCGGCGGGCGCTTCCTGCTCGCCGTGACCGATGACGATTCTCGCCGCCGGCACCCCGCCCTCCATATCCGGAATGGCGGTCGCAGTGTCCCTGTCGTGACCAGCTTCGGTCTCCGGCTCATCTTCCGACACCACGGCCTCATCCTCGGGTCGGACGAAACCGCGGGCGACGCGCAGTCGGCCTTCCGAGTCGATGCTGACGAACGCGCCAGCGCGCGCCATCTCGGCTGCATCGAAGATCATCGGCCGTTCGTCAAAGGACTGCAGCGCCGCCTCGATCTCACCGAGACGCTGATCGACATCCTCAGGCAGTTCATCGGCCTGACCGTGTTCGGCCTCGAGCCTGGCCTGCTCAGTCCGCAGCGCTTCCATGGTCGCCCGCTCGTCGGCGGTGAGCTCTGCCGGCTGCCCGTGAAGCTCGCGCAAGCCATGAGTATGCCCGAAAGGGAAGTCCACGGCGGCCGCGATCCACTTCCAGCCCTCAAGGCCAATCCGCTCCGCCTCCGCCTTCAGCTTCTCCGCCACGAGCCGGTCCAACAGCGCGACATCGTGGAGCCAGCCGCCATCGTCGGCCTCGAACAGATCCCGCAGCACAGCGCCACCGGCCATCTCGTAGGCAGCCAGCCCTATGAACTGGACCCTGCGGTCGAACGCCCGAACCGTCTGCTCGGTGAGTTGCCGCCGGATCTGGTAGGGCGAATCGCCGCCGGAACGGCTGACCTTGTCCCAGACCTCCTGTTGGCGTGCATGATCCGACGTCACCGAAAACGCCATCAGCTGCTCCAGGGTCATGCCGTCGGCGGCATACACGTCCAGAAGCGCCGGCGAGACCGCGGCCAGCCGCAGCCGCTGCTTGACGACCGCAACGGTCACGAAGTGCCGCGCCGCGATCTCCTCCTCTCCCATGCCGCCGTCACGCAGGGCCTGGAACGCCTGAAATTGATCCAGGGGATGCAGACCGACACGCTGGTCGTTCTCGGCGAGCGAGTCGTCCAGGGCGGAACCGGAATCGCGCACCACGCAAGGCACAGCTTGCGTTTTCGCCATCCGCTTCTGCTTGACGAGGAGTTCGAGGGCACGGTAGCGGCGGCCGCCCGCCGGCACCTCGAACATCCCGGTCTCCTTGCCGTCAGCATCGAGGACGGCCCGAACGTTGAGGCTTTGCAGCAGCGTCCGCTCGGCGATGCTCTCCGCCAACTGTTCGATGGAAACGCCGTCCTTGACGCGGCGTACGTTGGATTGGCTCAGCACCAGCTTGTTGAAGGGGATGTCACGCGACGGCGACAGCGTGATCTTCTGGGCGGCTTTGGTCATCTCTTGGTTCTCCGCGAAGGGTAGCCCGGAGCCTCTCTCTCAGGCCTTCACCCCTCGCAGAGCACCTCTCGCCCTCTTCCTCTCCTCCTCGTTGAGCAAGCTCAGGCAGCGGTGCAATCCGGTCCGATCGCCTCAGTGCCGCCAGCCGCACCAGGTGCGAAGCCGAGGAGATAGTCGGCCACGCGGCTTGCCTGGCTCGCCGCCCGGACGATAGCGCGATTGTCCTCGCGCAGGACATCGAGCCAGAAGCCGATATAGTCCGCGTGGCGCAGGGTCGGCACGATGCCAAGCGCCGCGCAGCTGAAGGCGGATGCTATCTCGGCGATCAACTCCTCGAAGGCGTATTCGCGGCTGCCGAACCGCCCCGACAAATCACGCTTGAGCCGGGAGGCATGACCGCTGGCATGCGCGAGCTCATGCAAGGCTGTGCGGTGCCAGTTGATCGGCTCGAAGAACGCCGCAGGCGGCGGGACCTGCACGAAGTCCTCGACCGGAGCATAGAAAGCCCGGTCACCGCCAATCCGGAAGTCGACGCCACTGTTCTTAATCAACGACTCCACGGCGGGCTGGATAGCACCGGCCGGCGCCGGCGGTGCCGTGGTCGCGATATCGTCCGGCAGAGCCGAGCATTGGTCGGTGTTGAAGACAGTAAAGCGCTTCAGAAACGGAACGGCGTGCGCCTCATCGCCGGTTTCGCGCGCACGCCGCCGTTCGTCGGATGGGACGAAGCGATCGGCATAGACGACCGTGACACCGCGTTCGCCCTTGCGGACATGGCCGCCTAGAGACAAAGCCTGTCGAAACGTCAGCCAGCTCTGGCCGCGAAACCCGCGCTCGATCACCGCTCCCCAAAGTATCAGAACGTTGATCCCTGAGTACGATCGCCCGGTCGCGGCATTACCGGGCAAGGCAAGCTGAGCTTTCGCAGCTTGCCTTCCCCATGGCTGGATCCAGGGCACGCGGCCGGCCTCCAGCTCGCTGATGATGTTGCTCGTGATCTCCTCATAGAGGCTCGCCCGGCCCTCACCGGCATGCGCTCCAACTCTCCGTTCCTGCATCGCGGATCTCCGCGACGGGCGCGGCAAAACTCTCTCGCCGCTTCCAACCCGTCACGGCCAACTCGGCCTGCACTCTTCCTCTAGGAGAGCCATGAGCGCACCAACCGTCTACCGGGCAGTCCGCATTCGCTTTGCTCCGGAGGAGGCGGCCCGCGCGGGTTCGGAGCAGATCGCCTCACCTGGGCAGCCGTAACCGTCGAACCGATTTCGCCTAAACGGAATTTTGCCTTGCGCCGTCGGGCAAATCAGTGGTTAATAAGGTGCTGGCTCAACTCGGGAGACAGTGATGGCCGAACAATCAGATCCGGCATCCGACCTTGTTCAAATCTCCAAAATGAACGGCGATTTCCGACGCAACTACGGACCGTTCCTTGGAGCGTATCTCTACTTGCGCTCTATCGAAGCCGTGCGCCAGCGCCCTTGTCGGCGGATCGGGATGTTTTCACTGATCGGGACCGCTGTCGCTGCATTGTTCGCACGACACGCCTGTCCTTGGTAAGCAGGCGGACCAGCGCCCGGGTAAGTTCACTTTCCGTCTTGAAGTAGGCGACGCCATGGTCGGCACGCCCATTCTCACGGAATCTGATCATGTTGCTGTCGTTCGGAACCGTTGGCATCAGGACGTAGTCGAGAATGGCCCTATTATGTTCATCTAGCCGGATTGCTACGATCCACCCGACCGGTAGACGCCGACACGAGACCGTCCAAAAGGGAGAAAATCCCGGCCGCGCTCCAGCCGTCCAGTAAGCCACCCGAAAATAGATCTGCCACTTCTTGTCAACAATCAGATGCTGCTCGGGAACACCGACGTTGATCCAACGGCTTTTCACGCTGTGAAGGTTTGCGCTGCATCCTTCTTTTTCCATCCTTTGGCAAAGGCGTACGGCGAGAGCTGAGAGTGGCTCAACCCACTCCTGACGGATGTCCATGTACTCACAGCGTCGCTGCGACTGATATCCAATCAGCCTGTAGGCATTTCGCAAAGTCCCGAAATGATCAACAAAGGTTCGGGCGGACGGGAGCTCGGCCGTTGCGTTGATGATCGTCGGGGTGAGACGCCCCTCCTTCTTCAATGTCTTCTTCAGACGGAGCAGCATCTCCTCTTCACTGATGTCGACGCGCCTCTCTTTCATGATTTTCTGAACAGCAAGAAAGACGTCATTCGCAACGATAGGTTCAAAGCAACGTTCAGCACGGACCCATAGGTTCGGGGGATTGTTGATACGCTCACCGCCCAGCTTGCTTGACTGCCGGTTATAGACCAGATTGCCGACGTAACTTTCGTTTCGCAGCATGCGGCTGATCGTGGGAGCTCTCCAGGGCTTCCCTCGGCACCATACCCGGTTGCGATTGAATTCCTTTGCGATGGCCTTCTCGGACTTCACCTGAAGGAACCGAGCGAAGATCCGCCTCACAATGGCGACCTCGTGTGCATCGCCAGGCCGCAGACGAATATGATCGGTCTGAAGATATTTCCGTTCTCCCTTTCCCATGATCCTCTTCGGCTGAAGGCGCTCGTCGACCAGAACGCGTTCAAGGCCGTAGCCAATGGGCCCGCCGGGCAAAAATCCAAGTCCAACAAAGCGGCAAATACCCGTATGCACCTTGACCGACAGTTCACGGCTGTATTCGGCGGCCATGACCCTTTTGAGGTTCTTGACGATGTTAGAGAGCATGCTGCCATCGTTGTCGAACTGCTCGGCGCAATAGTTGACACTGATCCCGGCTTGCTTGCAGATAAACTCGTAGTGTGCAGCTTCGTCGGCGTCCTGGAACCGCCCCCACCGGCTGATGTCGTAGACGAGGATGTGGTTGAACTCGGCGCGTCCATTGCTGACATCCTCGATCAGCTTGGCAAGTCCCGGCCTGTTCTTGATTTTGAGACCGCTCTCACCATGGTCAGCATAGGTCTTGACGATCGCAAGTCCATGGGCATGCGCGTAAGCCGCGATCGCTGCAGCCTGATTTTGGATTGAGTACCGCTGATAGTCCGTGGACATGCGGACATATTGCGCTGCGCGCCCATCGAGGGATCGGGGGAGGTGGGTCTCACGGACGACGAGTGCGTTTGACACTGATCACGCCTCCGACGGGTTGTCCAAACAAGCAGACGCCAATTCCGCGCCGCTGACAAGTCTGCGTGCCCGTCGTGAGAATACGCCCCTCGGTATGGCCGCCGGTTGTCGCCATGTCCCGTGACCTCGAAGAATGCACGGTCCTTCTACAGCAGTTGCTCCCTGCCATCGCTCGTCTCGGTCAATCAGACCGAGACCTAGATCGCTGAGGTGATCGTAAACTTGACCGACGGAGGCCGCTTCCGCGTGTTGGCGGAATGCCCCCCGACATGCCGTCTCGAGCACGAGGTCGGCTTTGCGGCGCCCAAGCGCGAGGCTTGTCATCCCAGCTCGGCAAGCTCGTTGGATGGGTAGATTTGTTCCTCCATCCATTTCAAGGCCGCTATCAAGCTGGCTCTGCCCGCAGGGTCCTGTACGATCGTCCTCAATGAAATTGACGGGTATTTCGAGAGATCAGCTTCGCGAAGGTCCGCCCCCTTGATTGCGTTGAAACGCTCCAGCAGCTTGCGTCGAGCATCCATCGATCCGAATATCGGCTTGTTCTCGAGGGCCCCAAATTGGAGCCATAGCTTTCCGTCCGACGACAGATATGTTGGATTGATCAGCACCCCGCCTGGTTTGAATACCGGATAGACCGAGCCATTCTCCTTTCCTGTCCCAAAGACGAGGGGACGTTTGCCTCCCTTGGCCATCCATGCAAAGATTTCCCTCGCAACATCCAGCTCATCGGGCCCGACGGTCCGGGACAGCTTCTCGAACAAGGTTTGTTCATTCCACCTCGTCACGCCCCCCAGACGTTTTCGGGTCATGGCCTGGTTCTGTCCGTAGATCGTTGGTACGATCGTCTTTAGATCCTTGTTGACGAACTGACGCAGCTCGACCGCCAGCACTTCCACAGGATTCATCTGTCTGTTGAGGAATTCCACGACACGGCGCAATTCGACGGGTATCACGTCGGCAAGGAAAATGAGCCGAATCTTTTCAGCTTGAAGATTTGTGCCGACCCGTTCCCAGAATTCGTTGATACTGGCCTCGGTGCCGAGCAGCTCTCGAAGCGCAGCCTCCGACGTAAGGCCCTGCTCCAGGCAGGTCTTGTCCAGAGAGGATTGCAGCCCCTCTACTGACCAGTAAGATGCACAGCTGGCCGCGTAGTCCAGCATTTGACCAATGAACTCCCGCCGGAGACGGCTATCGCTCTGCCGCTTAATCTCCACCAAGGTCAGGATGCCATCCTGGTCGATGAACACGTGGTCGATCGACCATAGAGACGCGCTCGCCTCCCCCGTCGAGATCGGCTGCTCACGCTTTACGAGGAGCCATCGCCTTGGGCTCTGCGGATCGATCTGATCGCCAACAAGCAACTCCGGAAATCGAGCCAGCAAGCGCTGGAAGTCGTCTTCGGTCGCAAACTGGCCTGGTTCCATCGCGACCAGAGCGTCCTCCCCCTTCAGCAAGAAGACCCCAGAAAGCCCAGTCATGTTTTCCCCTCAGATAGTTTCTTCTTGGAATCCGCAGGGCGCCTTGTCTATCAGGTAACGCCACAAATGGACTCGCGTATCATCCGCTATTCGTCCAGGAGGTCCAGAAACCGTTCGATCCTTCGTAAGGGAGGCTCGCCGCCGCGCTCGGCATAGATGAGCCGATTGCCATCACGCTGCAGCAGGCGTGAGCACGATTTTCCAATCCGCCCCGGAAGCAGCATGGCCGCAATCGCCTCTGGCCCGACATCGAGACGCATGATCCCGCGCTCCCTGCAATTCACCCTGAGCCTGGCCACAGCGAAAAAGTCGCAGGCCGCCGGTGGCAGAGTGCCGAAGCGGCGTTGCGTTTCGTCCTCGAGTTCTTCGAGTTCGTCATCCGTTCGGCACCGCGCGGCGCGCGCGTAGATCTCGAGCCTGAGCGCCTCCGACTGCACATAATCCGACGGAAGCAGCTCGGCGATGGGGAGGTTCAGCTCCGGAACCCAAAGAGCGGACATCCCTTCGCGGTCGCCCTCGAGCGCCAGGGTCAGCAGATGGCCATAGAGTGTCGGGCCGAACACCTGCACGTGGCCGGACTGCCGATCCGACAGCATGTCGCCGCCGCCGCGCAGGTCGAGATCACGCGCGCTGATCGCAAAGCCGGCACCCGGGCGGTTCAGCTCCTCGAGAACGGACAGCCGCTTCTCCGACCGGTCGGAACCGCCCGCCGTAAGGAAATGCGCGAACGCGCGAATGCCGCCCCGCCCTACCCGACCGCGGAGCTGATGCAGCTGCGCCAGGCCAAATTTTTCAGGCCAGCATACGACGATGGTGTTGGCCCGCGGGATATCGAGACCGCTTTCGACGATATTGGTCGCGAGCAAGACGTCCGCATTGCCTTCGACGAATTTCATCAGCCTTTCGTCGATCTCGTCTGTAGGCAACCTGCCGTGAATCGCAATGATCCGAAGCTCGGGCGCCGACGCGTGGATCCGGGCCAGCATCGGATCCAGATCCTGAATCCTCGGGCAGATCACGAAACTCTGGCCGTTGCGTCGCTGCTCGCGCACCAGGGCAGCGGCGATCCCAATGTCGGAAAGCGGCGCAACCTTGGTCACGACCGGAACACGATGAACCGGCGGCGTCGCAATCACGCTGAGATCCCGCAGGCCGGTCAAGCCCGCGGCGAGCGTGCGTGGGATGGGCGTCGCGCTCATCCAGAGCCTATGACCGTTCTTGTTGAGACCGGACAGCATGGCCTTGTCAGCCGCACCGAAATGCTGCTCTTCGTCGATGATGATCAGGCCAAGATCGGCAAACTTGATCTCCTTGGCGGCCAGCGACAGTGTCCCGACGACGACTTTGAGCTCACCGCTCTTCAATCCTTCGCGCACCTTGCGCGCCTCGGCCGTCGACGCAATCCGTGACAGGTTTCCGACGTCGATGCCGAGCGTCGCAAAGCGTTTGCGGAACGTCTCGACATGCTGTCGCGCCAACACCGTGGTCGGAACGACGATTGCAACCTGCTTTCCCGCCAGGACGGCAGCCGCAGCGGCGCGCAACGCGACCTCGGTCTTGCCGAAGCCGACATCGCCGCAGACGATGCGGTCCATCGGGTGCCCCGACGCGAGATCATCGAGAACGTCGCGGATGGCCTTGGCCTGGTCCGGGGTGGTGAAATACGGAAACCGCGCGACGAATTTCTCATAGCTCGCAGGCCGCGGCACAAGCTTCGGGGCCGGCCGCCGCCGGCGCTGGCTCATCTGCTTTGCGACCTCCTTGGCGACGACATGGATCTCGGTCTCGGCCGCGGCGCGCCGCGGCCGCCATGAGCTGCCATCGGCCTTGTCGAGAGAGGTGTCGCCGAGCTCAGCCGCGTAGGGCCAGATCAAGGCCAACTCCGCAAGAGGCACCAGAATGGCATCATTCTCGGCAAACACCAGCCGAGCCATCTCACGAGCAGAGACTCCGGCACTGCCCATCGACCGCAATCCGCCAAGCCGGGCCAGTCCACGTTGCAGATGAACGACCACCGATCCAAGCTCGGGCAGGTCCACGGCTTCGAAGCCAGGCGTCCAGGCCCAATTCGTGGGCTGCGGCTGATGCGCCCTGCTGCCGAAAACGTCGGACGCGGTGATGACGACAATTGGTTTCCGCCCGGGAATGACAAAGCCGGCGTCGAAGCCGGCCAGCAACGCCGTTTCTCTCCGGCCCCTGGCGGTTGCCTGCGCCCAATCAGCGGCGCATTCGGCTTTGACCCCGCTCATCGCGGCCATCAGCCGCAGATCCGCCTCGACCGCAGCAGCAAACACGAGACGCGCGTCGCGACGCTGGGCTTCCTCGACAAAAGCGCGCAGCGTCTTTCGGGGCGCGGCTTCCTTGAAGAACTCCGGCGTTGCTCGGTATGGCGCTGTCGTCGACAGCAGAGCGATGCTCTTCGCCGCTTGGTCCCATTCGCGACGGCTCACATACGCACGATCACGCTCAGCGCGGGAAGCCGCGTCCTCGATCGTGCTCAGCCATGTGTCCGCGTGCTTGGGGACCTCCGCATCGGCAATCCACTTGGCTCGCGTGCAGTAATCGAACAGAGTGGCTTTGTTCCGAGCTCGTTCCTTGAACGCAAGCCGCTCGGACATCGGATCGATCTGAAGCTGCTTGAGCTCGGAGATCACCTCCTGATTCAACGGATTGAAGGCGGCAATCCGCCGTATCCTGCCCCCGGAATGCTCGACCCTGAACGGGCCGCGCGCGCCGGCAGGAAAGATCTCGAACGTGTTTCCGTGAAACAGCACCCCGCCGGGATAGTCCGGGCTGTCATCCAGGTCATATCCGAGCGCACCAAAGCGCGATTCGAACTGCCGTTCAGAATAGGCGTCGCCGACCCGCAGCAGCATGCCGATCCCCGACCAGTCCGCCGGCAGCGGAAGGCGCTCCATCAGCGCCTCCACGGTCGTGATCAGCAGGATCGGCCTCTTTGCGCGCGCAAGACGCCTCAACACAGAACTTCGCCTGCCGGCGATGTCACGGGACGGCTCGAGCAGATCGAATGGCAAGGTGTCCAGTCGTGGATAAACGAGCACATCACACGCCGGCTCGAGAACCAGAATGATGGACGCTAACCGCTCGGCTCTGCGCTCGTTCTCGGCGAGAAACACGAGGCCGCTTCGACCAGCCCCTTGCCACCGTTCTACGAGGTGCAGTGCCAAAAGTCCCAGTGGCGATGCGGAGGATACGGCAAGCCTCGCAGCCGCTGCCTTTTTAGGCGCACCCAAGATCTTCTTGCGTGGAGACGGCTTCTTCGGTGCGGGGGTGGATTTTGGTGCAGTCGTCTTCCGCTGCACAGAGCTGCGGGGAACACGAAGGACTGAAGGCAAAGATTTCGGCTCGCGTATCACTGAGGGCGCCGGGAGAAGAGCCCAGCCATCTGACGACACCTAGCGGATTCGGGTCAACAAGGCACCCAAGATCTGCAATTTACTGCGGTTGCAGAATCAATCGCGCCAGCCGAATCGTCCACATCGTGGTCGAACACCTGATCGACGAGACTGAACCGTTCAACAGCGTCGGCGAAAAAAGAGACCTTTGTCCCAGCCTCAGGTCGCGACGACGAAGCGCATCTCCGCGGCGGACCAGATCTGCGTGATGTCCCAAGAAATTCAGAGACATTTATCCCGAACCGGCAAAATGATGCGCTGAGTGTAAGGGCGCGTAGTTTCCCTCAATCATGTCCCAGCTAGCGCAAGTTCGGCCCTTGCTCACTGATAACTAGCCAGCTCGCACGTTATGAACAATGAGACCGCAGCGGAGCGAAGGCAGAGAACGCACCCGCAGGCGGGGCAGCATTGCGGCCACCGCGTCAGCGGTGGCCCCGGGGCCGAGTGCAGTCGTGAGACCGGTTAAGAAGGCACCCGCGCTTGGGCAGTGATAGCGGTGCAGCGAAAGCGGCAGCCCCGAACGCGAGTGCCTCCGGCGATCGACCCCATAAATCCGTTACACGGCCATGTGCTCCGTCTTTCCCGCCCACAACACCACTACTGACAAACCGCGAATCATACCGTAAAGGTAGCTTTTATTATCTGCACAGACTCGCGGTTGTCTCGACATGGACATGCTTTATCCAGCTGAGCACATGATTTTTTCTCACGGAATCCTGGGTTCGCGTCCCGGCGCGCTCACCACGCTGGAAATATCGCAACCTTGGGTAAGCGGCCGCGACGATAAGCCGGATGACTATATCCCTCCTAGGCGCCAAACCATCGGAGAGATCTGCCCGCGGTGCGGCGCCGTGCTCACGATGGAGCGCCTCTACACCTGCTCCGACAAGGACTGCCCGTATCCCGATTTTCCCGGGCGGGAGTAATCGCCGCGATCCCGAGGGGCGCACTCACATGCAGTTTTGTGAAGCGCCCATTGTTGGTGCACCTCACCGGCGAAGGCTACCGTATTCACACATCGATGCTGAATAAGGGAAAGGCGTCTGATTCCGTGGCGTCTTGTTGCGGAGCAGGATAGCATTGAGCTCGGCTGGGACGGTTTGACGAGCGTCGCGTGGAATAGGGGCGCCTTTCTTCTGGGCGCCTCGTTGCGTTTGGGAGGCGGAGGTTGCGGGTGCGCCGGTTAGGCGGCACGCGGGCCGGAAAGGTTCGCCTGACGCCGCTTCTGCGCAAAGAGGCGGTCAGCAGCGCTGAGATGCTGACGGAGGTAGCCGCAGGGACGGCCGAACGTTGCCCGGGCCGTCATGTTCTGGCGCTCCAGGACACGACTGGGCTGCGCTCGCACGGCGGTCGGGGTGAATATCTGCACGCTGTCATGTCTCTGGATGAGAAGGATGGAACGATCCTTGGGGTGATAGATGGCATCTTCCTGGATCGCCAAACCAGCGGGCGGCCCGTCTGCGCCGATTGAGGAGAAGGAGAGCTTCCGGTGGCTGGCAGGTACCGGTCGGTTCGCCTCCGTCTGCCCCGGCGCAGCTTCGATCATGTTGACTGCCGATCGTGAGAGAGCGACATTTTTAAAGCGTTTTCCTTCCGTCCGGAAGGTGTCCAACTGCTGGTCCGTCGAGGCACAGGTGAACACGCGTCGCGATCTGGCAGTCAGCCCGTTTTCGACCTGTCCGGTTGAAACTCGCTTCTACGAAATTGTATCCGAAACACGCACTGAGGCTCTGGAGCCCTTCCATCGACACGCTGCGGCATCCTAACTGCCTTGAGCGAAGGTCCCCTCCTGCGAGTCCAGAGCAGCCAAGCTTGCAGGGTCGCCTCAGCCAACTGCCAGCCGGGCGATCGAAGCACCTCGATGAGCATGATTGAAAACGATGATATCAGGCAGCGCCGCCTCGTCCATTTCAAAGACGGGTGCCGCTACGGCAAATTTGGCAAGACAAAAGCCTATGAGCTGATCGCGAGGGAGCAGATCAGGGCCTACAAGATGGGAGGCAAGACACTCATCGATCTCGACAGCATCGATGAGTATCATGCCTCGCTGCCCCGCGTTGAATCGCGCGCGATGATCTAGGCTGACTTGCGCAGCGGCTGGGTAGCTCTCTTGCGCAAGTGGTCGAGGCGATCAGCCCAATGCTGCATCAATCGCACGCGCTCGCTCCAATAGGCTGCCCGGTTGTAGATTCCGCGGATTTTGTTCTTGTCGCCCTTTGCAAGCTGGCGCCGCACCACCTCGTCGCGGCGACGCCTCTTCTTCTCATCTGTTTCGTGGGCGAGTTGAGCTTCGACCACATCGCCGTCGAATGCGCCTTCTTCATTGAGCAAGGTTGAGGCGCTGGAGCGGAAGCCGTGCGCGCAATGGTCGCCACCGGGGCCGGTATCGTAGCCCATGATCCGCAATGCCTTGTTGATCGTGTTGTCAGACATCGGTACATCGTCGTCGTGCGAAAACAAGTAACGGCCGCGGCCGGTCAAAGGACGCAACTCGGCCAGAATGGCCAGTGCCTGGCGGGACAGCGGCACTTCGTGATCATCGCGCATCTTCATCTTTTCAGCGGGGATCACCCAGATGCAATTCTTCTCGTCGAACTCTGCCCACTCGGCCAGCCGCAGCTCGCCAGGGCGCACCATGGTCAAGGCAATCAGCTTGAGCGCGTAGCGGACCAGTCCGCCGCTCTTGGCGTCATAGACCTCGATCCGGCGCATCAGATCGCCGACGTCTTCGGGATCGGTCAGAGCGGGGCGCGGGTTGCCTTTGGGTGCCTTGGTCAGAGCGTGTTTCAAGTCGCGGGTTGGGTCGCTCTCACAATAGGCGGCGCCAACTCCAAACTGGAATACCCGCGAGGCCGTCGATCGTAGGCGCCCGACGGTGTAGAACCGGCCGCGAGCTTCGACGCGGCGCAAAGCGGTCAGCAGCTCGGGCGGGCCAATCTCACAGAGCGGCCGGTCGCCAATCTCGCGATTGAGCTGATCGAGATTCCATCGCTCGCGCTTGATCGTCGCCTTGGCCTTGTTCTCTTTCTCTAGCTTTGTGGTTGCCCATTCCTCGCCGACCGCCCGAAAGGTGTGCTTGAGCTTGTCGTCTTCGCGGCGCCTCGCCTCCCGCACAGCGACTGGGTCCTGCCCCTGGTCAAGCAGCTTTTCGGCTTCGTGGCGCTTGTCGCGCGCGGCCTTCAGCCCGACGCCGGGAAAGGTCCCAAACGACATGTTCTTGCGCCTACCGGCGTAGCGATAGCGGTAGAGCCAGAGCTTGGTCCCATTGGGCCGGACCACGAGGCTGAGGCCCTGGCCGTCGGCAAGCGCGTATTCCTTTTCCGCTGGGGAGGCATTGCGGAGTTTGGTGTCGCTAAGCTCATCCATGGGAAGGCCCCCCGCGATCGAGCGACGCTCCAGTGTACCCGGCCTTCCCAGTGTACCCACAGTGTACCCGAAAACGCCGGATGCTCCCGAACGGTCGCGAACCGTTTCGAGCACCATCCTAGCACGAAGAGCCTGATTTCAGGACGGTTTTCGCCAATCGGCGAACGATCGCGGACGAAAAAGAACGGGGCCGGAAGGGGGATGGTGCCCAGGGGCGGAATCGAACCACCGACACTGCGATTTTCAGTCGCATGCTCTACCAACTGAGCTACCTGGGCAGGTCTCGTGAAGGGCAAAAAAGCCCGGCGAGCCGGCGGGTTATAGTCAGAGCAGGCGGCGCTGTCTACCGCCCTGAGGCGAAGTTTTCACATTCCTTTCGCAGTTGCGCGGAAGGCCCCGGGGCCGCCGCCGGACGGCCAGCTCCGCCGGGGCAAAGCCATGAAAACACGGCCCTATTCGACGTCGTCCTCGTCGCCCTCGGTGGCCGGGATGACATAGGAGCCGCTGAGCCAGCGATGCAGGTCGACGTCGCGGCAGCGCGGCGAGCAGAATGGGCGGACGGCCTCGGCTGCGGGCCGGCGGCAGATCGGACAGCGGCCGGCGGGCTTGGCGGAGGCGGCGGATGGGGAGCTGGTCGAACGGGTCGATTCTTGGGACATGGCCGCTATCTAGGCGCCCGCGACGCGCGATGCACCTCCTCAAGGATGGCGTCAGACGCCGACGGTGTTGAGCCAGCCGAAGCGGATCGGAAACCCCTCGCCGGCGAGGAGCGTCGTGGTCTCGTAGAGCGGCAGGCCGACGACGTTGGTGTAGGAGCCGACCATCTTGACCACGAACGAGCCGGCGATGCCCTGCACGGCGTAGCCGCCGGCCTTCCCCCGCCATTCGCCGGAGCCGATATAGGCCTGGATGTCGTCCTCGCTGAGCCGCTTGAAGCGGACGCGGGTCTCGACCAGGCGCTGGCGGAACGCCTCCTTCGGCGTCACCAGGGTGATTGCGGTGTAGACGCGATGGTTGCGGCCGGACAGCAGCCGCAGGCACTGCGAGGCCTCGTCGACCAGATTGGCCTTCGGCAGGATGCGGCGGCCGACCGCGACCACCGTGTCGGCGGAGATGATGAAGGCGCCGCGCAGCTCGTCGTCGAGCTGGACGGATTTGAGCGCGGCATCGGCCTTGGCGCGGGCCAGCCGGTTGGCGCAGGCGCGCGGCAGCTCGCCACGCTTCGGCGTCTCGTCGACGTCGGCCGGGCGCAGCGCGTCGGGCTCGATGCCGGCCTGGTTGAGCAGCGCCAGACGCCGCGGCGAGCCGGATGCAAGAACGATTTTGGGACGGCCGAGCATGCTGATTTCGCTGGGGGATTCGGAAGCGGCGGGGCGTGCGCGCGGAACCTATCGGAAGGGCTGCCATTCCACAACCCGAAGGCTGCGACAAGGCTGCAACGAGCCTGCTCTACGGCGCGAATTTGAGCGGGGGACGACGTTGGTATTTCGGTTCGATGACACCTGCGGTGGAACCGGGAACCTACAAGCCCGCCGGACCGGGCTTGCCGAAACGCTTGCGGATCCGCGTGAACAGCCCGTCGCAGACCTCGCGATAGGCCGCGAGCTTCTGCTCGCGATTGCCGTCGGTGCCGGTCGGGTCGGGCGTCGGCCAGTATTCGACGTCGGCGGCGATGGTGCGGGTCAGCTCCAGGGCCTTGTGATGGGCCTCGGGCGAGAGGGTGATGATGAGGTCGAAATTCAGCCCCTCCCAATCCTCGAGCTCCTCGAAGGTGGTCGGCTTGTGCTGCGAGATGTCCTGGCCGAGCTCGGCCATCACCGACACCGCGAACGGGTCGAGCTCACCCTTCTTGACGCCGGCGGAGCGGACATAGAGCGCCTGCGGATACATCTGGCGCAGCAGGCTCTCGGCCATCGGCGAGCGCACGCTGTTCTGGCCGCAGGCGAACAGCACCGCCTGCGGCTGGCGCGCGCGCGGCGGCCCCTCGGCCATGCGCCTAGGCGCCCTTGGCCGAAAGCTGGGACGCGCGCGTGGCGGCCCGCGGCATCACTGGCCCTCGCCCTTCCAGTGCAGCACCGTGATCAAAGTGAACAGCCGGCGCGAGGTCTCGAAATCGACCCGCACCTTGCCCTTCAGCCGCTCCTGCAAGGTGCGCGAGCCCTCGTCGTGGATGCCGCGCCGGCCCATGTCGATGGCCTCGATCTTGTCGGGGGTCGCGGTGCGGATCGCCTGGTAGTAGCTGTCGCAGATCATGAAGTAGTCCTTCACGATCCGCCGGAACGGCGACAGCGACAACAGATGCGTCACCACCGGCGTGCCGTCCTCCTTGCGGATGTCGAACATCAGCCGGTTGGCGGTGATACCGAGATGCAGGGTGAAGGGACCGGCGCCGTCGGCGCCCTCGGGCGCGAACAGGTTCTCCTCGACGAGGTCGTAGATCGCGATCGCCCGCTCATGCTCGATGTCCGGACCGGAGCGGCCGATCGACTCCTCGTCGAGCGTCACCGCCACGATGCGATTGGTCCGGTCGTCGCCTGGCGGGTGCTGGGTCATGGCAGATTGAGGCGTATTCCCACGGAGCGTGAATGGGCGTCGAGACCCTCGGCCTTGCCCAGTGTCATCGCCGCTGGCCCCAGCGCGCGCAACTGCTCGGGGCCGCATTTCAACAGCGACGTGCGCTTCATGAAGTCGAGCACGCCGAGACCTGAGGAGAACCGCGCCGAGCGCGCGGTCGGCAGCACGTGATTGGAGCCGCCGACATAGTCGCCGATCGCTTCCGGCGTGTGCGCGCCCAGGAAGATGGCGCCGGCATTGCGGACACGGGCCGCGAACGCGTCTGGGTCGGCCGTCATGATCTCCAGATGCTCGGCGGCGATGGCGTCCGCCAGCGGCACGGCCTGGTCGAGATGCTCGACCTCGATGATCGCGCCGAAATCGGCCCACGACGCGCCGGCGATCGCGGTACGCGGCAGGGTCTTGAGCTGGCCCTCGACGGCGCGGGCGACATCATCGGCGAGGCGGCGGCTGTCGGTGATCAGGATCGATTGCGCGCTGGCGTCATGCTCGGCCTGGGCGAGCAGATCGGCGGCGATCCAGTCGGCATTGCCGCTGTTGTCGGCGATCACCAGCACCTCGGAGGGGCCGGCGATCATGTCGATGCCGACCTTGCCGAACACCAGCCGCTTGGCGGCCGCGACATAGGCATTGCCCGGGCCGACGATCTTGGCGACCGGGGCGATCGTCGCGGTGCCATGCGCCAGCGCGGCCACGGCCTGGGCGCCGCCGACGCGGTAGATCTCGGAGACGCCGCCGAGATGGGCGGCGGCCAGCACCAGCGGATTGAGCCTGCCGTCCGGCGCCGGCACCACCATCACGAGCCGGCCGACGCCGGCGACCTTGGCGGGAATGGCATTCATCAGCACCGAGGACGGATAGGCTGCGGTGCCGCCGGGCACATAAAGACCGGCGGATTCGATCGCGCTCCAGCGCCAGCCGAGCTCGACGCCGGCTTCGTCGGTGAAGCGCCGGTCCTGCGGCAGCTGCTTGAGATGAAAGGCCTCGATGCGGTCGCGGGCGAATTTCAGCGCATCCAAGGTCGCGGCGTCACAGGCCTTGAAGGCGGCCTCGATCTCGGCGGCCGTCACGCGCAGCGAGGAGGCATCGAGCTCCAGCCGGTCGAACTTGCGCGTCGCCTCGAGCAGCGCCGCATCGCCGCGCCGGGCGACGTCGTCGACGATGGCGCGGGCGGCGGCTTCGACGTCGGCGGAGGTCTCGCGCTTGGCGGCGAGAAACTGCCGAAACTGAGTGTCGAAATCGGTGCTGGCGCGGGACAGGCGAATGGGCATCTCTGGCACTTTCCGAAGGGGTGGCTGCCCCCGACCCCCTGCTCAATGGCGCGGCAGCGCGGGGCCGTCAACCCTTTGAACCGGCGCCTACCCGGTCAGCGGCGGACCGCCATCGATATCGCTGGTGCCGAGATCGTCCTCGCCAAGATCGGTCAGCTCGCATTCCAGACATTCGACATCGAGCCGTAATGCGCCGCCGTGGGAGAACAGCAGCAGCGCGCTGCCGGCGGGCGGCTCGGCGCCGGCATGGAATTCGATGCCGATCAGCTCCAGCACGGCCGCGGGCGCGGCGAGGTCGATGCGGCGCGACTTGCAGGCCAGCACCCGGTCGAACCGCAACGCCGCGAGCAGCCGGCGCGGCTCGCTCTCGCCATGCAGCGCCTGATCCCAGTCGAGCCGGTTCATGCCGATCACCAGCCGCTTCTCGGCCTGGCGCCAGATGATGTCGGCCGCCTGCACCCGCGCGTCCTGTACATGGGCGGAGATGACGGCGAGATCGTCGGCATCGAGCGCGATCAGTTTGAGCCGGTCGGTCACGGTCTCATCCTCTTGGCAGCGCCTTCACTCGCGGATGCGCTCGATCGTGGCGCCGCAGGCCTTCAGCTTGTCCTCCAGCCGCTCGAAGCCGCGATCGAGATGGTAGACGCGATTGATCATGGTTTCGCCTTCCGCAGCAAGCCCGGCAATGACCAGCGACACCGAGGCGCGCAGATCGGTCGCCATCACGGGCGCGCCGCGCAAATGAGAGGTGCCCTCGATCCGCGCGGTCTCGCCGTCGAGACTGATACGCGCGCCGAACCGTGCGAGTTCCTGCACATGCATGAATCGGTTCTCGAAGATGGTCTCGGTGATTGCCGAGGCGCCCTGCGCGCAGACCATCAGCGCCATCAGCTGGGCCTGCAGGTCGGTCGGAAAACCGGGGAACGGCGCGGTCGTCACCTGCACCGGGCGGATGCCGTGGCCGTTTCTGACGACACGGATGCCCTCGGCGTCGCTCGAGATCTCGGCGCCGGCCTCGGTCAGCACGTCGAGCGCGGACTGCAACAGCTCCGGCCGCGCGCCGGCGAGCCGGACATCGCCGCCGGTCATCGCCGCGGCGATCGCATAGGTGCCGGCCTCGATGCGGTCGGGCAGCACGGTGTGACGCGCGCCGTGCAGCGACGCCACGCCCTCGATCTCGATGCGTGGCGTGCCGGCGCCGGTGATGCGCGCGCCCATCTTGTTGAGGCAGTCGGCGAGATCGGTGATCTCCGGCTCGCAGGCGGCGTTGGTGATGACGGTCGCGCCCTTGGCGAGGCTCGCGGCCATGACCGCGACATGGGTGCCGCCGACGGTGACCTTGGGAAAATCGATCGTGCCGCCGCGCAGGCCGCCCGGCGCCTTGGCGACGACATAGCCGGCATCGATCTCGATGCTGGCGCCGAGCTTTTCCAGTGCCATGATCAGGAGGTCGACCGGCCGCGTGCCGATGGCGCAGCCGCCCGGCAACGACACCCGCGCCTCGTGCATGCGCGCGAGCAGCGGCGCGATCACCCAGAAGCTGGCGCGCATCCGCGACACCAGTTCATAGGGCGCCGTGGTGTCGATGATGTTGGCCGCCGAGATCTGCAGCGTCTGGCCCTGATACTGGCCGTCACCGGGACGCTTGCCGACGGCCATGATGTCCACGCCGTGATTGCCGAGGATGCGCTGCAGCTGCGCGACGTCGGCGAGGCGGGGGACGTTGTCCAGGATCAGCGTCTCCGGCGTCAAAAGACCCGCGATCATCAGCGGCAGCGCAGCGTTCTTCGCGCCCGAAATCGGGATGATGCCGTGAAGCGGGTTGCCGCCGACGATGCGAATGCGATCCATGCTGGTCCTGCTGGGCTGGCCGGGAAATTGGGCTAAGGTCGGCGCAACAGGACCGACATTACGGCGATTTGATGAGTTCGCAACGGCAGGTCGCAGCCGCCGGGAATTCATCCCCTGACGGTACGGCCCCCGCGGCGGAAAGGCGCGAATCAGACCGGCGGGACCAGCGCATCGGCCAGAAACCCGTGCAGCGCGGCGACGACCTGGGCCCCCTCGCCGATCGCACCGCCGACGCGCTTGACCGAGCCGGAGCGGACGTCGCCGACCGCATAGACGCCGGGCACCGAGGTCTCGAGCGGCGACACCATCCGCCCGGCATTCTGCTCCGACTGCGCGCCGGTGACGACGAAGCCGGCACGGTCGAGCGTGATGCCGCAGCCGTCGAGCCAGCCGGTGGCGGGATCGGCGCCGACGAACAGAAACAGATTGCTGATGTCGGCCGGCGTCTCTTCGCCGGACAGCCGGCTCTTCAAGGTGATGCGTTCGAGGCCGGTGTCGGCCCCGCCATCGAGCGCGACGACCTCGGTGTTGAACAACAGCTCGATGTTCGGCGTCGCCTCGATGCGCTCGATGAGATAGCGCGACATCGACGCGGCCAACCCGCCGCCACGGATGATCATCCGCACCTTCTTGACGTGCCCCGACAGAAACACCGCGGCCTGCCCCGCGGAATTGCCGCCGCCGACGAGGGCGACCTCCTGCCCCGCGCACAGCCGCGCCTCGATCGGCGAGGCCCAGTACCACACGCCGCGCCCCTCGAACTCCTTGAGCCGGGCAAGATCAGGCCGGCGATAGCGCGCGCCGCTGGCGACCACCACCGAGCGCGCCCGCACCTCGTCGCCGCCCTCGAGCGCCAGCACGAAGGCGCCGGCCTTGCGCTCGCAGTCGAGCGCATTGACCGACACCGGGATCATGATCTCGGCGCCGAACTTCTGCGCCTGGTTGAAGGCGCGCGCGGTCAGCGCGAGGCCGGTGATGCCGGTCGGGAAGCCGAAATAGTTCTCGATGCGCGCGCTGGCGCCGGCCTGGCCGCCGAACGCACGCGAGTCCAGCACCGCGACGGAAAGACCTTCGGAGGCGCCATACACCGCCGTGGCAAGGCCCGCCGGCCCGCAGCCGACGACCGCGACATCGTAGATCTTCTCGCCGCGCGGCCCGCCGATCATCCCGACGGCACGCGCCAGCTCGGTCTCGCTGGGATTGCGCAGCACGCTGCCGTCGGACACCACCACCAGCGGCAGCTCGGCCGGGGTCGGCGAATAGCGCGCGATCAGGTCGGCGGCGTCGTGATCGACGGCGGGATCGAGCAGATGGTGCGGAAAGCCGTTGCGGGTGAGGAAGCTCTGCAGCCGCGCGATCGCCGCCGATTGCGGCGGCCCGATCATGACCGGGCCGCCGGCGCCGCCCTGAATGAGATTCACACGGCGCAGGATCAGCGCCCGCATGATGCGCTCACCGAGCTCGGCCTCGGCGATCAACAGCGCGCGCAACCGTTCGGGGCGAATCAGGATGACCTCGACGTCGCCCTCGGCATGGCCATCGACCAGCGCGACGCGGCCGGAGAGCTGGGCGATCTCGGCCAGAAACTGCCCTGGCCCCTGGTCGATCACCGGGGTGACGTGACCGAGGCCGTCACGCTGGGTGATCGCGACATGGCCTTTGAGGATGACGAACATGCCGGGGCCGGGCTTGCCGGTCTCGAACAGCAGCTCGCCGTCACGATAGGTCTGGATCTCGCCGAAGCCGCGCAGGCGCGCGATCTCCTGGGGCGTCAGCTCCGGAAAAGTCTGGTCGAAGCGCGGCAGCGTCTTCGCGAGCTCCGCCCGTTGTGCCGCCGCATCCGCCGTCATCCCTTCATCCGCTGCCATCACGCCCACCCCGCCTGCCATCTGCTCAATGCTTCGAATCGTCCCGGCCGTCGGCAGCGGCCTCGTCCAAGCCGTCCTTCTCGACCGTCACCGCCTGGCTGCGCTCGCGGCTCTGCGCCTTGCGCCGCTTCAGGTTCTCGCGCAGCGCCTGCTTCAGCCGCTCCTCGCGCGCACCCTTCGGCGCCGCCTTCCCGGTCTTATCCGTCATCCCTTCCCCCGGTCACCCCATACCAGAGGCACAATTGGGGCCGCAGGTGCGAAAGCCAAGAGGCGTTGGCGACGCAGACGCTAGGTTCCGCCCGGCCGGCCGTCGCCTGCCCGGATGGGGAGTTGCCGCCGCGGCTGCGGCCAGTTGGGCACCTCGAGCGGCAAACCGCGAGAATCCGCCGCGAACGGGCGATTTCACTCCGATTCGAAGGTCTTTCGCTCCCTTTCGATGCATCACGCGGACGTCTTTCCCGGAAAACCAGGCGAGCCGCGCTTGCGCAGGCGGGGACCTTGTGGCAAGAACCGCCCGCGTTCGGTCGCGGCTTTCGGGCCGGTCCCCGCCAGTCCCTTTGCTGCCGTAGCTCAGTGGTAGAGCACTCCCTTGGTAAGGGAGAGGTCGACAGTTCAATCCTGTCCGGCAGCACCAGGGCATTCTTCCCCCTACATGATCTTCGGCGACGCCTCGGGACCACTTGCCACGCGCAGATGCGCGTCATCGGCCTCGCGGCGCAATTTGCGTCCGAGCTCTGCTGCAGCACCGCCCTCTCCGGAAATCGAGGGCGCAGGGAAGGCCGGGCGCTGGCCGCGCCCGTGGCCCGCCTGCGGAAAAAAATGCAGGCGGCAGGTACCACAGGTCTGGCCGAACACACCCGGCCCTCCCTGCGCAATGGGCTTACGATTTATACGCGCTCTCCCTGGGGACCGGGCTTTGTTGCCCCCATCACCCGCGATGCACTGACGCACATCAGCGAGCTTGACCTCAGCATCGGGAGGCCAGGACCACGCGACTTCACCGTCCGTATCGAAGTTGTTCGTCCGCTCGCGAATGCGCGCTGCAACTCCGACCCGGCCATCGCATCCCACACCCAACGCTCGTGACGACTCGCGAACGCCCCTCTTCGATGAGCACGGGACGGCCGGAAATGTGCAGGTGATTTGCCCGACGGCACAAGGGGAATGGGTGCGGCAGAGTGGCACGACGGGCAGTTTCAGCAGAGCTGGGATACGGGCGGCGGAGGGGGCTTTGTTTGGTGCAGCGTCACCGTAATCCCAGCGTCACCGTAATCCCCGGACGGGACCGTCCTCGACCGCGCCGGCTTCCTGCGGCAAGTCGCCCGGAAGTCGCCGGTCACCGAGATTTCCGGCAGCGACATCCAGATCAGGGTCCTTGGAGACATCGGTGTCGTGAATGCACGCACGCACTTCACCAAACCCGACGGAAGCCGGGGGACTGGCTGCTACACGGACGTCTAATGGAGGCGTGGCGACCGCTGGCGTTGCATTTCCGTTTCGCGCAACTGACGTGGAAGCACGGCGGTCGTACCTTGCGGTCGGGCGCCCGCGAGACAGATCGAGATTGGTTTGATCTTGCCTGTCATGAGATTGCCTCAACAGAGTTGCCGAGGCGATCAATCATGAATGAGGATAAACCCGCTGCCCGCTATTCAACGCCTGTGAGACCTTCACCTCACGTCCACATTTCATGCGTATGGAAGCTGCAAGGCTCAGCGTCCACTGACTCATGCTAGCGTCGGGAAAGACGGCGAATGGCGGCGCGGTGTTCTCCGTCGACGCGATGAGCTTCATCGACGCCCTGCCGATCGACAATTACAACGGTGCGGCGCGTAGCTTTAATGTACATAAAGTTATGCGGTTTAAATCGATCTTTGAAGTTGACTCGATCATACTACTGATACATCCTAAGGGTGTATCTTAGTCACGAGAAAACCTGGCTGGTCTTCGATGCAACGGGAGCAGATCGAAGCCATAACTCGCGATATTGGGCAACAAGAAATTCTTGAACGTGAAATTCTTGCGATTGCCTCTCGCGAGAGACAGCGCATTGGGCGTGAACTCCACGACGGGCTCTGCCAATCGCTCGCCGGCTTAGCGGCGCTAGCTGCGGCGCTGTGGCGAAGTTTGGCGGCGAGCGGCCAACCGGGTCCCGCCGCGGCCGCGGCCGAACTCGTACGATTGCTGAACGAGACCATCGGCGAGGCGCGTGACCTCGCTCGTGGGCTCAGCTCGATCGGTCTGAATAGCGCGGATCTTGTCGGCTCCCTTGAGAGCCTCGCCCGCAACGTCAGCGCCGCTCATGGCGCCTTTTGTGCGTTTGTGGAAGATAACCCTTGTCCCGATCTTGGCCGCGAAACCACGAGCCACCTCGTGCGTATCGCCCAAGAAGCCGTCCGCAATGCGGTCAGCCACGGCCGAGCCGACGAAATCGAGATCCGTCTGGCGTGCACTGCAGGCTCGGGACTATTGAGCATCCGGGACAACGGTGTCGGGCTTCCCGAAAAATGGCGCGATCATGACGGCATCGGGCTTTATACCATGGACTACCGCGCGCGGGCGATCGGCGGTTCTCTTACTGTGGAGCCGCAGGCCCGTCGCGGCGTCATGGTTGCGTGCGCGTTTCCGCTGTTATCGAATTACGAACGGCAGGAAAGTATCGGCGATGCCCACTTGCCTGGCTGAAGCCGCGGACGCGGTGCGGAAGAGGCTGCTTGTCGTCGACGATCATCCCGTGCTGTGCCGCGGGTTGATCGCCCTCATCGAGGCGGAAAACGGCCTCGCCGTTCACGGCGCGGTCGGTACGCGCGTGGCCGCGCTCAAGACCATCGCGATCAGTCGCCCTGATCTGGTGATCGTAGACCTTGCTCTCGGCGACGAGGACGGCCTAGATCTCGTCAAGGAAATCAAAGCGCGTCATCCCGGCGTTCGCTCGCTGGTGCTTTCGATGTACGACGAAGAGGTGTTCGCCGAGCGCGCGCTTTGCGCCGGCGCCCTCGGCTATGTCACCAAACAACAGCTCGAATCGACCGTGATCGCTGCCATTCGTCGGGTGCTTGCAGGCGAGACCTACATGAGCGAGGCTCTGCAGCGGCGGCTGGCTGAACGATGCGTCGGCGCGCGACCGCTCGAGACCGCCTCGCCGGTGCGCACGCTGAGCGATCGGGAATTGCAGGTATTTCGGCTCGTTGGTCAGGGCCGAACCACGCGGCAGATCGCTGGTCTACTGAACCGCAGCGTCAAAACGGTAGAATCCCATCTTGAGCACATCAAGAATAAGCTGGCGATCGAATCGGCTGCTGAACTCGCCCAACGCGCGGCTCAATGGGTTACAATCGGCCGATTGGGTTGAGTCATAAAGTTCGCCCAAGTGCGCGGCTAGTGTCATACACGTCTGCCATGCCGCCGATGACTTCTCGACCAAGCAGGCACAGCCCCTCTCCGGCAAGCGCGACGGCCGAACACGCGGTCTGGGCCATGGTGCTAAAGCGGACTGCGCAATCAGCACGGCGCACGCGGCGTCTGCTCATTGTGGACAGTCACCCCTGATGCGGCGCAGGCTGACCGCGCTGATCAATGCTGAGCCCGGTCTTGTCGTATGTGCCTTGGCGGCCACCCAACGGGATGCGCTCGTGGCCATCGCGGCCACGAAACCCGATCTAGGGATCGTCGATCTGTTCCTTGGCGATAGCAATGGTTTGGATCTGGTGAGAGACGTTCGCGCGCGCTTTGTTCGTCTGCCGCTACCTGGATTGAGCAGGCATGATTCGCCGCAATACGTCCGCCGCGCTTTCGAATCCGGCACCGACGACTACGTCGCCAAGCAGGAGATGACAGAAGACCTTCTGGTGGCGATCCGCAGCGTGCTGCTCGGCGACCCTTACGGCGCACCGGCGCCTTGATCCATGCCCGTCTGCGTCCGGCAAGTTGACGCGTGCGAAGCTGGGCGGCCCATGGGGGATTCTCCCAATGCGAAAACGGGGTGCGACCCCGATGTCAGTTTAAGTCTCCAGCGTTAGCATTGGTAGCTACCAATGCCGTGCCCGCTTTGACGACTGAAATGCTGGTCGAGCCCTTCGCTTATCGGCTCGATCGAGACCATCACCGCTTCAAATGGGAAAAAACGATGAGAAATATCTGCACCGCCGCCGCAATAGTCGCGATTGTTTTCATTCCTTGGACCGTCCATGCGGGCACCTGCTACAAAAACTTAGGTTGCAAGGGCGCTACGTCGACCACTTCTTGCAAGACATGTCTTGGAAACCCCTCAAAGGGAGAGGGTTGGAAGCAAAACTCAAAGAGCACCTGTATCGGAAACTTCAACCATTGTCCGGCGGTCCGTTAACGGTACTGGCGCTGGTCCCGCGCCCCGGCACCAGCAAGGCCGCCTCCGGCCACAAGATCCATCCCTATCTGCTGCGCGGCGTCAGCATCACCGATGCCCAATCACGTCTGGGCGGCCGACATCACCTACATTCCGATGGCGCAGGGGTTCCTGTATCTGGTGGCGATCATCGACTGGGCCACCCGGGCGGTGCTGGCGTGGCGCTTGTCGAACACGATGAATACGGGCTTTTGCATCGCTGCGCTCGACGAGGCGATGGCGCGTCACGGCCGGCCTAAGATCTTCAACACCGATCAGGGCGCGCAGTTCACCAGCTCAGCCTTCACCGGCAGGCTGGAGGCTGCAGGCATTGCGATTTCGATGGACGGACGCGGCCGTTTCATGGACAACATCTTCATCGAACGATTGTGGCGCTCGATCAAGTATGAGGAAGTGCATCTGAAAGCCTATGCTGACGGGCGCGAAGCGCGAGACGGCATCGGCTCATGGATGACCTTTTATAATCATCGCCGCCCGCACCAGGCGATGAACAATCAGTTTCCCATGGCGGCATGGCGCGCCGGCATGGATGTGATCGAGGCGGCCCAGACTGTGGATATGCCGCTTCGCTTGGACAACGCAAACGCGTTGCCCACATACCCACAGCAGGCCCAGACGCAGCAGCAGGAAGCTGCTTGATTTGAACGACAGGGCAGGCGCGATCACACCTTAATTTTCGGCGATCCATGGTCCCGTGCGTGGGGTCCACTTCAGTTGAACGTGTCTCGCAAGCTAACATCCGCCTGGGGTTATGGATTCCCGCGTTCGCGGGAGAGCGGGGCAGCCGAGAAGAACAAAGGGCGCGATCGGTCCGATCGCGGAGCATCGGCAGCAGCGCAGATCTGAGTAGCTGTAGCCCGGATGAGCGGCACCGATATCTGAGGGGGCTGGCCCCGCATGTCGCTTGCGCTCATGCGGGCTATAGCTGCTGCGATCGGGTGGCGATGCGCGGCCCTCGTCGAGGCCACGCATAATGCACCCTCACGCCGCGCGCACCGAGTCGAGGAAGCGGCTGACCTCGTCGCGGAGGCGGCTGCTCTGGCCGGACAGCGACTTCGCGGCGGACAGCACCTGCGAGGAGGCCGAGCCGGTCTCGTCGGCGCCATGCCGGACGCTGGCGATGTTCGCCGACACCTGCTGCGTGCCGTGCGCCGCCTGCTGGACGTTGCGCGAGATCTCGCGCGTCGCCGAGCTCTGCTCCTCGACGGCCGAGGCGATGGCGGACGCGATCTCCGACATCCGGGCGATGGTCTCGCCGATCTCCTTGATCGAGCCGACCGACTCCTGGGTCGCCGCCTGGATGCCGCCGATCTGCTGGCCGATCTCGCCGGTGGCCTTGGCGGTCTGCTCGGCCAGCGCCTTGACCTCGGAGGCGACCACCGCGAAGCCGCGGCCGGCCTCGCCGGCGCGGGCGGCCTCGATGGTGGCGTTGAGCGCGAGCAGATTGGTCTGGCCGGCGATCGCGTTGATCAGCTCGACGACGTCGCCGATCCGCGCCGCCGCCTTGGCAAGCTCCGCGACGTTGTCGTTGGTCTTGCGCGCCTGCGCCAGCGCCTCGTTGGCGATGCGCGCGGAGTCCTGCACCTGGCGGCTGATCTCGTTGACCGACGAGCTCATCTCCTCGGCGGCCGCGGCGACCGAATGCACGTTGGTCGAGGCCTCCTCGGAGGCCGAGGTCACTACGGTGGCGAGCTCCAGCGAGCGGCCGGCGGTCGTCGTCAGCGTGGCGGCGGAGCGCTCCAGATCGGCCGACGCTGATGACACGACGCCGACGACCTCGCCGATCGCCATCTCGAACTCGCGGGTGAAGCGCTCGACACGCTGGCCGCGCTCGATCTTGGCCTGCGCGTCGGCCGCGGCCGCCTGCTCGGCGCGCTTCTTCTCCAGCAGCGCCTCCTTGAAGGTCTGCAGCGAGCCGGTCATCGCGGCGATCTCGTCGTCGCGATTGATCGTCGGGATCGCCACGTCGTCGTGGCCGGCCGCCATCTCGCCGATCAGGCCGGTCAGGTTCACGATCGGGTTGATCACGCGGCGGCGCAGCAGCATGGTGACGAACACGAGAATGCCGGCGAGGGCCGCGACCACCGCCGTCGCCAGCGCGAGCATCAGATAGGCTGCATCGCGCGCCGCGACGGCGCGTTCGCGGGCCTCGGCGATCGCGGCGTCGCGCACGACGAAGAACTTCTGCACGGCCGGGACGACCGCCTCGGCCAGGCTGTCGGCGGTGAGTGTGTAGTTGAGATCGCCGAGCCCGGCTGCGATGTCCTTGTCGACGATCGGAACGGCGCGCCCGAAATAGGCGTCACGGGCCTCCTTGAACGCCGTGAGCAGCCGCTCCGGATTGCCGAGCTGGTCGATGCCGGCGTCCAGGCGCTCGCGGTCGGCCTCGGTGCGGCCCTGGGCGCGGTCCATCGCCGCCTTCTCGGCCGGTGCCACGGCGCGGCGGGCGCTGAGCGCCGGCGACAGCGCGGCGGCACGACCACCGGCGGTCACGCGCAGGTCCTGCGCGGTGCGGGCGACGTCGAGCAGCGTCGTCAGCGACGCGTCGGCATTGGCGATGCGGTTCTGCAGCTGGTTCAGGATCGGCTCGATTGCCAGGGCGACCTGGGTGACCCCGGGGAGAAAGCTCTTGATGACGGCCGGATCGCGCGCGGTCAGCGGCGCGGTCAGCGCGGGGTCCACCTTGGCGAGGATCTCGTTCAGCTTGGAAGAGGCCTGGTCCAGGCTGCGCGTGATCGCCTCGCCGTTGGAGACGTTCGCCAGCTGCGCGCGCGCCCTGGCGAAGGATGCGTCGGCGGACTGCCTGATCTTGCGCACGCCTTCGAGCTGCGCGGGCGTGGCGGGAGTATCCTGGAAGATCGGCGTGATGTAGGGGGCGCGATGGCCGACCACGTCCTGCGCGTAGAGCAGCACGGCGCCGAACGCCTCGACCGTCTTGATCGCCTCGGCCTTGTGGCTGACAGCCCTGACCTGCTCGATCACGACTTGAGCAGCAGGCAGGACGGCCAAAGCCGTCACCGACAGCATGGAAATTGCGAAAAGTCGGCCGATCTTCATTATTGCCCCCGGATTGCGCGGGCTCACGCTAGGTTCCTTATGATTAAGGTTGCGCTTAATTCGACCCCCGTAGTTTCCCGGACTCATCGTCATACGCGGACGCTGTGAAGGCGGCAGCCTGGAACGCCGTCAACCCGGCCAGCGCAACAGACTGTCCGAGCGCGCCAGAAGGCTTCGGCAACGGCCGTCTGCCACGTCGCGCGCCCAGCGCTGCGCGTTATCGATCGCCCCCTGCAGGTCGATCAGCGCTTGCGCCTGCCAGTGCTCGCGATCGCGGCCAAGCGGGAGCGCGTCCGTTTCGGAGTCGATTCCAACCAGGGGAAGAATGTCGACATCGGTCTCGAGCCGCGCGGTGAAGCGAAGCCTTGCGATGGCTCGCGCACCCTCGATCGGAGACACGGCGCCGGACAGGACATCCCGCGCCACTCGAAGGATATCCTGGCGCGCGGCGATGACTTGGGGCCGATTCCAGCTCATGAAATTTGGATGCCCCTACAGATCAAAATTCGTCGGCAGCATCACGACGTCGCGGATGGTCATGCCGCGCGGACGGGTCAGCATGAACATGATCACCTCGGCGACCTCTGAGGGCTCCAGCAGGCTGCCGGACTCGCGCGCCTCCTTCAGCTTCTCGGCCGGCCAGTCGGCGATCAGCGCGGTGATCACCGGGCCTGGCGAGATCGCGCCGACGCGGATGCCGTGCTTGAACACCTGGCGGCGCACCGTCTGCACGAAGCAGTCGATCGCCCATTTCGACGACGCATAGACCGGCTCCCACGGCGTCGGGTAATGGGCGGCGAGCGAGCTGGTGACGATGATGTCGCCCGAGCCGCGCGCGATCATGTGCGGGAGCACGTCGCGCACGTTCTTCATGACGACGTTGACGTTGAGGTTCAGCATGCGGTCGATCGCGTCGGTCCTGGCGTCGACGAGATCGCCGCCGAGATAGCTGCCGGCATTGGCGTGAAGGATGTCGAGCCGGCCGGCCGCATCGAGGACGCGCGGCAGCAGGGTGGCGCAATCCGTGGGATCGAGCAGGTCGATCACCACGGGGATCACGGCCTCGCCGTGCCGCTCGCGCAGGCTCGCCAGCGCCGCGGCATCTCGGTCGATCATGACGACGCGCGCGCCGGCGGCCAGCATCGCCGCGCTGCTGGCGAGGCCGATACCCGACGCCGCCCCGGTGACCGCCGCCACCTTGCCTTCGAGTTCCCTGCCCATTCATCTCCTCCTTGTCCGGCCAGACTACAGCAAACCGCGCGGCATTGCCGCACTCCGTTGGACCCATCGCAATCCCTGCGCGTTGCATCCCGGCCGCCAGCATCACCCATGAAGAGCCCGATGGAGACGATCGAAGCCTATCTCGCCCGCAAGCATCAGGAGCTGCAGCTCCTGAATTGCTGCCTGCGGAGACCGCATGCGCTGCCGGCGCCGCGCTCCGTGATGGAGGTCGTCCGGCGCAAGTTTCAGCTCACGGCCGCGCTGAAGGCCGAGCACGCACTCAGCGACTGGACCGCGACCGAGACGGCCTGGGCGGATGCGGACGATCATCGCGCCGGACCGTTCGCCTTCAGCTACGACTATCAGCGCGCCGATCTCGACGTGCGCGGGCCGTCGTTCTATGCAGCGGGCGAAAGCCGTCATGACACCATCTACACCATCTCCGGCATGGCGGCGATCGCGGCACTGCTGCTGGCGACGCGGCCCGTTCTCGGTACGGCGGACCTGCTGATGCTGCCGGGCTCCTATGGCGAGACGCAGGAGCTGGTCGCGGCGCATGCGCGGCATCTGCGCCCGGTGACGCTGACCCGTGACCTTGCCGCCGCGCTGGCGCAGCCCTCGCCCGCGCCGCGGCTGCTGCTGATCGATTCCAGCGCGACCGCGCCGCGCTTCGAAGCCGTACTGAATTGCGACCGCCCAGTGATCGATCTCCTGATCTTCGACACCACCTGCTTTGCCAACGGCTCCGGCCGCGTTCGCCGCGTGCTGGCCTGGGCGCGACGCTGGGACGTGCCGGTCGTGATGGTGCGCAGCCACACCAAGCTCGACTCGCTCGGCGCCGAATACGGCCGGCTCGGCTCGGTCGCCTTCATCGATTGGAGCAAGGCCGCCGCCGCGGGCCGCGTTGTGCTTCAGACGCTGCCGGACGAGACCCGCAACGCCGTCAGGCTGCTCGGCGGCGCGGCGCTGCCGGCGCATTTCCCGCCTTATGTCGGCCTGCCCGCCTATCGCGAACTGACCGCGCGGCGCGTCGCCGCCATCCTGCGCAACAGCCGGCGCGCGCGGCGTCAATTCGCGACCGCGCTGCACGGCCTGACCGCGGAGCTCGACTTCGCGCACGGGCTCTACGTCACGCTCGCCGGGCGCGCGCCGCTCGACGAGGCCACCGCGCGGCAAGCCGCAACCGCCATGAGCGACGATCTCCGGCGCGCCGGGCTGCCGATCCGCCACGCCGGCAGCTTCGGCTTCGATTTCGCTGCGACGGAATGGTTTCACGACGCCACCACGGATCGCTACAGCGTGCGCGTCGCCGTGCCCGACCTGCCGACCGCGATCTGGGACGAACTGACGGACGCGATCGCCGCGTGGTGGTCCGCGCACCAGGGGCGATCCGCCGCGGCGTGACCGCTGCGCCATGGCACCCCTTGCCTCCTCAACGGCAACCGATCTCGATGCCACACGCGCCACGTCGTGCCCGGCGGTCGCGGCGCCACCGCACTCAGCGCCCTGGCACCGCGCCTCGCTTGGGCGCAGGGGATTTGGAGCAACGCCTTCGCGCCGCTCGCAAGTGGCTGAACCCGCTTCGCGAGCAGGGACCGACGGCCCCTCCCCTCACAGCCATCCGCGCCGGTGGAACTGCCAGTACAGCACGCTGCACACGGTGGCGATGAAGCCCAGCACGGCGTAGTAGCCGTATTGCCATTTCAGCTCCGGCATGTGCTCGAAGTTCATGCCGTAGATGCCGGCGACGGCCGTCGGCACCGCGAGGATCGCGGCCCAGGCCGTGAGCCGACGGGCGATGTCGGTCTGCTGCGCCTGGCCGGCCATCATGCTGGCCTCGAACACGAAGGCGAGGATCTCGCGCAAGGAATCCGCATCCTCCTCGGCGCGCTTGGCGTGGTCGAGGACGTCGCGAAACAACGGCGCCATCTCGGCGTCGATCGCGACGTTGTCGACATGCTCGAGCCGCTTGCAGACGTCGACCACGGGGCCGACGGCGCGGCGCAGCCGCAGCAGGTCGCGCCGCAGGCGATACAGAAGGTCGACCTCGTGGCGCGCGAGCGGCCGCTGCAGCACGACCTCCTCCAGGGTCTCGACCTCGGCCATGATGCTCTCGGTCACCGGCCGGTAATTGTCGACGATGAAATCGAGGATCGCATAGAGGATGTAGTCCTCGCCCTTGGCGAGCGAGCCCGGACAGCTCTCGCAGCGCTCGCGCACCGCGCCATAGGAGGTCGAGGCGCCGTGGCGCACCGAGACCACGAAGCCGGGGCCGACAAAGATGTGGGTCTCGCCGAACACGATGTGCTCCTTGACGAGCTGCGCGGTGCGGGCGACGACGAACAGCGCGTCGCCGTAGCGCTCGACCTTGGGCTGCTGATGTGCCTTCGACGCATCCTCAATCGCGAGCTCGTGCAGCCCGAACTGATCCGCGACGCGCTGCAGCAGCGCAGCATCAGGCTCATGCAGCCCGATCCACACCACATGGCCCGGCCGCCTGCTCCAGGCGCCGGCCTCTTCGATGGCGATGTCTGCGACGCGGCGGCCATCGGCATAGACGCTCGCCGCGACCACGCCGGGCTCGCGCGACGCGCCGCGAACCTGAACGGCCGGCGTATCGGCCGGTGTCTGCGTCGTCACGTGGCGCATCGTGCCTCCCTGCTGTCCGGTCTCAACGGATCCACGCGGTGGCGCGTTCCCGTTGCACCGGCCTGTTTCCGATTTTCGGCGCGTTGCAGCCGCCGGTCAAGCAACGCGCCGGATCAGATCGGTGCCGATACGGCTTGTTGATGATCTGTCGCTCGCCGTCATGGCGACCGGCGCGTTCCTGTGTTTTGCTCGACGCCACCGGGAGAACGGCGCTACATGATCGCCGTCGTCATCCGTGAAAGGCAGGAGTCATCGTCATGGCCACACAACGTGTCGCACTGGTCACCGCGGGCGGCAGCGGCATGGGCGCAGCGGCCGCGCGCCGGCTTGCCGCTGATGGATTCCACGTCGCGATCCTGTCGTCGTCGGGCAAGGGCGAGGCGCTGGCGGCCGAGCTCGGCGGCCTCGGCATCACCGGCTCCAACACGTCCAGCGACGATCTGAAACGCCTCGTCGACGGCGCGATGGACCGCTGGGGCCGCATCGATGTGCTCGTCAACAGCGCCGGCCACGGCCCGCGAGCGCCGATCCTGGAGCTGACCGACGAGCAGTGGCACACGGGCCTCGATACCTATCTGCTGAACGTCATCCGCCCGACACGCCTGGTGACGCCGATCATGCAGGCGCATAAGGGCGGCGCGATCATCAACATCTCGACCGCCTGGACCTTCGAACCGTCTTCGATGTTCCCGACCTCGGCGGTGTTCCGCGCCGGGCTCGCATCCTTCACCAAGATCTTCACCGACACCTACGCGGCCGACAACATCCGCATGAACAACGTGCTGCCGGGCTGGATCGACAGCCTGCCGGCGACGGAGGAGCGCCGCAAGACGGTGCCGATGGGCCGCTACGGCAAGTCCGAGGAGATCGCCGCGACCATCGCCTTCCTGGCCTCCGAGGGTGCCGCCTACATCACCGGCCAGAACATCCGCGTCGACGGCGGGCTGACGCGCAGCGTGTGAGGGGCTGCGCCATTTTCGCGCCGAGACACACATCTCGGCTGCACGACCTATCCGTCTAGCTCCTTCTCGCAAGACGAATGAGATGTCTCATTTGCGCGGCAAGAAGCCCGCCAACGATAATCGCGATCTCACTTCCAGTCACTCGAAATAGCACAGGATCGCGGAGTGCCCACCAGACCCACCAGTTAATGGCGAGCGGCACTACAATGCACGCGCCAACACGGGCGATGCTGCGCCGAATTCCGATGAACGGCAGAGCGCAGACGAAGCCAAAAATGAATCCGTGCAACAAACTCTTGATAATCTGGATAGTTGGCCAATCCATGCGGAGTTCTCATTGCTGCAAACCGCAGCGGCCGGCAGCGGTTGCGATAGCTGGTCCTGCCGCCGCCCCCTTGGTCTGAACCAAATTTCTCAGAACAGCTCGAAATATTCGCGCTGCTCCCAGTCGGAGACTTCCGCCTGGAAGCGCTCGATCTCGGCGGTCTTGAGGAAGGTGTAGTAGTCGATGAAGGTGGCGCCGAAGGCTTGCCGGAAGAACGCGTCCTGCTTCAACACGTCGACCGCCTCGCCCAGCGACTTCGGCAGCAGGCTCGCCTTGGTCTCATAGGGCACATCCGCCGACGGTCCCGGATCGAGCTTGCGGTCGATGCCGTCGAGGCCGGCTGATATCTGCGAGGCCATGTAGAGATAGGGATTGGCGGCCGGCTCGCCGATGCGGTTCTCCAGCCGGGTGGCGCGATCGCCGGGGCCGCCGAGCACGCGGATCATGACGCCTCTGTTGTCGCGGCCCCAGATCGCGCGGTCCGGCGCCAGCGAATAGGCGCGGTAGCGCCGGTAGCCGTTGATCGTCGGCGTCGAAAACAGCGCGGAGGCGCGCGCATGCGCGAGCAGACCCGCCATGTAGTGGCGGCCGAGCGCGGACAGACCTTCGGCATCCTCCGTCATGAAGGCGTTGCTGCCGTCGCGCGCCACCAGCGACTGGTGCAGATGCCAGCCCGACGACATCACGTTGGGGATGCGCGGCCGGCACATGAAGGTGGCGTGATAGCCGTGGCGCTGGCAAATCTGCTTCACGGCGCTGCGGAACAGCACCATCGTATCTGCAGGCGCCAGGCCGATCCCGGGCTGCAGCACGAATTCGCACTGGCTCGGCCCGTATTCGAGCTCGATCGAGCGCAACGGCAGGCCCAGCGCGACGAGGTTCGCACGGATGATCTCGAGCGCCGGCTCCATCTGATCGAAGCGCTGCTCGGTGAGATATTGATAGCCCTGGGTCAGCAGGCTGACCGTCGGCGGCACGCCGGGCTGACCGGGCGAGCCGGCATCACCGGGCGCGAGCCTGGGATCCTCGACCTTGAAGATGTGGCACTCGACCTCGAGGCCGGCCATGAACTGATAGCCACGCTGCTCGAGCGTCGCCAATACCGATCGATAGAGATTGCGCGTGGCGAACGGGACCGGCGCACCGTTGGCGAAGTACAGATCACACAGCACCCAGCCGGTGCCGGACGCCCAGGGCAGGACGCGGAACGTGGTCGGATCGGCGACCATCAGTGCATCGCTACCGCCCTGCATCTCGGCCATGCCGAAGCCGCCGCCGGCGGTGAACACCGGAAACACGGTGCGATGCGAGGTGTCCTTGGCGAGCAGGGTCGTCGTGATCGAGCAGCCATCCTCGAGCGAGGACAAAGCAGCATCGACAGTGAGTGTCTTGCCGCGCAGGATGCCATGCTGGTCCGGGAACGAGAAGCGGATGGTGGTGAGGCCGTGCTCCTCGGCGAGGCGGCGCATGCGCATTGCGGCCTCGGCCTGCTCGACGCTCCACAACTGATGCTTGTCGACGAAACTCAACGATGGCTCCTCGAATCGTAGGACGGGCAAAGGCGCGTTCGCGGCGCTGCCTCCGCTGTTGCGCCAGTGGACACTGCGAACGCGACGCGCCCACCGCCGCGACGGTGCGCGTGAATGGTGGGCGGGCCGTCGGACGGCACGCTGCGCCGTTCCGCCGGCCTTGCCCACCCTACGGCAGCTCGGAGCAAAGGAGCTACTCCGCCGCGCTCAGATGCGGGGCCCGCCGCACGATATCCGCGGGCACCGGCGGGGCCCAGGGGGCGTTGCGGCGGCGGCGGACGTCGACTTCCATCCAATAGGTCTCCCAGCCGCGCGTCGGACCGATGCCGTCCATCGTCGCCGGGCCCTGCACGCTGCGGGCCTCAGCGGCATCGAGGAACAGCATCGGCGGCTCGCCGCTCGCGACCTTCTCGATCTGCTCGCGCAGCAGCCGGCGATATTGGATGATCGCCTTGTCGGATTGGCCCAGATGCTCGCGGGTGCGGTCCTGGATCCGGCCCATCGACTCCACCGCCCACTGGTCGTGCACGTTGATGTCGTTGCCCATGCCGGTGTAGGTCGCGGTCGCCTGCTCCCGTGGATCGAAGCCGTAGTCGTTGCTCTTGTTCTTGCGCGAGCGATAGTCGGGCAGCTCATAGAGCTCGAGCCGCTGCGCCCGCATCTTCGCCCGGTCGACCGGCGCGCCATAGCTGGTGAAGATCGCGTACCAATAGCAGCTCTCGTCATCGACCGGCACGTGCCACTGCGTGATCGTCATCTCCGTGCTCATCGGAATCACGAAGGCATGCGGGAACAGCTGATTGGTGACGCGCACGTGGGTGCGTTCGGCATCGATCTCACGCAGCGCGATGATGCGCAGGCCGTATTCGGTCCCCTCGACATTGATGATCGGACGATCGTATTCGCGCAGCACCTTGGTCATCGGCAGCTCGCTGTCGGCGGAGGCGCCGCGGAACTGCTTGCCATAGGCGGTCGACGTATCCTCGTCCTCGAAGAAGCGGTGCAGGAACGAGGCATGCGCGGGGTCGATGCCGACCTCCAGCGCCTGCAGCCAGTTGCACTCGATCAGGCCCTTGAAGGCGAAGGTGTAGGCGTCTGGCGCGGTGAAGCAGTCGAGATCCGGGAACGCCGGGGCGGCGCCCTCGCCCAGCCAGGCCCAGAGGATGCCGCCCTTCTCGACCACGGGATAGGCGCGTTGCTTGACGTTCTTGCATAGCGGCGAGCCGGCCGGTTCGGCCGGCGTCTCCAGACAATTGCCGTCGGCGTCGAACAGCCAGCCATGGAAGGCGCAACGCAACCCGCCGTTCTCCAGCCGTCCGAAGGCGAGATCTGCGCCGCGATGCGGACAATCGCGATCAAGTAGTCCGTAGCGGCCCTGCGCATCCTTGAAGAGCACGAAGTCCTGGCCGAGCAGCTTCACCGCTCGCACTGGCCGCTCGCCCGCGAGCTCATCGACCAGCGCGGCCGGCTGCCAGTACATCCTCATTAGTTTACCGGCGGGCGCGCCGGGTCCGACGCGCGTGATCAGGTCGTTCTGCTCCTGGCTCATCATGATGGCCGTCTCTCCTGTTCCGTCGCAAGTCGGGCGTTGAGCGTCACGCGATCATCTAATAATGTTCGCTAGACGAACACATGTTCGCCCAGATTAGATTCGCTTTAAGTGGGGAGAAGCGCAAGTGAAAAAGCTACAACCGAAGCCAAGGGGCCAACGGACTGCAGCTTCACTGCGGCCGAAAACAACAACAGCGGATCATGTCAGGCCGATGCCGAAACTGAAGCGCACTGATGAGGAGAAGAAGCAGGCTCGGGGCGACGGTCCCGAGTTCGTGGAAGCGCTCGATCGCGGCCTGCGGGTGATACAAGCCTTCAGCCGCGAGGGCCGGCCGATGACGCTGAGCAAGGCCGCGGAACTCACCGGCCTCGCCCGCGCCACGGTGCGACGGATTCTGCTGACCCTGAAGGCCTCCGGCTTCGTCCATGGCGACGACCGGCTGTTCTCGCTGACGCCGCGCGTGCTGCTGCTGGCCTCCAGCTATCTCGCCTCCAACCAGATCAACAGCGTGATGCAGCCGTTGATGGACAACACGGCCGGCGAGGCGCGCGAGGTCTGCTCGCTCGCCGTCCTCGACGGCGAGTCGGTCGTCTTCATCGCGCGCGCTACCTCGACGCGGATGTTCTCGACCGGGCTCGAAATCGGCTATCGGCTGCCGGCGTTCTGCACGTCGGTCGGCCGCGTGTTGCTGAGCCGGATGCCGGACGATCAGTTGCGCCAGGCCGTCGAGCGCATGACGCTGACCGAGATGACGCCGCAGACGATCACCGACAAGGAAGCATTGCTCGCGTCGATCATCGCCGTCCGCGACGACGGTTACTCGCTCGTCGACGGTGAGGCGGAGCAGGGTTTCCGCTCGATTTCAGTGCCGATTCGCCGATATGACGGCGGCATCATCGCCGCCGCCAACATCGGCGGCCACGTCGATCGCATCGGCGTCGACGAGATGAAGGAGCGCTTCCTGCCGCTGCTGAAGAAGCTCGCGGCGACGGCGCAGCCTCTGCTCGTCTGATCGTCGAGGAGAGGCCTCGGCCGCTGGCGCGCTCGCTCTCGCTCGCGCATCAGGTCACGCCACCGCAACCTTCGCATCGAACTCGCGACCACGAGCGCCGCTGCTCCATCCGGCAGCGACATCGCCGGGAGGCATCGTCGCGCCGCTGATCGAGCACGTCGTCCCGCCCCTCGCTGCATCGCGGATCGGCGCACTCGCCGTTCTCGTGAGAGCCGGACTTCGCGCGACACTCGTTCCGATGTCATCACCGACAGCGCGGTGCTACCAACTTATCTCCGCAGCAGCACGAGAGAGCCGGCCATCGCCGGCCACGTGAAGTTACCGGCCGCGCGAACTAATCGTTGTGGTCGCAGGCCTTGCGACGCCGCGGCCCACGCCCATTACGTGATATTATCGTGACGCCCGACCCTGTTTGCCACGATTGATGGTCCGTCCAGGTATCATCGCGCTGCATGCGATGGTGGCATGATCCGGAGCGGAAGTAGTTCGATCTCCGATCTCACGCGCGAATTGCGGACGACGCCACCAGATTGCCGCGAATAGCGCCGCAATCACGAAAGCCGAAGGCGCCGCGGCCCAAGCAGCATCGCGAGCAACCCGATCACCGCGATCATCCGACCGGCCCCCCCCCCCCCGCTGCCGCGAAGAGGCGCAGGAGGAGCCAGGACTCGGCTGGGGACGAGGTTGTCGGCCTGGGGCGGCGGGCGCGAGCCGCAGCACATCGTTGGACATCGGCCGCTTCTCGCGCGTAAATGGCATGCCGGGCGGACAACACCCGGACCTGCAGGTGAATGCCGTTTCCGGGGGGAAGACCCATGACTGATGCGCTGCCGCTCGTGCTGGTGCCTGGCCTGATCTCGTCGCCCCGCATCTATGCGCCGGTGATCCCGGCGCTGTGGCGGCTCGGGCCGGTGATGGTGGCCAACCACATCCGCGATGACAGCATGGCCGCGATCGCGCGCCGCATCCTGGCCGAGGCGCCGCCGCGCTTCGCGCTCGCGGGACATTCGATGGGCGGCTACATCGCGCTCGAGATCATGCGCCAAGCGCCGGAACGCGTGGGTCGGCTGGCGCTGATCAACACCCAGGCGCGGCCCGACACGCCGGAGGCGAGCGCCCGCCGCCGCACCATGATCACCCGCGCCAAGGAGGGCGACTATCACGGCGTGGTCGACGAGCTGTTCTCAGGCTTCGTGCATCCGTCGCGCCAGGATGATCCGCGGCTGCGCCAGCTCGTGCACGACATGGCCGAGGAGGTCGGCGTCATCGGCTTCATCCGGCAGCTGACGGCCATCATGTCGCGTCCGGACTCGCGGCCGACCTTGACCGCGATCCGCTGCCCGACCCTGGTGCTCACCGGCGACACCGACAACACCATCCCGAACAGCCTGTCGAAGGAGATGGCCGACGGCATCGACGGCAGCTGGCTCGTCGTGCTGGAGAATTGCGGCCACCTGCCGCAACCCGAGCAGCCGGAGGAAACGGCGCAGGCGCTGATGGAGTGGCTCAGGGGCTGATTGGATCGGTTAGGACCCCTGCGAGCCGTCGAACGCATTGAAGAGCCCGATGGTTTTCAGCGCGCGATCCTGATCGTCATCAGCCCACAGGCCGAGTTCCAGCACCATGCGGCCATTCTGTCCGGCACGCGTCACGCCATCGCGTTTGAGCGCATCAAGTTGGACCGCCGCCGATCGCTTGTCCGGACAAACAAACACGACAAATGGGATCGGAAGCTCCGCAACCTTGAAGGCGGCGACGGCCTCGACCTCTGAATGTCTGAAGCCGTGCCGGACGGCGTAGGGCGAGACCTTGATGCCATTCCGATCGAAATGGTCGGCAAGCGCGACGATCTCGGGAGGCATTGGATCGATGGGCCGGATGAAGCTGCGATAGACCCACTCGCCTGAATAGACCAGTGCGATGAGGGCGATAAGGATGACGACGATTCGCATCATTCGCGCCTGACGAGAGCCATCAACGTTGCACCCGCAGCCCATCCACGAACACATCCAACAGCCGCAGCACGCTCTGCTGCCAGCCGGTCTGGTCGTGCATGTAGCACATGCCGATCAGGGCGCGCAGGACATCGTCGGCGCTGATGTCGCTGCGGATCTCGCCGGCCGCGACGGCACGCGCCAGCAGCGCGCCGATCGAGCGGGTGAGGTGGCCGTGCGAATAGGCCGCGAGCTCGGAGTTCGCGTTCATGACGATCGCGAGCGCGGCCATCATGCCCTTCTTGGTGGCGACGAACTGCACCGTCGAGCGCAGCCAGCGGCGGAGCGCCTCGACCGCCGACGGCTCGCTCTTCAGCTCTTCCGCAAGCTCGGCGAGCTGCTCGACCTCGCGCCGGTACACCGCTTCGAACAGATCCTCGCGGGTGGGGAAATGGCGATACAGCGTGCCGATGCCGACGCCGGCCTGGCGCGCCACCGCCTCCAGGCTGGCCTCGGCGCCGCCGACGCTGAACACCGCCTTGGCCGCCTCGAGCACGCGCTCGCGGTTGCGCTGCGCATCGGCGCGCGGCTTGCGATGGCGGTCTTGTGGTTTCGTCTCCATCTCACCAGCTCTTGATGACGGACCGTTCATGTCCCCTTGCTAAACGGAGGAACCCTCCGTATAGATAGACCTGCCACCCGGGACAGCCAACCTTCCTCAGCTGTCGTCCCGCGGTCGCTGGATCTGGACGGACCATCGCCCGTAAGGCGGTGCCCGCTGCGATCCGATTAGGCCATCGCTTCGATCGGAACAACGCATGAATTGGACTGTCAGACTCACCGTCAACGGTGAGCCGCGAACGCTTGCGCTCGACGACCCCAGGGTCACCCTGCTCGACCTGCTGCGCGAGCGCCTCCACCTCACCGGCACCAAGAAGGGCTGCGACCGCGGCCAGTGCGGCGCCTGCACCGTCCTGGTCGACGGCCGCCGCATCAATTCCTGCCTGACGCTGGCCGTCAGCCTCGACGGCGCGGCGATCACCACCATCGAAGGGCTCGCTCAAGGCGACCAGCTCCATCCGGTGCAGGTAGCCTTCATCGCCCACGATGCCCTGCAATGCGGCTTCTGCACGCCCGGCCAGATCATGAGCGCGGTCGGGCTCATCAACGAAGGTCACGCCGGCGGCGATCCGGAGCGCGTGCGCGAAGGCATGAGCGGCAATCTGTGCCGCTGCAGCGCCTATGTCGGCATCGTCGAGGCGGTGCTCGACGCCCAGGCGACGCTCGCCGAGAACAAGGAGCGCGCGGCATGAACCGGTTCGACTATGTGAAGCCGTCGACGGTCGCGGAGGCGGTCGCAGCGGCCAGCGCGCCGGGCGCGGCCTATCTCGCTTCGGGCACCAACCTGCTCGATCTGATGAAGGGCAATGTCATCAGGCCGGCGCGGCTGGTCGACATCTCGCAGATCAAGGAGCTGACGCGGATCGAGACGCTCGGCAATGGCGACGTCCGGATCGGCGCGCTGGTGGGCAATGCGGACCTTGCGCATGACGCGGCCTTCGCGCGCGATTTCCCGGCAGTCGCCGAAGCGCTGCTGTCGGGCGCCTCGGCACAGTTGCGCAATGCGGCCACCGTCGGCGGCAATCTGCTGCAGCGGACACGCTGCGCGTATTTCTATGATCCGGCCTCGGCCTGCAACAAACGCGCGCCCGGCGCAGGCTGCGACGCGCGCGGGGGCGACACCCATCAGCACGCCGTGCTCGGCTGGAGCGAGGCCTGCATCGCCACCAACCCCTCGGACTTCTGCGTGCCGCTCGCCGCGCTCGATGCGATCGTCGAGATCGAAGGCGGCTCCGGCCGGCGCGAGGTCGCGCTGGAGGCGCTGCATCTCCTGCCCGGCACCACGCCGGAGCGCGAGACCGTGCTCGCGCCGGGCGAGATGATCGTCGCGGTCCGGCTGCCCGCGGCGGCGCGGGCGTTCGCAGGGCACGCGCGCTATCTGAAGGTGCGCGAGCGCAATTCCTATGCGTTCGCCGTCGTCTCGGCCGCGGCCGGTCTCGTGATCGAGAACGGCGCGATCAAGCACGCACGTCTGGCGCTCGGCGGCGTCGCTGCCAAGCCATGGCGCGCCCACCAGGCCGAAGCGCTGCTCGCAGGCCAGCCGGCTATGCCGCACACATTCCAGCAGGCTGCCGACATCGCGCTGCGCGATGCAAAGCAATCCGGCGACAACGCCCACAAGATCCCTCTCGCGCGCAGCCTGATCATGCGCGCGCTGGCCGCCGCTGCGCAAGGCACGCCGTCGCGCGTGCCGGCGCTGCCGGCCTCTCCCTTCTCCGCCGTTCCAGGAGCACTTCATGACGCCTGAGCTCAATCTCTCCCGCGATCCCGCCCATATCAGACACGGCTCCAACATCGGCCAGCCGCTGTCGCGCGTCGATGGCCGTGCCAAGGTCACCGGCACGGCGCGCTATGCCGCCGACAACAATCCGCCCGGCCTGCTCTATGCCGTGCTCGCCGTCTCCAGCATCGCGCGCGGCCGCGTCGTCGCGCTCGACGTCGAAGCCGCCAAGGCGCATCCCGGCGTGGTCGAGGTGATGACCTCCGCCAACCGGCCGCCGCTGCACGCCGATCCCGACGGCAAGCCGAACCCGTTCGCATTCCGCTTCGAGGCGCTGCAGAACGACCGTGTGCGCTACGCCAACCAGCCGATCGCGCTGGTCATTGCCGAAAGCCTGGAAGCCGCGACCGAGGGCGCCGCGCTGCTGTCGCCGCGCTACGAGGCCGAGCCGGCCCGCATCGGTCTCGATGCGGCCGACGCCTATGTGCCGCCTGTCGTCGGCATGGGTTTTCCAGCCGAGAGCCATCACGGCGATGTCGAGGCCGCGCTGGCGGGCAGCGACAAGCAGATCACCGCGATCTACGAGACCCCGCCGCATTATCACAACGCAATGGAGCCGCACGCGATCGTCGCCGAGTGGCAGGGCGACAGGCTCATCATCGACACGCCGACCCAGGGCCTGGTGATGATGCGCGGCCGCCTTGCCGAGCTGTTCGGCATCGCGCCTGAGAACATCCTGATCCGCAGCCCCTATCTCGGTGGCGGCTTCGGCGGCAAGGGCCTGATGGCCGGGCCGCAGGTCCTCGGCATTCTCGCCGCCAGGATGGTCGGCCGCCCGGTGAAGCTTGTGGCGCGCCGCGAGCAGCTCTACGGCCCGTTCGGCCACCGCTCGCCGACCCGGCAGACCTTGCGCCTCGGCGCCAGCGCGGTCGGGCAGCTCGCAGGCATCCATCACCACGCCCGGATCGCGACCTCCAGCTTCGAGGACTTCTACGAAGCGGCGGCGCATGTGACGCACACGCTCTATGCCGCGCCGGCGATCGCGACGACCTATGACGCGGTACGCATGGACACGGGCACGCCGCTGTTCGTGCGCGCCCCCGGAATCGCGCCGGGATCGATCGCGCTGGAGAGCGCCGTCGACGAAATGGCGGAAGCCTGCGGCCTCGATCCGCTCGCCTTCCGGGTCAAGAACTACGCCGAGGTCGAGCCGACCACGGGCAAACCGTTCTCATCCAAGGCGCTGCGCGAGTGCTACACGCAAGGCGCCGAGCGGTTCGGCTGGTGGGAGCGGCCGCTGAAGCCGCGGATGATGCGCGACAAGGACGGCTTCCTGGTCGGCTGGGGCATGGGCACGGCGACGTTCCATGCGCTGATGTTCGCGGGCCAGGCCCGCGCGGTGATCCGGCGCGACGGCACCGGCGTCGTCGAGAGCGGCGCGCACGACATGGGCCAGGGCGCCTGGACCGCCTTCGCACAGATTGCGGCAGACTCGCTCGCGCTCGAACTCGACCGGGTGACGTTCAAGGCCGGCACCTCCGACCTGCCGGATGCCGGCATCGCCGGCGGCTCGGCACATACGGCGACGGTCGGTACTGCGATCCACAATGCGGGCGCCGCCGTCATCGCCAGGCTCGCCGAGCTCGCGACATCAGACCAGCGCTCGCCACTGTTCGGCGCCGGCAACGCCGGCGTGATCGCGCGCAACGGTCGGCTGCTTCGGCGCGACGACGAGGGCCGCGGCGAGAGCTACGCCGACATCCTCGCCCGCGCCGGCCTCGACCAGGTCGAGGGCTCCGGCAGCGGCATGCCGGACCCTGCGGCCAACGAGCAATATGCGATGCATTCACATGGCGCTGTCTTTGCCGAGGTGAAGGTCGATCCCGATCTCGGCCAGGTCAGGGTGACCCGCATGGTCGGCGCGTTCGCGGCGGGACGGATCATCAATCCGAAGCTGGTGAAGAGCCAGCTCGTCGGCGGCATGATCTGGGGCATCTCGCTGGCGCTGCACGAGGAGGCGGTCACCGATCGCCGCACCGGGCGGATCATGAATGCCAATCTCGGCGAGTATCATGTGCCGGTGAATGCCGACGTTCCGGCGATCGAGGCCTTCACGGTCGAGGAGCACGATCCGTTCGTCAACCCGCTCGGCGTCAAGGGCGTCGGCGAGATCGGCATCACCGGCTCTGCCGGGGCGGTCGCCAACGCGGTGGCGCACGCGACCGGCATTCGGATCAGGCGCTTTCCGGTGCGGATCAGCGATCTGGTCTCGCGCCAATGACATTGGCGCATTGACGAAGCCCGTTCGAAGCAATGCCTTCGTTCTCCCGACCGAGAGCGGAGGCAGGCGACCTCGCTCCGTCTACGCCGCCTGCCGTGCGAAGGTCCGCCTGAACCATGCCAGGAACGTCTCGCGATTTTGGCCGGGGTCGAACTCGACATGCAGCGCGTCCTTTTCACGGGCGCGAACCCGATACGGCACGCTGCCGTCGAAGCCGCTGAATTCCATGACGCCGCGATCGCCGATGCCCGGTTCGGGGTCGAACCGGAACCAGGCGCCGCCTTCGGAAATGTCCACCAGATCGGCCTTCACCGTGCCCCTGCGATCGTCGACGACCTTGATCGACAGGCTCGACTTCAACCGCGGCGACTGACGGCGATCGGCTTCGGCGGTCGCCGTCCTGACGGCCTTCACCAGCGTGGCACGGAGCGAGGTCAGGCCCGTTGCCACGGAGCCGATGGCGTTGCGCACCTCGGCGGCCCGATCGTTGACCATGCCGGCGTCCCTGCCGACATTGCCGATCTTGGACGACACGTCGCGCGCCGCGCTGGCCGATGACTGGACCGAGCGGCTGATCTCCTGGGTCGCCGCGTGCTGCTCCTCCATCGCCGCGGCGATCGAGGCTGCGACCTCGTCGATCTCGGAAATCTGGCTGCCGATGCCTTCGACGACGTCGACGGTCGCCTGCGTGGTGGTCTGCACCTCGCCGATCAGGCGCGAGATCTCCTCGGTCGATTTGGCGGTCTGATCCGACAGCGATTTGACCTCGGCCGCAACCACGGCAAAGCCGCGGCCGGCATCGCCGGCGCGCGCGGCCTCGATGGTGGCATTGAGCGCCAGAAGGTTGGTCTGCTCGGCAATGCCGCCGATCAGGTTGGAGACCTCGGCGATCTTGTCCACGGCCGTGGACAAGGAGAGCATCGTGTTCTTCGCCTTCTCGCGCTCGGTCACCGCCGATTTGGTGATCGTGCTGGCGCGCGCCACCTGGCTCGAGATCTCGCGGATCGCCGAGCTCAGTTGCTCGGCTGCCGACGAGACCGTCTGGGCATTGGAGAGCGACTTCTCCGAGGCTGCGGCCACCGATTGCGCATCGGTCGACAGCTCCTCGGCCAGTTTCGAGAGGTCTGCGGCGACGGCCTCGACCTGGCGCGATGCGCCGGCCGCAGCTTCGACGGACGTCTCGGTCTCGCGCTCGATCACGTCGGCCATGTCGAGCATGGCGCGCTTCTTATGCTCCTCGGCGGCCGCACGATCGCGCTCCTGCCTGTCGCGCAGGCTCGCGTTCTCGAGCGCGTTGGTCTTGAAGATGCTCAGCGCGCCCGCCATCGCGCCGATCTCGTCGCCGCGTTCCGAATAGGAAATGTCGGCCGACAGATCGCCCTCGGCGATCCGCCGCATCAGCCCGGTCATGCGCGACAGCGGACGGACGACGCCGATCACCAGCCCCGACATGCCGGCGACGACCAGAGCCAGAACGATGCCGGACACGGTCCACACAATGATGGAGATGCTGCGATCCTGGGTCGCCGCCGTCGCCTCCATGTCCGAATTCAGCTTGTTCGCCTTGTCGACCAGCGTATCGATCACCGCGCGGTGGGCGGCGTAGGCTTCGGCCAGCCGGGCATAGGCGGCATCGGCCTTCGCCATGTCGCCGGAGCGCAGCGCCGGGATCAACTCGGCCTCCAGGGCCTGCCAGAATTTCCGGACCTCGCCGTCCGATCGTTCGACCAGCAGCGATTTCAGATCGGACGGCAGCGCCGAGCCGGTCCAGAACGTCTTGCGATCCTCATAGTCCTTCTTCAGTTGCGCCAGCTTATTGACGTGCGTGTCGAGGTCGTTCGGCGTCCGGAGTGCGAGGGTCGCCTCGAGATAGGCCTCGAGCACATATTCAGGTGGCGGCAGGATGTCGGCCACCAGATCATTGCCGAGCTTGATCTTGTCGTAGAGGGGCCCGCCGACCTTGAGCTCGCGCAGCGCATAGGCGCTGGTCAGCACGACCGCACCGAAGCCGAGTGCGAGCACAAGGCCAAAAGCCGCAATGAACGTGGAAATGGAGAGACGCATCTTCATGTCGGCGGCACATTCGCTGGAGGGTGGACTGCACCCGCCGTCGCCCCGCCGGAGCCCTCTCCGCTCGCTTGCATGGAGCTGGTCCGTCCGGAACGACCGGCATCGAGTCGTTAATTTGATCCAGCGTGCACAACCTTTTCTCAGGGAAGGTAAATTTCCGCCTCCGTAGAAATGCGGTCCAGCCCGTTTCGGCCGAGGATGCAGACGCTCCTCCCACTATGACCTGGCGCAAGGCGGCGGGAGGCGGATCTGCGAACATTCATGCATCGCCGCTTCAGGAGCCACCATGTCGAAACCCATCCCGGACAAGGCCGAGATCGCGCTCGAATATCCCGACAAGTTCTATGCCGGCACGTTCGAGCATTCCTCGCGGTTCGAAGCCCATCTCGAATCATCCGGCCTGGCATTGACCCTGGAGCGGCCCGGCCCAGAGGACGTCCGCAAGTCGATCCATATGCACCTGAACTTCGGACTGCTCGCCGCGATTCTGCACGAGCTCGCCGCCGGCATCGCTTCGATGCCCAAGGACGACATCGTTCATCGCGAGCAGCTGCGCGACGCAGTCGCGGCTCTGCATCGAGCTCTTAACGCGCCTTAACCGGTTGTGCCGCGGCGGCACAAAGGGGCCCGGCGTTAACTCCCGGTTCAGCCTTCGTTAGTGCATTACTAACTACGCCAGAACCTTTGCCCGGAGAAGGTCGGGTTGGAGGCCGGTGTGCTGCGGGAGTGACAGCATTTTATTCAAAAGCGATCTATCTCCGATGCATCGACGGCGCGCGATGCGCGAGCCTTGTTAGTTGAGTATCGGAGACCCGCCATGAAGAAGATCCTGTTCGCAACCGTTGCCGTCGCCGCGCTGGCTTCGGCCCAGTCCGCTGTCGCCGCCGATCTCGGCGCCCGGACCTATCCTTACGCCACCAAGGCGCCGCCGGCTTACGCCGCCCCGATCTACAACTGGACCGGCTTCTATCTCGGCGCCCATCTCGGCGGCGCGTTCTCGAGCGACAACAACTTCTCCGGCCTCGCCACCGGCAACAACTCCAACGGCCGCTTCCTGGGCGGCTTGCAGGTCGGCGCCGACTGGCAGTTCGCACCGACCTGGGTGATCGGCGCCGAGGGCCAGTACAGCTGGCTGAGCGGCAGCGTCGGCGCCGCCTTCCCCGGCGGCCTCGTCTACACCAACAGCCAGCGCGGCCTCGGCTCGATCACCGGCCGCTTCGGCTACACCTGGGGTCCGGGCCTGCTCTACGTGAAGGGCGGCTACGCCTATTCCGACAACAACGAGAAGGTGACGTTCGCCGGCACGCCGGTCGGCTTCGCGACCAATGGCGACCATCGCAACGGCTGGACCGTCGGCGGCGGACTCGAATACATGTTCGCGCCGAACTGGTCGGCCAAGGCCGAGTATCAGTACTACAATTTCGGCAGCGCCACCTTCACGGCGCCCGCCGCGCTGGTGCCGACCGGCAGCTTCACCACCGACGACCACACCTTCAAGGCTGGCGTGAACTACCGCTTCAACTGGGGCGCTCCGCTCGCGGCCCGCTACTGATCCGCAGGCGTCAAATAACAACAAACGACGGGAAGGCCGGCAGCGATGCCGGCCTTTTCTGTCATAGGTTATCGAAAGCGCGGCCCAACAATCCCTTCCGTCCCGTTAAATGCCGCACGGTGAAATGCGAAAATGCGAGAAAACTCAGCACTGCCCGAGTAGTTTCCCGGATTTGTTAACCGCCCGCCGCGATACTGCCTGCAAGCAACAGCTCCAAGTAGTGCATATCGGGGGACACCAGAGATGGCGATTCGGTTCAGCTTCAGCAGGGTGCTCGGAGTCCTGCGACCCAGATGGGGCGTCCGCGGCAGCCTGTTCGCAGCCTTCGCAGTGATCGCGGGCATGGCGATCGCGATCAGCGTCGCTGCGGGACTGATGCTGCGACACGTCGGCGGCACCATGGTCGAACTCTCGGGCCGCGAGATTCCGCGCCTGACCTCGAGCCTGCAATTGCTGGCGCAGAGCTCCGGCCTGGCCAGCCTCGGCCCGGCGCTGCTGCAGTCCCAGAGCGAGGACGCGCTCAACGAGCGCCTGAAGAAGATGCAGGAGATCCAGAAGACCACGCAGGAGCGCCTGAGCGAGATCAGCGCGCTCGGCGCCGCGAAGAGCGTGGTGGCGCCGCTCGCCGAGACCATCAAGAACATCAACGAGGCCAATCAGAGCCTGGTGTCCGCCGCACGCGAGCGTCTCGAAGTCGCGGCCCTGCACAACAAGCAGTACGACGCGTTGCGCAAGGCGCAGGCGGACTTCACTGCCGCCGCCAACGAGCCGATGCTGGATGCCCAGACGCAGCTCAACGCCGTGCTCGGCGCAGCCGAGGTGTCGGCAGACGACGCGACGGCGGCCGCACGGTTCGTCGAGCAGCTCGGCAACGTGATCGCGTCCGGCAACCTGCTGGTGGCGCAGATGGCCGCCGCGCTATCGGCCAACGACAGCGACACGCTGGAGACGATCGAGCGACAGTTCAAGGAGGCGCTGGCGCAGCTCAAATCCAATCTCGAATTGCTGCCGACCGGCCGCAGCACCAAGGCAATCCACGATGCCGCGCTGAAGCTCGCAGCACTCGGCGAGGGCAAGGCCCGCGTGTTCAAGACGCGCGAGAAGGAGCTCGACGCCAACGATTACGGACAGACCGTGCTGGAGGAGACGCGCAAGCTCAATGTCGGTCTCGACATCAGCGTGCAGCAGCTCGTCGAAGGCGTGCGCAAGTCGACCGAAAGCGCCACCGGCACGGCGGGCCGTGACATCGAGCTGGCAACGCTCGGCATGGCCGGTGCCGGCGCAGCCACGCTGCTCGGCTCGGTGCTGTTCGTCTGGCTCTATGTCGGCGGCAACATCCTGCGCCGGATCAAGCGGCTGCAGCAGGCGATGCAGACGCTGTCGAGCGGCGATCTCGACACCGAGATTGCGACCTCGAAGCAGCGCGACGAGATCGGCGCGATGGTCGACACCCTGCAGGTGTTCCGCGAGAACATGGTCCGCGCCCGCACCCTGGCCGCCGAGCAGGACCGCGAGAATGCCGCCAAGGCCGAGCGCGCCGCGCGCATGGAGGCCCAGATCGCCACGTTCGAGGCGACGGTGCGCAGCGCCCTCGGCACGCTGCAGAGCTCCGCCACGGCCATGCAGGCGACCGCGCAGAGCATGTCGCAGACCGCCGACCAGTCCAACTCGCTGGTCAATGCGGTCGCGGCGGCTGCCGAGGAGACCTCGGTCAACGTCCAGACCGTGTCGGCCGGCACCGAGCAGTTGTCGTCGTCGATCGCGGAGATCAGCCGCCAGGTCGTGACCTCGGCCCAGATCGCCAAGAAGGCGGTCGAGGAAGCCGGCGCCACCGACTCGACGATGCAGGGACTCGCCGACAATGCGAGCCGCGTCAGCGTCGTCGTCGACCTGATCCAGGCGATCGCCTCGCAGACCAACCTGCTCGCGCTCAACGCCACCATCGAGGCGGCGCGCGCCGGCGAGGCCGGCCGCGGCTTCGCGGTGGTCGCGCAGGAGGTGAAGAGCCTGGCGAGCCAGACCGCCAAGGCCACCGACGAGATCCGCACCCAGATCGCGGGCATGCAGCAGGTCGCCTCGTCGGCGGTGTCGGCGATCCGCAACATCGGCGAGACCATCGCCGAGATCGACAACGTCACCACCGCGATCGCCGCCGCCGTGGAGCAGCAGGGCACCGCGACGCACGAGATCGCCCGCAACATCCAGCAGGCGGCCTCCGGCACCACCGAGGTCTCCAACAACATCACAGGCGTCTCCAGCGCCTCGGCCCAGGCCGGCACCTCCGCCAACGAGGTGCTCAGTGCCTCCGAAGCGCTGCGCCGCGAGGCCGACACCCTGCGCGCCGAGGTCGACGCGTTCCTGACCAACATCCGGGCGGCGTAGTTGCTACTCGCCGGTCATTCCGGGGCAATCGTCAATGCGCTCTACGCATTGGCGAGTGAACCCGGAATCTCGAGCTGATGAGCGCAAGACAATCTCGCGATTCCGGGTTCGAGGCCTGCGGCCTCGCCCCGGAATGACGGGGGCGTGGCGAAGCAGAAGGCGTCGAGGCAGGTCATGCTGGCGCGACCCGAAGCAGCTTCCGTACCCCGGAATGCCGTCCAGCCATGTGTTTTTCGGCTGGCGCTCGCGCGCGGCGGTCGTTAATCGATGAGGCATGACGAAGACAGACACCGTTCACTCCTCCGCCGAAGCCCTGCGCTATCCCTGGGAGCAGCATCCCGGTGAGGATCAGGTCGTCGAGGTCGCGCCCGGCGTGCTGTGGCTGCGCCTGAAGCTGCCGTTCCGCCTCAACCATGTGAACATCTATCTGCTCGCCGATGGCGATGGCTGGGTCGCGGTGGATTCCGGCTTCGGCAACGAGGAGTCGATCGCCGCCTGGACGCGGCTGCTCGATGGCCCGCTGAAGCACGTCAAGATCAGCCGGCTGATCGTGACGCATTCACATCCCGACCATGTCGGACTCGCCGGCTGGATCGTCGAGCGCTTCAACTGCTCGCTGGTGATGTCGCAGGTCGAGTACCTGCAGTCGGTCTATCACCAGAACCGCGGCACCGAGGAGCGCCGCAATGCCCAGCGGCTGTTCTTCCGCCGTCACGGCATGGACGAGACCCTGACCGACAAGCTGCTCGGTCGCGGCCAGGAATATCTGCAGCGCGTCTCGGTGCTGCCGGCCTCCTACCGCCGCATCTCCCACGGCGACGAGATCCAGATCGGCAGCCGGCGCTTCAAGGTCATCACCGGCGGCGGGCACGCGCTCGACCAGGTCATGCTGTACTGCGCCGCCGACAAGCTGTTCCTGTCCGCCGACCAGGTGCTGAGCAAGATCTCGCCCAATGTCAGCGTCTGGGCGGTCGAGCCGGACCAGAACTCGCTCGGCGAATATCTGGCCTCGCTGGCGAGCCTCACCACCACCCTGCCCTATGACGTGCTGGTGCTGCCAGGCCATGGCGTGCCGTTCTACGGGCTGAAGACGCGCATCAAGCAGCTCGCCGACCACCACGAGGAGCGCTGCCGGATGATCGCGGACGCCTGCCGCGACGAGCCGAAGACCTCGGCGCAGCTCGTGCCGGTCGTGTTCCACAAGCACGTGCTCGACCCGCACCAGATGGGCTTCGCCGCCGGCGAGTTGATCGCCCATGTCAACTACATGCTGGTCGAGGGCCGCCTGACCAGCCAGGACGTCGACGGCGTGCTGCATTATCGCACCACCTGAGGCTGCGGGGCCGCGACGCCGCCGCGTCGCCGCAATCCCGGCGCCGTTCGGCCGAGATCACTCCCCCCTTGGACAAATCGCCCAATTCCTGCCTTGGGATTCCGGCTCGACAGCCGCTCTGGAAACGCTCTAAGAAGACTTCACGCCACGCATGCCGCGAGGTTTTCGCTTCAGGTGCTGCACTGCAGCGCGCCAGTTCGGGTTTCGTGATGGACTACAGCCAGTACTTCAGTGCCGCCCTCGGTCGCCTGCATGATGAGCGTCGCTACCGAGTCTTCGCCGATCTCGAACGCATCGCCGGCCGGTTCCCGCACGCGACCTGGCACTCGCCGAGCGGACCGCGCAATGTCGTGATCTGGTGCTCCAACGACTATCTCGGCATGGGCCAGCACCCGAAGGTGGTCGGCGCGATGGTCGAGACCGCAACCCGCGTCGGCACCGGCGCCGGCGGCACCCGCAACATCGCCGGAACCCATCATCCCCTGGTGCAGCTCGAGGCCGAGCTCGCCGACCTCCACGGCAAGGAAGCGGCGCTGCTGTTCACCTCCGGCTACGTGTCGAACCAGACCGGCATCGCCACGCTCGCCAAGCTGATTCCCGACTGCCTGATCCTGTCGGACGCGCTGAACCACAATTCGATGATCGAGGGCGTGCGCCAGTCCGGCTGCGAGCGCCAGATCTGGCGCCACAACGATCTCGCCCATCTCGAACAGCTCCTGATCGCCGCCGGTCCTAACAGGCCGAAGCTGATCGCCTGCGAGAGCCTGTATTCGATGGACGGCGACGTCGCGCCGCTGGCGGCGATCTGCGATCTCGCCGAGCGCTACAATGCGATGACCTATGTCGACGAGGTGCACGCGGTCGGCATGTACGGCCCGCGCGGCGGCGGCATCGCCGAGCGCGATGGCGTCATGCACCGCATCGACATCCTCGAAGGCACGCTGGCGAAGGCGTTCGGCTGCCTCGGCGGCTACATCGCCGCGAAGGGCGAGATCATCGACGCGGTTCGCTCGTATGCGCCGGGCTTCATCTTCACGACCGCGCTGCCGCCGCCGATCTGCTCGGCCGCCACGGCTGCGATCAAGCACCTGAAATCGTCGAGCTGGGAGCGCGAGCGCCACCAGGACCGCGCCGCGCGGGTGAAGGCAGTCCTCAACGCCGCCGGCCTGCCGGTGATGACCAACGACACCCACATCGTGCCGCTGTTCGTCGGCGATCCCGAGAAGTGCAAGCAGGCCTCCGATCTCCTGCTGGAAGAGCACGGCATCTACATCCAGCCGATCAACTACCCGACGGTCGCCAAGGGCACCGAGCGCCTGCGTATCACGCCCTCGCCCTACCACGACGACGGCCTGATCGACCGCCTGGCGGAAGCCCTGCTGCAGGTCTGGGAACGCCTGGGACTCGCGCTGCACAAGAAGCCGCTGGCGGCGGAGTAGCATCGCTCTCTCCGTCATTCCGGGGCGTGCGAAGCACGAGCCCGGAATCCATCGGGCAGCACGGCATGAGGCGACATGGATTCCGGGCTCGCCCTGCGGGCGCCCCGGAATGACGGCGGAGAACGTGGTGGCCCGTTTGCCCCGCTTGCCGCCCAGCTGACCGAGCAACACCCTCTCCGTCATTCCGGGGCGTGCGAAGCACGAGCCCGGAATCCATCGGGCAGCACAACATCAGGCGACATGGATTCCGGGCTCGTCCTGCGGGCGCTCCGGAACGACGGCGGAGACTGCGGGGTCTCCCGCGCTAACGACGACTCCAGCTCCGCGCTCTCTCGGCAAGATCGCTATCGCCCTGCCTCCAGCAACGGGCTAGATTTCCCGGACAACGGGATCAGCCCGGAGCCTTCGAGGAAGACGTCGGAGACGCGTAGGAGATGCTGCACGACTGGGGCGTGATCCTGGCCGCGTTCGGCTATATCGGGTTCCTGTTCCTGGTCGCCAGCCGCGGCAACCGGGCCGGCGAACGGCGGCCGGCAGAGAGCCGCGGTCGGCTGGCCGGGCTGATCTACCCGTTGTCGCTGGCGATCTACTGCACGTCCTGGACCTTCTTCGGCTCGGTCGGCTTCGCCTCCCGCACCAGCGTCGACTTCCTCGCGATCTATCTCGGGCCGATCCTGATGGTCGGCGCCTGCACGCCGCTGCTGCGCCGGGTGATCCGGCTCGCCAAGTCGCAGAACATCACCTCCGTTGCCGACCTGATCGGCGCCCGCTACGGCAAGAGCCAGGCGGTGGCGGCCACCGTGGCGCTGATCGCGATCATCGGCTCGGTGCCCTACATCGCGCTGCAGCTCAAGGCCGTCGCCTCGTCGCTGCAGACCATCCTGATCGACGACCGCGCCTTCGCCCACATCCCCTTCGTCGGCGACATGGCGCTGATGGTCACCTTGGCGATGGCTGTCTTCGCGGTGCTGTTCGGCACGCGGCAGACCGACGCCACCGAGCACCAGCACGGCCTGATGCTGGCGGTCGCGACCGAGTCGATCATCAAGCTGGTCGCCTTCATCGCCGCCGGCGCCTTCGTCACCTTCTGGATGTTCTCGCCGGTCGAGCTGATCGAGCGGGCCATGAAATCGCCGGAGGCCGAGCGCGCGCTGGAATATGTGCCGGGCATCGGCAATTTCCTCACCATGACCCTGCTGTCGTTCTGCGCCGCGATGCTGCTGCCGCGCCAGTTCCATGTCAGCGTGGTCGAGAACGCCGACGATGCCGAGGTGTCGCGTGCGCGCTGGCTGTTTCCGCTCTATCTGATCGCGATCAATCTGTTCGTGATCCCGATCGCTCTCGCCGGCCTCATCACCTTCCCGTTCGGCGCCGTCGACAGCGACATGTACGTGCTGGCGCTGCCGATCGAGGCCAATTCGCAATGGCTGTCGATCCTGGTCTTCGTCGGCGGCCTGTCGGCGGCGACCGCGATGGTGATCGTCGAATGCGTGGCGCTGTCGATCATGGTGTGCAACGACATCGTCGTGCCCCTGGTGCTGCAGCGCCAGGAGCAGCGCGAGATCGGCCGCGACTTCGCCGGCTTCCTGCTCGGCACCCGCCGCATCGCGATCTTCGCCATCATGGTGATGGCCTATTTCTACTACCGCGCGCTTGGCAACACCCAGCTCGCCGCGATCGGCCTGCTGTCGTTCGCCGCCATCGCGCAGCTCGCACCGAGCTTCTTCGGCGGTCTGTTCTGGCGGCGCGCGACCGCGCGCGGCGCAATGGGCGGCATGCTGGTCGGCTTCGCCGTCTGGCTCTACACGCTGTTCATCCCGAGCTTCCTCGACACCTCCACCGCCGGCATCCTGTTCCTGCAGCACGGTCCGTTCGGCTTCGAGCCGCTGCGGCCGCAGGCGCTGCTCGGCACCGATTTGCCGCCGCTGCTGCACGGCGTGCTGTGGAGCCTGTCGCTCAATCTCTTGACCTACGTCGTGCTGTCGCTGGCGCGGCAGCCGTCGTCGATCGAGCTGTTGCAGGCCGACATCTTCGTGCCGGCCGAGCTGACGCCGAGTGCGCCGAGCTTCCGGCGCTGGCGCTCGACCGTGACGGTGCAGGACATCCAGAGCACGGTCGGCCAATATCTCGGTCCCGACCGTGCCCGCGCCTCGTTCGAGGCGTTCGCCGCCCAGCGCAACCTCCCGCTCGATCCGGCCGCGCCGGCCGATTTCGAGCTGCTGCGCCATGCCGAGCACCTGATCGCCTCGTCGATCGGCGCGGCGTCGTCGCGCCTCGTGATGTCGCTGCTCCTGCGCAAGCGCACGGTGTCCGCCAAGGCCGCGCTCAAGCTGCTCGACGATTCCCATGCCGCGCTGCATTTCAACCGCGAGATCCTGCAGACCGCGCTGAACCATGTGCGCCAGGGCATCGCGGTGTTCGACGCCGACCTGCAACTGATCTGCTCCAACGGCCAGTTCGTCGACCTGCTCGGGCTGCCGCCGGATCTGGTGCAGATCGGCAGCCCGCTGAAGGAAATCCTCGAATTCATGGGCACGATCGGCGCGCCCACCTATGAGGACGGCGAGGCGCTGCTGGCGCGGCGGCTCGCCGCCTACACCACCGAAGGCGAGCCCTATCTGGAACGCCTCGCCGACCGCCACATGGTGATCGAGGTCCGCACCAACCGCATGCCGGATGGCGGCCTCGTCATCACCTTCACCGACGTCACGCCCTCGTTCGAAGCCGCCGAGGCACTGGAGCGCGCCAATGCGACGCTGGAGAAGCGCGTCCGCGACCGCACCGAGGAGCTGACGCGGCTGAACTCGGAGCTGGCGCTGGCGAAGAGCGCCGCCGAGGACGCCAACATCTCCAAGACGCGCTTCCTTGCGGCGGCCAGCCACGACATCCTGCAGCCGCTGAACGCGGCGCGGCTCTACGTGACGAGCCTCGTCGAGCGGCAGACGGCCGGCGAGGATTCGCGCCTGGTCGAGAACATCGACGACTCGCTCGAGGCGATCGAGGAGATTCTCGGCGCGCTGCTCGACATCTCCCGGCTCGATGCCGGCGCGATGACGCCGCAGGTCTCGAGCTTCAAGATGGCCGACCTGATGCGCTCGCTGGAGATCGAGTTCGCACCCGCCGCGCGCGCCAAGGGTCTGGAGCTGGTGTTCGTGCCGTCGTCGCTGCCGGTCGAGTCCGACCGTCTGCTGCTGCGCCGGCTGCTGCAGAACTTCATCTCCAACGCCATCAAGTACACCCCCAAGGGCCGCGTGCTGGTCGGCTGCCGCCGCCACGGCCAGTCGCTGCAAATCGGCGTCTACGACACCGGCGTCGGCATCCCCCCGGTCAAGCGCGGCGAGATCTTCAAGGAATTCCACCGCCTCGAGCAGGGCGCGCGGATCGCGCGCGGCCTCGGCCTGGGGCTGTCGATCGTCGAGCGCATCGCGCGCGTGCTCAATCACGGCATTGCGCTGGACTCGCGGCCCGGCCGCGGCTCGGTGTTCTCAGTGACGGTGCCGATCGCCAAGGCGATCAACCACACCGCCGCCGTCACCACCGCAACCCCGCTGGCGACGACGCCGATTGCGGGCGCCCTGATCGTCTGCATCGAGAACGACCCGGCGATCCTCGACGGCATGAAGACCCTGCTGACGGCGTGGGACGCCGAGGTGATCGCCGTCCCTGATCCGGAGTCCGCGATGGAGGCGATCGCGGCGCGCGACGGCGCCGTCACCGGCCTGCTCGTCGACTACCATCTCGACCGCGGCAACGGCATCGCCGCCATCCGCGACATCCGCCGCCGCTTCAACGAGGCGCTGCCCGCGATCCTGATCACCGCCGACCGCAGCCCCCACGTCCGCGCTGCCGCCCGCGACGACAACATCGCCGTGCTCAACAAGCCGCTGAAGCCGGCGTCGCTGCGGGCGTTGTTGGGACAGTGGCGGATTCAGCAGATGGTGGCGGCGGAGTAAGGGCGGCTGCCAAGTCACGACCCTCGCCGCGTTGCTGCCTTGCCGGGACTGTCCCCCATCCGCTCGACCAGATAGTCCACGAACACCCGAACACGCGCGGGCGTGTTGGCGCCGCCGACGAAGACGGCGTGAAAGACCTCCCTGTCGCCGGGATTGAACGCTTCGAGCAGCGGCACCAGCCGCCCCTCTGCGATCGCGTTGCCGAGGCTGAAATCGCCGACGCGGGCGATGCCGACGCCATCGAGCGCGAGCTGGCTGAGCGTGTCGCCGCTGTTGGCTTCGACGGCGCCGCGCACCTTCAGCGCATAGTCGACGCCATCGCGGCGGAACGGCCACACCGGCTCGGCGCGGCGAAAGCTGAAGTTCAGGCAATTGTGGTTGTAGAGGTCTTCCGGCGCCTCCGGCACGCCCCAGCGCGCCAGGTAGTCGGGCGAGGCGACGATGGTGCGGCCGTTGTCGCCGAGGCGGCGCGCGGTGAGCGCGCTGTCGGGCAGCGGACCGCCGCGAATCGCGACGTCCGCCTGCCCCGCCGCCACGTCGACGAGCCCGTCGCTCAGATTGATGTCGACCAGGATGTTCGGATAGCGCCGCACGAACTCGCCGAGCAGAGGGACGATGCAGACGCGGCCGTGCGAGAGGGCGGCGCTGACCCGGATGCGCCCGCGCGGCGCGCCCTGGTCTGCGATCGCCTGCTCGGCCTCGTCGAGGTCGGCGAGAATGCGACGGGCGGCCGCGAGATAGGACTGCCCCTCGGCGGTCAGCGTCAGCGCCCGCGTGCTTCGCAACAGCAGCCGCGCGCCAAGCCGCGCCTCGATGCGGTCGAGCGTCCGGCTCACAGCCGATGGCGTCAGCCCGAGACTGCGACCAGCGGCCGAGAAGCTGCCGCTGCCGGCGACGGCGCAGAACACTTCGAGATCCCTGGCACGATCCGCGCTGGCCAGCACCATCTTTGCGTCCCGGTAAAAAATCCTTGGCGCGGCTACCCTCTAATACCGCGCACCTCCCTCGTCTAGCTTTGCGTGCATCAACACGCCCACTGAGGAGATCGCCATGACCCTTCCCCGCCTGCTGCAACGAACCGCCCTCGCCGCCAGCGCGCTCACGATGCTGACCAGCGCCGCCCTCGCCGACGCAACCGACGCGCCCGGCAATTTCCCGAAGACCTTCCGCACCCAGGAGATCCCGACCAACGGCACCACGCTCCATGTCCGCGTCGGCGGCAGCGGACCGGCGGTCGTCCTGCTGCACGGCTATGGCGACACCGGCGACATGTGGGTGCCGCTCGCCGCTAAGTTCGCCGAGAACCACACCGTGATCGTGCCCGACCTGCGCGGGCTCGGCCTGTCCGCCCGCGCCGACAAGGGCTTTGAGAAGGCCAACCAGGCCGAGGACATCACCGGCGTCATGGACGCGCTGGGCGCGCGCACCGCCGAGGTCGTGGCGCACGACATCGGCAACATGGTCGCCTATGCGCTGGCGGCGCGGCACGCCGACCGCGTGACCAAGCTGGTGCTGATGGATGCGCCGGTGCCGGGCATCGGCCCGTGGGAGGAGATCCTGAAGAACCCGCTGCTGTGGCACTTCCGCTTCGGCGGCCCCGACATGGAGCGCCTGGTGGAGGGGCGCGAGCGCATCTATCTCGACCGCTTCTGGAACGAGTTCTCGGCTAACCCTGCCCACTTCCCGGAGGCCGCGCGCGTCCATTACGCGCAGCTCTATGCCGGCCCGGGGCGGATGCATGCGGGCTTCAGCCAGTTCGCCGCCTTCGATCAGGACGCGATCGACAACCGCGCCTGGCTCGCGGCGCATGGCAAGCTGACGATGCCGGTGCTGGCGATCGGTGGCGCGGCGTCCTTCGGCCCGACCATGGCGGTGGTGGCACGGGCCGGCGCGTCCAACGTGCAGGAGCAGGTCATCCCCGGCTCCGGCCATTGGCTGATGGAGGAGCAGCCGGCCGCGACGGTCGCTGCGATCGACGCCTTCCTCAACGGGCAGTCCGCCGCCACGCCGCCGCGCAACTGATCCAACGCAGCAGAAGGGCGCCGATCATGTCGACCCACACATGCGATGATGCGATCGGCGGGGCCAACGCCTCGCAAAGGCGCGCGATCATCTTCATCCACGGCCTGTGGCTGAAGCCCGGCTCGTGGGATCGGTGGGTCGAGCTGTTCGACGCCGCCGGCTACGCCGGGTTGGCGCCCGGCTGGCCGGCGGAGATGGGTGGCGCCGCCGCGCCCGAAACCATCGGCGAGGTAGCGGCGCACTTCGCCGCGATCGCGGGCGCACTCGACCGGCGCCCCGCCCTCATCGGCCATTCCTTCGGCGGCCTGATCGCGCAGATCCTCGCCGGCCGCGGACTGTCGGCGGCGACGGTCGCGATCGATCCGGCGCCGTTTCGCGGCGTGCTGCCGTTGCCCATCTCCGCCCTGCGCTCCGCCTGGCCGGTGCTGCACAACCCAGCCAACGCCAGCCGCAACGTCAGCCTCACGCCCGACCAGTTCCGCTACGCCTTCGCGAACTCCCTGCCTGAGGCCGAGAGCGAAGAGCTCTACGACGCCTATCAGGCGCCGGCCCCGGGCCGGCCGATCTTCCAGGCCGCAGCTGCCAATCTCAATCCGTGGACAGAAGCCCGCGTCGACATCGAGGCCGCCGACCGTGGTCCGCTGCTGATCATCTCCGGAGAGCATGATCACACCGTGACGCCCTCGGTCGCTCATGCAGCGTTCGAGCGGCAGAAGCGCAATCAGCACGCGGTCACCGAGTTCGGACAATTCCCGCAACGCGGCCACTCGCTGATCATCGACAGCGGCTGGCGCGAGGTGGCGAAGGCGACGCTAGGGTTTGTGGGGCGGTTTATCTAGACGCGCGCTCCCTGAACCCGCGGTCAGGCGGAACTCTCGCGGTGCCCCCGCTGTCATGCTTCGCGAAGGCGGAGCATCCAGTACTCCGCGGCAGAAGATATCGAACCGAGACGTTACGGCGTACTGGATCGTCCGCCAAAGCCTGTCATCCGGCATGCCGAAGGCCGGACCGGGTGGCGGACGACGACAGCGGGATCTGGATGGCCATGTCAATGTGACCAGAACAAGCGGTCGTCGACGAGCAACCCCGTGGTAAGATCCCCTGTCCATCCCGTCGTAGGTCTCGCAGAAGAACGCGACGAACGAGAGACATCCGCTCCCAAACGTTCGCGTCAGCTCGACGTGCACGCCACCGTATCACTGCGATCCACTACTTCGCCAGAGACCTCAGCTTTGCCAGCCTCTCGCGCACCTCAACCGCGTCGAGGTTCAGAATGGGTCCGGTCGATCCGCTCAAGGAGGTGATGTAGAGATCTTTCTCATTCAGGAAGAGGATGTAGTCGGCGCCCGCCAAGAGCGGGAGGGTGCAATTGCCGTACCCAAACGGCGCGCTCCGGACCTTTCCGTTTTTCGGTGGACTTCCTTTGATCGATTCTATCGTAGAGACCGATGCTTCAACGATCGTGTTGTAGGCTCCCTTCATATTGGCCGGCACGTCGATCTCTTCAACAGATGTGAGATGCGCGACGACGACCGCAGACGCTCGCGCGAGCAGCTCCTCGTCAGTCGGAATCGGCTTCGCAGATGAGCAAGCAGATCCAGGCGAGACTTGCGCGATCGACACGACGATCAAAGAGGCCGCCCAAGCTGAACAACGTGTTGCTGACATCGACCCGTCTCGCCTTCCTGTCTTCCGATCCCAGCAGCCCTGTCGTACGTCAAGTGAACGACCTGAACTTCTAAACATCGTCGATACTCACGGGCTCATCCAGCGAATCTCGCGAACGACAATCGCGAGCCCTACTGACTCGTAGTGAACCGCTCTCGCGAGGTATTTTCCCGGCCGCAGCACGACGGTCAGATGATTACCCTGCAGATCATCACCCGGATCCGATGCATCGATCAGCCACATGACTCCGGACGTACCGGTCTTGAATTCGAGCCGCTCGGCGTCTGCACCGCAGAGATCGTCTCGGAGTTGCGGCGCGCGTAGTGCAAGATCAATCAGCCGCTCGTCGTCTACGCCGAGCCATTGAACAAAATGGCCTCGGTCACCCCGATCACTTGCGTACCACGCCACGTCACCGATATCGCCCGAAAACACGATAGCGGCACCATCGCCGCAGACAATCGATCCCAGCCAGGTATTCACCCTGCATGCACGTGCATAGTCGCTTTGGTCCTTCGGACCCTGGTGATTGCGCCATCCTTCGATGCCTCGCCAAAACGGCAATTTCTCGAACGGGATGAGCAGGTGCGGACCGCCGGTCGTGTCTATCCAGGTGCCGGTTCGGGTCATCGGCAAAGGATAGCAGATTTTTCCTACTGCCGACGACGCCGACTCAACGAGAGTCAGTCAAAATTTCAATTTCCATTTTCCAGAAATCATGCTAATCACTGAGTCGTCCCGTGCCCGCCATGAGGGGCGCTTCGCGATCGTCACGAACGTGGGGCGCGGGATGCGGTGGGCGCGTCGGGTCGCAGCGGGCTTGGTCCTGCGGACGAACGATCCGGCGCGCACGGTCAAGCCGTGTGGTCCTGGCATCCCGGTGCTGATGCCAAGTCCGTAGCGACGATGTTGCGGATGACGGGGGCAAGAACGCCGGTCCCCGGGGAGAGCACGGAGCAGCCGTCAAAACCATCGCGCAGGGAGGGCCGGGTGTGTTCGGCCAGACCTGTGGTGACTGCCGCCTGCTTTTTTTCTGCAGGCGGGCCACGGGCGCGGCCAGCGCCCGGCCTTCCCTGCGCCCTCTGTCTTCGAGGGGGCGGACAATGAGCAAAGCTCGGACGCGCTGTGCGCCGCGAGGCCGTGAAGGTGTGTCGCGAGTGAAGCAGAAGGCGTGCGGAATGGACGCTGTCCACATACACTGCAAGACGGCATCAAGCGCCGGCCAATGGCGCCTCCGGCAGACAGCTGCGGGGTGTCGTCATTCCGGGGCGGCTCGCAGAGCCGAATCCGGAATGACGACTCATCCAGATTTTCCCGTCGCCTACTTCCCCGTTGGCGCGTCCTGCCGCCAGGCGCTGCCCGCGATCTTCGCCGCCGCAATCACCGCCTGCGTCCGGCTCTCGACGCCGAGCTTCTGCAGGATGGCCGACACATGCGCCTTGATGGTCGCCTCGGAGACACCGAGCTCGTAGGCGATCTGCTTGTTGAGCAGCCCCTGCGACAGCATCATCAGCACCCGCACCTGCTGCGGGGTCAGCGTCACCAGACGGTCGCGCAGCTTCGTCATCTCCGGATCGGCGCCGGCGGCCAAGTCCGTGTCGGGCGGCACCCAGACGTCGCCGTCCATCACCTTCTTGATGGCATCGCGCAGCGTGTCGACACCGAACCGCTTCGGGATGAAGCCGGAGGCGCCGAAATCGAGCGAGCGGCGGATTGTCGCGCCATCGTCGCTCGCCGACACGATGACGACCGGGATCGCCGGATATTGCGCGCGCAGATAGATCAGGCCCGAGAAGCCGGAGATGCCGGGCATGGTGAGGTCGAGAAGTACGAGATCGACCTCGGAATCCTTTTCCAACAGCGCGGTGAGGTCCTCGAACGAACCGGCCTCGTCGACCACGGCCTCCGCGAGCACGCTCGCGACCGCCTGCCGCAAAGCGTTGCGGAACAGCGGGTGATCATCGGCAATGACGAGATGGGTGCTGGCAGCCGCCATGAATCCAGACTTGACCTTGCGAGACCGACGACGTGCTGCAACTGCACGCGCCCGGTTTTCCGGAAATACTCGCCCGGCCACCGGTTGCATGCAAGCGTCCAATTCCACTTGCAGGGAAGGCGGTTAATCCGAACCTTGTGCAACGCAACATCGGTAGCGCGACGGCCGCTCACCGAACTTGATCCGGCGCAATGTCCCCATCTTTCCCGCGCGCCGCCGAGGGCAGAGCCGAAAGTCGTATTGGGGCGGGTTTCACTGCAATGTTACTGAAGAGCAAGGTCTCCGCGACCTGCGCCGTCCAAGTCCGGCATGCGGAGGCGAAAGCCATCATCACAACAATCATGGGGAGCGAATGCCGATGTCGACAATGGTAGCCACACAAGCGAGATCGGGAGGCATGACGAAGGACGAACGCTTCGTCATTCTGGCCTCCTCTCTCGGCACCGTCTTCGAGTGGTACGACTTCTATCTTTACGGGTCGCTGGCCTCGATCATCGGCGCGCAGTTCTTCAGCGGCTATCCGGCAGCCACCCGCGACATTTTCGCACTGCTCGCGTTCGCCGCCGGCTTCCTGGTCCGCCCGTTCGGCGCGATCGTGTTCGGCCGCATCGGCGACATCGTCGGCCGCAAATACACCTTCCTGGTCACGATCCTGATCATGGGCCTGTCGACCTTCATCGTCGGCCTGCTGCCGAACGCCGAGACCATCGGCTTCGCGGCACCGGTGATCCTGATCGGCCTGCGCCTGCTGCAGGGCCTCGCGCTCGGCGGCGAGTATGGCGGCGCCGCGACCTATGTCGCCGAGCACGCCCCGATGGGCAAGCGCGGCTACTACACCTCCTTCATCCAGACGACGGCGACGATGGGCCTGTTCCTGTCGCTGCTGGTCATCCTGTTCACCCGCACCATCATCGGCGAGGCCGACTTCGCCAAATGGGGCTGGCGCATTCCGTTCCTGGTCTCCGTGCTGCTGCTCGGCGTCTCCGTCTGGATCCGTCTGCGCCTGAACGAATCGCCCGTGTTCCAGAAGATGAAGGACGAGGGCAAGAGCTCGAAGGCGCCGCTGACGGAAGCGTTCGCGAACTGGGGCAACGCCAAGATCGTGTTGCTGGCGCTGATCGGCGCCACGATGGGCCAGGGCGTGGTCTGGTACACCGGCCAGTTCTACGCGCTGTTCTTCCTGCAATCGATCCTGAAGGTCGATGGCTACACCGCCAACCTGCTGATCGCCTGGTCGCTGCTGCTCGGCACCGGCTTCTTCATCGTGTTCGGCATGCTGTCCGACAAGATCGGCCGCAAGCCGATCATCATGGGCGGCTGCCTGATCGCGGCACTGACCTTCTTCCCGATCTTCAAGATGATCACCACCAACGCCAATCCGGCCCTGGAGAAGGCGATCGAGGCGACGAAGGTGGAAGTGGTGGCTGATCCCGCCGGCTGCGGCGATCTGTTCAACCCGGTCGGCACCCGCGTCTTCACCGCGCCTTGCGACACCGCCCGCGCCTTCCTGGCCCAGTCCTCGGTCAGGTACTCGACCGTTTATGGCCCGGCCGGCTCCGGCGTGAAGGTCACCTTCAACGGCAAGGAAGTGCCCTACACCGATGCGAAGACCAGCAACCCGGCGCTGACGGCCGCGATCGGCGAGGCCGGCTATCCGAAGGCGGGTGACGCCGGGATCGTCAAGATGGCGCATCCGTTCGACATCTTCCGTCCGCAGGTGGCCGCCATCATCGGTCTGCTGTTCATCCTGGTGATCTTCGTCACCATGGTGTACGGCCCGATCGCCGCGATGCTGGTCGAGCTGTTCCCGACCAAGATCCGCTACACCTCGATGTCGCTGCCGTATCACATCGGCAACGGCTGGTTCGGCGGCCTCCTGCCCGCAACCGCCTTCGCGATCGTGGCCTCGACCGGCGATATCTATGCCGGCCTGTGGTACCCGATCTTCTTCGCCGTGATCACTGCGGTGGTCGGCTTCCTGTTCCTGCCGGAAACCAAGGACGTCGACATCCAGGCCAATTGATCACGAGGCGAGCGGCACCCCGCTCGCATCTGCCTCCAACGACGAACGGCCGCGGATCACTCCGCGGCCGTTCCGCATTTCAGACCCGCGGGTTTTCTCTTTATGGCCTCAGGCCGCGCCGATGAACTGCAACACCACCTCGCGCCGATGCGGACGCGCACGATGCTCGATCAGATAGAGCGCCTGCCAGGTGCCGAGCATCATGCGGCCGTCTTGCACCGGCACCTGCAGCGACACCGCGCTCAGCATGGTCTTGACGTGTGCCGGCATGTCGTCCGGCCCCTCGGTGTCGTGCATCCAGCCGGCATCCTCCGGCGCCAGCCGCGCCAGCGCCGTGGTGAGATCGTGCAGCACCGTCGGATCGGCATTCTCCTGGATCGTGAGCGACGCCGAGGTGTGGCGGATGAACGCGGTCACCACCCCTTCCTTCGCACGGACCTCGCGCAGGAACGCCGCGACCTCGCGCGTCAGGTCGGTGAAGCCGCGGCCGGAGGTCTGCACCGTCAGGGCCGCCGTCACGACCGTGTTGACGGCGACGGCCGACGGCGCCGTCCGCGACATCGATGCTGCCGGCATCTGCCTGACCTCCTCGCCCCGGGGTCAGATCCTGCCCGAGACGTCCTTCTGCACCCGTGTTGCCATGTCGAGCAGCCGGCGCCAGGCCTGCTCGAGGAACCCCATCATGCGGTCCATGTCCTGGTCGCTGGGCAGCGGGATCTCGAGCTTGCGCGTTCCATCGGAGGATTTCGATTCACCCGGCTTGTCCCCCGTCCTGGGTTCGGCTTTCCTCAACTGATCGGACTTGGGCAGCGCCTGATCTTTCGGCAGCGGCTCATCAATCTTGCCGGAGATGCTCTGATCGCGCGACGCGAGCTGGCCCTTGAGCTTTTCATTCTCCGCCTGCAGACGGCCGATCTCGGCGTCCAGCGCGGCGCGCTCATCAGGCACCGCGTAACAAGCAAAGCCCGATCCACTGCTGTTGTTGCACATCGAGACCGCACCGGTCTTGGTATCGAGCCGGATCACGCCGTCCGATGTCGTCGACATCGTATAGCGTCCCTTGTCGCCGTCAGGCGCGGTGTCCTCGACCGCAAACGCCTCTCCGCCCAGGCAGCTCAACGCCAGCAGCGCGAGGAGGGACGGCCGGTACGGCTTCGTGAGACTCATGGCTGGCTCTCCCAGGCGCATTCGCAACCGCCGCCATGCACGCCGACATTGTGTCGCGGCCATGACGTTGCCTCAGGTGCGATCCCCTGCCACAGGCCGCACCTATGCTTCGGACGTATAGGCGGAGCGACCGGATTTCAACGCGTCCGCCAGCAGCTCGAGGCGGTCCTGCCCCCAGAAGATCTCGCCGTCCAGCACATAGGCCGGCGAGCCGAACACGTCGGCCGCGATCGCGTCCTGCCGGTTCTGCTCGTAGGCCGCCCCGACCACGTCCGTCGCCGCCTGCGTCACGAGATCGCGGCCCGGCAGACCGGCTGCATCGGCCAAGCCGGCGATCACCTCGGCATCCGCAAGATTGAGCTGCTGCTCCCAGATGGCCGGGAAGGCGCGCTGCAGATAGGGCTCGGGATCGAGGCTGGCCTGCTGCGCCGCGATGACGACGCCGTCGGCGAGCCGGGCGTTGAAGGGCCAGTTGCTCGGCTGGATGTGGAAATCGAGACCGCGCTTGTCGCGCCACCGCTTCAGCTCGACGATGCGATAGCGCTGCCGCGCCGGATGGCGCTTGGCCAGCGGAAGCCCGCCGGTCTCGGCGAACAGATCCACCAGCATGACCGGTTTGAGGTTGACGGTCGCGCCGTGGCTCGCGGCGATGTCGCGGAACAGCCGGTGGCCGATATAGGCCCATGGCGACTGCAGCGAGAAATAGTAATCGATCTGGCGCGACATGCGGGTTCCCGTGCCGGTTGGAAGTCAGCGACATCGGATCAGAGGGCACTGACAGGTGCAAGATCGCAGCCGCACACAACACTGTTGATGCGGCGCGGTGACACGCGCGACCGATCTGACGAAAAAGCCGAGAAAACGTGTAAATTCAGGCATCTAACAGTTCAACACGCAATCTTGACTTGGGGGGATGCGGTCAGTATGGTCCGCCCGGCTTTAAAGGGCGATGGGGCGCTAATTCCTGAAACTCGCGGCCGGGTCGGGTCTCCACACGTGGCGGATGGCACATGGCGGATGACACGAACGAGAGCAGCGGACACAAGGATCGCGACAAGTCGCCCGATGAGGTTGCGCTTTCCGCAAGGCTCGGAAGTCTCGACCAACGGTTGTCCGAAATTCGCGACGGCCGCTCGATCGGGACTGATCAACCTGGAATCGGCAGCGGTGACACTGCAGCCAGGGCTTCGGCCATGGCGCGTGGCCTGCGACTGTCGTCCGAGTTGATTGCCGGTGTCCTCGTCGGCGCGGTGCTTGGATGGGGCTTCGACCGCTTGCTGTCGACATCGCCCTTCGGATTCATCGTGTTTTTCCTGCTCGGCTTCGCCGCCGGCGTGTTGAACGTGGTGAGATCCGCAGGCATAGCTCCCGACAGGCCCCGCCAGTGAGGCATGCGCGGAAGACCTCGGCGCGGAAGACCAACGAGTGAATTGCAAAGCGCCGGCGTGGCCGGTGAACAATGAGACGCCACGCGGATGATCGATCCGATCCATCAATTCCACCTCAACAAGATCTTCACGATCGGCCATATCGGCAATCAGGAGATCACCTTCACCAACTCGTCCGCGTACATGCTGCTCGCGGTCGTGCTGATCGCCGTCATGATGATGGCCGCCGGGCGTGCGCTCGTGCCGGGCCGGTTCCAGTCGGTGGTCGAGCTGTCCTACGAATTCGTCGCCAACACCATCAGAACCAGCGCCGGCTCGCACGGCATGACGTTCTTCCCGCTGGTGTTCTCGCTGTTCATGTTCATCTTCGTCTCGAACATCGTCGGCATCATACCCTACACCTTCACCGTCTCCAGCCACATCATCGTCACCTTCTCGCTGGCGCTCTTGGTGTTCCTGACGGTCATCATCTACGGCTTCTACAAGAACGGCCTGAAGTTCTTTAAGCTGTTCGTGCCGTCCGGCATCCCCGCGGTGATCCTGCCGCTGGTGGTCGTGATCGAAATCATCTCTTTCTTCTCCCGCCCGATCTCGCACAGCGTCCGTCTGTTCGCCAACATGCTGGCCGGCCACGTCACCCTGAAGGTGTTCGCGAGCTTCGTGACCATGCTCGGCGCGCTCGGCTTCGTCGGCAAGGTCGGCGCGCTGCTGCCGCTCGGCCTCACGGTCGCGCTGACCGGCCTCGAGCTGATGGTCGCGTTCCTCCAGGCCTACGTCTTCACGATCCTCACCTGCATCTATCTCAACGATGCTATCCATCCGGGCCACTGATCCGGCCCTCTCTACCAAACCCCTCAAAGGAGTTCGTTTCATGGATCCGGTTGCAGCGAAGTACATTGGCGCGGGCATTGCCTGCATCGGCATGGGTGGCGCGGGTGCCGGCATCGGCATCATCTTCGGCAACTACCTGTCGGCCGCTCTGCGCAATCCGTCGGCCGCTCAGGGCCAGTTCGGCAACCTGATTTTCGGCTTCGCGGTGACCGAAGCGCTCGGCATCTTCTCGCTGCTGATCGCCCTGCTCCTGCTGTACGCCGTCTAAGACGGCCTGAGCCGGACAGGAGAAGCCCGTGGCTGAAAGTCATGGCGAGGCCAAGGGCGGCGAGGCCAAGGGCACCGCAAGCGCCCATACTGAGGCCGATGGCGGGCATGGTTTCCCTCCCTTCCAGAAGGAAACCTTTCCCTCCCAGATCGTCTCCCTGGTGATCGCCTTCGTGGCGCTGTACGTGATCGTTTCGCGTGTGGCGCTGCCGAAGGTCGGGGCCGTCATCGACGCCCGCCAGAAGTCGATCGACGGCGATCTGGCTGAAGCGCAGCGGCTGAAGGATGAATCCGAAGCCGCGATGAAGGCGTATGAGAGCGAGCTGGCGACGGCTCGTGCCCGTGCCCAGGCGATCGGAGCGGAGACCCGCGAGAAGCTCGCGGCTTCTTCGGACGCCGAGCGCAAGGCGCTGGAAGACAGCCTCGCGGCCAAGCTCGCGGCGGCTGAGAAGTCCATCGCCACCACGCGCACGACCGCAATGAGCAATGTCCGCGGCATCGCCGCAGACGCAGCCAGCGCGATCGTGAAGCAGCTCACCGGCAAGGCCCCCGCGGCCAAGACGGTCGAGGCTGCGGTCGATGCATCGTTGAAGGGAACAGCCTGATGCATTTGCTCGCTGATCCGGAAACCTGGGTTGCGATTGCCTTCGTGATCCTGATGGGCCTGTTCGCCTATCTCGGTGTCCATCGCACGGTCCTGAAGGCGCTCGACAATCGCTCCGAGCGCATCAGATCCGAGTTGGCGGAGGCCAAGCGGCTCAAGGAAGAGGCGGCCAAAGTGCTCGCCGATTACAAGACCCGCCGCGCCAGCGCCGAACGTGAGGCCGAGGAGATCGTCACCAGCGCGAAGGCGGAAGCCGAGCGCATCGCGGCGGAGGCCAAGGCCAAGATGGAAGACTTCGTCACCCGTCGCACCAAGGCCGCCGAGGGCAAGATCGCCCTCGCCGAGGCCCAGGCTCTCGCCGACGTCAGGTCCGCTGCGGCGGAGGCCGCCGTCCAGGCCGCCGCGACCGTGCTGTCGCAGTCGGTCAAGGGCGCTCTTGGCGAAGACCTCGTCGCCAAAGGCATCGCGGAAGTCGGCCGCAAGCTGAACTGAGCGGCAGTCCGTCTCCATCCATCAACTTCAAAAGGCCGGTGCGATCCCATCGCACCGGCCTTTTGCTATTCACGCTCTCCGGCGAGCGCCTCGCGCCACGGCAATCGTCACCGCCGCTTCTTGCCGTGCGGCCGCTCCGGGGTCAGCGCCTGCGGGTCGAAGCCGATGTAGAAGACGTAATTGTCGGCATTGGCGCCGGGCGGCGGCACCGGATAGACCATGTCCTCGGCGACGATCGTGAACGGCACGCTGCCGTCCTCGGTCATCTGCACCGTGGTGCGATACGACTTGGTCGCGATCACCTTCTCGCCGATGCCGCCCTGGACCACGGCGATGCGCATCGGAATGTCGACGCTCGCCGGCGCGCCCGCGGGGCCGGCAACGATGCGGCCCTGGATGCCGATCTTGGCGGTGATTTCGGCCCCGTTGAGACTGCATTCGCGCGCGGTCTTGGTGATCGACGCCTGGAACCGGACGTCGTTGCCAACGGCCTGCTTGCCGGGCGCGGCCACGGCGTAGGTCGAGGCGCCGGCGCGAATGCTGACCGGCGGACAGGTCAGGCCCTCGGTCGGATCGACCGGCGGTCCGCCGCTGGCGGGCAGGTTCTCCTGCCCCTTGTTGTCGGAGCCCCCGCCGAACAGGCTCTTGAAGCGGTCGGTCAGCGATTGGGCGGCTGCCGGCGGCGCCGCGCCGGCGGCTCCCAAGGCCAGCAGCACGGCTGCCAACGTCCCAGCCCTGATCACGCTCGTCTCTCGCATCGTCTGATATCCCCGGCAACTCGGTCGCCCAGCCCAGGCGTCTATACCCATTTCAGAGGCCGGAACCAGCCCCGATCGGCCTCTCCCGCGGCGATCCCGATCACGATTGCTACCCCCGGAAATCTTCGTGCAACAGGCCGTAGAGGTAATGGTCCTGCCAGACCCCGTTGATGCAGAGGTAGCGACGCGCTAGGCCCTCGCGGGTGAAGCCGCATTTCTCCAGCACGCGAATCGACGGCGTATTGGTCGGGATGCAGGCCGCCTCGACCCGGTGCAGATTGAGCTCGCCAAACAGGGTCGGCAGCAGCAGCCGCAGCGCCGCCGTCATATAGCCATGATGCGCGAACGGCTGCCCCATCCAATAGCCGATGGTGCCGGCCTGAACGATGCCGCGGCGGACATTGGCGAGCGTGATGCCGCCGAGCATGGCGCCGTCCTGCTCGCGGAAGACGATGAACGGATAGGAGCGGTCGGCCGAGATGTCCTCGGCATAGCGGCGCAGCCGGCGGCGGAAGCCGGAGCGCGTCAGGTCATCGGATGGCCAGATCGGCTCCCAGGGCGTGAGATAGTCGCGGCTGATCTCGCGCAGCCGCGCCCATTGCGCATAATCGGCCATCTGCGGCGCGCGCAACAGCAGGCCCTGGCCGCGCGGAGCCAGCGCAGCCGGTCCGTTGGATGGCAAGCGAAACAGGGCCATCTGTGATGCTCCCCCTGCTCTTTCCGGGTCGAAGCCTGCTCCGACCCACCCCAGATCTCCGATGCCGAGCGCTGGCGGATTGCAATGCGCGGACCGCACCGAGCCGCACCACGTTCAGTGCAGTTGGGCTTTCGATCTCGAACCGGTCAGACCTTCGGCGAAAGTGACCGCCGTGTCCAGACCCCTGCCGGTGCCGAGCGCGACGACCGCCGGCTTGCTGCGTGCGAGCAGCGCCCGCGCCGCATCGCGCGTGCTCTCGACGCTGACCGCCTCGATCTTGGCGACCATCTCCTGCAACGTCTGCGGCCGGCCATAGGCCAGGATATGCCGCGCCAATTGCTCGGCACGGGCACTGCAGCTCTCGAGCGCCATCAACAGCCCGGCCTTCATCTGCGCCTTGGCGCGGGCGACCTCGGCCTCGCTCAAGGTCTCCACCGCGTTGCCGATGATGTCGACCACGACCTCCATCATCTCGGGCGCGTCGGCGGGATCGGTCCCGGTGTAGAGGCCGAAGAATCCCGTGTCGCTATAGGGCGCGTGGAACGTGTAGACGGAGTAGCAGAGCCCCCGGTTTTCGCGCACCTCCTGAAACAGCCGGGACGACATGCCGCCGCCGAGGATGTTGGTGAACACCTGCAGCGAGAACAGCGACGGGTCGGCCTGCGGCACGCCTTCGAGCGCGAGCGTCAGATGCGCCTGCTCGAGATCGCGATGCACGACGCGCGAGCCGCCCTTGCCGAATGCCGCCGGCAGCGGCTTCGGCGCCGGCCCGCCATTGAAGCTGGCAAATCGTTTCGTCACGTCTTCGACCACGCGCTGATGATCGACGGCGCCGGCCGCGGCGACCACCATGTCCGGCCCGCGATAATGCGTCGACAGATAGCCGTGCAGCTTGTCGCGATCGAACGCCTCCAGCGTCTTGGCGGTGCCGAGCAGCGAGCGGCCCATCGGCTGGTCCGGAAAGCATAGCTCGTTGAGATGCTCGAACACGACGTCGTCGGGCGTGTCCTGCGCCGCGCCGATCTCCTGCACGATCACGTTCTTCTCGCGCTCCAGCTCCTCCGGCACGAACGACGGATTGGCGAGAATGTCGGAGAGCACGTCGAGCGCCATCGGCACGTCGGCCTTCAGCACGCGGGCGTAGTACGCCGTGGTCTCGGTCGAGGTGCCGGCATTGAGATCGCCGCCGACGGCCTCGACGGTCTCGACGATCTCGCGCGCGCTGCGCGTGGTCGTGCCCTTGAACGCCATGTGCTCGAGCAGATGCGAGATGCCGTGCTCGTCCGGCTTCTCGTCGCGGCCGCCGACGCCGGCCCAGACCCCGAGCGCCGCCGTCTCCAGATGCGGCATCGTGTCGGTGACGACCGTCAACCCCGTCGGCAGCTTGGTGACTTCCACGCCCATCATGCAATTCCCTGCTTGGCGGCCCGGCTGACCGAGCGGATGAACTTCTCCACCTCGGCCTGGTCGTTCCGCATGATCCTGATGTCCTCGCGCCTGCTCATCAGCCCTTCGAGCCACACCGGCAAATGCGGCCGCATCCCGCAGGCGGCCTCGACCGCATCGGGGAATTTGGCGGGATGCGCGGTCGACAGAACGATGTTCGGCACCGACAGATCGGTGCCGTCGCGATCGGCCACCGCCAGCGCCACCGCCGTGTGCGGATCGACGAGATCGCCGGCCTCGCGGAAGGCGGCGCGGATCGCGGCCGCGGTTTCGATCTCGTCAGCGCGGCCGGCGTCGAAATCGGCGCGGATCGCCGCCAGCATGGCATCCGGCAGCACGAAGCGGCCGGACTGCTTGAGGCTGTCCATCAGCCGCCGCACGGTGCCGGCGTCGCGGCCGCCGGCTTCGAACAACAGCCGCTCGAAATTCGACGACACCTGGATGTCCATCGAGGGCGAAGCCGTCGCATGCACTTCGCGCACCTCGTAGATGCCGGTCGTCAGCGTCCGGGCGAGGATGTCGTTGACGTTGGTCGCGACGCGCAACGTGCGCACCGGCAGGCCCATGCGCTTGGCGACATAGCCGGCGAAGACGTCGCCGAAATTGCCGGTGGGCACGGTGAAGTCGACGGCGCGGTGGGGTGCCCCGATCGCGACCGCCGAGGTGAAGTAGTAGACCACCTGGGCGACGACGCGCGCCCAGTTGATCGAGTTGACGCCCGACAGCCTGACCGAATCGCGGAAGCCGTGATGGTTGAACAGGCCCTTCACGATCGCCTGGCAGTCATCGAAATGACCTTCGATCGCCAGCGCATGGACGTTGGCCGCGCCCGACGTCGTCATCATCCGCCGCTGCACCTCGGAGATGCGGCCATGCGGGAACAGCACGATGAGGTCGGCATTGTCGCGGCCGGCGAAGGCCTCGACCGCCGCGCCACCCGTATCGCCTGACGTCGCCACGACGATGGTGGTGCGCTCGCCGCGCTTGGCCAGCACGTGGTCCATCAGCCGCGAGATCAGCTGCATCGCCACGTCCTTGAACGCCAAGGTCGGGCCGTGGAACAGCTCCAGCACGAACTGATGCGGCGCGATCTGGTCGAGCGGCACCACGGCGGGGTGACGGAACGTCGCATAGGCCTCGTTGGCCATGCGGCCGAGCTCTTCGTCGGAAATCTCGCCGGCGACGAACGGCTTGATGACCTCGACGGCGACCTCCCAATAGGGCCGGCCGAAAAACGACGCGATCGTCGCGGGCGTCAGCTGCGGCCAGGTCTCGGGCACGTACAGGCCGCCGTCACGGGCGAGCCCGGTCAGCATCACATCGCAGAAGGTGAGCGCGGGGGCTTCCCCGCGGGTCGAAACATAGCGCGTCAAACCGCTCTCCTGACCTGCGTCACCAGGCCATAACCCGTTGATTGAATTCGAAATCGGAACCGCCCGGCGGCAACATGGTCCGGCACCATAATGGTTTTGACCTTGTTGCGAAACCGGTTGTTGCCGCCGGGATGGTCGCGAGGAGGGGTTACGGCGGCGTTACGGAGCATGGGTCAGGGGGCATCGGTTACGAGACTTGGGTCGCAACGGCTGACCCGGGCCGCTCCAGCGGACCATCCGCCCCACCGCTTTCATCCCCGGTTCAACCGGGCGATCCCGTACGCCGCGGCGGCCGCGGTCGACCGCACCGGCGCGGCGTCCCGGATCCCCGCCTGCGCGGGGATGACGGCGGTGCCGTCGGCTTCCGGCCGGGTACTTCGAACACGCGAACGAACCATGGGATATCGGCACGATCTCTCCACCTCGTCATTCCGGGGCGCGCGGAGCGCGAGCCCGGAATCCATAACCACGACCGGGAGTATGGATTCCGGGCTCGCCCTGCGGGCGCCCCGGAATGACGGCGGTGCGTGGAGAAGCGTTCTCGCGGCGCGATGAGCGCCCGAGCTTTGCAAGCATACCTCCCTCCGAATCGGAGGGCGCAGGGAAGACCGGATGCCGGCTGGCACCCGCGGCCCCCGTGCGAACAAGAATGCACGGGGCAGGAACCACAGGTTCAGCCAGAGCGACCCGGCCTTCCCTGCGCGATGGCTTACGACTTATACGCGATCTCCTCGGTGCACCGGGCTTTTTGGCCACCGTCATCGACGCGATGCATGGGCACCAGCGCCAACTTGATACCAGCGTCGGGGTATCAGGACCACGCGACTTCACCGTCCGTGCCGGCCGCACTCGTCAGTTGCAGCCGACCCGTCCATCGCACCCCACCTCACGTCCGTGACGACGCGTACGCCCCTCGCAACGAGGCGGGATGGCGATAGACAAGCATGATTTCGGAAAAAATGAAATAGAAAAATGTCCGTGAGACCATACTACACGGGTGATCGTGTTGCGCGGGCTCACGAAATTAGTCTCTCGGCGCAACCGAATGCCGATCTTCCGGCGCGCGCGCATGCTGCCGCGAACAGCCCGTCGGGCGACTCGGATCAGGATCTTGAGGGCCGCCACCTCGATGCCGCGCCCCGCTTGAGCGCAGCACGGGCCTCTTCACATCAACCACCAGAATCGTCTGGGAGATAGAATGTGTATCCGAATGGCGGATTGAAGCGTCGATAGAACCAACCGACCGGATACACGTCTTGGACGGCGACCGTTCCAACTCGACCAGGATCACGCCAGCGATGATCGGCCATGACACGGCGGATCGCTCGTTCGGTTGCCACGTCCGCTGTCGGCGCATTCAGGACACACGTCGTGAAGAAGCCGCACCTGGTCGGCTTCCCATCCATCAGAACAACGAAGTCCTTGCCGTTCAGCAAGATTCGAAAGCGCACGATTTCACCCGACGATACTGCCCACGCGGACGCTCGGTACCCCACCGCATCATCAGAGCCTATCTGGGGGTAAGATTCGATGAATTTGGCCGAGGGAGGGCGACAACGGAACGTTAGGACTCGCCCGGACCTTGGCGACTTCGAACCTCAGGAGCGCTCGCTCGGACCAAATAGGACCACAACAGGAGCCTTCCATGATCGTCGTAACGACGGAAAACGTGACCGGCCACCGCACGGTGCGGATGCTGGGGCAGTGTTTTGGGGTGGTGGTGCGCAGCCGCGGGCTCGGGGGCAATCTGGTGGCCAGCCTGCGCTCGATCGTCGGCGGCGAGATCCACGAGTACACGCAGATGCTGGAGGAGGCGCGGCGCCATGCGCTCGACCGGCTCGTCTCCAACGCCACGTCGATGGGCGCCAACGCCATTCTGATGATGCGTTTCGATAGCGCCGAGATCGGCCAGACCATGAGCGAGATCGTCGCCTATGGCACCGCCGCCGTCATCGAACCCGCGCCGTGATCGATCTCGTGCTCTGGCTCGCGGTCATATCAGCGGTCGTCCTGGTGTGGTTCGTCTTCCGCCAGGGAGGCTACAAGCGCGATGCGCTGGCGGCGCCGCCAGGCCCGGACTGGATCAAGACCGAGGAGCGCTTCGTCGATCCCACCAGCGGCGAGACGCTGGACGTGTGGTTTCATCCGCGGACCGGCGAGCGGGCGTATGTGAGGGCGGGCCGATCCGTGTAGACCGCGGTCGAACGCGGGAGACCATCGCACCGACGACACAGGGAAGCCGCGTCACATTCCGCCGTCGTCCCTGCGAACGCAGGGACCCATAACCACCGGCTTCGGTGGGACGACGACTGGCAGTTGCGCTTCACCGATAGATTCCGCGGTATGGGTCCCTGCGTTCGCAGGGACGACAGCGGTGCGTGGAGTCACGTCTTGTACATCTTCACTTGCGAGCGCTGAAAGCCTAGCATCGCCAACACAGAGATCGAGCGCGAGACCTCCATGATCATCCAGCACATCGCAGCCTTCACCGACGGCCCACGCGGCGGCAATCCGGCCGGGGTCGTCATCTGCGAGGCGCTGCCCGAGGCCGCCACCATGCAGGCGACGGCGGCGGAGATCGGCTATTCGGAGACGGCGTTCGCGGCGCCCATCGGCGACAAATGGCGGGTGCGCTATTTCGCGCCGCAGGCCGAGGTGGATTTCTGCGGCCACGCGACGATTGCGCTCGGCGCGGCGCTGGCGAGGCACGAGCGCTCCGGCACGTTCGCACTGACGCTCAACCATGCCGAAATCACTGTCGACGGGCATCATTCGGCGACCGACTGGAGCGCGGCGTTTCGATCGCCGCCGACGCTGACCCGGGCCCTGCCATCTGCGGCGCTCGACAAGATCCTGACGCTGTTCGGGCTGTCGCAAGACGAACTCGACGAGCGGATCCCGCCGGTGATCGCTCACGCCGGCATGGATCATCCAGTGATTGCCCTGCGCGACCGCAGCCGCCTGGCTGCCATCAGCTACGACTTCGCTCGAGGCCAGGTGCTGGCACAGCGTGAGCGCTTCTGCACCTTCGCCCTCGTACACGCCGAGACGCCGCAGCTGTTTCACGCCCGCAACCCGTTTCCGTTCGGCGGGGTCTACGAGGACCCGGCGACGGGCGCGGCGGCCGCGGCGCTGGCCGGCTATCTGCGCGAGCTCGCCTGGGCGACCGAGCGGCCGATCGTGATCCGCCAGGGCGAGGACATGGGCGTGCCCTGCTGCCTGCAGGTCGATCTCGACGGCCCTCCAGGCGCGCCGGTCCGGGTGTCCGGGCGAGCCCGGCTGATTCACGCGTGATTTGATTTGAAATCCCGGGGCGCCTGGCCGCCATAGTGCGCGGGCTGCAAGAACGAGCGCTTCGTTCGCCAGCGGAGCACGCCGTGATGATGTCGACCGAGATGCAGCAGGACACATCGCTCATCGTTCTGATCAGCGGCAGCCTGCGCGCCCGCTCGGCCTGCCGTGCAGCGATCGTCGCCGCGGCCGAGCTGGCGCCAGCGGATGTCACGCCGGCGATCTACGTCGGGCTGAGCGAGCTGCCGCACTTCAATCCCGACCACGATTGCGATCCCTTGCCCGAGCCGGTCATTCGCTTGCGCAAGCTGCTCGGCGACGCCCGCGCCGTCATGCTGTCGACCCCGGAATATGCGGGCTCGCTGCCGGGCAGCTTCAAGAACATGATCGATTGGACCGTCAGTGCCGGCAGCCTCTATCGACGGCCGATCGGCTGGATCAACTGCTCGGCCCATGGTGGCGCGCACGACGCCCATGCCGACCTGCGCAGGGTGCTGGAGCGCGCGGGCGCGACGATCGTCGATGAGGCTTGCGTCGCCGTACCGGTGCCGCCGACGGCAATGACCGCAGATGGTCGCATCGCGGCCCCCGACATGCGTGCGGCCATCGCGGATGCGATCGCCGCACTGGCCTTGGCCGCGTCCGCAGGCGATGAGAACACACAGCCATCGTCATGACTGTGCTCACCGCGGGCGCCCGAATTCATGCGGGCTTCGCGTCCGCTTCCGCGAACACCGCCTTGGCCGCGAACAATCCATTGAGCGCGGCGGGAAAGCCGGCATAGACCGCCATCTGCATGATCACCTCGGTGATTTCCGCCCGGCTGAGGCCGACATTGAGGCCCGCATGGAGGTGCACCTTGAGCTGCGGGCTGGCATTGCCGAGCGCGGTCAGCGCTGCGATGGTCGCGATCTCGCGGCTGCGCAGATCGAGGCCGGGGCGCGAATAGATGTCGCCGAACGGAAACTCGATCACGTAGGTCGCGAAATCCGGCGCGATGTCGGCGAGCGCCGCGATCACATTGCGGCCGGCCTCGCCGTCGATGCTATCGAGCGCGCGCCGGCCGCGCGCCAGCCGATCCTGATCGTTGTTGGCGCTGGATGGCATCGGGCTCGTCGTCGTGGCCTGGTTGGGCGTGGATCGCGTCATCATCGTTCGTCCTCTCGCTGCTGCCGGCATAGCCGGCGATCTTGCCGTCGAGAACGAGAAGGCAGTCCTGCAGGCTGGCGACACGCGCCCGGACCGCGTCGCGATGCCGCTCCAGGAGCCGGCGTCGTTCCGGCTCCGTAGCAGCGCCGCCCGCACGCAGCTCGGCGTAGCGCAGCATGTCCCGGATCGGCATTCCCGTGGCCTTGAGACGGCCGAGGAATTCGATCCAGGTCAGGATCGATGCGTCGTAGTCCCGCTGGCGGGCATGATCGCGATCGGCCCTGGGCAGCAGCCCGATCCGCTCGTAGTAGCGGATCGTATGGGGCGTCAGCCCCGACTGCCTGGCCAGTTCGCCGATCTTCATGCGCCCCTATCTCCATTCACGACGCCACGCAGGCTACGGGTTCGAGTGCGCTCTAAGTCAAGCGACGTTTCGCGGACTACGGGCTCATCGGTTCGCTGCGCGCCGACCCCGCGCCCACACCGCGAACGCGACGATCAACGCGGCGGCCAGAGAGAACCACGTGATCGCGTATTGCATGTGCTCGTCGCGCAGATGCGGCGACAGCGGGCCGGGCTTGGGAATGCCATTGTCGGGCACCGGCGATTCCAGATCGATGTAGAACGGCGCGACCTCGCCCCAGCCGAGCGTCTTGGCCATCGCGCGATGGTCGCGCGTGAACCACAGCCGCTTTTCGCGGCTCTCGGCGGCGGTGAGCAAACCGGCAGCCTCGGGAAAGCGCAGATAGCCGGTCAGGGTCACGGGCTCGCCGGTGACGAGCTTGGCGGTGGCGCGGTCCTGCACCGCGCGCTCCTGCATCGTGTTGGCGACGAAGCCGGCGTCGATCACGACGGTCTCGCCGGACGGCAGGCGCGCCGGCAGGAATGCCCAGGTGCCGGGGCCCGAGACGTCCTCGCGCACGGCAGAGCCGGCGCTGTAGACCATCGCATCGGGGAGCTTGGCGTAAGTGGCGGTGAAGCTGACGCGACGGAATTCGTCGTGCTCGGGCGTCAAGCTGCGCCATTCGTCTTGTGGCGGCAGCGGTGCGGGCGACGTGGCGACGCGCTCGGTCAGCGCCGCGATCAGCGCGTGCTTTTCCGCACGGCGCTGCAATTGCCAGATGCCGAGGCCTGCGAACAGCGCGACCATGACGACGGTGAAGGCGGCGAAGGCGCGGGAGGACGTTTTGCGGCTGGGCGCACTCGTCATTGCGGAGATGTCCGCGGCGAGGTGAACGCTTTGCCGGAGCGAACGGTGCGCTCCCCTCCCCCTTGCGGGGAGGGGTTGGGGGTGGGGATGCCCCAACAGAGACTGCCACTGGGGCTACCCCCCTCCCCGGCCCTCCCCCACAAGGGGGGAGGGAGCGCACCTTCGGCGCCGCTCAGATGTGCAACTCGCACGCGCAGGCGCCAGCTCATCGCGGCGTCTTGTCCACCAGGCGGCCGGGGGCGGCCTTGTGGTGGAATTGCAGGGCGATCAGCAGCGACTTCATCGCGCGCAACGGCAGCAGCGTCGTCACCAGGATCAGCGGTCCCCAGAGCGCGGCATGGACCCAGAACGGCGGCTGATACTTCACCTCGACGATCAGCGCGGCGCCAACCACGATGGCGCCGGCGAGCATCATGATGAAGATCGCCGGACCGTCGCCGGTGTCGATGAAGGCGTAGTCGAGATCGCAGGCTTCGCAGCGCTTGCGCAGGTTGAGGAAGCCGTCGAACAGCTTGCCCTGGCCACAGCGTGGGCAGCGGCAGGCGAGCCCGCGCAGGACGGTCTGGGCCAAAGTGACGGGCGGATGGGTGGTCATGGTGTCTTGCCCCCTGGGCGGCCGCGCGACGCCTCATGGTGATACAACCGGAGGCGACGAGAGCGGATCACATTTCGATCAACCGCCGGGCGCCGCTGCAACGAGAAAGGGCGGCCCGACGGCCGCCCCTTCTTAGCACGTTCGACGGAACCGGTGCGCGCCGGCTTCAGTGCGCGCCGTGGGCCATCGTCTCGGCGCCGTGGCCCCAGACGTAGATGCAGATGAACAGGAACAGCCAGACCACGTCGACGAAGTGCCAGTACCAGGCGGCGAACTCGAAGCCGAGATGCTGCTTGGGCGTGAAGTGGCCGGCATAGGCGCGCGCCAGGCAGACGGTCAGGAAGATCGTGCCGACCAGGACGTGGAAGCCGTGGAAGCCGGTCGCCATGAAGAAGGTCGAGCCGTAGACGTGGCCGGCGAACGAGAACGTTGCGTGGCTGTACTCATAGGCCTGCACGCAGGTGAAGGTGGCACCCAGGAGGATGGTGAGGATCAGGCCATATTTCAGGCCCTTGCGGTCGCCCTCGAGCAGCGCGTGGTGCGCCCAGGTCACCGTGGTGCCCGAGGTCAGCAGGATCAGCGTGTTGAGCAGCGGCAGGTGCCAGGGATCGAAGGTCTCGATGCCCTTGGGCGGCCAGACGCCGCCGAACAGGGCCTCGCGGGTGGCCTGCACCTCGAAGTTCGGATACAGCGCGGCATTGAAATAGGCCCAGAACCAGGCGACGAAGAACATCACCTCGGAGGCGATGAACAGGATCATGCCGTAGCGGTGATGGAGCTGCACCACGCGGGTGTGGTCGCCCTTGTATTGCGCTTCCTTGATGACGTCGCCCCACCAGCTCGCCATGGTGTAGAGCACGCCGATGGTGCCGATGCCGAACACGATCGGCGCGGCGCCGAACATCTTGTGCATCCAGCCGATCGCACCGAACGCCATGATGAAGGCCGAAACCGAGCCGACGAACGGCCAAGGGCTCGGATCGACGAGATGGTAGTCGTGATGCTTGGCGTGCGCCTCAGCCATGGCAAGTCTCTCCCCAGATCGATGCCGGTCGCGCCGGCACGGTGTCGTTCAACAGCGATGGTCCCCGAATATCGGACGTCCGCGCGGTCATAGGCTGCCCCGCGGTTTGTCCGGCTCGCCCGCAGCGACCGGCTTCGGTGCGTCGCGGACGGGATAGAAGGTGTAAGACAGCGTGATCGTCTTCAAACTGTCGTTCTCGTGATCGGCTGTTATCGCCGGGTCGACGTAGAACACCACCGGCATCTCGCGGGTCTCGCCCGGCGCCATGGTCTGCTCGGTAAAGCAGAAGCAGTTGATCTTCTGGAAGTAGGCGCCCGATGTCAGCGGCGACACATTGTAGGCCGCCTGCGCCATGGTGGTGCGCGCCGACTGGTTGGTGACCGTGTAGTAGACCGTGACCACCTCGCCGATCGCGACCTCGATCTCGGTCTTCTCCGGCTCAAACTTCCAGGGCAAACCGCCGGCGACATTGGAGTCGAAGCGCACGGAGATCCGGCGCGCCAGCGGCGCCGAGGATGGCGCTGATGTCGCCACCTGCGTGGTGCCGTTGAAGCCGGTGGCGCGGCAGAACCAGTTGTAGAACGGCACGGCGGCATAGGACGCGCCGACCATCAGCACCACGACGGCGCCGCAGATGCCGCCGACCAGCGCATCGCGGCTGAGGCCGCGGCGCGGCGCGGCCGGCGCGGTCGCCGGAACGATCTGGTCGGTTGTCTCCATCGCGGTCTGCTTCGTCCCGTCCTGCATCACGTCTCTACATCGGCCGATTCAGCACCGCGGGACCCTTCACCATGGTCACCGCGAAGAACAGCACCACCAGCACGCCGAGCGCGAGCGCAATCGCGATCGAGCGGCGACGGCGGCTGCGCAGCTGCGCCTCGGTGAGGACGATGCCCTCTTGCTCGTTCGGATCTGCCATCGTGGTCGCCATGTTTTCCAGTCTCGCGCCTCTTACCAGATCAGCGGCGCGATCATGCGCGCGACCGCTTCGAGTCCGAGCGTAGCGAACAGCACGAACAGATAAAGGATCGAGAAGGCGAACAGCTTGCGGTTGGCGCGTAGCGAGGCGCTGCGCTCGCGCTTGCGGAACACCTCGACCGCGAGCCACAGCATGCCCGTGCCGAGCGCCAGCGAGACGACACCGTAGACGGCATCGAAATAGCCGAGCGGCCACGGCGCGGCGGCGATCGCCACCAGGACGATGGTGTAGAGCAGGATCTGCAGCCGGGTCGCATCGGGGCCGGCGACCACCGGCAGCATCGGCACGCCGGCGCGGGCGTAGTCATCGCTGCGGAACAGCGCCAGCGCCCAGAAATGCGGCGGGGTCCAGAAGAAGATGATCAGGAACAGCCAGAGCGGCTCCGGCGCGATCGAGCCGGTGGCGGACACCCAGGCGACCACCGGCGGCAAGGCGCCGGCGGCGCCGCCGATGACGATGTTCTGCGCAGTCCAGCGCTTCAGCCACAGCGTGTAGATGACGACGTAGAAGAAGATGGTGAAGGCGAGCAGCGCACCGGCGAACCAGTTGACGAGGATGCCGAGCGTTAGCACCGAGAAGAACGACAGCGTGATGCCGAAGGCGAGCGCCTCCTGGCGGGTGACGCGGCCGCGCGGAATCGGGCGGTTGGCGGTGCGCGACATCAGCGAGTCGATGTCGCCTTCCAGCGCCATGTTGAGCGCGCCGGAGGCGCCGGCCCCGACCGCGATGCACAGCAGTGAGGTGATGGCGAGCACCGGGTGGAAATGGCCCGGAGCGATCAGCAGGCCGATCAGCGCCGTGAAGATCACGAGCGACATCACCCGCGGCTTCAGGAGCGCGAGATAATCGCCGACATCGGCCTCGGAAATCCGCGGGCCGACGGCAATGGCGTTCTGATCGATGACCGACACGGCGAATCCAGACTTCAATTCACAGACTTCAATTCAAAAGGTTCTGGGACAGGGAGTGCCAGAACCGCGCTTCCGGCGCGGCACCAGGCGCGCCACCGGCAGAGATCGACGCGGCGCCGGATGGCGCCGCGTCGGAGAGATCAGGTTCACTGCACCTTCGGCAGCACCTCGAACTGGTGGAACGGCGGCGGTGAGGACAGGGTCCATTCCAGCGTCGTCGCACCCGGTCCCCACGGATTGTTCGCGGCCTGCTGCTTGCGCATGAAGGCGTCGACCACCCCATAGATGAAGATCAGGACGCCGAAGGCCGAGATGTAGGAGCCGATCGACGAGACCAGGTTCCAGCCCGCATAGGCATCGGGATAGTCGATGTAGCGGCGCGGCATGCCCGACAGGCCGAGGAAGTGCTGCGGGAAGAACACCAGGTTGACGCCGACGAAGGTGACCCAGAAGTGCGCCTTCGCGATCGTCTCGTTGTACATGTAGCCGAACATCTTCGGGAACCAGTAGTACCAGCCGGCGAAGATGGCGAACACGGCGCCGAGCGACAGCACGTAGTGGAAGTGCGCGACGACGTAGTAGGTGTCCTGCAGCACACGGTCGACGCCGGCGTTCGCCAGCACGACGCCGGTGACGCCGCCGACCGTGAACAGGAAGATGAAGCCCACGGCCCACAGCATCGGCGCGCGGAACTCGATCGAGCCGCCCCACATCGTGGCGATCCAGGAGAAGATCTTCACGCCGGTCGGCACCGCGATCACCATGGTGGCGGCGACGAAATAGGCCTGCGTCGCCGAGGACATGCCGACGGTGTACATGTGGTGCGCCCACACCACGAAGCCGATGCCGCCGATCGCGACCATGGCGTAGGCCATGCCGAGATAGCCGAACACCGGCTTGCGCGAGAAGGTCGACACGATCTGGCTGATCATGCCGAAGCCGGGCAGGATCAGGATATACACTTCCGGATGGCCGAAGAACCAGAACAGGTGCTGGAACAGCACCGGGTCACCGCCGCCGGCCGGATCGAAGAAGGTGGTGCCGAAATTGCGGTCGGTCAGCATCATCGTGATGGCGCCGGCGAGCACCGGCAGCGACAGCAGCAGCAGGAACACCGTCACCAGGATCGACCACACGAACAGCGGCATCTTGTGCAGGGTCATGCCCGGCGCGCGCATGTTGAAGATGGTGGTGATGAAGTTGATCGACCCGAGGATCGACGACGCACCGGCAAGGTGCAGCGACAGGATCGCGAAATCCACCGCCGGTCCGGGATGGCCCGAGGTCGACAGCGGCACATACATCGTCCAGCCGGCGCCGACGCCGTTGGCGCCGGGCTCGCCCTCGACGAAGGTCGAGGTCAAAAGCAGCGCGAACGAGGCGGGCAGCAGCCAGAACGAGATGTTGTTCATGCGCGGGAACGCCATGTCCGGCGCGCCGATCATCAGCGGCACCATCCAGTTGCCGAAGCCGCCGATCATCGCCGGCATGACCATGAAGAAGATCATGATCAGGCCGTGCGAGGTCACGAACACGTTGTAGGTGTGGTTCTCGTGGAACAGCTGCACACCCGGATACATCAGCTCGATGCGGATCGCGACCGACATGGCGAGGCCGATGATGCCGGCGCACACCGCGAAGATCAGATACATCGTGCCGATGTCTTTGTGGTTGGTCGAATAGATCCAGCGCCGCCATCCGGTCGGATGGTCGTGCGCGTGATCGTCATGGCCGGTCAGGGTCGTCGCGTTCGTCGCCATTGTCCAATCCTCAGTGTCCCCGTGGACCGCCAAGGCGGCCCTCAATCTCAGCGTTCATCCCGCTCGGCTACTGCGACACGCCCGCAGCCGACGCATAGGTGCTCGTGGGCGCGCTGGCGTACTTCTTCTTGGCGTCCTCGACCCAGGCGGTGAATTCCTGGTCGCTCACGACGCGCACCGCGATCGGCATGTAGGCGTGGTCCTTGCCGCACAGCTCCGAGCACTGGCCGTAATACATGCCGACCTTGGTCGCCTTGAACCAGGTCTCGTTGAGGCGGCCGGGAATGGCGTCGATCTTGACGCCGAACGACGGGATCGCCCAGGAGTGGATCACGTCGGCGCCGGTGGTCTGGACGCGAATCACCTTGTTGACCGGCACGACCATTTCGTTGTCGACGGCGAGCAGGCGCGGCTGCTTGTCCTGCGCCAGCAGCGAGTCGAACTCGAACTTGCCGTTGTCGGGATAGGCGTAGCTCCAGTACCACTGCTTGCCGGTGGCCTTGATGGTCATATCAGCCTTCGGCACATCCAGCTCGAGGAACAGCAGCCGGAACGACGGCACCGCGATCATGACCAGGATCAGCACCGGGATCAGCGTCCAAGCCACCTCGATCAGCGTGTTGTGCGTCGTCCGCGACGGCACCGGGTTGGCGCGCGCGTTGAACTTGACCACCACGGCGACCAGCAGCGCCAGCACGAACAGCGTGATGATGGTGATGATCGTCAGCAGCAGGCCGTGGAACCAGGTGATGTTCTCCATCACCGGCGTCGCAGCCTCCTGCAGCTTGACTTCCCATGGCGCCGGCTGGCCCGTTTCAGCAAACGCCGCTCCACCCGACACGAGCGTCATGCCCGTTACAGCCAACCCCAGCAAGGCGCTCAATTGGCCTCTCGACATCTTCATGCCGTCGCGCTCCCTTCAGAACTTTCCCCCTCGGCGCACCGCCCGCTTCACGCAGCGGCGCGCCGTTCGATCCGCTCTCCTGACAAATGGCCTTCGGGCGGATGCATAGAAAAGCACCTGGGCCAGTTCACTGGAATGACGAAATCTTTCTTCTCAAACCATAATTCTTGATCTATCGCAATGCAGTCTTGCGCCGGATATCGCGCGCGGCGCTGTTCGTCGCGACAAGCGTATTTTCCGGGAGATTGCCGCATGCCGTGATTTCGCGGGCAACGGGCGCTTGACAGGCGTGCGGCGCGATGTAGGCAAACGGGACACGGCCGTTTGCGAGGCTGATTCGGCGAGGCGCAGCGGCAGCGCCCACCAGGGTGCGGCCATATTTGGTATCGTTTCGTGCCGTACGCCGGTGACGCTGTCCTCAAGACGCCATCATTGCCGTATCATGGCGTCGGACGCGCAGATCACCCACAGGAAATTGTCATGGCACCGACCCGGATCAGGGTTTCAACGGACAGGACAGCTGACATGTCGACCCCAGCTGCGAATGACTCGCGCCGTTTGTACCGATTCAGCGCGGTGCGTGCGCGACTCGCGCGTGTTGCCGCGATGACCTCCGCGGCGACCGCGGTCGCGATGATCGCTGCGACGGTGATCGGCGCGCCGCACGCGGCGTTGGCGCAGGGCGCGGTGCGCTCGGTGCATGGCGACTGGCAGATCCGCTGCGACACGCCGCCCGGCGCGCAGAGCGAGCAGTGCGCGCTGATCCAGAGCGTCGTGGCCGAGGACCGTTCCAATGCCGGCCTCACCGTGATCATGCTGAAGACCGCAGACCAGAAGAGCCGGCTGATGCGCGTGGTGGCGCCACTCGGCGTGCTGCTGCCGTCCGGCCTCGGCCTGAAGCTCGACAACCAGGACGTCGGCCGCGCCGGCTTCGTGCGCTGCCTGCCCAATGGCTGCGTCGCCGAGGTGGTGCTGGAGGACAAGCTGCTCGGCCAGCTCAAGACGGCGAAGACCGCGACCTTCATCATCTTCGAGACGCCGGAGGAAGGCATCGGCTTCCCGCTGAGCCTCAACGGACTCGCCGAAGGCTTCGACAAGCTGCCCTGACGTCGGCCGCGATTGACAGCCCCTTCGCAGCACGATGCCGTGATCGAGCCGTGAGTTCGCGCGTCTGAATGCGCGCCCGCGGCCTCAGCGCCGCCCGTCGAGCGCCAGCGCCATCACCAGCAGGGTCTTGTCGAACCCGTCATCGCCGGGCTCCCGCGGCTGCACCGCCTTGAGCAGGAATCCGGCCTTCTGGTACAGCCTGATGGCGTTGGTGTTGCTGCGGTAAACCGTGAGCTCGACACGCGAGAAGCCGGCCGCCCGCGCCGCCTCGAGCGCCGCCGCCATCAGTCGCCTGCCCAGGCCCTGGTGCCGGAACTGCGGCATTAGGCCCATGCCGAGCACCCCGATCCGGGCATCGATTGGCCCCGATTTGGGCGTCACATCGCACCAGCCGACCACCTCCCCGGCAGAGAGAGCGACGAATTGCGGGTATCCCTCGTGGATGTTGTTCAGAATGAAGGCGCGCGTCGACTCCAGCGGCGGCGCCTGCACGAACGACAGATAGCGCCGTTCGCGCGCGACGTAATCGAGCGTGCGGTGGAAGCTCTCGATGTGAGCGGACGTGATGGGAACGATCTCAACCATGTCAGTTCGGTAATCATCCAGCCCCTCGCGCCCCGGCGTCAAAACAACTATCTTGGAATGATCGCTCCGACAACGGATTGACCCATGACTGCTCCCACCACTTCCCTGCTCGAACGCGCCAATCTGGACCGTGATACGGTCCGGAGCGAGGTCGCGCGTGGCCTGGCCGGCGCCGATGACGGCGAATTGTTCTTCGAATACAGCCAGACCGAAGCGCTGACCTTCGACAATGGCCGGCTGAAGCAGGCGACCTATGACACCAGCCAGGGATTCGGCCTGCGCGCGGTGAAGGACGATGCAGTCGGCTATGCCCATTCCTCCGACGTCTCGCTGCCGGCGCTGATGCGCGCGGCCGATGCCGTCAGCGCCGTGCGCGGCGGCTATTCCGGCACGTTCGCGAGCCCGCCGCCGCACACCAACGTCCGGCTCTATGGCGACGATAATCCGCTGGATGCTCCGGGGTTCGAAAGCAAGGTCAAGCTGCTCGGCGAGATCGACGCTTACTTGCGCGACAAGGATCCGCGCGTGCGCCAGGTGACCGTGAGCCTCGGCGCAACCTGGCAGGTCGTGGAGATCCTGCGGCCCGACGGCGAGAGCTATCGCGACATCCGCCCGCTGGTGCGCGTGAACGTCTCGGTGGTCGCCGGCCAGGGTGATCGCCAGGAGACCGGCAGCAAGGGGTATGGCGGCCGCGAGGCCTATGCCCGCTTCATCGAGACCAAGGCGTGGCGCGAGGCCGCCGACGGCGCACTGCGCGAGGCCCTGGTCAATCTGGAATCGGTCCCCGCTCCCGCCGGCGAGATGGACGTCGTGCTCGGCGCCGGCTGGCCCGGCGTGATGCTGCACGAGGCCGTCGGTCACGGCCTCGAAGGCGACTTCAACCGCAAGAAGACCTCGGCCTTCGCCGGGCTGATGGGCAAGCCGGTCGCCGCCAAAGGCGTCACCGTGGTCGATGACGGCACCATGGCCTCGCGTCGCGGCTCGCTGTCGATCGACGACGAGGGCACGCCGACCAGCCGCACCGTGCTGATCGAGGACGGCATCCTGGTCGGCTACATGCAGGACCGCCAGAACGCGCGGCTGATGAACATGGCGCCGACCGGCAACGGCCGCCGTCAGGGCTACGCGCACGTGCCGATGCCGCGCATGACCAACACCTACATGCTGGCCGGCGAGCGCGATCCGGCCGAGATCATCGCCTCGGTCAAGAACGGCATCTATGCCGTCAATTTCGGCGGCGGCCAGGTCGACATCACCTCGGGCAAATACGTCTTCCAGTGCACCGAGGCCTACAGGATCGAGAACGGCAAGGTCGGTGCGCCGGTGAAGGGCGCGATGCTGATCGGCAACGGCCCGACGGATTTGAACCGCATCAGCATGATCGGCAACGATCTTTCGCTCGATACCGGCATCGGCACCTGCGGCAAGAACGGCCAGGGCGTGCCGGTCGGCGTCGGTCAGCCGACGCTTCGCATGGATCGCATTACGGTGGGAGGCACGGGCCGATGAGCCTTGAGAAGATGTCCACGGACAAGACCACCAAGGCGACGCGCACGGGCAGCGTCCGCAAGGAAAGCACCTGGGGCGGCCAGCTCGCGCAGCTCGTCGCGGTCGTCATGGTGGTGTTCGTCGCCAAGGGCGCGATCGCTGAGCCGTTCTACGTGCCGTCGGGCTCGATGGAGCCGACCCTGATGATCGGCGACGCCCTGCTGGCGTCGAAATTCCCCTATGGCTACGGCACCTCGTCGCTGCCGATGCAGATCACGCTGCCGGAGACGGGACGCCTGTTCGGCGAGACGCCGAAGCGCGGCGACGTCGTCGTGTTCCGCTGGCCAGGCGACAACTCGCAGGCCTGGGTCAAGCGCGTCGTCGGCCTGCCCGGCGACCGCATCCAGATGCGCCAGGGCCAGCTCTACATCAACGGCCAGGCCGCGGCGCTCAAGCCCGACGGCATCGGCGATGCCGAGGACGATACCGGCCGCAACGAGCCGGCCTATCGCTACGTCGAGACGCTGCCGAACGGCGTGTCGCACCTGATCTTCAAGATGCGCGACAACGGCCGGCTCGACAACACGCCGGAGGTGACGGTGCCGCCCGGCAAGCTGTTCGTGCTCGGCGATAACAGAGACAACTCCGCCGACAGCCGCGTGGCCTTGCGCGACGGCGGCGTCGGCCTGCTGCCGATCGACAACCTGGTCGGCCGTGCCGATGCCGTGGTCGGCTCCTGGGACCTCGGCTTCAAGAACCAGCCGGTTTGGGCCTGGCTGTCGGGCTTCCGGCTGGATCGCTTCTTCACCGCGGTGCGGTAAAGCGGGTTCTCTGGAAGGAGGGTTGCCTTCAAAGGGAGTTGTGATATCTCAAAATCTCAATCTTGAGATATGTGAGCACATGAAATCGTGGGTTCAGCCTCTTCCCTGTGAGGGCACAATTTCTGCTGTGCTCGGAGCTTCTCTCGGCGTCATTCTTGCTCTGGACGGCGGACTTGGCGGTCATGATTGGAGCTATGTACCTACCCAGCTCAGCCTCTTGGCTTACGTCGTAGTGTTCGCCGTCAGCCTACATTTTGCCTGCACCGCAGTGATCAAAAGATCGGGTTCGATCTTTGCGTTTTTTCTAATCCTTTGTGTGGCCAACGGTGTTCTCTTCAACATATCACGCTTGCGTGATGTCAACGTAAACGTAGACCAACGAATAGTCTTCTTGCCCGATAACGTTGCAACAAGCGTGACAATCGTCTTCCTTGTTTGGCTACTAGTTCAGTTGATCCTCTCCACGGCCCTTTTCTTTTCTGGGAAGCGAAAATGAACTCCCTGCCAATATACGGCCCGATACTAGTCCTAAGCTTACTTTGCTTAGGTCTTATGCTCATTTCAAAATGGGAGAATGAGCAGACCTCCGCGGGTCACCCAACTACAAAGAGAGCGCGCTCAAAGAAAGACGAGAAGGCGATCTCGGCGCCTCCTGAAGCTGCAAAGGCGCTGTCTGATTGGTCTACTCTCCACACACGTGAGCTGCGTTATCGATTAAGTCACACTCAAATCAATTATATTTTTGCCAACAAAATGACCAGCGAGATGTCCGGCGGAGACCCGCCCTCTGTTGAGAAGAAAACTCCCGAACTTGCCCTGCGAGAAGAAGTTGCCTTGAACTACAGTCGCCCGAATTCCCGCAAGCAGATTGAGCGCCGAAAACTGTCAGGAAAAAGGGGTATGAGGCAGCATGTCGGCTGACGAAGACAATGGCCTCGAGAAGGTCAACGAAGCATCCTCGTCTGACGACGAGTCCGAGGACACAGAGCTACATCCATTCATGGAAGTGACCGGACTTGATATAAACATCTGGCCTGCTTGGGGACCTCTACCTAGCAGAAAGACCTTTTATCCCTATTTCAGCGCCCAAATCCGGGATGACGAAAAAAAACATTCGTTCGTAACCACCTTATCTTTGCCTGACCTCGTGCAGGTGTGCGCGCAACTTGCCCATATAATCAAGATAAGCGCTAGGGCTGCACAAAACATCGGCCCAAGCAAAATCGACATATATAAGCCGAAGGAAAAGATAATCAAAGATCTCAACGAGATTTGCTCCGATCTTGGAGTCTTCCTCAAGGCAATCAAAGAAGACGATATTATATTCGACGATGCCGCTCCTCCAGCTGAGAAGAAGGAAGAGCAGTGACCCTCTGGTGGATTCCGTTGCTCGATACCGGAAGACTGTGAACCATGATCACTTCGTCACGTCAGCGCTCCGCAATCCCGTCAACACGGCGATCCTGGATATGCTGCGCGTGACGGCGCTGCCTGATGCGTGGATCGTCGCCGGCTGCCTGACCCAGACGGTCTGGAACGTGCGCACCGGACGTCCGGTCGATCACGGCATCAACGACTACGATATCTTCTACTTCGATCCCGACACGTCATGGGATGCCGAGGATGCCATGATCCGGCGCATGGCATCCTGTCTGCATGGGGTCGATGCCAAAGTCGAAGTCCGTAATCAGGCGCGCGTGCATCTCTGGTATCCGACCAAGCACGGCCGGCCCTATCCTGCCGTGACACGCTCCACCGACGGCATCGATCGCTTCCTCACCGTCAACACCCAGGTCGGTCTTCGCCCTGTCGCAGACGGATACGAGCTCTATGCGCCCAAGGGCCTCGACGACATCGAACAGATGATCGTGCGGCCGAATTATACGGCCAACTTCTCGGCGGCGAACTACGCGGCGAAGGCCGCGCGCTGGAAGGCGCTATGGCCGGAAATCACGGTAATCGCTGCCGAGGAATGATGCGCAAGAAGAGCAACAGCTTTCTCCGCGTCATTCCGGGGCGCGCGCAGCGCGAGCCCGGAATCCATTGATCGTCAGTACGCGCGGCGCGATGGATTCCGGGCTCGTGCCGCTGCGCGGCCCGCCCCGGAATGACGGCGAGTGTGCCGGGCTGCCGGCGCGTCTTGCAAACGCTGCCTAGATCGACGTCGTCAGCTCAGTCAGCCACGCCGGGGAGTGCTCGACCAGCCAAGCTTCCAGCTGCTTGTCCGCGCCGCTGAGGATCGCAACCGCGACGACCACGAAGGCCGCTCCCATCAGCATCTTGCCGAGCTTGCCGGCGGACAGCAGCCGCGCGCGCAGGCGTGTCATGGTCGTCCGCGACACCAGCCCGAGCACGACCAGAGGCAGGCCGGCCCCCAGCCCGAACGCCAGCATCGTAAAGGTCACGCGAATGAGATCGTGCCCCTGCGACGCCAGCAGCGACGCCGCGCCCAATGTCGGTCCGACACAGGGCGACCAGACAGCGCCGAGCAGCAGGCCGATCATGAACTGGCCGCCGGCGCCCGAAGCCGCGAAGCCCTGGGAATGCCGGTCGGCCCAACGCTGCACCGGGCCGCCGGCGACGGCGAGCTGCGCCTGCCAGGACGGCATCAGCAGCACGACGCCGATCGCCAGCATGATGATCGCTGCGACAAGGCGGAACGCGCCGGCATCGAGGCCGATGGAGTTGCCCGCGAGGGCGATGAACAGGCCGATGCCGGTGAAGGACAGCGCAAGGCCTGCCGCGAGCGCCAGCGCACCGCGCGGATGCGCCGATGCCGCCGCGCCGAGCACGATCGGCACCAGCGGCAGCACGCAGGGCGACAGGATCGAGAGCAGGCCGGCCACAAAGGCCAGCAGCAACGCGAGCATGATGCGCTACAGGCTCTTGTCGAGCAGCGCCGCGATCGAGGCTTCCTTGGTGTCGCCGACCGAGCGTCCGGTCTCGGTCGTCCCCTTGAAGGTGATCAGGGTCGACTGCATCTGCGCGCCGAACGCCTTCACCACCGGCTTCATGTCATCGAAGTCGACGCGGAAAATCTTAAGGTTCTTGAATTTGGGTTCTGCCGCGAGCTTGTCGATGATCGGCTTCTGCGCCTTGCAGGTCGGGCACCAGTTGGCATCGATCTTGATGAGGATCGGCTGGCCGGCGGTCTGCGCCGCCTTGAAGGCCGCGTCCGAGTAGGGCGTGGTCTCGACAGCCCATGCCGTTCCGAGCCCTCCGACGGCGACTGTGGCAGCAAGCGCTGCGGTGGCAAACAACCTGCGCGAAAACGTCATGGCAAACCCCGATCTCTGCATTGCGACAGGCAGCCGTCGGCAAGAGCCGCGGTGCCGTCAATCAATACGAGCCGGACAGATGAAACGTTACGCGACCGCGGACCGAAATTTTCCGACGCGTCGGAGGGCGCGATGCCTCAGCGGACGACACCCGAGGTGAACCCCGCCCGCCGGCGCGGCGGCTTGATTTCCTTCTTCAGAAAGCAATGCGCTTCCTTGCCGGCGTAGCCGGGCCGCGCGAAGGTCCATGCGCGGCATTTGTTGTCGCCGGTGCATGCGGCCTTGCAGATGTCCTCGGCGTCGGCGGCCTTCTCTTCCTTCTTGTCCGCCGCCTTGTCACCGCTGTTCTTGTCGCTCTTTTCGGCGGCCTTCTCGCCGCCCTTCAGATCGGTGGTCTTGATGTCGAAGCTGCGGTAGTCGCCGCCGGGACGGTCGATCGACGTCTCGACCGCATCATTGCGGATCTCGACGACGCCCGCGCCGCGCACGCCCGAAACGCAGCAATTGTCCGGCACGCGCGCCGGCACGCTGTTCTTCAGCCAGCACACCGCACCCGCTTCCATCACGGTCGGATAGCTGAAGCTCCAGGCGCGGCAGCGCCGGTCGTGCTCGCACAGCAGCGCGCAATCGGCCGGGTCGCCGGAGGCGATCGGCGCGCTCATGTAGTCGCCACCGGGACGATCGGAATAGGTCTGGGCTGAAGCCGGCGTCAGGAACGCAGCCGCGAACAGGCACACCAGTACCCTCAGCCATGCCCCGATGAAGCGCCCCACGCGCCGCCGCTGAATCATCCGACCCATTGTTAATGTTCGAGTTTTCTTACGAGTTTTTAGGCAGTCATTTGATCGCCACGAACCTGTATGGCGGATGAACGGCCCGGACCGGTGGGAGCTGCGGAAGGCAAAGCAGCGCCGCCCGGGCGCTGAATCGAACCTGGGACACAAAATCGCAACAAAAAACAGCGGACCCGAGCCGCCAACCGCCTCAACGTGGAACAGGCGACGCAGCGAACCTGCGACGGCTGCAGGCTCGGCCGTTCCGATCAGAACGCATATTCGTCGTAGGCCGGCTCGACCGAGCCGCCCCACGGGCCATCGAACTTCTCCAGCATCTCCTCGGCCGGCGAGCAGCCGCAATCGATGATCTGATCGAGCGGCTCGAGAAAGCGACTCTCGTCGCGGCCGAGATGGTCGATGCGACTGCGCCGGCGCAGGCCGAGATGCGCCAGGGTCAGGCATTCCTTGGCGATCTCGAACACGTAGCGATTGCGAACACGCGCCTTGAAGCCGAGGCGCGGCACGTCGTCGCGCAGGTTCTGGCGCTCGAACGCGGTCCAGGTCTTGACCAGGTCCCAGGCCGCGTCGAGGCTGACGTCGTCGTAGAGCAGGCCGACCCAGAACGCCGGCAGCGCCGGCAGCCGGCCCCATGGCACACCGTCGGCACCGCGCATTTCCAGGTAGCGCTTCAGGCGCACCTCCGGGAAGATCGTGGAGAGGTGATTGGCCCAGTCCGACAGCGTCGGACGCTCGCCCGGCATCGCCGGGTTCTTGCCTGCGAAGAAGTCGCGGAACGAGGTGCCGGAGACGTCGATATAGGTCTCCTCGCGTTTCACGAAATACATGGGAACATCGAGCGCGTAGTCGACCCAGCGCTCGAAACCCATGCCGTCCTCGAACGCCCACGGGATCATACCCGAGCGCTGATTGTCAGTGTCGCGCCAGATCTCGGAGCGGAACGACAGGAAGCCGTTCGGCTTGCCTTCGGTGAACGGCGAATTGGCGAACAGTGCGGTCGCGATCGGCTGCAGCGCCACCGAGACCCTGAGCTTCTTGACCATGTCGGCTTCGGAAGAGAAGTCGAGATTGGTCTGCACGGTGCAGGTTCGGTACATCATGTCGAGGCCATAGCGGCCGACCTTCGGCATGTAGCTCGTCATGATCTTGTAACGGCCCTTGGGCATCAGGGGAATTTCGGCGCGCGACCAGGACGGCGTCATGCCCAGGCCGAGAAAGCCGATGCCGAGCGGAGTCGCGATCTCGCGGACCTGCGCCAGATGCGCCATCAGTTCCGCATGCGTCTGGTGCACGGTCTCGACCGGCGCGCCGGACAGCTCGAACTGGCCGCCGGGCTCCAGCGAGATGGCGCCGCCGCCGGTCACGTCATAGAGCCCGATGATGTTGCCGCGCTCCATGATCGGCTCCCAGCCGAGCAGAAGCTTCATGCCTTCGAGCAGCGCGCCGATGCCGCGCGCGCCCTCGTAGGGAACGGGGCGATGACCGTCGAGCGTGAACGGCGTCTTCTCGTGCTCGGTCCCGATGCGGAAGGCGGACGGCGGCTTCACGCCGGCCGCGAGCCACGCCACGAGTTCGTCGCGCGACTGCAGCGGGGTCATATCGATCTGGTCACGCGCCATGGGTGTCTCGGTTCAGAAGCGCTTCGAGGGTCGCGCGTGGTGACAGGAAGGGCCGCGGACCCCAGGGGGCCGCGGATGTGAATGGGAACGGATGCTTCATCGGGTCGCCGCGCCCTCTCCGGCCGCCACCGGAGCGGCCTGACCACAGGAGCAGCCCAGGCGATCCAGCAGCATGCAAAGCTTGGCAGCGTCGGTATCCGACAGCTTGGAGCCGACATGCTTCTCGATCGCGGCGGAATAGGCCGACCACATCCGCTTCTGCAGCTCGCGTCCGGCCTCGGTGATCTCGACGAACTGGCCGCGCTTGTCCATCTTGCATTCGCGCCGGACGACCAGACCTTCGTCGACCAGCCGGTCGATCAGCCGGGAGGTGGAATATTGCGGGATCAGCATCTGCCGCTCCAGCTCGACCGGGCGCAGCTCGCCCGCGGGCGCCCGGGACAGCTCCAGCAGCGCATCATACCAGGCGAGCGGCGGAAAACCGGCCTTCTTCAGCTCCTGCTCGACGCAGTCCAGCACCCGGCTCTGGACCCGCATCAGGCGGATCCAGGCGGCGGTCGCCTCGGTCGATGGTTTGCGTTTCATGGGCCGGCTCGTATCCTCGAATGCGCAGTCTAGCGCATTCGATGCAGCTGCATCAATCTTGACTATTCCATGCATCTGCATGTAAGGGCGGGTGTGACCGCTCGACAGGTTCCACAGACAAAAACGGTCTCACGGAGGGAATAAAAGATGAAGCTTTATTATTCACCCGGCGCCTGCTCGCTCTCGCCCCATATCGCCCTGCTCGAGGCCGGCCTGCCCTACGACCTGGTCAAGGTCGATCTGCGCGCCAAGACCCTGGAAAATGGTGACGATTACCTGAAGGTCAATCCGAAGGGCCAGGTGCCGGCGCTGGGGTTGCCGAGCGGGGAGATCGTGACCGAGGGCCCGGTGATCGTCCAGATGATCGCCGACCAGGCGGCGACCAAGAACCTGGCCCCGGCGCGCGACAGCGGCGAGCGCTACAAGCTGCTGGAGTGGCTGAACTTCATCACCTCGGAGCTGCACAAGAATTTCGGCCCGATGTTCTCACCGGTGCTCGCCGACGACGCCAAGGCGTTCTTCAAGGACCGGGTGATGGGCAAGTTCAAATACATCGACAGCCAGCTCGCAGGCCGCGACTACCTGATGGGCCAGCAATTCACGGTGGCCGACGGCTATTTGTTCACCATCCTGACCTGGGCGGACCGGATGAAGTTCGACCTGTCGGCGATGCCGAATCTCGTGGCCTACAAGAACCGCGTCGCCGCACGGCCGAAGGTGCAGGAGGCGCTGACCAAGGAAGGGCTGATGAAGGCGGGGTGAGCGAGATCTTGAAAGAACTCGCTGTTGCTTTTCGGGCAGTCTGTTCTCTCCCCCCTTGTGGGGGAGAGATAGAGAGGGGGGTAGCCACAAGCGCTGGTGCCTGTGGCTACCCCCCTCCCTAACCCTCCCCCACAAGGGGGGAGGGAATGGACAGCAAGCGCGGCTCGCTTCCGTCCATCATTCCGGTCTCAAGCCGCCGCCTTCTTCGGCGGGAAGCGGCCATAGAAGGTTTCGCCCTTCGCGGCCATCTCCTCCAGGAGCTTCGGCGGGGCGAAGCGCGAGCCGTACTTCGCCGTGAACTTGTGGCACAGCTCGACGAACTTCTTCGTCCCCATGAAGTCGATGTAGGACAGCGTGCCGCCGGTGAACGGCGCGAAGCCGAACCCTAGGATCGAGCCGACATCGGCCTCGCGCACGTCGGTGATGACGTGGTCCTCGACGGTGCGCGCGGCTTCCACCGCCTGCACCACCAGGAAGCGCTGCTTCAGCTCCTCGACATCGAGCGTGTCGGGATCGAGATGCTTCGGCTGCAGCTTGACGAGATCGGGCCAGAGGCTCTTCTGGCCCTTGCCCTTCTCGGGATAGTCGTAGAAGCCCTTGGCGTTCTTGCGGCCGAAGCGGCCCTGCTTCTCGACCAGCTCGACCATCAGCTTCTTGTGGTCCTGGTTGATCGCGTTGGGGCCGAGATCATGCTCGGTCGCCTTCATGATCTTGAGGCCGAGATCGAGCGCGACCTCGTCCGACAGCGACAACGGGCCGACCGGCATGCCGGCCATCTTGGCGACGTTCTCGATCATCGCTGGCGGCACGCCTTCGAGGAACATCTCGTTGCCTTCCGCGATGTAGCGCATCACGCAGCGATTGGCGAAGAAGCCGCGGGAGTCGTTGACCACGATCGGCGTCTTGCCGATGGCGCGGACGTAGTCGAGCGCGGTCGCCAGCGCGACGTCGCCGGTGTTCTTGCCCATGATGATCTCGACCAGCATCATCTTCTCGACCGGCGAGAAGAAGTGGATGCCGATGAAGCGGCCCTGGTCCTTGAACTCTTCGGCCAGCGAGGTGATCGGCAGGGTCGAAGTGTTCGACGCGAAGATCGCGCCGTCCTTCAGATAGGCCTGCGCCTTGGCGTAGGTCTCGGCCTTGACCTTGCGGTCCTCGAACACGGCCTCGATGACGAGATCGCATTCCTTCAGCGCCGCGTAGTCCGCGGTCGCAGTGATGCGGCCCATGATCGCCTCGGCCTCGCCCGGCTTGGCGCGGCCCTTCTTGACCAGGCCGTCGATCACGCCCTGCGCATGCGCCCTGCCCTTGTCGGCGCTCTCCTGGTCGCGGTCGATCAGCACGACCTCGAGGCCGCCGCGGGCCGAGACGTAGCCGACGCTGGCGCCCATGAAGCCGGCGCCGATCACGGCGATCTTCTTCAGCTTGGTCGCCGGCACGTCGGCCGGACGACGCGCGCCCTTGTTGAGTTCCTGCATCGACAGGAACAGGCTACGGATCATCGCCGCCGCTTCCTTCGAGCGCAGGATCTTGGTGAAGTAGCGCGACTCGACACGCAGAGCGGCATCGATCGGCAGCTGCAGCCCTTCATAGACGCAGCTCATGATCGCGCGTGCGGCCGGATAGTTGTCGTAGGTCTCGCGGCGATAGATGGCGTTGCCCGCCGGGAACATCATCATGCCGTTCTTGGAGAACACCGGGCCGCCGGGCAGCTTGAAGCCCTTCTCGTCCCACGGCTGCACGGCCTTGCCACCGCCCTTGATCCAATCCTTCGCGGCCTTGATGAGATCCGCCGCCGGCACGATCGCGTCCACCAGCTTCAGCGCCTTGGCCTTGTCGAGCGTCAACGCCTCGCCCTTCAACAGCAGGTTCATCGCGTCCTGCGGCTGCACGATACGCGGCACACGCTGGGTGCCGCCGGCGCCCGGGAACAGGCCGACCTTGATCTCGGGCAGGCCGAGCCGGGTTTTCGGATTCTCGGCCGCGACACGGTAGTGGCACGACAGGGTAATCTCGAAGCCGCCGCCGAGCGCAAGACCGTTGATCGCGGCGACCCACGGCTTACCGGAGGTTTCCATCGATCGATTGATCTGCGAGAAGCGCCGGCTGGTGTCGAACAGCATCTGGTTGGCGGCTTCCTCGCCCTTGCTCTTCAGCACGTCCAGATAGATGCGGTTCATGCCCTCGAGCATCGACAGGTCGGCACCGGCGCAGAACGCCTCCTTGGCCGAGGTGATGACGACGCCCTTGATAGCGGCATCCGCAGTGGTCTCCTTGACAAGGGCCTCGAGCTCGTTCGTCGAGGTTTCGTCGAGCACGTTCATCGAACGGCCCGGAATGTCCCAGGTGATCAGGGCAATGCCGTCGGCATCGGTTTCGAGTTTGAAGTTCTTGAAGGCCATGTGGTGCTCCCTCGTGCCTGCAGCCGGTCGGCGCGGCAAAAAATTGTGGTCTTGACCGTCATTCCGAGGCAGGGCCGAAAGCCTTGAACCCGGAATCTCGATACTGGCTTGCGTTGCTACTCATCGCGAGATTCCGGGTTCGATGCTTCGCATCGCCCCGGAATGACGTGGTGTCGATCACACCCGCTCGATGATGGTCGCGGTGCCCATGCCGCCGCCGATGCACAGCGTCACCAGCGCGGTCGCCTTGCCGGTGCGCTCGAGCTCGTCGAGCACGGTGCCGAGGATCATCGCGCCGGTGGCGCCCAGCGGATGGCCGAGCGCGATCGCACCGCCATTGACGTTGATCTTGTCCTTGTCGATCTCGAACGCCTGCATGTAGCGCAGCACGACCGAGGCGAACGCCTCGTTGAGCTCGAACAGATCGATGTCGGATTTCTTCATGCCCGAGCGCTCGAACAGCTTCTCGGTAACGTCGACCGGGCCCGTCAGCATCATCGCGGGCTCCGAGCCGATATTGGCGAAGGCGCGGATTTTCGCGCGCGGCTTCATGCCGTACTTCGCGCCGGCCTCCTTGCTGCCGAGCAGCACCGCACCGGCGCCGTCGACGATGCCCGAGGAGTTGCCGGCGTGATGCACGTAGTTGACGCGCTCGATCTCCGGATGCGACTGGATCGCCACCGCGTCGAAGCCGCCCATCTGCGCCATCTGCACGAACGACGGCTGCAACTGCGCCAGCGACTGCATCGTCGTCGAGGGACGCATGTGCTCGTCCTTGGCGAGGATGGTCAGGCCGTTGATGTCCTTGACCGGCACCACCGACTTGTCGAAGCGTCCTTCCTCCCAGGACTTCGCCGCGCGCTGCTGGCTCTGCACCGCATAGGCGTCGACGTCGTCGCGCGAGAATCCGTATTTGGTCGCGATCAGATCCGCCGAGACGCCCTGCGGCATGAAGTAGGACGGCACCGCCATCGACGGATCCATCGGCCAGGCGCCGCCGGAAGCACCGATGCCGACGCGGCTCATCGATTCCGCACCACCACCGATGACCAGCTCATGCTGGCCGCTCATGATCTGCGCCGCGGCGAAGTTCACGGCGTCGAGGCCGGAGGCGCAGAAGCGGCTGATCTGAATGCCCGGAACGGCATCGCCGAGACCCGCATTCAGCGCGGCGAAGCGCGCGATGTCGGAGCCGGCCTCGCCGACCGGATCGACCACGCCGAGCACGACGTCGTCGACCGCGTCCTCAGGGATGTTGTTGCGGTCCTTCAGCGCCTTCAAAGGCACGGTGGCGAGCGCGAGCGCGGTCACCTCATGCAGGCTGCCGTCGGCCTTGCCGCGGCCGCGGGGAGTCCGTACGTGGTCGTAGATAAAGGCCTCAGGCATCACGCCCTCCTCATCTGGTCAGATTTGTTGTTCGCATTGACGACGGAGCCGGCGCGCGGCGCGCACCGGCTCTCGTCTGATCCTCAGAAGGCTTCCGCCGGCAGTTCCATCACGGTCGCACAACCGGCCTGGAGGCGGGCGAGATGCGCCGCCGTTTCGGGCAGCACGCGCTCCATGAAGAAGCGACCCGTCACCAGCTTGGTGGTGAGATAGGTCGAGCCGTCGCCGGCCGCAATCTTGTCCTGCGCCACCTTCGCCATCTTCGCCCACATGTAGCCGAAGGTGACCAGCGCAAAGAGATGCATGTAGTCGGTCGCGGCGGCGCCGGCATTGTCCGGCTTGGTCATCGCGTTCTGCATCAGCCACGTGGTGGCCTGCTGCAGGTGACCGAGCGCGGTCGACAACGGGGCTACGAACGGCTTCATCGCGTCGTTGCCGCCCTGCTCCTTGGCGAACGAGCCGACCTCGTTGAAGAAGGCCATCACGGCGCGGCCGCCGTCGCGCGGCAGCTTGCGGCCGACGAGGTCCAGCGCCTGGATGCCGTTGGCGCCTTCGTAGATCATGGCGATGCGCGCATCGCGCACGAACTGCTCCATGCCCCACTCGGCGATGTAGCCGTGGCCGCCATACATCTGCTGCGCCTGGACCGCGTTGGCGAAGCCCATGTCGGTCATGTAGCCCTTCATGACCGGGGTCATCAGGCCCATGTGGTCGTCGGCGGCCTGGCGGTCCTTCGGGTCCTGCGAGCGGTGCGCGACGTCGCTCTTCAGCGAGGTCCACACCACCATCGCGCGCGCGGCCTCGTTGAAGGCGCGGATCGACAGCAGGGTCCGGCGCACGTCGGGATGCACGATGATCGGATCGGCGGCCTTGTCGGGCGCCTTGGGCCCAGTCAGCGAGCGGCCCTGGATGCGCTCGCGCGCATAGGCGACCGCGTTCTGATAGGCCACCTCGGACTGCGCGAGACCCTGCACGGCGACGCCGAGCCGGGCCTCGTTCATCATCACGAACATGCCCTGCATGCCCTTGTTCTCTTCGCCGATCAGCCAGCCGGTGGCGTTGTCGTAGTTCATCACACAGGTCGAATTGCCGTGGATGCCCATCTTGTGCTCGATCGAGCCACAGGTGACGCCGTTGCGCGCACCCACCGTGCCGTCGGGATTGACCATAAACTTGGGCACCACGAACAGCGACACGCCCTTGATGCCGGCCGGCGCGCCCTCGATGCGGGCGAGCACGAGGTGGATGATGTTGGGAGCCAAGTCATGCTCGCCGGCCGAGATGAAGATCTTGGTGCCGGAAATCCTGAAGCTGCCGTCGGCCTGGCGCACCGCCTTGGTGCGGAGCAGGCCGAGGTCGGTGCCGCAATGCGGCTCGGTGAGGTTCATGGTGCCGGTCCACTCGCCGGCGACCATCTTCGGCACGTAGGTCTTCTTCTGCTCCTCGCTGCCATGCACGATGAGTGCGGCGGTGGCGCCCATGGTGAGGCCGCCATACATCGAGAACGCCATGTTGGCGGAGCACTGGAATTCGTTGACGGTCTGGCTGAGCGTCACCGGCAGGCCCTGCCCGCCATATTCGGTTGGCGCGGACAGGCCGAGCCAGCCGCCCTCGACGATCTGCTTGTAGGCGTCCTTGAAGCCTTTCGGCGTGGTCACGCTGCCGTCGTCATGGCGCTTGCAGCCTTCGAGATCACCCACGCGATTCAGCGGATGCAGCACCTCTTCGGCGAGCTTGGCGGCTTCGCCGAGGATCGCCTCGCGGACATCCGCCGAGGCATCGGAGAATCCCGGCAGGTTGTCGTAGCGGTCGATCTGGAACACGTCGTTGAGCAGGAAGGTGACATCTTCCACGGGGGCTTTGTAGATCGGCATTGGCGTCTCCGGCAGGAAGGCTGAAGTTTCAGACGGGGAATTCCACGGACGCGGCAGGCAATGCAGGCCGCGGACTGTAGCGATTTCTCAAGGCTTGCGGCAGCCGTTAGTTTGCGACTGTCGGTCGCGTCACGACGGCTTGCTCATGGCGGCGAGCTGTTCGCCCATCAGGCGGTGCAGCAAATTGATCGCCTTGAGCGGGCGCACCATGACCTTGAAATGTGTGATCAGACCGGCGTCGTCGAAGCTGATGATATCGACGCCGTTGAGCTTGATCCCTTCGATCTCGTTCTCGAATTCGAGCACGGCGCCCGTGGCGTTACGCCACTCCCCGACATACTTGAATCCGGGACCGCCTAAGACTTTCTCAGCACTCGCGAGATATTTGAAGGTAATGTCGCGGCCGCGTTGCGGCGTGTGCACGACGGGACTTTCGAACACGGCGTCGGGATGCAGCAGCTCCCGCAAAGCGCCGAGATCGTGAGACCTCATGTAGCCGTACCATCCATCGAGGCCGGTCATTGTCATTGGGCGTCTCCTCGGGGCGGAACAGGCCAGCACCACAACCACCCCATATGCACATTGACGCATATGCGCTAGTGTGCATAATGTCAAGCGTGGAGCGGGGCAGAACACGATCAGAAAAACGGGAGCAGTTTCCGGCCATGGCCCTCGGCGACGCCATCCTCGCCTGCCTCACCGAACATCCGATGACGGGCTACGAGCTCGCCAAGACGTTCGACTCCTCGATCGGCTTCTTCTGGAAGACGGACCACCAGCAGATCTACCGCGAGCTGTCGCGGCTGCGCGACCGCGGCTACATCCAGGGGCGCGAGGTGGTGCAGACCGGCAAGCCCAACAAGCTGGTCTACACATTGACCGCGGAGGGCCGCGCGGCGTTTCGCAGCTGGGCGGCGCGGCCGAGCACGCCGGCCTCGACGAAGGACGATCTTCTCGTCCGGCTCTATGCACTGGGCGCCGCCGACATCGGGCCGATCCGGGCCGACCTGATGGCGCGGCTCGAGCATCATCGCGACCGCGCCGAGCGCTACGATCGCATCCTCAAGAAGCATTATGCGGACGGCAACGTGGCCCCGGCCGATATGGGCAAGCTCCTCAACCTGCGTCTCGGCTTGCGCCACGAACGCATGGTGGCGGAATGGTGCGAGGAAGCGATCACCGCGCTGTCGACGATATCCGGCGCGAGCAGCGTGCGGCCGCTCGATCCATCATCGCGTGAAAATGCCGGCTGATACCCGCCGTTTGATAGGGCAAAACTTCTGGCCGCGCCGGCGGTAAACTTAACGCGTTATTTACCGTAAAAGTCAAAAGTCGGGACCTGGAGCAGACGATCTGCGCGGACCCGTTCATGTTCATGTCCGGGACGCGTGGGGAGGCTGGAGGCGCTTGGTGGAGCGCTGGAAGCGGAACCGGACGAGACATGAATTCGCGCGTACCGTGGAGTAATGAAGGCATCGACCCGTCCGTCCGCGAGAGGGCCGAGGCCGCGGCGCAACGCGCCGGAATGACGCTGAACGACTGGATCAACTCCACGCTCGGCGCATCGACCCCGCCCGATTTCCGCGGCAGCCCCGCGCCACGCAGCACGCCGACCGTCAGCCGCGATGCCCGCGAGGTGACCGACATCCATCAGCGGCTCGACTCCATCGCACGGCAGATCGAGCAAATGTCGCGCCCCGTCGCGCGCAAGGATGGGCCACGCGACGAGCAGGGCGTCGCGCGTCAGCTGAACGACGCGATCTCGCGGCTCGACGCCCGCCTGTCACAGATCTCGACGCCGCTGCGCAAGCCGGACACCGAGGACCGCTATCGTGGTCCTGACGGCGTCGAGCGCGCCGCTGCGCAGCTCTACCGGCCCGCCCAGCCGCTCAGCGCGGGTTCGTTCGACGTGGCCGTGGCCGAGATCAGCGCCCGCCAGAGCGAGCTCGACAATGCGCGCCCGCTGCCGCCGCACCAGGCACCGCCGACCGCGCCTGCCATGGCATCCGCAGCAGCGCCGCTGATGACTCCGATCAGCGCGCCGCTGACGCCGCCGCAACCGGCAGCCCCCACTCCCGATTTCTCGCTGCTCGAACGCCACCTGCTGAAGATCACGAGCCAGATCGAGGCGCTGCATCGCCCCGACGACGGCATCGAGCAGTCGATCGCCGGCTTCCGCAACGAGCTCTCCGAAATTCGTCACGCCATCACCGAGGCGATGCCGCGCCGGGCGATCGAGTCGATCGAGAACGAGATTCGCTCGCTGTCGCGCCGTATCGACGAGAACCGCAACACCGGCGTCGACGGCCACGCACTGGCCGGGATCGAGCGCGCGCTGACCGACATCCGCGAGGTCGTCGGCTCGCTGAAGCCTGCCGAGCAGCTCGCCGTCTATGACGAGGCGATCCGCAATCTCGGCGCCAAGCTCGACCTGATCCTGCGCGCCAATGACGACCCCGGCACCGTGCAGCAGCTCGAAAGCGCCATCGCGGCGCTGCGCGCGATCGTCGCCAATGTCGCCTCCAACGACGCGCTGGAACGCCTGTCGGACGATCTCCGCCAGCTGTCGTCGAAGGTCGACCAGGTCACACAGGCGCGCGACACTCACGACTCGTTCCACGAGTCCTTTGCGGCGCTCGAACAGCGCATTGCCGCGCTGACCTCGACCCTGGAAAGCCGCGAGCCGCCGGCGGCCGCGCCCGACCACACTGCCCAGATCGAGGACGCGCTGCGCGGCCTGTCCGACCGCATCGACCGCCTGCAGGTCGGCAACGACGGCTCATCGGCGATCACCCATCTCGAACAGCGGATCAGCTATCTGCTGGAGCGGCTCGAGGCCGCCAACGACCCGCGCGGCGGCAACATGACCCGCGTCGAGGACGGCCTGCAGGACATCCTGCGCTATCTCGAACGGCAGCAGGCGACCTTCGCAGCGCTGGCGGAGAGCCGGTCGCAGCGCGAAACGTCGCAGGACGGCGGCCTGATCGACATGGTCAAGCGCGAACTGTCCGACATCCGCTTCAGCCAGACCGAGACCGACCGCAACACCCAGGACTCGCTCGAGGCCGTCCACAACACGCTGGGGCACGTCGTCGACCGCCTCGCCATGATCGAAGGCGACCTGCGCAATGTGCGCGCCACCGCGAGCCCGCCGGCCGCGCTGCCGCCGCTGGCACCGCCAATCGAGTCGCCGATGCCGGCCGCACGCGTGCCGGCGCCCCAGGCCTTTGCCGAGCCGGCCAGGCCAGAGCCCGCCTACCGGCCGGAGCTGCCCAATCCGGCGGCCGAGCAGCCAGCGGGACAGATTGTCGCTCCGGCCGCGGGTCAACAGGCGTTCGCGGCCGCCTCGCGCGACTTCCACGCCGCGCAGGCGCCGGCGGCCGCCATGCCGCCGCCGATTCCGCCGAAGGCGATCGCCGACATCCTCGAGCCGCACACAGCACAGGCGCCCCGCCCGACCGTCATCGTCCCCGAACTGCCGCCGGATCATCCGCTCGAACCCGGCACCCGTCCGCCTGGCCGGACCGCATCGCCCGCCGAGCGGATCGCCGCGTCCGAGGATGCGCTGAGCGAGCTTCCCGCCGGCAAGCGGGAGCCGGTGTCGACGTCGAGCTTCATCGCGGCTGCGCGCCGCGCGGCGCAGGCCGCGGCGGCTGCACAGCCCGTGGACGCCAAGAAGGCGAAGAAGGACAAGCCGAAGGAGAAGGCCAAGGAACCGCCGAAAGACCTCCCCAAGGACGTCGCCAGCGACGCTGTCAAGCCCAAGGCCAAACCCAAGGACAAGCCGACGTTCGCTCTCACCGCCGAGGGTGACGAGGAAGTCTCGACCATTGGGTCGAAGATCCGCTCGCTCCTGGTCGGGGCCAGCGTCGTCGTGATCGTGCTCGGCACTTTCAAATTCGCGATGTCGCTGCTCGACAGCGGCAGCACGCCGCCACCGATCTCGCCGATGGAAACCCAGGGCGAGGCGCCGCGCGCGCAGATGCCGTCGGCCTCGCCGAGCCTGTCGCCGCGGCCGACGACGCCCGACCAGAGCGTGCCGTCGTTGACGTCGCCGACGCCGATCGACCGTCAGTCCTACAATCGGGCCATGCCGAGCGAAGCGGAGACGATCGCAATGCTCGCGATCCCGCAGGACGTCGAAAAGCCAGCCACATTACCTGCTGCCGTCCCCACTGATATCACCGGCACGATCCCAACCGCTGCCAACGGCCAGAAGCTCGGCTTGGTGCAAGTGCCCGCCTCCGAGAAGCTGCCCGATGCCATCGGCGGACTGGCGCTGCGCAATGCCGCCCTGAAGGGTGATCCGACCGCCGCCTACGAAGTCGGCGTGCGCTTTGCCGAGGGCAAGGGCGTCGCGGCGAACTATGAGGAAGCCGCGAAGTGGTATGACCGCGCCGCGCAGGCGGGGCTGATCCCGGCGGTCTTCCGTCTCGGCACCTTCTACGAGAAGGGTCTCGGCGTGAAGAAGGACGCCGACATCGCCCGCCGCTACTACGTGGTCGCCGCCGAGCGCGGCAACGCCAAGGCGATGCACAATCTCGCCGTGCTGGACGCCGACGGCGGCGGCAAGGGCGCGAACTACAAGAGCGCCTCGCAATGGTTCCGCAAGGCCGCCGAGCGCGGCGTCGCCGATAGCCAGTTCAACCTCGGCATCCTCTATGCCCGTGGCATCGGCGTCGAACAGAACCTCGCCGAATCCTACAAATGGTTCACCCTGGCCGCAGCGCAGGGTGACGTCGACGCGGGGCGCAAGCGCGACGATGTCGCCAAGCGGCTCGATGTCCAGTCGCTCGCCGCGGCCAAGCTCGCGATCCAGACCTTCACGGTCGAACCGCAGCCCGACGACGCCGTGAACGTGCCGGCGCCCGTCGGAGGCTGGGATGGCACGCAGGCGATCGCCAAGGCAGCCGCGGCCAAGGCGGCGCTGGCGAAGCGCGCGGCTGCGACGGCGCCGCGCTGACACGGGCATAGCGCCCCTCTTTCGACATGGACGAGCGTCCGCGCACAGCCTGAAAAATCCTCCCGGCTTGCGATCGCGCCGCCATAGTGTCGCGCGGTCGATCGATATAGGTTGTCGCGGCGGATCATCACGAGCGCCGCGAGGGAGCATCGACGGGTGTCAGCGGGGAACGAACAACAGGACGGCGCGCGCTTCCTGCAGTCGCCGACGGGCCCCCGCGTGCCGCCGCGGACTACGGCGAACGTCGCCGCTGCTCCGCCTCCTCGCCAACGAATGCAGCAAGTGACCGACGGCTATCCTGCGGCGTTCCGATGGCGCCGGCTGGCTTCCGTCATCTTCTTCGTTGCAATCGTGCTCGGCGGAGGCATTCGCGCCTACCGCGACCTGTCGCGACCCGACGCCTGGTCGTTCTGGAAGGATCAGTACATCTCGCCGAGTCTGTCGGCGGCGCTGGTCGCCGACCCCGCGCTTGCCGGGCTGGGCGGCAGGCGCACCGTGCTCGCCGTCAGCGGCCCCATCGGGCCAGCGGCGGCCGGCTGGCTGCGCGAGCGGATCAGCGAGGCCCGTCTCAAGCCGGGCGACGTGATCCTGCTGTCCTCGCCCGGCGGCAACCTCGACCAGGGGGTGCTGATGGGCGAGATCATCCGCGCCCATGGACTCGCTACCGCCGTCGGCGTGGCCGACAATGCCGGCCGCATCCGTCCGGGCTTCTGCGCCAGCGCCTGCGTGTTCGCCTTCGCCGGCGGGCAGACCCGCTACGGCCTCGATGGTTCGGCGCTCGGCGTGCACCGCTTCACGTCGGAGGCCCGTGGCGCCGACGCGGTCGCCGACACCCAGCGCGTCACCGGCGCCATCCTCGGCTACATGACGCGCATGGGCGTATCGTCGCAGGTCATCGAGGCGATGTCGCAGACCCGCGACATCCGCTGGCTCGATCCGGGCGATGCCGAGGCCATGAGGCTGGTGACCGCGCCGCTCAAGGCCCTTTGACGGAGCGGCCAGACCCCCACGCTCGGCGCCGGTGGATGTCACTTTGGGCGGGAATGACTGATCCCTTCGCTGCCATTTTCGGTTATGCAGGAGTTCGGCATCCTGCGTCGCATGCGCGGGATGCTCGCTCGAAGGATCGCAGAGGCCGCGCGGATGCAGATTTATCTTCCGATCGCCGACATCCCGGTCAACATCTTCCTGTTGCTGGCGATGGGCGCGGCCGTCGGCTTCGTCTCCGGCATGTTCGGCATCGGCGGCGGGTTCCTGATGACGCCGCTCCTGATCTTCGTCGGCATCACCCCCGCGGTCGCGGTCGCCTCGGTCTCCAGCCACATCGCCGCCTCCTCGTTCTCCGGGGCGCTGTCCTATTGGCGACGGCGCGCCATCGATCCCTCGCTGGCCGCGGTGTTGATGATCGGCGGCTCGCTCGGCACCGGACTCGGCGTCGCCACCTTCACCCTGTTGCGGTCGCTCGGCCAGCTCGATCTGATGATCGCGTTGTCCTATGTCGTCCTGCTGACGAGCGTCGGCGGCACGATGTTCTGGGAGGGTCTGCGGGCGATGATGCGCGCGCGCCAGGGCGCGGTCGCGACCGTGCGGCGTCCGGGCAGCCATGTCTGGATCCACGGCCTGCCGCTGAAGATGCGCTTCAAGCGCTCGAAGATCTATGTCTCCGTCATTCCGGTGATCGCCATCGGCCTCATCATCGGCTTCCTCGGCGCCGTGATGGGCATCGGCGGCGGCTTCATTCTGGTGCCCCTGCTGATCTACCTGCTGCGCGTGCCGACCTCGACCGTCATCGGCACCTCGATGGTCCTGACGCTCGCGACCATGATGATCGCGACCATGCTGCACGCGATGAGCAATCATCTGGTCGACGCCGTGCTGGCGCTGATCCTGATGGTCGGCGGCGTCACCGGCGCGCAGTTCGGGGCCCGCGCCGGCCAGATGATCCGCGGCGAGCAGCTGCGGCTGCTGCTCGGCCTGCTGATCCTCGCCGTCGGCATCCGGTTCGCGATCGAGCTCGTGATCAAGCCCGACGACCCGTTCACGATCCGCGAGACCGAGATCAGCAGATGACGCCGCTCCGCCTCGCCAGCCTCACCTTCATGCTGCTGCTTGCCGGCGCCGCATCGGCGCGCGCCGAGCGGCTGATCGTCTCGGTCTCCAACCATCGCGTGACGGTGACGCCGAACTATTCCGGGGAGGAGCTGGTGCTGTTCGGCTCGGTCGAGAAGGACACCCAGACCCCGCCGGGTCGCACCGCCTATGACCTCGTCGTCACCGTCCGGGGCCCGCGGGCCGACATGGTGACGCGGCGCAAGGAGCGCAAGTTCGGCATCTGGATCAACACCGACTCGCGCCAGTTCCTCAAGGTGCCCGGCTATCTGGCGCTGTTCGCCAACCGCCAGTTCGATGCGATGGCCGCGCCCGAGGTGCTGCGCCGGCAGCAGCTCGGACTCAACAACGTGCTGCTGACCCAGCGCGTCGGTCCCGACTATGCCGACGTGGTCCCGAACGACGCGTTCCGCAGCGCCTTCGTGCGGCTGCAATCGCAGCACGGCCTGTACCGCGAGGATACGTCCGCGGTGACCTTCCTCACGCCGACGCTGTTCCGCACCGGCATTCCGCTCCCCGCTGCGGTGCCGATCGGCACCTACGAGGTCGAGATCAAGCTGCTCGCCGACGGCGCGCTGGTCACCAAGACGGAGACCGCGTTCGAGATCGTCAAGGTCGGCTTCGAGCAGTTCGTCGCGAACTCGGCGCGGCAGAGCGGCTTCGTCTACGGCCTCGTCACCGCCGCGATGGCGCTGATGACGGGATGGATGGCGTCGATCGTGTTCCGTCGGGATTGATCTTTTTCTCGTCAGTGGGAGGAGCTGGGTGACGAGGCGATCACCGTCCGAACACCGGGCTCCAGAAGCTTCAGCCGCGCACCGAACCCGAGCGCATCGAAGGTCTTGCGCAGGTCCTGCGCGCTCTGGCGGAAATGCGCCCAGCCATCCGTGTGAACCGGAACGATGGCGGCCTCGGCAAACACGCGCGCGGTCTCGATCGTGTCGTTGGTGTCCATGGTGAGGTGGAACGGCCCGCGTGTCTGCGCCGCTCCGGCAAAAGGCATCACGACACCAGGCTTGAAACGCCGCGCCACCTCCGCCACGCCGTCATAGAACACCGTGTCGCCACTGACATAGACGGGCGCGCCGTGCTGCGGGATCAGGACGAAGCCGATCACATCGCCCGCGAGCGGCTCGATGCCGGCGGGACCATGGCGCGCCGGCGTCGCCGCGACCGTCAATGTCCTGCCGCCTTTGCTGAGCTGCGTCGTCTGCCACGGCGCCAATCCTTCCGCCAGCGCACCGAGCCTGCTTGCGCCGACTTCCGTCGTGAGCACGCGCGGTGCGCGTCTCAAGAAGGCGCGGCCGCCATGGTCGAGATTGTCGGAGTGCTGATCATGGCTCAGCAGCACCGCATCGACCTCCCCGATCGCCTCAGCGGTCATCGCTGGTCCAGTGAGCTTCTCCAGTACGACATGCGGCAATTCATAGCGGCCGGGAGCATCGAATGTGGGATCGGTCAGCAGGCGGAAGCCATCGATTTCGATAAGGGCGGTCGGGCCGCCGATCAGGGTGATCGCAACACTCATGACGATGCTCCAATGGTACGGGCCGGCGCCCGCGTGACCAGATAGATCCCGAGCGCGACGGGAACGACGCCGAGCAGGTCCTGCAGCGCCACGTGCTCGCCGAGCACCAGGAAGGCGAAGATCATCGCGAGCGGCGGCATCACGAAATGATAGGCGCTGGCCGCGGTCGCGCCGCATACTTTCAAGAGATGGAACCAGAGCACATAGGCCAGGATCGAGCCACCGAGCACGAGGAAGGCGAACGCGCCGATCAGTTGCGCATTCGGCACGATCTCGCCCACGTGCGACACGCCGAGCGCGACCGGCCATAACACCAGCCCGGCTGAGAGGTTCTGGATGCCGTTGCCGACCCACAGGCTGCCCTGCGGGGCGAGCTGCTTGAACAGAATGGTGCCGGTCACGATCGAGGCCAGCGCCGCCAGCGTATAGAGAATGCCTTCGAGCTGGTCGGTGCCGACGGACATACGGTGCCAGACGATCATGGCGACGCCGATGGTGCCAAGCGCGAGGCCTGAGATTTTGCGCAGGGTCAGCGGCTCGCCCAGCAGCAGCGCCGCGAACACCGCGGTGAACACCGGATTGGCCGAGACGATCAGGCCGCCGAGCCCCGCCGACACGGTCTGCAGCCCGGTGTAGCCGAGACCGAGATACAGCGCGTTGTTGGCGATGCCGATGATCGCGAACACGGCCGCATCGCGCCAGCTCATGCGCAGCTCGCCCCGGACCGCCGGCACCACAAGAATGAGGACACCAGCGAGCGAGAACCGCGCCGCGAGCAGCAGCAGCGGCGGACAATAAGTCACCCCGATCTTGCCGGCAACGAAGGCAAAGCTCCACAACAGGCAGAACAGGCCGATTTGGAGCGGCAGCAGGTTGGACTTCTCGGGGCTCACGGCAACGGAGGATACGGACGACATCGGAGGTCTCCTTCGCCGCCGGTGTAGGGCTGTTCTTTCCCATTTGGAAATTAAATGATAGACTGACACTCAGTGGTTTTCCGAATGGAGGTCCCGAGTGCTCGATCTGGACCTGTTGCGCAGCTTCGTCTCGGTGGTCGAGGCCGGCGGCTTCACCCGCGCGGGCGAGCGCGTCCACCGCACGCAGTCGACGATCAGCCAGCAGATTCGCCGGCTGGAGGACGACCTCGGCCAGACGCTGCTCAACCGCGACGGCCGCGAGGTCACGCCGACCGAGGCCGGCGAACGGCTGTTGTCCTATGCCCGCCGCCTGCTCGCGCTCGCCGAGGAGGCCCGCGACGTCGTGGCGCGGCCCGGACCCGACGGCGCGGTGAAGCTCGGCATCCCCGAGGATTTCGCGGCCTACCGGCTCGCCAAGCTGCTCGCCGCGTTCTCGCGCGCCCACCCCGATCTGCGGCTCGACGTGCGCGCCGACCAGAGCCTCAACCTCAAGCGCGACATCGAGCGCGGCGATCTCGATCTGGCGCTGCTCAAGCGCGGTGCCGACGACGCACACGCAGCGATCGCGGCATGGCCGGAGCAGGTCTATTGGGTGACCAGCAAGAGCCATCCGGTCAACCTCGAGGCCCGCTCGCTGCCGCTGATCGGCTTCCCGCTCGGCTGCATCTATCGCACCCGCGCGATCCATGCGCTGGAGAGCGAGGGACGCGCCTGGCACATGGCCTACACCTCGTCGAGCCTCGCCGGCATCCAGGCCGCGGTCGCCGCCGGCATGGGGCTGAGCATTCTGTCCGAGATGTCGGTGCAGTCGGAGCACCGCGTGCTGACCGCCCGCGAGGGCTTTGCGCCGATCGAGCGCACCGAGGTCGCGCTGGTCGCCTCGCCCGACGCCAGCCCGGCGACGCTGCGCCTGGCCGACCGGCTGGCCGAGTTCTGCGAGAAGGTGCAGGCGAAGGCGGCCTGACGGGCATTCGTCCGCGGCTCCGGCGACCATGACGCCACGAGGACGCTGCGTTCCCTCTCCCGCTTGCGGGGGAGGGCTAGGGAGGGGCCGTTCCGACGGCGCTGCGCTTGGCGCCCCCTCTCCAACTCTCCCCCGCAAGCGAGGGAGAGAGCACAGCGATGCGCGCGGCGGGCATGATCAGTCCAACTTCGAATGATCCGTTCGACCTCTGATCACTCATCCAACTAATGAATTTCCATCATCCAACTAATAGCACCGCGCCGCGGCGATGCTGTGCAGGCGTCTATCTCCCAGCACATGCGCGATGAAGGCGCGCTTCGGAAACAGCTTGGCGAAGGCCGCGTCGCGCACGCTCAGGCCCCCGGCATAGGCGCCGAACGCCGGCATCACGGCGCGCTCGCCATCGCAGACGAAGCAGCGCCGCTCCAGCGTGCGCGCTCGTGTCGCGACGCGCGCCTTCGGATGCAGATGGCCGGCGATCTCGCCGCGCGCGCCGGAGGGCTCGTGACGGAACGTCACCGCGCCGAGCGTGACCGCGTCGGCCAGTTCGCCGCCGATGCCGCGCGGGGCCGGATCGTGGTTGCCGGTGATCCAGACCCAGTCGCGGCCGACCTGCAGGTTGGCGATGCAGGCGCGGTCGTCGCCGGTGAGACGCGTATGCGCATCGCGATCGTGAAAGCTGTCGCCAAGCGCGATCACGACGCGCGGATTGTAGTGGGCGATCACGGCTGTGAGGCGATTGAGAGTCGCAACGGTATCGAACGGCGGCAGCAAGGTGCCGCGCGACGCGTAGCTCGAGCCCTTTTCCAGATGCAGATCGGAGACGACGAGCAGACGCTGCTCGTCCCACACCAGCGCGCCGGAGAGATCGACGCGCAGCGCGGTGCCGGCGACGTCCATCATGCCCGATGCGCAGAAAGTCCCCCGCAAGTCCGCCTCGCTTCTCGATCTACCCCATCGCTTCCTTCACGAGTTCCTCGGCAGCCTCGGCCAGGAGCTCGTCGGCGGCCTCGCCATAGACGGATTCGCGGCCGATTTCCAGCATCACCGGCACCGCCAGCGGCGAGACGCGATCGAGTTCCCGATGGGTGATTCGTCCCTCGATGCGCTGGAGCATATCACCGAGCCGCTTCAGATCGAGCAGGCCGGTGGCGGCATCGGCGCGCGCCGCCCGCAACAGCATGTGATCGGGCTGATGCCGGCGCAGGACGTCATAGACCAGATCGGTCGAGAACAGCACCTGGCGGCGCGTCTTCTCCTCGGTCGTCGACCGCCGCGCGATCAGGCCGGAGATGATGGCGCACGAGCGGAACGTGCGCTTCATCAGCGCGGATTCGGCGAGCCACGCCTCGAGATCGTCGCCAAGCATATCCGGGTCGAACAACGCGGCGAGATCGAGCCGCCCCTGTTTGACCATCAGCGACATGTCGCCGAGCCCCCACACCGCAAGCGCATATTCGTTGGCGACGAAGCCGAGCGGCCGGGCGCGCGCCCGCTCGAGCCGGCGCGTCAGCAGCATGCCGAGCGTCTGATGCGCGAGCCGGCCCTCGAACGGATAGCAGACGATGTAGTGCTTGTTGGAGCGCGGGAAGGTCTCGACCAAAAGCTCGCGCCGGGCCGGGATGCGCGACACGTCCTTCTGCAAGGACAGCCAGTCGCGCACCTGCTCCGGCAACGCGCTCCAGGCGGTGCGGTCGTCGAGCAGGCCGCGCACGCGCTCGGCGAGATAGGTCGACAGCGGAAACTTGCCGCCCATGTAGGACGGCACCTTCGGATCGGAATCATTGGCGCGCGACACATAGACCTGGTCCTCGGCCAGCGCCTCGTAGCGCACGATCTCGCCACTGAACACGAACGTGTCGCCGAGGGTGAGGCCTTCGATGAACGCCTCCTCGATCTCGCCGAGCAGCCGTCCGCCGCGCGCGATCGCGCCGGTCGTGCCCTTGGCCCCGCCGCGCGAGCGCACCAGCCGCACCTTCAGCATCGCCTCCTCGACGATGGTGCCGACGTTCAGGCGATAGCTCTGCCGCACCTTGGGATTGGCGACGCGCCAGCGTCCCCTCGCATCCTGCTTGATGCGGGCGAACCGCTCATAAGTCTTCAGCGCGTAGCCGCCGGTGGCGACGAAGTCGACGACATCGTCGAAATCAGCGCGCGACAGCGACGCGTAGGGAGCCGCCGTGATGACCTCCACATAGAGCTCGTCGCTGAGAAACGGCTCGGCGCAGGCGCAGCCGAGCACGTGCTGCGCCAGCACGTCGAGCGCGCCGGTACGCAAAGGCGGCGTGTCCTGCGCATTGTCGGCGATGGCATCGATCGCGACCGAGCATTCCAGCACCTCGAAGCGGTTGGCCGGCACCAGCACCGCCCGCGAAGCCTCGTCGAGCCGGTGATTGGCACGGCCGATGCGCTGCATCAGCCGCGAGCAGCCCTTGGGCGCGCCGACATTGATCACGAGATCGACGTCGCCCCAATCGACGCCGAGATCGAGCGAGGAGGTGCAGACGACGCCGCGCAGCCTGCCGGCCGACATCGCATCCTCGACCTTGCGGCGCTGCGCGACGTCGAGCGAGCCGTGATGCAGGGCGATGGCGAGATTGTCGTCGTTGATGCGCCAGAACTCCTGGAACAGCATCTCGGCCTGGCTGCGGGTGTTGACGAACACGAGCGTGGTCTTGTTTCGCTTGATCAGCTCGTACATCTCGGCCAGCGCATGGCGCGCGCTGTGGCCGGCCCACGGCAGCCGCTCCTGCGTGTCGAGCATCTCGACCACCGGCGGCGCGGCGCCGCCGGCGACCACGACGTCGGCCGCGGCTATGCCGCCGCACGGCTGCGGCACCAGGAAGCGCGCGAGTTGCTCCGGCTCGGCGACGGTCGCCGACAGGCCGATCATGCGCATGTCCGGCGCAAGCCGCCACAGCCGCGCCAGCGCGAGCGACAGGAGATCGCCGCGCTTGGAGGTGACCAGCGCATGCAGCTCGTCGAGCACGACGCGCTTCAGCGAGGAAAACAGGAACGGCGCATCGTCGGACGACAGCAGCAGCGCCATCTGCTCCGGCGTGGTCAGCAGGATGTCCGGCGGATAGCGGCGCTGCCGCTGCCGGCGGGACACCGGCGTGTCGCCGGTGCGGGTCTCGACCTTGATCGGCAGGCCCATCTCGGAGATCGGCGCCTCGAGATTGCGCGCGATGTCGACCGCGAGCGCCTTGAGCGGGGAGATGTAGAGCGTGTGCAGGCCGGCGGGTCGCGGGATGCGGTTCGCCGTCTGCTTGCTCTTTTCCGTGTTCGCGAGTTCGACCAGTGCATTCGGCTCGGTGCCGGGTGTCACCATCGACACCGCCGCCGGAGGCCCCCCTCCCCGCCGTTCCCCCACAAGGGGAGCGGGAGTGGAGAGAGCGGATGTCTTGGCAAGAACAGAACGATGCTTCGGCGCGACGGCGGAGCCGAGCTCCACCAGGGTCGGCAGGAACCCGGCGAGCGTCTTGCCGGCGCCGGTCGGGGCGATCAGCAGCGCCGAGCGTTGCGCGCGAGCCTTCTCCAGCAGCGCCAGCTGATGCGCGCGCGGCGCCCAGCCGCGCGCCGCGAACCATTCGGTGAAATGGTCGGGCAGCGCGGCGCTGTCGTCGGGTGGGACTGGTGAGACGCGGGGCGGCACCGGGGGAAGGTAGGCAGTCACGCGCGGTTCGTCGAGGGTCGGGCGATAACACTCGACTGCCTCGACCACCTCCGCCGTCGGCCCAGCCCATGTTGGAGCGCACCGGCGCCTCAGCAAACTCCGTTGTCGTCCCTGCGAACGCAGGGACCCGTAGCCACCGGCTTTTGTGGGACGATGACTTGCAGTGACGCCTCACCGATAGATTCCGCGGTATGGTTCCCTGCGTTCGCAGGGACGACACCGGAGAGTGCGGCCACAGCTCCGGTGTCATCATCCGATGGAGGGAAAATCCCTACTCCGTCATCGGCTTCTCGGAGATGCTCCAGTCCTTGCCGTCGAAGATCGAGATGTAGAGCGTCTTCATCGGCGTATAGTCGTCCGGCGTGTAGGCGTAATTGACGCCATCGAGGAAGAAGGGCGAGTGGAAGCCGGCGAGTGTCGTGGCGTGCTTGAGCACGTTCTCGCGGGTCAGCGTGTCGCCGCAGCGGCGCAGGATCTCACCCATCGACACCGCCTGGCCGTAGCCGGCATAGGCGATGGTGTTGTCGGGATCGATGTTGGGCAGGTACTTGGCGCGCAGCGCCTCGAAGCCCTTGACGTCGGGATCGTCCTTCCATTGCGGCACGCCGGCGTCCTTGGAATAGCGGATCGCGACGATGTCCTTGGCATTCTCGAGGCCGGCGGCAGACAGGATCGAACGGCCGGTCGAGCCCGCCGACAGCAGCTGCAGCGGCTTCCAGCCGAGCTCGGCCACCTTGCGGATCGACTGCGACGAGGCCTTGCCCGTGCTGATGTTGTAGAACACGTCGGCGCCCGACTTCGACAGGTTGATCAGCTGCGAGTCCACCGTCGGCTCGGTGAGATCGTAGGTCTGCTCCATGATCACCTGCGCCTTGCCGCCGGCGTCGGCCAGCACCTTCTTGAACGGCCCCAGGAAGTCACGGCCGAAATCGTCGTTCTGATAGAGGATGCCGATCTTGGCTTCCGGCTTCACGCTCAGCACATGCTTGGCGAGAATGCGCGCCTCCGTCGGATACAGCGGCAGGCCGGCCATGGTCCATTTGTAGTTCTTGGGGTCGTTCCACTTCGAGGCGCCGGTGTTGAGCAGGAGCTGCGGCACGCCCTTGGAGTTGAGGTATTTGTGCACGGCGGTCTGTGGCGCGGTGCCGAGCGAGCCGTACAGCGCCAGCACCTCGTCCTGCTCGACCAGCCGCCGCGTCGCCTCGACGCATTTCGGCGCGCTATAGGCATCGTCCATCGTCAGGAACTTGACCTTGCGCCCGTTGATGCCGCCCTGCTCGTTGAGCATCTGGAAATAGGCCTCGCCGACACGGCCGAGCACGCCATACAGCGAACCGGGGCCGGAATGCGGAATGGTCTGGCCGATCTTGATCTCGGTATCGCTGGCGCCGGCATCATATTTCTTCTCGGCGGCCCAGACATGGGGCGAAGCGATCGTCGAGGCGCCGATGGTCGCAAGCGCGGTGGCGCAGAAATCGCGCCGGGTCAGATGTTTTTTCATTTTTGTCTCTCCCTAGACTGCCGACATTTTTTGGCATCGGGAGAGCTGCGGCAAGAGCGAAGTTGCCGCATTGGACGCCGCGTGCAGCGCATTCAATAGCGTCTAGACTCAAGTCCTGGCCGCGACCACGGCCAGCCCGCGCACCGGCAACTGCTCCTCGGTCCGCGGCGACGCCGGCGCGAGATGGGCCAGCTTCAATCCCGCGGCTGCGATCACGCCACGGACATATTCCGCGCCATGGGCATAGCGTAGCCCCTTGCCCATGATGACACCGTCGCCGTCATGGGTCTCGACGGTCAAGGCCAGCAGTCCGCCCGGACTGAGCACACGTTGCGCCTCGCGCAACACCGGGCCAAGGTCGCCGACATAGACCATCGCATCGGCAGCAAGAATGAGATCCGCAGACGCATCGTCCTGGCGCTGCAGCCCTGCGGTCATGTCGTCGACCTCGAGCCCGGCATAGAGCCCGGTGGCGCGCGCTTCCGCGATCATGCCGGCCGACAGGTCGATGCCGATGATGCTGTCGACGTTCTTGGCGAACGCCGCCGCGCCCAGCCCGGTGCCGCAGCCGAGATCGATCGCGCGCTTGAAGTAGGCCGGCTTGCGCTCGGCCGCGCGCACCGCGAGCACCGCCTTGAACAGGATCGCCGGCGCGCGGTAGTTGAGCCGCTCGGTCAGCTCGGCCTCGAAGCGCGGCGCATACTGATCGAACAGCGACTGCACATAGGCCTTGGGCATGTCCGACAGCGGCGCGGCGCCGAGCTGCATCAGATGCACGGCGGCGCCGTGACGATCATCCGGATCGGCGGCACAGGCGTTCTGGAAGGCCGAGATCGCCTTGTCGGTTTCGCCCAGACCGAGACGGATCTTGCCGAGCTCGAACCAGGCCGAGGCGAAGTTGGGGGCGACCTCGATGGCCTGCTCCATCACCTCGGCGGCCGCGACCAGGTCGCCCTTCAATTGCAGGTCGCGGGCGAACTCGTAGCGGCGGTCGGCGATCAGATCGCCGGAGGACAGGAACAGGCGGTGGGGCATGGGAACCATCGTCGTCAATGCGAACTTCTCATCGAGGAGATGGATGCGCGGGTCAAGCCCGCGCATGACGAGATGGAAACTGGCACGGCCTGAAAACGCGTCTTGCATGACCTATATGACCCACATGCGTCCGCAAGACATTCTGCTGCCCGTTCCGTCCGGCCTCTGCTGCAAGGCCGGCGGCTTTCACATCGATCCCGTGCGCCCGGTCGAGCGGGCGCTGATCACCCATGGCCATTCCGACCACGCCCGCGCCGGCCACGGCGCGGTGCTGGCGACCCAGGAAACGCTCGACATCATGCGGCTGCGCTATGGCGACAACTTTGCAGGCTCCACGCAGGCGATCGGCTATGGCGAGCGGATCGGGCTGGGTGACGTCACCGTCAGTTTCCACCCTGCGGGCCATGTGCTGGGCTCGGCGCAGATCAAGGTGTCCTGCGGCGGCACCTGCATCGTCGCCTCCGGCGACTACAAGGATGCGCGCGATCCGACCTGCGCACCGTTCGAGCTGGTGCAATGCGACGTCTTCATCACCGAGGCGACGTTCGGCCTGCCCGTGTTCCGTCACGGCGACGCGGCGCTGGAGGTGAACAAGCTGCTGGCCTCGGTGGTGCTGTTTCCCGAGCGCGCGCACCTGGTCGGCGCGTACTCACTCGGCAAGGCGCAGCGTGTCATCGCGCTGATCCGCGAGGCCGGCTATGATCGGCCGATCTACCTGCATGGCGCGATGGAGAGGATCACGCGCTACTATCGGGACAAGGGAATTGCGCTGGGCGAGCTGAGGCCTGTGAAGGGCGTCAAGAAGGCCGAGCTCGCCGGCACGATCACGCTGGCGCCGCCGACCGCGACCTCCGACCTGTGGACCCGCCGCTTTCCCGATCCCGTCACGGCCTTCGCCTCGGGCTGGATGCGGGTGCGCGCCCGCGCCCGGCAGCGCGGCGTCGAGCTGCCGCTGGTGATCTCGGATCATGCCGACTGGGACGGGCTCACCACCACCATCGCCGCGACCGGCGCAAGCGAGGTGTGGGTCACCCATGGGCAGGAGGACGCGCTGGTGCATTGGTGCCAAGCCAAGGGGCTCGCGGCCCGGCCGCTCGATCTGGTCGGCTACGGCGACGAGGAGGAAAGCGAGGTGGTGGCGACGGAGGACGCCGAGGCATGAACCGCTTCGCCGAGTTGCTCGACCGCCTCGCCTATGAGCCCGGCCGCAACAACAAGCTGCGGCTGCTGACGTCGTACTTCCGCGAGGTCGAGGATCCCGATCGCGGCTACGCGCTTGGCGCGCTCACCGGCGCGCTGTCGTTCAAGCACGCCAAGCCGGCGCTGATCCGCGACCTGATCGCCGCGCGCACCGATCCGGTGCTGTTCGCGCTGTCGTATGATTATGTGGGGGATCTCTCGGAGACCGTCGCGCTGATGTGGCCGAAGGACAGGGCGCATCATCAGCAGCTCGTTCCTGGGTACCCCCCTCCCCACCCCTCCCCCACAAGGGGGGAGGGAGCGCTGACGCGTTCGGAGTTGCTGTCTCGGTCTGCATCGAGCATCGCTCCCCCTTCACGTCTCTCGTTCCCCACAGCCGCTCTCTCCGGTCCCTCCCCCCTTGTGGGGGAGGAGCAGGGAGGGGGGTACCCCACGGGCGGTCTCACGAGGGACCCCACACCCGGCCACAACGACCCGCCACCGCCGACGCTGACCGAGGTTGTCACCACCTTGCGCACCCTCGGCAAGACCGAGATGCCGCGGCAACTCGCGCAATGGCTGGATGAGCTCGACGAGACCGGGCGCTGGGCACTGCTGAAGCTGGTCACCGGCGCTTTGCGCATCGGCATCTCCGCGCGCCTGGCCAAGACCGCAGCGGCCGCGCTCGGCGACAAGGACCCGCACGAGGTCGAGCTGATCTGGCCGGGGCTGTCGCCGCCCTATCTCGACCTGTTCGCCTGGCTGGAAGGCCGCGGCGACAAGCCGGTCAATCGCGATCCCGCGCCGTTCCGGCCGGTGATGCTGGCGCATGCCGTCGAGGACGACGACTTCGCCGGCATGAACGCGGCCGACTACATCGCGGAATGGAAATGGGACGGCATCCGCGTGCAGGCGGTGAGCGGCCGCGAGGCCGACGGCCGCGTCGTCACACGGCTGTATTCGCGCAGCGGCGAGGACATCACGGCGAGTTTCCCGGACCTGCTGCCGTCGCTGCATCTGCCCGGCGCGCTCGACGGCGAGCTGCTGGTGGTGCGCGATCACCGCGTGCAGAGCTTCAACGTGCTGCAGCAGCGGCTGAACCGCAAGACGGTGTCGCCGAAGCTGATGAAGGAGTACCCGATCCACCTGCGCGCCTACGACCTGCTCGGCGACGAGGAGAACGATCTGCGTGAGCTGCCGTTCGCCGAGCGGCGTGAACGGCTCGAGGCTTTCATCAAGCGACTCGACGAACCGCGTGTCGACTTGTCGCCGACCATCGCGTTTTCCACCTGGGACGAGCTGAAGGCCGCGCGCGCCGATCCCGCATCTGCCGGCGCAGGAGACGATGCCGAAGCGGTGGAAGGCGTGATGCTGAAGCGGCGCGACGCGCTGTATCTGCCCGGCCGGCCCAAGGGACAATGGTGGAAGTGGAAGCACGATCCGCACATCATCGATGCCGTGCTGATGTATGCTCAGCGCGGCCACGGCAAGCGTTCCTCCTATTACTCCGACTACACGTTCGGTGTCTGGACGGCGGGAGACGGCGGAGATCAGCTCGTGCCCGTCGGCAAGGCCTATTTCGGCTTCACCGACGAGGAGCTCTTGCAGATCGACCGCTTCGTCCGCCGCAACACCACCGAGAAGTTCGGTCCCGTGCGGCATGTCGTGCACGAGCCCGAGCAGGGCCTTGTGCTCGAAGTGGCGTTCGAGGGCCTGCAGCGCTCGCCGCGGCACAAATCCGGCATCGCGATGCGCTTTCCGCGCATCAGCCGGCTGCGCTGGGACAAGCCGCCGCGCGAGGCCGACCGGCTGGAGACCCTGGAGCGGATGTTGAGGAGCGAGGCGCCGGCGTGACAGCGCCGGGAACATTAATTGCCGGTAACCGGCTTGCGGCGCTGAGCCGGGTTCCCCACCTGCCCTGCCGTGCCTTATAATCGGGATCGCGAATCCGACGAACCCGCCTGGAGACGATGCCATGTCGAACGACGTCAGGGACTATCCGGCCCGCGCCCGCAGCTCGGATGGCCTGTACCGTTTTCTCGGCGGCTCGCCGCTGTCGGTGGCGTTCCGGCTGGTGCTGCTGTCGATCCTGGTCGGCGTCGTGCTGTCGGCGATCGGCTTCGATCCGCTGAACATCCTGCACAGCATCCGGCTGCTGTTCATCCGGCTCTACGAGCTCGGCTTCGACGCCTTCAACTGGCTGTGGCGCTACTTCCTGCTCGGCGCGGTGATCGTGATCCCGGTCTGGCTCCTGTCGCGGCTGTTCGCCCCGCGCGGCCGATAGAGAGCCACAGCCGATGCAGCTCCGCTTCGTCGGCTGCGGTGACGCGTTCGGCTCGGGCGGCAACTCCAACACCTGCTTCCATCTGACCGGCGCGCAGACGAACCTTCTGATCGACTGCGGCGCCTCGTCGCTGCCGGCGCTGAAGCGGCTCGGCATCGCCAGCAACGCCATCGAACTGATCCTGATCACGCATTTCCATGGCGATCATTTCGCCGGGCTTCCCTTCCTGCTGCTCGATGCGCAGTTTTCGAAGCGGACGCTGCCGCTGGTGATCGCCGGCCCCGCCGGCATCACGGCGCGGCTGACGCAGGTGATGGAAGCGCTGTTCGAGCATTCGTCGCGCACGCCGCGGAAATTCGAGCTGTCCGTGATCGAGCTTGAACCGGAGCAGACGACGCGCTTCGGCGAGGTCTGCGTGACGCCGTTTCCAGTCGTCCACGGCAGTTCGGGCGGGCCGTTTCTCGGCTACCGGATCGAGGCGGAGGGCAAGGTCGTCGCCTACACCGCGGACACCGAATGGACGGAGAGCCTGATCCCGCTCGGCCGCAACGCCGACCTGTTGATCGCCGAGGCCTACACCTACGACAAGGCGGTGAAGAACCACCTCAGCCTCGCGGTGCTGGAGGCGCATCTCGACGCGATCCGGCCGAAGCGGCTGGTGCTCACCCATATGAGCGACGACATGCTGGGCCGGCTGGACCGCATCGGCCATGTGGCCGCGCATGACGGCATGAGCATCGACCTCTAGCCGGGAGGCGCGAAAGGCCGCTAAGAACGGCAGGAACGCGCGTGCCGCGCGCTCTGCCAATCAACGGGCCATTCTTGACCGCTTCAGCCAAAGTCACGACCGCGCAGGTGTTCGACATCGCGGGTCCCGCGATGATCGCCAACCTGACGACGCCGCTGATCGGCATCGTCTCGACCACGGCGATCGGCCGGCTCGGCGAAGCCGCCATGCTCGGCGGCGTCGCCATGGCCTCGGTGATCTTCGACTGCCTGTTCTGGCTGTTCGCGTTCCTGCGCGCCAGCACGCTCGCCTTCACCGCGCAATCGCTCGGCGCCGGCGAGACCGACGAGATCCTGATGGTCCTGATCCGCGGCCTGGCGCTGGCCGCGCTGATCGGCGTCAGCCTGATCGCGCTGCAACTGCCGCTGGGGGCAATCATCTTCGATCTCATGGGCGGCAGCGACGCCGTGCTCGGCGCGGCCCGCACCTACTTCATGGTCCGGATCTGGTCGGCGCCGCTGGCGCTTGCCAACTACGTGCTGCTCGGCTGGCTCGTCGGATTGGCGCGCGCACGGCTGGCGCTGGCCATTCAGGTCGCGATCAACCTGATCAACATGGCCGCGACCATCCTGTTCGTCCAGGTGCTGCAGGCCGGCATCGCCGGCGCGGCGATTGCCGCCGTCATCGCGGAGACGGTCGGTGTCGCGATCGGCCTCGTGCTGGCGCGCCGATTGGTCAAGGCCGACGCCCGGATGTCGCGCGCGGCGCTGCTCGACCGCGCCAAGCTGATGCACATGATGGCCGTCAACCGCGACATCATGATCCGCACCGCGGCGATGATCATCGCCTTCCTGTTCTTCACCTCGCAGGGCGCGCGCGCCGGCGACACGACGCTGGCCGCCAACGCGGTGCTGAACAATTTCCTGCTGGTGGCCGCGTTCTTCCTCGACGGCCTCGCCAACGCCGCCGAGCAGCTCTGCGGCTATGCGTTCGGCGCGCGCAACCGCGGCGCCTTTTCCGGCGCCACAAGGCTGGTGCTCGCCTGGGGCTTCGGCTTCGCGCTCGCGGTGGCCGCGATCTTCGCGCTGTTCGGGCCGGTGCTGATCGACGTGATGACGGCAAGCGATGCGGTGCGCCGCGCGGCGCGCGACTATCTGCCGTTCGTGGTGGCGTCGCCGCTGCTGTCGGTATTCGCCTTCGCATTCGACGGCGTCTATATCGGCGCCACCTGGGCGCGCGACATGCGCAACCTCATGGTCGCGGCGCTGGTCGTCTTCCTCGGCACCTGGCTGGCGCTGCGCGGCTTCGGCAATACGGGCCTGTGGATCGCGATGCTCAGCTTCTACGCGGCGCGCGGCGGCTTCCAGGCCGCACGCTATCCGGCGCTGCTGCGGGCGTCGTTCGGCAACAAAGAGAGTTTGTAGGGGGCGCTGTATCGCGCAGCGCGCTTTGCGACCCCGCTCGCCCTACACTCTTCGCCGAAGATCAAGCGCATCTAAACCGGCCAGTCCTCGGCGGTGATCGTCGCGGCGTCCGCACCAACGATCTCCGACAGCGAATCGCGTCCCGTGCGCAGCAGGGTCGAGGTCAGGTCGGCCTTGATGCTCTCGACCAGGCCGAGGCCCTTGTAGACCAGCGAGGAATACAGCTGGATCAGGCTGGCGCCGGCGCGGATCTTGGTGAGCGCGGCGCCGCCGGTGTCGATGCCGCCGACGCCGATCAGCGGGAACGCACCTTCGACGCGCACGAAGGTCTCGGCCACCATGCGGGTCGACAGCCGGAACAGCGGCCGCCCGGACAGGCCGCCCTGCTCCTTGGCGCGCAACTGCTCGCGCAGCGAGCTGGGCCGGGCGAGTGTCGTGTTCGACACGATCATGCCGTCGACTCCGCGCGAGCGGGCGACATGGACGACGTCGTCGAGCTCGGCGAGGCTGAGATCGGGTGCGATCTTGAGCAGGACCGGCGTATCGCCGGCTTTCCGCCGCACGCGGTCGCGCGCCTCGAGCACCTTGGACAGCAGCTCGTCGAGCTGAGACGCCTGCTGCAGGTTGCGCAGGCCCGGCGTGTTGGGCGAGGAGATGTTGACGGTGAAATAGCTCGCCACCGGCGCGAAGGTCTCGATCAGCCGGACGTAGTCGGCGACACGGTCGACCGAATCCTTGTTGGCCCCGACATTGACGCCGACGATGCCGCCCTGGTGGGCGCGCCCGGCCAGGCGCCGCAGCACGATCTCGGCGCCGTCATTGTTGAAACCCATGCGGTTGATGACCGCCTCGTCGCGCTCCAGCCGGAACAGCCGCGGGCGCGGATTGCCGCTCTGCGGCCGCGGGGTCACCGAACCGATCTCGACGAAGCCAAAGCCGAGCCGCAGCAGCGCGTCCGGCACCTCGGCGTTCTTGTCGAAGCCGGCGGCCATGCCGACCGGATTCGGGAAGTTCAGGCCGAAGGCGCGCACCGCGAGCTTGGCATCATCCGGTCGCGGCTTGATCGCCGGCAGCAGCTTCAGGCCCTGGATGGCGAGCCGGTGCGCATCCTCAGCGTCGAGCCAGCGGAGCAGCGGCAGCGAAAGCTGGTCGAAGGCGCGAATCACGGCTTCAGGTCCGGAATGTCGTGGCCGCCATCGGCACGGCTGTGCATCTGGTGAACGCCGGTCACGGCACCGAGATCGAGCTCGCCATACAGATGCGGGAACAGCTCGTCATTGCGCGAACGCTCCCAACGCAGCGCATGGCCGAGCGCGTCCGCCTCGACCTCGACCAGGAACAGCGCGCTCTGCCCCGAAAAGTGCTTCCGCGCTGTCTCCGGCACCTGGGAGGCGGTCGAAAAATGGATGAACCCGTCGCGCAGATCGTCCGCGCTGCCGCGGTAGACGCCCAGCCGCTCTGCCTCGCGCCAGGCCGAAGCTGAGCAGATTTTGTAGATTTTGGGCACCTTTGCGCGGTCCTGGCTTGAGCTTGAGTTTGCTGATGTTTTCGGGAGCGGCCGACCGTATCGGCAGGGGGCAGCGAACTCAAGCATCGTTTGCCCGGGACAGTCCGGCGGCCGACCCGCTCAGGTTGTATCCGAGTGATGCGAGCTCGCGGGGATGCAACCGGTTCCTCAGCAAGAGTTAACCTGATTCGGCTTTCCTGTTGCGCGCGATTCGCAACCGATCATGCCCGCGCTTGAACCTTTGGAGATTGTCATGGACCGCCGCCACGTCTTGAAGGCCCTTGCGGGGCTCGCCCTGTGCCCCGTCTGCGCTACCCCGGGCTTTGCCGCCGAAGGCGCCCCGCATTGGAGCTATGAGGGCGCGACCGGGCCGGCCAAATGGGGCGATCTCGATGCGGCCAACAAGGTCTGCAGCGTCGGCACCCAGCAATCGCCCATCGACATCGAGCACTCGACCCGGGCCCAGCTTCCCGACTTCCGACTGAGCTGGGCCAGGACCGCCGACACCATCGTCAACAATGGTCACACCATCCAGCTCAACTTCGCCGACGGCAGCAGCACCATGAAGCTCGAGGGCACCACCTACAAGCTGCTGCAGGTGCATTTCCATCGTCCGAGCGAGCATCAGATCGGCGGCAAGAACTATCCGATGGAGGCGCATTTCGTGCACCGCGCCGCCTCCGGCGGCCTCGCCGTCGTCGGCGTTCTCATGACCACCGGGCGTCCCAACCCCGCCTTCGCGCAGATCGTCGCGACGATGCCGGACAAGGAGGGTCCCGCGGTCAAGGCCGATCCGCGCATCAACCCCAACATGATGCTGCCGGCACGCCGCTCCTATTATCGCTATGCCGGCTCGCTGACGACGCCGCCCTGCTCAGAGGTGGTCGAATGGCTGCTGCTGAGCGAGCCGGTCTCGGTCGCGGAAGCGGACGTGGCGAAATTCGCCAAGCTGTATCCGATGAACGCGCGCCCGGTGCAGAAGCTCGACCGCCGCTTCGTGCTGCAGGGGGTGTAGTTCATTCGGCTCCGGCGGCTTCGAGCTGAAGCGGCCGCCACAAACTCCGCTGTCGTCCCCGCGAAGGCGGGGACCCATACCGCGGAAGCTGGATTGTTTTGGAAGGTGGCGGAGACCCTCCGCCAAATTGTGTCCGGTGGCTATGGGTCCCGGCGCAAGGCCGGGACGACACCTTTGGTGGCGCGATGAGCTTGGCAATCACGCGCTGCGTGCCAATGCCCCGTCGATCATCGCCACCGCATTGTTGACGCCGTAGACCGCGACGAAGGACCCAAAGCGCGGGCCCTTCTCCTGGCCGAGCAGCACCTGGTAGAGCATGTTGAACCAGTCGAGCGAGACACCGGGGCGGCCGTCCTTGCCCTTCTTGGCGTGGTCGAGGAACGGCTCGCGGCGGCCGATCTCGTAGACCACGTTCTGAATGTCCTCGGCCGTCGCGTCAGCCGGCAGGTTCGACAGCGCATCGCGCAGGTCCTGCAGCGCCACGCGCTCACCCTCGGTCGGCTCGCGGAAGGTCTTGGTCGGCGCCACGAAGTCGCGATAGTAGTTGATGGCGTAGCCGACCATCGCGTCGAGCTTGGGATGGGTCTGCGGCGTCACGCCCGGCCGGTAGCGGCCGATGAACCCCCACAGCGTCTCGGCATTCTCCGCGTTCGACGACGACACCAGGGTCAGCAGCAGCTGGAAGGTGACGGGCATGTCGGCCTTCGGCGGCTTGCCGGAATGGATGTGCCAGACCGGGTTGCCGAGCTGCTGCTTGGCGTCCTGCTTCGGAAAGCCTTCCAAGAACTGCTGGTAATCGTCGACGTTGCGGGGGATGACGTCGAAATACAGCCGCTTCGCCGCCTTGGGCTCGCGATACATGAACAGCGACAGCGATTCCGGCGAGGCGTAGCGCAGCCATTCGTCGATGGTCAGGCCGTTGCCCTTCGACTTCGAGATCTTCTGGCCCTTCTCGTCCAGGAACAGCTCGTAGTTGAAGCCCTCCGGCGGCGTGCCACCGAGCGCCGCGCAGATCTTGCCCGACAGCTTCACCGAGTCGATCAGGTCCTTGCCGGCCATTTCATAGTCGACGCCCAGCGCATGCCAGCGCATCGCCCAGTCCGGCTTCCATTGCAGCTTGCAATGGCCGCCGGTGACCGGAACGGTCATGCGCTCCCTGGTTTCGGGATCGTCATAGGAGATGGTGCCGGCCTTGGCGTCGTGCTCGACGATCGGCACGTACAGCACGAGGCCGGTGCGCGGGCAGATCGGCAGGAACGGCGAGTAGCTCGCCGCGCGCTCCTCGCGCAAGGACGGCAGCATGATCGCCATCACCTTCTCCAGCCGCTCCAGCATCCGCAGCAGCGCCGCGTCGAACTTGCCGGAGGTGTAGTACTCGGTCGACGAGGCAAACTCGTAGTCGAAGCCGAACCGGTCGAGGAAGGCGCGCAGCCGCGCATTGTTGTGCGCGGCGAACGAGGGATATTCGTTGGAGAACGGGTCGGGGATTCGCGACAGCGGCTTGCCGAGGTGGGTGGCCAGCATCTCCTTGTTCGGCACATTGTCCGGCACCTTGCGCAGGCCGTCCATGTCGTCGGAGAAGGCGATCAGGCGGGTCTTGATCTTGTCCTCGGTCAGCACGCGGAAGGCGTGGCGCACCATGGTGGTGCGCGCGACCTCGCCGAAGGTGCCGATATGCGGCAGGCCGGACGGACCGTAGCCGGTCTCGAACAGCACCTCGTCCTTCGGATTCTTCTTCAGCCGGTTGACGATCGCCTTCGCCTGCTCGAACGGCCAGGCGTTGGAGTTTTCGGCAAGCGCGCGCAGGTCGCTCGGGCTGGTTGGGACGAGATCGATCGTGGACATCGTGAAAAAGACTTCTCCGAAGACGTCAGTGCAAAACAGAGGTCATGATACCCGTCATTCCGGGGCGATGCGAAGCATCGAACCCGGAATCTCGAGGTTCCGGGTTCGCGTCTTCGACGCGCCCCGGAACGACGGCAAGCGCTAGAACGGGCTGATCGAGAAGTAGCGCAGCCACAGGTCGGTGTAGCGGCCTTTTTCCCAGACCCGGAACAGCGCCCAATTCAGCGCCTGGCGCAAGAGGTCGTTGCCCTTGCGCACGGCGATGCCGACGCCCTCGCCGAAATAGCGGCTTTCGACGAAAGGTCCACCGGAAAAGGCGCAGCAATCGCCGGAATCGGTGCCATTGACCCAGAACGCCAGCGAAATGCCGTCGCCGAAGATCAGGTCGACCTCGGCCCGGCGCAGCGCCTGCCGCAGCGCCTCGTCGTTCGGATAGCTCTTGATCTCGGCGTCGGTGAACATCGCCTTGAGGTAAGCCTCGTGCGCGGTGCCGGCGACGGCGCCGATCTTCTTGCCCTCGAGAAATTCGGGGCGGATCTCGGTCATGACGGCGTCGCGGCGGGACACGAAACGCGCGGGCGCCCGGTAATACGGATCGGAGAAATCGGCCCGCGCCCGCATCTGCGGCGTCACCGCGATCGAGGCGATGATCGCATCGCCCCGGTTGGAGGACAGCGCGTCGAGCAGGGTTTCGAACCGGCGCATCTGGACGGTGCAGGTCACCTTGATCTCGTCGCAGATCGCCCTGGCAAGATCGACGTTGAAGCCGGCCGGATTGCCGTCCGGACCGGTGAAGTTGAACGGAGGATAGTCGGTCTCGGTCAGGAACCGAATCACCGTGAGGCGCGACAGATCGGGCCGCTCCGGTCGGCGTCGCGGGTCCCAGAACCCAGGGACGGCCTGCGGCGCCGCCTCGACGGCGGGCCTCACCGGCGCCTGGGCGCGCGCCTCCGAGCCGGCTGCGGCCAGGCCGAAGCACAGCAGCGCGCCGGCAATGGCGGCGCCGGCCGCAGGCGCGGATTTCACGGGCTTTGACAAGACGGTCGGCATCAGCGGTCCCGATGGTCAGCGCCTTATAGACCATCCATGCGCAAATTCGAGGCTGGATTCGGCCCGGAGGCGGCCGCCCGGCTGGAGCGTTAACGCGCTCAGAGGTATTTCTTGAGATCCGCCGCGGCTTCCTCGGGCGTCCGCTTCAGGTTGAACGGTGCGACGAACCGGCCGTTGCGGTCCATCAGATACACCAAAGCGGTGTGGTCCATGGTGTAATCGCCGTCCTTCAGCGGGACCTTCTTGGCATAGACCCGGTACTCGGTGAGAACCTTCACCAGCACCTCGGGATCGCCGGTCAGGCCCTTCAGATGCGGGTCGAAGCTGGAGAGGTAGTCCTTCATCGCGGCCGGATTGTCGCGCTCGGGGTCGACCGAGACGAAATAGGCGTTGACGCTGTCGGCGTCCTTGCCCATCGCGCGCAGCACCTCGGAGATCTCGAACAGCGAGGTCGGACAGACGTCCGGGCAATGGGTAAAGCCGAAGAAGATCAGCGTCGGCCGCCCTTCCAGGCTCTTCTCGGTGACGACGGCACCGCTCTGGTCGGTCAACTGAAACGGGCCGCCGATCGCGGCCGGCGCCGCGATGTTGCGGCCGCCGCCCATGACAAGGAACATCAGCGACAACCCGACCACCAGGCTGGCGGCGAAGGCTCCGACGATCACCAGCGGACGGGTGACATTGGACGGCATTGCGCGCTCCTTCACTGTCTCTCAGAAGCAGGCCTGCCAGCCGGCCGCGATGGTCTCGAAGAACACCGCGGTCCCGTACTGCACCCACATCGTCACGGCGCCGACGACGAGCCCGATCGCCGCGATCCCCGCCGCGAGGGCCGGAGCAGAGGCCGGACGCCGGGCTCGCGATGCGGACGGTATCTCTTGGGGCGCTGAAAGAGGCTGCATGATGGCGTACTCATCGGCCGGAGCCGGCCAAGCGGCCCACCCCTCTCGCTCCAGATAAGCCCCGCAGCCGGTCCAGGCAAGCGCCGCAGTCGGGCCGCGATCACCCGAAGCGACTAGTGCCTCAGTGTGATCAATGGGAGGCAGAGGCCTTGGCGGCAGCCGGCGAGATGGTCGGTACATTGGGCACGACGTGCGAGGAGGCCGGAGAGGACGCCTGGGCATCCATATAGCAGGGCTTGTACATTGCCTGCAGCTCCCTGCCCTTCAGGAAGATCATCCGGGGCGTCAGGCCGCCGCGCTGGGTGATCCAGCGGCGGATCGGCGAAGGGTACATCGAGTACAGCATCTGGGTCGCCTCGGGATTGGTGACGGCGCGGCCGTTGGCGCCGAAATCCCAGGCGGCGTGGAAGCCGAGATTGGCATGCGAGGTGACACAGATCTTCTCGTGCGGGATCGCCCCAAGCACGATGGTGCAGGCCGATGCGCAGAGCCCGTCGATGATCACATACTCACCGGAGGATCGCAGGCCCTGGTACTTGTCGACATAGGTTCCGATCCGGCCACCGCGGTCATCGGCGATCCGGACCACGGCCTGGCTGGCGCCGACCCCCGACAGCAACAGAACGACCGCAAGCAATCCCGTCCAGAATTTCATGTCGAGCCCCAGTGCAACCCGGCGAAAACCGATCTGACCGACTTTGGCACGCTTCGTGTGATGCGCTTCTTGTGATGCTTGGACTGCGGTGGACCTTGCAATCACGACCCCATCCGCAGAACCGGAACGCGAAAGCCAAATCCAAATCGCAAATGCAGCGTGTTTCGAGATCGTGTTTTTGTCCAGGAGAGCGCAGCTGCGAAAGCCAAATTCACCGCGAGTGTTGCAAGCCCGCTGCACCAATGAGTCGCTACCACCGAAAATGGACCAACGCTGGTTCCGGACATGGCGGTGGCGCCACGAGCAAGGCAGAGGCCCGGCATGATTCGCCCATCGGCGCGGCAGCGGCGTCACGGCGGCACAAACGACACTCCGGAGAAACCCGGGGCCGAGCTTCCGCGCGACACGCGCCCCGCTGCCCAGTGACGGCGGGACGCTCGCCCGCTCATCGCCGGCCCAGGGGTGCTCGTGCGATCACGATCGCGGGTGCGGGCTTCCGCCAGCCCCGACGGCATGGCCGAAATCCGGAGATGCGACGGATGCAATCACAAGGTTGGACCGTTCGGCCGAGCCCTCGCGCCGCAAGCGGGCGCGGCAGGGTCTCTCCTCGCACCGCGCCGTCTGGATCGGGAGATGGAGCGAGGTCGGGCCGATATCGCGCTGGCAGCCGGGGAGACGATCTGCCTCCCGATGCTTTCGCCGTCTGGACCGAACTAATTATCGGGCAGCCGAATCCGTGCACCAAAGGTGACGAGCGGCGCATCGGCGGCGCCGAGCTGGATCTGCCGCTCCGGCACCTCCTGATAGCTGCCGTCTTCAATCTTTCTTAATTCATATTGCCAGACCGTTAACGTCTCGCCGCGCGCGAGCGCATCGCGGATGCGGCTGGCGCCGCGTCCCGGCAGCTTGACGAGGTCGTCGCGCATCATGCCGATCATCGTCGGGCTCTCGCCGCGATGCAGCTCGAAGAACACCATGCGATTGGGCTTGTCCTGCGGCTTGAGCACGGTATCCGCCGTGAACAGCACAAGACAGATTGCGACGGCAATCCACTTCCAAGTGTCGGACATCATGAGACGCATTCCCCGCACCGCCTCTGCGCGTGGCGTAGCCCTCGCGCAAACGGGCGGCAACTTACAGTTCTGTCATTCCGGATGAGATGACGTTCGACGTAATCGATTCGCTGCGCGCCGGGCGCGATGATGGGCTCCTCATCGTTCACAACATGGAGAGCACCAATGACCAACCCGACCGAGATCGCCGAGAGCTACATCGCGCTGTGGAACGAACGCGATGCCGCGCAGCGCGGCGCATTGCTCGCACGTCACTGGACCGCGGATGCGCTCTATGTCGACCCGCTGATGCGCGGCGAAGGACGCGATGCCGTGGACGGCCTGGTCGCGGGCGTGCAGCAGCGCTTTCCCGACTTCCGCTTTCGCCTGATCGGCTCCGCGGACGGCCACGGTCATCATCTCCGCTTTTCCTGGGAGCTCGGCCCCGAGAATGCGGAAGCCCCGATCCTGGGCACGGATTTCGTCGAGCTGGCCGACGGCCGCATCCGGCGCGTCACCGGGTTTCTCGACAAGGTCCCGCAGGGCGCCTGACGGACGCCCCGATCCGCCCGACCTCCCACAGCGGGGTCGGCCTGCCGCGATTGCCGGGCTCCCATGCGCAGACGCACGATCTGTCTCGTGGTGATTGCGCTACGTCAACGTCGGACCCGGTCCGCCGCTGCAGAGCTTCTGCTTCGCGACGGAGTTCAGGATCGCCGGAGACGGGCGTGCAGCACTCAAATCCCATCGATGATCACGCCATGGCGGCCGACACGCTGGCCGGTATCACCACCTTGCCCGAACTCTGGCGCTGGCGCGTCGAACGGAGCCCGGACAAGCAGGCCTACCGACATTTCGACGCAGGAAGCGGCCGATGGGCGAGCTTCTGCTGGCGCGAGATCGATCTCGTCGTCGAGCGATGGCGGCGAGCGCTCGCGGCCGAGGGCTTCGCCCAGGGGGAGCGTGTCGCCATCCTGATGCCGAACGGGATCGCGCATCTCGCCATTGACCAGGCCGCGCTCTCGCTCGGCCTGGTGCCGGTGCCGATGCATGCCGTCGATAATGCCGACAGCATCGCCTACATCCTCGCCGATTCCGGTGCCCGGCTGCTGCTGGTCGATTCGGACACACGCTGGGATGAGATCGCAGCGGTCGGCGAGGCCCTGCCCGACCTGGGACGGATCGTCTGCGCCGACCGGCAAACGACCCCGCCGACCGGCGATCCGCGCCTCGTCGATCTGGAGGCGTGGTTGAAGGCGCCCGGCGATGCCACGCCTCCCGGCACCCGGATCGCCATCGCGCCGCACGACCTCGCCGCCATCGTCTACACCTCGGGCACGACGGGCCGGCCCAAGGGTGTGATGCTGTCGCACGACAACGTCGTTTCCAACCTCAAGGCCATTCATCAGCGGCTGGCGGCCGATACCGACGACGTATTCCTGTCGTTCCTGCCGCTGTCACACACGTTCGAGCGCACCGCGGGCTACTACTACCCGATCGCCATCGGCGCCTGCGTCGCCTATGCGCGCTCGGTGAAGCAGCTGTCCGAAGATCTGGTGGAGGTCCGTCCGACCATCCTGATCTCCGTGCCGCGCATCTATGAGCGCATCTATTCGGTCATCATGCATCACCGCGCGATCGCAAACCCGCTGGAACGGGTGCTGCTCGACCTGACCATCGCGATCGGCGGCCGTCGCTTCGATGCGCAGCATGGGCGCGGGACGAGACTCTCGGCGTTCGACCGTATCGCGTGGCCGCTGCTGCAACGCCTGGTCGCCGCCAAGGTACTGGCTCGATTCGGCGGACGGCTGCACGTCGCCGTCAGCGGCGGCGCCCCGATCGCCGAGCCGGTGGTGCGGCTGTTCCTGGCGCTCGGGCTCGAGGTGCTGCAGGGCTACGGCATGACCGAGACATCGCCCGTCGTCAGCGTCAACACGCCTGACGACAACGACCCGCGCACCGTCGGCCGCGCCCTGCCGGGCATCGAGGTGCGCATCGGCGACAATGACGAGTTGATGGTGCGCGGCCCAAACGTGATGCTCGGCTATTGGCGCCGGCCGGACGAGACCGCGCGCACCAGGGAAGCCGACGGCTGGCTGCACACCGGCGACCAGGCCCGCATCGACAGCGGACGCATCACCATCACCGGTCGGATCAAGGACATCCTCGTCACCTCGACCGGCGAGAAGATTGCGCCCGCCGATCTGGAAACCGCGATCCTGACCGATCCGCTGTTCGAGCAGGCCATCGTGATCGGCGAGAACCGGCCGTTCCTGACCGCGATCGTCGTGCTCAACGCCAACGGCTGGGCTGAGCAGCAGGCGAGGCTCGCGGCGCACGGCCAGCGCGGCACCGAGGCCGAAGCGGCCTCTCTGCTGCGCCACATTGCGCGAGCCGCGAAGGCCTATCCGTCCTACGCGACGCCGAAGGCGGTGCATTGGACCTTGGAGCCGTGGACCGTGCAGGAAGGCCTGATCACGCCGACGTTGAAGAACAAGCGTCCGGCGATCGAGCGGAGCTTTGCGAAGGAAATCGAGGCGATCTATGCAAAACGCCCGTCAGCTTCGCGGCCGTCGGCTATCGTACAAAGCTGATCTTGCAGGGCACCGCAGCAGGACATTGCGGCATTGGAGCGGGCGAAGGGAATCGAACCCTCGTATGCAGCTTGGGAAGCTGCCGTTCTACCATTGAACTACGCCCGCGCTCGCCAATGCTTAGCCGAGACCATGCGTTTCGCCAAGCGGCTTGTTGCCGCGAGACCGCCAAGGCCCCGGAGGGCAGACGCAAGAGTTCTACCACCGGCCTGATCTCCCGATCGTGATCGGCCGCAACCGCAGGCTCCGGAACGGATCGGGCCGATCGCGCTTTTGCCCGTTGGAAGCGGCGCCTCTCCCTGTTTCGCCACGCCGTGAAGGTCCTGGGAGCTCACATCATGCAAAGCCACAGCCCCGCGTCTCAGACCGCCCCCTCGAAAGCCCTCGCCGTCATGTCGGGTCCGTCGGCGCTCGACCTTTACACCCTCGGCTGCGGTCTGTTCCTAGCCTTCGCGCCCTGGCTGTTCGGCTTCGTCGGCAGCGTCGGCCGCATCAACGCTGAGTTGGCGGGGGCTGCCGTCATCGTGCTCTCGCTCGGCGGCCTTCTTGCGTTTGCCGATTGGGAGGAGTGGCTGAAGGTCGCGCTTGGAGTGTGGCTGGTTGCAGCCCCATGGCTGCTCGGATTCGTGCATACGTCGGCGATGCATGTCAGCATCGCCATCGGGATCACCGTGACCTTCCTGAGTCTGCTCGAACTGTGGCTTGCGCATGATCCCGATTTCGCCGGCGATAGGCCTGTATCGGTGAGCCGGCCGTAGCGGCTCCGGTCGATCGCGCCTCGCCTGCGTGCGGCGCCGCATTCCGCGATCGCAATGCCGATGACAGAGATCGCAGACAGCGATCGCAACGGCACGCTTGACAACCATCACCCAAATCAGGGCAAACCCGCCCCGGTCAGGTCACGCTGTTAACACTTTGTAAACAAAGTTGATGCGGGCGATCGTGACGATGATATGATGTGGTGTGGGTTGGGGTGGCGTCATGGGGCGTGGGTATACGATCTTTGATACGGCCCTCGGCCGTTGCGGCATTGCGTGGAGCGATGTCGGAATCACCGGCGTACAATTGCCGGAAGCACGGGAAATCGAGACGCGGCGGCGCCTGTTTCGCCAGTTTCCCGACGCACGGGAGCAGCGCCCGTGTTCGAATACTGAACTCGCCATCGAAGGCATCGCGGCCATGCTGCGCGGGCAGGACGTCGACTTCTCCGACGTTGCGCTCGACCTCGACGGCGTCGCGCCCTTCAACCAGCGCGTCTATGATTGCATTCGCGCCATTCCGCGCGGCGAGACGCGCACCGCCGACGCGATCGCAGACGAGCTGCACGTTCCCAAGGCGCTGAATTCGATCGCGCAGGCGCTGAGCAGGAATGCGCTCGTGCTGATCGTTCCCTGTCACCGCGTGCGTGACATCGGCAACGGCCTCGACAAGCCGTCGCCCAACAGCGGCATCGTCTCCAAGCGTCGGCTGCTGTCGCTCGAAGGCGCAAAGCCTCATGCGGGCCTGACGTTGTTCGACGCGTTTCTCGCCATCGACAGGCCGCGCGCATTGTAAGCCCGCCTTCGCGCGTCGCGCGATATTATCTCGCACGACGCCCTCCTCTTTCCGCCGCAATGCGCTAGATTTACAGGATGACCACCACCATCCTGTTCGAAAGCCGCGACGTCACCGTGTCCGAGTTCCGCTGTGCAGCGGTCCCTGGCGAGCGTCCCTATGTCGAGCAGTATGCCGGCTACTCGCTGTCCTATGTGCGCAAGGGCAGCTTCGGCTGCCGGCACCGCGGCCGCTTCTTCGAACTGGTCACCGGCTCGCTGCTGGTGGGCCATCCCGGCGATGAGTTCATGTGCACGCACGATCACGTCTGCGGCGACGAATGCCTGTCATTCTTCTTCGATGATGCGCTCATCGACGAGATCGGCTGCGACAGGCAGGCCTGGCGGGCTGGCGCGATGCCGCCGCTACCGGAGCTCATGGTCCTCGGTGAGCTCGCGCAGGCCGTCGCCGCGCGCGAGCAGGACCTCGGTCTGGACGAGGTTGGACAGATCATGGCCAGCCGCTTCGTCGCGACCGCCACGGGCCGGCAGGAACGGGCGGCGACGCCGAGCCTGCGCGATCGCCGGCGCGCGGTGGAGAGCGCATTGTGGATCGACGACAATGCGGAGCGCGACATCGACCTGGCGGCTGCGGCGCACGAAGCCGGCGTCAGCCCGTTCCATTTCCTGCGGCTGTTCGCGGCGACGATCGGCGTGACGCCGCATCAATATCTGATCCGCTCCCGCTTGCGGCGCGCCGCGCGGCGTCTCAGCGAGGAGGACACGCCGGTCACCACCATCGCCTATGATTCGGGCTTTGCCGATCTGTCGAATTTCACCCGCACCTTCGCGCGCGCTGCCGGCGTGTCGCCGGCGAAGTTTCGCAAGGCCTCGCGCGGCGAGCGCAAGATTCTCCAAGACCATCTGAGCCGCCATTGATTGGATGATCCCAGCGCGTGCGGCAGCCGCATGCGAAGCATGGAGATCATCGATGTACGATCATATCGGCCTCAAGGTCGGCAATCTCGACGCCAGCGTCCGCTTCTACACATCGGCGCTGGCGCCGCTCGGCCACATCCTCTGCTCCAAGGACGAGGCGTCGGCGGGCATCGGCCCGAAGGGGGAGCCGGCGCTGTGGCTGTATGTCGACAAGGGCGCCAGCAAGGGCGCCGCCCATATCGCGTTCCGCGCCCAGGACCACGCGGCCGTCGCCAGATTCCACAGCGAGGGGCTGAAGGCAGGCGGCAGCGACAATGGCGGCGCCGGGCCGCGCGCGGACTACAGTCCGACCTACTACGCCGCCTTCCTGATCGATCCCGACGGCAACAACATCGAAGCCGTGTGTCCGTGAGGTCAAGCCCATGGCATCCATCCAGAAGGACATTCCGATCGCAGCCCCGGCGGGTGCAGTGTGGGACGCAGTGCGGGATTTCGGCGCTGTTCATACCAGGGTGGCGCCCGGCTTCGTCACCGGCACCACACTCGACGGCGACGTCCGCATTGTCAGCTTCGCCAACGGCAGCGTGGTGCGCGAGCAGCTGGTCGACTGCGACGATCAACGTCGGCGCCTCGTCTATGCCATCAAGAACGAACGCATCAGCCAGCACAGTGCGTCGTTTCAGATCATCCCGGAAGGCGAGGAGCGCTGCCGGGTGATCTGGACCACCGACGTGCTGCCGCACGAGATCGCACCCTATATCGATCAGCAGATGGAGCTCGGCGCGCGCGCGATGCAGGACACGTTGGGCAGGCTGCGCGGATAGCGGCTCAGCCGATACGCGCCGGCGGCGGCCCGCGCGAGTCAAGGCCGCGTCCGGCCGTCAGCACGGCCGGGCGCAGCTCCAGCGCTGCGGCCGGCTTCGGGCCCCAGCGGGTGAGCATGACGCTGGCGAGCGTCAGCACCCCGAGCAGGACCATCGAGGACGCCGCCAGCATGAAGAAGTCGCCCTCGGTCGCGGCACGGCTCAACAGATAGCTGCCACCCGCAGCGATGAAGACGAGCCGCACCGTCTGCGCCAGCACCGGACCGAGCACCCTGGCGGCACCCTGCGAGGAGAAATACATCGAGATCGCCAGGCCGATGAAGGCATACATCGGCGCCGCGACCTGGAGATAGTGCCGGCCCGCGCTGCGCGCGCTCTCGTCCTGGGTGAAGATGTCGACCCACAATTGCGGGACGATCGCGATCAGCGTCGACAGCGCGCCCACCGACGCGAACGACACCAGTCCCGCCGTCCAGGCGATGCGGCGGGCGCGCGCGATTCTCTCCGCACCGATCGCCATGCCGACCATCGGCACCGAGGCCATGCCGACGGAGAATGCGACCGTGGTCATCATGAACTCGAGCCGCGCGCCGATGCCGTAGCCGGCGAGCACGGCGGTGCCGAACGACGCCAGCATATGCGTGAAGATCGCGATCGACAGCACGGATTGCAGCGGCGAGAAGCAGGCGACGGCGCCGACCTTGAGAATGTCGGCGAACATCGCGCCGCTGATCTTCAGGCCCCGCAGCTTCGGCCGCACGCGCGCGCGGCCGGAGAACAGGTACCAGCCCATCACCGAGATGCTGACGCAGAACGCCAGCAGCGCGCCGGCGGCGACGCCGCGCATGCCGAGCCCGAGGACCAGGCTGAGCGTGCCGCCCAATACGATCTGCAGCAGCGCCGAGCTGAGGATCATGAACGACGGCAGCTTCATGTTGCCGGTGCCGCGCAGGATGCCAGCCATCGAGTTCATCAGCCAGGGCAGGATCGCGCCGCCGAAGAAGATCTGCAGATAGGCCGTGGCATGGCTCAGCACCGCGCCGCGGCCGCCGAGCACCTCCAGCAAGGCAGGGCCGAACGCCAGCATGCCGATCATGAAGGTCGCGCCGAACAATAGCGCGATCAGCAGCGCGTGCGTGGCGAGCGTCGAGGCCCGCTCGGCGTCGCCGGCGCCGAGCGAGCGCGCGATCGCCGAGGCCACGCCGCCGCCCATCGCGCCGCCGGACATCGTCATGGTCAGGATCACCAGCGGAAACACCAGCGCCATCGCCGCCAGCGCCTCGATACCGAGCCGGCCGATATAGGAGGTCTCGGCGATGACGACGCAGGTGCCGGCCGTGTTCGCGATGATGTTGGGCCAGGCCAGCGACAGCAGGGTGCGCAGGATGGGTCCGTCGACGAGCTTATTCCGGACCGGCTTCTCGGGGGGCGGCAACGCACGCCCCTCGCCGACCGGATTGTCGGCCAGGCCGATCTCGGACATCTCAGCTCCCCGCTCGGCCGCGCAGGCCGCGGCCGTGTTATCGTTCGATTGCTCTCGCTTTCCTAGCACGGCGCTGGCGCGCGCCCTGTGCGGCAGGCGCATTGGGGGTGCGCGGCAGACGCAGCCGCGCTCAGAGACGGAAATGCTTGGAGAGCTTCAGGCCCTGGGCCTGGTAGTTGGAGCCGATGCGGCTGCCATACATCGCATTCGGCCGCGCCAGCATCTTCTCGTAGACGAGACGGCCGACGATCTGGCCGTGCTCGAGGATGAACGGCACCTCGCGCGAGCGCACCTCTAGCACCGCGCGCGAGCCCTGCCCGCCGGCGCCGGCATAGCCGAAGCCGGGATCGAAGAAGCCGGCGTAATGAACACGGAATTCACCGACCAGCGGATCGAACGGCACCATCTCCGCGGCATAGTCCGGCGGCACCTGCACGGCCTCCTTGGAGGCCAGGATGTAGAACTCGCCGGGATCGAGAATGAGGCTGCCGTCGGGACGTGCCTTGATCGGCTCCCAGAACTCCTCGACCGGATAGCCGGCGCGGCGGTCGACGTCGACGACGCCGGTGTGGCGCTTGGCGCGATAGCCGACATTGCCGTTCGCATTGCTGCCGGACAGGTCGACGGAAAGCGCGACGCCGCCGGTGAGATCGGCATCGTCGCGATCCACCAGTCGCTCGGCCTGGTGCAGCGCGATCAGTTCGTCCTCCGACAGGACCGCGTCGCGATAGCGGAAGCGAACCTGGGACAGGCGCGAGCCCTCGCGCAGCAGGACCGGGAACGTCTTCGGGCTGATCTCGGCATAGAGCGGGCCGTGATAGCCCGCGCCGATCATGTCGAAGCGTCGCGTGCCGTCGGCGATCACGCGGGTGAACACGTCGAGCCGCCCGGTCGAGCTTTTCGGATTGGCGGCCGCGACGATGTCCTTGGGCAGCGCCAGGCTCTCCAACAGCGGCACGATGTAGACGCAGTTGGTCTCCAGCACCGCGCCGTCGGCAAGTGCGAATTCGTGCAGCTTGAGCTCGTCGATGCGCTCGGCGACCGTCGCGCCCGGCCCGGGCAGGAAGCTCGCACGCACGCGATAGGCGATGTCGCCGAGCCGCAGATCGAGGCTCGCCGGCTGGATCTGGCTCTCGACGAAATCATATTCGGGGATGATCAGGCCAGCCTCCGTCATCGCCACGATCATGCGATCGGGGAGGATGCCGTGGGCGTCGGGGCTGAGCGAAAACGGCAAGACCTGATCCTTTGCAGGCGCCGGAACGGCGGCTTATGGAGCCAATATAGGGTCTTTTGACCGGTTATCCGATGGCTGGCTTGACGGAAAGGCCGGTTGCGACTATGAGCACGACTTATCCCGTGGTGATTTGAGCCGGCCGGCTTGCAGCCACGTTAAATAAGTCGCTAAACAGGCCGGGGACGATTGTGATCCCGGCCGTGAGGAGTTTTCCCAGGCCGGTTTTTTTGTGCCCATCGCCCGAGGCGGTGGCCACGATGGAGGTCACATGTCGAAGTCCCCCGCGAAGGCGCCGGCGTCGTTCGCCCACTATCGTCCCGAAACGAGGCTGGTGCATTCCGGCACCTTGCGCTCCGAATTCGGCGAGACCGCCGAGGCGCTCTATCTCACCCAAGGGTTCGTCTACGCCACCGCCGAGGAATGCGAGGCGCGCTTCAAGGGCGAGGATCCCGGCTTCATCTATTCGCGCTTCTCCAATCCCACCACGGCGATGTTCGAGCGCCGCATGATCGAGCTCGAGGGCGCCGAGGCCTGCCGCTCGGCCGCAACCGGAATGGCCGCGGTCACCACGGCAATCCTGGCTCCCCTCCGTGCCGGCGACCACGTCGTCGCGGCCAAGGCGCTGTTCGGCTCGTGCCGCTACGTGGTCGAGGATCTCTTGCCGCGCTACGGCATCGAGTCGACCCTGGTCGATGGGCTCGACCTCGACCAATGGCAGAAGGCGGTCAGACCCAACACCAAGTCGTTCTTCCTGGAGAGCCCGACCAATCCGACGCTCGACGTGATGGACATCCCCGCCATCGCCGAGATCGCGCACGCCCATGGCGCGCGGCTGATCGTCGACAACGTGTTCGCCACCCCGATCTGGCAGAGCCCGCTCGCGCTCGGCGCTGACGTCGTGGTGTATTCCGCGACCAAGCACATCGACGGCCAAGGCCGCTGCCTCGGCGGTGTGATCCTGTCGTCGGAGGCGTTCATCGCCGAGCACATCCACAATTTCATGCGCCAGACCGGCCCGTCGATCTCGCCGTTCAACGCCTGGGTTCTGCTCAAGGGTCTGGAGACCCTGGCGGTGCGCGTGCGCGCGCAGACCGAGACGGCGGCGAAGGTGGCCGACTTCCTCGCCGCGCATCCGAAGATCTCGCGGCTGATCTATCCGGGCCGCGAGGACCATCCGCAGGCGGCAACCGTCCGCAAGCAGATGCGCGCCGGCTCGACCCTGGTCGGCTTCGAGGTCAAGGGCGGCAAGGCGGCTGCGTTCCGTACGCTCAACGGCCTGAAGCTCGCGCGCATCTCCAACAATCTCGGCGACGCCAAGACGCTGGTCACGCACCCGGCGACGACGACGCATCAGCGGCTGACGCCGGAGGCGCGCGCCGAGCTCGGCATCAGCGAGGGCTTCATCCGCTTCTCCGCCGGGCTCGAGCATGCCGACGATCTGATCGAGGATCTCGACGCCGCCCTCAGCGCGGCGTAGCGAATGGCGAATAGAGAGTAGCGAGTAGTAGGATCTCTTTCCCTATTCGCTACTCGCTGTTCCCCACTCGCCCTCGATCACATCGGCCGATAGGTCGGCACCTCGGCCGGTGCGTTGATGCCGAGCTTGACCTGGCCGACCGAGCGGATGATGTCGTCGCCGAGCAACTGGGCGAAGCAGGCATAGCCCCAATCGCTCATGTGCAGGCCGTCCGAGATCACGAACTCGTTGATCGGGATCGCCTGGCGCTCGTGCCAGTCGCGCATCACCTCGAAGCGCGGGAAGATGCCGGCGTGATGCAGCTCGGCAATACGCCCGAGCAGCTTGTTCATGCGGCTGGCGTTCTCCGAGCGCTCGTTGACGCGCGGCGAATATTGCAGGTCGACCAGCACGACATCGGAGGCTGCCGCCTGGATCTTGGCGACGCCATCCTCGACCAGCCTGGCGGTCTCGGCCGGATCGAGATCGCGCAGCACGGCATTGGTGCCGACCTGCCAGATCACGAGATCCGGACGCCGGTCGATCACCGACGTCTCCAGTCGCTTCATCATCTCCGGCGCATCCTCGCCGCCGACGCCGGCATTGATGACGCTGATGTCGACCATGGGATATTGCCGGCGCAACTGCGCGGCGAGCCGGTTCGGATAGGTGTAGTCCGGCGCGCTCGCGCCAAAGCCCTGCGTCGACGATGAGCCGAAGGCGACGATCACGACCGGCAGGCCGGAGGCGAGCTTGTTGGCGACGTGCGGCAGCGAAATGAAGTTCTTCTTGGCGACACCCTTCGGCGGCAGGCACGGCACGCGGTTGAAGATGTCGGTGGCCGATTTGGCGACCTGCTTGACCTTGTCGATCGCCCGCTCGGTGATGCTGCGCGATTGCGGCGGCGTGGCCGCGACGGCCTGCCCGGCTGCAGCCGGCGGCTGTGCATCGATCATGGCCGGCGCGGTCGTCGCCGCGGGCGGCGAGGTCGTGGCCGCCGGGCGCACCGCGGCGATCGGCCCGCGCATCTGATCGTTCGCCTGCGCCAATGTGATGTGACCGATGCTCGGTCGCAGCTCGCTGATCAACGGAGGCTTCGGACCGGAGCTCTTCACATCGGAAAGCGCGGCGGGTGCAGCCGGCGCTGCGCTCTGCGCCCGTACCTTCTGCGGGCTCAGCGCGAGGGCGATGGCAATGACCGCAACGGCCGAAAGCTTCTCCCATGTCCCGGATACGCGGTGACACTCATTCGACGTCATGAACGACATAATCCTAGTTCTGCTGCGCCGGCCCGATATGCGCCGCGTCGATGATGAACTTCGACAGCGCCCGGCCGATGCAGTCATGAACCTGCCTGGCCAGCTCGACCCCGTGCGTCGGATTGAACAGGTCGAAATCGCCCTGCTCGTTCCACTGCCGCATGATGGCAAACCGATCGAACAGCGGGATGTCGCGCTGCTGCGCCACCACACGCATGTTGTCGACATAGGGCGGCACGGAGATCAATGTTTCCGTCCGCGGACTGTATTGCAGGTTCATCAAGACGACGTCAGCTCCCGCCTTCTGCAGCGTCGCCACACCGTCGTCGACCGCCTGCCGGAACTCATCAGGATCGATCGACCGCATGGCGTCGACCGTGCCGGTCTGCCAGATGACCAAATTAGGCCGTTTTCCTTCCACCAGTTTAACGAGATTGCCCGCGACCTCCTCGGCCGTCTTCTTGGGCTGCAGCTCGACGCTGAGATTGACGGTGACGGCCGGCAGCTTGTCCTTCAGCGCCGCCTGCAGACGGGCGGGGTAGGCATTTGCGTCGGAGGTGCTGACAATGGAGGATGAGCGGCTTCCGACGACGAGAATATCCAGCGTGCGGCCATTCTTGACGGCGTCTGCAACCTTCGGGAGCGGGCTCTCGGTTGTCAGCAGGTAGGCCGGCACCTCGCAGTTCTGCGGCGCATCTTCCGCGCGCGCGGAGGCCGCCAGCGAAACAGCCAGCGCTGCGATACCCAACCTTAACCACGAGACGGACTTCATCAGCCCCCTCCCGCCAGATCGGCGTTGCTGCGCGCACCTTTTCGCGCGGCCCCCTTATCGGCCTCACGCTTGTACCACGAAATCAACGACGCCACCCCCCACATGATGAGGATGCCGCAAAGGCTGATCACCGCGTGCATCATGGCGCCGCCGGACACTTCGGCAAGGACGAAGTGGCCCGCAAACGCCAGAAACACGCCAAGACAGAAGATCTCGAGCGAGTGTTGCCCACAAACAATCAGCGGACGCAGCCACGGCGACTTCAAGAGCGGCCAATCCTTGCGCAAATAGTGCACGGTGAGTGCTGCGAGTGCGAGAAAATGCGCGAAACGCAACACGTCAAGGTCGGTCTTGTCGATCGGATACATCCACTGCTCGATTCGGCGCGGCATCAGATGGCCGAGCTGCGGAATGTACCAGGTCAGGGTCACGCAGAAGGCCGCGACCAGATAGGCGACGCAGAGCCCGAGCGTGATCGGTGAGTTGATGATGCGCGACATGCGCTGGGCGCCCCCGAGCGCGCACCAGGCCCCGAACACGAACAGGAGCTGCCAGGCGAACGGGTTGAACGCCCAGAAGCCGTTCGGATAGGCCGTCAGATAGAGATCGAGCTCCCAGGTGAGTGCGTAGAGAACGACCGAGAGCCCGAGCGTGACGTCAGGACGCCAGCGCATCAGCCACAGGATCAGCGGCAGGAACAGCATCAGCACGATGTAGAGCGGCAGCACGTCCATGTTGACGGGGCGGAAGCGCAGGATCAGCGCCTGCACGATCGTCACGTCCGGCTGCTTGAGAAAGTCCATGATCCCCATCTCTTCGGTGTAGAGCGGGTTCTCGAAGCTGGTCGCGACGTAGGAGATCTCGGCAAGGAAGATCGTGAACAGGAAGACGTGGGCGACGTAGATCTGCCAGACGCGGCGCAGGATGCGCGCGGTGGCGACGATGAAGCCGGCATCCTGCATCGCCCGGCCATAGACGAATGCCGCCGTGTAGCCGGAGATGAAGATGAAGATCTCGGTGGCGTCGGAGAAGCCGTAGTTGCGGATCGTGAACCAGGTCAGCAGGTTCGGCGGCAGGTGGTCGATGAAGATCAGCCAGAGCGCCAGCCCGCGAAACAGGTCGAGCCGCAGCTCGCGCTCGCCGACCGCCGGGAAGGTGATCGCAGGAGCAGCGGTGGTGGCGGGTGCAGCGGTGACGGCCGGCGCGGCCGCGACGGCAGATGCAGATGCAGCCGCGCTCGCCGCGGCGGCAGTCTCCGCAGCCGGCGCGGGTGCGGCGCTGGCGGCGGGGGCGGACGGTCCGGCAGGGCGATCGACAATCGACGTCATCAGGCACCGCGTCAAGGCTGCCAGCCCTCGAGGCCCGGCAGGGGAAATGTAGGGCTGCGCAGATTTTACGCAAGCGATGAAGGACTTATCAGCTGGGCCGTGCCCAGTTTTTCGACCTTGGCGGACGGCTGGTGGGCGATCGCACGGCGCAGGACAGGTCGATCGCCGCCAGGGTGCTGCCTGCCGCGCCCGATCCGAGTCCAAGGAATGGATCGCGCGTACGGCCGACAAAGTCCGCGATTCTTGTGCCATAATGCGGAACTGTGTTGAAAGCACGATGGCGTCGCGATTGGTTCCGGCGCGGGTTTCCGCTACAATGCCACCATGTATCGCGCCGTGACTCGCCACATCGAAGTGACCGTCGAACCGAACTTCCTGCCTGAGAAGTCGTCGGTGGCCGATGGCCGCTGGTTCTGGTCCTATACCGTCGTCATCACCAACAGCGGAGAGGAGACGGTGCGGCTGCGCAGCCGGCACTGGATCATCACCGATGGGATCGGCCGGCAGCAGGAGGTCCGCGGCGAGGGCGTGGTCGGCGAGCAGCCGGTGCTCGCGCCGGGCGAGCGCTTCGAATACACCTCCGGTGTCCCGCTCACCACCGCGTCCGGCTTCATGGCCGGCTCGTATCAAATGGAGAGCGAGAGCGGTGAGCACTTCGACATCGCCGTGCCGGCCTTCTCGCTCGACAGCCCCGAGGGCAAGCGGGTGTTGAACTAGCTGAGAAGGCATGCAGTCCGACTGCCCCAAGTCTCGTCTGCTCGCTGTCTCTTGTGCTGCAATACGACAGATCCTGCACCCGCGCCGCACGAAATCGTTCTCGCGACGCATCCCGCGCCCGAGCCTTGTCCATTCACCCGCCCTCTGCAAATAGAGGGCGCAGGGAAGGCCGGGCCTCGGCTGAGGCCTGCGGCCCGCCTGCAGAAAAAATGCAGGCGGCAGGTACCACAGGTTCAGCCGGAACGACCCGGCCCTCCCTGCGCGACGGTTTTAACGGCTGCTTCGCGTTCTCCCTGGTGCGCCGGGCTTGTTGGCCACCATCCTCAACGCGAAGCGGAGCTTCAGCGTGAGTTGATATCAGCATCGGGATATCAGGACCGCGCGACTTGACCGTACGTGCATCGCCGTTCGTCCGCGCAGACTGAACTACGCTGCGGCAACACACGCCCGTCGCATCCCGCTGCCAACGGTCCGTGACGGTCGCGAAACGCCCCTCGTGCGGCAGCAAGACGCGCGGAAATGTGCCAGTGATTTGCCCGACGGCACAAGCGGTTTGTTGCTGCGACCAATCAACGCGACGGGCATGGATGTGGCGTCGATCAGCGAGAAAGCCGATTTTCAACAACGAACTAATCGAGATCGCCGGCGCACACGAACTCCCGACGTTTTCTCCGACGCCGTGCGACGCAGCCTATCAAGCGTCGTCGCGAGGAGCGAAGCGACGACGCGATCCAGAACTGTCGAAGGACTGCGGATCGCGTCGCTGCGCTCGCGATGACGTACGGAGGGTTGTCGCTCGAGCACGATCGGTACGACGCGCGGAGCGAGCGCAACAGAGTCAGTTCTCCGTCACGCCGGCTTCGTGCGGGGTGAAGTGATAGACCGAGGAGCAGAACTCGCAGGTGACGACGACCTTGTCGTCCTTGACCATGTCGGCGCGGTCCTGGGGCGAGAAGCTCTTCAGCATGTTGGCAACCGCATCGCGCGAGCAGGAACAGCGCGCCTGCAGCGGCACGAGGTCGAACACGCGCACGCCGCGCTCATGGAACAGGCGATACAGCAGCCGCTCGCCCGACAGCGCGGGATCGATCAGCTCGATATCCTCGACGGTCGCGACCAGCGACTGGCCCTCGACCCAGGCCTCGTCCTCCTCGATCGCATGCAGCTCGGTGCCTTCGGGCGCATCGCCGGGATGCAGGTCGGCTTGGCGCAAGCGCTCCGGCGCCTGCGGCAAAAATTGCGTCAGGAGGCCGCCGGCACGCCAGCGGTGCTTGCCGCCGCTCCACTCCTCGCCGACGGCGAGGCGCACGCGGGTCGGGATCTGCTCGGAGCGCAGGAAGTATTCATGAGCGGCCTCCTCCAGGCTGCCGCCGGTGAGCGCGACCAGCCCCTGGTAGCGGCTCATGTCGGCGCCCTGGTCGATGGTCATCGCCAGATGCCCCTTGCCGAGCAGGCCGCCGGAATCCTTGGCCTCCGCCAGCCGGGCTTCGTCGAAGCGGGCATAGGCACGCAGGCGGTCGGGTGCCTGGAAGTCGACCACCAGGAACGACACCGGGCCGTCGGTCTGGGTCTGCAGGATGAAGCGGCCGTCGAATTTCAGCGCGGAGCCGAGCAAGGTCGTCAGCACGATGGCCTCGCCGAGCAGCTTGCCCACGGGCGCGGGATAAGCGTGCTTGGTGAGAATGTCGTCGAGCGCCGGGCCCATGCGGGTCAGTCGCCCACGCAGATCGAGCGCCGCGACCTCGAACGGCAGCACGGCGTCGTCGACCGGCACCGCCGAGGGGGCGCGGCTGGTATCGAGGTTGATGTCGGTGTCGGGGGGATTGGTTGTCATGGGGCGTATTTGGGGATGATTGAAACGAATGGAAGGGCATCCCCGGCTGTCGTTCCGGCCTTGAGCCGGGACTCATACCGCGGATGCTATCGAGGAACGCCGGTGGTAGTCGCCGACGCTAAGCCGTAACCGACGAACCACGATCGCTCCAACTACGCCGAGCAACGGCCACAGCTGCAAATCAGTTCGATCACGCGGTATGGGTCCCGGCTCAAGGCCGGGACGACACCGGTGAAATTGCGCCGTCGAACCCTAAGCCCGCTCGCCGAAGCACCAGGCCAAGATGCCCTTCTGCGCATGCAGGCGGTTCTCGGCTTCGTCGAACACCACCGACTGCGGGCCGTCGATCACCTCGTCGGTGACCTCCTCGCCGCGGTGGGCCGGCAGGCAGTGCATGAACAGCGCCTCGGGCTTCGCCAGCGACATCAACTTGGAATTGACCTGATAGGGCTTGAGCAAATTGTGCCGATGCTCGCCATCCTTGTCGCCCATCGACACCCAGGTGTCGGTGACGACGCAGTCGGCGCCGGCGACAGCGACTTCCGGATCGTGGCCGAGATGGATGTCGGCCCGGGTGGCGCGGATGAAATCCTTCATCGGCTTGCCGGGCGACAGCTGCGGCGGGGTGGCGACGTTGAGCCGGAACTTGAAGCGCTCGGCGGCATGGGCCCAGGAGGCCAGCACGTTGTTGTCGTCGCCGGTCCAGGCCACGGTGCGGCCCTCGATGGAGCCGCGATGCTCCTCGAAGGTCATCACGTCGGCCATCACCTGGCAGGGATGCGAGCGCCGGGTCAGGCCGTTGATCACGGGCACGGTGGCATGCGCGGCAAGCTCGAGCAGCGCCTCGTGGCTGAGGATGCGGATCATGATGGCGTCGACATAGCGCGACAGCACGCGCGCGGTGTCGGCGATGGTCTCGCCGCGGCCGAGCTGCATCTCGGTGCCGGTCAGCATGATCGCCTCGCCGCCGAGCTGGCGCATGCCGACGTCGAACGACACGCGCGTGCGCGTCGACGGCTTGTCGAAGATCATCGCCAGCACCTTGCCCTCGAGCGGCTTCTTCGCCGGCTCGCGCGCCTTCAAGGTCTTCTTCATCGCGCTGGACAGCGCCAGCACGTTGCGCAGCTCCTCCACCGGCATCTCGGTGAGATCGAGGAAATGACGCGGCGTATTGCCCATGGTCTTGCTCATGATGCGGCCGCCTGCTTGGCAGGCCCGCCCGACAGCGCCGCACAGGCGCGATCGAGCATCTCGACCGATTGTTCGATTTCGGATTCGTTGACGATCAGCGGCGGCAGGAAGCGCACGACGTTGTCGCCCGCGCCGACGGTGAGCAGCTTCTGATCGCGCAGCGCCGTGACCAGATCGCCCGACGGCACCACCGCCTTGACGCCGATGAGAAGGCCCTCGCCGCGGATCTCGGAGATGATGTCGGGATGACGATCGAGAACGGCGGCGAGCTTCTGCTTCAACAGCAACGACATCTTGCGGACGTGATCGAAGAAGCCGGGCGCCAGCATCACGTCGAGCACGGCGTTGGCCGCGGCGACCGCCAGCGGATTGCCGCCGAAGGTCGAGCCATGCGAGCCCGGCGTCATGCCCGACGCGGCCTCGGCCGTCGCAAGCACGGCGCCGATGGGAAAGCCGCCGCCGAGCGCCTTGGCCAGCGACATCACGTCCGGCGTGACGCCGAGCCAGCGATGCGCGAACAGATCGCCGGTGCGGCCCATGCCGGTCTGGACCTCGTCGATGACCAGCAACAAACCGTTGTCGTCGCAGAGCTGGCGCAGCGCCTTGTAGAACGGCAGCGGCGCGGTGCGCACGCCGCCCTCGCCCTGCACCGGCTCGACCAGGATGCCGGCGGTGTGCGGACCGATCGCCTTCTTCACGGCTTCGATGTCGCCGAACGGAACCTGATCGAAGCCGTCCATCGGCGGACCGAAGCCGTCGAGATATTTGGCCGAACCTGTCGCGGCGAGCGTGGCGAGCGTGCGGCCGTGGAACGCGCCTTCGAACGTAATGATACGATAGCGTTCGGGATGTCCCTTGGCGGCGTGATATTTGCGCGTGATCTTGATCGCGCCTTCCATCGCCTCCGCGCCCGAATTGGCGAAGAACACGTAGTCGGCAAAGCTCTGCTCGCACAGCCGCGCGGCAAGGCGCTCGCCATCCGGGCTCTTGAACAGGTTCGACATGTGCCAGAGCTTGGCCGCCTGCTCCTGCAGCGCCTTGACCAGATGCGGATGCGCATGGCCGAGCGAATTGACCGCGACGCCCGAGGTGAAATCGAGATAACGGTCGCCATTGGTCGCGATCAGCCACGCGCCTTCGCCGCGCTCGAACGAAAGATCGACCCGGGCGAATACGGGGAGGAGATGCGTAGCGGCAACACTGGTCATGGCGGATCACATGAGCTGACGGGCCGGCCGAGACACGCGCCACGCGGCGCCATCGCGCATCAGGGACCCCACCCTGGAAAACAAAATGTGCCGCCTTTTCAAGGCGGCACGTGCATCTATTGTATGCGGGCAGCGGTGGGAGTCAACTACGCGTCAGCTGATGCATGGGGGGCCGGCCCGTGAGATTCCGGACGCCTGACACGCCTCGAGACACGCCACAGGGAACCACGGAATGTGTGGACTGCGGCCGCCGACTCTTGCGCGGGAGTCACGCCATATTGTAGCGTTTTCAACGTCGAGTACGACATCTCGTGCGGCAGTTCTGATCCCTCTCGAAGTTCTCTGAGTTTGCGTAACGTCCGGGTGCCTTGCGCGTGCCCGGCGAGGGACAAGGGATTCTGCCGCCAGGGATTTTCTTGAGACAGCATCGCAGCGCCGTCCCGGAATTGGCCGGCGCAACGCGAAGGGAAAGGTTCGATGACCGTATTGACCTGGTCCGACGATCGCGTCGAGCAACTGAAAAAACTCTGGGAAGCCGGACTGTCGGCCAGCCAGATCGCCGCGGAACTCGGAAACGTGACGCGCAACGCCGTGATTGGCAAGGTGCACCGGCTGGGCCTGTCCGGCCGCGCCAAGAGCCCGGCCACCGCGGCACCGCGCCAGCGCAAGGCGGCCCGCCCGGCACAGCCGATGATGCGGGTGGCGCGCCCGGTGGCGCGCGGCAACACGGCGCTCGCACAGGTTTTCGAGGTTGAGGCGGAGCCCGATCCGGTTGCATTCGACAACGTCGTGCCGATGAACCAGCGGCTGTCGCTGCTGGAGCTCAACGAGGCGACCTGCCACTGGCCGGTCGGCGATCCCTCGAGCGCGGATTTCTTCTTCTGCGGCGGCAAGGCGCTTTCCGGTCTGCCCTATTGCGCGCAGCATTCGCGCGTCGCCTATCAGCCCGCGGCCGACCGCCGCCGCCAGCCGGCGAAGTCGACCACGCGCTGAGGAAGTTGGCCGCGACGGGCGATGAGGATGCTCCGCATCGCCCTGGGATCTCCGGCGGCCTCAACTCACAACGACCATGGACGTGAGCCCGGCCCGCGCCGGGCCGCAGATGCGACGGGCGATCAGGCGCCCCGCGCCGGCTTCGACTGCGGAAAGCACGCCGTGAAGGCGGCACCGTTGCGCGGCACGCTTTCGATCAGCAGCCGGCCGCGATGGCGGTTGAGGATGTGCTTCACCAGGGAGAGGCCGAGCCCGGTGCCGCCTTGCGCGCGGCTGTCGCCGACATCGACGCGATAGAAGCGCTCGGTCAGGCGCGGCAGATGCTCGGGCGCGATGCCGGGGCCGAAATCGCGCACCTTGACCCGGATCTCCGGCGCGTTCTCGGCGGAGACGGCCTGCTCCAGCGAGACGATCACGCGCCCGCCCGAGGCGCCGTATTTCAGCGCGTTTTCGATCAGGTTCTCGAACACGCGCAGCAGCTCCTCGCGGTCGCCGGCGATCGTCACCGGCACGTCCGGCAGGCTGGTCTCGATCACCACCTGGCGCTCGCGCGCCAGCGACTCCAGCCCGTCGGTGACCTGGCGGATGATGGGGACGACGTCGACCATGGCGTGGGGCTGGACATGCGCCGACAGCTCCACCCGTGACAGCGACAGCAGATCGTCGATCAGCCGCGCCATGCGCGTCGCCTGGATGTGCATGATGCCGAGGAAGCGCTCGCGCGCCTTCGGATCGTCCTTGGCCGGCCCCTGCAGCGTATCGATGAAGCCCGAGAGCGCCGCCAGCGGCGTGCGCAGCTCGTGGCTCGCATTGGCGACGAAGTCGGCGCGCATTTCCTCGACCCGGCGCAGCGGGGTCAGATCGTGGAACGTCATCAGCATGCATTTGTCCGTGCCGCCGAACGCCGTCGGCACCGGCACCGGCGTGATGATCAGCTCCATCCAGCGATCGACCGGAACGTGATCGTGATAGGTGGCACGGCGGATCTCGGTGGTGGCGATCGCCTCGCGCAGCGCAGTGATGATCTCCGGCGTGCGCAGCGCGAACTGGGCGAGCTCGCCCTTGCGCAGGGCCGGCGCGAGCTGCGCGGCAGCGGCATTGAGGTGGATGACTCGGCCGGCGCGGTCGAGCAGCACGGCGGGATCGGGGATGCCCTCGACCACCGCGCTCACGGCCGGCGCCTCGACCGGATTGGCGTGGCGCTCCTCCTCACGCTTGGCGACCGCGCCATGCAGCCGCCACGGCACCAGGGCGGCGGCGGAAATGCACAGGAATACCGCCAGGGCCCGCAGCGGCAGCAGCTCGTCCAGCAGCACGAGCCCGGCAAGCGCGAGCGCCGCAGCGAGCAGGATGATCGCGGAATGGCGCAGCCGGTCCGGCCAGGGGGTGAAGATCGAGAGCGGCGTGTCGGAGGGAGCGTCGAGGGCCATCTCGTCCTACTGTTCCCTTGAGCTGGCGTCAGGCACCGGAATCGCTGCGTTTCCTCACAAAAGCGGCTTCCGGTGGGGGGCCCGGATCGAGGCTGAGCGCGGCCTGCCGCAGCCGTTTCGACCGCGTGCTGATGATAACCTCGCGAAACGTCAGCAAGATTACAGAAATGAGGAACGGCGCCAAATAATACAGCATCCGGAACAGGAGCATTCCGGCCAGCAGCTCCTCGCGGTCCATCTGCCACAGCCCGACCAGCATCGCGGCGTCGAACACGCCGAGCCCGCCGGGGGAATGGCTGGCGAAGCCGAGCAGGGTCGCCGAGACGAAGATCACAGCCACCACGACGAAGCCGAGATTGGGCTCGTCCGGCACCAGCACATACATCGCCAGCGCGCAGAAACCGAGGTCGATGATGCCGATCGCGATCTGCAGCAGGGTCAGGGGGCCGCTCGGCAGCACCACGGTCCACGGCCCGCGGCCGACCACGCGCGGCTTGGTCCATACCCAGGCGACATACCCCAACAGACCGACCAGGATCGCGATCGCCACCATGCGGTTGACCCAGGGCGGCAGCTGGTCGATCGAGGCGGCTGCCTCCGGATGATAGCTGATGCCGAGCCCGAGCACGGCCGCATTGCCGAGCCAGAACGTCAGGCCGGCAAGGAAGCAGATCTTGGCGACGTCGATGGCGTTCAGCCCATGGGCCGAATAGACGCGGTAGCGCACGGCACCGCCGGTGAAGACGCTGGCGCCGACATTGTGGCCGATCGAATAGCTGGTGAAGGCGGCCAGCGCGTTGACGCGGTAGGGCACGTGGTCGTGGCCAATCGCGCGCACCGCGAACAGATCGTAGAAGGTCAGCGTGAAATAGCCGGCGGCGACGAACAGCGCGGCGAGCGCGATCTGATGCGGCTCCGTGCTCTTGATCGCCTCGAGCACCTCGTAGGTGTCGATGCCGCGCAGCATGTGGTAGAGGACGTAGCAGGCGACCGCGATCACAGCGATGCTGATCAGCACGCCGAGCTTGTGCAGGACTTGCTTCTCGCGCAGGAACGTGGCCGCTCTGCGTATGGCTTCAAGCATCTACACCTCTCACCGTGATCCGATCACGACGGCCGGGGACGCCGCGCCCCGGAGGCCGCAGCATCATGTGCGCATACAACGCCCTCGTAGCGCGTTTCGACGCATTGGGGAACACGGAGCGTGCGAACAAAAGCGTACACATGGATATACTTAGCAGGCTTTGCGGAAATGCGATGCACCGTTTTGCCGCACATGAGGCAAGACATCAGGCAAAGGCATCGGACAAGGCATCATGCAGGACGGCGGGGCAGCGCACGTCCCCGCCAGCCTGCAAACCCCAGGTTAAACTTTGGTGAGGAACGCGAATCTCCGGGGCTTCCGGGGCGCCCAGCGGTTCGGCGGGTCAGCATGGCTCAACGATAAGCGCGAGCCGCGCGTTTGACAGGTTCGCGCCTCGTCAAACCTTCGTGTCTCGCAGTTGCGATGACCCGGGCACGCGGACGGCTGGCGCGCCGCCGCAGTCTCGGCAGGTGGCGTCGGGTGCAGTCCGGTGCCGCGGTTTCAGGCCGCCGATTTCGTCCGCATGCTGCGGATCACCACCAGCGCCCGCAGCCAGGTGCCGATGGCGCAGCCGACGAGGTAGGGCACGAACATGATCAGCAGCAGCTCGAGCCAGTAGCCGGCCCGGCCGGGAATCAGGCAGGCCACGGCCGTCGCGACCAGGCTGGCGGCCAGCGCCGCCAGCAGCCAGGTCAGCCAGCCCGACACGCGCGGGGCGCGATGCACCACGGCGACCCAGCCCATCGCCAGCCCGATGGCGAATGCGCCGGCCAGCCAGCCCCAGTGAAAGGCAACGAGATAGGCCATGACGTTACCTCACCACGAATTCGATGCGCCGGTTCTGCGCCCGGCCGTCGGCGGTGTCGTTGGCGGCGACCGGCTGGGTGCTGCCATAGCCGATCGCGCTGAAACGGTCGGCCGGCAGTCCGGCCTTGACCAGATAATCGACCACCGCCTGGGCGCGCTTCTGCGACAGCACCTGATTGGCCGCAGAGTCGCCGTCGGCATCGGTGTGCCCGATGATCTCGACATTGGCGGAGGGACAGCGGAACGCGATCTCGACGAGGCGGTCGAGCAGACCGGTAGAATCCCTGTCGAGGTCGCTGCGGCCGGTCTCGAACCGGATCTTGGCCTTGCCGAGCAGGTCGGAGAACAGCTGCTGGCACACCGTGGGATCGACCGGGGCGGCTGCCGGCTTCACCGTGATGTCGGCCTTCACCTGCCAGCCCTGTGGGACATCTTTGGCGAGCCCGGTCCGGATCTGGGCCGCTGCGGCGTCGTAAAGCGCATCACCGGAAATCTTGATGTCACGATCGGACACTACCAGCGTGCCGGTCGACAGCCGCGACAAGGCGCCCAACGCCGGCACCACCGCATTCACGAAATTGGTTGGCGCGCCGAGGCTGTTCTTGAGATTGTCCACGACCTTCTCGCTGAAGAATTTGCGCGATGAAGAGCCGACGACGACGGCGTGGATGTTCTCGTCGGGAACGTTGCCTGCAAGCGTCACGGTGACCGCGACCGGGTCCTTGTAGGCCTGGAAGACATAGGGCGGCGCCTTGACCTCGTTGCTGGCGACCTTGAAGCCGTCCGGCAGCTTTCCGAGCGCGGCCGCGATCGCCTCGCGGCCGCCGAGCTCGCGCGCCATGCCGGACAATGTGACGTCGCCGTCGGAGATCGTGAACTTGCCGTCCTTCAGCTTGGCGATCTGGCCGATCAGCAGCAGCGCCACATCCTCGAAGCGCGCCGGCGCGCCGCGCGCCAGGCCCATCTGATCCGCGACCTCGACACCCGGCAGCGCGGCCCGGGCCGCGTCCATCAGCTTGCCCTTCAAGGCGGGCAGCGGCGCGCTGCCGCCCAGCGTCACCCGGACGACGTCGCGCTCGGCCGACCAGACGAAGGGCTTGGCCTCGGGGACCAGCCGCGTCTCGTCGTTGACGAGCCGCACGCCGGCCACGCCGTCGACCGCAGCAACCGCATCGCGGCGTCCGGCCTCGGAAAACGCATTGGCGCGCAGCGAGACATCGCGGCCGTCCACCGTGATGCTTGTCCTGTCGAGCACCGCCCCCGTCAGGACGGCCGAACTGCGTCCGGCGAGATCATTCTCCAGGGGAACGGTGCTGGTCCAGGCCGCGAGGCCCCAAAGCACGATCAGCGGAATGACGCCAGGCCACCATTTCCCGCTCCACCTGAAAAGTCCGCGCATTCGTCATCCGTCGCATCGAGGAAGCAGAGAGAAAACAAACCCTTGCATGCCTGTCAAACCGGAAATGAGGAGCGCCGCACGGTACGTTGTGACCGCAGGCTAAGGTTTTCTTCAATCATTCGTCGGTAACCTTGTCCCGACACTCACCGGGCCGCATATTTCAGATGAGGCGATTTCGCAAAACCTTTATCCGTGCCGGCCTGGAAGCGCTGTATCTGAGCGGCGCGCATGTCTGGCTGCGCCCGATCTTCTCGGGCGTGGGTGCGATCTATACGCTGCATCATGTGCGGCCGCACCGCGACGCCGATTTCCAGCCCAATTGTCACCTCGAGGTCACGCCGGATTTCCTGCGCGAGATGTTGTCGCACCTGCGCGACCACGACATCGAGATCATCACCCTCGACGAGTTGCACAGCCGGCTGGTGGCGAAGGACTTCTCGCGCCGCTTCGCCTGCTTCACCTTCGACGATGGCTATCGCGACAATCGCGACTTCGCGCTGCCTGTCATGCGCGAGTTCGATGCGCCGTTCACCATCTATGTGACGAGCGATTTCGCATCGGGACTGGGCCGGCTCTGGTGGGTGACGCTGGAGCGGCTGGTCGCGAAGACTGACGCGATCGACATCGAGATCGGCGGGCTGTCGCTGCAGCTCGATGCATCGACGCCGGCAGCCAAATGCGTGACGTTCCAGCGCCTGCACGACTGGCTGCGCGCACTGCCGGGCGAGCACGACGTCCGGCGTGAGATCAGCGCGCTGTGCGCGCGCTACGACGTCGACGAGGCCTCGATCTGCCGTGAGCTCTGCCTGTCCTGGGACGAGCTCCGGGCGCTTTCGACTGAGCCATTGATCTCGATCGGCGCGCATTCGATCAGTCACTGCAATCTCGCCAAGCAGACCGAGGAGACGGCGCGCATCGAGATCGCCGACAGCCGCACTCGGATCGAGAACGAGTTGCAGCGGCCGGTGCTGCACATGGCCTACCCCTACGGCGACCGCGCCGCCGCTTCCCAGCGCGAATTCGTGCTGGCGGCCGCGAGCGGCTACAAGACCGCCGTCACCACCCGGCCCGGCATGATCTTCGCGGAAAGCGCCGATCATCTCACGGCCCTGTCGCGCGTCTCGCTGAACGGCCATTACCAGGACGCCCGCGTGCTGCCGGTGCTGACCTCGGGCGCGGCCACCGCGATGTGGAACGGCTTTCGCCGCATCGACGCGGCATAGCCCCGCCATAACGTTGCCCTCCGATTGAATTGCGGCGAATTCGTGCGACTGCGTCTCACTTGACGTGCTGGCGCGTCCCGCTCACAAGCGCGCATGACATAAGGAAAGGGAGGCTTCATGCTCAGGAACTTGTTCTCACTCGAAGGACGCATCGCGCTCGTCACCGGCGGCTCGCGCGGCATCGGCAAGATGATCGCATCCGGCCTGCTCGCGCATGGCGCGGCGAGGGTCTACATCACCGCGCGCAAGGCAGGGCCCTGCGAGGCGACCGCCAAGGCACTGACGACCGAATATGGCGGCGAGTGCATCGCGCTGCCGATCGACATTTCGACGATGGCCGGCATCGAGACGCTCGCGGGCGAGATCAAGAAGCGCGAGCCCAAGCTCGACATCCTCGTCAACAATGCGGGCGCGGCGTGGGGCGCCGACTTCGACGAATTCCCGGAGAGCGGCTGGGACAAGGTGATGAACCTCAACCTCAAGACGCCGTTCTTCCTGACCAAGGCGCTCGCAGCTCCCTTGCGTGCGGCGGCCAGCGCCGAACGGCCGGCAAAGGTCATCAACATCGCCTCGATCGACGGCATCTTCGTCAACCCGCTCGAGACCTATTCCTATGCGGCGAGCAAATCCGGCCTGATCCATCTGACGCGGCGCATGGCGGCCAAGCTGATCAAGGACCACATCGTGGTGACCGCGATCGCGCCCGGACCGTTCAAGTCCGACATGAACAAGGCCGCGCGCGACAACGCCGACGAGGTCGCCTCGCGCGTGCCCGCTGGGCGCATCGGCACCGACGAGGACATGGCTGGCACGGCGATCTTCCTCGCCTCGCGCGCGGGCGACTACGTGGTGGGGAATACGATCGCGGTCGATGGCGGCATCGTCTACGCGAACCCGGGCATTCCGGGTGCGGGATGGGACAGCTGAGAAGGGCGAATAGCGAATAGCGAATAGCGAATAGCGAATAGGCTACTTCCCCTATTCGCTACTCGCAACTCGCTATTCGCCTCTCATCAAGTCTCGATCTTCACGTACTCGAAGTCACCCGGCTTGTTGTCGATCCCGACCTTCGGGGGCGCGATCCACGAGGCGTATTCGCCGATCTCGGTGACCGGCTTCATCAGCGAGGAGATGTAGGCGCCGTCGTCGGCCGACGGCAGCCAGTCGCCCTTGCGCTTCGCCCACGTGCCCTCGTCGATCAGGATGCCGTCGGGCGTCGCATGGACGTCCTTGAACTCGCCGATGGCGCGGTGGAAGGCGGTATGCGGCAGCTTGAGCTGGAAGTCGTAACCTGCGGTCGTGATGATCTTGTTCCAGCGCAGCAGGCCCTTGACGCAGTCCTGCGAATAGTCGTCGCGCAGGCGCATGTTGAGCGCGGTCAGCGCCGGCTCGTCGACCCGCTTGATCTCGCCGTCGACCAGCTTGAGCACCGGATAGGTCGAGTTCTTGAGCTGGTGATCGTCCTGGATCTGGGTCTCGTGATAGCGGCCCTTGATGCCGGCATTGAAGGCATTGGCCGCGTTGGTCGAGACCTCCGAGCCGAACAGGTCGAGCGACAGCGTGTAGTGCAGGTTCAACTTCTTCTGGATGGTCGGCAGGTCGATCACGCCCAGCGCGCGGACCTTGGCGATGTCGGTGGGATCGTCGATCCCGGCCTCGCGCATCGCCTCGACCGTGCGCTGGATGACGCGGCCGACGCCGGTCTCGCCGACGAACATGTGATGCGCCTCCTCCGTCAGCATGAAGCGGCAGGTGCGCGACAGCGGATCGAAGCCGGACTGCGCGAGCGAGTGCAGCTGCATCTTGCCGTCGCGGTCGGTGAAGTAGGTGAACATGAAGAACGACAGCCAGTCCGGCGTCTTCTCGTTGAAGGCGCCGAGCATGCGCGGGCTGTCCGCATCGCCCGACCGGCGGCGCAGCAGCTCGTCGGCCTCCTCGCGGCCGTCGCGGCCGAAATATTTCTGCAGCAGGTAGACCATCGCCCAGAGGTGACGGCCCTCCTCGACGTTGACCTGGAACAGGTTGCGCATGTCGTAGAGCGACGGCGCCGTCTTGCCGAGATGGCGCTGCTGCTCGACCGAGGCCGGCTCGGTGTCGCCCTGGATCACGATCAGGCGGCGCATCAGCGCGCGATATTCGCCGGGAACCTCCTGCCAGGCCGGTTCGCCATAGTGCTCGCCGAACGGGATCTTGCGATCCTCTTCCTGCGGAGCCAGCAGGATGCCCCAGCGATAGTCGGGCATCTTGACGTAATCGAACTTCGCCCAGCCGCGCGGATCGACCGAATAGGCCGTGCGCAAGTACACCAGCGACTGCTGGAAGCCCTCGGGGCCCATGTCGTTCCACCAATCGACGTAGCCGGGATGCCAGCCTTCCAGGGCCTTGAGGACCTGGCGGTCCTCGGCGAGATTCACGTTGTTCGGAATCTTGGTCGAGTAGTCGACGTTCATGATGTTCATGTTCATGGAGACCTCCCGGGGGCTTTGATCTGTTGGAGGCGAGTAGCGAATGGCGAGTAGCGAATAGGGGTTCCAGACATCCTTCCCTCTTCGCTATTCGCCACTCCCTGTTCGCTCCCCTTACACGCGCGTCATGTCATATTGCGGCCGCTCGCCGGTGCCGTAGCGCCGGAGTGCGCCCTCCTCGCCGACCGCGTTGGGCCGCTGGAAGATCCAGTTCTGCCAGGCGGTGAGGCGGGCGAAGATCTTCGATTCCATCGTCTCGGGGCCGGCGAAGCGCAGATTGGCTTCGAGACCCGTGAGGCTGTCGGGCGAGAAGCTGGCGCGCTCCTCGAGGAAGACGCGGATCTCGTCCTCCCAATCGATGTCATCCAGCGCGAAGGTCACGAGGCCGAGTTCCTCGGCCTCATCGGCTTCGAGCGGCTTGCCGACCTGCTCACGCACACGCGCGAGATCGGTGGGATCGGCGAGGAAGCGCGACTCCAGCCGGGTCAGGCCGTGACTCATCGGATAGGGACCGAAATTCATCGCCGACAGTTCGATCGCCGGCGCCGGGCGGTTGTCGCCCTGGATGGTGCCGATCAGCATGTAGGAGCGGTCGGAAGCGAACACCAACTCGGCGAGCGTGCCGGCGAAGCAGGAACCGGGCTCGACCAGCGTGACCAGCGTGCGCGAGGTGACGTCGATGCGCTTCAGCACCCGCTTCCAGTAATGCCTGACCTCGTTGACCAGCCAGTGCGCCTTGTTGGCCTCAAGGAACGCGTCATGCGCGAGCACCTGGGCGCGATCGCCATGCGACTTGAACACCAGCATAGCGATGCCGAGCTCGTTGATGCGCAGATGCAGGATGGCGTCATCGAGTTCGCGCGCGACCTGCAGCGGCCAGAAGGAAGCGCCCTGCCCGATCATGCCGTCGATGTCCGCAGGTGGCGCGGCCTCGGGAGCCGAGATGGTGATCGTGGCGATGCGGGCCGTGCGGTCGATGTCGACATTGACGAAGCCGTAGCGCACGCTCGACGCATCGATGACGCGCTTCAGCGGCGTGAGCGCGACGCCCTTGCCGCTGCCGTTGCGCTTGGAGGCCGCCGCGAACTCCCTGGCGCGCTCAGCGACCTTGGCGTCGACCTTGGAGTTCGGCGCGATCTCGTCGACGAGGCGCCATTGCACGGCGCGCTTGCCCTTGACGCCCTCTTCCGTCGTGCAGAACGCGTCCGCACGGTCGCGGCGCACCTTGCGCTTGTCGACGACGCGCGTCAGGCCGCCGGTGCCGGGCAGCACCGCGAGCAGAGGCACCTCCGGCAGCGACACCGAAGACGAGCCGTCATCGGCGAGGATGATGTGATCGGTGGCGAGCGCGAGCTCATAGCCGCCGCCGGCCGCGGTGCCGTTCACCACGGTGATGAAGCGCTGACCGGAATTCTCGGATGAATCCTCGAAGCCATTGCGGGTCTCGTTGGTGAACTTGCAGAAGTTCACCTTGTGGGCGTGGGTCGCGCCCGCAAGCATGCGGATGTTGGCGCCGGCGCAGAACACGCGCGGCTTGGCCGAGCGCAGCACCACGACCTTCACTTGCGGGTGCTCGAAGCGCAGCCGCTGCACGGCGTCGGCGAGCTCGATGTCGACGCCGAGATCATAGGAATTGAGCTTGAGCTGGTAGCCCTCGAACAGGCCGCCATTCTCGTCGACGTCCATGGCGAGCGTCGCCACCTCGCCATCGATCGAGAGCTTCCAATGTTTGTAGCGGGAGGGATCGGTCTGAAAATCGATGAACGTCTTGCCTCCCGCGAGCACGCGGTCTTCCCCGGCCATGTGTCACCCTTCGTTGGAGTGCTTATCGTTGAGATGCACAATAATTCATGTTATGGCTGTCGTCTACGACAAAAAGCCGAAACATGCACTTTGTTTCATGTTCGTGATGCCGGGGCCGGCAAGGTCACGGCCGCGAACTCGGCAATGACCCGCAAGGTGGCGTCCGGCGCCTCGCGATGCGGGGAATGGCCGGTGTTGGGCAGCATCGTCACCTCGACCGGGCAGTAGCACTCCTCCTGGATGATCTCGACCTGGCGGATGGTGCCGTACTGGTCGTCGACGCCCTGGATCACGGCCACGGGAACGCGGATGTAGGCGAGGTCGCCGGTGATATCCCAGGCCCGGAATGCCGGATCGAGCCAGGCGCCGTTCCAGCCGTAAAACGCGTTGTCGACGTCCTTGTGCCAGCGGCCGAGCTTGGTGCGCAGCTCCGTGGTTTCGTAATTGGTCTTGATCGCGGCGATCGACGACACAGAAATGTCCTCAACGACCACATGCGGCGCGACCAGCACGATGCCGTCGAGGCGATGGTCGGCGTGGCTGCCCCCGTAGATCGCCGCGATCGACGCACCATCGGAATGGCCGACGAGAAGACCGCGCTGAAAGCCGATTTGATCGAGCAGCTTCGGCAGCACATCGCGCGCCTCGCGCTGCATGTAGTCGAGCGGCCGCGGCAGAGACACCGGGCTGGAGGCGCCGTAGCCCGCGCGCGAATAGACGAACACGGAAACGCCGGTGGCTTGCTGGAGCTTGTCGGGAAAGTCGCCCCACAACCCGACCGAGCCGAGCCCTTCATGCAGCAGCACGATGCACGGAGCGTCAGAGGGCTGCGGACCGATCAGGCGATATTCGAGATCGGCGGAATCGATGGTGAGGAAGCCGTTCGATGAAAGCTGCACGGGTCACTCTCTCCTTCGTCATGCCCGGGCTTGACCCGGGCATCCACGTCTTTCTTGTCGAGGCGGAATGGATGGCCAGGTCAAGCCCGGCCATGACGACAACCAAGAGTAGGACCACTCCGAGAGTGGGGGCCAACTACTGACCCGCTCCCTCACGCAGCTTGAAGCGCTGGATCTTGCCGGTCGCGGTTTTCGGCAGGCTGTCCACCACCTCGATCCAGCGCGGATATTTCCACGGGCCGATCTTCTGCTTGACGTGTTCCTTCAGTGCCTCGTGCAGGGTCGAGCGATCGACGCTCGGGCGCAGCACGACATAGGCCTTCGGCTTCAACAGCCCCTCCGGATCGGCTTCCGGCACCACGGCAGCCTCGAGCACCGCGGGATGCGTGATCAGCGCGCTCTCGACCTCGAACGGCGACACCCAGATGCCAGAGACCTTGAACATGTCGTCGGAGCGGCCGCAGAAGGTGTAGCGCCCGTCGGCGTCGCGGACATATTTGTCGCCGGTGCGCGTCCAATAGCCCTCGAACGTCGAGCGGGTCTTGTGGCGCTGATTCCAGTAGCCCTCGCCGGCGGACGGTGCATGCACCAGCATCTCGCCGACCTCGCCGTCCGGCACGTCCTGGCCTGCCTCGTTGACAAGACGAACCTGATAGCCCGGCACGGGGCGCCCCGATGAGCCGTATTTGATGTCCCCGGGCACGTTGGACAGGAAGATGTGCAGCAGCTCGGTCGAGCCGACACCATCGAGAATGTCGACGCCGAACCGCGCCTTCCAGGCATTGCCGACCGATTCCGGCAGCGCCTCGCCGGCCGAGGTGCAGATGCGCAGAGCGCTGCCGGCCTTCTCATGGCGCAGCGACTCATCGTGCAGCATCGCGGCGAACAAGGTCGGCACGCCGTAGAAGATGGTCGGATTGTAGCGGTTGAGGAGCTTGAACATCAGCGCCGGCGTCGGGCGCTCGGAGTTGAGGATCGTAGTTGCGCCGACCGACAGCGGGAAGGTCAGCGCATTGCCGAGGCCATAGGCGAAGAACAGCTTTGCGGCTGACAGACAGACATCGCTCTCGCGGATGCCGAGCACTTGGCTGGCATAGGTCTCGGCCGTTGCGGCGAGATTGCCGTGCAGATGGCGCACGCCTTTGGGCATGCCGGTCGAACCGGATGAATACAGCCAGAACGCAGGCTCATCCTCGTGGGTCGCGACCGTGTCGAACTGATCGCTCTCGCGCGCGAGCTCCTCGGTGAGCAGCTTGTGGCCGAAGGCATTGGCGCCGGACACGACGACGCAATCGAGATCCGGCATCCGGCCGACAATGTCCTTCACCACCGGATACAGCGCCTCGGACACGAACAGCACGCGGGCGCGGCAGTCGGCGAGCACATACGCGTATTGTTCAGAGGTCAGCAGCGTGTTGAGCGGCACCGGGACGACGCCCGCGCGCATGGCGCCAAGAAACACCGCGGGGAAATCCACCGTATCGAGCATGATCATCGCCACGCGCTCCTCGCGGCGGACGCCAAGGCGGCGCAGCATGTTGGCGACGCGGCAGGTCTGCTGTTGCAGACCGCGATAGGTCAGCTCCGAGACCGTGTCCGTGTAGGCGAGCTTGTCGCCGCGCCCCGCCTCGACATTGCGGTCAAGCAGCCACGATACCGCATTGTACGACTTCACGGCATTCTCCCCGGATTTTTGAATTATAATTCATACAAGGCCACCAACATCGCTTGCTGTCAATCCTCCCCGGCATTATGTTTCCTACTCAAAAGAGTACCTCAGGGATATGACGCCACACAGCGATGCCCCGCGCGACGACGGCCAGTCCGCGGCCGAGACCGATTTCCTCGACCAGCTGGGCCAGCGGGTGCGGCGGATGCGCGGCCTCGCCGGCATGTCGCGCAAGGTGTTGGCCGAGGTCTCCGGGATTTCCGAGCGCTACATCGCCCAGCTCGAGAGCGGCAAGGGCAATGTCTCGATCGTGCTGCTGCGCCGCATCGCCAACGCGATCAACGCGCCGCTCGACGACATCATCCCCGGCGGCGAGCCATCGCCGGACTGGCCGGTCATTCGCGATCTCCTGAAGAAGGCGAGCCCGAGCCAGATCGCCGAGGTCAAGGAGCTGCTTGCCGGGGGCGCATCGGCGCCGCTGCGGCGTTCGTTCTCAGGCATTGCGCTGATCGGCCTGCGCGGTGCCGGCAAGTCGACGCTCGGCAAGATGCTGGCGGAGCGGATCGGCTGGAGCTTCGTCGAGCTGAACAAGGAGATCGAGCGGCAGAACGGGCTTTCGGTAGCCGAGATCATCGCGCTCTACGGCCAGGAAGGCTTTCGCCGCATGGAGCAGGCCGCCCTGGTGCAACTGCTCGCGCGCAAGGAGCCGATGGTGCTGGCGACCGGCGGCGGCATCGTCTCCGAGCCGGTCACCTTCGACCTGATCCTGACCTCGTTCTACACCATCTGGCTCAAGGCCGAGCCGGAGGAGCACATGGGGCGCGTGCGTAAGCAGGGCGACCTCCGCCCGATGGCCGACGACCGCTCGGCGATGGCCGAGCTGCGCAACATCCTGGCGAGCCGCGAGCCCCTGTACGCGAGGGCCAACGCCGTTGTGGATACCGCAGGTCTATCAGTCGATGCGGCTGCCGCGCGGCTGGGCGAAGCGGTGAAGCCGGTCATCGCCAATGAGGCGCGCATGTTCGCGCGGGGGTGAACTCGCGCAACGTCAATGCCGGCACGTCGCGGCATCCGCGTTAACCACCGCCGTCATTTTCATACCGCCGATGGTGGCCACACACCCTCCGATTGCTTAATAGATCGTTAAGTGACTGGAGGACGCACCATGGACAATCGTCGCAGCGAGGCTCGCCAACGCGTCTATTATGGCGGCGTTCTGACATTCAACGCTGGCAGCTCGACGCTCGCCTGCATCGTCCGCAATTTCAACAACCGCGGCGTCAAGATCGAGCTGGACGGGACGGTGCTGCTGCCCGACCGGGTCGACGTCACGATCGAACGGCGCGGATGGTCACGTCAGGCACGCATGATCTGGCGCGACGGTGCCGGCGCCGGCCTTGCCTTCGACCAGGATAGCGAGGTCATCTCGCTGGAATGGGCGCGCAGGTTGCGCGAGCGCGAGCGCACCAACAAGCGGCTCAAATCCCGACTCGAACAGATGCTGTCGGGATACTGAGCGCATGTCCGAGGCCTCGCGAGAACAAGAGCACCTGCTGCTTGCAACTGCCGATGCGCCGCAGAGCCCCGCTCGCGCTGCCGAGCTTCAGCCGCGATCATCCTGGCTGCGGCGCGTCGCCCTCCTGCTCGCCGCTCAATATGTCATCGTGCTGCTGATCGGCATCGCGGCCGCGTCCATCGTGCGATCCTATGTGCTGCCGGAGGTCGTCGACCGTTTCGAGGCCGTCGCAGCGGCGCTCAAGCGAACGCCGCTGCCCTAAGCTCATTCCATCTCCCGCAGCTCCGCATAGGTCAGCGACGTCAGGCCGGCGCCGTCGAAATAGATGAAGCGGAGGCGGCGGCGGCGCGAGATGAAGTTCGACGGCAGCGGATCGTAGCGGAAGGTGCTGCCGCCGAGATGCGGGGTGAGGCTGCCGACATCGGTCAGCGCGTCGATCTCGACGCGCAGCAGCTTCAGGCTCGTGCCGTCGCGCAGGATCTCGAACGGGATGCGGGCCAGCCGTAGGAAGCTGGTCGGATCGGGCGCGGCGATGAAGCCGTCGACGAAGGCAGCTTCGACCTTGTCGAGATCGGGCTCGGCGACCGGCGCGGGCTTGGCGCCCTCAGGCTGATGCGGCGTCTGCCATTGCACCGGCGAACGGTGGCCGTGCGGATGGTTGTGGCCGGGGCCATGCGTCGGATGGTCGTGGTCGTGATGATGGTCGTGATGGTGGTGATGATGACGCATCGCGGACCTCAGTAGCTGACCGGCTTGTTGATGATATGCTTGTGGCTGCCAAGCTTGCCGTGGGCGACCATCGAGCCGAGCGCCTCGACGACGACACGGACGCCGATCAGCGCGGTAATGTCGGAGGTGTCGTAGGGCGGCGAGACCTCGACCACTTCGAGGCCGCACAGGCCCTCGGCGGCGACGAGGCCGAGCAGCTTGAGCGCCTCGCGCGGCAGGAAGCCGCCGGGCTCCGGCCAGCCGGTGCCGGGCACGAAGCCGCAATCGATGGAGTCGACGTCGAACGAGATGTAGACCGCGTCGGCATCCTTCCAGGCCAGCTCGAGCGCGATCTCGGCGGTCTTCTCCAGCCCGATCTTCTCGATATCGGCGATCGTCAGCACGTTGGTGTTGCGCTTGCGCGCGACCTCGACGCCCTCGCGCGGCACCTGCCAGCCGCCGATGCCGAGCTGCACCAGATTGGTCGGCGACACGTTCGGCAGGTTGGTCGCCCAATACCATGGCGTGGTGTGCATGCGCTCGTCGAGATCCTTCTCCTGGATGTCGATGTGGCGGTCGAAATGGATGATGCCGATCCTCTTGTCGGTGCACTGCGCGATGCCGCGCACGCAGGGAAAGCCGATCGAGTGATCGCCGCCGAGCATGATCGGCAGCGCGCCGGACGAGAACACATGCGCGACGCCGCGGCTGATCTGGTCAAAGCTCTTTTCCAGATTGGCGGGAATCGTGAAGACGTCGCCGGCATCGCACAAGGTCATCTGCTCGCGCAGGTCGACGCCCAGCTCGTAGTTGTAGGGCGTGTAGAGCGCGGAGATGCGGCGGATGCCCTGCGGCCCGAAGCGGGTGCCGGGCCGATAGGTGGTGCCGGAATCGAAGGGGATGCCGATCACCGCAGCGTCGTATTTGCCGACGTCGCGGACGTTCTCGACATACGGCGCCTTCATGAAGGTGTTGATGCCGGCGAAATGCGGCAGCTCGCCGCGGGCGAAGGTCGGGATGTCGCGGTCCGTCAGCGTGTCGGCGCCGGGCAGGCCCATGTCGAGCGCCCATTGTCGCTCCTTGCGCCAGCCGTTGGTCGGCAGCTTGCCCTCGGCCTCCAGCGCCTGCCAGCCTTGCGTGGCCATCTTGTCGAAGTCCGGATGGTGACGGCGCATGCACCGGCGCTGCGAGTGCAATCCGGCGCGGCGCGACCGGCGCATGAATGGGAATGACATGGGAGACTCTCCTTCGTTTCTTTCGACGTTTCTTGAACTGACTATTGCGTCGCCTGCAGGCTGGCGCGGATGAATCCGAGCACGGGCACGGCGCTGTCGCGGGTGAGATCGAGATCGTAGGTGATGCGCGCGCCGAACCGCTCCGGCGCCTGCGGATCCTTGCGCGGACGGTCGAGCGCGATCAGCCGCGTTGCGAGCCCGAACGCCTCCTTGATGTCGTGGGTGACCATCACGATGGTCATGTTGTGCTGGCGCCACAGCGGCTTGATCAGCGCATGCATCTGGGCGCGGGTGCCGGGATCGAGCGCGCCGAAGGGCTCATCGAGCAGCAGCACGCGCGGCTGCTTCGCCAGGGCCTGCGCGATAGCCAGGCGCTGCTGCATGCCGCCGGACAACGCGCTTGGATATTTGTCGCGATGCTCGGCCAGGCCGACGGCCTCGATCAGCGCGAGGCTCTTCTCCATCGCCGCCTTGCGCGCCGATCCGAACAGCCGCGCCGTGAACGGGCTGCCGGCAAGCTCGTAGCCGAGCAGCACGTTGCCGAGCACGGTCAAATGCGGGAACACCGAGTAGCGCTGGAACACGATGCCGCGGTCCGGTCCGGGCTCGGCCGGAAACGGCCGGCCGTCGAGCAGCACCGCGCCCTGGCTCGGCCTCTCCTGGCCGAGGACCAGGCGCAGGAAGGTGCTCTTGCCTGCGCCGGACGGGCCGACGATCGACAGGAACGTGCCGGAGGTGATCTCGAGATTGATGCGCTCGAGCACGACCTGGTTGCCGTATTCGACCCAGACGTTGCGGAAGGAGAGCGTGCTCATCAGCGGCTCCCTCGCGCATATGCCCACGGAAAGGCGTGCCGTCCGAACCAGACCAGCGCGTAGTCGAGGATGTAGGCAAGCAACGTGATCCAGACGACGTAGGGCAGGATCACATCCATCGAGAGATAGCGCCGGACCAGGAAGATGCGGTAGCCGAGCCCGACATCGGAGGCGATCGCCTCGGCCGAGATCAGGAACAGGAAGGCGGGCCCGATCATCAGCCGCAGCCCCTGGATCAGGCGTGGCATGATCTGCGGCAGCACAACGCGGATCGCGACCTGCCAGGTCGAGGCGCCCAGGGTCTGCGCCTTGATCAGCTGCTCGCGCGGCATGTTCTGCACCTCGAGCGAGAGGTCGCGCACCAGGGTCGGCGTGACGCCGATGATGATCAGCACCACCTTGGACAGCTCACCGAGGCCGAACACGATGAACAGAACCGGCAGCACCGCCATCGGCGGGATCATCGACAGCACCGCAATCAGCGTGCCGAAGCCGGCGCCGGCCACCGGCAGCAATCCGATGGCGAGGCCGAGCACGAGGCCGATGGCAGCGGAAATGCCGAGGCCGAGCGCGAGGCGCTGCAGGCTCGCCGACGTGTCGGACCACAGCACGTAGTCGCCGGAGCGGCGATCCGGCTCGGTCGCGAGCCGCTTGGAGGTCGCGACCATCTCGGAGACCGGCGGCAGCAGCTTGTCGTCGGGATTGTCCGCGCGCCGCTGCGCCGATCCGACCACGTAGATCAGCGCGATCAGCAGGAACGGCAACAGGGCCAGCAACAGCCGGCTGCCCCGGTTCGGAACGACGTTCATGGCACGCGGCATCAACAGGCTCCCTCAATCCTCATGGTGAGGGGCGCGTCAGCGCCGTCTCGAACCATGAGGCCCCGATGTGGGCCTCATCCTTCGAGACGCTTGCGCTCGCGCAAGCTCTTCAGGATGAGGGGTGGCACCGGCGGCGGTCCAGGAAGCGGATCAGAGCTTCCCTTCGGCCGCCATCTTCATGAAGGTCGGATCGAAGCGCAGCTTGACATTGCTGGCCGCGCCCAGCGCCTTCGTCGGCGTGGAGATGCCGACCGCGTCCTTCGACTTCACGTTCTCGCCAAGCAGGTTGTGATCGAAGCAGAAGGTGCGCACGAGATCCATGATCTTGGGCAATTCCGGTCCGGTCACGAAGGCGAGCGCGTCCTTCGGCTCGTAGTACATGAACGTCGTCTTGAGCTGGGTCTCGAAGCCGGCGAGATCGGTGCCCGACAGCTTGGCCATCGCCTCGCGCGCGGCCTTGCCCTTCTCGCTCTGGTCCTTCATCAGCGCGATGGTCTCGTACCAGATGCCGACCAGCGCCTTGCCGAGCTCCGGATTGTCCTTGAGCGTCGCGCTGTTGACGACCAGGAGATCCTCGATCTCGCCGGGGATCTTGCTGGAATCGAACACCAGCGTTGCCCCCGGCTCGGCCTTCACCTCCAGCAGTTGCGGATTCCAGGTGACCACGGCCGTCGTGTCCGGCGACTTCGCGGCGGCGACGATGTCGGCGTCGGAGGTGTTGACGGTCTTGATGTTCTTCTCGGACAGTTTCGCGGTCTCGAGGCCGCGCGCCAGCAGATAGTGCGACACCGAGAGCTCGACGAGGTTGACCTTCTGGCCCTTGATGTCGGCCATGGTCTTGCCCTTCTTCAGCACGACACCGTCATTGCCGTTGGAGTAGTCGCCCATGATGATGGCCGACGTGTCGACGCCGCCGGCAGCGGGGATGGTCAGCGCATCCATGTTGGTGACGGTGACGCCGTCGAACTTGCCGGCGGTGTACTGGTTGATCGACTCGACGTAGTCGTTGATCTGCGTGATCTTGATCGAGATGCCGTATTTGTCCGCCCACTTCTTGACGATGCCGGACTCGGCCGCATAGGGCCACGGCATCCAGCCGACATAGATCGTCCAGGCGATGTTGAATTCCTTCTTCTTCTCAGCTGACGCTGATGACAGCGATGCGGTCGCCAGCGTCGATGCCGCGAGCAGTGCAACAAACAGATTTCGCGCTTTTCCCATGTCCAGTCCCTCATCGGTTTTCTGACCGCGGACTGGCATGAAGAACCTCGTGCCTGCCAAGCGCGGCCACTGAGGTCTCCCGGGTTTTTATCCCGCCGTGCACCAGGGCTCTCCCCTGGCGGCTGCTCTCGGACCAGCATTCTCGATGGAGAACCGGAACCCTAGCTGCCAACTCTGAGCAACGAGGGGAGCAATCCGCGTGCCAGGGAAAAATGCTTGCGATTCAACGGAACCGGCGGCACGCTGTGCTCAAAAATTCGGCACTCAGAATTCTTCTTGGGCGAGGTGGCGCGTCACACGCCGGGCCATGCAACGACAGCATGAACCGTCCGGTGCACGGGGGGCGACATCATCAGGCAGGCCCGTCAGTCGCAGTGGCTTGGAGTCTCGTTGATATGATCAGGTCTTCCGGGATCACATTAGCAACCATTCTGGCTCTCAGCCTCGCCGCCGAGGCAGCCTTCGCGCAGAGCGCGCCCGCTCCCGATACGCCGGCGCAACCTGCTCCCGCCGCGAGCCCCATCCCGACAGCCACTCCGGCACCAGCCGCCTCGGCCGAGAAACCTAGCGACGCCAAGCCGGCCAGCGAGGCGGCCGCGCCGAAGAAGAAGCGGACGAGGACCAGCACGCGCAAGGAAGTCGAGGACTCCCTGCGCAGCGGCACGGTGCCGTCGCGCTATCGCAGCCGGGTGCCGAAGGAGTACCAGAAGTACATCCCGTTCCGTCGCTGAGGTCTAGAGTGGCGGTGTCATTTTCACGATGACTCCGACGATCAGCATGAAGGCGAGACACAGCCCCGTCTCAAGGTCGGAATGAACAGACCAGAAGCCGCGCAGGCCGGCCACGGCTTTCTGCGGTGATTCGATTCGGATACGAGGTGCACGCATTTGTTCAACCTCTGATAAAAGGAAAAACAAACTACTACCCTGGAAAAATAGTCCCGTCCAAGCCGCGCCTCAATGCGAAAAATCAGCGCATGTCGGGGCAGCTAGCAAAATCTACGCCCGACGCCCGACGCGATCTTGATTTGAGTCAATCCGCTTCCACGTCGGAATAGCCGGCAGCGCGCCGCCCTCAAATACCCAGATAGCGGTGCTGCAGCTCCGGCTCGGCCATCAGTTGCTCCGACGTGCCATGCCACACGGTGCGGCCACGCTCGATGATGTAGTGGCGATCGCAGATGCGGGTCAGATGCTCGACATTCTTGTCGATCACCAGGATCGACTGCCCGCGCGATTTCAGCAGCGACAGGCAGTTCCAGATCTCCTCTCGGATCAACGGCGCCAGACCCTCGGTCGCCTCGTCGAGAATGAGGAGTTTCGGGTTGGTCATCAGCGCCCGGCCGATCGCCAGCATCTGCTGCTCGCCGCCGGAGAGCTGGTTGCCCATGTTGCTGCCGCGTTCGGCGAGCCGCGGAAACAAGGCGTGGATCTTGTCGAGCGTCCAGGGATCGGACGCGCCGAGCCGGTTGGCCGAGGCCGCCACGAGATTCTCGGTGACGGTCAGATTCGGAAAGATCTGCCGTCCCTCCGGCACGAGGCCGATGCCGAGCTGAGCGATCCTGTAGGACGGCAGCTTTCGTGTCTCCTGACCGCTGAAGCGGATCAGGCCGGCGCGCGCCTGGGTCAGACCCATGATCGAGCGGATCGTGGTGGTCTTGCCCATGCCGTTGCGGCCCATCAGCGAGACCATCTCGCCGGGGCGGATCGCCAACGACAGGCCGAACAAGACCTGGCTCAGGCCGTAACAGGTCTCGATGCCGTCGACCTCGAGCAGCATGGCGCTTGTCCCCAGATCAACCATGGCCGACCACCACATGCTGATCGCCGAGATAGGCGCGCTTGACCTCCTCGTTCTGCCGGATCTCGTCCGGTCTGCCCGAGGCGATGATGCGGCCATAGACGAGGACCGAGATGCGGTCGGCGAGCGCGAACACCGCCTCCATGTCATGCTCGACCAGCACGATCGACACTTCCTTGCGCAGCTCGTTCAGCAGCTTCACCATGCGCTGCGACTCGGTCACCCCCAGGCCGGCCATCGGCTCGTCGAGCAGCAGGAGCTGCGGCTTGGTCGCGAGCGCGACGGCGAGCTCCAGCTCGCGCTGCTCGCCATGGCTGAGCTTCGACACCAGCACGTCGGCGCGATGGCCGAGACCGACGCGCTCCAGCGCGGCCTGCGCGGCGGCACGCAGCGGCTTGTCCTTGCGCGCGGCGGCGAAGAAACGGAACGAGTGCCTGCCGTCATGGGCTTGCGCCGCAAGCGCGACATTGTCGGCCGCGGTGAAGTCGGTCAGCAGCGAGGTGATCTGGAACGAACGCGCCAGCCCCAGCGCGCTGCGCTTATAGGCGGGGAAATGCGAGATGTCGCGGCCCCCTAGGAAAATGCGCCCCGCATGCGGCGCCAGGTGGCCGGTGAGCTGGCTGATCAGCGTGGTCTTGCCGGCGCCGTTCGGCCCGATGATGGCGTGGATCTCGCCCTTGGCAACGTCGAGACAGACGTGATCAGTCGCGACGATGCCGCCGAACCGGCGCACGAGATTGTCGACGCGAAGCAGAGGTTCAGCCACGGTTCAACCTCCCGAGCATGCCCATGATGCCGCCGCGGCCGAACAGCACGATCAGGAGCAGCAGCGGCCCCATGATCAGCGCCCAATATTCGGTGATCTGCGACAGCACCTCTTCCAGCACCAGGAACACGACCGAGCCGACGACCGGCCCCATCAGGGTGCCCATGCCGCCGAGGATGACCATCACCATGAGGTCGCCGGAGCGGGTCCAGTACATCACGGCAGGGCTGACGAAATCGGTGTTGTTGGCAAGCAGCGCGCCGGACAGGCCACAGAGCATGCCGGCGATGACGAAGCACGCCAGCTTGTAGCGCTTCGACGGGAAGCCGATCGCCTGCATGCGCTGCTCGTTGGAGCGCAGGCCCTGCAGCACGAGGCCGAAGCGCGAATTGACGATCCGCCAGATCAGGACCACGACGGCAAGCAGGCAGAACAGGCAGAGATAATAGAACTGCACGCGGTTGCCGAGATTGATCAGGCCGCCGAAATCGCTGCGCTTGTAGACGGTGAGCCCGTCATCCCCGCCGTAACGGGCGAGGCCGGACGCGACGTAGTAGGCCATTTGCGCAAAGGCCAGCGTGATCATGATGAAATAGACGCCGCGGGTACGCAAGGAGAGCGCGCCTATGACCAGCGCATAGAGCGCCGAAATCGCGATGGCGACCGCGAACTGGGCATAGCCGGAGCCGATGCCCTCCTGCGCCAGGATGCCGACGGCGTAGCCGCCGATGCCGAGATAGGCGGCATGGCCGAAGCTCATCATGCCGCCGTAGCCCATGATCAGGTTGAGGCTGACGGCCGCCAGCGCCAGGATCACGATGCGGGTGAACAGCGTGAGGATGAAGATGTTGCCGGAGAGGTTCGAATAGACCGGCAGCAGCACCAGGCCGGCCACGACGATGATGGCCACGATGGTCGAAACGTTGAGCGAGGATTTCATCTGCGGTTGGCCGGAAACAGACCTTCAGGCCGCGCCACCAGCACGATCGCCATCAGGAGGTAGATCAGCATCGACGACATCGCCGGCGCCGCAGTGGAAGCTGCTGCCGAGTTCAGCACCTGGCGCAGCAGATTGGGCAGGAAGGCGCGGCCCATGGTATCGATCAGGCCGATCATGATCGCCGCGATAAAGGCGCCGCGGATCGAACCAATGCCGCCGATCACGATGACGACGAAGGCGAGGATCAGGATGTTCTCGCCCATGCCGATCTGCACCGTGAGGATCGGCGCCTGCATCAGCCCGGCCAGGCCGGCGAGCGCGGCGCCGAGGCCGAACACCAGCGTATAGAGCAGCTTGATGTTGATGCCGAGCGCACCGATCATCTCGCGGTTGGAGGCGCCGGCCCGGATCAGCATGCCGATCCGCGTCCGCATCACGCCGAGATAGAGCAGCAGCGCCACCAGCAGCGCCACGACGATGATCGCGAGCCGATAGGCGGGATATTGGATGCCGGGCAGGATCGTGACCGGGAAGGCGAGCCAGGACGGCAGCGGCAGCGCCAGTCCCGCCGGGCCCCAGATCAGCCGGACGGCCTCGTTGAAGAACAGGATCAGGCCGAACGTCGCGAGCACGTGATCAAGGTGATCGCGCCCATAGAGATGGCGCAGTGCCGTGAATTCGAGCACGATACCGAGCAGAAGCGTGGCTCCCAGTGCCATGACGGCGCCGAGCACGAAGTTGCCGGTCCAGGCCACGAAGGTCGCCGCGAAATAGGCGCCCATCATGTAGAGCGAGCCGTGGGCCAGGTTCACGAAGTCCATGATGCCGAACACCAGCGTCAGGCCGGCGGCCAGCAGGAACAGCAGCAGTCCAAACTGCAGCCCGTTCAGGAATTGTTCGACGACGAGAAGCATGCCCCTCACTTCACGCTCAAAAAGACGGCGGCAGAACCCGTTCCAGGCGCTGCCGCCATGTCCGTCCCGATCTTAGGCCGGAGATGTTTTAAGCTTCAAGCAAATTCCAGGCCTGTTTCGTCCTCTGGCTCGGAATTCTTTTCGCTCACTTCATCGGGCACTTGTCGTGGAAGCGGTCCTGGTCGTTCTCGACGATGGTGGCGACCGTCTTCAGCGAGAGCTGGCCCTCGGTGTCCTTGACCACGTCCTGCAGGTAGAAGTTCTGGATCGGGATGTGATTGTTGCCGAACTTGAAGGAGCCGCGCAGCGACTTGAAGTTGGCCTTCTCCATCTCGGCCTTCATCGCGTCCTTCTTGGACGTGTCGCCCTTGACCGCAACCACGGCGCTGTTGATCAGCTGGGCCGCATCGTAGGCCTGGGCGCCGTAATAGGTCGGACGCAGGCCGGTGTATTTCTTGCGGTAGTCGGCGACGAACTTCTTGTTCTGCTCGTTGGGCAGGTCGTTGACCCATTCCTGGGCGCCGGGCACGCCGATCGCATTGTCCTTCTGCAGCGGCAGCGACAATTCGTCGACGGTGAAGGCGGTGTAGAGCGGCATCTTCTCCTTGAGGCCGGCCTGCGAATATTGATTGAGGAATTGCACGCCGGCCGCGCCGGGATAGAACACGAAGATGGATTCGGCGCCCGAGGCGCGCGCCTTGGAGAGCTCGGCGGAGAAGTCGAGCTGGCTCGGCCACACCGTGTATTCCTCGCCGACGACCTGGCCCCTGAAGGTGCTCTTGACGCCGGCCAGCATGTCCTTGCCGGCCGCATAGTTCGGCCCGATCAGGAACACCGACTTGACGCCCTTCTGGTTCATGTAGAGGCCCATCGCTGCGGGCGTCTGGTCGTTCTGCCAGGATGTCGAGAACACGTAGGGAGAGCACAATTCGCCGGCGAGCTGCGACGGGCCGGCATTGGCCGAGATCAGAAAGGTCTGGGAATCCACCGCGGTCTTGAGCGAGGCCAGCAGCACGTTCGACCAGATGTAGCCGACGATGAAATCGACCTTGTCGGACTGCACCAGCTTCTCGGTCTTCTGCTTGCCGACGTCAGGCTTCTGCTGGTCGTCCTCGTAGATCACCTCGACCGGCTTGCCGTCGATCTTGCGGCCGAGATGGTCGAGCGCGAGCTCGAACGAGTTGCGCATGTCGTTGCCGATCACGGCGGTCGGACCGCTGAACGTCGAGACGAAGCCGATCTTGATGGTGTCGCCGGCAAAGGCGGTGCTCGAAAACAGCAGCGCTGCGGCGCTCGCCAGCCAGAAGCTCTTCATGGTCTTCCCTCCCCTCAAACAAATCGTTCTTATCGTTGTTTTGTCGCCGCCACGCAGCAGCACGACCAGCGGCGGCGTTTCGCCGCAGCATTCGTCGCGCGGTGCTGATCCTACGCGCCATCGATCCATGCACCATAATTCCCGGAAACGGGCAAAGGCAAGAACTATAGTGCGTGTTAAGGATACTGCAGCACAGCAGACGGCAGGGTCGGGAAGAAGGTCATGAGAGGAAGTCGCCTTCCCCGCGCCGTCATGGCCGGCCTGTCCCGGCCATCCACGCGGCTCGATAGTCGCCGCTCGACGTGGATGCCCGGGACAAGCCCGGGCATGACGGAGCAACTGAAGAGCAGCGGCTCTCGCGGCATCTACTTCTAGATGTCACTCGTGGATATCACTTGCTCGCTACCCCACGAACGCATCACTTCACCAGCGCACACCCGCCATCGGCGATCGGGCGGAACGCCTGCTCGGCCGGAATCGTCGAGACCAGACGATAGTAGTCGTACGGATATTTCGACTCCTCCGGCTTCTTCACCTCGAACAGATACATCGGGTGCACGACGCGGCCGTCGGCCCGGATCGTCACATCGCCGAATAGCTTGTCCTTGCCCTTCACCGTCTTCATCTGCGGCACGACGTCCTTGGCATCATCGCTGCCGGTGGCAGCGACCGCGTTGAGATAGGCAAGCGTCGAGGCATAGACGCCCGCCTGGTTGCCGCTCGGCATCTTGCCGTTCATGCCGGGGCGCGCTGCGAAGCGCTTGGCGAAGGCGCGGGTGTCGTCGTCCATGTCCCAGTAGAAGGCCTCGAGCAGTTGCAGGCCCTGCGCCGCCTTCAGGCCCATGCCATGGATGTCGTTGATGAACAGCAGGAACGCGACCAGCGACTGGCCGCCCTGCTGGATGCCGAACTCGGACGCCTGCTTGACCGCATTGATGGTGTCGCCGCCGGCATTCGCCAGGCCGATCACCTTGGCCTTCGAGCCCTGCGCCTGAAGCAGGAACGAGGCGAAGTCCGTCGTGCCGAGCGGATGCTTCGCCGAGCCCAGCACCTTGCCGCCGTGCTTCTCGATGTAGTTGGTGGCCTCCGCCTCGATGCCCTGGCCGAGCGCATAGTTGACCGTGATGAAGTACCAGTCCTTGCCGCCGCGGCCCATCATCGCAGCCGCCGTGGTGTTGCCGGTCGCCCAGGCGTCGTTGACCCACTGGATGGTGTTCGGCGAGCAGGCCTTGCCGGTGAGATCGGAGCTCGCGGTCGACGACGCCAGGAACGTCATCCGGCTGTTGCGCAAGAGCTCGTTGACGGTGAGGCCCACGGCCGAGTTGGGCACGTCGACGACGGCATCGACCTTGTCGACATCGAGCCATTTGCGCGTGATCGCCGAGCCGACGTCGGCCTTGTTCTGGTGATCGGCATAGACGATCTCGACCTTGATGCCTTTACCGCCGCCGTTGAAATCCTCCGCCGCCATGCGCGCGGCCTCGACCGAGCCCATGCCGTTGGTGTCCTGGAAGATGCCGGAGATGTCGTTGAGCACGCCGACGCGTACGACATTGTCCGAGATCTCGCCGGCCCGCGCCGCGCCTGCAAGGCAGACTATTGCGACCAGCGCCAGCGCGCACGAATTCAGCTGCTTCATGATGTCCTTCCCCGTGTGTTGCTTGTTTGATTGTTGTCGTTGCGACTGGAGATCGTCTCCAGTTGCGAAATCAGCTCTGCCGATCCGGAATGCGCACCACCAGTCCGGCCAGCGCCGGCTGCACCTTGATCTGGCAGGACAGCCGGCTGTTCGGCCGCCGTTCGGTTGCGGTGCCGTCCAGCAGCGCATCCTCATCGTCGGACACGGGATCGAGCTTCCCGGTCCAGGCGTCGTCGACATAGACGTGGCAGGTGGCGCAGACGGCGTTGCCGCCGCATTCGGCGACGATACCGTCGATGCCGTGGGTCAGCGCCGCCAGCATGACGCTGGCGCCGTCCTCGGCCTCCACGCTTTCGCTGCGGTTGTCGGGATGGATGAAGGTGATCGTGGTCATGGTACAGCTCAGGCTGGAGTAAAGGTGACCGGCAGGCTCTCCAGCCCGCGCAGCGTGTTGTTGTAGCGGCGCTTCGGCTCGCCGCTCATCGTGACGCTCCCGACCTTGCGGGCGAGCGCCGTCAGCACCGCCTCGCCTTCGAGCCGCGCGACGAGCTGGCCGACGCACATGTGGATGCCCGAGCCGAAGCCGACATGGCCGGATACTTTTCGGGTGATGTCGTAGCTGTCCGGCTGCTCCCAGCGGCGCGGGTCGCGATTGGCGCTACCTAAGAACATCAGCACCTTCTCGCCCTCGGGAATCGTGACGCCGCCGAGTTCGACGTCACGCGTGGTGGTTCGGAAGAAGGTCTGCACCGGGCTTTCGAACCGCACGGCCTCCTCGAACGCGTTGCGCGCCAGCGACGGATCGGCGCGCAGCCGCGCCCATTGATCGGGGAAGCGCGCCAGGCAATACACCGCGGCGCCGATGCCGTAGACGGTGGTGTCGAGGCCGGCCGACAGCAGCGAGCGCACCAGCAACGGCGCCTCGGCCGGCGTGATCTCGCCGCTGTCGCTGAAGGCGTGGATGCAGGAACCGAAGCCGCCGGGCGTGAGATTGTCGCGCTGGCACTGCTCCGTGACATAGGCCTGGTGTGGCGCCGAGCGCTCGATCGCCTGCTGGCGCAGCTCATTCGGCGGACCGAACGCGTTGAACACCAGGCTCGCATAGGGAATGAGATGCTCGCGCCCCTCCGGCTTCAGCCCGAGCGCATCGGGAAACACCGACAGCGGATAGGCCTCGGCGAGATCGGGGATGGCATCGAACGAGCCCCGGCCTACAAGCTCGTCGATCTTGGCCTCGGCCGCTACCATGAAGCCGTCGCGCAGCCGCTTCATGACGGCGGGCGACAGCACCTTGCTCAGCACGGCGCGGGTGCGCGTATGCGCCGGCGGATCCGCCTCAAGGATCAGGCTCGGCGGCCGCCACGGCTTCTCCTTGGCGAAGTCGCTCAAGCCCACGCCGCGGCTGGAGCAGAACGTCTGGGGATCGTTGAGGACGGCATAGACCTCGGCGTAGCGGGCGACGCCGTAGACGTTCCACGCGTCCAGATGGATGACGGGGCCGGCCTCGCGCATCTCCTGATGCGCTGGATAGGGATCGTCGAAGAATTCATACGAGAACGGGTCGATGGCGAGGTGCGGGATGACCGGCGCCACGCCGGCAGCGGGGGAAAGACCTGTTGGGTTCATGCGGAGCTCCCGAAGTTTGGCCTTGTCATGCGGCTTTTCGTATCCGTATGAGTGGCGATGCATGGACGCTGGGGATCATGAGCGAGAAATCCGGGACGCCGCGCAAGGCGCAGCCGCGCGAAGCTGAGGGGCACGGCCTCACGCTCGATCTCGACCGCTATGTGCCGGCCTTCATCACCTTCATCGCCAACAAGCTGTCGAACAGCGCCACCGCGTTCTATCAGCGCAATTTCGGCGTCAACGTCACCGAATGGCGGATCATGTCGCTGCTGGCGATCGAGCCGGGCATCCCGGCCTCGCGCATCTGCAGCGTGATCGGCTTCGACAAGGGGCCGGTCAGCCGCACCCTGGCGCTGATGAAGAGTCGCGGCCTGATCGCGATCCGCAACGACCCGGAGGACGGCCGCAGCCATTCGATTTCGCTGACGGCCAAGGGCCGCGCGACGCACGACAAGGTCATCGTCGCCGCGCTGGAACGCGAGCGGCGCCTGCTCGCCTGTCTCGACAAGGATGAGCGGGAAGTCCTGATCACCCTGCTGCGCCGAATCCACGACAATCTCGACGCCGTCACGGGCGCGAGCTGAGCCGCTCAGGCACGAGCCGCCGAACGGCTGCCCCGTCTGCTGCGGCAATCTGTTGGCGCGCGCGCAAGCGACCGCGCCTGCGGCGAGCAGGCTGCGCATGACGTTCCCGTCCCTTCTTCGAGACGCGGATCATCCCGCGCCTCCGTTGCTGATCGGGTCGATCGTTCCACAGATTAGTTGCTTTAGCAACGATATATTTTCAGCCGCATGAGATCCCGCAGCGCGAAAGCGCCGCCGCACTCGGTCCTTCAAATTCTAACTATCGGCGAAGGCGCGCGGCAATTTCGCCCTGATATGCCGTGTCGGCTGCGCTCCCGATTGCGGCGCGGCCTGCGGGGAGAGGCGGATGTTGGGGTTCATTTTCGGTTTCAATGCGCGTCTCGGCCGTCTGCAATATTTTCTCGCCGCGCTCGGTCTTGCGCTGGTTTCGGTGGTCCTGATCGTGGTTGTGGCCGTCGGTCTTGCCGCCCTCGCCCCGCAGACGTCGGAGCTGACGGTGAGCCTGCCGATCGTGGTGCTGATCGGTCTGTGCCTGGTGGCGAACCTGATGCTGCAGGCGATGCGCTTTCGCGACATCGGCTGGGACCCGGTCTGTGTGATCCCGGCCTGGATCGCCGTCATGGTGCTGGACTACGTGATCGCCGGCCGATTTCCCGAATACGCGGCGACATCATCGCACCACGGCACGTGGGTGGGCGCCCTGGTCAATCTCGGCCTCAGCGTTGCGCTGCTGTTCTTCCCCAGCGGGGCTGACGACGCGCCATCGTCGGGAGCCACGGTGAGCCGCCCGACGTCTGCATCGTTCCGGACAGCCCGTGGCGCCAGCTCGGCCACCGAGGCACGACTTGCGCGCATCACGGGCGGGGATGCCGATCGGCGCGGGTACTAGGCGGCTGCGGCGCCCGGCCTGCTCACCAATTAGGCAAATCGCCTTCGGCAACCACATCCGACCGCCCGACGGCCTGTCGGATGGCACAGCAACCCACTGACTCTCAAGATTTTTCCTTATCAGGCCCGCATCCTCGCCGTGTACACAATGGCACATGGCTTGCTACGTTCGCAGCCGGATTGGGCGAAGCGGAGCGCAAGGAAATGGCAGGCCAGAGTTTGGGCTCGGACGAGACGCGGAGCGCCGCGTGACCGAGACCATTGCCGAGATCGTCGCCGCCCATCGCGCCGGCCTGACAACGCCAAGCGACACGATCGCGCGCTGCTACGCCGGGATCCGCGCGCACAACGACCCCGCCATCTTCATCAGCCTGCGCGGCGAGAAGGACGCGCTCGCGGAGGCCGAAACCCTCGCCGACAGGGACAGATCGCTGCCGCTCTACGGCGTGCCCGTCGCGGTGAAAGACAATATCGACGTGGCGGGCCTGCCGACCACCGCCGCCTGCCCCGCCTTCGCCTACACGCCATCTCGCGATTCCACCGCGGTGGCGCGGCTGCGCGCGGCCGGCGCGATCATCATCGGCAAGACCAATCTCGACCAGTTCGCCACCGGCCTCGTTGGCGTGCGCTCGCCCTATGGCATTCCGAAAAATCCGGTGCGCGCCGATCTCGTTCCGGGCGGATCGAGCTCGGGCTCGGCGGTCGCCGTCTCCGCGGGTCTCGTGCCGCTCGCACTCGGGACGGATACTGCGGGCTCCGGCCGCGTGCCGGCAATGCTCAACAACATCGTCGGCCTGAAGCCGAGCCTCGGCATGATCTCGACGTCCGGCCTGGTGCCGGCCTGCCGCACGCTCGACTGCATTTCGGTGTTCTCGCTGACGGTCGACGACGCCGTCGCGGCGCTCTCGGTGCTGGCGGCGCCGGATCCGCTCGATCCGTTCTCGCGCGACCGGCCGCTTGGGGCCGTGACGGCATTTCCCGAGGGCGTGAAGCTCGGCATTCCCCGCCCCGGGCAATTGATCTTCTTCGGCGACAAGGCGGCGGACGCCGCCTATGGCGCTGCCGCCGCGCGCTTCGTCAAGCTTGGCGCCGAGCTGGTCGAGTTCGACCTCGAGCCGTTCTACGAGACCGCGCGGCTGCTCTATGAAGGCCCCTGGGTCGCCGAGCGCTATCTCGTGATCCGCGATCTGCTCGCCTCCGATCCCGATGCGATCCACCCCGTGACGCGCGAGATCACCATCGGCGGCGCGCGCGGCAGCGCGGCCGACACCTTTGCCGCGCTTTATCGTCTGCAGGCGCTGCGCAAGGTGGCCGAGCGTACCTTCGCCGATATCGACGCGCTGGTGCTGCCGACGGCGCCGACCGCCTACACCACCGCGGATGTGCTCGCCAATCCGATCGAGCTCAACAGCCGGCTCGGCACCTACACCAACTTCGTCAACCTGCTCGATCTCTGCGGGCTTGCGGTGCCGGCTGCGATGCGCAGCGACGGCGTCCCGTTCGGCATCACCCTACTGGCGCCAGCCGGCCGCGATGCGGCGCTCGCCAGTCTCGGGCGCGCCTTCCATGCCGACACGGCGCTGCCGGTCGGCGCCAAGCCGGTCCCGCTGCCGCCGCTCGCTCCCGTGTCTCCCGCACTGCATGGCGACGAGATCGCCGTCGTCGTCGTCGGCGCGCATCTCTCAGGGATGGCATTGAACCACGAGCTGACCAGCCTCGGCGGACGTCTGCTCGAGGCGACGACCACCGCGCCTGACTACAAGCTCTACGCGCTGTCGACCACGCCGCCCAAGCCCGGCATGCTGCGGATCGGCGACGGCCAGGGCACGGCAATGGCCGTCGAGCTCTGGGCGCTGTCGGCCGCGAGCTTCGGCAAATTCGTCAACCTCATCCCGCCGCCATTGTCGATCGGCACCATCCGGCTCGCCAACGGCCGCAGCGCCAAGGGCTTCCTTGTCGAGCCTGCCGCCCTCGATGGCGCGCGCGACATCTCGAAGTTCGGCGGCTGGCGCGCGTATATGGCGCAGAAAAGCTGATCGCCTCGCGACTTCGTCACTGCGAGCGCAGCGAAGCAATCCCAGAGCTGCGGTCGGGCCTCTGGATTGCTGCGCGGGCAATGACGGCAACCCGGCAGACGGCGAGCTTAGCTATACCGACACCGCGTAGATCTCGTATTCGCCGCGCACCAGCTCGATGTGCGCCTTCATGGCACTCGCCGCGCCGGCCTTGTCGCCGCGCAGGATGGCCACGACGACGCGGTCGTGCTCGGCATGCGACTTGGCGAGGCGGCCGAGATTGCGGAACTGGGCGCGGCGGAACGGCTGCACGCGCACCCGCGTCGCCAAGGTGATCTCGGCGATGTAGGCATTGTGCGCGCCGGCATAGATCGCGTTGTGGAAGCGCTCGTTCACCTCGTGGAAGCGCTCGGGGTTGCCGGCGTGGCTGAGATTGCGCAGCTCCTCGTGGATGGCTTCCAGCCGCTGCCGCTCGACCGGCGTCATGCGCTGCGCCGCGAGACCAGCGCACAGGCCCTCGAGCTCGGCCATCGCCTCGAACATGCCGGTGAGACGGTCGGCCGACGGCCGCGCCACGACAGCGCCGCGATGTGCACGCGCCTCGATCAGCCCGGAAGTCGCCAATTGACGCAGCGCTTCGCGCACCGGCGTGCGCGAGACGTTGAAGCGCTTGGCGATCTCGGTCTCGTCCAGCGGCGCGCCCGGCGCCAGCGCGCCGCGCACGATCTCATCGGCCAGCTGCAGGCGCAGCTCCTCGGCGCGCGTAATTTTCGCGACGGCAGGCGGCGCGCGGTCGATGCGCTTGATCTCCAAGTCGCGGGCGGACCGCTGGCGCGTTCGCGGCGGTAGATCGTCCAGGCTCATCCTTAGCCGCCCTTTGCTTCATCGATGATGCTGACATGGGCAGCAACGATTCTCCAGCCTTCCGGAAACCGGACCCAGGTCTGCATCTGGCGTCCGACCTTGCCGGGCGCGGTGTCGCGATAGAACAGCGTCGAGGCGACCGCGGCGTCACGGCCGTACGTGGTGATCACGGTGCGCGCGGTCCGCCGCATCAGTCCAGCCGGCGAGCGCGCGGCGCGAAATGCAGCGATCTCGCCGTAGCCATAGAGGTTCTCGCCGATGCCGTAGCGCAGCGTGCGGGAGTCCTGCTTGAACAGCTCGTCGAGCACGGCAACGTCGTTGCCGACCAGCGCCTGTTCGTAGCGCTGGAACTGCGCGGTGACTTCCGCGACGACGTCAGGCAGATCGACTTCCATTCTCCAGAACTCCTCGCGGGGCCGGCGCAGCGGCGACGCCAAGCTGCTGCAAGGCGTGGGCCACACGCAATGCGACATGTTCGCACCAGGGCGCCGCGATGATCTGCACGCCGATGGGCATCGGCGCGAGCGGAATCGGGACGGCGACGACGGGAAGCCCGATGAACGAGATCGGCTGGGTATGAATGCCGATATTGGCACGCACCGGCAGCTCGACGCCGTCGAGCACGAAGGTCGCCTGCCCGAGCTTGGGTGCAACGCAGGGCGTGGCGGGGGCGATCAGCACGTCGACGGACTTGAACAGCTCGAGCACCCGAGCGCGGTACCAGCGGCGAAACTTCTGCGCGCGGTCGACCATCGGTGCCGGAATCATCGCCCCCGCAATCAGCCGATCGCGCACCGCCGGATCGAAATCCTGCGGCTGCTTGCGCAAGCGGTCGAGATGCAGCGAGGCGCCTTCGGTCGTGCTGATGACATAGGCCGCGGCGCGAGCACGCGCGGCTTCGGGCACCTCGACGACGTCGGTCGCCTTGAGCGCGGTCGCCACGCGGCTGACCGCTTCGGCGGCCTCCGGAAACAGGTTCTTCTGAAAGTGGCCGCCGGCAATGGCGATGCGCAGGCCATCGAGCCCTTGCGACAGCGAAGCTGAGACCGGCTCCGGCGCGCGCGTGGTGCACGCCGCATCGTCGGGATCTGGTCCCTGCATCACGTCATAGGCGAGCGCGAGATCCTCGACCGAGCGTGCGAACGGACCGAGATGATCCAGGCTCATGACGAACGGAAACGAGCGCGCCCGCGACAGCCGGCCATAGGTCGGCTTGAGGCCGAAGATGCCGCAGAACGACGACGGCACACGGATCGAGCCGTTGGTGTCGGAGCCCAGCGCGATCGGCACCAGGCCGCCGCCGACGGCGCTGCCGGAGCCGCCCGACGAACCGCCGCTCATCCGCGTCGGATCATGCGGATTGCGCGACGGGCCGTCGTGCACGTTCACGCCGGTGAAGTCGTAGGCGTATTCGCCCATGTTGAGCGCACCGACGAGGACGGCGCCGGCCGCCTCCATGCGCTCGATCAGCGTCGCGTCGCGCGTCGCGGGCGCTCGATCACGGTTGATCTTGGAGCCGGCGCGGGTCGGCAGCCCCGCGACGTCGAACAGGTTCTTCACCGCGAACGGCACGCCGGCGAGCGGGCCGACGGGCTTGCCCGCCGCGATGTCGGCATCCACCGCACGCGCCTTCGCACGCGCCCGCTCGGCGGTCACATCCGTGAACGAGTTGAGCACGCCATCGCGGGCCACAATCCGCGCCAGCGCGGCGTCGGTAGCCTCGACGGCCGAGAGCTTGCCGGTGGCGACCGCGGCGGCGACGGCGCTCGCGGTCATCTCGGGAGAACTAAGCGGTGAAGACACTGGCAGGCTCGGCTTCATCAGGCAGGGAGAATTCGTCGACCAGCTTCGCCATCTTCAGCGAGACCTCGAGATTGGCGCGGATAGCCGGGCGCCAAGCGTCCTCGATCGGCAGAGCCAATGCACGCCCGACGGCGTCGATGTAATCGTCCAATGGCTCCGCCATCAGCTTTTCTCCTCAAGCTTTCACGCTCAATGCGCCGGCAATGGCGGGTGCGGAATCGCCGTCAGCAACTCCCGCGTATAGTCATCCTGCGGATGACCTAGCACACGTTCGGAGGTGCCTTCCTCGACGATTCGACCCGACCGCATCACGATCACACGATCGCACAACAGCCGCACGACATTCAAATCATGGGAGACGAACAGATAGCTCATACCTAACTGCCGCTTGAGGTCCTGCAGGAGATTGAGCACGACCGCCTGCACGGAGACGTCGAGCGCCGCCGTGGGCTCGTCGAGGATGACCAGCTTCGGGTGCAGTGCGATGGCGCGCGCAATGCCGACGCGCGCCTTCTGGCCGCCCGACAATTGGTGCGGAAAGCGATCGAGCAGATTGAGCGACAGGCCGACCATGGTGGCGAGCTCCTCGCAGCGGGCACGAAGCGCGTCGCGGCCCTTGATGTCGCCGAGCTGCAGGATCGGATCGGCGATGGCACGCGCCGCGGTGAAGCGCGGATTGAGGCTGTCGGTCGGATCCTGGAACACCATCTGGATGCGGCTGCGCAGCGGCAGCCGGGCAAAGGCCTGCGGCAGGATGTTGCCGATCTCCTCGCCATCGAAGCTGATGCGCCCCGAGGTCTGGTCGAGCAGCCGCATCACCATCATCGACGTCGTCGACTTGCCGCAGCCGGATTCGCCGACTAGGCCAACGCTCTCGCCATGACCGACCGTGAAGCTGATGCCGTCGACGGCGCGGAACATCTCCGGCTCGACCGCCGGCCTCCGTCCGAACAGTTTCGACAACGTGGCCGAAGCGCCCTGGCGCGGATATTCCTTGACCAGCTTGTCGACGAGGAGAAGCGGCTTGGCGCTGCTCGCACTCCGCTCGCCCTCCGCACTCCGCTCGTCACCCCCGGGCTTGACCCGGGGGTCCATCACCTGGAGCGACTCTTGCGAAGATGGATGGATGGCCGGGTCAAGCCCGGCCATGACGGAGGCTGTGTGTGGTGGGGCTGCCACATCCTCCTCCGGCAGCAGATCGCGCAAGGACACGCCGAGGCGCGGCGTCGCGCGCATCAGCTTGCGTGTATAGGGATGCTGCGGGTTGGCGAAGACGTCGGCGGCCCTGGCGGTCTCGACCACCCGGCCCTTCTCCATCACCACGACGCGATCGCAATAGGCAGCGGCGAGACCCAGATCATGCGTGATCAGGATCGTCGACATGCCCCGGCTCTTGGTCAGCTCGACGACGAGGTCCATCACCGCCTTCTGCGTGGTGACGTCGAGACCGGTGGTCGGCTCGTCGGCGATCAGGAGCTGCGGGTTGCAGGCCAGCGCCAGCGCGATGACGACGCGCTGGCACATGCCGCCGGACAATTCGAACGGATAGGCGTGGTAGCGCTCGCGCGGGCGGGCGATCTTGACCTGCTCGAGCGCGGCGATCGCCTTCTCGGCGCGATCGGTCGCGGCCGCCTGGACGTGCTGCTTCAGCACATCCTCGATCTGCTGGCCCACTTTCCGGATCGGATTGAGGGCCGCGCGCGGGTTCTGGAAGATCATCGAGATCTCGCGGCCGCGCAGATCGCGCATCGCGCTTTCCTCGGCCGCCCTGACGTCCACGCCGGAGAACATCACCGATCCCTCGGCGATGCGCCCGGCGCGGTCGAGGATGCGCATCACCGCATAGGACGTCACCGACTTGCCCGAGCCGGATTCGCCGACGATCGCGAGCGTCTCGCCCTTGGCGACGGAGATGTCGACATGCTGCACCGCCTTGACGATACCGCGGCGGGTGGAGAATTCGACCGTGAGATCGCGAACGTCGAGCAGCGGCTGGGCGGTCATCCGTGGCTCCGCTTGTTACGACCGTCATACGCGGGCTTGACCCGCCTGCGGGGCCGAAGCCCCTTCGGCGCGGCGAAGGCCCGCGCGTCCATCACACTGACGAAGGTGTTCTTGAAGGGATGGATTGCCGGGTCAAGCCCGGCAATGACGGAGTCGTTTTGTGGTGCGCTCATCGCCTTACGTCCTGCGCTGCGGGTCGACGATGTCGCGCAGGCCGTCGCCGAGCAGGTTGAAGCAGAACACCGCGATCATCAGCGCGAGACCCGGGAACAGCGCGATCCACCATTCGCCCGACACCATGAACGAGGCGCCCTCGGCAACCATGATGCCCCATTCCGCCGTCGGCGGCCGCACGCCGAGGCCGATGAACGACAGGCCTGCGGCATTGAGGATGGCGTAGCCCATGGTCAGCGACATCTGCACGATCATGATCGGCATGATGTTCGGCAGGATGTGGCCGAGCAGGATGCGCAGCTCGCTGTTGCCCGACAGCCGTGCCGCCTGCACGAAGCCGGCGTTGCGGCGGACATTGGCCTCGGCGCGTGCCACGCGCGCATAGAGCGGGAAATTCACGATCGCGGTGGCGATGATGATGTTCTGCACGGTGTTGCCGAGCGCGGCGACGATGCCCATCGCCAGTACGAACAGCGGGAACGCCATGATCGTGTCGGCGATGCGGCCGACGATGCGATCGGTCCAGCCGCCGAAGAAGCCGGCGGCGACGCCGGCGAGACCGCCCAGGAAGAACACCAGCGCGACCGAGGCGATCGCGATGAAGGTGTCGAGCCGGGTCGCGACCACAACGCGGCTGAAGATGTCGCGGCCGAGCTGATCGGTGCCGAACCAATGCGCCGCCGACGGCGGCTTTAGCGCGGACGCGGTGTCGCTGGCCAGCGGATCATAGGGCACGATCCACGGGCCGAAGATGGCTGCAAACAGGATCACGACCAGGAGGCCGAAGGCGAAGCCCGTCACCTTGTTCTCGGCCAGGACATAGCGCGTGTGGCCGATCAGGGCTGTCAGTCCCGACGTCCGCGAGGGAACGGCGGCAGGCTCGACGGTCGGCGCGACAGTGCTCATCCTTCCAGCCTCACGCGGGGATCGATGACGCCATAGAGAATGTCGATGACGAGGTTGAGGACGACGTACATGATCGCCATCGTCAGCACGAAGCCCTGCACCGGCGCGAAGTCGGAGGCGATCAGCGCCTCGACCGCATAGGAGCCGATGCCGGGCCAGGCGAACACCTTCTCCACCAGCACGTTGGCGCCGAGCAGGAAGGAGAACACCATCGATAGCGTGGTGATGACCGGCAGCATGGCGTTGCGGAACGCATAGGTCACGGTGACCGTCGCGGGCGACAGGCCCGAGGCGCGCGCCGTGCGGACGAATTCCGACGACAGCACCGACAGCATCGAGGCCCGCGTCATGCGCGCGATCGGAGCCAGCGAGAAGATCGCCAACGTCGCGGCGGGCAGGATCAACTGGCTCAGCGCCGAGCGGAACGCCTCGCCGTCACGCGCGATCAGCGTATCGATGAGGTAGAAGCCGGTCACGGGGTCCGGCGCGCTATAAAACACGTCGAGCCGGCCGAGCGGCGCCGGTGACCAGCCGAGCCGGAAGTAGAACACATACACCAGCACCAGCCCGGTGAAGAACACCGGCAGCGAGACGCCCGCGGTCGTGACGATACGGCAGGTATGGTCGATCCACGACCCCGGCCGCGTCGCCGCGAGCACACCGAGCGGCAGCGCGATCGCGACGGATACCAACAGACCGAGCAAGGTCAGCTCGGCCGAGGCCGGCAGTCGGTTGCGAATCTCGCTGGCGACCGGCTGGCCTGTGGTCAGCGAACTGCCGAGATCGCCATGGGCGAGATCGACGGTGTAGCGGAAGAACTGCTCGACCAGCGGCTTGTCGAAGCCGAGCTTCTTGCGGATCTGCTCCACCGCCTCCTTGGTGGCGGCGGGGCCGGCAAAATACGCCGCGGGATCGCCGGGCAAGGCGCGCGTGAGCAGGAAGGTGACGATCACGACGCCGATCAGCGACGGGATCGCGAACGCGAGGCGCTTGGCGATGAGGCTCAGCATGAGCAGCCCCCTGCCCGAATTGGCCCAGACCTGTCCGCGCGGCGCACTCGGCTCCCTCCCCCCTTGTGGGGGAGGGCTGGGGAGGGGGGTGGGCTGACCTCGTAGGTGTATTTGACGGCAACTGGGTTGACGTGTTGACCCTACTTGTTGCCGTCGCTTACGCTGCCTATGAGTGTCACCGTGAGCCCGGTCAACGATATATCTCAAGAGAGACCGGTCAGGCTGTAGCTCATGGGGCCGCCCTGTTTCCTTTGGTGCTCCTCATGGGGGCTAGCGTATCGAGTCACGCCCTAGACGCGCTTCTCCACTCTCACAAGATCATACTCTCGGTGGCCGGCGCGGTCGCACTCCTTTCCATCTTGGAAGAAAGCCCGCCCTCCTAGGTACAC
>NZ_JAUETB010000011.1:0-229980 GCF_032484495.1 Bradyrhizobium sp. SZCCHNS3052 | reverse complement strand
AAGCGCCTCATCGATTCCCCCAAAAGAATCACTGGAGAATCATAACAGCCGCGCAGCGTTTTCACACAGCCAGGGTCAGCAGCAGACATCCCCGGCGCTGGCTGGGGCGCCCGAGATGGGCCAGAACCGGAAATTGGGAAGACCCGGCCCTCGACATTGAGGGTGGTGTCTCTTACCGGTGGGCCAGAGCTGCCTCGGAGTCCTCTACGATGAACGTAAACCCGCGCGGCGGGAAAAGGCGCCGATAGAACCAGCTAACTCGATGCACTTCTTCTGGCACGACCACCCCAGTATCCACGAAAGAGAATAAGCAAAGTCGTTTGTCTCGGTAAACTTCAGTGATCGCTTTCTCTATCGCTCGTTCGACATCCAGGGCATCCACTACTCGTGTCGTATAGAATCCGAGCGTCGCCGGCCATTCCTCCATGCTTGGACGAAGTTCTTCCTGCCGTGAAACAAAGCGCTCTCCCCTAAGCAAAACGTAAAATCGCACGAGGGAAATCCTTCAGCGGAGTAGATAATAAGACGCGATATTACACCAGAGTACTGTTGGCTATTGCGACGAGTGCGTTAGCGGCAGCAAACCAGGGTTAATTCATCACTAAGTCGGTCCCATTTGATCGGGGGTGATTCTGGGAGCACCCTTGGCGTCCGTAGTGGGTCAAAAGCGTTCCTATGGTCCTTTGACGCCTGCTTCCAGTCCGCTCCGGGAGCGGACGTCGCGAGCGCCAACCGAGAAGATCCGCGAGGCGACGTCTCGAATCGGGCTCTCGGCCGGGCCATCTCAGCGCTCCTGAAATAGTCGCGCGGCATGCCGTTGACGCGCACGCACTCGACTCAGAAAGGTGCCGAGGTGTCTATTCGTCGTCGACCCAAGCGCAACGATGCTAAGGGAGTCGCTTTAGTGCCCTGCCTCCCAATCGATACGCGGCCGTCACTCATCATTGTCGGGCCGCCGTCCTTCTCAGCAGCGACATTGCCACGTCTCGGCTACGTGGGGCACCGAAAGGTGGCCACTAAACCAGAAATGGATTGGCTCTGCCGATTGCTAGGCCATGCTGGCGTACTGTGTGTGGATGGAGGACCGAAGCACGTCTGGCGAGGCGAACCGGGTTCACACCCCGGTGCCCTGATCGACCCATAGCTTTGCCCATCGAGGGCAGGATGGGTATGTCCGCCGAAGCCTACGGCTTGCTGTTCTGCCAGATCCCTGAGAGCGGGTTCGGCAGCGGGACATAATCGCGCGTGTTCTAAAGGGCAGATCGAGGGTGAAGATGGTAAAAGGGTCGCGCCGGCCGGGCTGTCGTGAACGGAGTCGCTAGCAAGTATGGACGCGTCTCCGCCATTCGGCTTTCATCCCTGGCGCATCATGATGGATCGCTCGCCGGGGGCAGTCGGTCCCGCGTCCCGGCTTCGCCGTCGCATGCTGACGCTCCTGCGGCTGCCCTCTTGACCGGTCTCGCGATCGCAGTCGGTCCCGCGCCGCAAAGCGGCGCTCCTGCGGCTGCTCTTTCGTGCTCCATGCCCTGGCGGCTGATTGCCGCACCTTCTCTTCAAAGAAGATCCCAGGGCAAAGAGGTTCCCAGGAGCAAGCGGCGCCTCGCGTAAGGTGGCTTCGATTCCCTCTATCGTGGTAGGCGTTCGCCCCGCGGCGATCATTCATTCCGACCTTCGGCCGGACGCACGAGGCTGCGGATCGGGAGCTCGTCGTGTAGATGCCGAAATCTGGCAGGCTCACCTCCGCGATGCTTGGCCGGGCCCGACCACTTTGAGCGCGACCGATCGTCTTGCAGTCCGGCTGTCCGAAGCCGTGCCGCGTGGTCTAGAATCGTTTTCCTTTGGTTCCGTCAGCTTCGCGGCAGCGACGCTACAACGCCGCCCGATGACTCCACACGAGCGAGCGCTTCGAGTCTCGGACGCGGAAAAGGTTGTCGCCGGGAGCTGTAGGATTGGGGCGCAAGGCGAGCCCGTCTTTGTGCAATCCGCCGGCTCGTTCAGGCCGCAGGTATATCTTCCTTGGCCGGCCCGCGTGCGACGATCTCGAGCGCGCCATCGGGCAATGGACGTTGCAGCTCCTTGGCCTCGTTCCATGGCGCACGCAGCCAGACCTCCCTCTCTTCTTCGGTCGTCAGGATGACCGGCATCGCCTTGGGGTGGATAGGTGCGACCACGGCGTTGGGCTCCGTGGTCAGGAAGCCGTAGACCAAATGAGGGCCTGGCAGCGGCTTGGATTTCGTGCCGCGGTCGCCTTTGAACTCGGTCCAAATGCCCGCGAAGCTGGTCAAGGGGCGATCATCAGACAAGGCAAACCAGACCACGTCCTTCTTCTTCGTCTCCGGGTTCGGCTCAGGCGCATATTCGGCGAAGCTGTTGAAAGGCACGAGGCACCGGTTCTCGGGCTTGAGCCAGCCGCGGCAATGCGGAGACGACGTGTTGCGGATGTTGGTCACGGGTGGCCCGCCAGTCCGCGGAGGTGGCGGCATTCCCCACCGCATCATCATCATCTCGCGGTCGTCTCCGGTGCCGCGAATGATCGGAGCCGGATAGTCGGGGAAGACGCCCGGCATCGAGGGGAGATTGCCCGCGAACTGGCGAACGATCCGAAAGAGCGCGGCGATCGCGGCCTGGTTGGTGGTGATCGAGTAGAGATTGCACATCGTCAAGATGATCCCGGAACCAAGCGTCTCGCGGTCGGCATGTGGTGAGAGTAGATGTGCTCGGTACTTGTCTTCAGGTCGATCACCGCGCCGCAGAAGCAGCGCGAGCGACCTGACTTGGTTTGGGTTGGCTGAGGACATCCGGCCTCCCGCATCTGATCCTTCCAGGCGACGAAGGCCCGGTGCTGGCGCCATTCGTCGAAATCTTGCTGTGACCGATTCGATAGGAAGACGTTCCATGCTGCCTGGAACGCGTCGCGCGCCTGCTCATAGGTGCTGGCGCCGCCGAGCTGTTGCTCGCCTGGGTGACTGCCTGGATAGAAGCCGCAGAACCACTGCCAGACGGGCGAACCGGAGGGGCCTTCGGGGCGCTCTGCAATCGTTCCAGCCTCGACGTCTCCGAAGTAAATGCGCCAGGTCTCGTTTGGCGAGTGCGGATCGCGGCGACGGGTGAGTGTAGGCATGCCGCATTGATTCCAGTCCGGCGGCTGAAAGTGAAGCCGCTACGCCTTGGGTGCAACTACATCGCCGTCCTCAATCTCTGGGCCGGGCGGTTCGGGAACCTGAACGGGAGACCTTGGTCTCGAGCCCGATCGAGAGCTGGATTGCACAGCGCTGTGCGCTCCTGTTTGGCGGCGAGAGGTCGTGGCCGCTCTGCCGCTTACGGAACTCCATTTGGAAAGACGGTTCTCAGATACCGATCGTCAGCCCTCCCCGCGCGGGAATTCGCGACCGTCGCCGGCGCTTTGGCAACATCGGCCGTGAGTATTATTCTCAAGATGAAATGTGGACGTGCGTCGGCTACACGAACGCAGGCTAAGAGCCAAGCGTGAGCGAGCGCTTGCAGCAAAACGCCTTGGATTAGACGCAAGCACTTCATGGTGGCGGCAAAGACGCGTCGAATTGTCTTCTCAAACAGCTCCGGCTTTGCCGGCATTTCAACACGGACATCTTTCTCTCACGCGGGAGCGACAGCTGAAGACGTTTGGAAAGCGGTCTCGTGCCTGGATCTCGACGGGGTCCGTGCTGCTTTTTCAGGTCGACAGGTTGTGTTCGCTCCGAACAGGTTCTGACCAATGCCCATTCCGCCGCTCGATCCCGCTGTCGCCGACCTCGCGCCGACTGATTCCGTTCTGACAGCCTATGATGAAGAACATGCTGTGACCTATCTCCGCCTTCTGGATGCAGCATCCGAGGGCGCGGACTGGGAGGAGGTTGCCCGGCTCGTCTTGCACATCGATCCGGTCAACGAACCCCAGCGTGCCCGCCGCGCCTTCGATAGCCATCTGGCGCGGGCGAGGTGGATGTCTGAGAAGGGTTATCATCAGTTGCTACGCGGATCGGATCAGACGTAGCTCTGAGCTCCTGAGGCTGCGGCAGGCCCGCTTTGATTGGAAACAAGCCGCGGTCCGTCGCGAGCATGGATTGAACGGGCTTGCGAGATCATACGCAGGCAACCGAACTCAAGTTGCGGTAGAAGCGATCGAACGCATGCGGCGCAGCTTCAGCCAGCTTCGAAGCCGCCTTGCGGCATGCGCCGCGATCCACGGTCTTGGCCGTCACTCAGATCCTTCTCCAGGCGACTGAGGGCGTGGACAAGAGATCAGCGCGGAAGCCGCACGCGGAGCGTCCCTGGGTCGCGCCTGAGGCATCATCTGGCTGCCGCTCGCGCTTGATCCTGCAGGTGGGTCTGCGAGCTCGCCCAATGGCAGCGGGCGGGCGATCGCTATCCCAGGACAGCATGCCACTGATCGGCCTCCTATGCTCAGCCGCACCGGTCACTGGTGAAAAGACGGCTCGTGGCCGATAGGGGCTGTCACTAAGGCTGTGCCCGCCGCGGCAAAGAGAGTCGCTTCCTTGAGGCGAGGGGGTGTCGAAACCGCGCCCCTCGATCTCCGGCATCCCCCTTCGCTGCCCTGCGCGTCGATCATGTCCGTCGACGCGCCGAACGACCCGTGAGGGCGCGAACCTGTCCCGGAGGATGCTCGATGCCCGATCAGACAGCCGGTCCCCCGCCGCGCTTTCTTCGTACCCCCGAAGCTGCGCGTTACCTTGGACTGTCCGGCCGCACCCTGGAAAAGCACCGCACTTACGGCACCGGCCCCTTATATCGCAAGATCGGCGGCCGCGTCGTGTATGCGCTCGACGATCTGAAAGCCTGGGCCGATCGCGGTACCAAGACGTCGACGGCTGATCCCGGCCAGGGCACCGTTCTGCCGGCGAAGCGACATCCAGGTCTCATTCCCTATGCAGGGCAGGAGCGTCGCGCGTCGCGGGCTGGGCGGGCTTGAACGTGCGGGGTTTGCGCAAATCCGAGCGCGATCAGCTCGATCTGTTTCGCGCGCTGCCTGGCGATCTGGCGCCGCGCGATGCGCAGGATCTGATGGCCTATCCGTTCTTCTCACTGGCCGAGAGCAAGCGAGTCGTGCCGATCGACTTCCGCGCGGGGCCTGTCGCCATTCGGGTCGAGGCCGTCCCCGAACATGGCATGGCGACGATCTGGGATGCGGATGTTCTGATCTGGGCGGCGTCACAGATCGTCGAGGCTCGCGACGCCGGACTGAAGACGTCGCGCCTGATGGCCGCCACGCCGTATGAGATCCTGACGTTTGTCGGTCGCGGCACCGGCGTGCGTGACTACGACCGTCTGAAGGCAGGACTTGATCGGCTGCAGTCGACGACCGTGCTCACCTCGATTCGCCAGCCGGCCGAGCGGCGGCGGCACCGCTTCTCCTGGATCAACGAGTGGAAGGAGACGGCGGATGCCCATGGCAGGCCGTCCGGATTGCAGCTGATCCTGCCGGACTGGTTCTATTCGGGCGTCATCGATGACGCGCTCGTGCTGACGATTGATCGGGCCTATTTCGCGCTGACGGGCGGGCTGGAGCGCTGGCTGTACCGCCTCGTGCGCAAGCATGGCGGCCATCAGGATGGCGGCTGGAGCTTCGATCTCCGCTATCTGCATGCCAAGTCCGGCAGCCTCTCGCCGCTGAAGCATTTCGCCTACGATCTTCGCGAAATCGTCCGCCGTCAGCGCCTGCCGGGCTACGAGCTGGTCCTCACCCGCGATCCAAACGGCACCGAACGGCTGAACTTCGCAGCCGCCGTTACTGACCCGGTCGCAAGGCGTTTCGCCAGGCATCACCCCTCGAGCTCCGCAGGGGACAAGCTGTGAATTGTCTCGTGCTATCGGGGACCGGAGGACGCGTGCCATCGAGGACCGGATGGTCGTGCCATCGGGGACCGAAATCGGGCTTAAGCCTTTGGTTTGGCGTGTCCTTTCCGCCTTCTAACATACCTAACCGCAAAATCCTTCGGATTTTGTCTAACGGGCCCGCGCTTTGGGGGGCCGGTGCACGCTGGTGTCTCCTGTTGCCAAGGGTGGAGGCCGCTCGAGACGCCACGGCCGTTCTCATTGCCGGCCCGCAGCGCCGTCCAGATGTCATCAACCTCAGAGTTTGCGAATGAGCGAGCTGACGCGCGTCCAATTGCTATGGCTGCAGGGTAAGATCGAAAACCGCATACGCTTCGGTCGAACCGTGCAGGAGGTTCGCCTCGACCGTTATCGCCGGGAGGTCGCGTTCACGCCGGGCAGCGTCTTTGCGTTCGTGCGCTGGTCGTCGAACGACTACGGCACGGTGCTGTCGCGGATCAACGTTCTGCAGGCCGTTGGCCCCGGAGAAGCCTGTGCGACCGTGCCCTTCGTCGCTCCGGGAGCAGCGATCCTGTTGCAGGTGTTTGGCTGGCCGAAGGTCGAGCGGGTGCTGAAGCAGATCGACGCGATCGAGGCGCTCGGCATCGATCCGGCGGATGTCGCACCGGATCATTGGTGGCACGTTCAGAACCGCATGGCCGCCGGACAACCGCCGCGTCCCTACACGGATGTGCGCCATCGGGCCTGGCTGCATCGAAGGACGATCATGCCATGACGAAAGGGCTTGCCATTGGCGTCGCGATGCTCGCCGGGGTTTGGCTCGTGACGGAGGTCGGGCGACCAAGGTTGCGTCCGCTGCTCATCTGGAATGTCTCCGGCAGCGTTCCGATCGGCCTCTATCTGGTTCGGCCGGTCCGGCAATGGGTCACCAACGAGATCGTCGTTGTCCTGCCCCACGGCGTGCTGGCCGAATGGCTTGCGGACGAAGGCTACCTGCCCAGGGGCGTACCGATGCTGAAGCGCATTCTTGCTCTTCCGGGCCAGGCCGTTTGTCGTCGCGAGCATGTCATCCTGATCGATGAGGTCGAAGTCGGCATCGCGCAAGAGAGCGACAGACAGGGCCGGCCGCTACCGGATTGGCGTGGCTGCCGCATCATCGGCGGTGACGAGCTCTTTCTGATGAACAGGCAATCGGACAGCTCTCTGGATGGACGCTATTTCGGTCCGACGGCGACATCGGACGTCATCGGGCGCGCCATTCCCGTGTGGACGAGGCAGCCGTGATGATGCACGCGTTCTGCGCACGACCTGCGAACGTCATGCCGACTTTGATGAGCAGCCGCTGCGATCGGAAACGGTCGTCATTGAGGTCGGCACGAGAGGCTTTGAATGACAAAGCCGACCGCAGCGGAATTCCTCGTGACGTTGTCGTGCGGTGCGATGCGTCGGCCTCGATGATGATCGTCCGTCGCAGTCCTCACGGCCGCCGCTGCTTCGCTGTTGTTTCCGGCACGCCGGCGCGGGGCGTGAGACCGAGAGCCGAGGCGAGGGTCCAAAGCCAGCCGCAAGCTGCCGACGGTCGATCGCAAGATAAAAGCGGCTCGCCTGTTGATCAGCAAGCCATTGACATGGCTCGCGTTCAACCGTGCCGTCCGGTCGGAGCGCGTGTCGCGCTGATGCTCTTTCTCAACAACATCAATGCTGCTTTCGGCACTATAGCCTCAATCCTTGCCGCGGGATGCCGCGCATGAGCACCACAGAGCGCGAATTCCGCATCCGTCCGGGGCGCATCCGTCAGGCGCGTGAGAGGAAGGCCAGAAGCTTCATCAATCGCGTCCTGCGCGCGGCGAACGCCGCGGGGCACGTCACGCTGCCCTCGGTGATCGACGGACGCCGGCCGGCTCGCACCCATTCGACCTTCGGCCGCGGCCGTCTCAGCTTCAGTCGCGAGCGCCTCTTTGCCTCGGGCCGCCGCGTCACGGTGAAGGCCCGCATCGCAAGGCACAAGGGCCGTGCGTTTCGGTCAGCGCCGCTGGCGATGCATCTGAGCTATCTCAAGCGGGAGGGGGTCACCCGTGACGGCGAGCCGGCAAGGATGTTCGATGCGCGAGCTGATCACGCCGACGAGGCCGCATTCGAGGCGCGGAGCAGCGACGACCGGCATCATTTCCGCTTCATCGTCTCGCCAGAGGACGCAGCCGACATGGTGGACCTCAGAGCGTTCACGCGCGATCTGATCCGGCAGATGGAAGCTGATCTGTCGACGCGTCTCGAGTGGATCGCGGTCGATCATTGGAATACGGACCATCCGCACGTTCATGTGCTCGTACGCGGTGTCGATCAGACGGGCGCAGATCTCGTCATCGCCCGCGACTATATCGGCCGGGGCCTGCGCTCCCGGGCCGAAGAGCTGGTGGCGCTCGAGCTCGGTCCGAAGCCTGAGCACGACATCCGCAACGCACTGGAAAGAGAGATCACCGCGGATCGCTGGACACGGCTCGATCGCGAGATCCGCATGGCCTGCGATGAGGTGGGGGCCATCGATCTCCGTCAGCGGGTGGCAGCGGGTCCTGATCCCGAGGTCCACCGCCTGATGCGAGGGCGCCTGCAATATCTGGAGCGCCTGGGACTGGCAGCGGCGGCCGGACCCAACGAGTGGATGGTCGAGCTTGGCGCAGAGCGACAGCTCCGCGAGCTCGGCACGCGTGGTGATATCATCAGGACCATGCATCAGGCGTTCGCTCGCCGTGGTGAGGAGCGGAGCGCTGCGGACTACGTCATCGACGGGATCAACAGTCCATCATCGATCATGGGGCGGTTGGTCGACCGTGGACTCCACGACGAACTGACCGGCGAAGCCTATGCAGTGATCGATGGCATCGACGGCCGCGCCCACCACGTTCGCTTCCGCGGGATCGAGGCCTTTGCGCAGGCGCCTCAGCCTGGCGGCATTGTCGAGATCAGGCGCTTTGGCGCTGCGGACGAGGCGCGGCCGACCCTGGTCCTGGCGACGCGCTCGGACCTAGCCCTGGCCGATCAGATCAAGGCCGAGGGAGCGACCTGGCTCGATCATCGGCTGGTCGAGCGTGAACCTGTCTCCCTGGCCCTCGGCGGATTTGGCGCGGAGGTGAGGAGCGCGCTGCGCAGCCGGGCGGAGTATCTCGCGGACCGGGGACTGGCGCAGAGACATGGCCAGCAGATCGTCCCGCAACGGGATCTTCTGAAGACACTACGCAGGCAGGAGCTCGAATCCGTGGGCGCGCGGCTGTCGGCGACCAACGGCGCGCCGCAGCTGAAGGTCGACCCCGGCCAACAGGTTGCGGGCATCTACCGCCAGCGGCTTGTCCTGGCCTCCGGCCGCTTCGCCATGATCGACAATGGTCTCGGTTTCTACCTCGTCCCGTGGTCGCGCGACATCGATCACCGGCTCGGTCAGAAGGTCACGGGCCTTGCGAAGGCCACTGGCATCGACTGGCAGCTTGGTCGCAAGCGCGACCTCGGTCTTTAGAACTCGGGAGACACCACATGCCTGCGACGAGAATCCAATGGGCACAATTACTCGCCGTCGTGCTGATCAACCTGCTTGCGATATGGGCCGCGACCGAATGGACGGCCTGGCGGCTCGCCTTCCAACCGCGATTGGGGACGCCATGGTTCATGCTGTCCGGCTGGCCAGTCTACTTCCCACCGACCTTCTTCTGGTGGTGGTTCATCTATGATGCCTATGCGCCCTCCATCTTTGCCGAAGGTGGGGCTATCGCGGTCAGTGGCAGTCTCGCGTCTATTGCGGTTGCGGTCGGCATGTCACTGTGGCGGTCGCGGGAGGCGAAAGCCACAGCAACTTACGGGTCCGCGCGCTGGGCCGAGCTGGGCGAGGTGCGCAAGGCGGGACTGCTCGGCGAGGATGGCGTGGTCCTGGGACGGTTGGGAGCGCGCTACCTGCGCCATGACGGACCGGAGCATGTGCTCTGTTTTGCACCGACGCGGTCTGGCAAGGGCGTCGGTCTCGTGGTGCCGTCTCTTCTGACGTGGCCGGGATCGGCGATCGTTCACGACATCAAGGGCGAGAACTGGCAGCTCACGGCAGGATTCCGCGCGCGGCACGGCCGCATATTTCTGTTCGACCCGACCAACCCGAATGCCTCAGCCTACAATCCGCTGCTCGAAGTCAGGCGAGGGGCCTGCGAGGTGCGTGACGTCCAGAATGTCGCCGACGTGCTGGTGGATCCCGAGGGATCTCTCGACAAGCGCAATCATTGGGAAAAGACCAGCCATTCGCTTCTGGTCGGTGCCATCCTGCACGTTCTCTATGCCGAGCCCGACAAGACCTTGGCCGGCGTTGCCGCGTTCCTTTCCGACCCCCGGCGCACGATCGAGGCGACGTTGATGGCGATGATGGCGACGCATCATCTGGGCGCAGCCGGGCCGCACCCGGTGGTGGCATCGACAGCGCGCGAGCTTCTGAACAAATCGGAGAATGAGCGCTCGGGCGTCCTTTCAACGGCGATGTCATTCCTCGGTCTTTACCGGGATCCGGTGGTGGCTGCTGTCACGGGGAGATGTGATTGGCACATTGCTGATCTGGTTGCAGGGGAGGAGCCCGCGACGCTGTATCTCGTCGTGCCGCCATCCGACATCTCACGTACGAAGCCGCTCATTCGTCTGGTTCTGAACCAGATCGGCCGGCGTTTGACCGAGGATCTCAAGGCAAAGCAGAGCCGGCATCGTGTCCTGATGATGCTGGACGAGTTTCCGGCGTTAGGCCGGCTCGACTTCTTCGAATCCGCTCTCGCCTTCATGGCTGGGTACGGCATCAAGAGCTTCCTCATTGCGCAATCGCTCAATCAGATCGAGAAGGCCTATGGGCAGAACAATGCCATTCTGGACAACTGCCATGTCCGCGTCAGCTTCGCGACCAACGACGAGCGAACCGCCAAGCGCGTCTCGGACGCGCTCGGCACCGCAACCGAAATGCGGGCCGTGAAGAATTACGCCGGGCATCGCCTGGCGCCATGGTTGGGTCACCTCATGGTGTCGCGCCAGGAGACGCCGCGTCCGCTCCTGACGCCGGGCGAGGTGATGCAATTGCCGGCGGCTGATGAGATCGTGATGGTCGCCGGCGCACCACCGATCCGCGCCAGGAAGGTGCGATATTTCGAGGATGAGAGACTGGTCTCGCGCATCCTGCCGCCGCCGGACATCGCCAGGACCAGAGCGTCTGTGGGTGCGGATGACTGGTCATCGCTTGCGCCCCTTACGCCTGTGCTCGCCGGATCCCGGCTGACGCTGCCCCCCGAGACAAGGGACGAGCAGGCCAATGGCGGCTTGCGACGCGAGCCGGAGCTGCCGCAGCACGAAGCGATCGCGAGCGAAACGACGAGCGTAGATCCGGCGGACGAGTTTTCGGTCGTGTTCGATGACGATGATGGGACGCCGCAGCTGGTCGGCTCACGCGATGCGAGCACGACGGGGATTGCGCGTCAGGCTGCGCTCGACCCGCGCGATGACATGGGCTTGTGAGGACAGACCAATGCGGGATCGAATGAATGTCTACTTCCCGCCGGAGCTGCTGCGGCAGATCGTAGAGCTCGCCGATCGCAGGAAGCTTTCGCGCTCGGCCATCGTCGAGGCGGCGGTTCAGTCGTTTCTGTCGCCGGATGCGGCTGATCGGCGCGAGGCGGCGCTCACACGCCGGCTCGACAGGCTGTCGCGGCAGATGCAGCGGCTCGAGCGTGATGTCGGCATCCTTGCCGAGACGCACGCATTGTTCGTTCGCTTCTGGCTGACCGTGACACCCCCGCTGCCGTCCGAAGCGCAGGCCACAGCGCAGGTCAAGGGACGCGAGCGGTTCGAAGGCTTTGTGGAGGCGCTCGGCCGCCGGCTGCAGAAGGGGCAGAGCTTCCTGCGCGAAATTCCTGAGGATTTCGTCAGACCGCCGTCGAGCGAGCCCGGCTCCTGAGGCGGTGGAAGCGTCGATCGGGACCGTTCCAGCGCGCGGGTTGAGCTTGGCATCTACGCCAGAGTTTCTTTCCACCCGCCAGGCTTCGAACGTTCGAATCTTGCGCGTGCCAGGCCAGGCAAGCTGACCTAATCGACGGACCAGATGAGGTCCGAACGATGAAGAAGAAACTCACTTTGCAGCTATCCAGCGAGATTCTCGCCCGCCTTGCCGGCGCAGCCGAGGAAAGATGCGTGAACCGCACGATCGTCGTGGAAAAGGCGCTCGAACGGTTTCTAGCCCAGCCGCTGGATGGACCGATGCCGGCGCAAGATCGCCTGCAGGGCCTGGAACAGCAGCTGCAAACGATTCAGCGCGACATCGCGGCCCTCAATGAGACGGTCGCCCTTCATGCACGCTACCATCTGGCGGTGACGTCGCTGACGGATCAGGAGAGCACGAGCGCAGCAAGGGGCGGTGATCGTGATTTCGACCAGGCGATGCGGATTGGCGCGATCCAAAAGCTGCAGCGTGACTTGTCGGAAAGGCAGCGAGAGAGGCGACCCGATGGCGCTGCGCGAGCCGGTCAAGTGAGCCAGCCATTTCCGGCTCAACTTCGCCGTGCCGAGCCTCCAATCGCCGAGGTGTCCTGGGGCGTGCCTGCCGCCGGGGAGGGCGGCGAGGATCCCTTTCGCCTCCCGCCTCAATCGAGCCGTTGAGCGATCCCGCGAGCACGCAGATCACGGCAGTTCGTTGTCGGCCTATGCCTTCGGCCGAAAGGGCACCGAAGCCGGAGACCAAGGCCATCGCGAGATCACAGGCTGGCGGCTCGCCGCCCTGGTGTTTCTGCCCTTCGCAATGGGCTATTTCCTGTCCTATCTGTTTCGCACCATCAATGGACTCGTCTCTGCCAGTCTTGCCTCAGAGCTCGGGTTGAACGCGGCCGACCTTGGTCTGATCACGGCGGCTTACTTCCTGGTCCTTGCGGCTGCCCAGATCCCGGTCGGCATGATGCTCGACCGCTATGGCCCGCGCCGGGTTCAGAGCGCGCTTCTTGTCGTCGCGGCCTTTGGCGCGGAGGCCTTCGCAAGGTCGTCGGGGCCGCTCTCGCTGCTCCTCTCACGCGCCCTGATCGGGCTCGGGGTCGCTGCGGCTCTGACCGCGGGCCTGAAGGCCATTGTTCTGTGGTTTCCGCGCGAGCGGGTGGCGTTGGTCAATGGGTACATGGTCATGCTCGGGGCGCTTGGCGCCGTCAGCGCGACGCTGCCCGCCGAAGCGATCCTGGTGAAGACCGGATGGCGCGGCCTGTTTGACATCCTGGCCATCGCGACCGCTGCAGCGGCGATCCTGATCTATTGCCTGGTGCCGGAGCGCGAAACGCAGGCGTCGTCCGCGTCGGAAGCAGGTGGCTTGCGGAGCATTCTTCGCGACGTCCGGTTCTGGAGGGTCGCGCCGCTATCCGGAGCCTGCATCGGATCGGCGTGGTCGCTCCAGGGCTTATGGGCATCCGCGTGGCTGGCCGACGTGGAGGGCATGACCCGCACCCAAGTCGTGACAGCGCTTTGCCTGACTGCCCTGATGCTCAGCCTCGGTGCGTGGATGCTCGGTGCGCTGGCCAACTGGACGCGTCGCAGGGGAGTAGGTCCAGAGCGCCTGCTGGCCTTGATCGCCGTGCTCTTCATGGCGGCGCAGCTGGCGCTGGTGTGGCGGCTGCCATTGCCGGCGATCGCGCCCTGGCTGATCATCGCGATCGTCGGCGCCGCCACCGTGCTCAGCTTTGCGATCATCTCGGACTATTACCCGAAGGAATTGGCTGGCCGCGCCAACGGGGCGTTGAACGTGGTGCATTTCGGGTGGGGGTTTCTGGCCCAGTACGGGATCGGTGTCTTGCTGGCCCAATGGCCGCAATCCAATGGGCACTATCCTGTCATCGCCTATCAGGTTGCCTTCGGAGTGAACCTCGCGCTGCAGGCAGCAGCACTGATTTGGTTTGCCGCTCCAGGAGAGCAGAGACCGGGATCATCGGAGGCGAGCAGCGGGACCGAATTTGTCATGGCCGACCTCGCCGCGACTTCTAGCGAGCGCCCGGCTCTCTCCCGCGAGCCGGCAAGCCATGCCAGATGGTGAGCCGACGCCGCGGCGCCGGTGGCGACCTTCGCCTTCGCTAGAGCAGTGTTCGCCCTCGCTCTCGGCCGCGAGGAGGCGGTGCTGCGGGCCCATGACCCGCGCTCTGAAAGCTGCTGCCCCGCCTTGGTGATCTGCTTGTCCCGCCCGAAAGAGCCCTCCTGTCTCTACGCTTTCCTGCGCCAGGCTACACCCGAAGCGCTGTTGGTCTTGCTGCTGCAGGAGGTCTGCATCTTTGATCATCACAAGCGATGCTGACCGCGCTTCAATGATCGGAGATGAGAGTGACCGGCTTCGTCCAGACACAGCGCATCACGCGTGGCGCCCGCATGCTGCGGACGGCATTGGGGCCTGCCATCGCGCGTCATCTCGACGATCAATCCGTCGTGGAGATCATGCTCAATCCGGATGGCCGGCTCTGGGTCGATCGGCTCGCGTCTGGCTTGGCCGATACCGGTGAGAGCCTCGCTGCCGGTGATGGCGAGCGCGTCGTCCGGCTGGTCGCGCACCACGTCGGGCTCGAGGTCCATGCGGGCTCTCCGCGCGTGTCGGCGGAGCTGCCGACGACGGGCGAACGTTTCGAAGGCCTGCTGCCGCCGCTCGTTGCGGCCCCGACATTCGCCATCCGCAAGCCCGCGATCGCCGTCTTCACGCTCGACGACTACGTGGCTTGCGGGATTGCGACCGCAGATCAGGCCGGCGCGTTGCGGCGGGCTGTTGCCAACCGCTGCAACATTCTGGTGGCCGGCGGCACCTCGACCGGCAAGACCACGCTGGTCAATGCCTTGTTGGCTGAAGTGGCGATGACCGGCGATCGCATCGTGCTGATCGAGGATACGCTCGAGCTGCAATGCTCGGCGCCCAACCTCGTGACGCTTCGAACCAAGCATGGTGTGGCGTCGCTTTCGGATCTGGTGCGCGCCGCGCTTCGGCTGCGCCCGGATCGCATTCCGATCGGCGAGGTCCGCGGGCCGGAGGCGCTCGATCTCGTCAAGGCTTGGGGCACCGGCCATCCCGGCGGCATCGGCACCATTCATGCCGGGTCCGCACTCGGCACCCTCCGGCGGCTGGAGCAGCTGATTCAGGAGGCCGTCGTGAGCGTCCCACGTGCTCTGATTGCCGAGACGATCAACGTGATCGCCGTTCTCGCCGGGCGCGGCTCGCAGCGGCGGCTCGGCGAGCTCGTGCGTGTCGAGGGGCTCTCACCTTGCGGAGACTACATCCTCGCTCCTTTGGGAGATCAGCGATGAAGGCGCGACTGTCTTGCTGGTCCATCGCCACGATTGCGATTGCTGCAGCCGCAGTGCTCGTGGCGGTGGCGCCGGTGCATGCGGCGGGCTCGAACATGCCTTGGGAGCAGCCGCTCAACAAGATCCTGCTTTCAGTCGAGGGACCGGTCGCCAAGATCATCGCCGTGATCATCATCATCACGACGGGTCTGTCACTGGGTTTTGGCGAAACCTCCGGTGGCTTCCGGCGGCTCATCCAGATCGTCTTCGGTCTCTCCATCGCCTTTGCCGCCTCGAGCTTCTTCCTGTCGTTCTTCTCCTTCGGCGGCGGCGTGGTGTTCTGATGGATAGTGAGATCAAGGGCTTCAGCGCGCCTGTGCATCGCTCGCTGACCGAGCCCATTCTGCTCGGGGGCGCGCCGCGATCGGTCGCGATTGTCAACGGCACCGTGTCGGCGGCGCTCGGCCTCGGTTTGCGGCTCTGGTTCTTCGGCCTGCTGCTCTGGTTCGTCTGCCACATGGTCGCAGTCTGGGCGACACGGCGCGATCCATCCTTTGTCGAGGTCGTGCGCCGCCACCTGCGGATTCCCAATCATCTCAGCCAGTGAGGCTCTCATGTTCAATTTGGCCGAATACCGCCGCACCAATATCCGGCTTGCGGACTTCCTGCCCTGGGCGGCGCTGGTGGACGAGGGCGTCGTCCTCAACAAGGACGGCTCGCTGCAACGGACGGCGCGTTTTCGCGGGCCTGACCTGGAGAGCTCGGTCGCATCCGAGCTCACAGCAGTCGCCTTCCGTCTCAACAACGCTCTGCGGCGCCTGGGGTCGGGCTGGGCGATCTTCGTCGAGGCGCAGCGGCATTCGGCCGGAGCCTACCCAATTTGCGTGTTTCCGGATGCCGCGTCCGCCCTGGTCGATGCCGAGAGAAAGGCACAGTTCGAGGAGCAGGCGGCGCACTACGAGTCGAGCTATTATTTGACGTTTCTGTACCTGCCGCCGCGAGAAGACTTAGCCCGTTCCGAACGCGTGCTCTATGAAGGCGCGCCGCAGCCGGAGGGCTCGCGCGGCCGCGACATCCTGCGCAGCTTTGTCGATCGCACCGACCGCATTCTGCAGCTCGTGGGCGGCTTCATGCCGGAATGCGGCTGGCTCGGCGACGACGCCGTGCTGAGCTATCTGCACTCGACCGTCTCGACCAAGCGCCAGCGGGTCCGCGTCCCTGAAATCCCCATGCATCTGGATGGGCTGCTCGCCGACCAGCCGCTGACCTGCGGCCTCGCGCCGATGCTGGGGGCGGTCAATCTCCGCGTGCTCACCATCATCGGCTTTCCCTCTGCAACGACGCCAGGACTGCTGGACGAATTGAACGGGCTTGCATTCGCCTACCGCTGGTCGACCCGCGCCATCATGCTCGACAAGCAGGATGCCGTGAAGCTCGTGACACGGATCCGCCGGCAGTGGTTTGCCAAGCGCAAATCTCTGGCGGCGATCCTCAAGGAGGTCGTGACCAACGAGGTGGCAAGCCTCGTTGACAGCGACGCCCACAACAAGACCGCTGACGCCGATGCGGCGCTGCAGGATCTCGGCTCCGATGAGATCAGCCAGGCCTATGTCACCGCGACCGTGACGGTGTGGGATCCTGATCCGGCGAGGGCTGACGAGAAGCTGCGCCTGGTGGAGAAGGTGATCCAGGGGCGCGATTTCACCTGCATGACGGAGACTGTGAATGCGGTTGAGGCCTGGCTCGGCAGCCTTCCGGGGCATGTCTATGCCAATGTGCGCCAGCCACCGTTGTCGACGCTGAACCTTGCGCATCTCGTCCCGCTCTCGGCGGTCTGGGCAGGTGAGGTGCGTGACCATCATCTGAGGGCGCCTGCGTTGCTGTTCGGCCGCACCGAGGGCGCGACGCCATTCCGGTTCTCGCTCCATGTCGGCGATGTCGGCCACACGCTGGTGATCGGACCGACCGGAGCTGGCAAATCGGTGCTGCTGGCGCTGATGGCTCTGCAGTTCCGCCGCTATCCGAATGCGCAGATCCTTGCGTTTGATTTCGGCGGCTCCCTGCGGGCCGCCGCGCTTGCCATGGAAGGTGACTGGCATGATCTCGGTGGAGCGCTCTCGGCCGATAGCGAGACCTCGATCGCGCTGCAGCCGCTGGCAGGCATCGGTGATGTGATGGAGCGCGCCTGGGCGGCGGATTGGATCGCCGGCCTGCTGGTCCGCGAGAAGATCGTGGTGACGCCGGACGCCAAGGAGCATCTCTGGTCGGCGCTGACCTCGCTGGCTTCCGCGCCAACTTCTGAGCGGACCCTGACCGGCCTGTCGGTGTTGCTGCAGTCGAACATCTTGAAACGGGCCCTCAAGCCGTATTGCCTCGATGGCGCTCACGGACGACTGCTGGATGCCGATCATGAGCTCGTGGGCGACCGGTCGGTCCAGGTGTTTGAGACCGAGGGGCTGATCGGGACCGCTGCCGCTCCTGCTGTCCTCGCTTATCTGTTCCACAAGATCGCCCGGCAGCTCGACGGCCGCCCGACACTTCTGATCATCGATGAAGGGTGGCTGGCGCTGGACGACGCCGACTTCGCGGGCCAGCTCAGGGAGTGGCTGAAGACCCTGCGCAAGAAGAACGCCTCCGTCGTTTTCGCGACCCAGTCGCTATCCGACATCGACGGCTCGCCGATCGCACCCGCCATCATTGAGAGTTGCCCGAGCCGCATCCTGCTGCCGAACGAGCGGGCGCTCGAGCCGCAGATCATGGGCATCTATCGTCGCTTCGGTCTCAATGATCGTCAGATCGAGCTCGTCAGCCGTGCGGCCCCCAAGCGCGACTATTACTGCCAGTCGCGCCGGGGCAACCGCATGTTCGAGCTCGGTCTCGGCGAGGTCGCGCTCGCCTTTGCCGCGGCGTCGTCCAAGGCCGATCAGGCCGCGATCTCGGACGTTCTGAAGTCCGCCGGCAGGGACGGCTTTGCGGCAGCGTGGTTGCGGCACCTCAAGCTTGGCTGGGCAGCCGACCTCATCCCCGGCCTCGACAATCTGGAGACGCGGCAATGATCTCTGGCAAGCGATGGGCAGCGTCGTTGGCGCTGCTGGTTCTGACCTCGGCGGGTCCGGTGCGGGCCCAGCTCGTCGTCTTCGACCCCAACAATTATGCTCAGAACGTGCTGACCGCCGCACGTGAGCTGCAGCAGATCAACAATCAGATTCTGGCCCTGCAGAACCAGGCAGAGATGTTGATCAATCAGTCGCGCAACCTCGTCAACCTGCCGTATTCGTCATTGACGCAGCTGCAGCAATCGATCCAGCGGACCCAGGATTTGCTCAAGCAGGCTCAGCGCCTGGCCTACGACGTGCAGCAAATCGAGCAGGCGTTCAAGACGGTCTATGCGCCGGCAGCCGCCGGCGCCAGCGCCGCTGACCTCGCGGACAATGCGCGCTCACGCTGGCAGACGTCCGTGGCCGCGCTGCAGGATGCGCTCAAGCTTCAGGCGGGCGTGGTCGGCAATCTCGACACCATCAAGAGCCAGTCCGTCGCGCTGGTTGTCGCGAGCCAAGGAGCCGCCGGCGCCTTGGCTGTCAGGCAAGCCGGCAACCAGATCCTGGCGATGCAGGCGCAACAGCTCGCGGATCTGACGGCGGTTGTGGCCGCCCAGGGACGGGCGCAGAACCTCACCATGGCGGAGCGCGCGGCGGCCCAGGATCAGGCACGCGAACAGCTCCGCCGCTTCCTGACGCAGGGTCAGGGCGACCAGGCCTCCAGCGTACGAATGTTTCACTGATGATGACGAGCGTTCCGGACCAAATTGGCGGATCCCCCGCCGCGGCTGCCCGGCAGCTCATGGTTGAGATTGCCCGATGACAGGAACGGGGATCATCGATCAATTCCTGGAGACCTTTACCCGGACAATCGACAGCGGCTTTGGCCTGGTGGGCGGTGAGGTCGGATATCTCGCAACCACGCTCGTCACCATTGATGTGACGCTTGCTGCGCTCTTCTGGGCGTTTGGCGGCGAGGACGATGTCGTCGCCCGGCTGCTGAAGAAGACCTTGTTTGTCGGCGTGTTCGCCTACCTGATCGGCAATTGGAACAGCCTCGCCCGGGTCGTCTTCGAGAGCTTCGCAGCACTCGGCCTGAAGGCCTCGGGCTCGGCGCTGTCGGCGGCGGACTTCCTGCGCCCGGGCAGGATCGCGCAAGTGGGTCTCGATACCGGGCGGCCGCTCCTCCAGGCGATCTCGGGCCTCCTTGGATATGTGAGCTTCTTCGAGAACTTCCTGCAGATTGCGGTCCTGTTGTTTGCGTGGGTGGTCGTGCTGCTCGCCTTCTTCATTCTGGCCATCCAGCTCTTCGTCACCCTGATCGAGTTCAAGCTCACGACGCTTGCTGGATTCGTGCTCATCCCGTTTGGTCTGTTCGGCAAGACCGCCTTCGCAGCCGAACGTGTGCTCGGCAATGTCATCTCCTCCGGTGTGAAGGTTCTGCTGCTCGCCGTGATCTCAGGAACCGGCTCGACCCTGTTCGGTCAGTTGACCCAGGTGACGAGCGGCGATCCTCCGACCGTCGAGAGTGCCATGGCCCTGGTCCTGGCGTCCCTGGCGCTGCTCGGCCTTGGATTGTTCGGGCCCGGGATCGCCAATGGTCTTGTCAGTGGTGGACCGCAGCTTGGAGCAGGGAGCGCGGTCGGGACGTCGCTTGCAGCGGGTGGTCTCGTCGTGGCCGGCGCCGGCATGGCCGCTGGTGCAGCCGGGCTCGCAGGCGGCGCGATCTCTGGTGCAAGCCGTGCTGTCGCGCCGCTTGGTGCGGCGGCGTCCGGCGGAGGGCGCGTCAGCGGCGCTGCCGCCGAGGCAGCAGGAGCGAACGCGAGTCCCCTTCGCCAAAGGGCGAATGTCCAGGCTGGCGGCTCGGATCAGCCGGGTCAGGCCGATGGCTCGGGCTCTCCGATGTGGGCGCAGCGCATGAAGGCAGCGCGCGCCGTCCATCAGGGCGCATCTACAACGGCACAAGCCGTTCGCCATGCCGAGCGCGGCGGGCAGGGAAGCGCGGTCGATCTCTCCGAGGGGAAATCCTGACATGTTCAAGCGGTCATCTGTTCATTACGGCCGTACGCCCGAGCCGGTGACGCCCTATCAGAAGGCAGCGCAGGTCTGGGATGAGCGCATCGGCTCTGCGCGCGTGCAGGCCAAGAACTGGCGGCTGATGGCATTCGGCTGCCTCACCCTCGCCGCAGGCTTCGCGTCCGCCCTGATCTGGCAGTCGGCCCGCGGTACGGTGACGCCCTGGGTGGTCGAGGTTGGCCATCTCGGCGAGGTCCAGCGGGTAGCGCCTGCGGTGGCTGACTACGTGCCGACCGATCCGCAGGTCGCCTTCCATCTTGCCCGGTTCATTGAGGACGTGAGAGGTCTGCCGGCCGATGGCATCGTGCTGCGCCAGAATTGGCTGCGCGCCTACGACTTCACCACCGATCGCGGCGCGGCTGCCCTGAATGACTATGCCCGCTCCAATGATCCTTTTAGCAAGCTCGGGAAGATCCAGGTCTCGGTCGAGGTCTCCAGTGTGATCCGCGCCTCGCCGGACAGCTTCCGGATCGCCTGGGTCGAGCGTCGCTACGAGAACGGCGCCTCGGTTGCGACCGAACGCTGGAGCGCGATCCTCACCCTCGTGTTCGCCATGCCGGACGATGCTGACCGCCTGCGCAAGAACCCGCTCGGCGTCTACGTCCAAGCCATCAACTGGTCGAAGGAGCTGTCGCAATGAGCAAGCCAATGGTCCGGAGGGCTGGAGGGCCAATGATGGCGGGGGCCGCCGTTCTGGTTCTGCTCTGCAGCTGCACAACGATCAATCTGCCCAAGATCAGCTATGACAGCGAAGCACCACCATTGCCGGCGCCGCCAGCTGCGCTGGATGGAAAGGTTCAGCCGCTTCATCTTCCGCCGCCCTGGAAAGTGTCCCTTGGTGGCAAGGCAGGAGCTCAGGAAGAAGCGGAGCCGCTCGACCGCGTCGAGATGGCCAATAGCGCGGCGCGGGTCGAACCGCGCAAGAAGGGCTACTTCAACGCGACGCAGATCTATGCCTACAGTCCCGGCGCGCTCTATCAGGTCTATGCGGCGCCCGGGCAGATCACCGACATCATGCTCGAGGAAGGTGAACAGCTCACAGGGTCGGGGCCCGTGTCCGCCGGCGACACCGTGCGCTGGGTCGTCGGCGATACCGAGAGCGGTGCGGGCGAACGCCGCCGCGTCCACATCCTGGTCAAGCCGACGCGTGCCGCGATCGAAACCAATCTCATCGTCAACACCGACCGGCGGACCTATCTGCTCGAGCTGCGCGCTCGTGACAAGCCGTATATGCCCGCCGTGGCCTGGTACTATCCGCAGAATGCCGAGACGAGAGCGCGCCAGCTCGTATTGAGGCCGGAGCTGCCCAATCCGGCGCTGCGACGCTTCCGCTATCGCATCGAGGGGGATGATCCGCCATGGAGGCCGGTCAACGCCTATGACGACGGCCGCAAGGTCTATATCGAGTTTGCCCCTGGCATTGTGCAGGGTGAATTGCCGCCCTTGTTCGTCATCGGGAGCGATGGTGCGCCCGAGATCGTCAACTACCGTGCCTTCCGCAACATCATGATCGTCGATCGGCTGTTTGCCGCGGCCGAGTTGCGCCTCGGCGGCGAGGAGCAGCGCAAGGTCAGGATCGTCAGAACCGACGGAGCCTCAGGGTGAAAAACGAGGAGGATGAGGCTTCTGTGTCTCAGGCTCCGTCTGCAGCCGAGAAAGCTGAGCGGCGCACGAAAAGAATGCGCCTGAACGGAGATCTTCCCCCCGTCACACGGCTGTCGCGCAATGTCCTGGCCGGCGGAAGTGCAGTTGCGCTCCTGTTGATGGGAGGCGCCGTCGTCTGGACATTGCAGACCAACAGGCCGAGCAAATCGGGCCCATCCGAGCTCTACAGCACTGATCATCACGACATCGCGGACGGGGTTTCGGCCCTGCCGCGTGACTACGCCAGTCTTCCCAAGAATCTCCCGACAAACGTCCCGGTGATCGGACCGCCGCTGCCCGGGGATCTCGGCAAGGCGATTGTCGCTGCGCAGGGCCAGGCACTTGCGGTCACCCCCGATCAGGAGCAGCTCCGCCATGAGCAGGAGCGGGATGCCGCTCGCTTGAGCCGCCTGTTTGCGACGGTCAATGTTCGTGGCACCGAGGCCGCGGCGAGCGGGCCTCAGACCAGCGAACGCGCGGGCGCGATGTCCAGTCCCGACGACGCATTCGCCCAGAATGGCCAGGACCGCAAGCTCGCCTTCGTCAATGCCGCGGTCGATCGCCGGACCACGAGTGCCGACCGTGTCAGCCGGCCGGCCTCCCCCTATGTGGTTCAGGCCGGGACCGTGATTGCGGGCGCCCTGATCACGGGCATTCGCTCCGACCTGCCGGGGCAGATCACCGCTCAGGTCACCGAGAACGTGTTCGATTCGCCGTCAGGCCGCTTCCTGCTTGTCCCGCAGGGCGCGCGGCTGATCGGGATATACGATAGCCAGGTGACGGCCGGGCAATCGCGCGTGCTCCTGGTCTGGACCAGGCTGATCATGCCCAATGGACGGTCGATCGTTCTGGAACGGCAGCAGGGCGCCGACGCTGCCGGCTATTCGGGTCTCTCGGACGAGGTCGATAACCACTTCAGGCAGCTGGTTGGCGCAGCGCTGCTCTCGACGCTGCTCTCGATGGGCAGCGAGGTCAATGCGGGCACCAGTCAAAATACGAACAATGCCGCGATCATCCAGGCGCTCCGCCAGGGCTTCGGCAGCTCCATGAGCCGCACAGGTCAGCAGCTGGTTGGTCAGCAGATGAACGTCCAGCCGACTCTGACAGTGAGGCCGGGCTTTCCGGTCCGCGTGATCGTCAATCGTGATCTCGTGCTCGAACCGTATCAGGGGTAGCAGTCATGGCGAAGCTGAAGATCTCGGAACTTCCCGATGAGAAGCCGGTCAAGATCACGGTCGAACTGTCAGCGAACGTGTTTCGCGATCTGCAGGCCTATGCCGAAGCTGTCGGCCGCCATTCGGACCAGCCGGCCAATGATCTTGGTCGCCTGGCCTCGGCAATGGTGGCACGTTTCATGGCGACTGATCGGGCGTTTGCCAAGTCGAAGCGAGCACCCGCCATCAAGGCCAGATAGACCGGAGCCGCACATCGCGTCGGCTCGCTCCGCAATGCATACAAACCAGGACCGCCTGGCGCTCAAAGTTGATACATTCGGCGTTCCTGAAGCAGGAAGCTGGTAAGCGCCAAATCCAGCGTGGCAGGCTTTCTTGAGTGAAGGAGCCGACGCGTTGATCGCCACCGATTGCGGCGATGCCGCATCTTCTTCAGAGACGGTCAATCGCGCTTGGGCCCAAAGCCTGATGCAAGCGCTGATCGGCCCTCACTGGCGGGCCTGCGGCGGAAAGATGATCGAAGGTTCGGGATCGCGCTCATCCAGCCTCCACGAGCCCTTCCAACTCCGGCCTGCAGCCCAGTCCTTTGGGCTCCGATGGAGCATCCTCTGCCAAGCGCGGGGACAGTGCTGATGCGGCAGGCCCCGGAGAAGGGCTCTCATGCAGCGCCTTCGGGAGGCCGGTATGCTGGCGAACCAATTCCAGCACGGCTGATGATACGTCGATATAGGCCGCCCCAATGTCATGCCCCGGAAACGGCAGCTTCGCTCCCAGTGGCCTCACCGGGCAGCCATGGGCAGCGATGACATTCTTGAAGATCCAGCTGGGCATGACACCAAGATAGGACGAGATGCCGTTGGCGAGGCCAAATTCCTGACAAGCCTGTATGAGCTGCCCGATCACTCGGCGCCGTCCGCCGGCGCTCAGCGCACGATCGCAGCCGAATCGCGATGCTTCCCAGATTTCGTCCGAATGCGGCAGCAAGCCTTCAACCAGGTTGGGCCACAAGGACTTGACCATGTAGGGGCGTGTGGTCGGAATCAGCCGTGCAGTTCCAAGCGCCTGATCTTGCTCGTCCACGACCAGGATGTAGGTGGCTGCCGGTGTGTCGAACTCATCATATTCCATGCCCTGATAATGAGGCACGGACCACCCCTGGCGCTCGACGAACATCCGGTACCGCAACCGATGATGCGAAATCCAGGCTTCGCCATATCGATGGATGGTCTCCCACCTGATCAAAAGGGTACGCATGAGCATCTTCCAATGTGCCACGTGACGGGAAGATGCAGACTAATCGGCACAGCGTCAGCGAGGCAGCTACCCAGTCGAGTAGTTCACGCGTCTATGGAGCGGCTGCAGTCCTACCGGCTGCTCAGAGGAAGACAACTGTCAGACATCGCCCCAATATCACCTACAATCTGACGCAATTCTGAGTTGTATTGGGGTGTAGTTCTTGGCTTTTGCAAGGCTCGTCCAGGCCCGTTTGAACGGGTTCAGCTTGGGATGGCCGCGAGGCCTGACTTGCGCGGGCTGCGTGCCTGGAAGAATGCCTCAGGTGCATGGGTTCCGCTCAAAACGTATACCAGCAATCTGTTGCAAACTGACAGAAGTGCTGAGGAGCGCCTATCCAGCAGGCACTTTGCTGCGCGATCTGATTGCCGGAGTCGGCAAGATCGTCAGGGCCGCCGCTTCCGGAGGAGGGCAATGTTGATGACATCGCGGCTTCGGAAAAGATCAATCGAATATGATCGTCAATTGCACGACGGAGCGTATCATGGTACGGTCTACCTCAGGTTGGGTTGAAGTTTGGACAAGCAAGCGCCTGCTTCTCGCCTTGGTAGAGGCAGGCGAGGGGGCAAGAGCGGACCGTCGGCGATCGGGACGTTGAGACGGGACCCGTTTTCACGATCACATCTGGGCGGAAGTTTGCGCAGCTTTGTCTGCCGTGAGGTAGCAATGGACCTCTTCAGCTTCATCGATTGTGCAAACCGCACGCAGTCGCTGTCCGACCTCTTCGATCTTCTCGTCGGTTCTGCAGCCGATGAGGGTTTCGGCCAGGTGGCTTATGGCGCCTTGAACTACGAAGAGACGATACGGCTGCCAGAGCATCCGATGCCGGCCATCGCTCTCAACTTTCCGCTCGATTGGCGCAAGCATTATTTCGAGCGCAAGTATCACGAGATCGATCCGGTCGTCAGGCGAACCCCGTTTCACAGCAGGCCATTCATATGGGATCAGCTGCTCGAGCAGAAGCAGCTGCAGGACGGCGAGCAGTTGGTCCTTCATGAGAGCCGCGAAGCCGGTCTCAAGCACGGGGTGAGCGTGCCGCTGTTTGGGCCGTCGGGGCGCATTTCCGTTCTATCCTTTGCATCCCGCTTCGACGATGCCGACCCGGTCCGCCATCTCAAGCATCTTTACGCCTTGGCGTGTCAGTTCCATGTCGCTTTTGGCGAGCTTGCCCAGCCGGTGAAGGGCAAGAAGGCGATCGGGCTTTCGCAGCGCGAACGCGAATGCCTGAAGTGGACCGCAGAGGGTAAATCCTCCTGGGATATCGGAATCATCCTCAAGATCAGCGAAAACACGATCAACTTCCACCTCAAGAAGGTGATGAAAAAGCTTGGCACGAACAGCCGGACGGTCGCCGTCGTGAGGGCGATAAGGCTTGGTCTCATCGAGATCCCCGGACCATCCAGCCCGTCCATGTCGGTGTCGACCGACACAACCACCGACTAGAGCCGCCGCCCCCCTCCTGTCTGATCGGTGACGTAACGCCGCTTCGGCGCGGCTATCAGCATACGCCTCCCCGTGTGGCGCATCCCTGGCCCGACGTCAAAGCTGCTGCTGTGATTGCACATGCCGGCCGGATCGCCGCCGAACTCACTTGATCGTGCTGTCTGCCGCCCGTGAGCAATCCTTGTGCCTAGATGTCCTCGATCTGGCACCGGACGAGTGACCCGCCGCTATCCAGGTTGGTAGCTGCACAAAGAAGCACGCGTGATCTAGCAATGAGGAGGTCGAGCTGCAAGAGCCTGACTGGCGATCGGCGCGATCAACCGGCCAAGCCAATTGTATACACATCAATACAAGTCGGTCACCTCAGGCGAACGAGGAACGGTATCATGCAACACGCGACGGATTTGTCTGGCAATGCTCGTCCGGTGGGACGCTTTCGTAACACCGCGTATGTGATCAATGAGAGCAGATCGCATTTCGATGCGGCACATGACGCCGGCCTCATGGCCGTCTATGGTCGTTCGCTGCGCGGCCGCGCCGTGGCGCTTGGCGTTGGCGATGTCAAGAACAGGCCGCACGCGATCGACTTCGTTCGATGCTCATATCTCGGGCTCGACAATCATCCGGTGATCGTGTCCGGCGCAATTGACGCGATTGAAGCGCACCGTTCCGTTCACTGGTCTTGCGCTCGCACGCGTCTCAACTTCGACCTGCTCTCGGAATTGGAAGCCACCCTGTCCGAGATGTTTGCCGCTCGGGTGATTGCGTTCTCGACGGTGATGCTGGCCAATCTCGGCGCCATGCCGATCCTGGCCTCCGGCCTTCTGACGAGTGGAATCAAGCCGGTCGTGGCGTTCGATCGCCTGGCCCATATTTCGCTCGCCTATCACAAGCCGGTGGTTGCCGACGAGACCCGGGTCGAAGCCATTCCTCACAACGACATTGCGGCGCTGGAGAAACTGTGTCGCGAAGAGCCGGTCGTCGCCTATGTCTGTGACGGCGTCTACTCGATGGGAGGACATGCGCCGATCCCGGAGCTGCTGAGGCTGCAGCAGCAATATGGACTGTTTCTCTACATCGACGACGCACATGGGGTGTCATTGTTCGGCGATCAGGGCCAGGGTTTCGCACGCTCGCAGTTTGGCAGCGACCTTGGCGATCGCACCATCATTGCTGCTTCTCTGGGCAAGGGATTCGGCGCCTCGGGCGGGGTTCTGATGCTGGGAACGGCCGAGCAGGAAGCGCTGTTCCGGCGATATGCCCTCCCGCATGCGTTCTCGGCCGCTGCCAATTTGGCGGCGGTCGGGGCAGCTCTTGGCTCGTGCAGAATTCACCGGTCGGCAGAACTTGGCCAGCGGCAGCGGCGACTGGCCCAGCGGATCAATCTTTTCGATCGGCGAATTCCAACTGCCGAAAGCGGCAATTCGCTGCCGATCCGGATGATCACGGTCGGCTCCGAGGCGGCCGCCATCGCCATGGCGCGTGATTTCCTCGATGCCGGCTTCTACACATCGGTCACCTTTTTTCCAACGGTCGCCCAGGGCAAGGCGGGCATCCGCGTCTGCCTGACTGCTGACCACGACGTCGAAGACATCGAACGGCTTTGCGACTGCATTCTGACGAAAAGCCCTTCGGTGTCGCGACAGCCCGAAACAGTGGCTGCGTTGGCCTGATTGCCACGAGCGCGGGTGCTCAAGGTCAGTGCCTTGCAGTGGGGCCGTTGGAGACAGGCGATGCAAAGACGAGAAAGTCAGAGTGTCATTGTGAGCGCCGGCCGCGCTCGCCGCGGCAGGGCAGGCGGGCTGCCAAATGCGTCCGGCAAAGATCAGATCGTCCTGCACCGGACGATAGGGCGCGGCCCACGCACTCCAGCCCCTTCGCTGGCCGAGGGCACATTCAGCCGGCTTCGGCACATGCTGATCGTGGGCGAGGTCCGTCCGGGTCAGCAGATGACCTTGGGGGGTCTGGCGCGTCAGCTCGGAACGAGTCCGACGCCTGTCCGGGATGCCCTGTCCCGGCTTGCCGCCGCAGATGCCGTCCAACAGAGCCGCGAGTTCGGTGTCATCGTGCCCATCCTTGGAGTTGCCGAGCTGGAAGAGCTGCGCCGGCTCCGCGTTGCCGTCGAAGGTCTGGCGTTTGCGAATGCTGCGGAGATGCACCGCAAGGCCGATTGGCGCATTTTCAAGCTGCTCCACACCGATGTCTGCAGGGCTGCCGAAACCGGGCAGGCCGTGCAGTTTGCCGCAGCGGTCTGGGCGTTGCGCATGGCTCTTCTCGGCCTGTCTGAACCGAGTGTCTTGTCGATGTTCGTCGACAGAATCTGGTGCCGATTTGGACCAACCTTCACTCACAAGGCCTCTGACGATGGCTCGCGACGCGAAGTGACCATGCTGCTCGGCGAGATTGTCGAAGCGATCGGCCGGCGCGATCCATCGGGAGCTCAGAGGGCTGTGATCGCCGAGATCGACTGCCGCGATATGTATCGCATCAGTGAGACCAAGCGCGATCTGCCGGCACCGCCGCTCGTGCCGAATGCTGAGCCAGGCTCTGCGGCTGCGAGGCATCTCCAATCGGGGGCTGATCATGTTTAGGCGTTGGCAACGGCGGCCGATCGGTTCGAACTGGGGCGACTTCGGTGATGATGACGAGCTTGGCCGCCTCAACTATCTCACTCCCGACGTCTGCAGGCGGGCGGTGCGGTGCGTGCAGGAGGGGCTGACATTCTGTCTCAGTCTTCCTCTCAATCTCCCGGGGGGAACCGTCATTCACCGTCTTCGACAGCCGCCAAGGCTTTCGGCACTTGCCCGTGGCGGAGACGGCGCGCTCAACTACAATTACCCGCTCGCCAACGAGCAGCCAGGAGCAACCGATATCGTAAGCGACGACGTGGTGACGCTCGCGACGCAGTATTCAACCCATTGGGACACGTTCGCCCATGTTGGGCAGAGCTTCGATGCCGATGACGACGGCGTTCCCGAACCGCTCTACTATAATGGCTGGCGCGCCGGCCGCGAGGTCGCGGCGCCTGATCCGGAGACAGGGGTAGCACGAACACTCCGACTCGGTGTTGACACCATGGCACGTGCCTGCATCCAGGGACGGGGTGTTCTCATCGATCTGTGTCATCACCTCGGGCGCGATCGGCACCTGGTCGGCTATGACGATTTGATGCGGATCATCGAGGCTGACGGGGTGGAAGTCGAACGCGGCGACCTGGTGTGCTTATATTCGGGCTTTGGTGATCTCGTCCTCGCGGCTTCGGGCGCCCTCGACCCCGCTGATGCGCATCCTGCGCGCTGCCCGGAGCTCGATGGGCGTGACCAGAAGCTGCAGCGCTGGATCGACGACAGCGGCCTGTCGGCCTTGATTTCGGACAACATTGGCGTCGAAGCGTTGCCGGCGCGCCCTGACCACCACGATCGGCGCGCGACACTGCCGCTCCACGAGTTTTGCCTGTTCAAGGTCGGGGTGGCGCTTGGCGAGTTGTGGTATCTGTCGGAGCTTGCACAGTGGTTGAGATGCCACGATCGGCGTTGCTTTCTTCTGACCGCGCCGCCGTTGCGGCTGCCTGGTGCGGTTGGATCTCCAGTCACGCCGGTCGCGACGGTCTGACTATGCCGCAGGCGAAGGCCACATCGATCGCGGCAGATGGGGGCAGGGTGGCCCTGATCACAGGCGGGGCCAGTGGAATTGGTCTGGCGATTGTGCGTCGTCTTCTCGATGACGGCATCCGAGTTGCGTTCGTGTCCAGGCAGGAGGACCATGTCGCCCGAGCTCTCGATCATCTCGGCCGCGATCAAGCTCGGCTGATTGCCGACGCGATCGACGTGACCTGCGAAGAGAAGATGGCTGCGTTCGTCGATCGGGTACGCCGACGGTGGGATGATGTGACGATCCTGGTGAACAACGCTGGCATCTCACCCAAGCGCAGCGATCCGGCAACTCCCTGGATGATGCAGACGTCAGCACAGGAATGGCAGAGCGTCATTGCCGTCAACCTGAATGGACCCTTCATGCTGACCCGCCTGATCGCACCGGCGATGATCCGGAGGCGTATGGGACGCATCGTCAACATCGGCTCGCTTGCAGGACGTGCCGTCCCACACATTGCCGGTCCGCATTACGCAGCCTCAAAGGCCGGCCTCGTGGGTCTCACCCGTGCCGTGGCCCGCGACCTTGCTCCGTTCGGCATAACCGTCAACTGCGTTGCCCCCGGCCGTATCTTGAGCGATATGACCGGGCCTGCGGATAGCGAGATCAACCGTGTTGCACTCAGCCGGATCCCGCTGGGGCGCTTCGGAACGGCCGACGAGGTTGCGGGACTCGTCGGCTTTCTCGTCGGCTCACCGGCCGCGGCGTTCCTGACTGGGGCAACACTGGATGTCACCGGAGGTGAATTCGCCGCGTGACGTGGCGATCACATCGCTGGCTCGACCAGCTCGGGTCGGTCGAGCGTACCATCGTAAAGCGACAAGGGCGGGTGGGCGTCAGCTGCGCTGATCACATCGATCAAACAGGGGCGCCGCGCCGTCAATGCGGTCGCGAGCGCAGTTGCAAGCTCGCCGGGGGCGGTGACGCGAATCGCGGCACACCCGCAGGCCTGCGCGATCTCGGCATGTGAGACCGGGCCAAGGTGGCATGCGCTGGTGAACCGGCCGAACTTCGCTGTTTCGGCGTCCTTCTGATAGCCAAGGACGCCGTTGTTGAGCACGATGACGACCACGGCGATGTCGCTGCGAACCATGGTTTCGAGTTCGGCCCAGCTATGGGCAAATCCGCCGTCACCCACCACCGCGACGACAGGATGCTGAGGTTCGGCCAGCTTGGCGCCCATCGCCAAAGGCAGGCCCCAACCCAGTCCCGCAAGTCCGCGCGGTGTGATGAAGCGCATGCCGGTCCGTAAGCCGCGCAACTGGCCGACGATCCACATCGAGGCGTAGCTCGCATCTGCAACGACGATGGTTTCTGGCGTCAGACGGCGTTGGAGCTCCTTCATGATCCGTTCGGGACGGATTGGAGTCTTGTTGGTTTCCCTGACGGAAGAGCGGTCAATCTCGAACTGACGCCATGCCGCCGCGATGCGGCTCTCAAGCTCGCCCCGTTGTCGCTGCCGCATTCGGAGATCGCGGGCTTGTATCGCCGAACACAACAGCTCGAGCGTTGTGGCGGCATCGCCGACCAGGCGGAGCGCCTGGTAGTTGCGCCCGATTTCCTGCGGATCGATGTCGATATGAATGAGCTTGGCGCTCGGCGGAATCAGTCGCCAGCTATCGGTTCCGTTCTGGTTGGTGCGCGAGCCCACCAGGAGCACGGTATCGGCTTCGTCGAGCAGCCGGCGCGTATGCCGTCCAAGCGAGCCTGGGCCGTTCAAGGCGCCTAGCACGCCACACGACAACGGATGGTGCTCGTCGACACTCCCTTTGCCCATATTGGTCGTGAAGACGGGCAGGTGAGCGATGTCCTGCAGCCGGGCCAGGGCTTCGGCAGCGGCTTTGGATGTGGCGCCGCCGCCTGCCACGACGATCGGAGAACGGGCTGCGGCGATCATGTCGGCCGCGGCTTCGATGAGGTCTCTCGACGGGCCAGTGCGGTCGATCGGCCATTGGCCGTAGCTGGCGTTCCGTTGCAATCGCGGTGTGATGGCGCGTTCGCGCAGGAGATCGGCAGGCAGCAGCAGAACCGCTGGTCCCGGATGTCCGCTTCCTGCAGCAACGAAGGCGCCATCGACATAATCGTCGACGCGATCAGCAGTGAGCATGCGACGAACCGATTTGGCGCAAGGAGCAAATAGCGCCAAGTGGTCGAGATCCTGAAACGCGTTACGGTCCAGCTGAGGACGCTCGACGTCCTGAACCAGCGCCACAACGGGAATGCTGGCCTTGTAAGCTTCGGCCAGCGGCGGGACTAGGAGGGTTGCAGCAGGGCCATTCTGTGCAGCGACGACGGCAATCCGGCCGGAAATGCGGGCAAAACCATCTGCCATGGCGCCGCCCATGTTCTCCTGGCGATAGGCGAGCTGTCTGATGCCGATCGCTTCTGCCGCAAGGATGACGGCCGAAGGAAGACTCTGGGCGAAGATGATTTCGACGCCGTGTCGCTTCAGTGCCAACGCGATGCGCTCGGCGACGGTCATGTTCTCGTTCTCATTCTGATTCACGGCTGATCCCACTCGAAGCTCTGCGCCACATCCGACAGAAAATGTTCAAACACCTGCCCGACCAGGTCGACGTCTCCGTCCGCCATCGGGGTTGAAAGGCACGCGGCGGCGCCGTTCGGCAGAATGATGCCCTCAGCCGCGAAGTAACGCGTCATCTCCGTCATGATGGCGGCTTCGCTGGGTGACCAGAACGCCTCGCGAAAGTCCCGTGGCGGCCGCCGCTTCGGGTGAATGCGAAACAGTGATGCGGCGCCTGTGACCGAGAAGGCGACTTGCCATCGTTCGATCGCCTGCCTGAGGCGGCTTCGGAGCAGATCGCCAAGCTGCTCCAGACGGACAAAAGCCGCCTGATCAAGGTTCTGCATCGCGATCAGACCGGCGGTCATCGACATTGGATTGGCCGAGAATGTTCCCCCTTGCGGGACGGCCGGCCTGCTCCGGCCGGCGTCGAACATGCTCATCACCGATGCGCGCCCGGCAACCGCCCCGATCGGGAGTCCTCCACCGATGATCTTGCCGAGCGTATAGAGGTCTGGCTCCAGACCATAGCGTGCGGACGCTCCAACAAAGCCTTGACGGAAGTTCAGCACCTCATCGCTGATGATCAGGATGCCGTGAGCCCGAGCGGTTGACTGAATGGCGTCGACAAATTCCGGATCCGGCGCAATCAGGCCGGCGCGGCTCGGCATCGGATCGATGACGATGGCCGCCAGGGAATCGGCGTTGCGCTCGATCCGCTCCACCGCTCCCTGTACGTCGTTGAAACGCAGCGGCACCACCTCGTTCAACACCGAGGCGGGCTGCCCCTTGTAGTATGCAACGGATTGAGGCTCGGCGGGTGCCCCCCAATTGCTGGGCCCGCTGGACTGACTCACCTCGACCCAATCATACGCTCCGTGATAGGCGCCCTCGATCTTGGCGATGGCGGGCCGTCCGGTCCATGCGCGGGCCGCCTTGATGGCGAACATCACCGCTTCCGTACCGGTGTTGCAGAAGCGGATGCGCTCGATGGCGGCGACCCTCTCGCAGATCAGCTCCGCCAGTTCGATCTCGCGTTCGGTCGGATTGGCGAAACACGTCCCGTCGCGCAATTGCCGCTCGAGCGCCGACACGACAGGACCGAAGGCATGGCCGTGGATCAGGGTCGTGAAATTCGCATTCAAGTCGAGAAATTTTCGACCATCTGCATCGAACACGTAAGCCCCAGAGCCGTGGCTCACATAGCGCGGAAGCGGGTCCCGCTCGATGGTGGCCCGTGTTGTGCCATCGGGAAAGACGCAGCTCGCGCGCCGAAAGGCCTCTTTGGATCTGGGTCCCACCTGGGTGGGTCCGGTCTGCCTCGCGGAAGCCTGGGGCAGGGCTGATTGGACAGTCATCATGGGTTCTCGCTTCGACTGAAGTGAGCCATGACTAGGCGCGTTTGATATTTGATGCAACAAATTTGTTGCTGGAGCCGCCCGCTATTCCAGTCTCGTGGCGAGCCGTCGGTATCCGTCGCGAATGTCCTTTTCGATCGCCGCCTGAACCCGGGCGGCGTCCCCACTCTCCAGCCCCGCGATCGCCTCCATGTGGTTACTCACGCCCACTCTGGAGGTCGCGAATTCTGGGTACAGGTCGTTCAGCGAAGGGCCGATGCGGACCCAGAGCGATTCGATCATGGCTGTCAGGCGAGGCATGTTCGCGGTCTGATAGATCAGGAAATGGAAGGCCTTGTTGGCCTTGAGGGCGGCAGAATAATTGCCCGCGTCGAGCGCCGAATTGATCTGAGATTGCAAGGCCTTGAGCTTATCGATGGTCTCTGGCGACATGTTTGTCGCCGCCATCCGCGCCGCCAGTGCCTCCAGCACCAGGCGGATGGCGGTGACCTCATCGAGCGCAGCTTTGGTCAAGGGTGGAACGATGACGGTCTTCGGGCCGGCATTGACGAGGGCGCCTTCGCCAATCAGGCGCATGATGGCGTCACGCGCGGGCGTCGTGCTGACCTCGAGCGCCTGGGCAACAGCGCGCACCGTCAGTTTTTGTCCAGCCGAGAATTCACCTCGCACGATTGCCTCCTTCAGGGAGGCGTAGGCGAGTTCACCAAGGCTGGTCTGGCGGTCGATCGGCACGAGAGGCATCTCTGCGGCCGATTTCAACGAGGAGTCGGTCAGGTCTGAGAACATGGCCGCACTCTGAGTGCATAAGTGCGGGATTTCAAGCCGGGCAGGCTATTTGGTGCATCATTCCCCTGTGCATTCGCTGCCGTGATGCTCCCGATCGATCCGCAAGGAGCTTTTGCGCGTCGCGCGACGGGCTCTTGACATAACAAATTTGTTGTCTGATACATCAAAAAGAGGGTGGTGGTATTATGGACAGTGAATTGAGGGGCGGGTTTCGCGTTGGCGTCGACATCGGTGGAACCTTCACTGATGTTAGCATTGTCGATGGGGGCGGTCGTGTGCATGCAACCAAGTCGCCAAGCATGCCAGCCGATCCGGCCAAAGGTGTGGTTGCGGCGCTCGAGCGTGCGGCCTCCGAGCTCGGCATGACGCTTCAGCTGTTGTTGTCCCGGACCAATCTGTTCGTTCACGGCTCGACAATCGCGACCAATACCTTGCTCGAGAGAACGGGCGCGGTCGTCGGTCTGCTCGGCACCGAAGGATTTCGTGACACCATCGAGATCAGAAGGGGCTGGCGAGACAATCCCTGGGACCATCGTGCTCCCTGGCCAGATCCCATTGTGCCGCGGCACCGGCGATTGTCCGTGGTTGAGCGGACGGACGCGGAGGGGAATGCGGTCGTCCCGCTGGATCCGGCGTCCGTCCGCCGCGCGCTCGACCGTATGCTCTCGTTCGGAGTCGAATCTGTCGCTGTCTGCCTGCTCCACAGCTATCGCAATTCCGACCATGAGCAGCGATGCCGCGACATCATTGCCGAGCATGCTCCCGCGCTGTGGGTGACGCTGTCTAGCGAGCTCGCGCCGGTTGTCGGTGAGTACGAGCGGGCATCAACGTCTGTCATCAATGCCTATGTGGCGCCGCGCGTCGTACCTTATCTCAACGGCCTGGAACGTGATCTCCGGGCGATGGGCTTGCGCGCGCTGTTGGTCGTTCAAAGCAATGGCGGCGTTGTCTCGGTGGCTCAGATTGCCAGGCATCCGGTGGCCATGCTGCTGTCCGGTCCCGCTGCAGCCGCCGGTGCGCTCACGCATTTTCAGACAGAGGCCGGCACCGATCATCTGATCTCGCTCGAAGTCGGGGGGACGAGCTGCGACGTGATGATGGTCAATGCAGGCGAGATCGGCATGACCGATCTTCTCGATATCGAACGGCTGCGCGTCGCGGTGCCATCGGTCGAAATCACGACCGTGAGTGCCGGCGGCGGTTCGATTGCCAGCGTGGACGAAGGAGGGCTGCTCTGCGTCGGCCCACGCGGGGCGGGATCCAATCCTGGGCCGGCCTGCTACGAGCGCGGCGGCTTGCAGCCTACCGTGACCGATGCTCAGCTGCTGCTCGGCAGGCTGCGGCCTGGAGCGCAGGGCGGCGGCGCGATCATTCTCAATCGGTGGCTCGCGGAGGAGGCGATCCGCACCCAGATTGCCGAGCCGCTCGGTCTTCAGCCGTTTGAGGCGGCCGTTGGCATCATTCGGCTGGCCGAGCAGACGATGCTGCATGCCGTCGAGAACGTCAGCATCGAGAAGGGGCTGGATCCGCACCGCTTTACTCTTGTTGCCGGTGGCGGAGCAGGCGCGCTGCATGCGAGCAGCATTGCGCGTCTGGCACGCTGCCAGAACGTCTTCGTACCGCGTCTGGCGGGAATATTGTGCGCGTTTGGAATGTGCAACACCGACCTGCGCTGCGATCTGCAGCGGAGCATTCCGATCGCCCTGGAGCAGCAACATCGTGGCATTCTCGACCGGCTGACGGCGAGTCTGATCGGGCAGGCAACAACGCTCCTGGAGGAGGAAGGCTTTCCACCCGAGCGCCGGCGATTCCTGACGCAGTGGCACCTGCGCTATTTCGGTCAGCAGTCATCGATCCCGATCACCGTGCGGGACGACGAGCCGATTGCCGCAATCATCGAGCGGTTTGAAGCCGAGCATCTGCGCATGTTCGGTCATACTCAACCGGACGGTCGCCATCAGGTCGTTTCCGTCAAGGTCAGTGGCTTCGGACTTCTGTCCCGCTTGCATGCTCAAGCATCGAACTTCGCCGGCAGCCGTGGGAATGATCCTGACGGGCGGCGCGAAATCTGGGTCGATGCCGAACATGACTGGCAAGAGGTCCCGGTGTTCAAAGGGAGTGCGCTTGCATCCCATAGGCTGGTCGATGGCCCGGCCATCGTCGAGGAAAGCACCACCACGATTCTCGTGGGTGCGCGTGATCGGCTCCGGGTGACCTCCGGCGGCAACTACATCATCGAGCTCCAATAGGGGAACATCATGGATCCCGTCTTGCTCGCCCTGACGCAGAAGCAGCTCGATCATATCACCCGGCAGATGGGATGGGTGATGATGAAGACCGCGCGCAGTCCCATCTTCTCGCAGTCTCACGACTTTTCCTGCTTCATAGGGGACGCGGATGGGGCCGTGGTGGCGCAGGCTGACGGCATCCCCATTCATACCGGGAGCGGCGGCTTCGCGTTGCGCGCTCTGAAGCAGGCCTTCAATGGAGATATCGCCGAGGGCGATGTCTTCCTGTCCAATGATCCCTATCTGGCGGGCAACAACCATCTGGCGGACTGGACGGTAATGCGGCCCGTCTTTGTCGAAGGTGCGTTGTTCGGCTTTTCATGCAATCGCGCACATCAGTCTGACGTCGGGGGAGGGGTCGCGGGCACCTATAATGCGGCCGCGCGAGAGATCTTCCACGAAGGCGTTCGCATCCCGCCATTGCGGATCGCCCAAAAGGAAGTCGTGCGCGAGGATATCCTGCAGTTGCTGCTCGCCAACACGCGCTGTCCCGACCTGCTCATCGGCGATCTGCACGCCATGCTCGGATCGACGCGGATCGGTGCCGAAAGGCTCGCATCGCTGGCCCGCGATCTCGGCAGCAAACAAGCGCAAAGGCTGTTTCCAAACCTGCTCGACTATGCAGAGCGTCGAATGCAGGTTGAGATCGAGCAATTGCGGCCCGGTCGATACAGCGGCGTCGACCTCAGCGATCATGATTGCTTTGCGGCGGCCAATATCCGGATCGAGGTGTCGTTGACCGTCGAGCGCGAACGACTGATATTCGACTTTTCCGGTTGTTCGCCGCAGATCGCAGGCTTCAAGAACAGTCCCTTGGCCAATACCTCATCGGCCGTCTATCTCGCGGTTGCGACCTTCCTGGACCAGTCCCTGCCCCGGAACGAGGGTGCCTACCGGGCGATCCAGATCATCGCTCCTGAAGGCACCATCGTGAACGCAAGATCGCCAGCGCCCGTCGGCTTTACGACCACGCATCCGGCGCACGAGATCATTACCGCCTGCTGGCAGGCCTTGTCAGGCGCCGCGCCCGATCGCAGCTGCGCAGGGTGGGGCAAGTCGCTACACCCGGTATCGGCCGGTTCGACGCGACAGGGCAACATCTTTGTTCTCTATCATTGGCTGGGCTATCCCGCCGCCGGTGCGGTCGCAGAACGCGACGGCTTCAACGTGCTCGGCACGGTCAACACCCTCGGTGGGCTCGTGCTGCCGAATGTCGAGGACCTCGAGCTCGCCTACCCAGTCGAGATCCGCCGCCAGGAGTTCCGAACCGATGGAGGAGGTCCTGGCCGGATGCGTGGCGGGACCGGAATTCACTACGAGGCCCGGCAGTTGGTGCCCACCGAGACCACGTTTCGTGACGAGGCGAGCAGGCGGCCCTCCGGGTCCGGGGTGATGGGCGGACAGGCTGGGGCCGTCGCTTCGATCAGATGCCGCGCTGCAGACGGCACCCTCGTTCAAACACCGGCCTACGGCACGTTGCGCTGTGGTCCCATGGACATTTCGATCGAGTCGGCCGGCGGTGGCGGATGGGGCGATCCGGGCGAGCGGAATCCGGAAGCGGTGCGCCGCGATGTCATCGACGAACTCGTCAGCCTGGATGCGGCCCGGACCATCTATCAGGTCGTGCTGTCATCCGACCTGTCGAAGGTCGACTACGAGGCGACGCATCGCGAGCGGAGCAAGAGACGTTTCACCACGACCACCCTTGAGGAGATCGCCCAATGGGAGCTTTCACAGCAAGAGCCTACGCCTGCAAACGACGAGCGATCCTCGCGGCGGCCGTCGCCGTTCAGGTCGCATTAGGTTTTCCACCGGTCTGGGGCCAGAGCCGTAACGAAACCGCGCGAGTGGTCTGGCCGTTCGAGACCAGCTCGCTGGATGCTGCGGGCGCTGGCGTGCAGCGATCGACCTGGGGCGTGTCCTGGCACGTCTACGACCGGCTGGTCACGTTCGCGCTGGATCAACCGCGTGACAACGTCCAGCAATACAGGCTGGACGAACCGCGCGGCGACATCGCTGAGCGCTGGGACATCTCCGAGGACGGCAAGATCTACAGATTTCATCTTCGCAGCTCCGCAGCCTTCCATGACGGATCGCAGGTGACCGCCGAGGACGTCAAGTGGTCGCTGCAACGTGCGATCAGCCTGCCGACCACGCGCTTCGTTCTCAACCTGGGGGGGCTCGTCAACGAGGATCAGATCAAGGCGATCGATGCCAAGACGGTGGAGATCGCGCTCACCAAGCCCAATCGCTATCTGCTGCTTTCGCTCAGCACGCCGTTCGCGCCAATCATCAACGCCAACCAGGTCAAGGCCCATGTCACCCCGAATGATCCTTGGGGCACCGAGTGGCTGAAGGCCAACGAAGCAGGAAGCGGCGCGTATCAGGTCATGACTTTCCGGCCTGACCAGGTTGTCCTGCAGCGCAATGACAAATGGCATGGCGCGCCGCACCCGGCCATGCGGTGGGCTGTGTTTCAGACCGTGCCTGAAGATACGACCCGCGTAGCGCTGGTCGAACGGCATGCGGCCGATGTTGCCGTTGGGCTGACGCCGAATGCCATCGAAGGCGTCGAGCGGCGCGCACAGGCCAGGCTGCTGTTGATACCTATGCCGAACCAGTTCGAGTTTCTGGTCATGAACACGCAGACCAAGCCGTTCGACGATGTGAGGGTTCGTCAGGCGATCGCGCACGCCATCCCGCAGGACGACATTTTCCGGAGTGTGTTTCTCAGCCGGGGCAAGCGACTGTTCGGTCCGCCCGAGGAGGCCAAAGGTGCCAGCTTTCCGCAGCCACAGTCGTTCGCCTATGATCCAGAGATGGCGCGCAAGCTGTTGGCTGAGGCAGGATATCCGAACGGCTTCGAGACCACCTTGTCGCTATGCACCTGCAAGGCAGAATACTTTGAAAATCTCGCGGTGGCGCTCAAGGATCATCTCGCCCGGGCTGGCATCCGTGTGACGATCGAGAAGCTGCCAGGGGCGCGTTTCGGCGAGCTGCAGACAGCAAAGCAAATGCCGGTCTACCTCGAAAATCAGGTCGCCTGGCTCAATCTTCCCGACTACTGGATCCGGATATTCTATCGTGGAAATACACGCTCGAATTTCTCCGGCTACAACAATCCCGCGCTCGATGCGCTGCTGGCAAAGGCTGACGAAGCCGGCAGCGATGCCGACTATGACGCGGCGATGCGCGAGATGATCGCGATCGTGAATCGCGATGTTCCGCTCCTGATGTTTCGCCAGGCAGCTCTGGAGGTTGTGATCGGCAAGGACATCGGGAACTATGCGTACTGGTTTCATACCCTTCCAGATGTGCGGTCGTTGACCAGGAATTGACAAATGCCAGCCGGCTCCTCGCCACCCTCGGCGAGGAGCCGGTGCTTCGCCATCCTACGCCGTCTGCGGGTCCCGCGGTCGCCTGATCTAGTTGCGCTGAAGGGCGTTGTTGAAGAGCTTGGAGCCCCGCAATGTTGACCTTCTTCCTGCGCCGCCTGCTTGCGGCGGTGCCCGCGATCTGCACCCTGGTCGTGGCGACATTCCTCATCATGCGCGTTCTCCCCGGCGATCCGGCGGTTTTCTTCGCGTCGGGTCCCGTACCGACCGCGGAGGAGACGGCCTATGTCCGACAAAAGCTCGGCCTCGATCGGTCCGTCCCCGAGCAGCTCCTGATCTATGTGAAGGATATCGGCCGGGCTGATCTTGGCATGTCATTCACAACCGGGCGTCCGGTCCTGACGGAGCTGCGCGAGCGCCTGCCAGCCTCGCTTGAGCTGGCGGTCGTGGCGCTGCTGCTGGCGCTCGCCATATCCATTCCTCTAGGCGTCATGGCAGCGATATGGCGCGGCTCGCCGGTGGATCACTTGGCGCGCGTCATCAGCAGTATCGGCGTGTCGATGCCGACCTTCGTCACGGGCCTGCTCCTGACCTACGTGTTCTTTCTCTGGCTTGGTATCGCTCCGGAACCCGTCGATCGGATCGACATGTTCATCGCCGCGCCGCCGCGTCTGACAGGCTTTCTCCTGATCGACAGCAGCCTCAGCGGGCGCTGGGATGCGCTGCAGTCAGCTGCTGGCAGGCTTGTGCTGCCGAGCATCACAATGGCGATCTTCGTGCTGTCGCCGCTGACGCGCATGACGCGATCTGCCATGCTGGGGGTGCTGAGTTCCGATTTCGTGCGTACGGCGCGCGCGATGGGGCTCAGCGACGTCACGGTCTACATCCGCTACGCGCTGCGCAATGCGCTGCTGCCGGTGTTGACGACGATGGGGATCGTGTTCTCGACGATGCTTGGTTCGAATGTTCTGGTCGAACGGGTCTTCGGCTGGCCCGGCATCGGCAGCTTCGCGCTGAATGCGCTGCTCGCATCCGACTATGCGCCCGTACAAGGGTTCGTCCTGCTGATGGGGCTGCTTCTTGTCACCGTCAATCTGGCGATCGATGTCGCCTATGGCCTTGCTGATCCACGCGCACGCAGAGGGGTATGATGCAGTCTTCATTTTCGATCGTCTCACATGCGGCGCGGATCGTCACGCTGAACTGGTTGTCTGTTGCGGCCGTCACGACCGTCGCAATCATGCTGCTCTTGGCTTTGTTCGGACCAATGTTGGCACCGTTCGATCCCTATGCGACCGATCTCGGCCATGTGCTTCTGCCGCCAAGCGGGACGCATTGGTTCGGCACCGACCAGCTGGGGCGGGACGTTCTGAGCAGAGTGATCGTGTCTGCGCGCCTCGATCTCTTCATCGCGGTCTGCGCGGTGACGGCGTCCTTCACCATAGGCGTCGGCATCGGCGGATTATCTGGCTATCTGGGCGGTGCCTTCGATCTCTGGACCAGCCGCATCGCCGAGATGCTCCAGGTCTTTCCGCTGTTCGTTCTGGCCATGGCGCTGGTTGCCGCTCTCGGCAACGATCTGCGCAATGTGATCCTTGCCACCGCGATCGTGAATCTCCCATTCTATGTGCGGCTGGCGCGCGTGGAGGTCGGCGTGTTGAGCAGCCAGCTGTTTGTCGAGGCAGCGCGCGTCGCCGGCAATGGCGACGGTCGGATCATAGCGCGCGTTCTACTCCCGAACGTGATGCCCAACCTCATGGTTCAGTTGTCCGTCAATCTCGGCTGGGCGATCCTCAATGCCGCAAGCCTGTCCTTCATCGGCCTCGGCATTCGGCCGCCGACGGCGGAGTGGGGGATCATGGTCGCTGATGGCGCCGCTCAGGCGATGGCTGGCAATTGGTGGCTTGTCGTCTTTCCAGGCGCAGCGCTCGCCTTGGCAGTGTTCGCCTTCAATCTGCTGGGTGATGCCTTGAGGGACATCCTCGACGTTCGTAGCCGATAGAAGCCCTGGTGAGCAGGTCATGTTGAAGAGATCCGATCCCCCGCTGCTGAGCATTGATGGCTTGGCTGTCGAGTTCGATGCCCCGCATGGACGCGTGCGGGCGCTCGATCACGTGTCGTTCGAAATCGAAGCGGGCGAGATCGTTGGCATCGTCGGAGAAAGCGGCTCCGGGAAATCCGTCACGGCCTACTCGATCCTGGGGTTGCTTCCGCGCCAGGCTCGGGTGCAATCGGGTTCGATCACCTATCTCGGCCGGTCATTACTCGGCCTGCGGGAGTCGGAGCTGAAGGCCATTCGCGGAAGTGAGATATCAATGGTGTTCCAGAGCCCGCAAACGGCTCTCAATCCGATCAGGCCGGTCGGAGCGCAGATCAGCGACGTCCTGAGAGCGCACAGCCCGCTGAGGGGCAGTGACGCCGACAGGAGAGCTATCGAAGCCCTGCGTGCGGTTCACATTCACGCCCCTGAGCGTCGTGTCCACGCCTATCCGTTCGAGATGTCCGGCGGAATGTGTCAGCGCAGCGTGATCGCCATGGCGCTTGCGTGTACGCCACGGCTGCTGCTGGCTGACGAGCCGACCACCGGCTTGGACGTCACCACCCAGAAGGCCATCATGGAACTGCTGGTGGAGTTGAATCGCTCTCGCGGCATGTCCACCATGTTCATCACCCATGATCTCGGTCTGGCGGCGCAATATTGTGACCGCGTCATCATCATGGAGCGCGGACGAGTCGTCGAGCACGGTCCGACCGCGCAGATCTTCAGTCGTCCGCAACACGTCTACACGCGGAAGCTGCTGAGCGCGACGCCGCAGGGTCATGACAAGCTTTCGGACCTGATCCCTGCCTCTGAGCCGCAGGTCTTCGGTCCGACCCGGCAGCTCCCGGAGGCGGCTCATATGCCTGATCTTGCGAAGGAGCCCGTTCTTAGCGTCCAGGGGCTGACGCACGATTACGTACTGCAGAAGTCGCCACGCACCCTGTCGAAATTCATGGCGCCTTGGCGCAGCCGCCCCGCGGCCGGGCCCTCGTCGTTTCGGGCGGTCGATGATCTCAGCTTCGAGGTGCACCAGGGCGAATGTGTCGGACTTGTCGGCGAGTCGGGGTCGGGTAAGACGACAACGTCGCGGCTGATTGCCAAACTGGTCAAGCCCTCGGCGGGATCGATCAGGCTTCATGGTGAAGAGATCGCCGATGCCGACCCGCGGTCCTTTGCAAGGTCGGCCAAGCGGCGGCTGATTCAGATCGTGTTTCAGGATCCCGCCTCCAGCCTGGATCCGCGGCGGACCGCATTCGAGGCAATTGCCGATCCGCTGCTTCGTCTCGAACGGCTGAAAAGATCGGATGACCTCGAACAGCGCATCCACAGCATCTGCGACCTTGTCGAGTTTCCGAAGGCGCTGCTCAGCAGGTACCCACATCAACTCTCCGGCGGTCAAAAGGCCCGCGTCGGCATTGGCCGGGCGATTTCGGTTAACCCGGCGCTGGTCGTGCTCGACGAGCCGACCTCGGCCTTGGACGTCTCCGTGCAGGCCGTCGTTCTCAATCAGCTGAACAAGCTGAAGCGGGCGCTGGGCCTGTCCTATTTGTTCGTCAGTCATGATCTCAACATCGTCAGGCTGATGTGCGATCGCGTCATGGTCATGAAGGGGGGACGCATTGTCGAGCAGGCAGCGGTCGCAGACCTGTTCAGCAGACCGCAACACGAATATACCAAGGCGCTTCTCGACGCGATTCCCCGGATCGAATTCGGCGGCGAGCCGCCGCCGATCTCCGGGTTCGAGAGAAGCCGCTTGAGTGTGGGTGCGGTCCCTCGGAACTGAAGGGATCGCCGCCATGCGTTACACTTGGCGCTTGGCAAACGGTTCGGCCCGGTAGACGAAGTAGATCCCGACGAGGATGAGGCCGGTCCCAACGGCGAGTTGAGGCGGCAGGTTCTCAGCCAACAGGATGACGCCGGCGGCGGCCGCCGAAATCGGCGCCGCCGTCACGAAGATCGCAATCCTGGCCGCCGAAGCTTGTTCGATGGCCCAGGACCAGAGCAACAATACGCCGGCTCCCCCAACCGTCCCGCAGAACAGAACCGCGAGCCAATCCTCGGCGGCAAGCAGCGGTAGGCCGCCGAGCGTGCCTCCCGCGAGGGTGAAGGCGAACAAGACCACAAGGCCTCCGAGACAGGCGATCGGAGCGATCGTGTGGGCGGGATAGCGCGTCAACATGCGAGCAGCGCAGACGTTGAACAGTGCCAACAACACGGTGGTGAGGAGCACGACCGCATCGCCACGATTGATGGTCATTGGCGTGCCCGTAACGAGCTGTCCGGAAAGTCCGACGGCAACTCCGATGAGCGCGCAGCAACAGCCGGCGACCCGGCGCCGGGTGCATCTTTCCTGTCCGACCATGGCGGCGAATGGCAGGGTCAGCAAAGGGCTGGAACAGATCACAAGCGCTCCCCGCGAGGCGGTGGTGTATTGCATGGCAATAGTCAAAAGCCACGGACAGAGACCCGCGACGACACCACCAAGAGCGAGGATGGTCGCACAATCCCGGGCCGGCGGACATTGCGATCTCCTGAGAAGCGGCGCGAGGCACGCAGCCGCAATCGCACAGCGAAGAAAGGCGACGGCCAGCGGGTCATGCCGCTGGACGATCAAGCGCGTCACGGCGAGTTGAGCGCCGTTGGCGCAGCTCGCGACCGCAGCTGCGATTGCTGCGATGGTAGAGGTGGCACGAAAGCCCAGCATCAAGACGTCCGTTCGTCCAGGATGACCTTGCATCCGTAATCTCCTGGTCCGTCTCCGCACCTTGAGTCGACGCGAAGTACGTGGTGTGCAGGTTGTGACCAGTCTGGGTCACTGCGGACGCCAATCTGGCGTCTGCCGAGAGCAGACGGCCGTGCCTGCGCCAAACGACCTCTGTTCAGCCCGGTGTCATCTCGCTCCGACACAGGAGTCCATCAGCTTTCGCATCCATCCATGCCGGCCCCAACGGCATCCTAATATGAAGATCACAATCGGCCCAGCTACCAGGAAAGGTGGTGGTCCTGGATGCAGTCGCATGTCCTATGCGATGATGGAACGTCTTCAACTCGGGTGAGAACGCCGTGATCGCCAGGAAGAAGAGGATCAAGACCGATAGCTGAATTGCCGGTACGTCGTTAAGTTCGCTGGAGCGGTCATATTGACGACGTGGTTGTGTCGGCGAAAGCGCAGTACTCTTCTCGTTCGTCGGATCGGAAGCTCGCGCGTGCCTGATCCGCTCTATGATCTCGGCTGCCAGCGGTGCCATCTGCTGCGGGCTTTTGGTGGGGCCCGCGGGTGCGACGTGAGGCGGGGTGTGCTGCACACCTTAGCCGGGGGGTCTCGTGGTCCTGTCGTCGCGTAGCACCGCCAATCTCGGTGGCTCGTCAAGAAAGCGCCTGCGTGGCATGAGTGGTGCACGTCGGCTGATGACGATTTGTTGCTTGGGCACCAGGGCCGCGAATGGCCGGGTGTCCGATGACGGCGCGCGCTCCTCAGTCGCCAGGCAGGCTTATCTCGGCAGATCTGTTTGGACGAAGCTCTGGTCGCAACCTTGAGATTTATTCGTTACGACCCGAAAACAGATATTGTATTGATGTCAATACGACTGCGATGCCGTTTGGTGCCGCAAGAGGAGGGGTGGCAGGCCGCTCTCGGCGGGGCGGAACGCGAGAGTGAGGCTACTACCGCTTCCCGGCTGTATCTGCCGATCCAGGAGCTTTGTAGGTGGGCGTGGCATTCGGCGCGGCCGACGCGCAAGCTCTGATTGCAGTCGCTGTCACCTGGGTCCTGGGACTCACACTTTTGCGCCGCAGTTGAGCTTCGTCGTTAGCCCCATAACGCCCAAGAATAGGTCTCCTTGATTTCGGACTTTGACAGAGATGCAGGACTCTTCCAGCCTGCTGCGTGGGCAACGGGCGAGGCACCGGATGAAGCACGTCTCCATGAAGTACGTCTATATGTTGGCTTTCTGCATCGCCGTCGCGGTGAACGCGACCGGTGATGTGTCTGCAGCGGAAGCCCCGGGGACCACCCTGCAAATCGGGGCCGGTGGATCAGACATTACCACGCTTGACCCCCATCGTGCGACGACCAGCACCGACAAGCCGCTGATCGGCCTGATGTTCAACGGCCTGGTTCGATTCAAGCCAGGGAGCGCGGACCCTAAGGATCTCGAACCCGATCTCGCCGAGCGGTGGGAAACGTCCCCAGACGGACGAGTCTGGACCTTCTTCCTCCGAAAGGGCGTCAAGTTTCACGGCGACTGGGGCAGCCTCACCGCAGATGATGTCGTCTACTCGCTGACACGTGCCGCAGACCCCAGCCGATCGAGCTTCGCTGCAGACTTCTCCGCGGTGGAGAGCATCGCCAAGGTAGACGGGTCCACCGTTCGCATGACCCTGAAGTATCCAGATCCGAATTTCCTCGGCCGCTTGTCCAACTATCACGGCGGAAACATTGTCTGCAAAAGAGCAGTGGAGGAGCTCGGAGACAAGTTTGCCTCCAATCCCGTCGGTACAGGTCCGTTTGCGTTTTCAGAGCATGAAACGCAGCGGCATGTGAAGCTGGTCGCAAACGAGGGCTATTTCCGCGGCCGGCCGCAGATCAGCAATATCATGTACCGTACGATCCCCTCCGACAGCGCCCGCGAGCTCGCCTTTGCGTCTGGAGAGCTCGACGTCATCCAAGGCCGGCGCGAGCAACGCTGGGTCGATATGACCCGCCAGCGCGGCAACATGGTCGTTGATGTCTTCCGTCCAGGAGAGTTTCGAACGCTTCACATCAACAGCAGTATTCCGCCGCTCGATGACCTGAAAGTCCGACAGGCAATCGCCGCTGCGGTCAATCTCGACGATCTCGTGCAGTTTGTCGGTAAGAGCGTCAGTCTGAAAGGCTGCTCGGTCGTGCCCCCGGGCTATATCGGAGAGGACTGTTCATCAGGGGCTTATGCTTACGATCCGGTGAAGGCCAAGGCACTTCTGGCCGAAGCGGGCTACCCAAATGGCCTGACGCTCAAGGTCGTGGTGTCCAATATCTCGGCTATCCTGCCGACAATGGAAATTATTCAGCGCCAGCTCGCAAAGGCCGGTATCAAGCTGGATATGAGCGTTGTCGATCACGCCACCTATCAGAGCCAGATTCGCGGTAATGCCAGCGCTCTGGTGTTTTATGGCGCCGCCAGATTTCCGGTCGCCGACACTTATCTGACCGAGTTCTATCACTCGGGCTCGAGCATCGGAAAGCCGACGGCGGTTGCCAATTTCTCCCATTGCGACGTTGCGGACGCCGACATACAGGCGGCGCGGGTGGAAGGCAGTGTGGAGCGGCAGCAGGAGCTGTGGAAGGAGGCTCAGCGCAAGATCCACGACGCCGTCTGTTCTGTTCCGCTGTTTGAGCTTCAGCAGGTCTGGGGGCACAGCAAGCGTGTCAACTACGGCTATGAGCTCAAAGGAGCCATGAACCTCGCTCCGCCGATCACCGAGGCGACGACGCTTATGCCGCGCTGAGCGACTCCTGGGAGAGCCGTGCGGCCGTCGTGCGCGCCTGCTGCAGGAAGGCGTCGACCAGACTTGCATTGCGGCTGTCGCGTATTCGACAGAGCTGGAAGTCGTAAGACAAAGCAGGCTCGAAGCGTCTGATGGCCAGACGGTCCTGAAGCCCGCTGAACATCAAAGGGTGCACCAGCGCGACGCCGAGGCCGGCTGCCACGAATTCGCACAGGGTCGGCGAGACATTGGCAACGAGCACGGTGTTGGGTCTGACGTTGTAGGCGTCGAACATCGTCGCAATGCACTGACCGGCCTGGCTCTCAGGGTCGAAAGACACGAAGGGAATGTCGTCGAGATCATCGGGCTCCACAACGTTCTTCATGGCGAGGGGATGATCGGTCGGCATGATGCAGACGAGCGGGTGCTGGATCAGCGGTTCGGCGATCACATAGGGATTGTCGATCCGCGAGCTGACAAGGCCGACATCGAGCTTGCGTGTGACCAGCCAGTCCACGATCCATTCCGAGCTGCGTGACTTGACCGAGCAGAACACGTTGGGATGCTGCTGCAGGAAGCCCATCGTCGCCTGCTGGATGAACGAACGCGACAAAGCCGGCATGACTCCGACAAGAAGCTGCCCCTGCTCCTCGCGGCGGATCGCCTCGACGGCATTCTCCACCTGGCGGACACCTGAAAAAATACGATCAATCTCCTTGTAAAGCCGCATGCCGCGCTCTGTCGGAGCAAGGCGGCCCTTGACGCGATCGAACAGGCTGAGCCCGGTATCCTCTTCGAGATGAGCGATCAGTTTGCTCATCGCGGGCTGGGAGATGTTGAGGATCAAAGCGGCTCGGCTGATCGAGCCGCTCTCGATCACCGCTTTGAACGCCTCAACCTGTCTGAGATTGATCTGACGAGCCATCCCATAACCCTGAAGAATACAGCCAGAGATTTTCGACTTTGACCAAATATCTCTTTTTGTCGTCATATTGGGCAAGAGGAAATCTGATGCATCCTGAGATAATAGTTATCGGTGCGGGCACGGTCGGTGCTGCGATCGCTTATGGGCTTGCGCGAAGACAACGCCGAGTGCTCGTGCTCGACGGTGACGATCGCGACCATCGTGCGGCGCGGGCCAATTTCGGCCTTGTTTGGCTACAGGGCAAAGGCCAGAACATGCCCGCCTATCAGCAGCTGTCACGCCGTAGCGTCGACATGTGGTCCGACTTTGCGTCGGAACTCACTGATCTGGCCGCGTTGGATCTTCAGTATGAACAGAATGGCGGTTTTGCGTTCTGCCTCGGAGATGACGCGTTCGAGAAGCGCCGCTTGGACCTTCAGCGGCTGCAGAATCAGCTCGGCGGAGCGGAGGCGGATTGGCGGATGCTCGATCGCGCTGAACTGGCCAAACTGCTTCCGAAGGTTCGATTGGGGCCTGACGTGGCCGGCGCCAGCTTCGGCCAGCGGGACGGGCATGCCAATCCGCTTCAGCTCCTTGCGGCTCTTCATGCCGGAATCCTGCGTCTGGGTGGAGATCTGCGCCCAAACGCTGCGGTGCGGCAGATCGTGCCCAGCGAGGCGGGCTTTACGGTGACGTTCGGAAACGAGACCGTCAGTGCGCCGCGCGTGCTGATCGCTGCGGGTCTCGGGTCTCAGGCGCTGGCGCGGCAAGTGGGTCTTGAAATCCCGCTGCGGCCTCAACGCGGGCAGATCCTGGTGACCGAGCGCCTTGAACCATTTCTGCCTCTGCCGACGAGTGGCTTGCGTCAAACCCGGGAAGGCACCGTGATGATCGGTGCTACCCATGAGGAGACTGGTTTCGATAGCTCCGCGACCGCGATCGCGGCCGCAGATCTCAGTCGGCGGACGCTTCGCATCGTGCCGGGGCTTGCCGAGGCAAAATTGGTTCGGCAGTGGGCCGGGTTGCGCATCATGACCCCTGACGGGTGTCCCGTCTACGCCCAGTCCCAGAAGCACCGGGGAGCCTTCGTGGCGTTGTGCCATTCAGGCGTCACGCTTGCAGCTCTGCATTCCACCGTCTTGGCCGATGCCATCTCGGCCGGCCAGTTGCCGGATTCGCTCGATATCTTTCATCAGAGTCGCTTTGATGTTTCGAAAGCTGCATGAGCCCGCCGAGACCGTGACTGTCTATGTCGAAGGCAAACCTGTCACGGCGGAGCCGGGCGAAAGCCTGGCAGCTGTGCTGCTCCGGCAGGCTGTCGTCTGGTCGCGCCCCACACCGGTCAAAGGGAGCGGGCGAGCTCCCTATTGTATGATCGGCGTCTGCTTCGACTGTCTCGCTCAGGTAGATGGAATCGCCTCGGTTCAGACCTGCATGACCCCGGTTCAGGAGGGCATGAAGGTTGAGCGCCAGCAGCGTAAGCGGTGCTTGCCGTCATGAGCACCACCGATCTTCTCATCGTAGGGGCTGGCCCTGCTGGCATGACAGCGGCCATCACAGCCCGCCGCTATGGAATTGACGTCCTGGTTGTGGACGATCAAAGTTCTCCTGGCGGGCAGATCTGGCGCTCGGTCGAAACCCAAGCGGCGACCCCGAGGGGAGCCATCCTTGGAAGGACTTATCAGGACGGAAAGGCTGCGACCGATGCATTCCGCGCCAGTGGCGCGCGGTACGAGCCTCGTACACAGCTTTGGCAGGTCGAACCTGGTTTTCGTGCCTTCGTGACCCATGATGGCAAAGCCAGGACGATCGAGGCGCGCGCCATCATCCTCGCAACCGGCGCCCAGGAGCGGCCTGCTCCCTTCCCAGGCTGGACACTGCCGGGAGTCCTCACGGTGGGTGCCGCTCAGGTCCTGTTGAAGACCGCCGGGCAGATCCCCTCCAAGCCGGTCTGGGTCGCTGGTTGTGGCCCGTTGCCGCTTCTCTACCTCGTTCAGTTGCTCAACGCCGGAGGTCAGATCGCCGGCTATCTGGACACGACACCGGCCGGGAGTCATTGGGCGGCGCTCCGGCATCTGCCGAAGGCCCTGCGTGGCAGTGGGGCGCTCCTCAAAGGGCTCGCGTGGACGGCCGTCCTTCGACACCGGCGTGTGCCCGTCGTCCGCCATGTCATCGACCTCGTGGCGCACGGATCTGACCGGATCGAATCCATCAGCTATCGAACGGCCGATGCGCAAGAGAAGACCGTTTCCGCGGATAATCTGCTTGTGCATGAAGGTGTCGTGCCGAACGTCCATGCTCCGCTGGGGCTGGGCTGCGCGGTTGAATGGCGTGACGAGCAGGATTGCTACGTTCCGGTTCTCGATCAATGGGGTGAAACGACCAAAGCCGGTATCTTCATTGCCGGGGACGGCGCGGGCATTGCTGGCGCGAAGGCCGCGCAATGTCGTGGGGCGCTCGCAGCACACAGGCTGGCAGTCAAGCTCGGCTATGCGGACGAGCAGATCGTGCTCAAGGAAGCGCTGCGCGTTCAAAAGAGTTTGGCTCGCGAACTTGCCTTGCGGCCCTTTCTTGACACCATGTTCAGACCCCACGGCAGGATTTTTAGTCCGTCCGATGAGACCGTCATATGCCGCTGCGAGGAGGTCACGGCAGGAGAGATCCGGGCGATGGCGCAGATCGGCGGCTCCGGCCCGAACCAGATCAAGGCCTTCACGCGTGCAGGGATGGGCCCCTGCCAGGGGCGGCAATGCGGTTATACCGTCACCCGCATCCTCGCGGAAATCCAGGATTGTCCTATAGGGGAGATCGGCTTCTATCGAGTCAGGCCCCCGCTCAAGCCCGTGACGCTTGGAGAGCTGGCCACACTCGATCAAAAGGAGGAGGTGTTGTGAGGCACTTTCCTTGTCTGGAGAGAAGAGTTCAGTCCGAACGTTCTGGTTTCTACTCGCGAATGTGCTGGGTGATCCAATGATCAGCTTTGCCTTCAAGCGGCTGCTGCTGGCCATCCCCACCTTGCTGGTGATGTTGACAGCAATCTTCGTGCTGGTGCGTCTCGTTCCGGGTGATGCGGCATCCGTCATCCTCGGCGACCAGGCAACCGAAGCCTCGCTTCGCGCGATGCGCGCCCGGCTCGGGCTCGATCAGCCGATCCAGGTCCAATATCTTCACTTTCTCGGTGAGGTGCTCAACGGAAATCTCGGGCAATCGCTGAGCAGCGGCCGGACTGTCGTGCAGGAGGTCCTGCTGGTGTTGCCCTCCACAATCCAACTCACCTTGGCGGCCATCGTGATCGGAATCGTCCTGGGTCTGCCGCTCGGAATCCTCGCCGCGCTCGGCCGCAACAGCTGGATCGACTACGTCTCGCGGCTGGTCTCGTTGGTCGGGCTATCGTTCCCAGCGTTTGTGTCAGGGATTCTTTTGCTCATCGTATTCGCGATCCAGCTGGGATGGTTCCCCGTTCTCGCGTCCGATAGCACTGATCCGATCGAACGGTTACGAAGCCTTGCCTTGCCTGCGCTGAATCTCGGCTTGATCCTGATGGCCTATGTGGTGCGTGTCACGCGGTCATCCATGCTGGGAGTCCTTGGTGAGGATTACATCCGCACAGCGCGCGCGAAGGGAGTGACTCCCACCCGCCTCGTCATGCGACACGCTCTGCGCAATGGCCTCATTCCGGTGGTTACCGTTGTTGGCCTCTACTTCGGTACGTTGATCGGAAATTCGGTGCTCACGGAGATCATCTTCAACCGGCCCGGCCTCGGCAAGCTGATCTTCGGGGCACTCAATGCTCGCGACTATACGCTGCTCGAGGGGCTGATGATCATCTTTGCCATCTGCGTCATCGTCGTGAATACGCTGACGGACATTACCTATGGGCTTATCGATCCGCGGGTGAAATACAAATGACGGTCGGGGTTGCATCGGTTGCAGTGTCGCAGCCTAGTCGATTGTGGCTGGCCTTTTCCAGAAATCCTCTCTTCTGGCTGGGTGCGCTGCTTCTTGCGCTCATCATTGTCGTGGCGGTGCTCGCGCCGCTGATCGCGCCTCATGACCCGCTGGAGCAGAATATCGTGGCCAGGCTCGAGCCGCCGTCGGCGGAGTTCCTGTTCGGAACGGACAATTACGGCCGAGATGTCCTGTCCCGTCTGATCTATGGAGCCCGCATCTCCCTGATGGTCGGTTTCGTCGCCATCCTGATTGCGATGACGATCGGCTGCACGATCGGAATCGTTGCGGGTTATGTCGGAGGAGCGCTGGATCAGCTCGTGATGGGAGTGCTCGATGTCATGCTCTCGTTTCCAGCTCTCCTGCTCGGCCTCATGATTGCGGCGATGCTCGGCGCCAGCCTTCAGAACCTGATCATTGCAATCGCAATCACGGAGATCGCGCCGTTTGCGCGAGTTGCCCGGGCGCCAACGATTGCCTTGAAGCAGCAGGACTTCGTGATCGCGGGCCGAGCGCTTGGGTTCGGACCCGTCCGGATCATGGGGGTTCACATTCTCCCCAATCTCATCTCGGATGTCGTGGTGATGAGTTCACTATGGATGGCTTCCGCGATTCGCACGGAAGCATCGCTGAGCTTCATCGGGCTGGGCGTTCCGCCACCGACACCGACCTGGGGCAGCATGATCCGCGAAGGGTTCGACAACATCCTCGACGCCTGGTGGCTCGCGGTCTTCCCGAGCCTTGCGATCTTGTTGACCGTGCTCGCCCTCAATCTCCTGGGAGACGCTCTGCGAGACGCAATCGATCCAAAGCTGCGGGGGGAATAGCAGGCATGACATCGTTTCCTAGGCCAGCTCTCGACCTGCGCAATCTGCGGACCGAATTCCGAATCGGCGGCCATTGGTACCCGGCAGTACGAAACGTCTCGGTATCACTGATGCCAAACGAGACGCTCGCGGTCGTGGGCGAGTCAGGCAGTGGCAAGAGCGTCACGGCCCTGTCCATCCTACGGCTGCTTCCGCATGCCGGTGCTCGCATCCAAGGCGGAGAGGTGTTGTTCGAGGGTCAAGATCTGGTGACCTTGTCCGAGCGGGACATGAGCACGATCCGGGGCAATTCGATTGCGATGATCTTCCAGGAGCCGATGACGAGTCTCAATCCGACCATGACCGTGGGAGACCAGATCGCGGAGGCGATCCTCATTCATCGCGGAGGGTCGCGCATGGAGGCCAAGGCTGAGGCGCTTCGGCTCTTGGCGGAGGTCAAGATTCCATCGCCGAAGAGCCGACTAGATGAGTATCCGCATCAATTTTCGGGGGGGATGCGCCAACGCGTCATGATTGCCATGGCACTTGCCTGCCATCCGAGGGTTCTTCTGGCCGACGAGCCGACGACGGCACTCGATGTGACGATCCAGGCGCAGGTGCTGACTCAACTCGAAGAGCTCAAACAGGCCTACGGAATGTCGATGTTGTTCATCACGCATAATCTTGGCGTGGTTGCGCAGATCGCCGACCGCGTTGCCGTGATGTATGCGGGCGAGATTGTCGAGCTTGCGACCGTCGACGCGCTGTTCGCAAAGCCCATGCACCCTTATACGGCGGCGTTGCTGCGCGCCATGCCGCGAGCTGACCGGGCCAGCGAGAGTCTGGAGCCGATCCCCGGCAGTGTTCCGGCCCTGTCTGCCGTTCCAGCAGGCTGCGCCTATGCGCCCCGCTGCCCGTTCAAGGACCGCAGCTGTACCGAACTGCACCCAGAGCTCGTATCATCAGGTGATCCCGGACATTTGGTGCGCTGTCCCGTCAGACCGGTCGGAGGAGTGCATTGATGACGACGTCCCTGGGAAGCTGCGACTTTGTTGTACGTCATCTTTCGAAGACCTTCGTGAGACACGGAGGTTCAGGCGCCAGATGCGTCCGGGCGGTCGATGATGTGTCCTTCCGCATTCCAAAGGGGGCTTCCCTTGGCCTCGTGGGCGAGTCCGGTTGTGGCAAGTCAACGGTCGCGCGTACCATCCTTCGGCTCATTGAGCCCGATAGCGGATCAATCTTATTCGACGGCATCGATGTCCGGGCCGCCAAGGGTGCCACCTTGCGTGCGTTGCGGCGCCGGATGCAGATCGTCTTTCAGGATCCCTATTCTTCGCTCAACCCGCGCCGAACAATTCGCCAGACTCTGGAAGAACCTCTTCGCGTTCATCTGCGACTCTCGTCCAAGGAGATCCGCGAGAGGGCGGAAGCCGCCATGGTCGAGGTCGGGTTGCCGCGAGAAGCGTTGGAACGCTATCCGCACGAGTTCTCCGGCGGGCAGCGGCAACGGATCGGCATTGCACGGGCGCTGGTCTTGGATCCCGAACTGATCGTCGCAGACGAGGCCGTTTCTGCACTCGATGCTTCGGTCCAGGCGCAAATTCTTCGACTGCTGGAGGGGCTGCGCGAACGCCGCGGCCTGTCGTTCTTGTTCGTTTCGCATGATCTCGGGGTGGTCCGCCATTTCTGCGACCGAGTCTCCGTCATGTATCTTGGGCGCATCATCGAAGAGGGGCCGACGGCAGATGTTCTTGACCGTCCGTTGCATCCTTACACCAGGCTTCTGCGCGACAGCTATCCAGTGCCGGATCCGAGGGCCCGCCGGCCTCTGATCCAGATCGTGGGAGAGGTTCCTTCCGCAGCCAATCCGCCTCCGGGCTGTGGCTTTCATCCGCGTTGCGCGCGAGCGGAAGGTCTATGTTCCGTCGAAAAGCCGCAGTTGGAGACGTCGGGAGACGGCCGATTCCGAGCGTGCTACTTCCCGGAAACAAGCGATATAGCGTGGGACAGCCTGCGCATCGGAGCGCGATGACTTAGAGCCCCGCCAAAGGAGTTCATTGGCGAGCTTGCCGTGATCGTAATCCAGTTGCCCGATCCTCCCCTGGATTGAGATGGACTTGAGCGGGAGCTCGCTCCGAGAGCTGTAGCGGTTTCGAGGATTTTACCGCGCATTGATTTGTCTGCCCGCCATGATCTGCCGACGTGGACGGCTGCGCTACCTCACCTCGTCCGATCCAGTACACATGTTGAAGATCCCTGGAGGCCTGCATGACATACACCGCTGCCGAGCTGTTGGCCGAATGGGTCAGCGCGAGCAAAGTTCCAGAAGAAGCCCGGATCAGCGCGGCGAAATGCGTGCTCGATTTGATGACGGCCGCGATAGCCGGCCATGACACGCCAAATGCGGTGGCCGTGCGCCGAATAGCGAGCGCGACCTGGGGCCATGGATCGGCGGCGATGTGGTTTTCAGGAGAGCGGTCGACCGCTGCGGGGGCAACCTTCGTCAACGCGGCCTCCGCGTGCTCGCTCGATTTGGATGATGGCCACCGCGCCGCTTCGGGGCACCCCGGCGCAGCGATCATTCCGGGGGTATTGTCACTGCTCGGCACTCCGTCCTTGGATGGGCAACGCGCGCTTGCCGCGATTGCCATCGGATATGAGATAGGCGTTCGTATTTCTGCCGCCCGGGATCTACGAAGCGTCCCGACGGTGAACAGCGGCCTCTGGAGCGGTCAAGCCGTTGCCGCAGCGGTTGCTTGGCTGAAGGGGCTGTCGCGGGGCCAGATCGCACACGCGATCTCAATCGCTGGCACGACGGCACCGAGCCAGTCGGCTACTCCATACACCCGCTTCAGAGGCAACAGTGTCAAGGAGGGGATCCCATGGGGAGCCGCCAATGGCATCCTTGCGGTCGATCTGGCCAAGCAGGGCTTCACCGGACCGGTCGATATTCTGGATAGTTCAGAACGTTACGATCGCGCGCGGCTTCTCGACGGGCTCGGAACGAGTTGGCTCATCAACAGCACCTATTTCAAGCCTTATAGTTGCTGCCGTTGGATTCACGCGCCGATTGACGCGCTGATCACATTGCTGAGCGATCATGAGCTTCATCCGGAAGCCATCATCAACATCGACGTGGAGACCTTTGGGAGGTCGTTGACCCTGAGCAACGAGGTGGAGCCGCGTACGCTGGAAGGAGCGCAGTACAGCCTTCCGTTCTGCCTCGGTGTCGCCGCGACCGGCGGCGCAGCGGCGTTGCTCCCCTTGAGCAACGAGTCGCTGACAGACCAAAGAGCCATCGAGATTGCTGGACGCGTCCACATGACCGTCAATCCCGAATTCGACCTCATGTTCCCGGCCGCGGTTCCCGGGCGGGTTCGCATCACCACGGCGTCGGGCTCCTTTGAGCGGACCGTGTTGGCGCCGAAAGGAGAGCCTACGAATCCGATGAGTTGGGACGACATCGGGTCGAAGTTCCAGGCCATTGCAGCTGGTCGCGATGCTCGTGTCGCGGCTGGGATGCCACATGCGATTGGCGCGTTGCGAAGCGGAGATGTTGCGCCGTTGCAATCGATGCTGGAAGCAAGGCTGTTCGCCAGCTCGAATGACGCGTCGCCTGTCGAGCGGCTTGAGGTCGCCGAGTAGGCCCAGCGAGCGATGAGACGGCGGCAAGAAAGTCCTCCTGCCAACAGGTCTACGCAGATCGCTTTGTCCCACCCCCTGGACAGAAGCGCGCGCGAAGCCGGCGAGGAGGCGCCGGCGATCTGGCTTCTGCAGCGCTCCAGCATCATCCTTGCCATGCGGTGTCAATTGGCCTCCTGATATGAAAATTACTTTGAAGCAGCTACCTGTAAAGGTAGTGGTCCGGAATGCGGTCGTATGGCTGTCACGAGAATGGGAAGATCTTCAGTGCAGTGAATACGGCGCTACGATCGCCATCGAATTGAAAAGAATCACACGTCAATCGAATCGACCATAGCCAAGAGACCGGGCCGAGCGTCGCAACGGATCCTCCCTCACGTGCAGGAACGGATACTGCCAGAATGCCCCGTTCCTGTCGGGCGGATTGCGAGGCGAACCGGCGGGTATCAAAGGCGAACCTTGTGTTCGCGGCGAAGCTGCTCGGCTGTTTGAGCACAGGGTCCGTCACAGCCGCCATCTACGCTCGAATGGTCCGGATTTGTTGAGCACTGGACTGTCGTCGTTCGCGACGACATATGCGTGCTTGAGGGAACGGTGTGGCGTCTTCCATTATTCCAGGGCAGCTTGGCTGCGCCGCTCTTGGCCATCGATCCTGCCGCGGGGTGGGCACGGGCGCGCGGCGAATGGCTTACGATAGAAGCGCCGCACGAGAGCGCCGGCGCAGCGGGACTTCATCCGGAGCTGATCTCCGATCGCGCGGCGCAATGCCTGGAACATCAGCTCGATCCTGCGGATTGAGCGGAGCGCGTTGACTTGGGCGATATGGCATGGGCGAGGTCGCTTGACCGAGATTGGTCGGGCCGACGGGAAGCGCTCGTCAAACGTGCGTGAGCACTAGTGGAGAAGCTCGCGTGAGCCTCAAGTGTAAGCAGCTGCCTTCTCGGTCATCTGCTGAAATCTTTAGCAAGTCGACCCGAGGCGAGCTTGGCGCCGCACACAGTAGCGCGGCCGGCGCGATTTGAGTGAAACCGAAAGTCACTGGAATACGCAAAATCCACTGTGTTGCGCTCGATCGGTGTCAACTCCGCAGATTGATAGCTCCGTGCAGGAGCCCTCGTTGCTAGCCTCTGCAAACCTTGGTGAGAGAGCGGAAATGGCAGGGACGAGTGTGTAATGAGCGAGTTCAACTGGCGGTCGTCCGAGTCTTACAAGAAGCTCGAAACAGCCGATGCGGCCGACTTTGCCTGGGAATGTCTACGTCGTAATCCAGACTATCGGCGAGATTACAGCGGTCTGCTCGCACAAGACAAAGACGGCCCGACCGATCCTGAATTCCGGCAGCGATGGGGGCTTTCTTTTCGCGGCTGACCCAATGCGCCGGTTTGATGCTCAGGCCATATTCTGGGCGCCGGAAGTGCTGCCGACTGTGCTTCGCCTTGCTCCGACCTCGCAAGGCTCGCTTGCGCCATTCTCTCATCTCGACCTTCGCGGATCGCCCGGCGCCGAGCTGAGACGGGCGTCCGACGGCTGGTACGCGGTGCTGCAGTTGGGCGGCGCCACGCACCGGCTGATGCTCTCCCGGCTTCCGGCGAAGGGGACGGCCGTGGCTGTCGAACTGCCGCTCGACCGTGATTTCGATTTGCAGACGCGCGCGGCCTATCGGCTTTGGACGGCGCTGAGACGAGGTCCGGTCCGGCTGCCGGCTCACACCGGGCCCATTCAACAGCGCCAGCGCCTCGTTCTTGCGTTGCGCGCCTTGGATGGCCACCTCGAGGGTCAGAACTATCGGGCGATCGCCACGGTTCTGTTCGGGTCCGAGCGGGTTGAAGATCGGGGATGGAAAACGCACGACCTGCGCAGCCGGACGATCCGGCTGGTTCAAACAGGTCAGACCCTGATCCGAGGCGGCTATCGAAATCTGCTGCGTAGCCAACGGCGATCAGCATGATCGGCGCGCTGGTCCGTCTCGCAGCCGCCGCGGAAAGTCGACCCTCTCGCAAGGACTGCATGAGGGATGCGAAAACTCAGTCATTCGGCTTGGCCGATGTCCTGAGCGCATTACTCGTCGTCGCGCGAGCGGAGAAGTTCAGCCATCTGCAGCACCTTTCGGCGAAGCCGCTCGTCGGATATGCCGAAATAGAGCTCGAGCAGTTGGCGAGATTCGCGTTTGGTCACAAGCTCACTGAAGTCCGCCGTCTGCTCATGAGACGCCTCTGGCACAGCGGCGCCTGCCTTGACGTCAATCTCGTCAAAGAACCACGTGATCGGAACAGCGAGCTGGTTTGCGATTTCGTACAGCCGAGATGCGCTGATCCGGGTCTCGCCCGCTTCATACTTCTGAATGAGCTGAGCTGTCACGCCGAGGCGTCTTGCCAGGTCATCCTGGCTGAGATCGAGCAGGTTCCGTCGCAGGCGCAAGCGCGTTCCGACATGCTGATCGACATGATTGGGCTTCTTGGATGACCTCCTGAGCCGCTTGCCTTGGTTGCGGGACACAGCGGGGCGGCCGTCAGGGAGCTGTTTGGAAGTCGCCACGTCCGCTTACCTCATGCCGTATCCAAGATGTTCGTCCATGAAGCATCAATCTCAGCTTGAAACAATCAACCAGAATTATGTCATTCACGCTACAACTACAAAGGATAGATCAAATGCAATCGTCGCCAGCCACGGTTTGATGTGCGTGACGTAGCAAAGGGCAAGGAATGTCGATGCAGGATTGCTGTCCTCAATCTGGCCGCGTGCCTTCCAATCTGAAGATCGATCATGGTCCGATCAGCCTCCTGGGACGCTTCTTCCTCGCCGCTGACACCGCCGCCCAAGAGCGTGGCGTCAGCGTCTATTTTGCGAGCCTACAGGATTTGCTCGACATCAACAGCGCAAATTCCGACAGCTGGCGACCGCTGGTGCCGATCTTCCAGCCCGACCTCGGCGGCGCGACAGCTGAGAACACCTTCGTCATGGTCGGAAAAGACAAGGACGGGGAGATCGTCGCGACACAGGCGGGTCGGTACTACGACTGGACAGCCACGACGCTGTTCGAGGAAGCCATCTCGCTTCGTATGTTCTACGCAGATCCGGCAGCCGCCTTGGCGCGCGGCGACGGCTGTCTGATTGCGACCCCGGTGGCGTCGACGATTGCGGGGAGGGTCGTGTTTTCCGGCGCCGGCTGGTACCGGCGCGATTTTCGCGGCAGAGGGTTGGCGCGAATCCTGCCCCGGATTTCGCGTGCCTATGCTCATGCGCGCTGGAATACGGATTTCACGATCAGCATGATGGCCGACGCTGTGATTGCCGGCGGCATGGCGGATCGCACCGGCTACACCCGGATCGAGCGGTCGAGCGTCGAACTGGTCGTATCTCCGCTCGGATCGATGCGCTGTGGTCTTGTCTGGATGCCGGTGCAGGAGATGCTGGCCGATCTGGAGGCCGCCATGGGCGTAAGCTGGCGCGAGGAATCCGATCCGCGCGCAGCGGCGATGTGAGCAGAGCCGGCTCTCAATGTCGGGGGAAAGCATGCAGGGACCGCTGGGTCACCGGGAAGCCGAGGCATATGTCAGGCACCTGTTCGCGTGTATCGACGCTCACGACTGGGCAGGCTTGTCCAGCCTGCTGGACGACGGTGCCGTCTATGAGCGTCCAGGATATGAGCCCTTTGTCGGCAAGTTGGCCATCATGCAGTTCTATCGCCACGAGCGCATCGTGGCCTCGGGAGAGCACCTGCTTGAGCAGGTGCTGAGCAATGGCGAACAGATCGCCTGCTGGGGCAGCTTTGCGGGCCAGGACAAGAATGGGCGTCCCTTGAAGGCCAGATTTGCCGATGTCTATCATCTCAGCGGTGGCCGCATCGGCCTGCGGCGGACGTTCTTCGACAGTCCGGCGCTCTGATCAGCGCAGTGGCCACGCGCTCTCGGCACCAGTGAACAACTGCTCGCCCCAGGGGGCATCGACAGGATGGGGGCTGCGGTGCAGCCGGCAGGCATTGGCCACAGATGCTTGGTTGGACATCGTTTGGGCCAATGCGTGTACAGCGCGGGCGTCAGGCCGTCATGGCGCGCGTCTCGGAACGCCAGGCTGCCGCCTGCAAGGCCTCGCCGTCCATCCCTGTGCGGGGCAGCCCGAGATGGGACAGCACTGTCGGCGCGATGTCGATGACGCGCGCGGGTGACTTGCGGATCCGACCCGGACTGAAGCCTTCGCCCCATGCCATCAGGAACGGAGCCTGCTCGTAGGTCCCGAGTCCCCCATGCTGTCCGCATCCAAGTCGGTCGGGCTTGCCGAGGGCAGGCTTGGCCGCGAGGCTCGAACCGCGGATTCCGAAGCGGTTGGGGACGTCGCTGGACCGCATGGACACAGCAAAGGCAAGGCCGCCGGTGTGAGCTTGTCCAACGCGGTCGAGCTCGTCCGGCCCAAAGACCTGCCCGGCCCAATCACTGCGTTCCAGAAGCGATCGCACGTTCTGCAGCGAGGGGCCGCGCTGGGAATCGACATAGATCAAGGCCGAGGTCCCGTTCGAGATGGCCAGAATCTCGTCGGACATGGGGTTGGCTTTGAGACCCGCGGTGATCAGCGCTGCATCGATGTCGACGATGTCCTCGACCGTTTGATGACCATGATCGGATCCGATCAGAAGGAGGATGTCCTCGCCCTGGTCGCGCTGTCTTTCGACGGCTGCGATCACCTCGGCCGCCCGACGATCCGCCTCCGCCAGCACGGCAAGATGGTCCGGAGAACCGAGCGGTGCGTTGTGTTGAACGTGGTCCGGTTCGCCAAGCCACAAAATGCCGACCGCCGGGCGACGCTTCACCATCACGTCGTCGATGAAGCGGGCTGTCATCCTGGCGTCACCGCCGCTGTCCAGCGTGACGTCCAATCGATCGCCGGCCGCCACTTCAATGCGGCCAGGTCCGAACGAGCCGGCCCGGTGATAGACAAATCCATGCCCGTCGGGATCATGGGCATAGGCAGCCCCGGGGGACACGTTGCTGAAGACGATCTGGCCACCCACGGTCTTGACGCGTTCCGCCAGGGTCGGCACTTGCAGTGAGGATCCCGTGACTCGGCGCTTGTGTTGCAGAAACTGCGGATCTCCGGCGTCGCGCAGCACCAACCTGCCGGATTCGATCAGGGCAACGGAATTGCCTTGCAGTCCATGTCTTGCCGGAGTGCATCCGGTTGCAACACTCGCCGACACGACGCGTGTGCACGAAGGAAAGACGGTCCGGTAGTCCTCAAACCATTCGGCGCGCGCGGCGAAATCTGCGAGATGGGGCGTGGTCGCAGGCGAAATGAGGTCCCGTCGAAGTCCGTCGAGGATCATGATGACAACACGCTTCATGGTCAAAGGTCCACCTCATTGAGTGCGACACTGAAAATATCGAAATTGCGCAAAGTGCGCCCGTCGGGCGCGCCCGGGCTCGCGCGAAGCCGATGAGACAGGATGAAGGGGACGCGCTGCTCGGCGAGACCGCCATGCGAGCGCAGCCTTGCGCCCGCCAGGTTGGAAAGCTCGTGGTCGCACGCCCGGGCGCCCAGGGCGATTCCCTTTGCTGCGATCACGCAGACGTCGCCCTCGCGGTCGCGCGGCAGCTCGAAGCGGGCGGCCGCATCGTCTCCGGTCAAGGCGAGACCGACGCCCGGAAGCCCCGCGAGAAACGAAACGACGTCTGAGGCGCGCAGGACTGGATCCAGGAGGTGAACCCGGACGAAGCCGCCGAGCGCGCCGTGATGGCGGACGAACGGGTCGGTGATGGGGCAGATCACCCGCGTCCGCCCGAGGCCGAAGACTGCGTCGAGCTGATCGCCGAGATACATGACATTGGGCGAACCATCGGCGTGCGCCATATCACTCATACCGTGATCGGCGACGATCCCGACGAGCGCGCCCTCGGCGAGCAGTGCGCCGAGCCTCTGATCCACCTCGGCCATGAACGCCAGGGCTTCCGGCTCGTGCGGTGCGTAGGCGTGCTGGACATAGTCGGACAGCGACAAATAGATCAGATCAGGACGATGATCCGCCAAGAGCCTGAGACCCGCGTCCAGGACGAACAGGGACAGGTCCGCCGAATACTGATGAGGGACGGAGCGGCCGATCCGCGCGGGCACGTCTGCAATGCCATTCTCGGCTTCGCTGCAGCAATCCGCCTTCTCGGCAGAGAACACGATTCCCTTGAGGTCCTTGCCAAGCGCCTTGCGGAGCTTGTCCTTGGCCGTCACGGCGGCCACCTTGGCTCCGGCACGGGAGAAGGCGGAAAGGATCGTCGGCGCTCGCATCGGCGATGCGTCCACCATCATCACCTCCTCTCCGCTCGCGGCATCGATGTAGAAGTTGCCCGACACCCCGTGGTGCGCCGGCGCGACCCCGGTGACGATCGAAACGTTGTTTGGATTGGTGAAGGTCGGTATGGCCGCGAGCGCCGTGGTCGCAAAGCCGTCGCGTCGCATGCGATCGAGGGCAGGGACGATGCCCGCGCTGCTCGCCGCTGCGATATAGTCGGGATCGCAGCCGTCGAAGCAGATGATGACAGTGGAAACGCGCGGCCAATTGTAGACCCGTCCGTTCACTTCGATCTGCGTGTCGGAACCCGTTGTCGGCTCGGTGGCGGATGAATATCGCATCAATGATCAACCCGTGTTGGCAGGCGGCAGGTGTGAGCAACCCAGGCGGCGCTCTGAAGCAGCTCACGGTCAGAGCCATGACGCCCAATGAGCTGGAGACCGATCGGCAAGCCGTGTGCGCCGCAGAGCAGCGGCAGTGAGACGACAGGCAGACCGCACAGGCTCCAGGGCATGGCAAGACTCCCCGAGCCGGGACCTTCATCGAGCCTTGTCGCCTCGCCCGGCGCCGAAAGGGTCACAAGCACATCGTGCTGCGCGAACAGCTTCGACGTCAGTCCGATCAAGCGATCGGCCGACGCGTTCAACTCGATGTAACGTTTTGCGCCGAGCGCAATGCCTGCGGCAATTCCATCCTGCAGCGGTGGACACAGCTCGGCAGACAGATGCTGGGGTAGATCGCCGAAGCGAGCCGCCAGATGAGCGTTCAAAAGGCCAAGAGCCACCTCGATCGCACCGCCGAACTCGCTCGGAAGATCCAGCTCGTGGACTGCAACCGGCAACGCACCGATGAAGGCCGTCAAAGCCTCGCCCGCGTCCGGAGCGACCTGCTCGAATCCCGGTCCGCGCACTACAGCGAGCCTCGGAGGGCGTCCGATCCGATCGGCGGCGCTGTCGACAACGGGATCAAATGCGCCGGCAAACAAGCAGAGATCCTGGACGGATCTCGCGAGATAGCCAATCTGCGCAAGCCGCGGCACCAGGATGTTGGAGCCTTCCATGCTTGCAAACCCGAACGACGGCTTGAAGGCATACGCTCCGCAGAACGATGCCGGCAGCACCGTCGAGGCGGTGTGCTGAGTCCCGAGTGCAAGAGGGACCATTCGGTCGACCACAGCTGCCGCCGAGCCGGCCGAAGACACACCCGGTGAGCGCCCAAGATCATTGGGATTGCGGGCAGCGCTTGGATGATACATGCCGAACTCCGACGTCGTCGTCTTGCCGATGATGATGGCGCCCGATCGCCTGAGCATCGCGACCGCCGCGGCGTCCGCTGCCGGGCGACGGTCGCGCAGCAGGCTGCTGCCATATTCCGATGGCATGTCGATCGTATCGAAGACATCCTTGACGCCGACGGGCAGGCCGTGGAGCGGTCCGGAGAGCCGGCCTTCCGATTGCGCCTTGTCGGCGAGGAACGCCTGCTCGCGCGCCGCGTCCACCGCGACATGAGTGAAGGCGTGGACCTCGCCGTCGCGTGCCGCGATGCGAGCGAGGCAGGCCTCGAGTAGTGTGGCCGCGGAGAGGCGTCGTTCGCGTATGGCCGAAGCTGCAGCCGTGGCTGTCAGCTGCGAAGGATCGCCATCCATCTCGCAAAGCTGACGCCGACTGTGTGGGATCGCGATGGTCATGATCGGCCCGTCTCCTCGAGGGTCTCGGCAGGTGCGAATGAGCTGGCGCTGGTCCCGCGGAGCCGTGAAGGCCAGGCGAACGCGTGTCGAGGCATCATCCCGTCACGAAAGGTCAGGACGCATGATGCGAAGACGACGCCCTGGAGCACCTGCACCCAGGCCCCATAGGGAGCGAGAAAGTGCTGCATTGTGACCAGGACCGCGGCGCCGACCAAGGGTCCGCTCAATGTGCCGAGGCCCCCGATGAGGCACATCAGAACAGCCTCTCCGGAGAGGTGCCAGTGCGCGCCGGACAAAGTCGCGAGCTGAAAGGCAACCGCACTCAGTGACCCGGCGAGGCCGGCACAGCTGGCGGCGATCGCAAAGGCGAACAGCTTGAGGCCCCGGGCATTCTGACCAAGGGACAAGGCGCGCCGCTCGTCGTCGCGGACCGCGACAAGCATCATCCCAAGCTGAGACGACAGCAGCCGCTTGATGCCGAAATGGACGGAGCAGAAGGCTGCGACGGCAAGCGCATAGACGGCGAGGTCGTTGCGCAGATCGATCAGACCGAACAGGAGGCCGCGTGGCACCGCCTGCAGTCCGTCCTCGCCATGCGTGAAGCTCGACTGCACGAACACGAAGTAGACCATCTGGGCGACGGCAAGCGTGATCATGGCTTGATAGATGCCACGCCGCCGGATCGCCAGCGCTCCCATGACGATGCCGAGCAGAATAGCGGCAGTGATCCCCGCCAGCATGGCCAGCTCCGGGGACATCGCCCAGTGCTTCAGCGCATGCGCGGTGACATAGGCGGCCGTCCCGTAGAGAGCCGCCTGTCCGAACGACATGACCCCGGCGAACCCCAGCAGGAAGTTGAACGACGCGGCGAGAATCGCAAAGCAGAAGATCTTGACCAGGAAGATCGGGTAGAGCAGTGCCGGCAGGACAGCGAGTGCAGCTGCGATGATGACGACGATCAGGATGCGCTCGTATTTCTTGTCCGCGCGTACATCCGGCGTGGCCGTGACCGGGGGAGGAATGCCGGCAAAGGAATGATGACGCAGCACCTCGATGCCGAACAGGCCCTGTGGCCGGACCGACAGGACGATGCACATGAAAGCGAAGATCATGACATTGGCCGCTTGCGGGAACACCGCCAGTGTCGCGCTCTCGAGCAATGCCAGGCAGTAGGCCGCCAGGATCGTCCCTCCGAGGGAGCCCATCCCGCCGATCACAATGATGGCGAAGACAACAAGCAGGACGTCAGACCCCATCAACGGACTCACCTGATAGATCGGCGCCGCAAGAGCGCCGGCGAGGCCCGCAAGAGCCGCGCCCAGCCCAAAGGTTGCCGTCATCACCGCGGGAATCGGGACGCCCAGCGCTTCGGCCATCGTGGCGTTTTCGGAAGCCGCCCGAAGCGTCGCTCCAGCCTTGGTTCGTGCGATCGCGCTCCACACCCCAAGGCAAACAATAAAGGCGACCATGACGACCCACAGCCGGTAGACGGGGAACACTGCAAAGCCGAGATCGACCACGTCCGACAGCCAGGCGGGCGTCGTGAAGGGCAGTCCCGTAGAGCCGAAGATGACCTGAAATCCGCCCTGGATCGCGGTTGCGAGCCCGAAGCTCAGCATGAATCCATAGAGCGGATCGAGACTGTAGGTCCGCCGCAACAAGAGTCGCTCCAGCACCATCCCGGTCGATCCAACCAGAACGGCAGCCGCACACAGGCCCACGAGATAGGGAAGACCAAGGCGCGCAACGGCCGCCCAGGCGGCAAATGCACCCATCATGTAGAGCGCGCCGTGGGCCATGTTGAGGATGTTCAAGAGCCCGAAGATCAATGCGAGGCCGAGGCAGAGCAGGGCATAGAACGATCCATTGACCAGACCGATGGTGAGATAGGAGAGAACGAGGTTTGACATAGGGATTCACACGGCAACGTATTTGGAGAGGCGCGCTTCGATGCGCTCGGCCTCGCAGGTCGGGCAATTGTCGACAACCAGTCCGTTCTCGATTGCAACAACCCGGTCAGCGACGCCCAGCACGAAAGCGAGGTTCTGTTCGACCAGCAGGATGGTGTAGCCGCGCTGCTTGAGGGCGGTGATCGCCTGTTCGATCTGGCGGATGATGATGGGGGCCAGCCCCTCCGTCGGCTCGTCCAGCAGCAGAGTTCGGGCACCGGATCGCAGGATCCGCCCGATCGCCAGCATCTGTTGTTCGCCGCCGCTCAGCTGCCCGCCGAGATGGCGGGGCCGCGACCTGAGATTCGGAAACAGTTCGAAGATCTCATCATCACTCATGCCGGAGCCGCCCAGCGTGGGCGATAGCGCCATGTTCTCGGCCACGGTGAGGCTGGCGAAGATCCCTCGCTCTTCCGGACAGTAACCGAGACCAAGATGCGCGCGCTCCGATGGACGCAGCGAACGCACCTCTCGCCCCTGCACCAGCACATGCCCCGACTGCCGCTGCAACAGGCCCATGATGGCGCGCAGGATGGTGCTCTTGCCGGCGCCGTTGCGGCCCAGCAGCACGACGACCTCACCCTCCGATACGGTGAAGTCGATCCCGAACAGCGCCTGGACCTCGCCATACCAGGCTTTGAGGTTGGATATCGCAAGCGGAAGGCTTGCTTCGCTTCGTTCCGGATCAAGCATCAGCGGCTGCACCGAGATAGGCGGCGCGGACGCGGTGGTCGCGCGCAACGTCTTGATAGGATCCGTCGCTCAGAACGGCGCCGTTCGCCAGGACGGTGACGTGGTCCGCGAGCCGTTCGACGACCTTGAGATTGTGTTCAACCAGCAGGACGCAGCAATCCTGCGCTGCGTCGGCAATCATCTCGACGACTGGACCGATGTCTTCCCGGCCGAGCCCCGACGTCGGCTCGTCGAGAAGCAGGAGGCGAGGTTTGAGGGCGAGCGTGGTTGCAATTTCGAGCAGGCGCCGCCGGCCATAGGAGAGTTCACGCGCCTGCCTGCGTCGGTCGGAGGTCAGGCCAGCTCGCGCGAGCAGAGTCTCGTTGTGAGGGGCGAGATCGCCGCTGACGCGGCGGCGCAACAGCCGGAGCGGTGGGCTGGCATGGGCCTGCGCCACCAACATGTTCTCCTCGACCGACAATTCGGGAAATACCGCGCAGATCTGGAAAGATCGGGCCAGCCCGAGCCTGGCCAGCCGATTGGCAGGCCAGGCCGTGACGTCGCGTCCAAACAGTTCGATCTGACCGCGGGTGGGCTTGATGAAGCCGCTGATCGCGTTGAACAGGGTGGATTTGCCTGCTCCGTTGGGACCGATCACCGCGTGAATGCAGCCTTCCCGAAGGTCGAGCGACACCTCGTTCAAGGCGACGAAGTCCTTGAACTGAACCGTCAGAGCACGAACCTTCAGCACGGGATTGGTCGGCAGCGGGGCAGAGACAGCTCTCGGATCTTCGAAAGCCTGGAGCGAGGCGCTGGCGACCATGTTTATTGCGCCTTGGCCGCCTGCGAGCTGCAGCCGGATGCCGACGCGGGACGGAATGCCGCGCTCGCAGGAACCGTGGCTGTGCGGACGTAGAAGTCCCACGGCTCCTTGCTTTCGGCAGGCGCCTTCACGCGATAGACGCCGATGTCATAGGTCACCCGTCCATTCGCCTGAATGTGCGCCACGCTGCCGAAGCGGTCGACCGGCAGCTGCCGCATCTGGTCGTTGACAGAAGCGGCGTCGTCGCTGTTCCCTGCCCGTGCGGCCTTCAAATAGTGCAGCACGCTGACATAGACGCCGGCCTGCTCACGCGTTGGCATCCGTCCATGGGCGGCAAAAAACCGCCGGGCGAATGCGCGCGTCGCATCATTGTCGTTCCAGTAGAAGCCGGTGCTGATGATCAGGTTCTGCGCGGTCTCCAGACCGATACTGTTGATATCCGTTACGAAGGCGTGTAGCGCGGCCAGCTTTTGCCCGGACCGCGTGATCCCGAATTGGCCGGCTTGCTTGATGGCGTTGACAGTGTCGGCGCCGGCGCTGGCAAGCGCGATCACCTCGGCGGAGGAACTGCGCGCCCTGACCAGGAGTGTGGAGAAGTCGGCGGTGCCGAGCGGATGGCGAGCGCTGCCGGTCACTTTGCCGCCGCGCTCGTCCACGACCTGTTGGGCTACTCCCTCCAGATCATGGCCAAAGGAGTAATCCGCGGTGAGGAAGAACCAGGTCTTCAAGCCCTGGTCGAGCAGCGACGCCGCAGTGCCGCGCGCCAGCGCATAGGTGTCGTCGGTCCAGTGTGTGACATAGGGCGAACAATAGCGGCCCGTGATGTCGGTAGAGGCTGCGCCGGATATCAGAAGCGAGCGCTTCTTATCGGTTGCGAGCGGGATCAATCCGAAAACCACGCCCGAATGCGGCAGATCGACGATGGCATCGACGCCGCGCCGGTCAAACCATTCGCGGGCGATGCTGGAGGCGATGTCCGGCTTGTTCTGATGATCTGCCGTGACGATCTCGATCGGGGTGCCGTCGATGGTTCCCCCGAAATCGGCAACGGCCATCCGGGCCGCGAGGATCGAGCCAGGACCACCAACGTCGGCGACCACGCCGCTCTGATCTCCCATGACGCCGATCACGACCTTGCCGTCCGAGAATTCCGCCAATGCGGCACTCATCGAGACGGAGAGAAATGCAACCGACAGCAGAATGCTTCGCATGGTCAGCCCCCTATCATTATTGGCAGGGGGTGCTTAGCCGGGTTCGCTGACACATTTGTGACGAACGCGGTACAATTGGGCTATTCGGGATGGCAGTTGTCGTAGCGACCGCGACGGGGCACACATGGGTCCTGACCCAAACCCGACTCAGGCTGTGACGTGACCACCTCAAACCTGAAACTGCGCGACGGCGAGACCGACAACGCCGATACGATCCTGGAAGACCGGGTCCTGGTTGCCAGAATATGCTGGTACTACTTCAAGGAAGGGCAGACCCAGGAAGCGATATCGCAGCGGCTGAACATGACGCGGAAGCGCGTCAATCGGATCCTCGGGCTCGCGCGGGAAAGCGGCTTCGTACAGATCACGATCACCGATCCCGCCGGGCAGAGAACGAAACTCGAGGCGGAGCTCGCTGCACGATACGGCTTGATGCAAGCCATCGTGGTCCCAACCCCTATGACCGACCCGGACGTCAGGTCGTTTCTGGGAGCGGCAGCTGCCAACTACGTCGCTGAACGGCTCCCCGCGGACGGCTCGCTTGGAATTACCTGGGGAGGGACGATCAACGCAGCCGCCCAGAACCTGAGGCCGCGTCAGGGGCAGAACACCAAGGTCGTCCTGCTCTGCGGCGGATTGGCGGAAAGCGCGCCGATCAATCCGTACGACAACGCTGCGATGATCGCTCGCGCGCTCGGAGCCCGCTGTTATTATCTCACAGCGCCCATGTTCGTCGACGACGCGGCCTTCCGAGACCTCATCGTGGACAGCGAGCCGGTTCGCTCCGTGCTGGCCATGGTGCCAAGTCTGGACATGGCCCTCTTGAGCGCGATCGACCTTTCCGAGCAGTCAAAGGTGCTCGAATACAACGTCATCTCGCGCAAGACCTGGACATCGCTGCGAGCGGCCGGCGCGGTCGGAGACATTTGCGGCCACTACCTCGATCGCAGGGGCAAGCGAGTGGATCATCCGCTGTCGCGGCGGACCATCAATCCGCCTTGGGACCACATTCATCGGATCAAGCACCGGGTTCTGGCAGCGGGAGGACTGCAGAAGGTCGCGATCATTCGCGCCGCGCTGCTGGCCGGGCTCTGTCATGTTCTCGTGACTGATGAAAATGCGGCGGAGAAGCTGCTGGTCGACTAGGTGGGCATTGCATGCGCAGCCGCTTCGTTCCTGGCGCGGCGGCTCGACCGCTTACTCGCTCGGTGTCAGCCGGCGAGCAGGTCGAGGGCCCTAGACCGGCCAGGGCAGGGAGTAGGTTTTCACCTGCGTGAAGCTGCGCATCGCCTCCAGGATGCCCTCCTTGTGACCGAGGCCGGACTGCTTGATGCCGCCGAACGGAGTGAGTTCGGTGCGATAGCCGGGAACTTCCCACACATTGACGGAGCCGACCGCGAGGCCCTCGATGAGCCTCGTGACGTGATCGAGGCGGTTGGAGCAGACGGCGGCGGAAAGTCCGAACTTGGTGGCGTTCGCAATCCTGATGATCTCGTCGATATCATTGTTGCATCGGATGATCGGCAGAACCGGGCCGAACGTCTCCTCGGCAACGAGCTCGCAAGCGGGCGAGACATGATCGAGCAGCGTGGGAGGATAAAAGGCGCCGCGAGGTTCACCGCCGAGCAGAAGCCTGGCACCTGCCGCGACCGCACCGGCCACGCGTCTGGCAATCAGCTGGGCTGCGTCTTCGCTGATGACGGTGCCGAGATCAACGCAAGGGTCGCTGGGGTCGCCTGTTGAGAGCTGCTGCATGTGGTGCAGGGCCCTCTCGGCGAAGTGATCGGCAAGCTCCTCCACGACGAGCGCCCGCTTCACGGCCGTACAGCGTTGACCGGAATGTCTGACTGCGCCCTGCACGGCCAGATGCGCGGCCCGATCGACGTCCGCATCCGAAAGGACGATGAACGGATCGTTCCCACCCAGTTCGAGGACAAGCCGCCGGTAACCTGCCCGTTCCGCGATCTGGTGCCCGACGCGAACCGACCCCGTGAATGTCACGAGCTCGGCGTCCTCATCGGTGAACACGCAATCTCCAAGATCGCGCGGCGTTCCGGTCACGATCGAGAGCATGCCCTCTGGCAAGCCTTGTTCGCGGAGGATCCTGCCCAGCGCAAGTGCCGTCAGGGGCGTCTGCTCCGACGGCTTGAGCACCACGCGGTTGTTGGTCGCTATTGCCGGCGCCAGCTTGTGGCTGACCAGGTTCAGCGGATGATTGAAGGGGGTGATGGCCGCGATGACCCCCGCGATCGGCGTACGCATTGAAAAAATGCGCCGTTGATGAGGGTTTCCGCCGATGTCTCCAGGGTAGATCTCGCCATCATTTTGAATCAGCGCATGGGCGGCAAACGACCAGACGTCGCAGGCGCGCCTGGTTTCATGCAGGGAGTCCCTCAGACAGAGACCGGTCTCGGCGGTTATGAGCTGTGCGAGCCGGTTCTGATCTCTTGCGATCGCACGCGCAGCGCCGAGCAGGATATCGGACCTTTCGCGGCGGCTCAGCTTTGGGCGGAAGCGCGCGGCTGCCGCGAATGCCGCCCGTATTTGACGTGGCTCTGCCTGCGGGACCGTCCCGACAAGCGCGCCGGAGAACGGATTCCTGACTTCAATGACGCGATCCGCGTCTGCTGATGCTCCAGCCAGGAGCATCGGCTGGTAGATCGGCTCAACAGCGTGCATGTATGGCTCCTCAACTCAAAGACTGCGCTGGCTGACGCTTGCTTGGGGCTTGTCGGCCTCGTCGATCTGGCTGAAAGGCGCTCTGGCCGGCTTGTTGCGCGAAGGCTGCTCTTCGCGCTGCCAGATCACGATCGTAACGCCCATGATGATCAGCAGGCTGGCAAGAACCGTGCGCAACGCGAGCTCTTCCCCCTGCAGGATGAGAGCTGAGATCAGCGCGACGACGGGAATGAGAACGAGGCTCTGAGATGCGATCCGCGCCGGAATCGAAGCTAACGCATAGTACCAGGCAACGAATGCGAGGCCGGTCGCTACGATACAGTTGAACGCGATCGGGAAGGCGAGAGCTGAAAGGCGCTTGACCTCGAAATGCGGCTCAAGGACGGCTGAGGCCATCATGACCGCCATCCCTGCCGCTGCGAGCTGGAATGTAGTCCGGCTCCAGACGTCGATATCGCTGTGAGCTCGGTTGGCGAGCCAGGTTCCCAGGGCCCAGCAGATGGCCGCAATCAGCAGCAGGGCAACCCCTTCCGCGTTGTCGAAAGTCATTGGCGCAGCCGTTGGCCCGAGGCCATTGGCGCTCAACAACATGATGCCACCAAGCCCGCTCCCGATCGCTGCAAGCTCGAAGCCGGTCTGCCGCCTTCCGTCCAAAGCCCACTCAATGATCGCAAGCCAGAGCGGCATCGTATAGAAAATGAGAGCACTTCGGCCGACGTCCAGATATTGGAGCCCAACGAGGCTCAGGCCCAGCCCGCAGGCCATCTGCAGCATGCCCACGGCAATCAGGTTGAGCCGTCCCCGATCGCCGATGCGGAGCTGATACCCCAAGGCAAGGCGCGCCACCGCGATCGCCACCGCGCCGCCGATAAGACGCAGTCCTGTAAAGAACAGGGGCGGCGCGATCTGCAGCGCGTCCTTTATGACGAGCCAGTTCATACCCCAGATCAGGATCACGAAGATCAGGCAGAGGGCTGCCGAAGCAGACGTCTTGCGGACCATCACATCGTTTCCCCTTTAGCCGGCAGCTGAAGGTTCAAGAACGTAGCGCCCCATGGCGTCCTGGAATCGGCGCTTGTTACCGACAGGCGTATGGCGGGTGGTCACGCGCGGAAGCGTTGCGGGATGGGAACGATTGATCTTGCAAAGCAGGAAATGCGGGCCCCGCGTCGTCGCACAGTGCTCCATTGCTGTCAGGATGTGCCCGGCTTCGGCACAACGCACCGACGAGCGATAGCCGCAGGCGGATGCGACAAGATCCAGGGACGAGCTTCGTGACGTCGAGGCCTGGCCACCGGTGGACGCATAACTTTCATTGTCGAGCACGACATGGATGAGGTTCTGGGGTTTGGTGTGGCCAATCGTGGACATGACGCCCATGTGCATCAACGCCCCGCCGTCGCCATCCAGTGCGAGCACGGGACGGTTGGGCATGGCGATGGCGAGGCCTGCCGCCAATGCGCTGCAGTGTCCGAGCGAGCCCTGCATGTAGAAATTCTCGGGACGATCGTTGACCCGGAAGAGCTCTCTCGTGATGAAGCCGGTCGTCGAGACGATCGACGTGGTCGGATCGAGCCGCTCGCAGATCAGTTCGATCGCCTCTCCCGCGCTGAGCGGGTAATCGAGCGGTGCGTCGGGGGTCGCCCCTGCGGCGCTCGGCGTGAGCTGGCCCTTTCGCAACAGCACAGCAAAAGGTGCCTCCTGCCGATGCGCTTCAGCGGCGCGGATGAGAAGCCGATCCAGTCCGCCCGTCGTTCCGTCGAACTCGTCCCAGTCGATGGCGAGCTGATCGAGGATCGCCTTGGTCGCGGCACCCATGAAGATGTGCTGCGGCTCATCTGCGCTCTCGTCGGGATGCCCTCGCACCGAGATCAGCAACAGGACCGGGATCCTGTTGACCATCAACAACGAGGTGAGTGGATTGACGACGTGACCAAGACCGGAGTTTTGCAGCGCGACGACGGCTCGCTGGCCGGACAGCGCAGCGCCAGCGGCGAGCGCCACCGCGCTGCCCTCGTTGGCCGCGGGTACGTCGGTCAACGCGCTGCTTTCGGCCGCCCTCTCAAACAGGTCAGCGAAGTGCGAGCACGGAACGCCCGAGAAGAACGTGTAGCCTGCTGTACTCAATCTCGATAGGAGAACGCTCGTCGGCACGGACATGTCTCTGCTCCTGCACAAGGGCATTGGGAGCGGCTCTGCCGCCCCCAATGAATCGACGTCCTGTGACCTCAACTGAGTTTCTTCGCCACGATCAGGCTGCGGTTGCAGAGCGATCTGTGGTACTCGACCTGCCCGAAGCCGGCCTGTTCGAGCATCCCGCGCATGTCTTCAAAGCTGTAGCAGCAGCCTTCGTAGCCCGTGGTCAGGAGCACCGAATATTCAGCTTCGGCGGCCGGGGCCGGACGCCCGCCGCGATCGTCGGGATGGCAGCTGTAGACAGCAATGCGGCCACCGGGCTGGAGGCTGCCGTGGGACTTGCGCATCAGCAGGCGGACCTTCTCGGGTCCCCAATTGTGAAGAACGTGGGAATAGAGATGAAGGCTTGCATCGCGAGGCAGCGGGTCGACAAACATGTCGCCAGCGACGATACGGACGCGGTCGGGATAGAGACCCCGCGCGATCAGACAGGATCGCGCGAGCTCGTCGACCGGGGGGCGCTCGAAGATGGTCGCGGATAGCCGAGGATAGCGCATCAGCAGATGAGCGGAATAGACGCCGGAGCCGCCGCCGATGTCGAGCATGGACGTATCGCCGCTGCAATCGAGCAGGGTAGCGAGATGCGGGGCAAAGATCCGGCCGCGCTCCTCCATGCCGCGCGTGTTGAGGTCCGCGAACTCATCCGTCTGCATCAGATCGTCCCAGCTGGTCGTGTCGCCGCGCGCGACATGCCAGGTGTCGGAGCCGTCGTTCCGCAGGACGTCGTACAGCTCGCGAACCGACGACTTGTACTTCATTGTGGCGATGTAGGAGGCGACATTCTCGTCGGATCGGCCGCTGAGATATCGGACGGCTTCGATGGTGGCGTGAAGTTTTCCGCCTTCGCGGGCAATCAGGCCCCAGGATTCGAAGAGCCTGATCATTGTACGTGTCGGCCGGTCACGAAGCGAGAAATGCTCCCGCAGTTCGTCTTCAGAGACGGGATGACCGTCCAGATAGGTGAACAGGTCGAGCCAGGATACCGCTGCAATGTAGAGGTCGGCGGCGTATGAGCTATCCCGCCACTTGATGACCTGGGCAATGTCGGGGCGGTCGACCTGTGAGACATCCGTCGGTGTGTCGATGCGAGATGCGAGTGCAGTCGGGGTCATGAGTCTGATCCTTTACGAGAACGGCATGAGTTGTTCGGTCAGTCTGGCTGGCCTGACGCGGCATTCACGAGCAGGTATCGGGCCTCGGCGCGCGCCAGCTCGTCGTAGTGAAACAGCGAGAAGACATCCTCGAGGGTCGCGACCTCAGCCTCGATCCCGGCGATGCTCTGCTCGGTGATGATGCGCTCGCAGACATTGCGCATCGCGCTTGTCGCGGCGCGCATCGAATGATTGGCCCAGATCACGGTCGAGATGCCGGCAGCACGAAAGGCGGACGCGGGGGTCCGATAGTATTTCGTTGGGACGATCACGACGGGGAGGCGGTTCTGCCAACCATTGGCGAAGGCGAAAATCTCGTCCGCCGTGCTCTTCCGGGAATGAATGAGAATGGCGTCCGCTCCGGCGTCCGCATAGGCGTGAGCGCGGTGAAGGGCCTCGTCCATGCCATGGCCGGCGATCAAGGCCTCGATGCGGGCGACGAGGACGAGTTCGTCTCCAACCGCATCCTTCACGGCACGCAGACGCCCGGAAAATTCGCCGGCATCGGCGAGCGGATGACGATCGCCGACGAACGAGTTCATCTTCGGAAACTGCTTGTCTTCCAAGGCCACACCCGCGGCACCCCGCTGACGGAGCTTGTGGGCCAGAATGCGCGCGTTGTTGAAATTGCCGAAGCCGCTGTCACCGTCGACGAGAACGGGGAGATCAGTCGAATCGACCATGCGTTCGACGACGTCGATGAGCTGGGTCCAGGACGCCTCACTTGCATCGCGATAGCCGAGAGAGCAGGCGATCGACAGGCCGGATGCCCATAGGCCCCTGAAGCCGGCGCGCTCGGCGACGGCGCTTGAGAGCCCATCATGGGCCTCCATCAGAAAGCTCAGATCTCGATTGCAGCAGATCTGCTCGCGGAGCACTGCGGCGCGAGTGGCGAGTTCCGGACGATGATCTGCAGCATGACGAATCGATTGCGGTCGCGTGAGCATGCAAGGTCTCCCTTCCCCGTGCGGGTCTGTCATCAACCACCAGTTGACAGTTTTGCGATACCGGGATCAATTACTAACTCTGGTAGTCACACCAGCGCATAGGTTCCGGTGGGGAGGGCGAGGGAGGCGATCTCGCCGAGGGCGAGCACTGCCGGCGAGCAGGCCCGGGTTCGTGCTGGCAAGGGGAGGACCGCGGCCCTGCCGCGTCCGCTTGCGCCGCCGGGAAAGTCGCGTGCCTGGAGGGAGGGCGATGGCCGGCCGCTACCTAAGCTTGTAGTAGCGGCGCGGACCGATATGCGTTCAACTGGTTGCTTCGTTCGGCATCCGGTCAGCCGTTTGGCGGATCTGATCCGATGACGATACATCAACGGGCGCCAGAGACGCTGGCGCGCTGCCGCGTTCGTATTGAAGATGGCGTGGATCCGATGACAACCATCCTTCTGGACGATCATGGGCGGGCTTGGGATGCTCATTCGCCGGTTTTGCGGCGATTCCTGCAATGCCCGGTGTCAGATTTTGATTTCTCGTCCTATGTGGTCGACAATCTGGGATTCGTCGCTGTCACCATGATCGACAGTCGATCGGCCCGGATCCGGCTCAGGCCGAGGACCGCCTGCGGGATCAGCATCGCTTCGGCGCTATACTTCATCGCGGATAGGGCCGTGGAGCGAATCATCGTTGTGAAAGCAGGCGATGAAGTTGTCGAGCGCATGTTCCCGAGGGTCAGCCAGGCGATGACCTATATCGGGGATGAGGTCGCGCGAGCCCGCCTGCATCTGTCGCCGGTGTTCAGAAGCCGTGAGTTGCCCATCACTGCGCTTGCCAAAGAGGCAGAGCCTCTTGCGGTCCTGTTCATGCGATGGCTCGAATGTGATCAGGGCCGCGACAATACCGAACTGAAGGGCCTCCTCGATCTGCAATCGCTGCAGCGCTTCGTCATCATCGAGCCTGTCGACGGCCGGCTCATTTTCGCTGACATCGGCTCGGGGTTTGAAAGCTTCGGCAGAACCTGGCAACAGCATGCACCGGGATTGCCGCTCGAGGAGCAGCCGGACTATCATTACGGCCAATGGGTCCGTGGCGTTTACGACCATGTGCTTCATACAGGCAAGCCGCTCTTCGACGACGTTGATGCCGTCATCCGGCGCCCGCACCGAAATGACAGGTTGCGGGTGCACTACAGGCGCCTCATCCTTCCCTGCGGTTCGATTGGCTCCAGACCAGCTCGGCTTGTCGGTGCGTCGCTCGTCGAGAACGTTGCATCAACCCCTTGATAGCTGCGCGATGCAGTACGAGGATGATTGATGCACCCCTGATGGCGAGTGGTTGAGTGCCGTCTTGCGAGCTTTCCGGCTGTTGAGCGGCCCGCTTGCAATGCGTCAATTGTCTTGAAACCTGGCAGTTCGTGCTTGGGTCCGCAGCAACGCGGCGCGGCATGGCTTGGCTCAATTCAGGCGCGACATGTCGCAGCCGTCTGCTCAACCGGAGCTTTTGATTGCGCCGTCCCATGATAGGACGGAGGCGTTCAGCGCTGGCCAAGTGAGGCGAACAGGCGTTGGCTACTCGCGTAAGACGGGTGGTGATGATAGTGCACGCAGCAATAGGCCGCACTGCGGACGCCGGACGAGCTTTCTGGCCAGTGACTCCGCCGCTGGTGTAGGACCACCAATTTCGGTAGCTCGCCAAGCGCAGGCTTGCGTGGCATGAGTGGGCCAAGCTGGCCGAGCGCAACCTCTTTCGTCTCGGCACATCGCGTGAAATGAGCCGGCGTCAAAGACAACGCCGTTTCCTGCGTCGCGATGCGAGCTCTCCGCATTGCGTCGTGACGGGGCTCTGGCAGTCTGGGACCTATTGATGACGGCCTGAAACAGATATTGTATTGATGTTGATACGACTGGGCGATATCGTCTCACGTCGAGAAGGAGAGGCGGACTTCGTCCGCTGGGTGCACGTCGATCCCTTGCAACCGATCGGCTGTCGGCGACCTTCCACCGACCGTTTTCGGCCTGGAGTTCGGTGATGTCTCTTGATGAAACCCTGCGGATTTTGGCAACCGTCGAGCCAGGTGGTCTGAGGCTCGATGAGCAAGCCATCGAAAGCAATCCCGACGCCGTGCTCGTTGCCCTCGGACGCAGCTTTGAAGCGCTCTCCGCAGAACTCGCAACTCTCCAGCAGCAAGATGCGCAATCAGCTGCGGCCACCTGGGATGCAAACTCGCAGATCTCCGCCGTGGTGGTGCCCGGTGTAGAGCGCATCGAAGCGGTCTTGAGCTCGCTTGACCCGATTGAACGCGCCATCATGGCGATTCCGGCCAGAACGGTCGTCGGCCTGGGGGTGAAGGCGCGGCATGCTGCACATGTGCTCTCAAATTACTGGGCGGACGTCCCCGAGAGGCTCGACTGGGATGCCCGGACCGTGCGGCATCTGATCGAATCCGCTTGTTCAGTCGCCGGTGTAGAGCTGAGCTAAGGTCTTTGCTGCGGGCCGTCTTCATCATGGAGCGGTGCGATGGCCTGTGGCGACAGGCGTGTGCCGGCGCTCTCGCCCCTATGGGGCGGCCAAGTAGGTCGATTGGGCAGCGAAGCTTGTAGGCCTCAGCGGCGCTGCGCAATGAGGACCTGCGATTCAATGACTTCTACGATGCCGCCGGCGGTTGCGAATGGCGACATCTCCATCGTCAATTCCTGCGCGAGCTGACCTTCGAGGACGCCCAGCTGTTCAGGCGAGGAGGTCGACATCGATAGTGCGCGATCGATCAGACGAGCGACAGGCACGAGACGCTGCTCAATGACACCAATTCTGGTGAGCTGACCGAAGCGCGACTCCAGCAGGATCGGTTCGTGACGTAGGCGCTCGGGTGCGAAACCGACACTCTTGTTGGTGAAGCGATCGACGACGTCCGAGTAACGCTTGTACCAGGCGTTCTGTGGGACATCGGGACGTACGTCATTGAACAGCAGGACTGCGCCGTCCTCCTCGATCAATGGGTCGAGCTTTCGCAGCGTATCGGCGCGATCCATCCAATGAAAGGCGCGTCCAATCGCCACGGCGCGAAAGCGGCCGAGCTGCGGGCTGAGGTCGAACGAGCTGCCTTCGATCAGTTCGATCTCAACGGCCGCCGCGTTGGCGATCGCCTGAGCAGCCTCCAGCATGGCAGGCTCCGGATCTATTCCGATGACCTTGCCGACCAGGGGCGCAAATGCGATGCCGAGCCACCCTGGTCCACAGCCGAGATCCATCAATCGGTGGTCCTTGGTCAGACGAAGGTGATCCGCCACGACTTGGATGAGCGCGGGTGCGTAATTCGGTCGCCCGGCCACGTAGTGAGGGACCGTCGATTGAAAGCGCGGGAATGCTGGAGAGGCCGGTTCGGACGTCATCTGTATCGTTCGACAGCCGTGCTGAAGCTCATGTCTTGTGACGCCTTCCGGTGTGGGCCGGTCCGCCCATGGCGCGGCCCCATGAGATCGTGAGCGCTTCTCCTTCGCACGCACACCGAAATGTCAGTTTGGACGGGACGTGCTCGGGACTTGGCGCGCTTGCAGGCAGGCTAGAAGTCTTTCAATGGCATGCGAAGCTCGTAGGTTGCAGGTGGAGCCAGCAGCTCGAAGTGCTGAATCGGACGTCCGGCGCTGTCGAAATGAATGCGCACCACCTTCAAGAGCGGTGCGCCTATCGCGACATTGAGGCGTGCTGCGACAATGGGGTCGGCTGCAGCTGCCGTCACAATCTGCTCGCCAGATGTGAATGTGATGCCGAAGCGCTGCAGAATCGCATAGAGCGACCCTCCTTCCATGTCTTCAGGACCAAATTGCCGTCCGATCGCTTCCGGAATGTAGGTCGTGACCTGCATGATTGGCCAGTCATTCATGTAACGGATGCGAACTGTGCGCTGGAAAAGGTCGCCTGGCTGGGCTTGGAAGTGCTCGCGAACGTGACGAGGGGCCACCTTGAACTCGAACTCGACCACGTGAGCTCGCGTTGTGCGCACGATCTCCCTGTTTCGAGCAGCGAGGTCCATCATCGGCACGGTGAGAGGCTCCGGCTTCGAGAGCTCCCGTACGAACGTGCCGATACCCTGGCGGCGTTCGATCAGTCCGAGCTCATCGAGAGTGTCCAAAGCTGCCCGAATCGTCACGCGCGAGACGCCGAAGAGCACAGCCAGATCCGCCTCCGCCGGCAAGACTTCTCCTGGTGCATAGCGGCGTTCTGCAATTTCGTCCTGCAGGACCAAGAACACCTGATGATGAAGCGGTATGTCGCGCCGCCGTCTTGCAAGGATCGCGGGCCGTCCTTTTGGGCGCTTGGGCTTATCTGTCGGACGCGTCTTCCGCGCCGTTTTCTTGGCGGCCGAAGCAGAAGCGTTCGAATGCTGCGGAGCTCGCGGCGCCACCACCTAGCCTCGATCCCACAGTGCCGCGGGCATGTTCATCGGCTTGAGCTCTCCACGATGCTATTTCGATGCTAGCGTCTGGAGAGCCTTTTCGACGAATCTGTTCGTAAATGTCTCCGCGAGATCGACCTTCACGCCACGCAATTGTGGGTCGACGGTCGACAACACCTGAAATGCGATCCCCGCGCCCTCGGCGCTGAACCGGCCATCGGGCGAAAACATGTCTCGGGTGCTCCGGACGGAGGCGAGAAAGATGTTTCGATCAGGTTTGGCCCATTCCTCCGGGAGCGCATCGGCGATCTCGTCGACGGAAGCGCGATCAATCCACTGCAGGGCGCGTACCATTGCGAGAACAAAGGCTTGGAGTGTGTCGGGGTTGCGCTCGATGAAGTCCGACCGCGCGTAGATGGTCCCTGACGGATAGAGACCGCCATAAACGCCGATTGTGCCTTCGTTGGTGCGAGTGTCCGCGACCAGTTTGACGTCACCTGCTGATGTCAGCGTCGTAAGCGCCGGCTCACCCGTGACGACCGCATCCACAGCGCCGTTGCGAATCGCCGCTACGGCACCTGTGCCACCTCCGACACTGACGAAGGAAATGTCGGTCGGAGAGACGCCAGCTCGCAAAGCGATGTACTCCACCATGAATTGCGTTTGGGATCCCAATGCCGTGACCCCGATCTTCATGCCTCTCAGGCTGCTTGGGTCGCGATAGTCCGCAGCCTTCTCCTTTCGCAGAGCCAATGCGAATGTCGGATGCCTGCCAAACAACACAACCCCGACGATCTTTTGTCCCTTGGCATGCATCTGAATCGTGTGGTCGAAAGCGCCAGCGGTGAGTTCGGCACTTCCTGCCACCAGAGCCTGGAGCGCTTTGGATCCGCCGCTCACGTCAAGAAGCTCCGGGTCGAGACCCGCGTCCCTGAAAAAGCCAAGGCGCTCGGCAAGTGTGACCGGTGCGTATTGTAGGAATGCCTTCCCGCCGATCGTCACTCTGACTTTGGACGTCTCGACGGAATTGCCCGCCCAGGCCGACCTCGCCGAGCCACACAACGCCAACAACGGAAGCCCGAGAAAACTACGTCGCTGTAACACTGGCCGGGTCTCGCGAGCGTTGAAGGAATGCGTGCCGGCAGTGAACTTTTCTCACGATCCGATCACATTCGAATCATACGAACGATCATCCGCACGAGCAAGGCAAAAGCTCGCCGAGGTTGCACAAGTCGAGTGCACGCGGAGCGATAATCATCATAAACTGCGACCAAAAATTGTTGAAAGTAGTTGATCAGCATTAATTATGGCCGGCGAGTCGGCCGCGCGATTGCGCTGAATCAGTTCGACGCACTGAGAATGAGCCGGCGACGCTCGCGACTTGCAAAGCACACGTGTCAGATATGCATGTCGCGCAGATGCGCAGAGCGCGGAGGGAGTGTCATTCGACAACGCGGCCGCTGCGACAGTCGACGGGGCAGTTCTGGAAGGCTACCGCTTTCTATGCCGACGTGTCGATAGCGGCCGGGTCTCCGCGGTGCATTCACGACCACGAGCCTTGCGGCCGCCGCTCGACGGTCAATCATAGATTGAATTGCAAGATCGTGTTCGCGGACCGCAAACGGAGGGGGAGCCTGGAGTCTGCCTGAAACAAGGTTGTTGAAAGCGCCGTTTGTTGCTCCTGCCACAGGCAAATTCGAGGAGCTTTGTCCGCAATGCAGAACCATACGCGAAAGTTTAACGGTCTCGCCGACCTTTACGACGCTAGCCGAACGACTTATCCGCCTGACGTTCTCGCTGCCGTCGCCTATGCTGTCGCCGCAGGTAATGGTCCGGCATCGCTGCTTCGATGTCGGCGCAAGTAACAGAATTTCGACGCGTGCACTCATTGATGCCCTGTCTGACTGGACCGTGCAGACGGCCGAGCCCAACCCCCACATAGCTGCACGTGCGGGTGCGGCGGGACTCGAAGTCACAATCGCGCCCGCTGAGGCTCTGCCGATCGAGCCAAACTCCGTAGGCCTGGCCACGGTGGCGCAGGCATTTCACTGATAGGCCGCGCTTTCTCGTGAAGTGCGCCGCGTCTTGTCGCAGAACGGGGGGCTCGCCGCTATCAACAACAACCGCCGGGCGGAGGAGTGTGAGGCTCTCATGGCAGCCGACCACTTCATCGAGGCCGAGAGTCCGGATTATTCGCGGCACTATTGGGATCTTGATATCGTCGCTGAGATCGAGGCTTCCGGCAGCCTCGACGAGATCCAGCGCCGAATGGCCTTTGGTGGACTCGGCCTTGCCAATGATGACCAACTACTGCGTCGCCGCTTCGCGCAGAAATGCCTGATAGGCGAGCCCGACTCCCACTTCCAGGGAAGTCGTCGCGCGCCAGCCGAGCTCCGTCAGGCGGGAGACGTCGAGAAGCTTGCGTGGTGTGCCATCCGGCCGCGACCGGTCAAAGCTGATGCTGCCCTTAAAGCCTACTACGGCGGCAACCACGCGGGCGAAGTCGGCAATGGTGATATCCTTGCCAGTGCCGATGTTGACCAGCGCGGTGTCGGAATAGGTCTTCATCAGGTGCACGCAGGCATCCGCCATGTCGTCGACATAGAGGAACTCGCGCCGCGGCGTGCCGGTGCCCCAGACCACGACCTCCGGCGCATCCGCGAGCTTGGCCTCATGGAAGCGGCGGATCAGCGCCGCGACGACGTGGCTGTATTCGGGATGATAGTTGTCGCCCGGACCATAGAGATTGGTCGGCATGACGTTGATGAAGTCGGCGCCATATTGGCTGCGATAGGCCTCGACCATCTTGATGCCGGCGATCTTGGCGATCGCATAAGGCTCGTTGGTCGGCTCCAGTGGCCCTGTCAGCATCGCGTTCTCGCGCAGCGGCTGAGGAGCAAGCTTCGGATAGATGCAGGATGAGCCCAGAAACATCAGCTTCTCGGCGCCGTTCACGTGGGCAGCGTGAATGACATTGGTGGCGATGGCGATGTTGTCGTAGATGAACTCCGCGCGCAGCGTGTTATTGGCGACGATGCCGCCGACCTTGGCGGCCGCCAGGACCACGACTTGGGGCTTCGCGCGTGCGAACCATGCGAACACCGCGGCTTGATCGCGCAGATCGAGTTCTCGGTGTGGCACCGTCAGAAGCTCGACGCCCTCGGACGACAAGCGGCGTATCAATGCGCTGCCAGCCATGCCGCGGTGACCTGCGACAAAAACGCGTTTTCCAGAAAGATGAAAGCGGTAGGACACGAGTTACCCTCTGACATGCAGCATCAAAATCGTCTTCGGTCTGATTTTATGGCATAGCAGCACCGGCGATCCAGGTCGATGACGGTGACCGCCCACACATTCCCATTGTGCGGAGCCAGCCTTCGCGTTGCGATGTCTCCAGGCTCGGACGGGGCGTTCTGCTGCACGGGTCCAACAGCGTGGCCAGACTCCGGCTGACGATTTCCGGACTCCGGGTTGTGTTCGAATGGTGGTTCGGAGCACATGGTGCAACGATGCTGCCCGACGAGCCTCGCCGTCGCGTCCGGCGCCCGGCTAACGGAACCGGAGCCGTCAACTACGGAGCGCTGATCTCCGAGGCAGTGATGCGGCACGAGATTGCGGCACGCATGACGAACTCTGTGAAGCGTTCTTGCCTGCATGACCGTCGCCAAATGGGCGAAGTCGAGAAGTATGCCGGCAGCAAGCAGCGATCTGAATTCTCCGCTCCTCTGAATTCTCGGCTCCAACGGGTCGCAACGACGGCGCAGTCGTCACGAACCGTCAGACGCCTTGGCGTTTGGGGCACGACGACCCCCGCGACGCAATCTTCGAGCAGCCGGTGACATTGCGACAATCCGCATGCCACCCTTCTTCTCGCGCGAAGATCGCTTGATCGTCAACGGCTGAATCAGCATCACTAGATGGTCCGGATCAAGATCGTGGTGGTAGATCTATCGCAAGGCTGCCGGCATCGATGTGGGTGAGACACTGTTCCAACGCAATCGATATCGGCTCACGGAGCTCTCTCGCTCCGTCTGACCGGGCGCCTTGTCCTGACATGGGCAGGGCCGTGTGGACGTCAGCAACGTTGCGGTTGGCCAGTTGGCAGTTCTTGCGGGGCCGGGTTCAACGGCTGACGCTGTCTCCGCCTTCGGCCGGCGGGTTTAGAGCGCGACCGTTGCGGGGTGATACACGTTGATCGAGACCCTTCAGTCCATTCCGACGATCGAGTTCGTCGCGGCGGAGGCTCGAACAGGCGGTGCCGAGAATCCGCCTTAGCGAAGACGAGAAGGCTAGCTACCAGTAGGAAGTCGGCCCATCTCAGGCCAACCTTGTGGAAGCCCACAACCAGAACAATGTCGATCAGGACTCACCCAAGCTAAGGACCGCAGGGATGATCGGAGCCGCGACTCCAAGCTTGGAGGCTGCATGCACCAAGAAGTTGCAGCGCCCCAATCTGCGTGCCGATTTGGCCTGAGACAGGTTAAGTGTCCTGCCGTACTGGATCGGTGGCGCCATTTCCCGGAGGGGATAAATCTGCACCGCTCTCAACGATGCTATAGCCACACTCACTGAGCCAATCGAGTACCCGGTCGGCCGTATTGTAGTCCCAACCAGGGTACGACCTCGCGATGATGTCTCTCGGAGAAAGTCGGCGGAGGGCCAACGACGGTTTCGTAGAGTTTCCGACCATTACAAACACCATACTGAATTTGTCTCATTATTACGCAATTCGGCATTTCTTAACTAGTGAAAAAAATCAACAGTTGAGTCGAAACTGGCATCAGCTCAGGGCTGCTCCTTCGAAATGCGGGAGGCGCAAGTCCGAGCGTCGCGCCGCGACGCGCGCAAAAGTTGTTTGCAGTCTGTGTGCTCCGGTGTTGACCTCACGAGCTTGTTCAAGCGCGTCGACCATGAAGGTGACAAAGTTCGTTCTGCGGGTGCGGAGGCGAGGGGATGCATGGCCTTGCTGCACAAGCGGATTGGCCCGGTGCGTGCGTTGATCAGGCTGGAGGCCGCCCATTGGGGGGCATTCTGAGCCCAACTGTTCGCTGAATTGCCGAGGCGGCGCAGGGCCAATATCCGCCATGAGACCTTCGAGGTCCGGCGGCCGAAGCACGTACCTGTCGACATCGAGGTGGTTGAATGGATCACTTCCAGTTCTGGAATTGCGTCAGATCGGAGAGTTATGGCCGCGCAGTCACAAGCATCGAAATGCAGCAGGTCGCTGATCGAGCAACGCGGCTGCTTCCAGCGGCAGCGCAAAGGTCAAAGCAATTTGGACCCGTGCCGCCACCAAAGGATCAACGTTCGGAGTCCTCATCCCCCTCTGCACAAGGATCACCAACGATTCCAGCAGCGCCTTATAGCACGAGCCGATGTAAGCGGCCGAGCCAACGGCAGATCCATAGCCTGCCTTTCGGGATTTCTAGCTGGCGTCCCGATCATCAGTGAGGGCGATAGTCAAACGACTGCTCGGGAGCCGGACGCCCTTTGCAAATCTGGTGCGAGACGATCACTGCGATCGGCCTGATCGCGCCAGGAGCCGTTAGCTCCCCCGTCTTCACCAGATGCACCGCTCTTTCCCGCGCGCTCGGCTGAGGGAGGGATCTGCTCTTTCAAGTCATACCGATCTTTCGAGTCATCCCAAGCGTCGCTATCAAGCAGTCGGACGGCGTACAATAGAACCGAAATCCCCACTATCGCCGCCAAAGCAACAAGCGCCCAAACCATTCCGGCCCAACCATAAACCGATGAAATATGGTGAAACAATACCTGTTCACGAGTGCGAAATCAATCCCAGCGGGAGGATTAACCGCAAGTCTACCAGACCGATTCCGAGACAAGCGGAATAAATACAACCACAGGTCAAAGGTGAGCGCGCAATCTTGCGCAGCGGCGGCCCGGCACAAAACGGAGTCCCGATGCCCAGCTCTCCGTTTGCGTGTGATCTTCGCATCGAACTACTTCCGATCAACGTCCCATTGAGTGGTTTCGCTGGCATGGTGGGGCGCCGGGCTGATCAGCCTGCCACACCATGGGGTCGTCGCTTAAAGGCGCGATGGTTCCATCGTCATGTAACGGACGCGCTGGACGGCCACGCGTCGTTCTGCTCGAGCAAGATCGCGCCGACGAGACGAACAATAGCGTCCTCGCTTCGGAAGATGCCCACGACCTCGGTGTGCGCTTGATCTCGCCGTTGACCCTCTCGATTGGATTGGGCGAGTGCAGCTTGGCGCGGTGCTACGCCGGGCGGCTCATACAGGCGAGCTCCGCCTCATCCATGACGGCTGCGAGCTTTGGGCACATTGGTCGGGATTGAGCTGATCGGCGACCTTGCGCCATTGCGCCCTGGCCATCGGGCCACTATCCGGCCCAATATGATGGACTGTTGAAAGTCCGAAAGAACGGAAATCTCAGATGTGACAGGGCGAGCCACATCGTCCGGGGTCAAGACGTTTTATCCAGAAACTACTTGGTAAGCTCAGCAAAGGTGTTGAGGTCGACTTGGTGTGCTCGGGTATCGCGGCCTTGAAGCTCGGCATGCTCGGAAATGCCGTAAGTGAAGAAGCTTACCTTTCTAAATCCGATGTGCTCAGCGATAAGTCGGAGCTCTTCCTTCGCATAGAAGTGAATGTGGTCCCAAAACGCATAGGCTTCGAACTCACCTTCACGAATCCTTGTCTCGGTCGGTGGCGAGTAGTGGCGGTGTAGAACTCCCTCCAGCCCAGGAAAGCTGAAGCGCATCACGCCTCCAGGCTTTAGTGTCCGATAGATCTCAGCTATTACGAAGATCGAGGCGGCTTGGGGGAGATGCTCAAGCATATCCTCCGAATAGCCGAATCGAACAGTGTTGTCGGCGAACGGGTGTTTGTCCAGCAAGTTGACCTGATAGTAGGCTGGATGGTCGTGCTCGAACAGGTCAATGTTGATCCAGTCGTCGAGGATCGTGCTGCCGCAACCGTAATTCACCTTCAGATCGTTTCCCTCGATTGTCTTCCGGAGGGCAGCACGAGATCCCGCCTTGGTCCAGGCTCCAGAGTCCGGCTCATAAGTATACTGTTTGTAGGCCCGGATCTTGTCTTCCCAATAAGGAATTTGCGACAGCCGGCCCAGAAGACCCTGTTGCGAAACAATCGCTGGTTCAGCTGCCGGCTGGCGGATCCGTGCAGCAACGTTGACGAGTCTCGGCGCGATGAGGCGCTTTAGGTATCGTGTCGCGCGTCTTAGCATTGGTTCCTCTTGAGCCGCACCCAGACGGATGGACGTAGGAATCGTGATAGCCAAGTAACGAGGGAAGGGCGTTTAATCGAATGACATATTTACAACTGCGGCGCAACGATCGGCTTGGCCCGAGCGCCAGGCGATACTCCGGCGTGGGTGGGCAGTCTCGCAACCCAGTCTTACGGCGATCCTCGCAAGCGCAAATGTCCCTGGAGGTCAGCCAACAGCAGCGTGCCGAGGGCAATCTGTGCATCGAAAAGCCCGCCCATGATCATGTTCAGGAGTTCTGGAGGACTTGCCAGCAGCGTCTCGACGCCTGCCTCGGGCGCGAATCCTGGGATCCGGGCTTCTGTCTCAATGAAGAAGGAGTGTACGCGATTGCTGAGGCGACCTGCATCGGTTTTGTTCACTCCGAGCAAATGGACGGCCCTGCTCGGAAATCCAGTTTCCTCAAGCAGTTCTCGAGCCGCTGAGCTCGCGGCTTGCTCTCCAGGATCGATCAGACCCGCTGGAAGCTCCAGAGTGAAGTCCTCAACCGCCGGCCGGTATTGCCGAACCAGCGGCACCAGACCCTCGGGGGATATGGCGAGAACGACAACGTAGTCGAACGTTTCGACTGAATGGTACGTTTCGCTCGCAGTTCCTGAAGAAAACTCGACTTCGCGAGCCGTCAAAGTCACCCATGGCGAGATCCTGCTCTTGGATGTGCGCGTTATTCTGGGCCATGGCTCAGGACGGTTCATTGTCGCTCCTTGCAACGCCGAGGCATCAATGAATCTGGATGCCAAGACGGGTCGGGAAGGTTTGGGAGCCTCGATGGAGGTGGAGCCTATAGCTGTTGAAGTGACGCGGCATATCGGTAGCTCGCCTGCAATATGGGGGGGCTGCCGGCGCCAGGTCACCCAGCCTCGCTCGCCGTGTCGCACCCCATCACCGTCACCATTCCTATTTCAACATGTCGAGCGACGGTCGAGGCGACGGTCGCGCTCGCCTCCGCGAAGGTCTCGTAACCGTTCAATAATTCAACGATTGCCTGGGCGATTGCATGCGGGGATGGAGTTGCTTCGAGGGCGTTGCATCCCACGTTCCAGTCGGAAAGCGAACTGCCACTCAGGAACACGAAGGGCCTCGAACTCGAAATTGCGTCACAAACGACGCCCGACCCTCGTATCGCATAGACAGCAGGATCATGCAGCAGGAGCGCTGCGTGGGCCTGCTTCCAGCTCCATACGTATTCGTCCGGATCCAGATGGAGTGGCAATGCTTCTATTTGAACCTTACCCGCCCTGCTGCTTGGATGGCCCTGAACACGCAGGACGACGTCTGGGTCATGCGCGTTGAGCTTTGCCGCGAGCGCCTGCGCCGTCGCGTTCAATAGTCTAGCTCCCTTGTCCGAGCGAGCATGACCCGCCATGTATAGAATGAACCTGCCATTCACCGCGGGAGATTGCTGGGCCGGCAGGTCAGTGGGGTGAGGTAACAACTCGACAGGCTTAGGCCAGATTTCGCGTATCGCGCGTGCGAAGGCGGGCGTCTCTGCGAGAAGATCCACGTTCTCAATGGCCCCTGGGGACTCCTGGAGACGCTTTAAGGCTGATCGCCATGTCGGATCGCTTGGATGGCAGCCCACATCATCATACATCAGCCGCACGACAAAACGAGCCGGACCACGATGCGCCTCAAATTGCTCGGCGGTTGCGATGAGAAGCTCAGCGTCGGCAGACGGCAAGAATACGGTGTCTCCGGGCTCGGGCTCAAGGGTGCTGAGAAGTTCGCCGAGTTCAGGGGCAATGATCGAGCGGAGTTTGCTCGCGTCTGCGCCGGCGACCGTTAGAGTAGGTGCGTCAGGAGCATGAAAGCCTCTGCGGCCCCTGATGAAGCGTGCTATAGGCATGATCGCGCCTGCGCCGAGCGAGAACGCGGTCGTGACCGTGGGCCCGTAGCGGCGGGATCGTGATACGGTATCGCGATTATGTCTGAATACTCGCAAGATATCGCCGCCGCCGAGATGCTGCGATCCGTTCCATCCCTTCCCAGCGGCTATCAGCGGGCGTGTGTCGCCCATGAGGGTTGCAAACCTGGACGTGGCAAACGCGTGGTGACCACGTTCGTTGATCAAGTTTGGTTCGATTATGATGGTCCGTCCTCTCACGGTCCCTAATCTCCCGGCAATATCGAGACCTCATGCTCAAGCGGCGCTACGGCTGCTCTTCCGTTTGCCGCTTCCCTGCGCCCAGGGTGTATTCAACGCATTTTTCCAGAAAGCGGGCCATGGAGCGGTCCGCTCTCGTGGCCTCGATCCTGCGACAGATTGCATCAAAGAGGTTCGGATCGAGCGCGATACGCTTGATAGCATCAGACAGCGCAGCAGCGTCGACGCGCGCCGCGAGGACGCCGTTAACGCCATCCTGTATCTGCTCGATCAGTCCGCCGACCGGAGTAGCTATGACCGGGATCCCGGCCCCCAAGCTGGTGGCGGCGACGCCGGATTGGCTGGCTTCCATGTGGGAAAGAACAACGGCATGATAACGAGACAGTATCGCTGCGATTTCCCGCTCTGTAAGCCAGCGATTTATCACTTCAGCGCCGAGTGCGGCGAGACGCCGTTTGTTGTCACCAAGCGCGCCCTCGCCGAAGACTCCTAGTTCGACCTGAAAGCCTTCTCTGCGTAAGGCCTCGATGGAATCGAGAAGCAAGGTTAGCCCCTTATAGGGCATGATGCGACCCAGGAACGCAAGCCTGATCGGCTTGCCTTCGGTGAGACTGATCGTCCTCCGCTGCGCGCCATAGTCGAGATCTGGATGAAACAGCGTGAACAATTTGTGCTGAGGGACGCGCCGGGCCGTCAGGAGTCTCTTCGTCACTGCGTCGCTCAGAGTGAGGACCGCATCAGCTTGCGCAATCGTCCGATCGAGGAAAGGGTCTATCAGCGCCGACCTGTAGTCACCCGGGTGGATTTCCGCATCGTGAATGATTGAAGAATAGAGAACTCCATGCGGCTTCAAAACGGAGAATACGACGGACGACCAGACGTGGGGCATGAATTCAATCACGGCCTCAATCTTCCGATTGACAATCTCGCGCGTGATGCGGCTCCGCAGCATCGGAATGCGCCAGGCTTGGCCGAGAGCGCCAAGATCATTGGAAAAGGTGTCCACGGCGACCAGCCGGTCTTCAAACTCCGAAAAAGCCGCAAAGCTCTCATTTTGGCGAGATATGGATATCGTGGCGTCGATTGAAGGACATGAGATCGCTACGGTCGCCGCGTCCTGCACGAAGCGGGATAGTCCGCGCCGCCCCCAATAGACCAGCATGATGCGAGCTCTATCAGACCGCTCCAACATGATTAGCTGTCGCCTTGAGAACGTGACCGAGGCCCACGTGATGCGTGTTGAGCGCCGGGCCCACCAGAACTCGGAGAGCAGCCTGTGGCTTTGACCGGATCCAGCCACGTCATACGAGAGCACCGCGTGCCCATAGTTCGGCAAGTGTGAGCTTGTATTGAAAGTCGATGGGGAAGCTTCGTTCCTCTCGGCGCAAGCGATCACCATCAATGACGCCGTGCGACACGAGCATGCTTTCGTTTCTCCAAAGCGGTCCGTGTCGTTCGATCAGCTTCATCATCCATTGTTGGACTGGAGGTGTGAAGCCCTGCTTGGGTCGCTGGCTGACTTCATCTGGCAGCAGATGACCAAAGGATGACAGCAAAAGCCATTTGTGCGGCTTCTCGAAATCCTCGAGGCCGCCGTGACGCATAGCGGATACCGCGTTGATGAGGTCGATGTCCAGGAACGGCACGCGCATTTCGATGGAGTGGGCCATGCTCATACGGTCGAGCAGCGTGAGGCAGTTGCAGAGGAGCCAGGTCCTCGAAAGCGCCTCCGTCACGGCTGGACCGCTGGGATATCCTTCAATCGGCCGAGTGCGCGCGAGCCAATGATTGGGTTCGACCGAAGCAGGATCGGCGAGAAGTGAGCGTGATAGCGCGGCTGACCGGCCGATTTCCTTCAATGGAGCCAGAATGGAGGTTTCCCGGGGGGCGCCATGTCCGAACGTTCGGCGTGCCCATTCTTTGATTCCTCCATTGACGCCCTTCTTGCGATGCTCCGCAGCTGCATTGCGGACCCACTCGTACCCCCAAAAAAACTCGTCTCCGCCCATGCCCGAAAGCAGAACCGGCACCTTTGCGGCTCGGGCTGCGCGGCAGACCTCGAAGTACCCATATGCTGCTATGTCGGCGATCGGGGTGTCCATCGCTTGCACCAGCTGCGGGAATTGCTCGACCATTTGGTCGACATCAATTTCCACTTCCGTGAATTCGATGCCGAGAGAGCGCGCGAAGCGCTGAGCGATCAGCCGTTCGTCCGTCGGTGGTCGTCCCTTATAGCCGATCGTGAAAGCATGAATCTGGCCGGGATAGTGTTTCGCCGAAATGGCGGCGACCAGGGACGAGTCGATCCCACCCGAAAGTGCAACGCCGACCGGAACATCGGCGCTCCCCATCCGCCGGCATGCCGTATCCAGCAGGTCTCTCACCTGCGCAACCGGATCTGGACAGTGAATAGCCTCGACGTCGAGCATACTCCAATAGGGGCGCGGTTCCGCAGAGAGCTGCTTTGGCGAAAGAGTTATCAGATGACCTGGTGGCAACTGATGAATTCCCTCTATCAGGGAGTTCGGCTCCAAGCAGTACTGAAAGGTCAGAAACTCGTGCAGTGCCACTGGGGAGATGCGCCGTTGCGCTGCTGGCACGAGGCGTAGCAGCGGCTTCAGCTCGCTGCACCACCAGACTCGCTCGGCACCGTCGTCTCGCCGGTCTCGCAACATGTAGAGCGGCTTTTCGCCCAGGCGGTCGCGCCCGAGCACGAGCCGCCCCTTGCGATCATCCCAGATGGCAAAAGCAAACATCCCCCGCAAATCTGCGATGCAGTCCTCACCTTTGTCCTCGTAGCCGTGAACAATCGTTTCCACGTCTGAGTGGGTTCTCAGATCGTGGCCGCGAGCCTGAAGCGCGCTGCGTAGCTCGTGGTGATTGTAGATTTCGCCGTTGCAAACCATTGCAACCGACCGGTCCTCGTTATAAAGCGGCTGTCCTCCTCCTGCCAGATCGATAATCGACAGGCGTCGCATGGCCATCGCCACGTGAGTCGATGCGAACAGTCCATCGGAGTCCGGGCCACGATGATACAGGGCTCCATTGATCTCGCTTAGTAGAGCGAGCTCGCTTTGCCGAAGTGGAGCACTGCAGATCACGCCGCTGATGCCGCACATGAGTTTAGTCCCCCATTTCCGCCGTCCGAAGATCGTTCGCTTCAGACGTGGTTGTCTCGCCAGCGCTCCGCGCGGCTAGCAAAAGGTTCACGCAGTGATCGCGGGCTTGCCGCGTGTCACGCCGGCCTTCCCTTCGATCGCAATAGCTCGTTCGACAAGGTCAACGAAGGATCGTGCAGCAGCGAGCCGCTGCCGGAGATTTCGCTCCTGGGCACGTCGTTCCGAAGCAGGATCGGGACCGTCCGGGAGTTCGCGCCAAGCGCTCGAAAGCGTTTCCGCCAGAATTGCGTCATCGTCAGGTGGAAAGAACCTGACCGGCAGACCCTTCTCGCCTTCGAGCTGCTCACGGTGCACGGGAATATCAGAAGCGATGATTGGTCGTCCCAGCGTCTTTGCATCTTCAACGACAGTACTCCAGCCCTCGAAGAGGGATGGTTGAAGAACCAGCGTAGCGTGGCGGAAAATCTCGATCTGGTCAGCTCGAGGAACCAGTCCCAATCGCAGTATCCTGTCTTGAAGCTCGGATTTGGCGATGAACTCGAGTAATTCAGGTACATATTCCTTGTCGCGATAGTCGTCTTCCCGGCCCGTGCAGACGAGTACCAGATCCGGGTGCCTTGCCTTCAAGCGACGCAGCGCCTCGAATGCAACTCGGTGGTTCTTGTGGGCCCAGAATTGATTTGCGATGTAGGCGTAGCGCCGGGGCAGGCGGTATTGCGTGTGTGGATTGCGACCGCCCCGCTCATGATCCGTGATGACAGAGCAGAAGCGCCAGACATGTGGCTCGACCTCAGGATTCGGGCAGAGATTGAGGAAGTCCCTCTTGGCCATTTCACTGCTCAGGACCAGGACGCCAGGCTCGGACGCGATCAAAGCGATGCCACGGTCGCGTGCATCGCGCTCATCCTCAGTAAAGAAATGAGGCAGGTGCACATGTTGAAAATCAGGTATCCATCGGATCGCCGGAACGCCCTGCACCTTCCCGCCAATTGTAGGATAGGTGGCATCCAGCTTCTGCCAAGCCGGATCTGGCGGAATGTAGGTTTGCAGAAACTTCCTATGGACACGGCGCCAGAAGTGGGCGATCGCGCCATGCCTGCGCGGGCGCCGGTCCCGGTCGACGAACGGAAAAGAGCGCAGTTCAACGGCGAGCGGCATCGCGTCGTCCGGTACGCCGAGCAGCCTGACCTCCGGTCTCTCCGCTTCTGGCAGGCTTTCAAGACAGTAGACGAGATTGCGAATATAGATAATGCCGCCCATCCACTTGGGATCGGTGATCACGTCGAGCCCGATCACCCGGGTGGGGCGCTTGCCGCTGCTTTGGCCGATCATTCAATTCCTCGGTGCCGTAATGGGCAATTACTTTGATCGCCGGGCAACGCGCCACCGTCGTATCCCGCCGAGCCAGCTCCCGCCGGGGGAAGGCGACGAAACCACCTGGCTTGGCCCAAGAAATTCCGAGTAGACCTTTTCACGTGTCGCAATCTGTTCCGGCGTCCCTTCATGCTGTCCCTCCGTGCAAGTCGCGCACGGCGAAAGCTTGGGACCATAGCGAAGCAGCTCCTTTCGCCATTCCGCCATCGCCTGGCTGGCATAAGCCGCAAAAATCGTTGGAAAATCTGTCAATTTTCCAATTGCATAGCGTTGGGTATGCTCTGCAAAGTCGACGAACATCTGGCAGCAAGGGAATAGCGTGCCGTCGTAGGAAACCGTAAAGTCATTGAAGGGACGGGAGCACGGCGCGGACCGGCTGAACGCGCCGGAGCTCAGTCCGACGGATTCCGCCCGGTTCGATCCCAGGGTGTAGTAGTTCGTAGCAAAGACATGGATCGGCAATTTTTCGATATTGACATGACCCTGCATCGTCTCTCCGGGACGTAGGATGTCGACCTTTATCGCCTTCTGCAAACGTCGGGAAAGGTCGTTGAAGCGCGTCGCTGCATAGGCATCGTCGTACGGCTTGCCGGCCGGGGCATGGATGGAAATGTACAGTTCGGACAGGCCGGCTGAGATCAGTTCGCGAACGTAGTCGCGATCCAGATAGTCTCCGTTGCTACTGAAGTATATGCGGGCCGCCGGCAACAGCTCTCGAGCGCGCCTGATGCGATTGAGCAGCAGCGACTTGTCTGAAGTTGGCTCGTTATACAGATTTAAGCACAAGCCCTCGTCATAGGAGATTTCTGCGAGGTCGCGCAGGATAAGTTCATAGGTATCGTGAGGCAGCAGTTTGTTGGTCGAGGCACGATCGACCTTCGACACGGGGCAGTAGGAGCATGCCCGATTGCAGTGTGATGAAATTTCGACAACGACGTTGCGTACTGACCTTCGAAACAGCTCTCGCGCCGCTTCAGCGCTCGTCGGCGCGAAAAAGTGGTCCCGCGCGAAATGGTCCAACGCTTCGTTCATGAGCTGACCTGGTCAAGATGAAAATCTGCATCGAAGTGAACGACGGCATTCGGGTCCGAGTAGAGGAACTTGTCGCTTGGATTGAGGACGACGACGTTTCCACACTTGAGCGCGAGAAAGAGATGAAGTCCTGCATGGCGCGTGATCGCGGCGATGTTCAAATCGTAACTTCCCGGCCGCAGATTTTGCGCTGGAACGGAAATCCTCAGACTATAGCGACCTGGCATCACGCGTCCGACCAGAAGACCTTGCTCGTGACTGTCGATAGTGCAGATATTTCTATAATGTGCCGCATCGAGCACGGCGCGGATGACGAGGTCATCGATAGCTGAATGAACCGTCACATCCATGACGATGTCGAACGGCTCCTTGAAGTGCAGCTCCTTCTTGGCCGTATTGCCGTCCTTTGCGACGATCTTGATATTGTCGCAGACAACGTCGCCGGTGCCGGAGATCAGCTCGCTCGCGCCATCCGGACCAGGAAGCGCACTCTCCCGAGTACGGGCGGCGTTGCGAGCGTTCTGATCGTCATAGGCGCGGATCACCCTCTCGATTTCGCCGAGGACCTTCACCTCGCCCTTGTCCATGAACAGTCCGCGATCGCAAACCGCCCAAATCGCTCCAATGGAATGCGAAACCAGGACGATCGACGTGCCCTTGCGCTTCAATCCAAAGAGGTAATCGTAGCACTTCTTCTGGAAGTTCAAGTCACCCACAGCGAGCACTTCATCGACCAGCAGCACCTCCGGCTCGCTCACGGCAGCCACCGCGAAACCGAGGCGCACCTGCATGCCGCTCGAGTAATGCTTGACGGGCATGTCGATGAATTGTTCGAGTTCAGAGAATGCAACGATCTCATCCATGTGGGAGCGGATCTCCCGGGGAGAGAGTCCGAGGAGTGCGGCGTTTATATAGATGTTTTCGCGGCCGGTGAGCATCGGTGAGAAGCCAGCGCCGGCCGCAATCAATGCGCCAACACGTCCGCGCAGCATGACGCGACCGGCATCCGGCTTGTAGATGCCAGTCAGGATGCGCAGAAGGGTCGTCTTTCCACAGCCGTTGACCCCCATGATGCCAAGGCTCTGGCCGCGTTCGAGGGTGAAGCTGATGTCCTTGACGGCCCAGAACTCCCCGTCACGCAACAGGCTCGAATCGCTGCCGGCGCCAACAAGCCGACCGAGGCCGTCACGAAGGCCGTGTGCCATCGATCGGCGCAGCGACAGGCCGAACTTCTTGGAGACGCTCTCGGCGCGAACTGTCCAGTCCTTATCGCTCACAACTGTCTGCTAACCTTTGGTGGTAAGGATGCGGGTGTACACTGCCGGAGGGAGGCATAAAAGCGAAATGCAAAAAGAGCAACCGGCCGACCGGTCTGCGGAGCCGACCAGTTCGGCAGCCCCTCACTTGATGTTCGCGCCTCTGTTGCCCGTCCGCCACCATGCGGCATAGGCGGCAAGCCCATCTCTCAAGCTCCAACGATGCTCGAAGCCCAGGCTTCTTGACCGTGTGGCCGAGGCCTGCAGGTGGTTCGGATCGCCAATGCGCGAATGTCCATTGAATCGGATCCGACAATCGACTCCCAATGCGCGGGCAAGCTCACTGGCAATGGACTCAACACTGGATGCGACGCCAGTTCCGCCATTGACGATGAGGCACTGCGACGTTGCGTGCTGGGCCGCGATGAACCCGAGTTCGGCTGCGTCCTCAACGTACAGCATGTCCCTGGTCTCAGCCCCCGTCCCAAAGAGGGTAATTTCGTCGGACGCCTGCGAGAGTTTTCCTGCGACGTCCCATAGCAGCTGCTTCTGCAAGCCGGGACCGTACAGAGAGAAATAGCGGATCACGGCCGTTTTCAAGCCGAATGAGTGTGACGCCGATCGACATAGCCATTCGGCACAGAGCTTGTGTGCGCCATAGGGCGATACAGGAGCCAGCGAAGCGTCTTCGGCGATCGGTCCCGGCGCGGCGCTGCCATACACTGCCGCGCTGGAGGGAAGCACGAACACCGCTTCCGGCGCTGACCTGCGCAACGTATCAAGCAGCAGCGCGGTGCTGTCTACCGAGAGACGGAAGTCTCGGTAAGGGTCCGCAAGCGATGCGCCGATTGCGCCGCTGCCCGCGGCATGGAATACGACGTCGGGGGGGCCGACAAGCTTCAGGAGCTCCTTGATCGCTTCGTTGTCGATGATCTTCTCGATCCAGGCAGCCCTGCCTGAGACTTTGGCGAGAGGGAGTGCTGCGATATCGACATCGGCAGCGCCGCCAAGCCCAATGCCAGCAATATCCCAGCCCCCCGCCGCAAAACGCGCGGCCACATGTCGGCCCAGGAAGCCACGGGCGCCGGTTATCCAAACGAGTGCCATACGTCAGAATTGCTCTTAGAGGTTCCGAAAAGGGATCGTCTCTATCGAATTGATCGCCACGGTTAAGACGAGAGGGCGCGCGCCCCTGGGCGCAGGGTCAGCTCGGACGCTTGTGCGACGGCGAAACCCGTGGACGCGGAGGGCATTTTCTACTTTCACGTGTGGATGCGCCAACTTGCAAACATGCCGGTCGTGGAGGTATACACCGTCTGAGGATTGTTTCCAACGATATCCATGCCTTCAGGCCGATTGCGGAGGAGGACAGCTGGTGAGTTCCTTCAAGGTGCCTGTGAGCGGGGTAGTGGAGCGCTTGATCGGATCTGAAGATGCGTGCGGCGGCACTGACAATCCGGTTTCGATCGATCGTGCAACCAAAGGGTGCGTTCACGTCGTTATTCCCGTCTTTAATCGTTGGCAGTTCACGCAGCAGTGCGTCGAAGATCTGCGCCGTCAGACCTATCGACATTTGACGATCAACGTATCGGACGGCGGATCGACCGACGGCACGCGAGACAAGCTCGCTCGACTCTATCCGGACGTGGAGGTGATCTACGATGGGAAGGAGCGTTGGTGGGCCGGCTCTTGTGCGCTGGCCATTGAGCGGATACTGGCCAAAGCTGCGACGGATGACTTCGTTCTTTTGCTGAACAATGACACGAGAGTCCCTGAAAACTACATCGAAACGCTGGTTGCCTGGTCGCGGACCCATGACGCGGCCGTTGGCGCAAAGGTCGTTGACAGTCGCGATCCGACGAGGGTCCTCGATGCCGGCGAGATGATTGATTGGGAGCGCTACGATTTCCCCATCAAAACAGAGATCGCCTCAGGCGAGCGGCATTGTGAAGACGTCGACACGCTTCCGGGCCGAGGTACTTTGATTCCGATCAAGATGATAAGAGCGGTCGGCAACATCGACGATCGGACCTTTCCACATTATATTTCAGATTACGACTTCTTTTGCCGGATCAAGTCTGCTGGTTTCAAGCTGCTCGTGTGTTACGACACAATGATTCTGGCTCATATCGAGGAGACCGGTATCGTACCGCAAGCCCAGTTGACCTTGCGGCAAGCCTGGCGCGAAATCTTCGACCGCAGGTCGATGACCAATCTCGGCGATCACTGGCGCTTCGTCTCCCGACATGCGCCCGCGTTGCTGCGCCCGCGGTTGCATCGCCTTTTGGTGGCGCAGGCGGCCGCAAAATTGCTGTTGCGCACGGAACTCGGCATTTTTTTTCTACCGCCGTATAAAGGCGCGCGTCTCGTCAGGAGAGTCGCGCGAGCAGTTGTCCGCTTGATTAACGAGCCGGATGCTGCGCTCGAGTTCGCGCACTGGCCGCATGCGGTGAAGCTCGTTGCGCTGATGACCTTTGCTCCACGTCCCTTCCAAGGCGATGAGGCCGCCGCCAAAGGGTTGGATGTGTCGCGGCTTGTGCGCGATGGCGTATTGATCCTGCGGTTGCCGCCTGACTGGTATTGCTTCGGCACGCTGCAATGGGCAGGCCGGTCGGATGCCGCGCAACTGAACGATCTGCTGCGCGCGTGCCGAGGGCCGAGCCTGTTGCAATATAGGGCTCTTGTTTCCTACAAGAGGGCACGCCAAGCGCATATACGGCTGGGTGATGATAGCGCGGCAGACCCAGGGCAAGCATCATGCAATCATTGAAACAGTACATCAAAGGGCGCCTCAAGGCGCCGCTCGCGGAATCAAATTACAAACGATTTCTCGCGGACGGCAACCCGCCTTGGAAGCCAGGTTACGATACGCATAAGATCAAGTCGGTAACCGCCGCAATCAACGATCCCGCCTACGATCCCTACAAACTCCCGGACGGTTTTGGTTGGCGCCTCGATGAACGTATCGTTGAGTATCCCTGGTTCATGGCGCGCCTTCCAGCGGGGAAGGGGCGATTGCTCGACGCGGGGTCTACCCTCAACCACGCGCATGTGCTCGGTCATCCGAAGCTGCGCGAAAAGACCTGCACCGTTTCGACTTTGGCGCCGGAGCAGTGGTCTGCGTGGCAGTGGGGCGTGTCCTACGTTTATGAAGATCTGCGCGAAAGCTGTTTCCGGGACGCGTATTTCGATTGGATTGCCTGCATCTCGACGATCGAGCACGTTGGCCTGGACAACACGATGCTCTACACGAGCGACGGCACAAAGAACGAGACGGATACCGACGGGTACGTCTCTTGTCTGATGGAATTGCGCCGAATGTTGAAGCCAGGTGGGGTGCTCTTTCTGAGCATGCCATTCGGTCGACGAGCCAACCACGGTTGGTTCCAGATTTTTGACGCCGAAATGGTCGACCGGCTCGTCGAGCGATTCGCGCCGCAATCGTGCATCGAGACCATCTATCGTTACAGGGCGGAAGGGTGGACCGTTGGCGACCGGGAGAGCGCAAAGGACGCAACGTATTTCGACATACATAAGCAAAGCACTTATGATGATGATTACGCGGCAGCCTCCCGGGCTGTCGTGTGTCTTGAGCTGACGAAGTAGCGGCTTCCGTGACGCGCCGTGTTCGTGCATTTGCCGAAGGACTACTTGCTCGGCTCGTCCGGCCGCGGCATATGCCGTCGGCCGACGGAAGGATTGATCGCGCTCTGGCAGATATCGACCAGACTGCCGTTTTCTATCCGACGGCCAGTCTGCATACGCACGGGCACCCGCCAGAGGCGCTGCGGATTGGCGCTCACACGCACGTCCGTGGCGAGTTGTTGTTGTTCGGACACGGCGGACGTATTCGCCTTGGCGAGTATTGTTATGTTGGCGAGCAGACCAGAATCTGGTCCGCCAGGGACATCAGCATCGGCAACCGCGTTCTGATCTCGCATATGTGCACAATCATGGATAATCTGACCCACCCGTTGGATGCGAGCGAGCGGCATCAGCAGTTCCGCGATATCATTACCGCTGGTCATCCACGCAAAATCGACCTGGACGAGCAACCTGTCATCATTGAGGACGATGCGTTGATCAGTTGCCATTGCGTGGTGCTGCGAGGCGTGCGAATCGGCCGCGGCGCCGTCATTGGAGCGGGCAGCGTCGTCACCAAGGACGTTCCTCCGATGGTGATTGCGGCGGGCAATCCGGCCAAGGTCATTCGCGAACTCGATATGGAAGCTGTAAAATGACCGATGGCGCGATGAGCTGGGAGCAGGCGGTCTCCTGGTTGCGCAACCAGCCTGACCAGGCCAGTCTTGTGAAGGCGTGTTTCTTCGATGACCCGCTGTTGGCGGCTGCGCAGCGATTTCACGCCAGCTCCGAGTGGATTGCGACGCGATCATTGCTGACGAGCCCACCAGGGCGCGCCTTGGATGTCGGGGCGGGCAGGGGCATCGCGAGCTACGCGCTCGCGGCTGATGGCTGGCAAGTGACGGCGTTGGAGCCTGACCCGAGCGCGCTGGTGGGGGGCGGGGCGATCCGGGCGCTCGCGGGCGAGAGTGGATTGCCGATCAACGTTGTGCAGGAGTGGGGTGAGACCCTGCCATTCGATAGCAATAGCTTCGATGTCGTACTCTGCCGTCAAGTGCTGCACCATGCGCGTGACCTGGGGCAGCTCTGTGCCGAGATTGGTCGCGTTCTGAAGCCGGGTGGAATTTTACTTGCCACGCGCGAGCATGTCATTTCACGACCCGAAGATTTGCCGGCATTCTTGGCGTCGCATCCGCTTCACAAGCATTATGGTGGCGAGCACGCCTATTTACTTGCGGACTATCACTCCGCCATCGCCAATGCGGGCCTTGCTCTCGATCTTTCGTTGAACCCACTTCAGTCCGATATCAATCTGTTTCCAATGACCATGAGTGATCACCGAAGGCTTCTCGCCAAGCGGCTCAGATTGCCCTTGGCGTTCGTTCGACCGTGGCTGATGACGTGGTACGGTAGCCACCTCAACGATCCAGGACGTCTTTACACGTTCAGAGCGCGCAAGCCTGCAAGCTGATGCCGGGGCACGAATTGTGAAGAGACCATTGTCCAACATTTGCAGAAGGCTCTCTTCGCAACAGATACGATCGGGGAGCCGCGGCGTGGATGATTCAACCAGCCTATTCCGGGCCTATCCGTTGCGCAGCGGGTCGTGGTGTCATGATCGCGAGGTCCTCTCGTGACTGACCGCGTGCCGCTCGCGCTTTTCACGTACAACCGCCCGCTGCACACGCGACGGGCGCTCGATGCGCTGCTTCGGAACGCGCGCTTAGAGGACGTCAAGATCATCATCTACTCGGACGCCCCGAAGCGGCCTGAGCACGCCGATGCGGTCGAGGCGACGCGTCGGTTAGTTGCAGACTGGGCCGTGACGAACGGCGCCGAGGTCGTCGTGCGCCCAGAGAACTTTGGTCTTGCTCGCTCGATCGCCGGTGCGGTCGACGAGCTCACGCGCGCTTACGGCCGGGTGATTGTCCTCGAGGACGACCTCGTTGCAGCTCCCGATTTTGTCCGCTTCATGCTCGAAGGGCTGGACCGTTATGCTGATGCCTCCGGTGTTGCGCAGATCTCCGGTTGCCACCTCAAAGGTACGGCCCAAGTATCCGGAGATGCCTTCTTCATGCCGCTGACGACGACATGGGGGTGGGCGACATGGGCGCGGGCATGGTCGCTATTTGATTGGCAGACGGACGGTATGCTCGATGAGCTTGCCCGCGATGCCGGGTTCCGCAGCCGCTTCAGCCTCAATGGTGCAGCGGATTATGAAGCGATGCTGTCCGATCGCATTGCCGGCAAAAATGACTCTTGGGGCATTCTGTGGTGGTATGCCGTCGCCAAGGCCGGCGCGCAGGTTCTCTACCCGCGTACGAGCCTGATATGGAACGGCGGATTCGACAATTCCGGCGTTCATTGTGCGGGTAACCTCCCCTTCCAGCTCGAAGCTCCAGCTCAGTTCAGGCGGACTATCTTGCCGGCGACGCTGCGAATGCCCGATCGGGTTGAGCCGGACATGGCAGCATTCAACGAGGTCTGTCTTTGGCTGCGGGCAGGTGTCTCTCCAGCCGTTGATCGTGGCGGCCTCGCAACACGATTGCGAGGGGCTTTGAAGCGTTGGGCCGGCCGCCGCTGATCAGGAGAAATCTGCGCCTGTGCGAGTCAGGATGACCGAATTGAAGAGCCGAAACCGGACTTCGTAATTCCTAGCGAGAAGATATCTGAGAGCGGGATCCTGGTGCATTTCGGCGAACGGTGTCGATAGCGCTTCGATGATGATCACGGCGGGCGCGTACACGTCCCAATTGCCCGAACGCAAGACGGCCAGTTCTGCGCCCTCCACATCGACGCTGAGGAGATCGACGTTGATTCCGGGAGGCACGAACTCGTCCATGATAGTTGCGAGCGTTTTCGGGCGAAGCTCGATTTCACCAGTCTTGTCCCATCCAGCCGCGACGTAGCTGTCGGCGAGCTCTGCGTTGGTCGTGTTGAGGGCGCCCTCGCGAAAGAGGTGCATCCGCAGGGGATCTGTCTGGTCCGACACCGCGAGTTCGAGGTTGACGTCTCGGGGCCGGAGCAGGCCGAACGAGCTCATGCTCCCGGGTGTTGCGTCGACATTGATGCCGCGCCATCCACGGCGGTAGAGCGCAAACGTATTGGAGAACCTGGTGGCGTGATGAGCGCCGATGTCGACATAGAAGCCGGAGCGACGATCACCGAACAGCCGCTTGAGCAGGATATCCTCTCCCTCCTGGCTGTAGTGGTGGCTGCTTCCGCCGAGCGCAGAGAAATGCTCGAGCAGAGCGTCAGGAATGTCGGCCGGGTCCAGGCCCGCACAGGCCCGCGTCAATAATTGCTTCCTCAAATCGAGCGGCAAGTGGTCCGCATCAGCAGCAGAAAAAGCCGCCGAAAGCAGCCGCCCGAGCTGGCTCGCATCCAGCTTCTGCTCGCTGAGTGCTTTTTCGAGGATTTGTAAGCAGGAGTCGATATCCATATGAGCGCCGATCCTGGCGAGCTGGACCGCCAATCTGGCGCGGTGCTCGGGGGCCATTCGGCGTCCGACGAACTGAATCAGCGATCGCGCCATGCTCGACAATCGAAAGCTAAGCGCCGTCACCAGTTGCTGCCCCTGCACGCTTCAATGCCTCCGACTGGTCGCGGATGATTGAGCCGGCCGTTGAGAATACTATCCGATCGCACCAGCAGCGATGTTGTCCAGCAATAGATGTTGATTGGGCCAAATCCGCTGAAGTCCACCTGAAGGAAACCTTCACCACGAAAGAACTCTGCTACGTCGGTGTACCAGTCTGAATTGTCGAGCACGATGCAGCCGCCCGCACTCAGGTGAGGCAAGGCTGCCCGCGCGCATTGATTGCGCCAGACCCCGTCGATGATGATGACATCAAATTCTCCTCCGATTTCGGATATGGCCCCAGCATATTCCGTGACCCCCTCCCGGAGAATGAGCTTTTCCAGTCGACTTGACCGATGCAGCATCTTCTCAAACCAGGCGGGATCATGCTCGACGGCGGTCACCTTGGCTCCCTTATTCGCCCAAAACAGGGACGAATTGCCGCAACCAAACTCGAAGATTCGTAATCCTCTGGCGTCGAGCTGCTCGAAGTATTCCAGTGCGGGATATGTGTACCAGGGAACAGGTTTCCCATCCACGGCGACCGGCAGTTTCAGCTCGAGCGTACGTCCATAGCCGTACTTGTTCACGAGGATGTCGAGAGCAGGCTCGAATGCCTTCGGCTCGGGTTTGGGCGTGGCATGCGCCAATGCGTTCGCGACCGTCCTCTGGACATAGGCGTTGATCCGATCTTTGAGCCATCTCATCTCGAGCATACTCCTGCGAGCTGGCCGGCGTCCGCCAAGCGAGTTGCTCGATGGATGGGCTCGCACGTGAATTGGGACTCGGGCCGCAACATTGCCTAACGGGGGGTCTTGTTTCTGTTCAATTTGCTGTCGCTGCCTGTAGTCGGCTAAGCTACAGCCGCTCCGCTACGAGGTCCTCGAGCAGGTAGAAGATCTTCAGCCCAACGACGACCAGAATCACGGTCGCGACGATCACCAGCAAAAACACCGGAATGTCGTTGGCTTGGTCGAGGCAGATCAGCGCACGAGGAACATCGATGAGGTATGTCAACGGATTGCACTTGATCAGAAACTGTATGGTTGGGCTCTCGATGCTCGAGTGCAAGTATACTGCAGGCGTCAAGTACATCAGCAGAGAGAGCCCTTGCGTGGCGAGCGGCGTAAGGTCGCGCGCAATTGTGCCGAGCACTGCGAGCATCAAGCCAATTGCCGTCCCGAGCAGTACCATGGGCAGAACCAGCAATGGATAGGCGAGTATCCAGAGGCTGGGCCACCGACCCATGATCAAGAATACCGCCATCATCGTGATCATGCTGATGGCGATGGAATAGAAAACGCCTGCCAGCGAGCTCATGGCCAGTGCTAGCTTTGGAATCTTGGTTCGCAGAATGAGATCAGCCTGCGACTGCAGCCCACTGCTGACCGCTCCCATTGCGCCCGGTAGACATGCCCAGATGGTGGTGCCGACGAGAACATAAAGAGGGTATGGAATCTCTCCTTGGCCTGGCTTGAGAACGCCAATGGAATAGAGAAACAGGAAGCTGACGATCCCCAGGATCGGATTGAGAAGAGCCCAGAAATACCCGAGAATTTTCTGTCGGAATTGAGCGATGAAGTCGCGCCAGAAAAGGCGAGTTATCACGTGGCGAGAGTTCGATAGATCGAAGTAGGCTTGGCGCAGGCTCGACGTTAGTCCACCGCTGCGCTGTGTTGCCTCATAGATTGTAATCGTGTCCTGGCGGTCAGACTTGATCATCGCCACCTCGCGGGCTTCTCTCGTGTGGTCAAACTGTGATTCGCTGGCTGCCTCGTCGTCGATTTACGAGAGGCGGAATTCGCTGAGATCCCGCGCTATCGATCGAGGCTTCCTGTACATGCGGGTGTAAAGCCGGACGTGCCTTCTGAAACGCTGTCCTCCACATCAGTGGATCTTTGAAGGTTTTCCCGACATCGCGACAATTGCTCCACCACCGCGATAGCCAGCCGACGGCGCTGAGCGCCGCACCTTTGGGTCCGTGTCACACACGAGGACGCTTTGAGCAAGTGGAATTCGCAATCACTCCCTGAGACACGACCGGGTCGATGCAGCAGCAGCCCGGTGCGCTATCGGGCCCTTTGAGGCGGGCTTCGCGTCTCCAGCCTTTATGGAGCGTCGTCGCGCCTGGAGCTACCCCATGGGCCAACGGGCGAGCGGTTTGCGGCGAGATTGGCTGGACGCCGCCGTTGGATACATGAACGACGTCTGGTGCAGCGCAGCCCGAGGGCAACAGCTTCGGGTCGTACGGTCGACCTTATCGAAATACCGATTGAAACGCTAGGTCGTCCATCCCGCTTTTGCAATTGTAGATTTTGATTTCCCGGGAGTAAGCTCTTGATTGAGGGGACTGTAGCGGCACCACGAAGCGCTAGTCACGTACACCACCTTAGCGCCGCGCAGAACGCTCCCGCTCTTCCAGTTGCCGCTGGCATGGTGATGATTCCGACTGGTTGCATTGTCGTAAACGGACAAATTGCTGCGATCTACCATGGACCTCGGCGCACGGAGCCGACCGATCCGGGCGGCGTGACGGTGCGACATGGTGAGTTGATCCTTCGCCTGCCGAGTTGGTTCGAGCAGCCGAGAGTCTGCGAGGAGCAGACCAGGGGTGAATGCGGCATGGCAGGGGGGGCGGCTTGGTGACATGCCCAGTCCCTGCAGAAATTGATTTCAGCTGGTCGCAGAGCAAGCGGGAGCGCCAAGTGGCCGGCCGGGCTGCGCAGAGGGTGTTCAGACCTTCGTCTCCCGGCAGGCGGCCATTAACCTGCAGGAAACGCTGATGACTGATAGCTAGATTCGCGGTTTCGGGGCTGCTCGAGCTTGGAATCGTGCGCTGGGATTTGAATGGCTGGGAGTTTAGCCAATGGCCGGATCGCCCAATTCGCAAGGCTCCGACGTAGTCCAGGCCTCCGGCCCGGCAATCGATCCGCCTCCGTCAAACCCGGTCGAGCTCCCAGATGAGGCGGTGGAAGCTCAGCTCGCGCAAGGCGATTTCGGCGGGGTTGGTGCGGTGACGGCCGTGAGCGCCGGTGGGCTCACCATCAACCTTCTGTTCGATGCGGCCGCAATGGCCGCTCCGGCCAGCTTCCGGGCCGGGATTCAACAGGCCGCCGCGATCCTGACGTCCATGATCTCCGACCGAATCACGGTCAACATCAAGATCGACTACAGTGGAATCGGCGGAGGCGCTGCTGCAGGTCCTGATGGTGGCCAGTGGATGACCTACTCGAGCGTTCGGTCCAACCTCGTTGGGAACGCTAGCCCCGGTGACACCACCTTCAACGCCCTACCGGCTGTATCGAGCATCCAAGGGCAATCCTATGTTGCCGTCTGGAATTCGCAGCTGAAGCTCTGGGGAGGACTTGGCGCCAACGATACCACGACCGACGACGGCAGCGCGACGTTCGCGACCGACATCAATTCAGGCCTGCTCGTCGGAGTGGCCCTTCACGAGCTTACGCACGCATTCGGCCGCGTGCCCTACGGCCCGCAGCCTGACGTGTTCGATCTCTTCCGGTTCTCAACCCCAGGCGTCCGTCTCATGACGGGCGGCGCGACGGCGTCGACAGCCTACTTCTCAATTGATGGGGGGCAAACGAAGCTTGCCGACTACGGCCAGTCCTCCGATCCGAGCGACTTCCTGAACAGTGGCGTTCAGGGCGCCAACGATCCGTTTAACGAATTCTACACTTTCAACACACTTCAGACGCTGACGTCCGTCGACCTCAAGCAAATGGACGCTCTCGGCTTTCATCTCGTCTCCGCAACGCCTGTAACCATAGAGGCGTTGGGAACGACCAGCCTGGTGCAGCTGGGATCAAGCTATTTCCTCAATCCAGCTGGTGGGGGATTTGGCCCCCAACTCAAGCTCAACGGCGCCACGGTTCAGCCTGGGCAAATTGGTGGCTGGACGCCAATCGGTGCAGAAGCCGTGGGCGCGGGTTATGAGCTTGCCTGGAAGTTGGCCGGATCCGACCTTTACGCAGTGTGGACCCTCGACAGCAGCGGAAATTACGCAAGTAGCGCGATCGGAGGTGTCTCTGGACGGTCAGCCTCGTTCGAAACATTCGAGAATGTTTTTCATCAGGATCTCAACGGTGACGGTACGATCGGTATTCCGACCATCGTCATTGAGGGACTGGGATCGACCAGTCTGGTCCAGGTTGGCGATGGATATCTTTTGAATCCGGTCGGTGGCGGCACGGGCCCGCAAGTGAAGCTTGGCGGCGCGAACCTCGTGGCCGGTCAACTCGGCGGCTGGATGCCGATTGGCGCAGAAGCCGTGGGTGGCGGCTATGAGGTCGCCTGGAAGGTGGCGGGAGCCGATCTTTACGCAGTGTGGAATCTCGACAGCAACGGAAACTATACGAGCAGCGCGGTCGGAGGTGTCTCCGGAAGCTCGGTCTCGCTGGAAGCGTTCGAGAGCGTGTTTCACCAGGATCTCAATGGTGACGGCACGATCGGCATTCCGACGACGGTCGTCGAGGCACTGGGATCAACCAGTCTCGTTCAGGCCGGCAACGGATATATCCTAAATCCAGTTGGTGGCGGCACGGGCCCGCAAGTGAAGCTTGGCGGTGCCAACCTCGTGGCCGGCCAACTCGGCAGCTGGATGCCGATTGGCGCAGAAGCCGTGGGTGGTGGTTATGAGATTGCCTGGAAGGTGGCGGGAGCCGATCTTTACGCAGTATGGAATCTTGACAGCAACGGAAACTACACGAGCAGTGCGATCGGAGGTGTCTCTGGGAGCTCAGCTTCGTTCGAGGCAATCGAGACCATCTTTCACCAAGACCTCAACGGTGATGGTACGATCGGGATTCCCACGATAGTCATCGAGGGGCTAGGATCGACGAGCCTCACCCAGGTCGGCAATGGATATTTTATGAATCCGGTCGGCGGCGGCGCGGGTCCGCAAGTGAAGCTTGGCGGCGCCAATGTTGTGGTCGGACAACTCGGCAGCTGGATGCCAATCGGCGCAGAAGCCGTGGGTAGCGGCTACGAGGTCGCCTGGAAGGTCGCGGGAGCTGATGTTTATGCAGTTTGGAGCCTGGACAGCGGCGGCAACTACACAGGCAGCGCGATTGGAGGTGTGTCGGGAAGCTCGGCCTCGTTCGAGGCGTTCGAAACCACTTTCCATCAAGACCTCAACGGAGACGGTACGATCGGTGTAACCGCCCAAGTTTCAGCGGGCTACCCGCAAGGCAATCTCAGCGTCGCAAATGGTGTCCTCTCTTCGGGAAAAACCGCAAATCAAGCAGCGACTTACCCCTCCGACCTGTTCAGCCAGGACGGATTCCATTTCGCTGAAGGCGTCCAAGGCCAGACGATCATCTCCAGTCCCCAGCCATTGCTTGGTGGCCCACAGCAGACGGCATTGTGGGCACCGCATGACGTTTTCGTATTCAACCAAGAGCTTGGGCAGAGTATCGCCGCCAACTTCGCATCGGAGGCAGACATCGTCTGGCTCAATCACAATCGCGCTGCCACGCAAGCGGCGATATTCTCGGCGAGTCACGACAATACGCCTGGCAACATTGTTGTTTCTGATTCGGCACAGGACGTGCTTACGACACATCAGTCCATCACGGAGACAGTTCTGAGCCATCTTGCCGGCTTTCATCTTGTCTAGTTCAGTGCTCCGACCGGATTGGCAGCATCTTGGATGCGGGCGGGTCAGTGCATCGCGTCGCACTTTCAACGCCACCTCTCTGCACGGTACAGAGATCGACGGAGATGATTGCTGGGGCCGCCAACAATCGTGGCGGCATCGGCGAGCTACGGCATCGAAACCTCCTCGCTCATCCTTGAGCGATGTCGAGGCCCTTCCTGGGTGTCGAATGCGATCTGCTCCTTCCGCTTGGGCCGAAGATTGTATCCGAGTCCACGAGCGCTGCTCGTGGATGACGCTGCGGTTTGCTGGCAGCAGTTGATTTTGCCGCAAGACCGATGATCTACCAGCTGGAAAGGTAGATCGTCGCCTGACCTCCTTTAAAGCCGTGGCTCCGAACTTGCTCCCGTCCAGACCCGGGCATGCAGAAAAGCAAGCGCATCAAAGCCTCTGATCTTGCATTCAATCTGGGGGGGGGGCGACTGAGCGGTCGACCGTCAAGGCGACCGTGGCATGCAGGATGTCCTCCTCGCGCAGTTGTCCCTTCGCCTGAGAATGGCAGCCGGTGTGAAGGAGCTAAACGTTATCGGTCGAGCTGCTGCCGGATTTCGCGCGACGATTTTGTCAGAGTTCCGTCCCGAAGCGGCTCGTGCCGGTTCTCTTGCGAATGGACACCCTGGCGTCCCCCTGAGTGTCAGCGGAGTTTGGATCGGTCAGGCTCGCGTCCATAGGGCCGGCCATTAGACTTTAGCGATCGCAAATGGTATCGCGTAGCGCAAGCTGGAATGGCTGTGCACGTGTATGACCAGAACACGAGGACAATTGTCATCCAGGGCGGGGTTTCTGGACTCCCTTTAATCGTTGAAAAAATGCCGAGCGCCCACGGCCGCGGCGGTGTCGAGTGGAGAAAATGGTGGATCAAGATCGTAAACGACGTGTGGCGCTCATTACTGGTGTGACTGGTCAGGACGGTGCCTACCTGGCTGAGTATCTGCTCGGACTCGGCTACACGGTCCATGGAATCAAACGGCGTTCGTCCTCCTTCAACACTGCTCGTGTGGATCATCTCTACCAGGATCCTCACGTCGGAGACGTCCCGTTTCTGATGCACTATGGCGACATGACGGACTCGACCAATCTTATCCGTTTGGTCCAGCAGATCAGGCCCACCGAGATATATAACCTCGCAGCTCAAAGTCATGTCGCCGTGAGCTTTGAGAGCCCGGAATACACCGCCAATGCGGACGCAGTAGGGGTCTTGCGGCTGTTGGAAGCTATTCGCATTCTCGGCTTGGAGAAGGACACGCGATTTTATCAGGCTTCGACCTCGGAGCTGTACGGTTTGGTGCAGGAGGTTCCGCAACGGGAGACGACGCCGTTCTATCCGCGGTCTCCATATGCAGTCGCAAAGCTATATGGCTATTGGATCACGGTAAACTACCGTGAGGCATATGGCATGTTTGCTTCCAATGGCATCTTGTTCAACCATGAAAGCCCCATACGCGGAGAGACTTTCGTAACTCGCAAGATCACGCGGGGAGTTGCAAGAATAGAAGTCGGTCTGGAGGACGCGATCTATCTTGGTAACCTCGAAGCAAAGCGCGATTGGGGGCACGCGCGGGACTACGTCAGGGGAATGCACGCAATCCTGCAGGCGGACAAACCGGATGATTTTGTGCTTGCAACGGGAGAGACGCGCTCTGTGCGCGAATTCGTTGAGCTTGCCTTTGGTGAAGTTGGTCGTCGCGTCGAGTGGCAAGGTGAGGGCGTCGACGAGGTGGGGCGCGATGTGGCTTCGGGCAAGATCGTCGTGCGCATCGACCCGGCCTATTTCCGCCCGACCGAGGTCGATCTCCTGATCGGAGATGCGACAAAGGCGCGGCAGAAGCTCGGTTGGACGGCGCAAACGAGCTTTCGAGATCTGGTGAAGGAGATGGTCGCCAGCGATCTGGCTGATGCTCGTCGTGATGTGAGCGGCAGCAAGCGCGCTTAGCGGCTGTAACCTTGAACATCGACCGCGGCAGAATTCACCGAGACTGAGGAGAATGTCATCGAGGCGTGCGGACTCTGAAGCCGCCGCCGGATCTTGGTGGGCGGGTGAATTTGCTTCCAAGCATCACCCTTGCCGACGGTTGATGACGGGGCAATCTCAGGTTGGTGGCGGGAGCTTCCGTGTACGTGTCGGAATCTGCCAGATGAGATATCGGCCATGACATGGGTTCGAGCTCAGCCAGCTGGCCAGACGACGACCAACCCGACAGCGTCCACTCGTGAGGGGATCCTGGATGCGTCGCATGGTCAGCTCTTGGCCGAGAACCAGGCGCGATCCCTGGACGAGCTTGAGGCCTCAGCCGGATGGGGCCTGGCAATGCTCCACATGTGATCCATTAGGGGGACGGGACTCTCTCATCTGTGAGATCTGAAAGCGCTGTGGCCAGGAGCCACGGGCGTCGGTGTCGTCTGCAAAGCCAATCATTCCAGCGAGACGCTCAATCGTCCATGCTCGACCTTGGGCAGGCGTCGCCGTGCTGCGAGATTGGCAGTTGCAAACCAGGGGTAGGCAAATTGAGCCGCGTGCATTAACAGAACAGCATGACCGTCTGTCAGAGGGCCGAGAGTTGAGTGGTCGCGATATTTCAGCACCCGAGAGCAAGAACATTCCTCACGTCCCTGCGCTCGACGAGCTGCGGGGGATTGCTGCCCTGATGGTGTTGTTCGCGCATCTCACCCATAATTTGACGAGAGGTGTCGACCCGAGCATTGGTGCATGGCTATACCCCTCCAATCCGTTCTTTGCCGTGCTTGCCGAAGGGCATGCGGGCGTATCGCTTTTCCTTGTTCTGAGTGGCTTTCTGTTTTCTTACGGCGCGCATAACCGCCAAGTTTCGTATCGAGGCTTTATCCGCAATAGAATCCTGCGTATTTTTCCTATGTACGTGCTACTGCTGTTTCTGGAAGCCTATACATATCCAGCTCAGTTCTCATTTAGCGCATTCGCGTCCAGCTTGTTCTTGATGGGGAATACTCCCGCCGGTCTCGCGGGCGGCGCGTTCACAATCCTGTTGTGGACCATATGTGTCGAATTTCAGTTCTATCTGGTCTTCCCTTTTCTGAATTCTTTCAAATTGAAATACGGGGTTAAGTACCTGGTTCACCTGCTGGGGCTTGCAATCCTGCTTCGCATTCTTTGTGTTGGTCTGGGTGCCTCTCCTCGCAACCTGTCGTACTTCACAATTGTGGGGCGCATCGATCAGTTTCTCATCGGGATGATTGCTGCTCATCTTTACCGAGAGGGTGTGTTGGCAACCAGGAAATCCGGAGTTCTTCTCGTCGGCGTATCCTGCCTCATTGTGTTGTCGCTTTTTGCGTTCAACAGGCTTGGCGGGTGGGAGCGAGACGCCAACTGGAAGGCTCTGTGGCACACCTATGAAGGCTTCCTGTTCGCCTCTTTGATCGTGATATATGTTCAGGCGCACGGATCGTTTCATGATTACTATACGACCTTGCTCAGGAAAATAGGACTGGTGAGCTATTCACTTTACCTGATCCATATGCCCATCCTTCTCATGTTTCAAAAGCACAATTGGTATTTGACGTTGACCGGAAGCCCGTATGTCAATGCGCTACTATCGGGAGTCTATCTCGTTCCTGTTGCGGTCTTGGTGGCTACAGCCACTTATTGGCTTATTGAGCGGCCATTCATCGATCTCAGGGGGGAGTACCTTAAGCCAGTTTCAGCTCCTGCTCGGTCGGCCAAAGTGGAATAAAGGCATGAAGTGGTTGCTGAGAGCGATATTGGCTTCGAACCTTGTGAGTTTGTGCTCCAATCAAGCAAGCGCGTTTGATTGGGATTACAAGGATGCCAGGTTTGACCTGAGCGCCTCGGCGATCTTGGGGGATCGAGCTGCTTTCGAGTCCTGGAGAAACGAGCCGCTCAATTACATCAAGGAGCAATTCGAGGGTGCAGTCAACGTCGCGCCGGAGCTGGTCGGTGTTCATGACCCGATGAAGAAGGCCGGTTTTGCGATCGAGCAGATCGATCTGCTGTTCCCCCATGTGGCTCAAGACGGAGCTGATCTTCGATATACCGTTGCCGTGGCGCGACCGGACAATCCAAATCCTGATCTGCCGACGATCGTGGCGATCAATGGTCACGGCGAGGTGGGCGGCGAGGGGAGCGGTCAGGCGCCCACAACGCTGTTCGACGATAATGGACATGGCGCGTATCTGGCTAGAGGCGGGTTTACCGTGGTTGCGTTTCCGAACACGATCCATGCGCCGTTTGCCGACCTTTCGAGGCGCGTGGACTATTCGATCATCTGGGCGAGGCTTGCGGATCTAGCGCTGACGCGGATAAAGCCTTTGCTGAACTCGAATCCCGACTACATTGGACTAGGAAACGCGGCTGGCGGACTAACGAGCCTTGTGTTGGCGATCGTTCGGCCGGATATCAAGGCAATGGCTGCGAATGGCGCGTTCTTCTCGCTCGAACATACGCGGCGGGAGTATCGGATCTTCACGCATCCATTCTGCCATGACTTTCGTGCGTTCTTTTCGTATTCCGCTCTCTATGCATTGCTCGCGCCGAAACCGCTACTGATCGAAGAAGGTCGGCGCGATGGTCTTTGGTTGGGTTATGGAGCGTCTCATCCTGAGTCCTGGTTCAGTGGCACGAAACGGGGCGCAATTAGTGATGAGACGATCGGAGCGTACCTCGAGCTGAAACAGATCTGGATGAAGTTTGGCTCGCTTATCGAGCTGGATATCCACGATAAGGGGCACGAAGATGTGGATACGTCAGAATTCGTTGGTTTTGTGCAACGAGTTCGTGCGGCTTCGCCTTGAAGACAGTCGGACGATCGATGCTTAGAAGTCTGATCTACTATCTCTTCGTAGCCGTTGCGGCTGCAGCTTGCAGCATTGGAGTGCTCTATTCTGCGGGGTGGCGTTCTCGCTCGCAGATCTCGGAGGTGACTGCGAAGGCACGGGCAGAGAGTCTTGTTCCATACTGCCTGGAGTCCGCCAAGGCCGATCCGTGGCGCTATTACTATCTTGGGAAGATGAAGAGCGCCTCGGTGGAAATGAGGGTCCAGGTCGTCAGGGCGGCCGGCTGGGCTACACCTCTCGGGCAGGATCAGCCGAATGGCTGGCTCGCCGAAGCATGTTTGCGCGAGCTTGATGTCAGATAGCACCTCTGCGGCTGCATCAAGGATGCGGTGTCCCAGAGGTGACCGCCGATACGGCCCAAATCGAGTGGATTTATGCAGTCGGTGAGTATCGCAGGTAGGCGGTCCACCGGTAACCAGCATCCGCAGCCCGTCTTGGCGGCATTGGCGTGGCGAGCTGAATGCGGTGAACCGCTGCCTTGTACGCTTCGACAGCTTCCATGAATGCGCGCCAGAGCCAGGCTCTGATTCGAAGAATGCAGGCTGGTCGCGTTGTCTGGCGACCGCCGGGAAGCTGACGGTGGGATCATCGCCCAAAGGCGCGGTGGTTCTTAGCGTCGTGCACCGTCCGCGCTGGACCGCCCACTCGTCGTTCTGCTCGAGCAGGATGGCGCCGACCAGGCGGGTGATAGCGTCCGCGTTGGGGAAGATGCCGACCACTTCAGTTCGTCGCTTGGCCTCGTCGTTGAGGCGTTCGAGTTGATTGGTCGAGTGTAGTGTGGCCCGATGCGCGGCGGAGAATCTCATATTGGCCGGCACGTCGGTCTCGGCCTCCTCGAGGAAGATCGCTAGCGTTGGCTATTGCGGGCGCAGCTGATCGGCGATGCGCCGCCGTTGCGTCCGCGCGGCTTTAGCGTCGTCCTGGGCAAAGGCGGTGGCAATGAAGGCGGAGACGACGCGTCGCCCGCACTTGCCGGCATGCGCCAGGGTGTTGCGCATGAAGTGCACGCGGCAGCGCTGCCAGGAGGCGTTGACGACCTTTGCGACCGTCGCCTTGATCCCCTCATGCGCGTCGGAGACGATGAGCTTGACGCCACGCAGGCCGCGCCGGGCGAGCTTGCGCAGGAATGCCGTCCAGAACGTCTCGGCCTCGGACGGGCCAATGTCCATCCCGGAGACCTTGCGCCAGCCATCGCTGTTGACCCCGACCGCGATGATCACCGCGACCGAGACGATGAGCCCGTTCTGGCGCATCCTCACGTAGGTGGCGTCGATCTACAGATACGGCCAGTCGCCCTCGATCGGCCGCGTGAGGAAGGCCTTCACCTTGTCGTTGATCTCGGCACGCAGCCGCGACACCTGGCTCTTGGAGATGCCGCCCATCCCCCCCCATGGCCTGCACCAGGTCGTCGACCGAACGGGTAGAGACGCCCTGGACATGTGTCGACCGCCGAGCTGCTGTCGCATCTATCGAGCTTGCGCATCGTCTGACTGCGAAGCTTGTCCAGAAGTTCGTCTCGGTCGACCAAACTTTGAGCTCCGTGACCGCCGCCGCCTCTAAGAAGTCGGCCAATACGCGCAATATGAGGAGAATGGCGACCGGCTCCCGCTGCTCTCGACTCAACGCGCGAATTGCGCGGCCGCTGGTCCCGCCGCTCTCAATTGTGATGTTGATTCTCGATAACGGTTGCGTGCCTTAGACCATGCGAGATGTGGAAACGAAGTCACGGGTTGAGCTACCAAGGCACCGGCAGACGAGGGCGGCGGGGCGGATGCCTTCGACCTGCGACGAACGGACCACATCTCGGCCTGCCCAAGGGGGTGAATTCATAGCGAGCGTTTCAGTCTGCTTCACGCCAGCGCAACACTGTCGAGACAGACGTTCTTATGCACACCGAAGCCCAGCAGATTCGGAGCAATCTTGTGGCTCAGTTCGGAGGTGCCGTTCGGGAAATGCCGCCGGGCCTCTGGAAGGTCATCACGTCCTCTGTTGCCACGGGGCGCGATGCCGGTTGGCAACCCGTCATGATGCTCGCAATGGATCCCCTGCTGCACGGAGGACCACCAGGATCTTTGTCGGCCGCCAATTTGGCCAGCGCGAAGAAGGCCAAGCAAAGAAGAAACAGCCCCAACATTAAAGACAATCGACGTAGAATCGGCACTCCGTTACCCCTCCCGCGTACCATCTGCGATGGCACGGAAGCTGGATTGCAGCCAGTCCTCTGTGGTTAGTAATGTGAATATAGCCAGTTGGTGTGGCCGGTGTGCCGCAGTCTCGATATCAAAAAGTAGCGATGCGCTTTTGCTCTCGTTAAAGTGGCGGCGTGTCCGCCAAGCTAGGGAGTTTGTGCAGACGAGTACGTCGGTCTCGGCGGAAGGGATATTATCAGTGCCTTGCACCATGTGGGCGTTGGGGTCGTTCCGGGGGAATGCAGCGGCAATGAGCGCCGAGAATGCGTAGCCGTCCGCTCTTGCCGTAACCCTCCGCCGAAGCCCGCCTTGGCAATTTGGTGTTGGTGCTGAGAACTGTCCTTATGGACAGAGATAAGGACCGTGCCCGGATCGGGCGACTTGAGGTGGTCGAGACGGGTCGGCGGCGGCGCTGGTCTGAGGATGAGAAGCTCAAGATCGTGCTGGAGAGCCTGCAGGGGGCCCGGCAGGTGTCGGCAACAGCCCGGCGGTACGGCATCTCACGTTCGTTGCTCCTCAACTGGCGACGGCCTCGACAGAATGAAGCTGGGCTGCGATTGGACTTCGTTCCGGCAAAGGTGGTTGCAGATCCAGTGGCCGCGCCTCTGCCGATCGAGCCGACCGTCGGCGGCGCAATTGAGATCGAGTTTGCGGCCGGAGCCATGATGCGGATCACGTGCGTCGTCGATGAGAGGACGCCGAAGGCTGCTGTTGCCGCATTGACGGACGGGCGGACGTGATGATCCCGAGTCCGTCAGGAGTGCGCGTGTGGATCGCTGCCGGCCACACCGACATGCGCCGCGTTGGCCATGATCATGTTCGAGAAGTTCGGCCAGCATCAGCCAATGAACCGCCAGGCCGAGCGCTACGCTTTGGAAGGCGTGCCGATCGCGCTGTCGACGATGGCGGACGCAGTTGGATCGGTCTGTGCCGCGCTTGATCCCCTGCTGCGCCTGGTCGAAGCCCATGTCATGGCGCCCGCTCTTCGTCATGGCCGACATCGAGGAGAACGCGCGACGCAAGGCTTCCGGCAAGAAGGACATCCCGCTCTCGCCGATCGCGGTCGAGATGATGCGACGGATCGATGCGCTGTTCGAGATCGAACGCTCCATCAATGGCAGGAGTGCCGAGGAGCGCGTTCGGGTGCGGCAGACGCTGAGCCGGCCTCTGGTCGAGGATCTGCAGGTCTACATGCGCGAGCAGCTCGCCAAACTGTCCCGTGGCCACGACATCGCCAAGGCGTTCAACTACATCCTCAAGCGCTGGACGAGCTTCACCACGTTCCTCGATGACGGGCCGATTTGCCTCTCGAACAATGCTGCTGAGCGTGGCCTGCGAGGCATCGCTCTCGGTCGAAAATCCTGGCTGTTCTGCGGCTCCGATCGCGGAGGTCGGCGCGCCGCGGCCATGTACAGCCTGATCGTCACGGCCAAAATGAACGGCATCGATCCGCAAGCCTGGCTTGCGGATGTCCTCGCGCGCATCGCTGCTCATCCGGCGCATCGGCTGGATAGATTTCTGCCCTGGAAGTGGGGGCCTCAGGCCAAAGCGCTCTCGGCTCAAGCAGCATGACCACGCACGTCAACAAAGTGCATCACGTCACCACCGTGGCCAAGGTCGCGAAGGACCTCGGCGGAGATGAAGACTGGCTGCAGGACGTCGCCAGTGAAATGGACATCGAGGACGGCGTCATCTGGGTCTACGTCGTCGCCGACGACGACGTCATGGCCCTCACCGACTTCGGCATCGAGAACTTGATCGAGATCCTCAAGATGCGCAGGGAAATCTGAGAACCGCTGACCCGCTGACAGCCAGCGGCTGCTTCCTCCGCGGCCTACGACGGATGCTTACCGTGTTTTCCGAGAACGCGAAATTGATGCGCGTTCCGCGGGAGCTGGACATGCCCGATTGGTTTGAAGGGAAAGCGGAAACCGATTCCTCGGGCCGTGTCGATGCTGCAGCGCTCTGATCCAGCGCAACGTGTGCAGGTCGGCTTCTGACGTGAGCTGCAGACCTGCGGGCGGTGCAAGGCTCACAAAGGTCGGCATCGAGTTCACAGCGAGGCAGGGCGTGCAGCAAAAGCGTTGAGTCTGATTCGTCCAATTCGTGCACGCGCGAGGACGTCATGGAGTTATTCTGTACTCAGCGTTGTGTGTCGTGTCGTCGAGTGCGGCGATGGGTGCGTCATGCGAACAACCTTTGCTCGCAAATGTAGAGGAGGGTGCGGCACCTGGAGATGTAGGTTGTATTTATAGACCATGCTCATCCACATGTTGTGAAAAAATTCGAATGTCAGTTGATCGTGAAATACAAATAATGTCTGTTGTGTTTCGGGGTGTATAGAGACTGCGGGGGCAGGGGTGACGAGAGATCTGGAGTTCGGCGCTCGACGTCGTCGCGCGCGTAGAGCAATCAGTGCTGCGCTTGCGTACGCGAGTGCATTTTTTTGTTTTCAGAATACAACTATAAGTTATGCCGAGACAATGTCGCTACCGGGAAAGGTCTCGGTCGGCCAGAGCGGCTCTGCAAGCTATTCGCTTCCGATCGCGCTGCCGCCGGGATCTGCAGGTGTCGCGCCATCTTTGTCGCTCGACTACAACAGTCAGGGCGGAAACGGCATCGTCGGGGTCGGTTGGTCGCTGGGGGGCTTGCCCTCGATCGGGCGTTGTGCCCGGACTATCGTGCAGGATGGCGTGCTGGGCAGCGTCAATTTCGATGCAAACGATCGCTTCTGTCTCGACGGGCAGAGGCTTGTTGCAGTGAGCGGCGCCTACGGGGGCGAAGGTACCGAATATCGGACCGAAGTCGAATCGTTCTCGAGGGTGATCTCGCATGGAGTCGCGGGTACCGGCCCGTCGTGGTTTGAGGTTCGCACGAAATCGGGGCAGGTCATGGAATTTGGCCATACGACCGATTCGCAGATCCTTGCGGTTGGTAAGTCGACCGCGAGGGCCTGGGCCCTTAGCAAGTTGACCGACACGAAGGGGAATTATTTGAGTCTGACCTACAATGTCGATGCGGCAAACGGCCAGGCCTTACCAAGCAGGATCGACTACACGGGAAACGGTGTCGCCGGGGTCAGTCCATATAATTCTGTTCAGTTTACCTATGCGTCGCGACCGGACGTCATTCAGCATTACCAGGCTGGGTCTATCGTCCGAACTGTAGTTCGCCTGACCAATGTGAAGACCTATGCCGGTGCAAATATGGTCTCGGACTACCGACTTTCCTATCAGCAGAGCAGCACGAGCGGCAATTCCGAATTGACATCAGTGACGGCGTGCGCCGCTTCGGGAAATTGTCTTCCGGCAACGACGTTCCAGTGGAGTAACGGTGGCGGCGGGTCATTCTCGCCGTCTGTTGCGACGAATCCGAATAATCTCGTCGCATCGTCATACGTGCGAATGCAGTATTGGACGCCGGTTCTGATGGATCTTAACGGCGACGGAAAGACCGATTTTGTCCTGACGAAGAACAAGTCGATTTTTGCGTATCTGAGTAATGGCGATGGCAGCTACACCAATGTGAATTCGACGCAGAACGTCTGGGACTTCGGCGGCTATCCGGCCGCGGTGTATGTGACGTTCGTTGGAGACTTCGATGGAGACGGGAAAAGCGATTTCGCTTTCGTGAACTCATCGCAGATCTTTCCGTTTCTGGGTAACGGTGACGGCACGTTTCGCGTCGGAGTCGTTCAGACTCCGGCCAACTGGCCCATCTTGGATCAGGGTTCGTTCGCTCCGATTTCCGGCGATTTCAACGGGGATGGCCGTACCGATTTCATCCTGATCAATCAGGATTATCTCTACGAGTGCATCAGCAATGCAGCTGGTTCGTTTGGCTGCAGCTCGATCTGGATCAATAATGGATGGAATTTCGGGAATCCGAATACCCGTTATGTGCCGATCACGGGCGACTTCAATGGTGATGGCAAGACCGATTTCATCATGCTTGGAGGCACGACGCTTTACGAGGCGTTTGGCAACGGCGACGGCACCTTCAGTTATCGGCAGATTGATCTAACCAATGGCTGGCGGTTCGGCTGGCCCGAGGATGGAATCCCCCCGTCCGATTACATGCCTGTCGTGGGCGACTTCAATGGAGATGGTAAGACTGACTGGCTGATGCTCAAAGCGGGGACGCTCTATATGTTCCAGAGCAGGGGGGACGGCAATTTCGACTACGTGCAGATCGCAATTCCGGGATGGAATTTCGGTACTCCGCCGACGACCGGATTTGACGTGATTGCCGGTGACTTCAATTTGGACGGTAGATCCGATTTTGTTCTGATCGGGGGTAATGGGCCATATATCTACCAGTTTCTGAGCAAGGGAGATGGATCCTTTGCCTACAATACGATCTCCATGCCAAACAACTGGAACTTTGGAGCGCCGCCGAGTGCCAACTACTTCGTGTTTGGGGGGGACTTCAACGGTGACGGGCGGTCTGACTTCGCGCTGATGGACAACGGTTACATCTACACTCTTGCGGCGAACGGCGGCTCGGGCGATCTCGTCAGCCAGGTGACCAGTGGGCTCGGTGCAACGGCATCGATCACCTATACACCTATGACTAGCCGATCAGTCTATACCAAGGACACGAATGGTAGCTATCCCATCCTGGACATGCAGATGGCCCTCTACGTGGCGTCCAGGCTGGACCAATCCAACGGCGTCGGCGGTACCTACAGCTCGTCCTACAGCTATGCAGGCGCCAAGCTCGATTTGGGTGGTCGCGGCTACCTTGGCTTTCGCCAGATGACTGTGAAAGACCTGGCAACCGGCATTGCTGACACGACGACCTTTCGTCAGGATTTCCCCTTCATCGGCATGGTGTCCTCAGCTACCCGAACGCTTGGCGCGCAGACGCTCGGCCAGTCGGTCAACACCTATCTGTGCCTGAACGTAGGCGGTGGGACGGGAATCAGTCCGTCCAGTGCGCCATACCGTGTCTTTCTGACGCAAAACACGTCTAGCGGCACGGATCTGGATGGCTCTGGGCTGCCGACGGTCACGACGACAAATCAGTATGACGACTTCGGCAATGCGACACAGGTCGTGGTGGCGACGCCCGATGGTAACAGCAAGACCACGGTCAACACGTACGCCAATGATACGTCGAACTGGTATCTCGGCAGGTTGACGCGGGCGACAGTCACGAGTCGCAGACCGCAATAGCGGCCCATCTTCCCCATTCAGATCGAAATCGAGCTCACGCTGGCCGTTGCAGGCCGAGGAATTGACCATGTTCAAGGCCGTGTCATTTCGTGTGTCGCGTTCAAGTCGTTTCGCTGGTTTGAAGAGGCTGGCGCTCGCTCTGTTGATGAGCTCCGCCGTCCCGTCAGGCGCCGGCGCTGCGCAGATATTCCTCACCAGCGGCTCGACCTGGACGGTCCCGAGTGATTGGAACAGCGCGAACAACACCATCGAGGTCATCGGCGGCGGCGGCGGCGGCGCGGGGTCGAACGCGTCGACGGAAGGCGCCGGTGGCGGCGGCGGCGGTGGCTATTCGAAGATATCGAATCTCCCGTTGCAGCCGGGCGCCTCGATCACCTACCGGGTGGGTGCCGGCGGCGCGGGCGGCAGCGCCGCGAATGCCGGTGCCGGTGGAGGTGACACCTACTTCAACGGGTCCGGAACGATCTGTCAGGCGCAGTCGGTCTGTGCCAAAGGCGGCGGCGCGGGGCTGAACAGCAGCGGGTTGAATGCGGCGGCTGGCGGGCAGGGCGGCGCGTTGGCCAACGGCATCGGGACCGTAAGATATTCAGGCGGCGCCGGTGGCAATTCGGGGACCAGCAGCAACGGCGGCGGCGGCGGCGGCGGAGCCGCGGGCCCGTTGGGGCATGGCGGCAATGGCGGCGCCTCCGGCCAGAACGGCTCGGGCGCCGGCGGCGGCGGCAACGGCGGCGGCGCGAGCGGTGTCGGCGCCGGCGCCGGCGGCAACAACAACTCCGGCGTCGGTGGAGGAACTGCAGGCTCCGCCGGAGCTCCGGGCGGCAATGGCAGTGGTGGCGGTGGCGGCGGGGCGGGCTACTGGAATGCCAGCGCCTGGGTGAATAATGCCGGCGGCAGCGGCAGCACCGGAACGGAGTGGGACGCCTCCCATGGTTCTGGAGGCGGTGGTGGCAGTGGGGCAGGCGGCGGCGGTGGCGCCGGTGCCGCGAACGGCGCAGCCGCGCTTTATGGCGCGGGCGGCCCCGGCGGCTCCGGCAACAACACCGCCGGCATGCCCGGTGCGTCCGGCATCATCGTCATAAACTACACGCCCGCTCCGCCGCCGCCCTCATCGGCAACGCGGATTTATCTGACGAGCGGCTCGAGCTGGACGGTCCCGAGCGATTGGAACAGCGCGAACAATACCGTCGAGGTGATCGCCGGCGGTGGTGGCGGCGCCGGATCCAATGCCTCTTCCGAGGGAGCAGGCGGCGGTGGCGGCGGCGCCTATTCGAAGGCCGTCAACCTGTCGCTGCAACCTGGCGCGAGCGTCAGCTATCGGATCGGTCTTGGCGGCGCTGGCGGCGGCGCCGCCAATGCAGGCGCGGGCGGTGGTGACACGTATTTCAATGGCACCGGCACCACATGTCTGTGGCAGTCGGTCTGCGCCAAGGGCGGGAACCCTGGGCAGGCCAGCAGCGGCCTCAACGCGGCCGGTGGCGGTGCTGGCGGCACCGCAGGCAGCGGCGTCGGCACGGTCAAATACTCGGGCGGCGCTGGCGGCAACTCCGGTGCGAGCAGTAATGGTGGCGGTGGCGGCGGCGGCGCTGCGGGACCGAACGGCAATGGCGGCAATGGCGGCTCCAGCGGACAGAACGGCTCGGGCGCCGGCGGCGGCGGCAATGGCGGCGGCACGAACGGCGCCGGCGCGGGCACGGGCGGCAACAACTACGTGGGAACGGGAGGCGGTAGCGCAGGCACGATCCGCGTTCCCGGCGGTGTCGGCAGCAACGGCGGCGGCGGTGGTGCGGGCTATTGGGACGGCAGCGCCTGGATCAATAACGCTGGTGGCAGCGGCAGCACCGGGTCCGAGTGGGATGCGACACATGGCTCGGGCGGCGGCGGTGGCAGTGGTGGCGGCGGCGGTGGCGGACCAGGCGCAGCGAACGGGTCTGCGGGTCTCTACGGCGCCGGTGGTCCGGGCGGCTCCGGCGTCAACACGGCGGGAACGGCCGGCGCGCAGGGCATCATCGTCATCACCTACATGCCGTCGACCGGCTCAGGGTCAGGATCGACGCCGGTCGCCGACATCTACACCATCACCCGGACATCGTCGTTCTCCTACGACGCTGCCTCGGGATTGCTGACGCAGGAAGTCGTCGAGCCAGATACACCGGCGGCGCGGTTGCAGACCGATTATGTCTACGACGCTTTCGGCCACAAGCAGTCGGTGACCGTCAGCGGTGCCGATATCGTCAGTCGTTCGAGCTCGAGCACCTATGATGCGCGGGGGCAGTTCGGCACGTCGAACACCAACGCGCTCGGGCAGAGCGAGAGCTTCCAATATGACCTGCGTTTCGGCCAGCCGACCAGCCACACCGGACCGAACGGTCTGACCACGACCTTCAGCTATGACGAGTTCGGCCGCAAGACTCAGGTCGTGTCGCCGGACGGCACCCAGACCCGCTGGTCCTACCAGTTCTGCAGCGGCGTCAATGGCGGCACCGCGAGCTGTATTTCAGGCGCGAGCTATCTGATTCAGGAGACCTCCTACGCAGCCGACGGCTCGACCGTGATCGCACCGGTGGCGACCGTGTTCTTCGATGCACTGGAGCGCGAGATCGGTCGCCAGACCCAGGGCTTCGACGGCAGCATTGTCCAGGCCACCAAGGCCTATGATGCACTCGGACGGGTGACGCAGACCAGTCGGCCGTATTTCGCGAACGGCGGCACGCCGCGCTATACGACCTTCACCTACGATACGCTGGGCCGGGTGGTGACGACGACGCAGCCAGACGGCAGCGTGTCGCTGGCGGCCTTTCATGGTCTCACGACCACTGAGACCAACGCGCTCAACCAGACGCGCACGACGGTCAAGAACAGCCAGGGCCAGGTGGTCTCTGTCACCGATGCGCTCGGCCAGACATTGACCGCCGCCTATGACGCGGTCGGCAACATGGTGCAGACCACGGATCCGGTCGGCAATGTCGTCACTGCGAGCTACGACATCAGGGGGCGCAAGATATCGAGCTCCGATCCGGATCTCGGCGTCTGGAGCTACACCTACAATACGCTGGGGCAGCTGACCACGCAAACCGACGCCAAGGGGCAGGTCGTCAGCATGAGCTACGATAAGCTGGGGCGGACGGTGCAGCGGGTCGAGCCGGACATGACCTCGGTCTGGACCTACGACACCGCCGCCAATGGCATCGGCAAGCTGGCCTCGACCGGCATCACCTCAGGCTCCGGCAACGGCTTTGCCCGCAGCGTCAGTTATGACAGCCTCGGCCGTCCCTTGCAGGTCGTGACCACCATCGATGGCGCGACCTACACTATGGGTGCGACCTACGACGCCAACAGCCGGCTGACCAAGGTCAGCTATCCCTCCGGCTTCACCGCGCGCTATGGCTACAACAGCCTCGGCTTCTCCAACCTGCTGCAGGACGATGCCAGCGGCCAGTCCTACTGGACGGCCTATGCGATGGATGCCGAGGGGCACCTCACCCAGCAGACGGCAGGTAATGGCCTGGTCACGACCCGTGGCTTCGATCCGCTGACGGGATCGCTGCTCAGCATCGCCACCGGCGTCAACGGCGCCGTGCAGAACCAGAGCTTCGGCTACGACCGGCTCGGCAATCTCACCTCGCGGAGCGATGCCAATACAAATGTCAGCGAGAGCTTTGTCTATGACGCGCTAAGCCGGCTGACGACGTCGACCACCAGCGTCAACACGGCGCCGCTGGTCAAGACGTTCGCCTACAGCCCGATAGGCAACATTCTGACCAAGTCGGATGTCGGCACCTACACCTATCCGGCGGCGGGGCAGCCGCGCCCCCACGCGGTCACCAGCGTCTCGGGTGGCACGATCAGCGCCACCTTCACCTATGATGCCAACGGCAACCAGACCTCCGGTCTCGGCCGCAGTATCGTCTACACTTCCTACAACAAGCCCGCGAGCATCACGCAGGGGGCGCGGACGATCTCCTTCGTCGACGACACCGACCACCAGCGCGTCAAGCAGGTGACACCGGAGGGCACGACGCTCTACATTGCCGCCTTTGGCGTCGCGGCCGAGGTGCAGAACCCCGGTACGATCACACAGAAATGGACCGACTATCTCCTGGTCGGCAACGCTAGGGTCGGCATGCGCGTGGCGCAGACATCGGGCAGCGGCACGACGGTCACCACGCGCTACTTCCATACCGACCATCTTGGCTCGATCTCGGCGATCTCAGACGAGAATGGCCTGCTGGTCGAGCGCCTGAGCTACGACGCCTGGGGCAAGCGCCGCAACGTCGACGGCTCTGACGATACCACCGGCAGCATCACCAGCCAGACCACGCGCGGCTTCACCGACCACGAACAGCTGTCGGTCGCTGGCCTCGTTCACATGAACGGCCGTGTCTACGATCCACTGCTGGCACGCTTCACCAGCGCCGACACGGTCACTCAGTTTCCGTTCAGCACACAGGGCTGGAACCGCTATTCCTATGTCGGCAACGACCCCCTGACCTTCACCGATCCCAACGGCCACTGCATCCTCGGCTGCTTCTGGAATGCGATCGGCAAGGCGTTCAGCAGCGCTTGGCGTGCAGTCACCCACTTCTTCCAGACCAACGCGATTGCTCGGTCGATCCTGCAGATCGCGCTGACGATCGGCATGGGAGGGAGTCCGATCGCGGCTGGTTTGGCGGCGGCGATCGTGACCGGCCTGTCCGGTGGCAATCTGGGCGATATCATCAAAGCCGGCGCAATCGCGGCGATGTCGACATTCGCGTTCCAACAACTCGGTGGCGCCACCTTCGCTGGGACGCTTCCGTTCGCCAGCAAAGCGTTCGATCCGGGTCTCTATCTCGCGAATGTCGCAGGCAGTGCTGCTATCGGCTGCGCGTCTGCTGTCGTATCCGGCGGATCATGCGGGGCGGGAGCCGCTGCTGCGGCGGTGAGTGCTGCGTTCAATCCGCTGACGAATACGCTGTTCCCTGACGCGAGAACGAATATGGGAGAGCGTATAGGAGGCACTATTCTGCAAGCGGCTGTTGGCGGCCTCGCCGCGGTCGCGGGTGGCGATAAGTTCGCCAATGGAGCTGTGACAGGAGCATTTCAGTACTTAGCAACGCTAGGTCTTGAGAAGTTCGAAGAGCAATCCAAGCCGGAACCGAGACAGTTGATTATGGCAGGCGCAGAGGTACTTGCGTTTGATAAGAACGATCGCAGCACTTGGCAGTGCCTGAAGTCGTGTGCTTATGATCAGCTCGGGTTGGATACACTATTCGGGACAGCATTAGTCGGGGCAGGCCAGCCTATCCTTTCTAAGCCCGTGGTCCTCGGCGGCAGCTCAGAGGGTACGTCAATTGCGTCAAAGTATCTTTCCGAATGGTTTCCAGAGCGGCTACCGTTCCGGGTTTGGGCGCCGACTACCGTAAATCCGTGGGCTCGGTCGATGGTCGTCGGTCGGATAGCCGGACGATGGGTGCCTTTCGTGGGTTGGGGTATCGTGGGCTACGATGCGGCAAGGATTGGATACTGCACATATCAGTGTGCGTCGAAGTGACAGATAGCAGGGAGATGTGACTATGGCGCAGGAACTGGCGGAGGGTGATGTTTACAATCGTATCTTATCCTTTGTAGTTCGAGAGACGAATACGCGAAGGTCGCTAACGGAGCAAACAGACATAGCAAGAGATCTTGGTGTAGACGGGGATGACGCTGTTGAGTTTCTTCAACGGTTCCAGTCCGAGTTCGGAGTCGATATGTCTGGATTCCGGTTTGATCAGTACTTTGGCGGCGAAGGCTTCAGCCTGATAGGATTCTTGAGGGGGCTCTCATCAGCTGCGCGGAAGAAGCCGCTAACGATCAAGATGTTATGTGATGTCGTGGCAAGAGGTCGGTGGACAGCAGGGCTGCCATGAAATGAATTACTGTGACGCTGCACTTAATTAGTTGGGCTCCGGGTTTTGGAAGGCCCGCAGGCTCCTCGGACAGGCGGAGCTAAGAAGGCGGGCGCTCGAATCGCTGCAATCATGGGTTGTGTCGGGCCAAATTCTTTGGAGCGTTCGGCGAAAGGGTGTGCATGACTCGCCGGGACGTCGCGCATTCAATATCCCTCGCGATCAAAACCGCTTAAACTGCGGCGGTTATTAGTTGTTCGGCAGTCGGGCTGCGTGGGGGCGGGGTGGTTGTGTTGCGCGGCGGGGGTCGCAGAATTCGGTTGATGGCGCTTCCCGTCGTGCTGGCGCTGTCGGCGTGCCAGACGATGGAGGAGGGCGCGTCGTCGTTCGCCTGGAGCACGAGTGGTGCGGATGCCGGAGCGGCGGCGCAGGCGCGGGCGGCGATGCGCTCGCCGGCTGCAGGCGCGCGTGCGGGCAAGGTGTCGGGTTCGCCGCTGCTCGACGACAACAGAGGCGGGCCCACGACGATGGTCGAGGGCACCGGGCGCTTCGTCGGCGAGTCGCCGACGGGGGCGGTGTCGCGGGGCGCGGAGGATGTTGCTGACGGCGTCACTATCAATCTTGCTGGCGTCCCGGTGCCGCAGGCGGCGAAGACGGTGCTCGGGGATATTCTCGGGGTGAAATACACGGTCGATCCGGGGATCGAGGGGCGGATCACGATCCAGACGCCGAAGCCGGTGGCGCGGGCGGCGGTGATCGATCTGTTCCAGGCGGCGCTGCGGGCCAACAATGCGGTGGTGGTCAACAATCGCGGGATCTATCGCATCGTGGCGGCGGACCAGACGGCGGTGTCGGCGGCGTATCGCACCGATGATCCGGCCGATGGCGGCGAGATGGTCGGCAACGGGCTGCAGGTGGTGCAGCTGAAATATGTCTCGGCGTCCGAGATCAGGCGCGTGGTCGAGCCGATCGCGCCGCGCGGCGGCGTGGTGCGGGTCGATGATGCGCGCAATCTGATCACGCTCTCGGGCAATCGTCAGGAGATCGCGGCGATGATGGATGCGATCGCGCTGTTCGACGTCGACACCATGAAGGGGATGTCGTTCGCGCTGATCCCAGTCAAGACCTCGGCGCCAGATGCGATCGCAAGCGAGCTGAAAAGCGTGTTTGCCTCAGACCGCGACGGGCCGATGGCCGGCATGGTGCAGTTCGTGCCCAACAAGCGGCTGCGCTCGATTCTGGTGATCTCGCCGCAGGTCCAGTATCTGCGCCGCGCCGAGACCTGGATCCGCAAGCTCGACGCGCAGGCGCAAGGGTCCGAGAAGCAGCTGTTCACTTATGCGGTGCAGAACCGGCGCGCGCAGGAGCTGGTCGACGTGCTGCAGTCGATGTTCCCGACGGACACCCAGACCGCGACGGCCGGGCGGCGTACGGTGGCGCCGAACTATCAGGAGGCGAGCGTGCAGTCGCAGCCTGCATCGTCCGGCGGTGGGTTCTCCGGGGCATCGTCATCGGGATTCACCGGCGGTCTCGGATCGTCCAGCGGCGGGATGGGGGGACTGCGGACCCCGGCGCCGACCACGTCCACGCCCAGCGTCACGGCGGCGGCGCCCGCGCCCTCCGGCCGCGACGGCGATGCGGATGGGCCGCGGCTGCGGATCGTGGCCGACGAGGCCAAGAACGCGATCCTGATTGAGGCGGCGAATGCCGATTACAAGCGCGTGCTGCAGGTGATCGAGCGGCTGGATCAGATGCCGAACCAGGTACTGATCGAAGCCACCATCGCCGAGGTGACGCTCAACGACGAGCTGCGCTTCGGCGTGCAATGGTACATGCAGAAGCACAGCTCGAAATTCACCCTGACGGAGGCGGCCTCCGGCGCCGTCAGCTCGGTGTTTCCCGGCTTTTCCTACGCGCTGACAGCGGCCAACATCGCCGCCACGATCGACACACTGAACCAGATCACCAACGTCAACATCGTGTCCTCGCCGTCGCTGGCGGTCATGGACAACAAGCCGGCGGTGCTGCAGATCGGCGATCAGGTGCCGATCACGACGCAGTCGGCGACCGGCACCCTGACGCCCGGCGCGCCGATCGTCAATTCCGTGAGCTACAAGGATACGGGCGTGATCCTGTCGATCATCCCGCGCATAAATGAGAGCGGGCGGGTGCTGCTCGACATCGAGCAGGAGGTGTCGAGCGTGGCGCCGACCACGTCGTCGAACATCGATTCGCCGACCATCAGGCAGCGCAAGATCAGGACATCGGTGGTCGTGAACGACAATGACGCGCTGGTGCTGGGCGGGCTGATCCAGGAGGGCCGCACCACCGGCCGGAGCCAGCTGCCGATCATTGGCGACATCCCGTTCATCGGCAATTTCGCCGGCAGCCGCGACAACGTCATCGGCAAGACCGAGCTGATCATCCTGATCCGGCCGCACGTGATGCGCAGCCTCGACGAGGCGCGCAGCGTGACCGAGGAGTACCGCCACTTCATGGCGATCGAGGGCCCGCATCGCCGTCCGCCGGTGCGGCGGCGTGTCGAGGACACCGGACGCAGGATTCTCGACTGATGCCGCGCTTCCGCTATCGCGCCTACGGCACCGACGGCTCCTTCGCGGAGGGGACGATCGAGGCCGCGTCCGCGGATGCGGCGAGCGCGACGCTGTGGGCGCAGGGGTTGTCGCCGTTCCAGATGCAGGCCGCCGATAGCGCCGGCACGGCATGGTGGAACCGCGAGATCACGCTCGGCAACGGCGCGGCGCGCGCGGACCTCTTGGCCTTCACGCGCGAGTTCGCCACGCTCTGCGCGGCCGACATTCCAATGGACGACGCCTTGCGCATCGTGCAGACGCAGGCCTCGGCAGCGCGGCTGCGCACCCTGGTCGAGGCACTGCTCGCCGATGTCCTCAATGGCCGCCCGTTGTCGGAGGCGATGCAGGGCCAGCCGCGCATCTTCCCGGCCGACTATGTCGCTGTCGTGCGCGCCGGCGAGAGCGGCGGGCGGCTGGCACAGGTGCTGACCGAGCTCGCCGAGCTCCTGGAGCGGCGGGCGGAGATCCGTGCGCGCATCCAGTCGGCGCTGATCTATCCCGCGATGCTGATCGTGCTGAGCCTCGCAACGCTCGCGATCATCGTTGGCGGCGTGATCCCGTCGATGGCCCCGATCTTCACCCAGAGCGGCAAGCCGCTGCCATTGACCATCCAGCTGATGCTGGCCTTGAAGGCGCATTGGCTCGAGATCGTGGTCGGCGGCGTTGCCGCCATCGTGGCTGGGGGGGCGGTCGTCGCATTCGTGCTGGCCGATCCCGGCCGCCGCCGGCGTCTCGACCGGCTCGCGCTGCGGCTGCCGCTGTTCGGCGGCTTCCTGCTGCAGCAGGACACGGCACGCTTTGCGCGCACCCTCGGCACGATGATGATGGCCGGCGTGCCGCTGATCGCGGCTACGAAATCGGCGAGCGACGTCGTCGACAACCGTCATCTCCGCGCCGGCATGGAACAGGCGATCGAGAAGGTCCAGCAGGGCACAGCGCTGCACCGCGCGCTGCGCAACGAGGTCGCCTTGCCGGCCGTGGCGCTGCAGATGATCGCGGTCGGCGAGGAGGCGGGCAAGCTCGACCGCATGCTGTTGCGCGTGGCGCAGATGCTGGAGAAGCAGCTGCAGACCAGCGTCGATCGCTTCATGGCGGCGTTGACGCCGGCGATGACGGTCGGCATCGCATTGATCATCGGCGCGCTGATCATGCCGGTGATGAACGCCGTCCTCAGCATCAATGATCTGGCGGGGCGATGAGCGCGCGGGCGGCAGTGGGACGGGACGAGGCGAGCGCCGGCTTCACGCTGGTCGAGATGCTTGCCGTGCTCGTCATCCTGGCGCTGACGGTATCCGCCGCCGTCCCTTTGCTATCACGCGGCGCCGGCACCGTGAGCCTCGATGCGGCGACAGGCGAGATTGCGTCGGCGCTGCGCGCCACGCGCTCCGCTGCGATCGTGCAGAACCGCGTGATGACCCTGAGCATCGACGTCGACCGCCGGGCCTTCAGCTCGGATGTCGTCCGGCCGCGCACCTTCGCGCCGGACATCCAGGCGAAGCTGACCTATGCCGCCGCGACGCGCGTGGGCGCCGCCGTGGGCGGCTTCCGGTTCTTTCCGGACGGCTCGTCGACCGGCGGCGATCTGAGCCTGGAGTTGAACGGGCATCATATCAGGCTCTGTGTCGAATGGCTGACAGGGACGGTGCGGACCGCCGCGACGTGTTGAGGGGAGGGGACGATCATGCTGGGATGGATGGAATGTCGTGATGTCGTGAAGCTGCGCGTGGCCGCGTGGCGCGGGCAAATCCGGCTTCGTCTGCGCAGAGGCCGCGATGGCGAGGCCGGCTTCACCTTGGTCGAGATGCTTGTCGTCATCACCATCATCGGCCTGATCATGGGTCTCGTCGGCCCGCGCGTGCTGAGCTATCTCTCCGACTCCAAGCTCAAGACGGCGCGGATCCAGATCCGCAGCCTGTCCTCGGCGCTCGACCTCTATCACCTTGACAACGGCCGCTACCCGACCGCAGCCGAAGGGCTCGGTGCGCTGGTGCAGAAGCCGGCCACCGCTGCCACCTGGAACGGGCCCTATCTCAGCGGCACTCTGGTCCCGAACGATCCGTGGGGACGGCCCTATGTCTACAAATTCCCGGGACAGCACGGCACCTACGACATCGTCTCGCTCGGGCCCGAGGGACGTGAGGACGAAACCTCGGCCGCGGCCAATGTGACGAGCTGGCAGCCGTGACTCCCGCCACGGCAGAGATGAAGCACGCGGACGGCGGCGACGCCGGCTTCACGCTGGTGGAGGTCCTCGTCGCACTGGCCATGCTGTCGGTCGGCCTCACTTTGGTGATGAGCCTGTTCTCGACCGGACTGTCGCGAACGGGCATGGCCGAACGCGTGGCTGGTGCAGTTGCGCTGGCGCAGTCGCTCATGGCCCAAGTCGGCAATTCGATTCCGCTGCGCACCGAGACGCGCGATGGCGCCGAGGCGAACGGCTATCGGTGGCGCCTTGCGATGCAGCCCTATCGGCCGGCGCCAGGCGGCGTTGCACGCCCGGTCGAGCTGTATCAGGTCTCGGTCGAGATCGGCTGGCAGGAAGGGCAGGACCCGCGCTCCTATGCGCTCTCGACGCTTCGCCTCGGGCCCAGTGTCTCCAAGTCGCAGTGAGCCAGACCGATGACGTCGCCGAAAGCAAGCGGGATGGATGATCGCGACGCCGGCTTCACCCTGGTCGAGGTTCTCGTTGCGCTGGCGCTGTTCAGCCTGCTCGCCGTCCTGCTGTTCGACAATCTCAAATTCGGCGTGCAGGCCTGGCGCAGCGGCAGCGCCCGCGCGGAGTCGTTCCAGCGCGAGCTCGCAGCGCAGGACGTGCTGCGGCGGCTGATCGGCAATCTCTATCCGATGATGCTGGGCGAAGGCGCGGCGCAGCGGCGCATCGATATCGACGGCCAGGCCGAGAGCCTCGAGTTCCTCAGCGACGCGCCGGCCGTGTCCGGTGGGGCCGGCCGCTTCCGCTTCAAGCTGCTCGCCGACCGCAGGCGTGATGGGGTCGATCTCGTTCTGCAGTCCCGACCCGAACTGGCGGTGAAGCAGGACACCGAGCGGACGCTGCTGGTGTCCGACATCGATCGGATCGAGCTCAGTTATGCGGCAAGAGCAACGGGAGACGCCAATGCGGCCTGGAGCACAAGCTGGAAGGATCAGAGCGAGGCTCCCGGCCTGATCCGGCTGCGGGTCCTGATGCGTCCCGGCGATGCCCGTCACTGGCCGGAGCTCGTGATCGCGCCGCGGGTGCAGGCCGATGTGGCCTGCGTCTACGACGCGCTCACGATGCGCTGTCGCGGGCGATAGGGGGCGACATGCCGGTGCTGTCGGTTCTCTGGGGGCTCGCGCTACTGACGGCGATTGCGCTGTCGCTGTCATGGTCGAGCAGCGTGTCCTATGGCCTTGCCCGTAACGGGGTCGATCAGGCCTCTCTCGGTGCGCTCGTCGAGGCCGGCGTGAACGCCGCCATCGACGGTCTGCTCGATGCCCGGGCGGACCACCGCTGGCGCGCCGACGGCCGTCTCTACACGCTCGATTTCAACGGCACGCGGATCGGCATCAGGATTCAGGACGAGCTCGGACGGGTCGACCTCAACCAGACCGATGAGGCCATGCTGAACAGCCTGCTGCTATCAGCAGGGCTGGATGCGCGGGCCGCCGCCGGCCTGGCCGACAAGATCGTGGACTGGCGAACTGCAACGTCTCTGAAGCATCTGAACGGCGCCAAGGACCGGGACTACGCGTCGCGCAACGCCGCCTATCATCCGCGCAACGGTCCGTTCCAGAGCGTCGATGAGCTGCTCCTGGTCATGGACATGACACCTTCGATCTTCGCCCGGATCGCGCCGGCGCTCACGGTCCATTCGGGACGGCAGTTCGTCGATCCGCAATTGGCGCCGCGCGAGGTGCTGCGCGCGCTGCCTGGCATGACCGTGCAGAGCGCCGAAGCGACGCTGGCCGCGCGTGACGGTGCCAGATCTGGCCTCGCCGAAGGCAACCCCATGACGGTGCTGCGTGGCCGCGCCTTCACGATTCGGACCGAGTTTTCCTACGCGTCACGCGTGGTCGCAGGCGAGGTCGCGGTGCGCCTGACGGAGAATCCGCAGCAGCCCTATTGGGTGCTGAGCTGGGGGACGCGATGACCGGACGCGCAGGGCCAGCGATGCAGCAGGACGCCGCCTTCGCCGCAGACATTGAGGAGCCGCGAGCGCAGCTGCACCGGTCCATGCCCGACATGGGCCGGACCGCGCTGTTGCAGAGTTTTGGCGACTTCCTGCGGGCCGAAGGCATCGTCGATCGTATGAGCCTCGACCGTGCCGGACGCGCGGCGCAAACCACCGGAGACAGGCTCGACACCGTGCTGACCAAGCTCGGTCTGGTGTCGGAGGCCGGTCTGGTCGCGGCGTTGGCGAAATTCCTGGCACTCGATCTGGTGCGTCCGGATCAGATTCCGATCGACCCTGTGTTGCCCGAACTGGTCGAAGCGGAGTTCGTGCGTCACAATCATGTGCTGCCGCTCGGCTGCAGCGATGGCCGGCTTGCCGTCGGCGTGACCGATCCGTTCAACCACGATCCGATCCGGGCCCTTGCATTCCTCACGGGCCTTTCGGTCGACATGCGGCTGTTCACGGCGGCGGATTTCGACAAGGCCTGCGCGGGGCTCTATCCCGCCATGTCGCGTAGCGACGAGACCCGCGCCACCGGCGGCGCCGAGGCCAACGAAGCCGACGTGCAGCGGCTGCGCGATCTTGCGAGCGAGGCGCCGATCATCCGCCTCGTCAACCAGATCATCACCAGTGCCGTCGAGGCGAGGGCGTCGGACATCCATATCGAGCCCAATGTGGACCAGGTGCTCGTCCGCTATCGCATCGACGGCGCCTTGCGCTCGGTCCAGGTGCTCGCGGCGGACCTGCGTGCCGCGATCACGTCCCGCGTGAAGATCATGTCGAAGCTCGACATTGCGGAGCGGCGCCTGCCGCAGGACGGGCGCATCAAGATCGCGGTCCGTGGCATCGACATCGACTTCCGCGTCTCCACGATCCCCACGGCCTTCGGCGAAAGCGTCGTGCTGCGCGTGCTCGACCGCAATCGCATCAGCCTCGATTTTGTCGAGCTTGGCTTCTCCGCGGAGCATATCGCGACGCTCCAGGCGCTGCTGCAGCAGCCCAATGGCATCATCCTGGTCACCGGACCGACCGGCAGCGGCAAGACCACGACGCTGTATACGGCGCTGAAGACGCTCAACAGCACCGAGCGCAAGATCTTCTCGGTGGAGGACCCGATCGAATATCAGATGCCGGGGATCAATCAGGTGCAGGTCCAGTCGGAGATCGGGCTGACGTTTCCTCACGCGCTGCGCTCGATGCTCCGGCAGGATCCGGATATCATCATGATCGGTGAAATCCGCGATCTCGAGACGGCGCGCATCGCCATTCAGGCCTCGCTGACCGGTCACCTCGTGCTCTCGACGCTGCACACCAACGATGCGGCGTCTGCGATCACGCGGCTGATCGACATCGGCGTCGAGAACTATCTGCTGGCCTCGACGCTGAAGGGCGTGATTGCGCAGCGCCTAGTGCGCAGGCTCTGCCCTCGTTGTTCCCATGGACATCCGCAGGCGGCCTATTGGGCGGAGAGCTTCGAGCGCTCCGTGACCGGGCTCCGTGCGCATGGGCGGCCCGACATTCGCCAGCCTCTCGGCTGCTCCGATTGCGGCAATGCCGGCTTCTCCGGTCGTTCGACCATCGCGGAGATGCTGGTCATCGACGAGGCATGTCAGAGTCTGATCCTGGCCAAGGCGTCGGACACTGCGATCGAGCGCGCCGCCCGCGAGCAGGGCATGCAGAGCATGTACGAGACCGGAATCCGGAAGGTCTGGCGCGGCGAGACCACGATCGACGAAGTTCTGCGCGCGACGCGCATGGGATAGGGCGGCGGGACGGGCGATGCATGAGAGCAAGGATAGAGGCGCGTTGCTGGCCACGGTTCGTGCGGCGCGTCCGCGCGACTGGGCGCAATCGGCGGCCGCCTGGTGGTGCAGGGAAGCGGTCGATCTGCTGCCGCAACGGTTCGTGGCCGCGCTGGCGCCGGCCGGCCGGCCGAGATTTCTGGTCGATCGCGACGACACGGGGATCCGGCTTCAGTTGAACGATCCCCGATCAGGAGTGCAGGCTGGTGAAACGACCCATGCAGGTGAGGTGACGGCGGCGATCGCATCCATCCTGCAGCGTCATGGTCTGGATCGGCGCGACGTGGATCTGGGCTTGCGTCTGCCGGAAGAGAGCGTTTTCCGCCGCGAGCTCATGCTTCCACCCGAGGCGAAGGGCGCGATCGATACGATCGTGCCGCAGGACCTGTTGCGCCGGACGCCGTTCAAGGCGGAGGACATCTATTGCGACCACTTGACCGCCACATCGCCTGACGGTCGGATCGCGGTTCGGCAATGGGTGACGCGGCGCCATCACGTGCAGCAGGCCGCAGATCAGCTCGGGCTTGCCGTCGCGCACATCGACTTTGTCGTGTTCGGCGACGATCAAACCTCGCCGTCGATCCGACTGGCGCGTCCTGCGGCTGCCCGCAAGACCTCCACCGTTGCGATCGCTGTGCTCGGCGCGCTCGCCGTGCTTCTAGGGTCCGGCATCGCGGTCCTGACCTTTGCCCGGCAGCAGGCCACGCTCGATCGGCTCGAAGCCGAGATCGTTGTGGCCCGCAAGGGCGCCGAGCGCGTTCGCGTCCTGGTGGATCAATTGCGGGAGCGGCGGACGGCGCTGTCGCGTCTTCGGCTGCAGCGCAGCGAAGTGCCGGGATTGATCGACGTCTGGGATGAAGCCTCGCGCATTCTGCCGAAGCATTCCTGGCTGACCGAATTGCGGCTCGTGGAGGGAGCGAACCCGCGGAGCGCAACGGTCACGATGACCGGATTCTCGGCCGCGGCGCCGAGCCTGATCAACACGCTCGGTGGATCGAGACTGTTCGTGGACGCTGCCCTGACGTCGCCGGTCGCGATGGATCCGATCGAGAACCGGGAACGCTTTTCATTGCAGGCCAGGATTCGTGTGCCCGATGCCATCAAGGAGGTGGCGCCATGAGCGAATGGACGAAGCGCAGGGACGCGCTCGGACGCCGTGGCCTTTTCATCGTCGTCAACCTCGCGCTTCTTGCGCTGTTGTTCTGGGGCTTCGTGGCGCCGATCGCGGCGATGTTCGCCGAGCGGGAGGCGCGGATCCAGCAACAGCAGGCGCTGCTGGCACGGTTGAGCGCGATCGCAGCCCAGGCATCGGCCATCGAGGGCCTTGCCTCCGAAACCGAGTCGCAGCTCCAGAACGGGGAGTTTCTGACGGGTGCGAATGAGAACGTGATCGCCGCCGACCTGCAGACGAAGCTGAAGACGATCATGGGCAATGCCGGCGCCCAGTCCCGCGCGATTCAATCGCTGCCGGGCCGGACCGTCGATCAGATCAAGTACAGCGGCGCGCGGATCGATCTGTCCGGGCCGTTGCCCGCCGTCATGCGTGCGGTCCACGCGGTCGAGAGCGCAAGGCCATATTTGTTTATTGCCAATGCGGTGCTGAAGAGCGCGCCTGCGATGCGCCCGGGAACGGCCGAGGAGCCAGTGCTTCAGGCGCAGCTCGACATCTACGGTGCGGTGCAATGAGGAGCCTCGTGCGATGGCGGGTGACGCCGCTTGCCGGAGTTTTGGCGCTCCTGGCGGGTCTTGATCTAGTGCTCGGCGCCTGGCTCGCGACGTCGGTCGGAGGCGGAGAAGCGCCCGGCGCCCGCCGCGCGGCTTGGGAAGCGCCGGTGCCCCGGACCATGGCGGGCGTGGCTGGACGGCAGCCGCTGCAGACATATGCCGAGATCCTGGCCCATCCGGTGTTCCAGAAGTCGCGCGAGCCGTTCGTTCCGCCCCCACCCGCGCCGCCACCGCCGATGCCGGTGGCCGCTCCGCCCCCGGTGGCCACTGACCCGGGCCTCCTGGTCGGCGGCGTCATGATCAACGGCGGCACGAGCAAGGCCTATCTGCTCAGCAAGGTTGGCGGGGGCGCAGGCTCCTGGATCAACGAAAACGAGACGTTTCAGGGCTGGCGGGTGACATCGATCGACGCGTCAGGTGTTCGGATCGAGCAGGCGGGGCGCGCGATCGACTTGCAGCTCTACCCCAAGAATTGAAGAATACAGGCCGCGCTGCGGCCCCTTGAGTCGGAGTAGAATAGCCTTGTTCGCACAGACGAAAGATCAAGGGCCAATCCGCAGACAGCCGCTCGTAGAGGAGGAGCGCGAATTGTTCGTTCCTGCTTGGCTCGGCTTCTCGGTGCTCTCATATGAGCTAGGTCTCTTACATGTCTTCTCGAAACCGTCGTCCGCCAAGCGATCTTCGGACCATGGCAGTCCCAGAGATCAGAAATGCCAGTCATAGCGATCCTGTGGATCCTAGGATTATTGACAACGTTGTCACTGTCGCTGCTCTGGGGCAGCGAGGTGTCGTACCGCCTCGCCCGCAACGATTGTGAACTTGCGATTCTGAGCGCGACTGCAGACGGGGCGCTGGACTACGCCGTGTCGGGATTGTTTGATCAAAAATCTGATCGCCTCTTGCGTCCAGGTGTAGGCGAGGTTCACCTGCTCCACTTTGGCGAAGCCGAGATCCGGATCGTGATCCAGGACGAGCTCGGCAAGATCGACATCAACCAGGCCGACCCTGCCTTGCTTGCCAGTTTGCTGCGGTCGGTGGGGCTAAACGCCGATGCGGCAAGTGGGCTTGCAGACAAGATCGTGGACTGGCGAACCGCGAGCGAATTGAAGCATCTTAATGGCGCCAAGGAGTTCGACTATCGCGCGGCGAATAGTCCCCACCGGCCGCGCAACGGTCCGTTTCAGAGCGTCGACGAGCTTCTTCTCGTAATGGACATGACGCCTGCTCTCTTCCAGCGGATCGAACCTGCCGTGACCGTGTATTCCGGAAGCCAGTTCGTTGACCCACGACGTGCCACACCTGAAGCTCTGGCGGCGATGCCCGAGATGATCAGTACGCAAGGGACAGCCTCCGATCGCCCGCCTCCATTTCCGATCGGCGCAAACGAAGAACCAACGTCATCCTTGCGCGGTCGCGCCTTCATGATCTGTATCGAAGTTGCAAAGTCAGGCCAGGTTTCTCGATATCGAGCTGTTATTCGAATGACGGACAATCCGGTACATCCCTATTTCCTTCTCAGCTGGAAGATGACGTAAGCTCGCGACCAGCGCTCTGTCAGAGACGTAGTGTCTGTGGAACACCTTCCTGGCCGCGAGCTTGGCGAGGACGTCGACTATCGACCGGAAGACGCTCGACGCAGCTGTCAATGCCTTGTGCGAAAGCGGGACGCCGCGGCGTCGTACCCCGCGGACCAAATAGGCGTCAAGCGCCAGTCAGTAGGGCCGCAGAGCTACGCTTACGTTGAAGCGACGAAGACGAGGCCCGCAATGTCACGGAAACATGGGGCGGCTCAGTCCGCGCGGTGGCAAGGTGCTACGTATTGCTGCCGCAGCAAATGTTTGATCCGCACCGGCAATCGAGAGATGCGGCTGGCAACCGGGAGGCTAGCTAGTCGCGGTGGCGCAGGCACTTCACTGATAGGCCACGCTTTCTCGTGAGGTGCGCCGCGTCTTGTCGCAGAACGGGGGGCTCGCCGCTATCAACAACAACCGTCGGACGGAGGAGTGTGAGGCTCTCATGGCAGCCGAGCACTTCATCAGGGCCCAGAATCCGGATTATTCGCGGCACTATCGGGGTCTTGACATCGTTGCTGAGATCGAGGCTTACGGCAGCTTCAACGAGATCCAGCGCCGAATGGCCTTTGGTGGTCTCGCCCTTGCGAACAATGACTAACGACTGCGTCGCCGCTTCGCGCAGAATGCCTGATAGGCGAGCCCGACTCCCACTTCCAGGGAAGTCGTCGCGCGCCAGCCAAGCTCCGTCAGGCGGGAGACGTCGAGAAGCTTGCGTGGTGTGCCATCCGGCCGTGACCGGTCAAAGCTGATGCTGCCCTTGAAGCCTACCCCGGCGGCAACCACGCGGGCGAAGTCGGCAATGGTGATATCCTCGCCAGTGCCGATGTTGACCAACGCGGTGTCAGAATAGGTCTTCATCAGGTGCACGCAGGCATCCGCCATGTCGTCGACATAGAGGAACTCGCGCCGCGGCGTGCCGGTGCCCCAGACCACGACCTCCGGCGCATCCGCGAGCTTGGCCTCATGGAAGCGGCGGATCAGCGCCGCGTTTGCGCCGATGGATGGGGTCGGCTAAATCCCATGATCTGCGATCGCCGTAAATCTCGGCTGGAAGCTCCCGGGCGTTGTCAGTGACATTAGATCGATGGCGCTGCTCGACACGTACGAGGCGAAGCGCCTACGGACGTCGCTCAACACCGACCATCCTTGACGCTCTACGGATTTGCTCGGTCTTTTCGCTGCAATGCTCAAGACCAAAGACGCGCAACGGGGGAGCTGGCGACGAGTCTCGTCGTGTTGCCGACGGCCGTCTCGACCTTTACGCGGGCGTCTAGTTCAACTTTGCCGGTATCTGATAACCCACTGTTGGTTCGCCAGCCATCGTCTCGGATTGCACAACCTTGCCGCCCGATGCTTTGACGGCGTTCGCTCTGCCGCGTACTTTGTGTAAATCTCGAGGCGATCTCACACTGATCCGTCCTGATTAGATCCTGCGGCATTGCCAAAGGTGCTCGGCTCGCTGGACGGCGCGTTGATGGAGGCATTGGACCATGGTCGCGGCTAGCCTCCCACGCATCTTACGTGCGGACCACAAGTTCCACTGACGAACACCTCCTCGATTTCAGGCATCAAGGTAACGGCCTCATCGACGGTCGCTTCGATATCCGCCTCTGTTGGCGCCGAACCCAGCCACCCCCGCGCATCGAACCAGCGCCTGAAGAATGGGCGACGATACACCTGGAAGTATTGTTCGAGATACTGGACCCATACGTCCTCTGCAGGAATGCGCCCTGACGCATGGACAATCCCCTCTCGAGGGACGATGCCAAGGTTGAGGCGAAACGCGGGGCGGCCGCACTTGTCGAGCTGGATTTCGACGATCTGAAATCCTTGAATGCCTTCGCGCCGCAGTCTCCCAAATGGGAATGCGGAACGAATCTCCCGGCTCCGCGCATCACTGCCCGTAAGCGGGATCGTCCGGAATCCTCGCTGCTCAAGCGCTGGGACGATTCTCAATTGAACGACCCGTCTCAGCGCATGCCTAACCTTTTCCGTCATTAGCCATCGATTCGGTCGCCGACAAGTATCAACATCATTGGTATGAGCCGGTCCATCCGTTAACCGCCGTATCACTGCAATGTAGTGGTGAAGTCATGCTGGTTTTTTCGAGGAATCAGGACCCAGCAATGAGCGCGTCGAGGCAGTCTAACGGCGCCGGTGCTCCCAGGGCGTCAAAGAGCTCTGACGCCGTTGACGACCGGGCCGCTTGACTTACAGCCTGTTCAGGATCCGTCTTGTCAAAGTACTGCTCAACGAGTGCGGGACGTTTTGTTATATAGTTGACGGCGCGCTGCCGCATCTCACTAAAGCGAACTTCAGGCGCCTGGCGCAGAGTTACCGATATCTTCCTGGTCCCACCATTCAAAAAGCTGAATATTCTTCGCCAACGGCTTTCACCCCAAAGATGCTCGAAGCGAATCTCATCAATCCGCCAGATTGTCCCGTCACGATCCAAAACAGTTACCCCGAGATAGCGCTCAAGGACCCGTTCTCTCGGACCCGTCGAGACTTTGAACGCATCGCTGCTATATGGCAGGATCGTTTCTCTTCTCTCATCAAAGAACAGCAAGGTACGTGGCCCACTATCTGCAGTCACATCCGCCTCCCCGGGGTGAAGTGCCCGCTAAAATTGCGCCGATCGTTAGGCTCTTAGACCATCCGGGGCCAGCCACCCAAGCCAGCTCGGGATACTGCGCGAGCGTCGAATTGAGGGACGCGGAGATGGGATTGGTGTTCCAGGGCTGGTTCTTAATCCAATCCGGTACCATCCGTCCTATGCCTTGGTTCCGCTCCAATAGCCAATGATGTCTTACCTGCCCTTCCCCGAGCAGCTGAATGCCTTCCCTGTTCATCCATTTGCGTGTCGCGTTCCAAGTATGACTCCCAAAATCCTTAAATCGGAACGCTCCCTTCTCCAAGGCGCCAGCGAGGCCCCCCCCGACGAGGCTGAGTCCAACCTCTCCGAGGTTAATGCACCGCCAGTTTCCGCCGTTCTCGTAGAGCTGAAGTCCAATATCTGCTGCGGCAAAAGCGAGGCCCCACGCGAATTCTCCCGTCGGATCTGTAAAAGAGACAGGATTCCCGCCAGCGTAAACATAGAGGCTCGGCCCTGCGACGAGCCCAAGCGGATCTGCCTGCGTGTATCTCCCAATCGATGCATCGTAATGCCGATGCCAGTTGTAGTGAAGCCCTGACTCGACGAGAAAATACTGACCCGGATATCGCAGGTTGTTGCTTGCGGTTCCGGTGATCGAGCGGACCTCACCGTAAGGCCAGTACCATGCGTCCCAAACCACGGTCTGGTTTGCGTCGGTCATCTTGCTCGGGCGATCGAGATGATCAGGATGCACGTACCATTGTTTAGGCGTTGCCGTGTCCAGATCGGCAAAAAGCGCAAGGGGTGTATCATCCAGCCAGACGTATTCCCGCTGCGTCGTGCCGTTCGCGCCTGCCTCGGCCAATAGCCGCCCAGAGCTGTCATAGATATAGTGGGTCGTAGTCGATGGCGTCATATTTTGGGTGGTCCGAACGGCCATCCGCTCGAGCCCGTCATAGACGTAGCTCGCGGTCACCGTCGTGCCGATTGTGAGCTGATCGAGCCGATTACGATTATTATAGCGGTAGTTGTAGGTCGTAGTGCCCCTGACATCAGTGACGATATTGCCGACTCCGTCATTCGTGACGCTCCGCAGCGTATTCGTGCCCTCAGTGGTGCCGACGTAGAGATTGCTGTTGTACGGATAGCCTAAAACTCTTGTCGTGGTGGTTGTGCCATTTGTAAAGACGTCGCCGGTCCGATTGCCGACCGGGTCCTGCCAATAGGTCTGCGTCCCCCAGTCCCCGTAGACATTCTGCAGCCGATGACCCGGAGTGAAGACATAGTTGTCGGTCCGACCGGCGACATTGTTGTCCCAGACATTGGTGATGTCGAAATCATCGTACCAGTAGGTATAGGCACGGTTGATGACCGAATTCGATCCCTGCTCGACCACGAAGGTGCTCAAATTGTAGTCCTGCGTGAATGTCTTCCACAGGATTAGGTCATTGCCGTACGAGAGCGACTGCAATGGACCGAAGGGTTGGTAAGTCACCCACTTAGCGAGCAGCATTTCGGCAGTTGCGGCGCCCGGCTGCTGCGTCACGGTGTTCACGAGCCCCGTTGCACCGCGGTAATAGTTGACGATCCGGCCGGATGGATAGGTGATGCGGGTCAGATTGCCGTCGAGATCATAGGCATAGCCAACGAGGTAGACGATCCCGGCTGTTGTCTTCTTCTCCTGAATGGCCTGTCCCAGCGAATTGAAGGTCCACTCGATGCTCCCGGAGGCGTCGTCGATCCGTGTCAGGCGCCCAACGCCCTTGTTTCCGCCAGATGTCCCATCCCAGGAAAATGTGACGTTCTCCCCCGGTGCAGCCGGATATTGCTTGCTCAACACGCGCCCTGCCGCGTCATAGGTCAGATTGGTAACGACGCCACGCCCGTCAGTCATTTGCGTCGGTCGGCCGGCGGCATCGTAGACATAGGTGGTCGTGCCCGTATCGGGGCTCGTTCGCTGGATTACGTCGCCGAAGCCGTTCCGCACGAAAGTGGTGTTGAGAGAGCGGGGATCGCTATAGCTGGTTACTTCATCTCTGCCATCGAGGGTGACCGTCTCGCTGTTGCCCTCCTCGTCTTTCGAATTGATCAACCTGTTCAGCGAATCGAATGACCAGCCGAAGACATTCGAGCGCGGGTCGGTGATCGAGACGCGATTATTGGTCTTGTCGTAGCCGTGAACCCAAGTCTGCTTTGAAGCCCCGATGAACTTCAACAGTCGGCCGAGTTCGTCGAATACGGCCGTCTGCGCCAACTGGATGGTTCCGTCAGATCCCTTGATCTGCCGCGCTGTGACGTTGCCCATCGCATCGCGCGTCAGTGAGATGGATGCGCCAGTATTATCCTGGATCTGAACCACCCGCCGCGCATCATCATAGGTATAAGACAGATAGGCGCCGTTCGCGCGCGTCACTCTGGTGACATCGCCAACTGCATTGTATGTCAGCGACATCGTCGCGGCCAATCCCGATGGGTCGACGGTGACAGTCAGTAGTCGGCCGAGCGCGTCGTAGGTAAGGCTGGTGGTGACGCCGTTGGGATCGGTGACGAGCGTCGGCTGTCCGCGGTAATTGACCGAGTTGATGATCGTGACCTGTCCGATCTCGTTTGTGTAGGAGGCAGGATAGCCGTTGGCATCGTACGAGAAAGAGACCGTATCGCCTGGGCCGGGGAGGGGGCCGTCAACGCTCGACAGCAGCGTCCCGGTATAGTTGAACGTCCAGGTCCGCGTCTGTCCATTGGTCGAATACGGCGCCGTCTGCGACGTCGTGTCGGTCTGGGTCACTTGCGACAGCTGACCGGCCGCGCTCCAGGTGTATGTCGTGGTCAGGCCAGGTTCGACCTGTTGCGCGACCACATTAAAGGTGTTGTCGTACACGAAACCCGTGGTAGTCGCCGCTGCGGTGCCACTTCCGCGTACGATCGAGGTCGGGCGTCCGTAAGAATCCCTCGTATAGGCTGTGACGCGTCCCTCGTCATCGGCGACCTGACTGACCTGCCCAAGCGTATTGTAGCTGACGGATCGGGCCGAAGCGGGGCAATTGGTGGTCGCCTGGCCGACCACTCCTGCTGACTTCATCGTCCCCTCTCGCTTTGCAAACGAGTAGGTAGCCTGCTTTCCAAGAGCATTGGTGACCGTACGGGTCACGGCAGCATCGTCATAAACAACCGTGGTCAGGTCTGCGCCACCCGCGTGCGAGCTGGAGATCGGTCGCCCATCCGGATCGTATGTCCAAGTTGCGTAACGTACGCCTCGGGCGTCAGTCACTCCGGTGAGAAGGTCCGGAAAGGTCGTGTTCTCGTAGTGATACGTCGTCACATCGAGCTGCTGCCATACTCCGTTGTTCTTTTCCGACCTCGTGACAGTCGTCAGGTTGCCGTTCGTATATCCGTAGTCGATCTTGAAGTATTCAGTGGGGCCTGTGCTCTGCGCATAGGTGTAAAATGTTGCGCTCGAGACATGGAGAGGGGTTCCCGAGGCGCTCGTCTCGTAGCGAAAATCGATATGCCTCGAATCGGCGAATCCTATGGAGTCGATTCGCGTGGGATGTACGGCTGTGTTGGCGATGATACCCTTACTGACGCCGTTCCTTTCCGTGATCGATTTGGGCCAATAGGTATTCCCGCTCTGTATGAAAATGACCGTTCGATCATTCTCGTCCTTGAACGAGAAGAGCTTCGTGCCGCCATTGTCGAAGCTCGTCAGCGATACTTTCGAGTCGCTGTAGGCGCTCGCGTAGACCCCCGGCGTCGGCTGGTTGAAATCGTATTCGACGCCGTCTGGCGAGAACACGGCAACGGTGTTGCCAACGAGTATCTCGTACTCGAAGTCGAAGTGCCACCGTGCCGTGCCTAGCCGTTGTCCCGGCGTTCCGCGGCTTCGATAGTGGCGTACAAGCCCGAGCGGGCGCGCTCCTCCCGACACGAAGTCGACGGCATCCTCAGACTTCGAAGATCCCGAGAGTGAGATCGGATTGCCAACGCTCGGATCAGTTGTGCACGGATCGGGGTTGTTCTGCGGCGCGGGGGCGTGGCTGTTCGGGGGGCCGCGGCTCGGATCCTTTGTGCACACTCCTCTCTGCAGTGCGTAGCCGGAGACGCAGTCGGGCGATGTGATGTTGATCTCGTACGCCACTCGGGTGGCGTCGGCAACGTAGCATATAAGGCTGCCGTTCGGGCGAACTTCGACGCCGTTGAATTTCAACGGCAAATGAACGTCATAATCGTAAAAGCCGATGATGATATATTGCGGGTACAAAGCTGCGAGCTGACAAGCGGCGGCTGGCTCGGTGACGTACTGGGTAGTCAGAGGGATATTGTTGACGACGATCGGATATCCCAATTGCGGGTTTGCATCGGCTGCGGTTGCGGCGCACGCGAGAATGAAACAGGTTCGTCCCAGGCAACGAAACTGACGCGCCGCCTCGAGAAACATCTGGAAAATCGGAGCAAGAACCTTCAAGCCAAAAGTACAGCCAGAATCAGTATTTCTAATCCAAGAGGATACGAAATATTGGATTGTAGAGTGCTCGATCGCTCTTTGTCCCGCCGCTCCGATCGCTGACGACATCCCATGCCCCTCGCCTGCTTCCCCGTAGATTTACGGGGGACATAAGATAGAAGTCGCATTATACCTTCAACGGTTGTGTGGCTTTATCAACAACGTTAGGGTGAGCCGCTAGAATTGGTCTGAATGATTGCAGGAGCTATCGCCGAAAGTTGGTGACGGCGGGAGTCCGAAGTCGGCATCGAAAGGCTGCGGGGCCAAAGGCTTGAGCGGATCATTGAGACCAGGCCGAGGCAAGGTGTGATTCCGCTGGGGGAGGTGCGCAGCTGCGGGGGGCGCTCGGCTTCTGAGTTCATCGTCGGAGCTATCGGAGATCGAAGAGGTGGTACCTATTGGAATCGCCGGGCCACGAACTCTCGGCACTCCCATATTCTCTTATGTCCTGGTTCTGGTGCTGGGGTGGCTGACCCTATCGATTCTTTTGGTTGTGCGGCTACAGTTGTTCAATTCGCGGGTCCTAACCCTTGAGGAGGCAAGGCCCTCGTGATCAAGTCGATCAAAGAGTCGTCGATGGATCAGGAGGACGCAGATCGCTTGGGGGAGCAGGTTCGCGGGTCAAATCGGTTCACCGCATAGCCCAAGCCGTCGCCGAGGCACGCGGTTGAAAGCAGGCCGGCCTGCCGACGTACCTCGATCGCCGTGTGAGTGAGGTCCGGCCGACGTTCTGATACGATGCCCCGGACGCTCTGTATCAGCTTCGTGCCGTCCATCAGCGACGCAATGAGCTCCCCGGTTAGTTCGCGCAGGCGCGGCAGATCGTTGTCATATGCGTCGATATCGAATGCCGTCAGCCCGGGATTTCCCTGCACGGCCTGAGGCGCTCGCTAAATCGGAGACGTGGCATGTTTCAGTTTCAGGACAAGAATTATCGAGGGTTCCCGACGGATCATCGTCTCGTACGCTAATGCTTCGCTTGGACGCGAGGTGCGACGGGCCGCGGTGGCACCGAAACTTTGCAGGACGTCCGAATGAGGAAATGTCTCGATTTCTAGCAGATTGGAAGGCTCGGAACCCGATGCCGACCGTCTTCAAGCTGCAGTGGGATCGCATTCCAAGGTCTACAAGGGCATAGGCGTGGGGACCGCTGAGTTGGGAAGCGGCGGGGGCGATTGCTCATGCAGGTAATCAGAGCTCCTCTCGCCTGGCTATCTGGGGCCGATTCGCGCCTATCGTGGCTTGAGAAGCAGGTTCTCGATTGTGTGCGAGCGCGGCTGGATGATCGAATTCGATATTTGTGGGATCGTCAGGTTCAGACTATCAACAAGGTCCAACGGCTGCCAAACGGCGTTGAGGTGGACTTCTACAGGATGTCAAACGGACGACCGAGCTTCGACGGGAGTATCGCATTCCCCAACAAGAGAGAGGTGGCTTTGGCTACGGTAAGCATCGAGATGAACGGCCTGGGGACGTTGGATGCAACAGTCTGGTCCGTCAATGGGTTCATGTTCTCGATCGAGTATAAGGGAAGCGTTGGTGACTTTGAGGAAGCAGCCGCCGGTATGGACCCCCTGCCTGGGTTCAGGATCAGCTGTGGTTTGACTGCCGATCTGTAAGCTGCCTGAAGAGTGTCAGGTAGGATGTCATCATCGGAGTGCGATTGTTATACGAGCCGTTGAGTAGCCAACAGTGTTGACGGATACGCTGACCGAATGGTCGATGTTGTGACCGAGAACGGCAGCTGCGCATCGGCGCCACTGAGGAGGACCAAAGCGCCATGCAGCAAGCACTCCACTGCTCCGGTGGCGGGTGCACGATCGACCTTCAGCTCTATTCCCGAAACTGACGACGTTCTAAGCTTGATGGTTCAAAACGCCCAGGGCTGGGAGAATCCCCTGCGGGTGCCCGGATGTATACGAATCAAACGAGCCATCGACTTTCCTGCGCAGCAAGGGTGACGAGCAGCCCAAAAGCCAGAAATGGTCCAAACGGGACCGCGCTCTTCCGTGTGACGGAGTAGCCAGCCGCATGTAGGGTGGCGACTACCGCGAGCGCCGATAGTGAGGCGGACAACAACTGGAGAGGGATGCCGACCATACCAACCCAAAAAGTCGACGCAGTCAGTAGCTTCACGTCGCCTAGTCCCAGGCCCTGCTGCCTTCGGATGACGAAATAGAGCCAGCGTAGGAGCCAGACGGCAGCAGCGACGATCATTGCCTGGAGAACTGTTTCGACGACGGCAGGCAATCCGCCCAGGGCAGCTGCCCGAAACGCCCCAATTAGGGCGATCGTCGCATTCAGCGCGTTGGGTATTGGTCTGCGCTTGAAATCGATCCAAGCCAGCAAAACCAAAAGGCCTGGTAGGAAGATCAGACAAGCCGTAGCTACCCCAAGTCCGGTCATCGCGTACTAATGAGCTGCGCGCGGGGATAGTGCTGGATGTAGTCGAATCCGAATCCCCACAGTGCACATTTGATTGCGAAAATCACCTTCTCGCCCCGCGCGTGAAACAGGCGATTGATATTGCCAACAAAATCTCCGCGTCCGAGTGCTCGATAACCCCGAGTAATCACTCACGCTATTCCCTCATTTCAAGTGTCAATGCGGGAAGTCACGACTTCGCTTCTGCCCGATGTTTTGGTCGTGTTCTGCGTCAAAGTTAGGAGGCAGGCCAGCGGCTTGCCGAACATCGCCCCCTAGCTCGGCTCGCGTGATTCGCGGCGAGACCCCGCCTTACTCGCGGCGGTAATCGTCCTCGATACGGATGATGTCGTCCTCGCCGAGATAGGACCCGGTCTGGACTTCGATCAGTTCCAGCAGGATCTTGCCCGGGTTTTCCAGCCGGTGCACCGCGCCCATCGGAATGTAGATCGATTCGTTCTCGTGCACGGTCTTGACCGTCTCGTTGACGGTGACCCGCGCCGCGCCGCGCACCACGATCCAGTGCTCGGACCGGTGATAGTGCTTCTGAAGCGACAGCCGCTGGCCGGGCTTGACGATGATGCGCTTGACCTGATGACGCTCGCCATTGTCGACCGACTGGTAGCTGCCCCAGGGCCGGTGCACCTTGATGTGGGCCTCGGTGACTTCAGGCGCGACGGTCTTGAGCCTAGCGACCAGCCGCTTCAAGCCGTTGGCATCGCGCTGGCGCGACACCAGCACGGCATCCTGCGCCGCCACCACGACGAGATCGTCGACGCCCTCGAGCGCGACCAGCGCCTTGTCGGTGACGACGTTGCAGTTACGGGAATCCTCGAACACGGCGGTGCCGCGCGCGGCATTGCCCTGCCCGTCCTTGTCGGACAATTCCCAGACCGCATGCCAGGAGCCGACATCGGACCAGCCGCACGACACCGGGGCCACGGCCGCCCGTTCGGTCTTCTCCATCACGGCATAGTCGATCGAGATCGGCTTGGCCGCCGCGAAGGCGTCGGAATCCAGGATGATGAAGCCGAGGTCGCGGCCGGCCTTGGACACCGCATTAATCACCGTCTGCACGCTGCCCGCATCGAACTTGCGGTATTCGTCGAGCAGGACCGACGCGCGGAACATGAAGTTGCCGCTGTTCCAGAGATAGCCCTCGCGAATGTAGCGCTCAGCGGTCGGCTGATCCGGCTTCTCGACGAATTTTGCGACCGCCCGCACCTCCCCGCATACCGGTGCACCCGGGCTGATATAGCCATATTCGGTGGCCGCGCGCTCCGGATTGACGCCGAAGGTGACGATGCGGCCGGCCTCGGCGGCAGCGAGCCCCTGGCGGCACGCCGCGAGGAAAGCCGCGGTGTCGCGAACGACGTGATCGGCCGCCAGCGCCAGCACGACGGCGTCCTGATGGCGCGACTGGGCGAAAGCGGCTCCGGCGGCGATCGCCGGGCCTGAATCGCGCCGCATCGGCTCCAGCAGGACGTCGGCGTCGATGCCGATCTCGGCCAGTTGCTCCAGCACCATGAAGCGATAGGCCAGGTTGGTGATGATGATCGGCCGCTCGAAAAGATCGGCATCGGAGACGCGCAGCAGCGTGTCCTGGAACGTGGAACGGGCGCCGAACAGCGGCAGGAACTGCTTCGGCCTGACCTCGCGCGAGGCCGGCCAGAGCCGGGTCCCGGCGCCGCCGCACATGATGAGAGGAATGATGCGTCCGGTCATGAAATCAACCCGTCAAATCCGATGGTAGTCGCGGTACCATTTTGCAAAACGTCCGATGCTGTCGGCGATCGACGTCGCCGGCCGGAAGCCGATGTCGCGTTCGAGGTCGCTGACATCGGCATAGTTCGTCTCGACGTCTCCGGCTGCATCGGAAACATCTTCATGATGGGCGGACGGCCGAACTCCTTTTCAAGCACCTTCCCGAGGGCACGCGTGGCCGGGAGCACCGAGCCCGGATCGGCTTGGTGGGCACTGTCAATCGGAACGGTGACGAAGACGCAAGCAGCCGCGGCCGTCTCGCTCGGATCGGTGGTGAAGTGCAAGTCCGGCCGATTCAGAGTGGCCGACGGGATCTCATAGCTGCTGTCCCTACCGTCTTCTAGCTTGGCCATTTGGACGACGTCGATGTCAAATCCGATCGCCGGGTGGCCGGCTTGCACGAACGCTGCCGCGACCGGCGAGCCGGCATAAGCACCGCCTATCGCTGCGATCATTAGTCCATGGGACATAAACTGGTGTTCCGGTTGTTTGCGAGGCCATTGACGCCACCCCGCGGCTGTTTAGCCACTGGGGCGTCAGTACCGCAAGGGGGCGGTCTCCGCCGCGGCATCGCCTAAAGTCCGGCCCCGCTAGGAGGGGAGTTGCGCGTCGCGCACTCGACTTCGGAATCTTAAGAGCCAAAGTTGCCATGGCGTGGGTGCATTTTGACTCCCCTCTTTGGATCGCGGCTCGCTCGCGTCTTTTCGGGCCAATGAGCTCGAATTCGCCGGACGCATCATGGCCAGCGCGAGAACATTCTCTCGGCGCGTACTGGCGGGGGCCTTCATCGATCAGACAGCGGAGATTCTCCACGTAGCTCAGGCCAGAGCGGGGGTAAACTGTGGCGGAGGAGAGATGATCGTCGGGTACACTGGCAGGTACACGATGCCTTTGGAGCGCGAAAAACATCATATTAATCATGCTGATAGAGAAATTTTCGATTCCGCCCCTGGGCACCACGCTTCGCCCGTTGGGCTACGCGTGGCGCAGCCGCGCTGTAGTCCAACGGGCGAAGCGTGCCCGGCGAAGCCTCTTGGCGAAGCCGGGCGTTTGAGCCCCCTCTGCTCGCGCCTTGAGCCAAGCTCTCTGATCCCGATCAAACCTGTCAAACAGCCTGCCGCTCATCGCAGCCTTGCTCACAGCCATGCCGCCGCATTCTCGCGGCCGCGTCGGCCCGAGCTCTGCTGCCGTTGGCGTCCTCGTCAGATGAGAGGGCGCGGGGAAGGCCGGGTGCTGGTCGCACCCGCGGTCCGCGTGCAGCAAGAAAGCACGCGGCAGAACCACAGGTACGGCCGAACATCCGGCCTTCCCCGCGCGATGGCTTTACGGCTTATACGCGATCTCCCCGGGGACCGGCTGTGTTGCCCCCGTCGCCCGCTGCGCTCGTCATGAACGCCGCGACCTTGACGCCAGCATCGGGGCGCCAGGACCACGCGACTTCGCCGTCCGCACCTCATCAGTCGTCGCGCAAAAAGCGCCAGACGAAGTAGCGGCCACCGCATCCCCGCCTCACGTGCCGTGACGATCGCGATACGCCCCTCTCGGCGAAGCAGGATGGCGAGATAAGATCACTGATTTGGGGGTGGTGTCAATAAATATTCTGGTATTCAGAATTTTCGGCCTGAGCCGCTGCCGTGCCGCATCGGTTGATGACATGAGTTGGCCGCCATCAAACTCACCATTAAGACGACCTGCTTCCCGCGCACGACGAAATATCGCCGCTTGGCGCTCGCAAGAAACGCGCGGAAAAAGTGCAGCGTCAACGTAGTCCCCCTCTAATCTCAGACGGAGAGCCCGTTCCGATGGCACAGCCGGTCTATCACCAACTCCGGAAATCCAAGAGCGTTCGCGGAAATCGCTTCGTGCTGATCGCAGTTGAATGCAAGAAGGCGATATGCACTTCCGCTCGTCCGCTATCGGACTTTCAATAACACTGCCAGTCGAATGCCCGTTTCCGTGGGTCGCGTTGGCTGCGGGCGGAATACGCAGTGCCGCTGTCTCCCCACATCCAGCCAGCCTCGCTTTCGCTATCGATTTGGATGGCAAACGAGAAGTCTTGGATGGCAAACGAGAAGTCGTCATCGCTGTCCTGATGGTACCACCACGGCTCCGACTGAACGCAGCTGGGCCAACCTCCCAATTTGGTAGCATGTATGCGTGGGAGATTCATTTCATAATAAGTGTGGCGGAGATTGTCTGGAAGGTCGAGCGGCAGGAGATCGTGCGTCGGTGAGTCGGGTGTGACATTGCTCCAGTGAACATGGGTGTCACGGATCGTGGAGTCGTGTGACGGTGCAACGAGCGGGACAAGCGCGTCAACAGAAGGATACGTCCTTAAGCACCAACCCGCTCCCTTTCCTTCACCCGGATCTCGCAGCCACGGAAACTCGGCCTCCATGAAGTGGAGCGAAATGAACAAGGCAATGAGTTCAATATCGGCGAGGCTGTTCGGACGCCAGGGAGCCTCCGTCAGGTTCAGTTGGCACAGGGGCCAGAGCGGCTTTTCGCGCCACGTCGGCCAATGCTCCCCGGGTAAGCAAACATCGACTCGGCCAAAGACCGAGGCGTGCCGGTTCCTATCTGGTGAAAGGGGGCCACCAACCTTGATCGGCGCACACGGTCGTTCAAGCTGCCGCTGCCATTCGATCCACTCTGAGGCACTCGATTGTTGGCATTGAACCGGTCCTTCGCTACGGCGGTCCCGGACATGTGACACAGCTCCTTGGCCCAGTCATGGTCGTTTGGTCATCCATGGGCCTGTCCGGCAAGGGGTAACGGCGGCAGGAGCCCGTCGGAGAAAAAATGCCGCGTCACCGTAACCCCGGGAAGGCATCATCAACACTGGCAGGCGCACTTGCTGCTGGCCTGTCGAGTGACGTGACGGAGAGGAAGATGAAGTCCTCCTTCGATTTTGACATGTACTCGTCCGTTGCCAGCGCGCACGAATACTTCGTTTCTATCGCAACTGATTTAACCGGCCCATCCTCAGGAAAATGCGATCAATCACCCTGAGGTGAAATTGCGCGGGGATCCAGAGGACGAGGCCGAGAAGGCCAATTACGATTCGGCCCACATGTTCGCGAACCAATGGTGACGCGAGCGGAATCATAAGAATAACAAGTGCGAAAATCACCCACCCATTCACCATGATGCTTATTCGGGGCGGACCACCGTCATGGATTAGCCACGCGGCTGTCAGCACAATTCCAGCAGCGGAACTGAGCAAGATGATCAGGGGTAGAACACGGGACTGCGACCAGATTCTAAACATTCGGCTGCCTGCACTTCTCAGCAGCCGCAATAGGTGTCTGTAGCTCTTATCCGAGGTCATGGAATCCCGCAGCACCGACTCAATGGCCAGAAAGTCCCACTCGGCACCTTCTTGCGTGTGGGTAGGCAGAACTTGGACCTGCGGTAAGTAGTACTCGGTCATGCGATAGCCGCTTGCCATCAGGGCGTACGCCTCGACCTCGGAAAAGCTGTCAAGGTCGGTGCGAATCCCTGCGAGAAGTTCCTGAACCTGCTTCCGAATACCGTATTCGGTCACCGGCTCGTCTGTTTGGTTCGAATCGTCGCGCGGCTCTTCGCATCCCACCCAGTCGACCGGTACGACATCGAGGTCCTTCTTTAAATGGATGAACATCGCGCCCTTGAGGAGGCCGCCCTTCTGCATCGTGTCCAAGCGGGCATATTGCTCCTGCCGGACGCGTTCCATAAGGATTGAATTGCTCCGCGTCAGCGACGCTAGCGTGCCCCCGCCAGGATCTGGCGCGAGTGCCGTTTGCCCGGAGGCGTCGCTCACGAGAACAACGCTGCAGCCTTGTTCGAAGAGGCTGGCGATCCCCTGGTTGTCGTGCACACCGCCGTCGACGTGTCTCAATATAAGTGGCTCGGGCTTTCGACCTCTTTCTTCGAGACGATATAGGCCATCTATTCTAATTGGCTCGAACAAGCCGGGCACGCAGGCAGAAGCAACAACAGCCTGAGAAAGGCTGGTCGCTCGGTGCTCGGGTGGTGCCTCACCGTGGTACATTCTTCGCAGCCGGTTGGTGCCGTCTGCATTGGGATCGATTCCCCAAGGAGACTCACCCATGAAGCTTGTTGTATATTGCCAAGCATGTCCCGTATTCAGCGTCGTGGCATTAAGTATTAACACTGGGACTTTCGTTTGACGGCGCCAGTTGTAGATCTTCGGTTCGAAGTTCTCTTTTCCTCCTAGGGGTTGGATTCTCAGATCCCTGAGAAGCAACGGACCCTTCGGCCTCCGCTCGCTCGTTGCGTTCGTCCACACTCTCGCAAAGAGCTGGGTCTCGAGAAGTTCTCCCAGTCTAACTGTTCTCGTGTAAGCGCGGCTAACGATTGAACGCAGGAGCGGAAGCGGGTTGGCAAACACTCGCATCCGTATATTTGTCTGAACGCCGGCAAGAAAATCCGCGGCCACGCGCCGTACTAGCTCAATGTATGCCTCGCGTAGCTCGATCTCGCTCAGTTTCTCCAGCTCCTTGGTCTCCATTGCCTCTCGAAGCTGGAGGTAGTAGTGGGCGCCAATGATTGAACCACCCGAAACACACGAAAGGACCTCGACGCGGCGCAGGACATCGAGCTCGGCCAGTTTTGCAAGCACCCCGATATGAAAGAGCGAAGCACGAAAGCCCCCACCAGAAAGGGCCAGGCCGACCTTTCCAATGAAAGCGCTTTCGCGTGCGGCGGCGGAGCCAACGAAAGCGTCGAGCGCCTTGGCAGCCTTCGCTACCACGGGCTCATTCGGTGATGGTATGCCTCTGTTCTGGAGCTGACACAGCGTCGCAAGCTGTGTGGCGGTGCTCCGGAATTCCCAGTCGGGGATGCTAGGGAGGGCTTTGGCCGCCATGAGCCAGCTCTCGGCCTCGTCGTACCTGCCTAGTCCAAACAGCGCATCAGAAAGCGTGACGAGATACCACCAGTTCTTGTTGACCGCGGGATCCGTGGTGCGCAACGGCAACAGCTTCGCCACAACTGCTTCTCGTATCGCCCTGGCCTCCATTCGTCGTCCCTCGACCGACGGCATTCCTTCAGATAATTCTATGTCGGCGAGTTGGTCCAAAACAAATGCGGCGTTGATCGCGCTGTAGCCATAGTCCTTCTCCGGACCAACATCGAAGCCACGACGGTAGTAGTGATATGAGCGTTCGAGTTGGTCCTTTTGCCCCGTGGCCTGCCAGCAGCGCTTACAAATGGCGCCCATGATGCCGAGAGTCTCTTGGTCAGAGGTGTTCGCGATATCGAAGGTTCCTTTGAGGATCGCAAGCGCTTGATCAAGAGCCTTCAAAACGGGCAAATCAGGATCTTTGTAGGTGCACAGCGAGTGCTGCTGAGCAAACCAAGCCCGAAGAGCAACCTCTGGGGTCAACTCTTCACGAACTCTCGTAAGGACTTTCCGCGCCGTGCCGAACCTGTCCTCATTCTTGAGGCGGATCACCAAATCCTTCACTTGTTCGAGCGAGAGCTGATGGCCTCGCAGGTACTCCTGTGCTTCGTTGGCCGCAGAGCGCGTGAGGATGACTCGCTCCTCAAACCCTGCCTCCGCCGCCAATTTCCGGAATTGACCGGTTATGTCGCTTCCGGATCTGGCTGCCCCCTCCCAGACGACTGCGGCGATGAGCCGATGCAGAGCACCCTCTCGCGCAAGCGTCTTGGCCTCACGGATGACAGCTTCGTTCACGGCGGCATAGACGGCAGCGTCGCTGGTATGATTGCCGGAAAGCACAATCAGGTCTCCTGCTGCGTCGGCAGCCGAGACGAGACGGTCAAACAGCCGGCCCCAATCGCCCGGTCGATCGATCACTGATGTTTGTCGAAATCGCTTCAGCGGAGCCGGCACAACAATACGACGTCGTAGACTCAGGCGCTCCGCCTCCTCGAGTGCAAGGAGGTCAGCGCCGCAGGCAGCGGAGCTGACGATGGTGGCTACGCGTTCTCTGGTGAGCAGGTCGGCAAGCCGTTGGCGCACAACTGGGATGCTTTCGGGCGGAAAGCGAGAGGGGACGGTATCAGCGCCATCGATCCGTCGTCCGGCGAGCGCCAATACCGAAGATTTCTTGCGGAACATCGAGCTCAGCAACTTGGCACCTTTTGAGCCGCTTGGATTGAATGGTCGCCTCCTGCACGAGCGCTAGCGGGGCTGTTCTTTCCAGCCGCTGTCCGCCGAAGGATCGTCGATATAGGCATCTTGTACATTGTCGAAGATCTGACAGGTCCTCGCCTGGCCGCTCCCTCTCAAGAAGCTGAACGCCACACACCGTCGGTCGCCGGAGCAGACCACTTGGCACGCCGTCAGGTCGGAGACGTTGGCAGTGGCGATTGGTCGTGCGTCAAATCGATGATTGTGCACTATACCTATTTGTACTGGCAGTGTTGAACGGTTCGGCAACGCCAAAGGCTTTTTGATGCCGATTGCGGAGCGTGGCTCCAGCACCGAAGTCACGATTTTCCGTTTTAGAAAACACACCTTGTTCCAACGATCAAAGCTGAATGCCACGCATGCCGGGTTCACGTCGCACTGCAAGGCGCACGCGGTGATGTCCGAATTGCGAATGCCGACTTGGCCATCAGCTTGCACAATGTCTTGTCTATCGATGTCCTGGTTGATCTGCAGTGTGTAGTTGCTGAGGCTCCTCGGCGGCACCTCGTTGGTGGGCGTGACTTCCGGAGACTGTTTGGCTGTTGTCGCTCCGGGGAGCTCTTCGGCTGTTATCGCTCCGGGAGGCTTTTGGGCGGCTGCGTTCGTGCGAGGTGTCTCACGTAGATTGTCGCCACTCGAGGTGTCTTGCGGCCCCACGAATTGATAGGCAATTGCACCCGTTACCACGATAGCTGCGGCAGCAATTGCCAGCGTCCATCGGCTCCGCCGTGCAGCGAGTTTCGGGACCGGCTGCGGAATTGGCGGTGGTTTTCCGGCGTGTACCTGTTCAGGCGGTGTGGACGGGGACACGATATGCCGCGAGATATCATTAATCAGCCTCTGGAACGCTTGGGTCGGCTCCGTGGCATTCCAATCTGACAGGTCCGCCGCCTGTAGACTCCGAAATCCGATCGGAGGCTCGACACCTTCGATGAGCACCGGGACCAGCATCCCTCGTCGTTTTGCATCGTCCGCCTCTTCCTGCACCCAGCCGGATGCGATCGAGGCCTTGGACCAGATGACGACGACACAGCGCGCCTCGTTGAGTTCTCGTCCGATGGTTCCCCGCCATGTCTCGCCGATCGGGATAGTTCGGTCCCAAAAGATCGACCAACCGCGGCCTTCAAGTGCGCGCGCAAGCATTTCGGCCCGCGTCCGGTCTTCGTTCGCATAGCTGATGAAAACATCACTCATATCGGCTTCCGCTAGATTGGCATCAGCGTCGAGGCGCGAAGGCAATGATGCCGCTGATGACCCCGAAGGCCTCAGGTAGGGCAGCCCGAAGTCGCGATGGGTCGCGAAATCCCGCTTGAGTATTGGCCATATGGACACTCTCTCTGGAGTTCCAGGCCAATCCATTTATCGCAGCGCTCAGCACAACCATTGCGCTAAATCAACATCAGCCGGAATTGCACGCTTAAATTGTTTAAGGTGGGAAGGTTTCGGATGCCGGCCGCCTGAGGAGCAGCATCGGCATTTCGGCATTCGAGAGCCTCCGGAGACCTCAGCCGAGATCGATCAAAGGTCTTCGCATGACCGCGAGTGCGATGCGAAGTAGGGCGCTGGAGCTGGTCGTAACGATTAGTTCGCGGCAGCTCTCCTGGTGCGGACAGTCTCGCCGCAACTCAATGGTTGCTACGGACTGGCCATCATTGTGGGTTTGGGGATGACAGACTCTCGCCGCAACACCGACTCCGCCTTTGATTTCAGGTTGCGGATGTGGTCATCTTCGCCATCAGCGGTAGTGGCGGGGAGAAGGCATCACACGCACCCAGGGAGGCGATGATGAACGGCAACAACAACAAGCTCGTGGCGGAGGCGATCGGGACGTTCTGGCTGACGTTCGGCGGTTGCGGCAGTGCGGTGATCGCAGCCGGCGTGCCGGATGTCGGGATCGGCATGCTCGGCGTGGCGCTCGCGTTCGGGCTCACCGTGGTGACCATGGCCTATGCGATCGGGCACATCTCGGGCTGCCATCTCAATCCGGCTGTCACCGTTGGGCTGGCGTGTGGCGGGCGGTTCCCGACCGGGCTGATCGTGCCCTACATCATCGCGCAGGTGGTCGGCGCCATCGTTGGCGCGGCCGTGCTGTATGCGATCGCCAGCGGGGCGCCGGACTTCAGCACGGCGAGCGGCTTTGCCGCCAATGGCTATGCGGAGCATTCGCCCGGCAAATATGGGCTCGGGGCCTGCCTGCTCAGCGAGGTCGTGCTGACGATGATGTTCCTGTTCGTGATCATGGGCGCGACCCATGGCAAGGCGCCGGCCGGGTTTGCGCCGCTGGCGATTGGGCTGGCGCTGACGCTCATTCACCTCATCAGCATCCACGTCACCAACACCTCGGTGAACCCGGCGCGCAGCACCGGGCCGGCGCTGTTCGTCGGCGGCTGGGCGCTGGCGCAGCTCTGGCTGTTCTGGGTGGCGCCGCTGCTCGGCGGCGCGGCCGGCGGCTTCATCTATCGCTGGCTGAGCCCGGAGCCGGCCGGCGAGGTGACCGGCGAGCGGACGGGGCAGGGCGCGGTCGCGAAAAGCGCCTAGGAAGATCTCCTCACGCGGTTGGATCGGGCCGCGTCACGGCGTGGCCGATGCCGCGGTCGCGCCGCTCTTGATCGCGGCCGGCTCTGCTGGATAATGCGCGCCTTGTCAGCGTGCACGATTTTGGGTCTCGCCGGCGCTCTCCGAGAAGAAGCGCGCGCGTGTGGCAGCGAAGGCGAGCCGGGCGCCGGAGCTGGTGGCGATCGTGCCGACGCGGGACGGCTGGAGCTGTCATCGCTGCGGCGGGACCGGCGATGTCCTCATGATGGAGGATGGCGGTCCGGCGTGTCTCTCATGCGTCGGCCTCGGCGATCTCGTGTTTCTGCCCGCGGGCAACGCGCTGCTGTCGCGGCGGGCCAAGGCGAAGAGCAAACGCCATGCGGTGGTGATGCGCTTCAGCCGGACGCGCGGGCACTATGAGCGGCAGGGGCTGCTGGTGGAGCCGCAGGTGCTGGCCGAACCCGGTGAAGCCATCACCTGAGCGATCCTGTCCGGAGACGGGTCGCGCTCACACCTTCATGTCGATCACGGTGCGGCTCATCTCGTCGCTCGCCTTCAGCACTTTCGCGTTCGCGGCGAAGCTGTATTTGGCGACGAGCTGGCTGATCATCTCCTGCGCGAGATCGACATTGGGCGCGGCGACGAGGCCATCCTTGTTGGCGAACGGCGCGGTGGGATCGTAGCTCGCGGACGTACCCGAGCTCGAACGCGTGATGGTCGTCTGCGTGCCGCCGCCGGCGACGTCGCTCTGCACCAGCTCGAGCGGGTCGTAGGCCTTCGGCGCGCCGGCCGGTAGCGTGCCGTCGGCATTGGGCAGCGCGCCCGTGCTCCTGGCATTGGCGACGTTCGAGGCGGACACCTCGAGCCGGCGCGAGGCGGCTTGCATGCCGGAGACTGCGATGGTGGCGGTGGGACTCATGGCGGCGCTTGCTGATGACGTGATGCGCCAGCTAAGCCCGCGGCGCACCAAGCAAGTGTCAAGACCGCCGATGAGACTCGAGCGTCCGGCTCAAGGTTTTGTTCACCATCACGAACTCAACGCGGCCCGTTTGGATCGTCGCGCAGCAGCGCCAAGGCGGTGGGCACATCCATGGCTGCGGAGACGAGCACATATTCGCCGCGTGCCGCGTGGACGCCCCCGGTGACCACGACCGCCCGCTTCGGGCAGAGGCCGAAGCAGCTCGTCGCGATGACGCGGGCGGGCTTCTCGCCTGCGCGGCTGCCGGGGCTGTCGTGGGATTCCAGCGCCTGCTTGATGGCCTTCTTCAAGGCCTTGTTCAATGCTTTGGGGTCATCGCTGCGCTTCAGGCATTTACGGCAGACGAACACCGGAGCGGCGCGGTGGGGGCGCACGAGAGAAGGGAGGGCCATGCTTCCGAGCTAAGCGGCCGGCCGAGCCGCCGCATCCCTCGGGGATGCGCAGCCGTCGTGCGCCGAGCGAGGGTCCGCGACGCTGGGCGCAACCTGCCGAGATTGGGCTATTGCCCACGATCAGAGCATATGATCTGGTCTGGATGACCCTGCCGCGTTCCTCCTGGGGATGGTGGCGCGCCTCGGTTCCCGGCGCCGTGAGCGCCGTGGCATAGTGCAGGCCGATCAGCGTCGGGCCGCGCTCGGCCGGGAAGACGTGTTCTGAAAGGGAGGCCGGCTCGGCGTCATGGCGGGCGACAGCGACAAATCACGGCTCGACGATGCCGCTCGCGCCGGCTGGCTGTACTTCATCGCCGGCCATACCCAGGACGAGATCGCCCGGATGCTGCAGGTGTCGCGCGCCTCGGCGCAGCGGCTGGTGTCGCTGTGCCTCGCCGAGCGGCTGATCACGTTCCGGCTCGAGCATCCGATCGCCTCGTGCATGGCGCTGGCCGCGCAGCTCAAGGAGCGCTTCGCGCTGGTGCACTGCGAGGTGGTCCCGACCGATCCGGCCGCGCCGGCCGGCGCGGCGGGGATCGCCGAACGCTGCGCCAACCTGCTGGAGACGACGCTGCGCGCCGAGACGCCGGTCATCATCGCGCTCGGCACGGGCCGGGCGGTGCGCGCCGCGGTCGAGCGCGTCTCGCCGGTCGACCGGCCCGAGCACCAGATCGTCTCGCTGGTCGGCAACATCCTGGCCGACGGCTCCGCCAGCTTCTTCGACACCGTCGGCCGGCTCGCCGACCGCACCGGCGCGCGGCACTATCCGATGCCGCTGCCGTTCCTGATGGGCACCGAGGACGAGCGCGACCGCATGGTCCGGCTCGATGCCATCGCCAAGGTCAAGGCGGTCGCCGACAAGGCCGACCTCAAGCTGGTCGGCATCGGCCAGATGGACCAGAAGGCGCAGATGCATGTCGACGGCTTCGTCACCCGCGACGAGCTCACCGAGATGATGCGGCTCGGGGCCATCGGCGAGATCACCGGGTGGGCCTATGACGCCAACGGCAGGGTGATCGCCGGCGGCACCAACCGCAGGCTCACCAGCATTCCGCCCGAGGTGCCGGCCCGCGCGATGACGATCGCGGCGGCGCTGGGACCGGCGAAGATCCCGGCCATCCGCGCCGCGCTGACCGGGCGGCTCGTCAACGGCCTGATTACCGACGAGGCCACGGCGCGCGCCATCCTGGCGTGAATGCCCGCGGCGCTGCTGCGCATTGTTCTATCAAAGGTCGGATCCCTGTCGCGTCGCACAACCTGTGGGCGCCGGCGCATGCTTGACAAAGCCCGATCAGTGTTGTGAACATCAGCTCAGCCCGTGAGCATATATTCAATAACCGCGGGAATGGGAGGAGACCGTGAAGACCATCTTCACTCGGACGAGCACGCTTGCCGCCCTGCTGGGCGCCGCCACGCTGCTGACACATGCGCCCGCACTGGCGGAGACGAGTCTGACGATCGCCACCGTCAACAACGGTGACATGATCCGGATGCAGGGCCTTACCAGCGAGTTCACCAAGGCCAACCCCGACATCTCCGTGAAATGGGTGACGCTGGAAGAGAACGTGCTGCGCCAGCGCGTGACGACGGACATCGCCACCAAGGGCGGCCAGTTCGACATCCTCACCATCGGCACCTATGAGGTGCCGATCTGGGCCAAGAAGAACTGGCTGGTGCCGCTCGACAAGCTCGGCGCCGACTATGACGCGGGCGACATCCTGCCCAAGATCAAGGACGCGGTATCGGTCGACGGCAAGCTCTATGCAGCGCCGTTCTACGGCGAGAGCTCGTTCGTGATGTACCGCACCGACCTGTTCGACAAGGCCGGGCTGAAGATGCCGGAGAGCCCGACCTGGGACTTCGTCGTCGACGCCGCCAAGAAGCTCACCGACAAGCAGGGCGGCGTGTACGGCATCTGCCTGCGCGGAAAGGCCGGCTGGGGCGAGAACATGGCGTTCCTGACCGCGATGTCGAATTCGTTCGGCGCGCGCTGGTTCGACGAGAAATGGCAGCCGCAGTTCAACACGCCGGAATGGAAGAAGACGCTGACGACGTATGTCGAGCTGATGAAGGAGGCAGGCCCTCCCGGCGCCAGTTCGAACGGCTTCAACGAGAACCTCGCGCTGTTCAACTCCGGCAAATGCGCGATGTGGATCGATGCGACGGTGGCGGCCTCGTTCGTGACCAATCCGAAGGAGTCGAAAGTCGCCGACAAGGTCGGCTTCGCGCTGGCGCCGAACACCGGGCTCGGCAAGAACGCCAACTGGCTGTGGGCGTGGAGCCTCGCGGTCCCCGCCGGCTCGCAGAAGGTGGAGGCGGCGGAGAAGTTCATCGCCTGGGCGACCAGCAAGGACTATCTCAAGCTCGTCGCCTCGAAGGACGGCTGGGCCAACGTGCCGCCGGGCACCCGCACCTCGCTGTACAAGAACGAGGAGTATCTGAAGGTCGCGCCGTTCGCCAAGCTGACCCTGGCCTCGATCGATGCCGCCGATCCGAACAAGCCGACGGTCAAGCCGGTGCCTTACGTCGGCGTGCAATACGCTGCGATTCCTGAATTCCAGGGCATCGGCACCGCGGTGGGGCAGCAGTTCTCGGCGGCACTCGCCGGCTCGATGACCGTCGATGCGGCGCTCGCGGCGGCACAGTCCTCCACCGAACGCGAGATGAAGCGCGCCGGCTACATCAAATAGGCGCGCAAAGTTATCAGCTCGACACGAAACTCCTCCCGAGCTGATCACTGGCGGCCATCCCTCCCCACAGGGATGGCCGCTTTTTCTCTCCAACGTTGTTCGAGCTCTCGCCCGGACGACGGTGCGCTCCCTCTCCCCGCTTGCGGGGAGAGGGTTGGGGTGAGGGGGACTCTCCACGAATACCGCGCTCGCGGAGAGTCACCCTCACCCGGATTGCATCTGGCGATGCAATCCGACCTCTCCCCGCAGGCGGGGCGAGGTGCACCGAGCCCGAGGCTTCTATTCTCACGGCGGCGTGGTCATTGCGAGGAGCCGAAGGCGACGAAGCAATCCAGAGTCCCCCCGTGATTGTGGATTGCTTCCCGTCGCTCGCAATGACGGCAGTGTTCATCGAGCAAATGGACAGCGGCAATGGCCACCAGGCAGACGCAACTCCTCGCCCGCGCGCTGATGTCGCCGGCGGTCATCCTGCTGTTCATCTGGATGATCGTGCCGCTGGCGCTGACGATCTACTTCTCGACCCTGCATTACAGCCTGCTCGATCCCGGCTCGGAGAGCTTCGTCGGCTTCGAGAACTTCACCTACTTCCTCACCGATCCCGCCTTCCTCGCCTCGCTGCAGAATACGCTGGTGCTGGTCGGCTCGGTGCTGCTGCTGACCATCGGTCTCGGCATTCCCCTCGCGATCCTGCTCGACCAGCCCGTGATTGGCCGCAACATCATCCGCCTGATGGTGATCGCGCCGTTCTTCGTGATGCCGACGGTGAGCGCGCTGGTGTGGAAGAACCTGCTGATGCATCCGGTGTCCGGCCTGTTTGCCTGGATCGCGACCTCGCTGGGGCTGACGCCGATCGACTGGTTCACCGACGCGCCGCTGCTCGCGGTCATCTTCATCGTCGCCTGGCAGTGGCTGCCGTTCGCGACCCTGATCCTGCTGACCGCGCTGCAGTCGCTCGACGAGGAGCAGAAGGAAGCCGCCGAGATGGATGGCGCCGGCGCGCTGTCGCGCTTCATCTATCTGACCGTGCCGCATCTGGCGCGCCCGATCACGGTGGTGATCCTGATCGAGACCATCTTCCTGCTCACGGTGTTCGCCGAGATCTTCGTCACCACCGGCGGCGGGCCGGGGTTGCAGACCACCAACATCGCCTTCCTGGTCTATTCTCAGGCGCTGATCCAGTTCGACGTCGGCACCGCCTCGGCCGGCGGCCTCGTCGCGGTGGTCATCGCCAACATCGTCGCCTTCTTCCTGGTCCGCATCGTCGGCCGCAATCTGGAGGCCTGACCATGGCGCGCAAGGTCACCGGACGTCATGTCGCGATCTCGACCGTGGCCGCGTGGCTGGCCGGCTTCGTGATCTTCTTCCCGATCCTGTGGATGGTGCTGGCGAGCTTCAAGACCGAGCTGGAGGCGTTCGCGACGCCGCCGTCGTTCCTGTTCTTCCACTGGACCACCGAGAACTACGTCACCGTGCAGGAGCGCAGCGACTATCTGCACCACGCGCTGAACTCGCTGATCATCGCCGGCGGTTCGACCCTGATCGCGATGCTGATCGCGATCCCTGCGGCGTGGTCGATGGCGTTTGCGCCGACCAAGCGCACCAAGGATATCCTGCTCTGGATGCTCTCGACCAAGATGATGCCGCCGGTCGGCGTGCTCGTGCCGATCTATCTCATCTACAAGAATTTCGGTCTGCTCGACACCCGCACCGGGCTGGTCTTCATCCTGTGCCTCGGCAACCTGCCGATCGTGATCTGGATGCTGTTCACCTACTTCAAGGAGATCCCGAAGGACATCCTCGAGGCGGCGCGGATGGACGGCGCCACGATCGGGCGCGAGCTGATCTACGTGCTGACGCCGATGGCGATCCCGGGGCTGGCCTCGACCCTTCTCCTGAACCTGATCCTGGCCTGGAACGAGGCGTTCTGGACCTTGAACCTGTCGACATTGAATGCGGCGCCGCTGACGACCTTCATCGCGTCCTATTCGAGCCCGGAAGGCCTGTTCTGGGCGCGGCTGTCGGCGGCGTCCACGCTCGCGATCGCGCCGATCCTGATCATCGGCTGGTTCAGCCAGAAGCAGCTCGTGCGCGGGCTGACCTTCGGCGCAGTAAAGTAACGAAAGGGCTGACCATGGGACGGATCACGCTGGAAGGTGTGCAGAAATCGTTCGGGCCGGTCCACATCATCAAGGGCGCCGATCTCGACATTCCCGACGGCGCCTTCGTGGTGTTCGTCGGCCCCTCCGGTTGCGGCAAGACCACGCTGCTGCGGCTGATCGCGGGGCTCGAGGACGTCTCCGGCGGACGGATCCTGATCGACGGCAACAATGTCGTCGATGTGCCGCCGGCCAAGCGCGGCCTGTCGATGGTGTTCCAGTCCTACGCGCTGTATCCGCATATGAGCGTGCGCGGCAACATCGCCTTCGGCCTGAAGATGGCCGGGCTGCCCAAGGCCGAGATCAACCAGAAGGTCGAGGCGGCCGCGGCCACCTTGAACCTCACGCCCTATCTCGATCGAAAGCCGCGCGAGCTGTCCGGCGGCCAGCGCCAGCGTGTCGCGATCGGCCGCGCCATCGTGCGCGAGCCCAAAGCGTTCCTGTTCGACGAACCGCTGTCCAATCTCGATGCCGCGCTGCGCGTGCAGATGCGGCTCGAGGTGACGCGGCTGCAGAAGCAGCTCGGCACCACCGCGATCTACGTGACGCACGACCAGGTCGAGGCCATGACCATGGCCGACAAGATCGTGGTGCTGAACGCCGGCCGCATCGAGCAATATGGCTCGCCGATCGAGCTCTATCAGCGCCCCGCCAATCTGTTCGTCGCCAGCTTCATCGGCTCGCCGAAGATGAACCTCATCACCGGCGCGGAAGCGGACAAACACCATGCGACCACGATCGGCGTGCGGCCCGAGCATGTCGCGGTCGTCGACGACGGCGGCGAGGGCTGGCCCGGCAAGGTGGTGATCGCCGAGCATCTCGGCAGCGACACCTTTCTCTACGTCGATGCCGGCGCGCTCGGGACGCTCACCGTGCGCGTCGTCGGCGAGAAACGACTCAGTGCCGGCGACACTGTGACGCTGCGGCCCGAGCCCAGCCGCATCTACCGCTTCGACGAGAGCGGCAATTCGATCTTCGCATGAGAGGTGACGTCCCCTTCGGGCGTCAACGACAACAACGGACCACGACGATGTACCTCGAAAAATTCAAACTGAACGGCAAGACCGCGTTGGTCACCGGCGGCGGGCAGGGCATTGGCCTGGCTTGCGTCGAGGCGCTGGCGGAGGCGGGCGCGCATGTCGTGATCGCCGATCGCGACGCCAAGGCGGCGGCGGACGGGCAGGCGGCGATGAAGGCCAAGGGCTATGACACCGAGACCGCGCTGATGGACGTCACCAACTCGGCTCAGGTCAACGAGGTGGCCGACGATCTGGTCGCGCGCTACGGCGGCATCGACATCCTCGTCAACAATGCCGGCATCGCGCGCAGCGAGACGCCGGCCGAGACCGTCACCGACGAGCACTGGCTGAACGTGCTGGACGTCAATCTCAACGGCACCTTCTGGTGCTGCCGCGCCTTCGGCAAGCACATGCTGGCGGCCAACAGTGGCGCCATCGTCAACATCGGCTCGATGTCCGGCTTCATCGTCAACAAGCCGCAGGAGCAGTGCTTCTACAACGCGTCCAAGGCTGCGGTGCACCATCTGACCAAGTCGCTGGCGGCCGAATGGGGCGCGCGGGGCATCCGCGTCAACGCGGTCGCGCCGACCTATATCGAGACTCCGCTGAACGCCTTCGTGAAGAGCAATCCGCGGATGTACGACGCCTGGATCGGTGGAACCCCGATGGCACGGATGGGGCAGGTCGAGGAGATCGCCTCGGTGGTGCTGTTCCTGGCCTCGGAAGCCGCAAGTTTGATGACCGGCAGCGTCGTCGTTGTCGATGGCGGCTACACTTGCTGGTAAGCTCGCGTCAAAATTGACGGGAGCGAAACATGCGGCAGGCGTTCATCGGTGTCGATGTCGGCACAACCAGCACGCGCGCCGGGATTTTTGACGGCAACGGCCGGCTGCTTGCCGCGGCGCGGCATCCGATCCAGACTTGGCACGAGGCCGGCGATGTCGTCGAGCAGTCGTCCGACGACATCTGGCGTGCGTGCTGCGCGTCGGTCAAAGCCGCGCTAGCGGAAGCCGCGATCGCGCCGGAGCTGATCAAGGGGATCGGCTTCGATGCCACCTGCTCGCTGGTGGTGCTGGACCGCCAGGGCGCGCCGGTCACCGTCAGCGGCTCCGGCGACGCCGGCCGCAATGTCATCGTGTGGATGGATCATCGCGCTCTGGCCGAGGCCCGCGACATCAATGCGACCCAAGACGAGGTGCTGCGCTATGTCGGCGGCTCGATCTCGCCGGAGATGGAGATGCCGAAGCTGCTGTGGCTGAAGCGGCATCTGCGCCAGAGTTTCGATGCGGCCGGCCATTTCTTCGATCTCGCCGACTTCCTCACCTGGCGTGCGTCAGGCTCTCTGGCGCGCTCGATGTGCACCGTCACCTGCAAATGGAATTATCTGGCGCACGAGACGCGCTGGAGCGCGGCCTTCTTTCGCCGTATCGGGCTGGAGGATTTCGTCCGCGAGGATTACGCGCGGATCGGCACCGAGATCGTCGCGCCCGGTACGCCGCTCGGCCGTGGGCTGTCGCAGGACGCGGCCGAACAACTCGGGCTCGTCGCGGGTACGCCGGTCGGAGCCGCGCTGATCGATGCCCATGCCGGCGGCATCGGCGCCATCGGTGGCCGCGCGGCTGACGGCGGGGAGGTCGATGTCTGCGACCGGCTCGCCTACATCATGGGGACTTCGGCCTGCATCATGGCGACGACACGGGTGCCGTCCTTCGTGTCCGGCGTGTGGGGACCGTATTATCAGGGCATGGTGCCTGGGTTCTGGCTCAACGAGGGTGGCCAGTCTGCCGCGGGGGCGGCGATCGATCATCTGCTGCGCTCGCACCCGGCCGCGGCCGAGGCGACCGCTGCGGCGCGCGCGGAAGGGCTCGACCTGATCACCCTGCTCGAAAAACGGATCATGGCGCGGGTGCCGAATGCCGGCAGCGCGGCGCTGCTGGCGCGTGATCTTCACATTCTCCCGGAATTTCTCGGCAACCGCTCGCCTTATGCCGACCCGGACTCGCGCGCCGTCATTGCCGGCCTCGATCTCGATGCCGACGTCTCCGCGATGGAGCGGCTGTTCATGGCCGGGTTGTGCGGGCTCGCCTATGGCCTTGCCGACGTCATCGATGCCTTCGCCGCCAACGGTGTTACCAGCCGGACGCTGGTCATGGCGGGTGGCGCCTCACGCAGCCCGCTGGTACGCCAGATCATGGCAGATACGACCGGGATGGCGGTGGCGCTGCCGGGCACCCAGGAGCCGGTGCTGCTCGGTGCGGCCATGCTCGGCGCGGTCGCCAGCGGCGCTTTCCGCTCGATCGGCGATACGATGGCCTCGATGTCCTCGCTCGGGCGTCTCAGCGACCCGACCGATCCGAACATCGCGGCCTTCCATCGCCGCAAGCGGCGCATCCACGGCATGCTGCGGACGCTTGATCGCGAGAGCCGTTCCGTGATGCATGGTGCCGATGAGGAGGCACGCTGATGATCCTGAGCTGCGGCGACGCGCTGATCGATTTCGTCCCGGCCAGATTGGCCGACGGGCGCGATGCCTTGCGGCCAGTGGTCGGCGGCTCCTGCCTGAACGTCGCCGTCGGCGTAGCGCGGCTCGGCGCGCCCACGGGCTTCGTCGGTGGCATCTCGACCGACCTGTTCGGCACCATGATCGCGGCGCATGCCCAAGGCTCGAACGTCGACCTCGGCTACGCCACGCGCAGCCCGGACCAGACCACGCTCGCTTTCGTGCGCCATGTCGGCAGCGAGGCGCAGTATGCCTTCTACGACGCCGAGACCGCCGCGCGGAAGTGGACGTTCCGCCCAGGCAGTATTGCCTTTGCAGACATCGACGCCATCCATGTCGGATCGACCACGCTGATCCACGATCTCGGTGCCGCGGAGACCCGTGCACTGATCGCCGCCACGCAGGGCGCGGTGACGATCTCCTTCGACCCGAACTGCCGTCCGAATCTGGTGACTGATAAGGCCGGCTACCGCGCTGACATGGATGGGTTCGCCGTGAGCGCCGACCTGATCAAGATGTCGGATGTCGATTTCGACTATCTGCATGGCCACGACGACTACGCTGCGCGGGCGGACGCGCTGCTGGCGCGCGGCACCAGCCTGGTCGTCGTCACGCGGGGTCCCAAGGGGGCGCTCGGCTGGCATGCGCAGGCCGGCGCGGTCGAGGTCGCGGTCCCCGCGATCGAGGTGGTCGATACGATCGGCGCCGGCGACTCCTTCCAGGCGGGGCTGTTGTTCGCGCTGCGCAAGCTCGGCCGCATTGACCGGGAGGCCCTGAGAGGATTGAGCCAGACCGAAATGCGCAAGGCGCTCGCCTTTGCCGCAGCCTGTGCGGCCGTCACCTGCACCCGCGAGGGCGCCGACCCGCCGCGCTGGGACGACGTGGCTGCAACCTGGGATCGCCTGGGCTGAAGCTCCCCATTGCACTCGTCATTGGGAACTGGTTGGCTGTTCCCCCGTCATATGTGAGTACCGGACGAGGAAGCGCGATCGCGAGACTCCTCTGCCCGGGCCGCGGAAATCTTGACGCGACAAAGAGTTGCAGGGAGGAGAACCATGGCACCCGCCGCACGGACCGAGCCGCTGTCCCGTCACGCGCTGGCCTTCGTGTTGGCTGGCGGACGCGGCAGCCGGCTGCTGGAGCTGACCGACCGGCGCGCCAAGCCCGCCGTCTATTTCGGCGGCAAGTCGCGCATCATCGATTTCGCGCTGTCGAACGCCGTCAATTCCGGCATCCGGCGCATCGCCGTGGCGACACAGTACAAGGCGCACAGCCTGATCCGCCATCTGCAGATGGGCTGGAACTTCTTCCGCCCCGAGCGCAACGAGAGCTTCGACATCCTGCCGGCGAGCCAGCGCGTCTCCGAGACGATGTGGTACGTCGGCACGGCCGACGCCGTGTACCAGAACATCGACATTCTCGAGACCTACAACACGAAATACATCGTCGTGCTGGCCGGCGACCACATCTACAAGATGGACTACGAGCTGATGCTGCAGCAGCATGTCGACCAGCGCGCCGACGTCACCGTCGGCTGCCTGGAGATGCCGCGCGAGGAATCCTCAGGCTTCGGCGTCATGCACATCAATGAGGACGACACGATCCGCGACTTCATCGAGAAGCCGGCCGATCCGCCGCCGATGCCGGGCAAGCCCGACAAGTCGCTCGCGAGCATGGGCATCTACGTGTTCGACGCCAAATTCCTGTTCGAGGAGCTGAAGCGCGACGCAGCGGACCCGAATTCCAACCATGATTTCGGCCGCGACATCATTCCCTACATCGTCAGAAACGGCCGCGCCGTGGCGCACCAGTTCTCGCGCTCCTGTGTCCGCGCCGCCCACGATCAGGGCAGCTACTGGCGCGACGTCGGAACGGTGGACGCCTATTGGGCGGCCAATCTGGATCTGACGGACGTCGTGCCCGAGCTCGATCTCTACGATCGCTCCTGGCCGCTCTGGACCTATTCTGAGATCACGCCGCCGGCCAAGTTCGTTCACGACACGGACGGCCGCCGCGGGGAGGCGACCTGCTCGCTGGTCTCAGGCGGCTGCATCGTCTCCGGCGCCCAGGTGCAGCGCTCGCTGCTGTTCACCGGTGCTCATCTGCATTCCTATGCCAAGCTGCAGAACGCGGTGCTGTTGCCCTACGTCAACGTCGCGCGCCATGCGCGCCTGACCAACGTGGTGGTCGATCGCGGCGTGCAGATTCCGGAGGGGCTGGTGGTCGGCGAAGATCCGGAATTCGACGCCAAGCGGTTCAGGACCACGGAGAACGGCGTGACCTTGATTACCCAGCCGATGATCGACGGGCTCAATTCATGACGCCACTGCGCGTTCTGTCGGTTGCGTCGGAGGTCTATCCCATCGTCAAGACGGGCGGCCTCGCCGATGTCGTCGGCGCCCTGCCGTGGGCGCTGATGGCGGAGGATGTCGAGGTCCGCACGCTGATTCCCGGCTATCCCGCAGTCATGAAGGCGCTGGAGCAGGCCAGCGAGATCAGCTCGCTGCCGAACTTCTTCGGCGGCAACGCCCGGCTGCTCGGCGGCAGCCATGGCGCGCTCGACCTGTTCGTGCTCGACGCACCGCATCTCTACGACCGCGAGGGCAACCCCTATCTGGGGCCCGACGGCAAGGACTGGCCGGACAATGCGTTCCGCTTCGCGGCACTGGCCCGCGCGGCGTCCTATATCGGCCTCGGCGCGGTGCCGGCTTTCGTGCCCGATGTCGTCCACGGCCACGACTGGCAGGCTGGGCTGGTGCCGGCCTATCTGCTGTACAGCCACCGGCCGCATCCCGGCACGGTCGTGACCGTGCACAATCTGGCGTTCCAGGGCCGCTTTCCGCGCCACTTCCTGCCACCGCTCGGCCTGCCGCCGGAATCCTTCTCGATCTACGGCCTCGAATATTACGGCGACATCAGCTTCCTCAAGGCGGGTCTGCAGTTCGCCGACAAGATCACGACGGTGTCGCCGACCTATGCGCGGGAAATCCAGAGCGACGAGCAGGGCATGGGCCTCGGCGGCCTGCTGCGTCAGCGTGCGTCGGACCTCGTCGGCATCCTCAACGGCATCGACACGGCGGTGTGGGATCCCGGCAGCGATCCGGCGATCGCCTCGCATTTCGGCATCGACCGGATCGAGGCGCGGGCGCCCAACAAGGCCGCGCTGCAGACGCGCATGGGCCTGCAGGTGGCGCCGGAGACGTTCCTGCTCGGCGTCGTCAGCCGGTTGACCTCGCAGAAGGGGCTCGACCTGCTGCTGTCCTGCCTGCCGACCTTGACCAGTAGCGGCATCCAGCTGGCGCTGCTCGGCGACGGCGAGGCCGAGCTGCGCGACGCGTTCCGTGCCGCGGCCGCGAACGATCCCGGAAAGATCGGCGTCGTCATCGGCTACGACGAGGACTTGGCGCATCTCATCCAGGCCGGCTGCGATGCGCTGGTGGTGCCGTCGCGGTTCGAGCCGTGCGGGCTGACGCAGCTCTGCGCCCTGCGTTACGGTGCGCTGCCGATCGTCACTGCGGTGGGCGGTCTCGCCGACACCGTCATTGACGAGACCGAGGCCGGCGTCGCCGCAACCGGGTTCAAGTGCGCGTCCGTGACAGCGGAGGCGCTCGATCAGACCCTGCGCCGCGCCGCTGCGGCCTTTTACGCCGCGCGCAGCAACGCCTCGAACTGGACCCGCATGCAGCTCAATGCGATGCTGACCGACGTCTCCTGGCGCCACCGCGCCGGCCGTTACGCCGAACTCTACCGGCAGATCGTCGCGCAGCGGCGTCCGGCAGGCTGAGCGCCGCGGCGTACGGGTCGGGAGGCCTATGCCTCGATGAGAACCTTCAACGCATGGGTTTTGGCCGCGGCGCCGAACGTCTCGTAGGCATCGAGGATCTGATCAAGCCTGAAGCGATGGGTGATCAGCCGCTTCGGTTCGAGCTTGCGCGACTGCACCGTCTTCAGCAGCATCGGCGTCGTCACCGTATCGACCAGCCGCGTCGTGATCGCGATGTTGCGGTCCCACAGCTTCTCCAGATGCAGGTCGGCCTTGACCCCATGCACGCCGACATTGGCAATGGTGCCGCCGGGGGCGATGATGTCCTCGCAGGTCACGAACGTGGCGGGCATGCCGACTGCCTCGATCGCCGTGTCGACGCCGCGGCCATTCGTCAGCGCCAGGACCTTCTCGACGGCCTTGCCGTCGGCGTTGTTGACGACGCTGGTGGCGCCGAAGCGGGTGGCGACCTCGAGCCGGCTGTCGTCGAGGTCGATCATGATGATCTCGGCCGGCGAATAGAACTGTGCCGTCAGCAGCGCCGCCAATCCGATCGGGCCGGCGCCGACGATCGCCACCGCCGATCCCGGCTCGACCTTGCCGTTGAGCACGCCGCATTCGAAACCGGTCGGCAGGATGTCGCTCAACATCACCAGCGCATCCTCCTCGGTCCCAGGCGGCACGTGGTAGAGGCTGGTGTCGGCGTGAGGCGTGCGAACATACTCCGCCTGCGTGCCGTCGATCTTGTTGCCGAGGATCCAGCCGCCATGGCGGCAATGCGAATACATGCCGCGCCGGCAATAGTCGCAGGTTCCGCAGGCCGAGATGCAGGAGATGATGACGTGGTCGCCCGGCTTGAACGCGCGCACGGCGCTGCCAACCGCGTCGACCACGCCGACGCCCTCGTGGCCGAGAATGCGGCCCGGTGTACATGTCGGCACGTCACCCTTGAGAATGTGAAGGTCGGTGCCGCAGATCGTCGTCTTCAGGATTTTGACCACCGCATCGCCAGGCTCGATGATGGTCGGCTTCGGGCGCTCGTCGAGAGATTTCTGGCCGGGACCATGATAGACCAGGGCTTTCATGACGTACCTCCGCAGGTTGCTTCCCGGAGGATGGATGGCGCCAGAGAGGTCGCGCGCCGTTGAGGCGTATCAATCCTGGCCAGAGTCCCTATCACTATCGTGTGTCCCGGGTGGCCAGGACGAAAGGCGACGGCGGACGCGCGTCGCGCCTCCAATGCAGTCCAGCCCGGCTCGGATCACATGCGCATCGCTCTGGACGCATCGGTGCGGCTCGCGGATAGTCTCCCGGCTTCCTACAATTCCGCGTGAGATTTCATGACCGACAACCAGCCTTCGTCCGAGTCCTTCGACCTGATCATCCGCGGCGGCACCGTCATCGACGGCACACGTGCGCCACGCTTCGAGGCGGATGTCGGCATCAAGGACGGCCGCATCGTCGCCATCGGCGGGCTTGACGGCCGGCGAGCCACGCGGGAGATCGACGCCACCGGCCTCATCGTTGCGCCGGGCTTCATCGACTCCCACACCCATGACGACAGCGCCGTGCTGGTCGATCCCGACATGACCTGCAAGGTCTCGCAGGGGGTGACCTCCGTCGTGACCGGCAATTGCGGCGTCAGCATCGCGCCGCTGAAGCCGGGCTCGCCGCGGCCGATGCCGCTCGGCTTGCTATCGCCAAGCGAGGGACAGGTGGTCGAGTATGCCGCGTTCGCCGACTACGTCGCCGCGCTGCGCACGGCGCCCGCGGCGGTCAACGTGGCGCCCATGGTCGGCCACACCGCGCTGCGTGCGTCGGTCGTGAGCGACCTCGGCCGGGCCGCGACGGACGTGGAGATCGCCGAGATGCGCGCGCATGTGCAGGAGGCGCTCGACGCCGGCGCCATCGGCGTCTCGACCGGGACGTTCTATCCGCCGGCGGAGGCGGCGCCGACCGAGGAGATCATCGAGGTGTGCCGTCCGCTCACAGGCAGCGGCGGCGTCTATGCCACGCATATGCGCAACGAGGCGAACGAGGTGATCCAGTCGCTGGAGGAGAGCTTTGCCATCGGCAAGGCGCTCGACGTCCAGGTCGTGATCTCGCATCACAAGGTGGTGGGGCCAGCGAATTTCGGCCGCACCAGGGAGACGCTGCCGCTGATCACGAAGGCGATGAGCTGCCAATGCGTCGCACTCGACTGCTATCCCTACAACGCCTCGTCGACCATGCTGCACACCGACCCGGCCAAGCTGCAGGTCAAGGTCGTCGTCGCGGCCTCCGGACCCCATCCGGAAATGGCGGGTCGGGATCTCGCCGACATCGCCGCGGGCTGGGGCGTCGACCGGCTCGAAGCCGCCAAGCGGCTGCAGCCGGCGTCGGCGATCTACTTCGCGATGGACGAGGCCGACGTGCAGACCATCCTCGCCTTCGAGCCGACCATGATCGGCTCCGACGGGCTGCCGTTCGGCGAGCGTCCGCATCCGCGGCTCTGGGGCACGTTCCCGCGCGTGCTCGGCTACTACTGCCGCGAGCTCGAGCTGTTCTCGCTGGAGACCGCGGTGTGGAAGATGAGCGGACTGACCGCGCGGAATTTCGGCGTCGAGGGACGCGGCACGATCGCGGTCGGCAACCATGCCGACATCACGATCTTCGATGCCGCCAGCGTCCGGGACAGCGCGACCTATGATGCCCCCTGCGTGCCGGCCGCCGGCATCGAGGCCGTCATCGTCAATGGCGCGCTGACCTGGTGGCAGGGCACGCACCAGAAGGCGCGTGCGGGGCAGGTGATCACGCGCGGATCACGGCAGTGATCTAGCTAGATCGTGAACGGGCGCTGGCTGTCGTACTCACGATCTTCCTTGCCGGTCCTGTAATGGTTCGGCGATTGCGTCGGCAGCATCTTGCGCTGAATCTGAAGGTGGAAATCGTTGTAGTTGCCCTTGAATTGACCGTTCGCCCAGACCAGCAGCAGCGCCGCGGTGAAGACGCTGTTGATGGCGCCATCGAATGACACCTGATTGTCCTGGCAGCCCGAGATCAGACGGATGCTGGCCTTGGCGACATCGCTCGACTCCGCACCCGGCGCGCCCTTCGCGGCCCGGCCGATGGCTTCATAAAATGCGCGGTTTTGCTCATACGTACGAAGGGCGATATCCTGCGGCAAGAACTTGGGCGCATAGCTGATCCCTTTCGTCGCGGCCCTGCCGGCCACGGCGATATCCAAATTCCCGGCGAAGCCGGCGGCCTGCGCCATCTCGTAGTAGCTCACCTTGGCCACAGTGCCGCTATGGCAGGAATCGGAGAGAATCAGAACACGAACGCCATCGGCGATCGCGCCGTACACGCGATAGAGTTCATCATCGATCATCTGTCCGTCATAGAGGCACCAGGTCTCATCGAGTGCGTCGATCTCGTCACCATCGAGGTCCGGAACCTGGCTGCCGTGGCCCGAATAGGTCAGCAGCAGAATGTCTCCGCTGTTCAAGTCGCGGGCGGCCATCGTCAGCATGTCGGTCACGGCGCCGCGCGTGGCCTGCTCGCTGAGCAGAATGCCGGTCCGATAGCCCGCCGTCTTCGCAATCGCCTCCATCGCGCGCGCATCATTCTCACAGGCGTTCAGCTTGCCGTCCCACCCAGCATAGTGCTTCGGATCCAGCCGATTGAGACCGATATGCAGCGAAATGCCCTTGGCCATTTCCGTCCCCCTGATGTCTCGGCTCGCAAACATCAAGCCGGCGGTTCGAGCCGATTGCCGCTTTCCGTGACCACCCAGGCGCAGACCGCGCAGATCGCATCGCCGTAGTCGCCGTGCCAACGGCAGTTCGCGCGGATCGAACACCGCGGCAGCGCCACGGTCCGCTCATTCGGCAAGAGCTCCAGCCCGTGCTCGTTCAGGATCTTGGCGACGCCACAGCGCTTGCCGTCCCACTTTCCGCAGTCGCGCGCGAGGCACGGCGACGAGAAGCGGAAGCGCTGTTCCGGCGGACGTCCCTGCCGGGCGATCGCGACGAAGGCGGCGTCGACCTCGAAGCGCTCGGGAATGAAATCGATCCGGCCCTCGGCATTGACGATGCCGAGCAGCGTGTTGCCGTCGGCGCAGCGCGAACTCGGGCACATCGGCACCGACTTCGGCTTCACGGATGCTGCATCGGACATCGCCTGAACGCCTCTCGATTAGCTCTCGCCTCGCCCGGCTTGCTTGGTCTGGACATCGCCGTGATCCGAACGTGTGCCGGGCATTCGACCGCACTCAGGGATTATCCAGCTTCGGTCGATAGACAGCTCCGTAAATGTGGGAGCCAGGTCCCGCTCCGAACGCCTTGATCTGCGACAGCTGCGTCGCAACCATGTCGCCGCGCGTATCGAGCTTTGCGATTTCAGCCGTCACCGCCTTCTGAATGGCTTGCTCGATCTCAGACTTCAACTGGCCGGAGAGCGGACCGCCATCGATCTGAGCGACGAAGCGCTCCATCTCCGGCGCGGGCGCCGCCTTGTCGCCTCCACGCTTCGCAATCTCAGCGTCCAAAGCGGCCAGCGCCGCAACAAGATCACCCTGGACGCCGACGATCTGGCGCGCATGGTCGCGCAACGACACCAGATCGTCGATGGATGCGGGCCCTTTGACGGCCGCCGCCAACGCGTTGCCAATGGCAACGCCATAGACCATGATTGCTCCACCGGCGAAGGATGCGATTCCGCCAGCTGTACTCTTCTCGGTCATGATGTCGCCCTCCAGACCTTCAAGGCGCTGACTGAAGATCGATCGTGGCGATCAGACCCGCAGTGGCGCCGCCGTGCGTTCCCCCGAACGATTGGATTTGAGACAACGCCGTGATCTTCAGGTCGCCGCCGCTGTCGTGAGCGGCAATGGCAGCCTTCACCGCATTATTGACGGCCTGCTCGATGCTCTGTCTCGCCTGTGGCTCGATCGGAAGGCCGGTGATCTGCACGGTGAAGCGTTCGGATGGCACCACCTCGGCAGGCGCCGCGCCCTTGGCGGCCGCCTGTCCGCCGCGCTTGACGATTTCCTCGTCGAGCGCGTTCACCGCAGAAACCAGATCGCCTTGAGCGTCGACGATCGCCTTCGCGTGCGAGCGCAATGTGACCAACTCGTCCAGAGTGATACCGCCACTTGCGAGCGCATTGCCGATCGCAAGGCCGTACAGAGGCACCACTCCGCCTGGAACGCCTTCCTTCGCCAAATTCGCCTCCCTCGTCCTCTATACAATCTAAGGTTAGTATTTTACGATACCAATCGTCAACGATGTCGCGGCAAATTTCATGTTCTCTCGTGTACCCCACGCCGATACCGAGATGCCGGTCCGATCAATCCCTTCCGGCGGCTTGCCTACCGCTCAACCGCGCTATGTGGTCTGGGAGATCACGCTCCTCTGCAACCTGAAGTGCAGCCATTGCGGGTCCCGGGCCGGCGCACCTCGCAATGACGAGCTGACCACCGCGGAATGCATCGCTCTGATTGGCGAACTTGCGCGCGCTGGCACCAAGGAGATCGTTCTGATCGGCGGCGAAGCTTACCTCCGCCCCGATTGGCTGGTCCTCGTCGAGGAGATCACTCGCAACGGCATTGTCTGCGGCCTGCAGACCGGCGCCCGGGCACTCACGGAAGCGAAGATCGAAGCAGCCGCGCGCGCCGGACTCAAGACCGTCGGCGTTTCCATCGACGGCCCGGCCGCTACACATGATCGGCTCCGCGGTATCAAGGGCAGCCACGGCCAAGCGGTGGCCGCGATCCGGAACGCGCGAAAGCATGGGCTGATGGCGACCGCCAACTCGCAGGTCAATCGTCTTACCCTGGGCGGCCTGCGCGACATTTTCGATACGATCATCGACGCCGGGGCCTCCGCCTGGCAGATTCAGCTCACCGTGCCCATGGGCAATGCGGCCGATGCTCCATCCTTGCTGCTGCAGCCCTTCGATCTCGCTGCGCTGATGCCGGAGCTGTTTGCACTGTTCGAAGAGGGCCTCGATCGCGGCCTGCAGCTTATGCCCGGTAACAACATCGGGTATTTTGGCCCATACGAAGCGGCTTGGCGCAGTATCTCCGGACGATTCGAATACTACGGCGGCTGCCAGGCCGGACGGGCTGGCCTGGGAATCGAGGCTGACGGCGCCATCAAGGGCTGCCCGTCGCTCCCTACGGCCGCCTATGTCGGCGGCAATATCCGCGATCGATCATTTACCGACATCTGGAACGACAGCGCCGAACTGCGTTTCATGCGCGATCTCGACGAGAGCCGCGGGCGCCGCTGGGGGTTCTGCGCCAAGTGCTACTACGGTCCGATGTGCCGCGCCGGGTGCAGTTGGACCACGCACGTGCTGTCGGGACGGCCTGGCAACAATCCGTTCTGCCACTACCGGGTATTGCGGCTGGCCGAACGCGGCTGGCGCGAGGTGATCGTGCAGCGGACGAGGCCATCGGGACGACAGCCGTTCGACCATGGCTGCTTCGACATCATGATCGAGGACGCCCACGGCGGCCGATACGGCCAGGAAGTGTACGCGAGCGACGAGTTCCAGGATCTCGCGCCTGACGCGGCGGCGAGGCTGGACCAGCTGCTGCTCTGCGAGTCCTGCAAGCACTTCTTCTATCAGGGAGAGCCGGAATGCCCGCATTGCCACGCAGGCGCGGACGCAACGAACAGTGCCGATGATCACGTGCGGGTCGTGCAACGCGTCATGCAGCACCACAACGAGATCGAACAAATCCTGCGCCGTATCGCGGCGCCCGCCTGACCGAAGGGCGCCTCCGCAGGTTGAGCGGAGTCGTTCGTCGGTACCTGCGGCCGCGGGAAGGCGCTGGCGAAAGTCGTCTGGTCCAATCAAACCCAACCGAGGAGAGTATCCCATGAATGCAAATGAAGACGTCAGAGCCGCGCTGGCGAACATTCCCGTGTCCTGGCTGCACATGCCGGCTCTGGCGTTCGCGGAAGCAGGAGCAGCGGGCGCGAAGGAATTCGGTCCGAAGATCGCGCCCGCCGTGCTGGCGCTCGGCGCTGCAGCCGCAGGAGCGATCATCGGTGGTGGCCTGCAACTCACGCACCAATACCTTCACGACAGCAAAGCCGGACCTGTATCGTATCAGGGCATCGACAAGGTGATCTGCACGGCGACCTTCGCCGAGATCGAAGCAGCCGCAACGCGCATCTACCAGGAGTCCGCCCAGGCCAAGGACGGCAATGCGCTGCAGCAGATCATCGATACTGCGGCAGGCGCGAAGTTCGTTCCGGCGCTGGCGCCCGTTGCCGGAGCGGCGGCGGCCTTCATTGCCGGTGTCTATGCCGGTGCTGCGGCGGCACGTCACTGATCAACGGTGAAACTGATCAACGCTGAAGGCGGCGCGCGGCTTGCCCGTGCGCCGGTTTCACCGGCGCGGGGCATCGCATGATGCCGACCGAGTCGACGGGCGGCTTTGGCCCCCCGGGCATCGTGGACGGCGCGTGCGCCAGACCCGCCGCTACCAGTGGCGGCAAACCGTTCCGGTCGCAGCATAGCTCCGCGGAATGGCGATGGGCCTGAGTTTTCTTACTCGTTCGTCCATTTGAGCCTTGGCGGATTTGCCGAGTTCAAAATGCCCGCCCCGCGGCGCGCGGTGGCCTATCCATCCAATTGGCGATCCAATTTTGGCGTCGGCACCAGCATGGACAGGCGTAGCCTGGATCGCTAGCTAAGCCGCTGCAGCCATCGCGCGCGCGAATTCCGGATAGCATTCGGCGAGCTCGTCGAGGATCCGGCCGCGGATCAGCTCGACCGTCGCCCGGTCCGGCGCGGGCGTGGGCGGCACGATCTCCGGCACCGCATAATCGAATCCGGTGCGATCGCGCACGTCGTCGGCGGAGTAGCCCGGGTGCACCGAGCGCAGCCGGAAGCCGCCGCGCTCGCGGTCGAAATCGAACAGCGCCAGATTGGTCAGCAGCGCCTGCGGGCCGCCGCGCCGCTTCACCTCCGGCGTGGTCGCGGCGGCGCTGACGAAATCCACCTTCGGCACCAACACGCGCGGCGAATGCTCTTCGCGAAACAGGATCACCCGCGGAATGAGATGGTAGAGATAGGCCGAGCCGAACGAGCCCGGCCAGCGCACATCCATCCGCGGATAGTCGCCGGTGCCGACCAGGTTGATGTTGCCGCTGCCGTCGATCTGACCGCCGCCGAGAAAGAACGCGTCGACGCGGCCCTGCGCGGCGCAGTCGAACAGCTCGACGCCGCCATTGGTGAAGAAATTGTGCCGGCTCGAGCCGAGGATCGAGATGCGGACCGGCGGCTTGCCCGCTTGCGCGTTCCGTGCGCGCAGCAGCATCGCGCCGGCCGCCGGGATCGGCGACGAGGCGCCGACGGCGACATGGCGGATGCCATCGAGCAGGTCGGCGATGGTGGTGATCAGCAGCTCCTTGCGCGCGCGTTCATCGTGCATGGTCATGCCACCTCCTTGCAGCGGGTCAGAAAGGCGGAGAGATAGCTGCGAAAGCCCTCGTCGGTGCGCGCCATCGCGGCGTAGCGCGCCAGCTCGGCGCCATCGGTCTCGTATTCGTCCCACAGCGGCAGCGGCCAGGCCCCGTTCGCCGCCACCGCGATGGCATCGACATACAGCGCCGGCAGCACGCCGGCCGCCGAGTCTTCGGTCGCCATCAAATCGCGATCGACGATGCGTTCGACGGTGACCAGCGTGCGCTTCGCCGCATAGGCCATCGTCGCCAGCTCGCGGTAGCGACCGATGCGGACATTGCCGAAGCGGTCGGCTTCAGGCGCATGAAACAGCGCCACGTCGGGCGTGATCGCCGGCACCACGACCACCTTGCCGGGCTCGCCGACCGGACTGTCGATCACCTTCCAATCGGGGCGGACCTGCAGCAGATCGCTGCCGATGATGCCGGCGATCGGCATGAACGGCACGCCCTTCTGCCCGGCCAGCAGGCCGGCATGGATCGCAGGGCAGGTGGCATCGCGCAGGCGGATGCTGCCGTCGCGCACGGCCGAGACGAAGCGCGGTGCGCCGCCGGCCTCGCCGAGCGAGACGGCGCTGGTTTCCACCACCGCGGCCACGCCGGCGCCGATCAGCAGATCGGCCTGGAGGCCCGATATCGGCACGCAGACGAGATGCAGTCCGGTGAGGCCGGCCTCGATCATGGCCGCCGTCGCCGCCATCGAGACGCCGGCACGGTCGACCGGGATCGCGATCGATTGCCCCGGTGCGATGGATGCGACGAGCGCCTCTAGGCCGACAATCTCCGCCATCGGCGTATCCTCCCGTTGTTGCTCTGCCGCGCAGTGTAGCGATGCCCCGCGGACCTGTCAGTGCTCGTATGCGATCGTCGAGCCGCGGATGATGAGCTCCGGCGCCAGGACGATGTGGTCGGTCGCTGCCTCGCGCCCGGCAAGGCGGTCGAGCAGCAACCGCGCCGCGGCTTCCCCCATGTCCCGCTGGGCGATCCGCACCGTGGTCAGCGGCGGCGCGACCATGTCGACGAACGGCATGTCGTTGTGGCCGACCACGGAGACATCGCCGGGGCAGGTCAGGCCGCGCGCGGCGATCGCGTCATAGACGCCGAGCGCCAGCAGATCATTGGCGGCGACGATTGCGGTCGGGCGCGTCCGCCGCGCGAGCAGGCGCAGCGCAGCCTCGCGACCCGCCGCCCGCGTATAGGCTTCGACGGCTTCGACCGGCGCATGGCGGGCGGACAGTCCCGCGACCCTGATGCTGGCCTCGAAGCCGGCGCGGCGGTGCGCGCCGGTCGAGACGTGCTGCGGGCCCGCGACGTGACCGATGCGGCGGTGGCCGAGCGCGACGAGATGCTGGACGGCGAGACGCATGCCGGCGGCATCGTCGCTGGCTGCTGAGGGCAGGAGTCCGGCGGCATCGACGCGATTGACCAGCACCACCGGTAGCGCCGCGTCCAGGCAGTGCTTCACGACATCGTCGCGCAAGCTCACCGTCGCCAGCACCAGACCGTCGACGCCGCGGGCAATCAGCCGGTCGACCAGATCCTGCTCCGACCCCTTGCTGCCGACGTCGACGACGATCGTCGCATAGCCCTCGGCGTTGAGACGATCGGCGATGCCGGACAGCACGGGCGGGAAGCCGGGATCGGCGATATCGGGCGCGAGCACACCGATCAGGCCGCTGCGCCCGGTGCGCAGGCCCTTGGCGGCCATGTTCAGCCGATAGCCGAGCGCGTTGGCGGCGGCCTGGATCCGCTCCACGACATCGCCCGCCACCAGATGCTTCATGGCCGGGCTGAGCGCGCGCGACACCGTGGAGGGATGCACGTCGCAGCGCGCGGCGACATCCTTGATCGTCGGGCGTGAGGACGCCGTTGCGCGCGGGCTCCTTGTCGATGGCGACGTCCGTTTCATCTCCGCTCCCCGATGCCGCAGCGCAGCGACGTTTTGATCGCGCGGTACCTTGACACATTTTGCGTGCGTGCAATAAATCCGGCTCTGCAATCGATTGCAATAGCACAATGGGAAACGCCCACATGACAGCCAGCGCGCTGAAGCCGCATCTGGTCAGCCCGGAGCATCTCGATCCGCATTGGCGCTGGGGGCGGGCGATTCCGTCGCATGGCCATGTCTCGGTGGATTTCGAGCGCCGCGTCGATTTCGACAGGTTGCGGCGCTACCGACTGGCGCGGGCGCGCGCGGCGCTGAAGGCGTCGGGCTATGGTGCGCTGCTGCTGTTCGACGTCAACAACATTCGCTACGTGTCCGGCACCAAGATCGGCGAATGGGAGCGCGACAAGCTGTGCCGTTTCGCGCTGCTGGCCGGCGACGGCGAGCCGATCGTGTGGGATTTCGGTTCGGCAGCCGTCCACCATCGTCTGTTCTGCGACTGGCTGGCGCCGGAGAACTGCCGCGCCGGCATGCTCGGCATGCGCGGCACCGTGCCGCCGGCGGTCGGACTGATGAAGGCGCATGCCGAGGAGGTGATGAGCCTGTTGCGGTCGGCCGGCGTTGCCGACATGCCGGTCGGCGTCGACCTCGCCGAGACCGCGATGTTCTTCGAGCTGCAGAAGGCCGGCATGAAGGTGGTCGACGGCCAGCAGGTCATGCTGGACGCGCGCGAGATCAAGAACATCGACGAGATCATGCTGTTGAATCAGGCCGCGGCCATGGTCGACGGTGTCTATCATTCGATCTACGAACACCTGAAGCCGGGCGTGCGTGAGAACGACATCGTCGCGCTCGCCAACAAGATGCTCTATGAGATGGGCTCCGACGACGTCGAGGCGATCAATGCCATCTCCGGTGAGCGCTGCAATCCGCATCCGCACAATTTCACCGACCGCATCCTGCGTCCGGGCGACCAGGCGTTCTTCGACATCCTGCAGTCCTATCAGGGCTACCGGACCTGCTACTACCGCACTTTCAACGTCGGCCGCGCCACGCCGGCGCAGCACGACGCCTACAAGCAGTGCCGCGAATGGCTCGATCATGCGATCGCGCTGATCAAGCCGGGCGTCTCGACCGACACCGTCGCCAAGGTCTGGCCTAAGGCCGAGGAGTTCGGCTTTCCCTCGGAGATGGCCGCCTTCGGCCTGCAGTTCGGCCACGGCCTCGGGCTCGCGCTGCATGAGCGCCCGATCATCTCGCGGCTGGTCTCGCTGGACAATCCGATGGAGATCAAGACCGGCATGGTGTTCGCGCTCGAGACCTACTGTCCGGCGACCGACGGCTTCTCGGCCGCGCGGATCGAGGAGGAGGTCGTGGTCACCGACAAGGGCTGTCAGGTGATCACGCTGTTCCCGGCCGAGGAATTGCCGATCGCCAACCGCTATTGAGCGAACGAACGGTGCGACCAGGAGAGTGGTCTTCGTGTTTTCGTCATTGCGAGCGAAGCGAAGCAATCCAGGGCGGCAGCCGTGACTCTGGATTGCTTCGTCGCTTCGCTCCTCGCAATGACCGCATCCGTGATAAGTAGGACGAGGAGACGACAATGACCACGACGCATTCGCTCGGCTGGATCGGCATGGGGCGCATGGGCTATCCCATGGCCGAGCGCCTGCTCAAGGCCGGCCACAAGGTGTCGATCTACAATCGCACCCGCGCCAAGGCCGAGCCGCTGGCGGCGAAAGGGGGCGTGATCGTCGATCATCCCCGCGATCTCGCCGCGTGCGACATCGTGTTCACGATGGTGTCGACGGGCAAGGATCTCGAGCAGGTCTATTTCGGCGACAACGGCCTGGTGGCTGCCAGTTCCGGATCGCGTCCCCGGATCCTGGTGGACTGCTCCTCGATCGGCATCGAGCAGTCGGAGGCAATCGCCGCCAGGCTCGTTCGACTGGGCTGTGAGTTCGTGCGCGCGCCGGTGTCCGGCAACGGCAAATGCGTCAAGGCCGGCAAGCTGTCGTCGGTCGTCTCCGGCCCCAAGGCCGCATTCGAGGTCATCGCACCCTATCTGGCGAAGATCGCTGTCTCCGGCGTGTCCTATGTCGGCGAGGGCGAGCTCGCGCGCATCTGCAAGATCGCGCACAATGTCTTCCTCGGCGTCGTGATCCAGAACCTCGCCGAGATCACCATCCTGGCGCAGAAGGCCGGCGTGCCGCGCCATGCCTTCCTGAACTTCATGAACGCCAGCGTCATGGGCTCGACTTTCACGAAGTACAAGAGCAACGCGCTGGTCAATCTCGACTGGACCACGACCTTCACGCCGCCGCTGCTGCGCAAGGATCTCGATCTCGGCCTGTCGGCGGCGCGCCAGCTCGACGTCGCGATGCCGGTGACGGCCGCGACGCGCGAGGCATTGCAGGCCCATGTCGGCGCGGCCTCGCTGCAGGCCGATCCTGCCGCCTATCTGGAGAAGGATTTTGCGGCGCTGCTGGAGACCGTGGCGCTGGCGGCGGGCGTCAAGCTGGCGCCGGAGAACGTGCCGATGCCGACCGGGCTGGAGACCGAGGGATAATCCGGCTCAGCTCGCGGTGAGCGCCCGCCAGCGGGTGTCGCGCGCGGAGGGGCGGTGGTGCAGGCGGGCATCGAGCAGGTCTCGCGCCTGGGCCAGCGCGCCGCTGCGGATCAGTGCCAGGATGTAGGTGTCCTCGATCACCTCGCGCTGGGCGTGGCTGCCGCCGATGCGGGGGAGATCGCCGATGACGGGCGCAAGCTCGCGCGCGCATCCGCGCCAATTGTCATCGGCGAACGCACGCAGTGCCCGCAACATGTGCGGCACGATGCGCCCGGCCGGCAGCCTGCCCTCGGCCTGCCGCCGCTCGATCGCGGCAAGGCGTCCCTTGAGCGCGGCGCTGTCATGCGTTGCTGCCGCGATCATCACCAGATGCATCTCGGCGAAGGCGAGGGTCGAACCCGTGAAGCGCGTGCTCGCATAGGCCGCCGTGTCGGCCCATGCGTTGGGCGGCACCGGTTGCTCGTCAGCCATCAGCCGCCACAGCAGCGAGGCGCAGTCGGACAGGGTGTTGAGCGGCGGCGCCGAGTCCATCGTCGGCACCAGCACGTCGGTATAGACCGCCCGCGCCTTGTCGGTATCGCCCCGGTCCAGCGCGCCGAGCGCCAGGTGCCAGCAGATATGGCCATGCAGCATTCCCGTGCGGTCATAGTCGCCGATCCACCCCTCGACGAGCGAATCGGCCTCGTCCACCGCGCCGTCCTCGAACATCGCATGCAGCAGCGCATGCACGGCGTAGGCGTTGTGTCGGCGTAGCGCGAAGCTGCGCTCGGTGACGGCGCGGCCCTTCGCCAACTCGCCGGCCTCGGTCAGGGCCCAGCCATGGTTGGACATGAACCACCAGTCCTCGCCATAATCAGCGGCGAAGCGGTCGCAGAGGTCGCGGCGGGCGGCATCGTGATCGGCGCGGCCGGAGAAGGCGAGCAGGCCGAAAGCGCCGAGCGGGAGCGCCATGATCATGGCGTCCCGCGGCCAGTTCGCCAGATGCGCCAGGGTCGATGTCAGCGCGTCAGTGCTGCGTCCCTCGATGGCGAGCACCAGGGTCGCGACATGGCTCTGCTCGCGCGGGGTGCCGCGCTTGGCAGCGAGGTCGCGGGCGCGTGCGATGGTCTGCAGCGCCGCCTCGCGCTGCATGTAGATCGCGTGGATGCGGGCACGCGCCGCGTGCGCCAGCGCGAACTCCGGATCGAGCATGATCGCCCGCTCGAACGCGTCAATGGCCCCGGGCCAGAATGCGAGCAGCAGATCCATGCCCTCGCGATAGGCTGCGGCCGCGTCAGTGGAGGCGGTCGACAATGGCAGGCCGTAGCGATCCACCTCCATGTCAGCCCACCCGCGGCCTGCGGCCCTCGATCGGATAGGCCGGATCGTTGTAGCCGGGCGTCGAGGCGTGACCGGTCACGACCAGCCGGTCGATCAGCGCCTCGTCGTCGGCGACAAAGGGATAGTCGAGCGCGCGGATGTAGTCGTCCCATTGCGCCTCGGTGCGCGGACCCGCGATCACGGAGCTGATGAAGGCGGAGTTGAGCACCCAGGACACGGCGAACTGTCCCGGCGTGAAGCCCTTCGTCTCGGCGTGACGCTTGATCTCCTGCGCCAGCTTCAACGATTCGGGCCGCCACTCGGTCTGCATCATTCGCGTATCGTTGCGGCCGGCGCGGGTGTCCGTGTCCGGCGGTGCATCGGGGCTGTACTTTCCGGTGAGCACGCCGCGCGCCAGCGGGCTGTAGGGCACGACGCCGAGGCCGTAATAGCCGCAGGCCGGCAGGTGCTCGACCTCGGGCATCCGGTTCATCGCATTGTAGTACGGCTGGCTGACGATAGGACGGTCGATGCCGATGGCGTCGCAGAGATTGCAGATCTCGGCGAGCCGCCAGGCGCGGTAGTTGGAGACGCCGAAATAGCGGATCTTGCCGGCACGCATGAGATCGCCGATCGCGCGCACGGTTTCCTCGAGCGGCGTCGCGTGATCTTCCTTGTGCAGGTAGTAGATGTCGATGTGCCCGGTGCCGAGCCGCCGCAGGCTTTCGTCCGCGGCCTGCAGCACCCAGCGCCGCGACAGGCCGGCGCGGTTGGGATCGTCGCCCATCGGATTGGCGAGCTTGGTGGCGACGATCCAGCGGTCGCGCTCGCGCGCGATGGCGCGGCCGACCACCTCTTCCGAGACGCCTTTATTGTAGGCATCCGCGGTGTCGATGAAGTTGATGCCGGCGTCGCGCGCTTTGGCGATGATGCGGGCGGATGCCGGCTCGTCGGTGGGACCGCCGAACATCATCGTGCCCAGGCAGATCGGCGACACTTTCAGGCCGGAACGGCCGAGCTGGCGATAGTCCATTGATGCCTCATTCTTGCCACACGCGCGCATGGGTTTGATAGGACGATAAACCCATCAACGCGTCATTGCGAGCGCAGCGAAGCAATCCAGAGTCCTTTCCGCCACCCTGGATTGCTTCGTCGCTGCGCTCCTCGCAATGACGGCGGAGCGAGTGACCCCTATTCGCTCTTCAAGATCTTGAACACGCCCGAGGCCATCGCGATCACGCGAGGTCCGGCCGTGACCTCGGTGGTGATGAACACCAGGCTGCGGGTGATCCGCACCACATGCGGCCGCGACACCAGGGTCTCGCCGATCTTGCCGGACTCGACGAAATGCGTGTCGAACTGGATCGTCGCCATGTGCTCCTTGCCTGCGGCGTAGCGGGCCGTCATGCCGCAACTGCGGTCGGCCAGCGTCATGATCACGCCGCCCTGGACCAGGCCGCGGCGGTTGTGGTGCTTGTCCTCGGTGACGATGGCGTACTCGTGGACACCGCCGACGACCCGCTGCCACAGCGGGCCGATCAGATGCAGGAAACCGGAGGTGTCGACGATCTCCCAGCCGTCGGACGTCATCCTGGCCGCGGCCGATTTCGTCATCGCTGAAGACCCTTCCCGTTGTGGCCCGAGCCGGCCTGGAGGTCGTTTCATCTGTCGCCGGCCTGGTGTAGTCAAGCTGCATGCCGATGCCGTTCGACGATGCCACCAGGCGGAAAATCGCAAGCTGCTGCGCGGGCTTCGTGCGGTTGGAGGCGACTGCGGCGGCGGCCTCGCTGAAGCGCGCGGCGGTGGTGATCGCGCTGGCCCCCCACCACGAGACCGGCAACACGGCGCTGCTGCTCACTCTGCGTGCCGCAGGGCTGCGCAGCCATGGCGGGCAATGGGCGCTGCCGGGCGGACGCTGCGACGCCGGCGAAACGACGGTCGAGGCCGCCCTGCGCGAGCTCGCAGAGGAGCTCGGGCTGATCCTGGCGCCGGATGCGGTGCTGGGCCTGCTCGACGACTACCCGACACGGTCGGGCTATCTGATTACCCCGGTCGTGGTATGGGCGGGCGATGGCCGCACGCTGCGACCGAATCCGGACGAGGTCTCCTCGGTGCACCGGATCGGCCTGGATGCGATCACGGCGGATGACGCGTTCGACTTCACCGTGATCCCAGAGAGCACGCGGCGCGTGATCCGCTTTCACGCCCGCGAGGGCCTCATTCACGCGCCCACCGCAGCGCTGATCTATCAGTTCCGCGAGGTGCTGTCCGGCCGCGACACCCGGGTGCATGAGCTGGAACAGCCGGTGTTTGCCTGGAAGTAGCCGCCGTTTCGGCTACAAGGGCGGCATGCTTCATCAGCCGATTCGCACGCTTGTCCTGATTCTCGCCTGCGCGGTCGCGGGCGCACCGCCATTGCTGGCCGTGGAACCCGCGCCAGTCGCAGCTCCGCGCGATGCCTTGGCCCAGATGGCCTCGCCCGCCGCGATCGCGGAGTACCAACGCAGGCTCGCCGAATATCAGCAGGCGCGGGCGGTGTTCGACCAGGAGGCGGGCGCCTACTGGAAGGCGATCTCGGATAAGCGCCGCATCCGCAACGCCAAGCGCCGCGACCGCCAGCCGATCGGGCTCGACGACTACGTGCTGGAGCAGCCGCCGGTCTACACGGGGCCGAAGCGGCCGGTGAACCCCGAGCCGGAACCTGAGGGCGAGCCGCGCGAGCGCAAGTACATCCCCGTGGTCGCCGACCTCGTGAAGGCGGCACAGGAGCATTTCCAATGGTCGCCGCAGCGCCCTGCCAACGACATCGATTTCAAACGCGCCTATGCGCGCTTCGCCGCGGCGTCGGGACTGACGCGCGAGCAGGCGGTGCGCGTCTATGCCTTCGAGACCGGCGGCAACGGCAAGCACGACTCGCAATCGGGCTTCAAGGGCAACCGCGCGATCTCGACCGCGATCGGCTACAATCAGCTCTTGACCACCAACAGCGTCGAGCTGCTGGCCGAGCAGGGGCCGCTGTTCATCCGCCTGCTCGGCGAACGCGTGGCTCGGACGTCCGGCCCGGCACGCGGCGCGATGGAGCACAAACTCGCGGTCCTGAAGAAGATGGTCGCGATTGCGCGCTCCGTGCCGGACGACTGGTCGGCGCATGAGAAGATCGGCAACACGCCGCAAGGCTGGGCCATGCATGCGATGGTGCTCGACATCGACGTCGGGCCGATGCTGCAGACCCACAAGCTCTTGACCTCGGTGCTGTTCGCGCGCGCCAAGGGCTACATGCGGCCGCTTTCGGCCGCCGAGCTCGAGATGATGAATCTCACCGGTGACGGCACGGGCTTCGACATGGTGACGATGCCGCTCGAGATGCGCGATCAGGTTCCGACCGCCAACTTCTTCCAGCGCGGCGGCTACGAGCGCAATCCGGTCGCCGTTCGCCACAACACCGTGGCGAAGCTGCTTGCAGTGACGGATTCCAGGATGGACTCGCTCAGCAGCCTGCCCGGCGCCAAGGAACTGGCGGCCGCGTTCTGAGGCTGCGCTCGCTCGCCTTTACTCATCCGCGCCGAACGAGAAGCTGCCGTCGCCGTCGAGATAGGGGGCCGTCCGCATGTAGAGCTGACCGTTCTGGCCGACGAAGAACAGCGTGCCCTTCGGTACCTTCTTGGCGCCCTTGAGCAGCATGTCGGCGTTCTTGGTGCCCATCTTGTAGGCGAGCGTCCGGCCATCCTTGCCATAGGCGTAGCCCATGTCGGGCTTCAGCTCCCACGGCTCCGGTGGTGCCGCGCGCACCGCGCTGGTCAGTGCACCCAGCGCACCGAGGGCGATCAGGGCTTTCAGAACCAAGCTCTTCATGTCCTCCTCCAATCGATGTCGTCTCGAACAAATCACGAACGCTGACGCGACGTCAACGTCGCCCCGTCGCAGTGCAGTGATCGTTGGGCGGATTTTCCATTCGCCGATCTCGCGATTATCCTGCAGCGTGGTTTAGAAACATAGGCCAAGAAAACAATTTGGGGATGATTCGGATGAGCCTTGTCACGAAGATCGGTTGGGTTGCGGCGTTGTCGCTGGTGACGTTGGCATCCGCCCGGGCCGACGACTTCAAGCTGTCCAACAACCAGCGCATCGCCTGCAGCCGCGGTCTCTCCGCCGGCAAGCTCAATACGGCCGTCTGCAAGTCCTACGCCTACCTCTTCAACGTGAAGACCTCGGAATATTTCCGCTGCCAGGTCTCACTGTCGCTGACCCGGGACAACAAGGAAGTCATCAACGTCCAGACCGACGGCGGCTGCACCAGGAAGCCGCGCGTGTTCGACACCGATTCCAAATATGAGTTCGACGCCACCGAGACCGAGCCGGCGAACACCAATTCCTTCTTCGGCAATGGCGGCTATTCGATCTGGGTGGCGGATACGACCCAGCAGAAGGTGCGCGGCTGCATGACGATCTCGTCCGGGCTCGGCTCGGACATCTCCAAGTGCCTCGACATGACGTTCCAGTGACCGGCGGCCTTGCGAGCGAGGCGGCCCGCTCCTCTGGGCTGCACCTGCGGTTCAAGCTGGTGGTGCTGTCAATGTAAGATTGAACGCGGGGCGCATCGGTCCCGGCCTCGCGCCGTGGGAGCGGGAGAGGCTGGTGCGCCAGTCTTTCGGATGGGTTGACCCCGCGCCCGCAGCCGTCCAATTTGCGGCAAAATCAATGGGAGGATCCATGCGCTTCTCGAAAATCTCTGGCACTGCAACCGGTTTCATTCTGGCAGCCGCCTGTCTGCTCGCGGCGCCAGCGGCGCAGGCCCAGAGCTTCATCAACGTGCTCACCGGCGGCACGTCGGGCGTCTACTATCCGCTCGGTGTCGCGATCGGGAAGATCTACGGCGACAAGATCCCCAATGTGAAAACCCAGGTGCAGGCGACCAAGGCCTCCGTCGAGAACCTGATCCTGCTGCAGCAGGGCCGCGGCGAGCTCGCCTTCGCGCTCGGCGACTCTTTGAAGGCCGCCTGGAACGGCGAGGAGGAGGCCGGTTTCAAGACCAAGCTGGACAAGCTGCGCACGATCGGCGCGATCTATCCGAACTACATCCAGATCGTCGCGACGGCCGAGTCCGGCATCAAGACGCTGGCGGATCTCAAGGGCAAGAGTCTGTCGGTCGGCGCGCCGAAGTCCGGCACCGAGCTCAACTCGCGCGCGATCCTCGCCGCCGCCGGCATGAGCTACAAGGATCTCGGCAAGGTGGAGTATCTGCCGTTCGCCGAATCGGTCGACCTGATGAAGAACCGGCAGCTCGGCGCCACCTTGCAGTCGGCTGGCCTTGGCGTCGCATCGTTGAAGGATCTGTCGACCTCGTCGCCGATCACCGTGGTGTCGGTGCCGAAGGAGGTCGTCGACAAGATCGGGCCCCCGTTCGTCGCGGCGACCATCCCGGCCAACACCTATACCGGCCAGGACAAGGACGTGCCGACCGCGGCCGTGATCAACTATCTCGTCACCAGCTCGGCGGTATCCGACGATCTCGCCTATCAGATGACCAAGCTGATCTTCGAGTCGCTGCCGGAGCTCGCCAATGCGCACGCCGCCGGCAAGGAGATCAAGCTGGAGACGGCGGCGCAGGACAGCCCGGTGCCGCTGCACCCCGGCGCGATCCGCTACTACAAGGAAAAGGGCATCCTGAAATAAGGACGCTGCTCGCCCGGCCTGCCTTGTAGGCCGGATCATTCGCAACCGGCTGCGTGGGAAACATTCCGCGCAGTCTTGTCGTTCAGGTGATTGCGGCCATGGTCAGCAGCGCCTGATGGGCGCGTTGGGGGGATCATGACGATCGAAGCCGTGAACATGGAAACGCCGGTCAAGGTCGAGTTCGACAATTTCGAGCACGGCTTTCCGGAAGGCTTCGGCCCCGGCCGCTGGGGCTATCTCGCCTACGGCATCGGGCTCGCCTTTGCGATATTCCAGCTCTACGTCGCCGCCTTCAACTATCTGCCGAGCCAGGTCGTGCGCGGCGTCCATGTCGGCTTCCTACTGCTGCTGACCTTCGGCCTGATCGGCAACTTCACCGCCAGGACCGACGCCGGGCGCATCGCGGGCTGGACCATCGGCGCCATCGGCTTCCTGTGCGGCCTCTATCAGTGGATTTTCTATGCCGACCTGATCGCGCGCGACGGCGATCCGACGCGCACCGATCTCGTGGTTGGAACCCTGCTGGCGGTACTGATCTTCGAGGGCACGCGCCGGCTGATGGGGCTCGCGCTGCCGCTGATGTGCGGCGCCTGCCTGTTGTACTGGTTCTTCGGCCAGTATCTGCCGGCGCCGCTCAACCATCGCGGCTATGATTTCGATCAGGTGATTACACACCTCTCCTTCGGCACCGAGGGCTTCTACGGCGTGCCGATCTACGTCTCGGCGACCTACATCTTCCTGTTCATCCTGTTCGGCTCGTTCCTCGAGCATGCCGGCATGATCCAGCTGTTCACCGACGTCTCGCTCGGCCTGTTCGGTCGCACCCGCGGCGGTCCTGCCAAGGTCGCGGTGTTCGCCTCCGGCATGATGGGCACGATCTCCGGCTCGGGCGTCGCCAATGTCGTCACTGTCGGCCAGTTCACGATTCCGCTGATGATCCGGTTCGGCTACCGCCGCGCCTTTGCGGCCGGCGTCGAAGCCACCGCGTCGATGGGCGGACAGATCATGCCGCCCGTGATGGGCGCGGTCGCCTTCATCATGGCCGAAACCCTGGGCGTCGACTACTCGGTGATCGTCAAGGCGGCGGTCATTCCAGCCATTCTCTATTTCGCCTCGGCGTTCTGGATGGTGCATCTGGAGGCCGGCAAGCACGGCCTGACCGGCATGAAGCCGTCGGAGATCCCGAGCGCCTGGAAGGCGCTGGTGGCGCGCTGGTATCTCGTGCTGCCGCTCGCCGCGCTGGTCTACATGCTGTTCGAGGGTTTCACGCCGCTGTATGCGGGCTCGATGGGACTCGCGCTGACGGTGGCGCTGATCCTGGGCACCTCGATCACCATGGGCTTCTCCAACCAGGTGCTGCGCTACGTCTTCTGGATCGGGCTCGCGCTCGTCGTCGGCGCGCTGTCGCGCAACGGCCTGCAGATCATTCCCGTCGCCTCCGTCGTCGTTGCGCTCATCATCATCACCGGCTTCGTGCGCGGCGGAATGGGCACCTTGCACGCCTGCCGCGATTCTCTGGCTGAAAGTGCGAAGTCGGCGCTGACCGTCGGCATGGCCTGCGCGATCGTCGGCGTCATCATCGGCATGATGACGCAGACCGGCGTCGGCTCGATCTTCGGAAGCTGGGTGATCGGCCTCGGCAAGACCAGCCTGTTCGCGGCGCTGATCATGACCATGCTGCTGTCGATCCTGCTCGGCACCGGCATCCCGACCATCCCGACCTACATCATCACCGCGGCACTGGCGGCCCCCGCGCTCGCCAAGCTGGGCGTGCCCCTGATCGCGAGCCACATGTTCGCGTTCTACTACGGCATCATGGCCGACCTTTCGCCGCCGGTCGCGCTGGCCGCGCTGGCGGCCGCCCCGATCGCCAAGGAGAATCCCGACAAGATCGGCTGGGAGGCGATGCGGATCGCGCTCGCCGGCTACGTCATTCCGTTCCTGTTCGTCTACTCGCCCGCGCTGATGCTGCAGCCGGGTGACCCGATGGAGACGCAACTCGGCTTCATCGGCGCGGTGGCGTATGCTTCCGTCAAGGCGCTGATCTCGATCGGCCTGTTCGGCATGGTGGCGATCGGCTTCCTGTACGTGCGCATGACCCTGGTCGAGCGCCTGCTGGCGTTTGTCGCGTCCGTCTGCCTACTCGGCGAATTTCCCTACAGTGACGTGCTGGGATTTGCCCTGGCGGTGGTGATCGTGGCGTGGCAGTGGCGGCAGCGGCCGCCGGCTGCCGTGGCGGCGTCCGCTTGAGCCTCTGCCTCGCGTCATCGGGTGTGGTGAAGGCGCTGACCCTCGCCGGCTTCACCTTGGCCTGGACCCACTCGGTCGAGAAGACCGCGTGGCAGGAGGACTGGCGCGTCACGTCTGACGGTCTCGAACTGGTGCAGGCGCGCGTCAAGGGCTCCGGCGCGGGCATGGAGCCGCCGCCGGAGGCGCGGCTGGTCGACGGCTGGTTCCAGTGGCAGACCCAGCGGGGGCCGCTGTCGCGGATCGTGCTCGCCAATTCCGGCGCGGCCGGCGAGTGGCGCATCTGCGCGGACGGGCAATGCCGGACGCTGTCGGACATCTTCGGCCATGACATCGGCGCAGCGACCATCACGATGAGCGCCTGTACCGAATAACGAATAAGCGACGGGAGAACGCGATGGATCGTCTCAGGGGCAAGGTGGCGCTGGTGGTCGGTGCGGGCTCGATCGGGCCGGGCTGGGGCAACGGCAAGGCCACGGCCGTGACCTTTGCGCGACAGGGCGCCAAGGTGTTCTGCGTCGACCGCAACAAGGCCGCCGCCGCGGAGACCGCCTCGATCATTTCAGGCGAAGGCGGGCAGGCCGAGGCGTTCACCGCCGACGTCTCGAAGGCCGTCGAGGTCGAGGCGATGGTGAAGGCTTGCGTTGCCGCCTATGGCCGTATCGACGTGCTCGACAACAATGTCGGCATCGCCGAGATGGGCAGCGTCGTCGATGTCGAGGAGGCCGAGTGGGATCGCGTGTTCGCGGTCAACCTCAAGAGCGCCTATCTCGCCATGAAGCACGTCATTCCGGTGATGATCGGGCAGGGCGGCGGCTCCATCATCAACATCTCTTCTGTCGCCTCGATCCGCCAGGTCGGCATCTCCTATGTCAGCTATGGCGCCAGCAAGGCGGCGATGAACCAGATGACGCGCACGACCGCGGTCGAGTTCGCGCCGAAGCACGTCCGCGTCAATGCGATCCTGCCCGGGCTCATGAAGACGCCGATGGTCGAGCACTCAGCGGGGCTGGCCGCGAGCTACGCCAAGGGCGATGTCGAGGAGATGTGGCGCAAGCGTGATGCGCAGGTGCCGATGGGGCACATGGGCGACGCCTTCGACGTCGCCCATGCCGCCTTGTTCCTCGCCTCCGACGAGTCGCGCTATGTCACCGGCACCATGCTGGTGGTGGATGGCGGGCTGACCTGCCGGAGTTAGGTCTCGCCGCGCGCGTCATTGCGAGCAACGCGATGTGTCCGCCGTCGCTCGAAGAGCGAAGGCGGAAGTCTCCAGGAAGCCCTGGATTGCTTCGTCGCCTTCGGCTCCTCGCAATGACGCGTGTTACAGGAGAGATCAGCGCTGCGGCTATTGCGCCATCGCCAGCATGCCGCCTGCAATCGCATGCCACGTCGAGGTCATGCTGATCGGCCAGTTCAGGAGCTTCACGGCGATCAGCGCCAGCCCGCCATAGACGTAGACCCGGTGGACGCGTCCGAACGTGCGGCGGTCGTGGACGATCGCGACGACGAGCAGCAGGTAGGCGACGAAGGCCGGTGGGATCGTCACGAACACCGGCGGCGGGCCGAGCGGGCCGGGCGGCGCCAGGAATGTCAGGAACCAGCGCGCCACGGCGGCGTCGAGCAGCGAGATGCCGGCGAGCAGCATCAGCCGCTTGTGCGTTTCCGGCCGGCGCAGATGGACAACCGCGAGCGCAAAGACCACGGCGAAGAAGGCGATGCCGCTGAGGGGCACGATGGCAAAGGCGATGCCCTCGTTGGCCTGACCCATCGCCGCGGAGCGCTTCATCGCCTCGATGGCAACGAGGAAGCCAAAGATCGTCATCGCCGTGGCGAGCGATACGCCGAAGATGCCGAGCGAGCGGTGCCGCGCCGTGCGTCCGGATGCGGCAAGCCAGCTCTGCAGCGCGAAATACAGAGTCCAGGCGAAGAACAGGAAGCCATGGAAATGAATCACGGGCGCGCCGGAGAATGAGCGGCGGGCCAGTGGCAGCCAGTAGGTCGGTGCGAAGCCGATGATCGCAATGGCCATGCAGGCCAGAGCCATGTTGAAATAGAAATAGCGCGCAGGGGACGCAACGACGCCGCGTGCGCGCGAATTGTCGGTCAGAATAGTCATGCGGTTGTGTCTGCGGGGACCGCAACAGGTTCAAATGGCGACCGAGGACGTCGCCGGGGTGCGCATCCACAACATCTTGAGGGAAATGCGCGGCACGATCACGCGCATTTCAGTCGAGGCCGCAATCCACTCGCGAGCTCCCGTTCGCAAAGGTCGCCTTCTCCCGGAAAGGGACTGTCGCACCGCTGCTGCCGCTGTATAGTTGAAGTGCCGCGGCAGCGATTGCGCCCCCCGCGCGCCGTGCCGGATCGCCCACGACCTGAGAGAGCCATCTGCCTTGACCGCATCCGTCTCCTCGTGGGCTGCTGCCGATCGCCGGGATGGGGTGCTGCGCCTGGCCGCGCTGGTCACGCTCGGATGGCTGGTCTCGACCCAGGCCCATGCGGTCGGCGCGGCCGAGCCCGGCAAGGAGCCGGCGGTGGATGCCGGTGCCTGCATCGCGGCCTCGGAGGCGCACGATGGCGACAAGGTGCTCACCGAATGCGGCGCCGTGATCGACAATCCCAAGGCCGCGAGGGTCGATCGCATCAACGCACTGATCGCGCGCGCCTCGATCTTCATCACCAGGGGTGAGATCGATCGCGCCATCGCCGATTACGGCGTGACCTTGCAGCTCGACCCGACCCTCGCCAGCATCTTCAACGCGCGCGGCGAACTGCATCGCAAGAAGGGCGACCGTCCGAAGGCGCTGGCCGATTTCGCCGCGGCGCTGCGGCTCAATCCGGATCACGCCAGCGCCCGCAGCAACTACCACGCACTCGCTGTGGAGCTCGAGCGCCTGGGCGCGCAGATGGCCGTCGCGGGGCGGCCGAGCTTCAATTGCGCCACGGCGCGTCGCGCCGTGGAGAAGGCGATCTGCGCCGATCCGGAGCTCGCCAATCTCGATCGCGAGATCGACGGCGCGCAGGCCCGCGTCGTTCGCGAGGCGGCCGGCCCCGCCGCAGCCCGCGCCCTGCAGCGCGAGCAGGACGCGTTCATCGCGCGGCGCAACGCCGGCTTTGGCAAGCCCGGCTACGATCTCAAGAAGGCGATGGAGGACCGCCTGCGGCGGCTGAACGGCGTCGACGGCTATTAACCATCGGCGTGGCCGCTTGAACCGGGTTCCGGCCGGAGACGACAACGGGGGAGATCAGCGTCTCACCCGCAACAGTCGAAATTCGAGCCGAGTCCATGCCGATGCACGCTTTCATTCGTTCGATTTCATCCTGCTCATCCTACCTCGCGCTGGGTCTTGCAGCCGGTCTTGTCCTTGGCCTCGGGGCCCAGCCTGCATTCGCCGCGGACCCCGAATGCGCTTTGGGCAGCAAGGCGCCCCCGTCCGAGCTCATCACCGCCTGCTCGACCGCAATCGAGCAGGCATCGAGTTCGCCGAAGGATCAATCCATCGCCTTGGTTGCCCGCGCCGATGCCCGTGCGCGTACCTCGGGCGGCCTGACCCAGGCCCTGAAGGACCTCGACCGTGCCATCGCGCTCGACGGCAAGAATGCGCGCGCCTATCGGCTGCGTGGCGACCTGATGCGCGAAGCCGGTGGCGATGCCGGCAGGGCGGCGGCCGATCTGAGCATGGCGATCTCGCTCGATCCGAATGACGCCGAAGCCTATGAGCTGCGTGGCGTTGTCTATACCGAGCAGCGCCGTCTTGATCGCGCTCTGGCCGACTACGACCAGGCGATCCGGCTGAAGCCCGACTACGCGCAGGCCTTTGCCGACCGCGGCGTCGCCTTCTACCTGCGCGGCGACAACGAGAAGGCCGTGCGCGACTATGACGAGGCGATCCGGCTCGACCCGAAACGGCCGCGCACATTCACCAACCGTGCCGCGGCCTACAAGAAGCTCGGCCAGATGGACAAGGCGCTGGCCGATGACGATGAGGCGATCCGGCGCGATCCGAAGGTGTCGGAATATTACGACAATCGTGGCCTCACCTACGCCGCCATGAAGGAGTACGACAAGGCGATCGCCGATTATGATCAGGCGATCAGGATGGAGCAGCGGGCAAATTTCTTCACCAACCGCGGCGATTCCCATCAGTTCAAGGGCGAGCTCGGCGCGGCGCTCAGCGACTACGACGCCGCGCTGCGGCTCGATCCGAATTTCGCGCTCGCCTACAACAACCGGGCGGTGCTGTACAAGAAGATGGGCGAGCGCGCCAAGGCGCTGGCCGACTACGAGGCCGCGCTGCGGCTGGATCCCGGCAACGACAATGCCACCGCCGGCCGGCGCGTCATGCTGGCCGAGATCAAGAAGTTCGGCGCCGAGCCGCCGCGTCCGTTGAACGCGCCGTCAGAGCGAAGCGGTCCGTCGTTCGATTGCGCCACGGCCGCGCGCGAGGTCGAGAAGGTCATCTGCGCCGACCCGCAGCTCTCGGTGCTCGATCTCGGCATTTCCGAAAGCTATGCCCGGCGCTTGAAGTCCTCCCGCGGCCGCGCCGCTGCCGAGCTGCGCGGAACGCAGCGTGACTTCATCGCGGAGCGCAATGCCCGGTTCGGCAAGCCCGGCTACGACCTTCGTCTAGCCCTGCAGCGTCGCCTGGATACCCTCCGCGATGGAGCGCATTGATCCGGCCCGGAAAATGGCGCGGACGTCCGGGCCTGCCTGATCTGGATCAATTCATGACGGCTTGAACTGTCGCTTTGTCCCGTGACAATACTCGGGAATAAACACAGATCTTGGGGAAACGTCATGAGCGCTGCGAGCCGCTATCACGAGGTCCATGCACGGTCGCTGCAGGACCCGGAAGGGTTCTGGGCCGAGGCCGCCCGCGCGATCGACTGGATCGAGCCGGCCAAGACCATCTTCGATCCCGCGATGGGCGCCTACGGCCGCTGGTTTGCGGGGGCCGTCGTCAATACCTGCTACAACGCGCTCGACCGCCACGTCGCCGCCGGCCGCGGCGATCAACTGGCGCTGATCCACGATTCGCCGCTCGCCAGCTCGGTCACGAAGCTCACCTATGCCGAGATGCTGAAGGAGGTGCAGACGCTCGCCGCGATCATGCAGGATTTCGGCGTCGGCAAGGGCGACCGCGTCATCCTGTATATGCCCATGGTGCCCGAGGCGATGGTCGCGATGCTGGCCTGCGCGCGCATCGGCGCGGTGCATTCGGTGGTGTTCGGCGGCTTCGCGGCCAAGGAGCTCGCGACCCGCATCGACGACGCCACGCCCAAGCTCGTGCTGTCGGCGAGCTGCGGCATCGAGCCCGGCCGCATCGTGCAATACAAGCCTCTGCTCGATCAGGCGATCGAGCTCGCCGACAACAGGCCCAAGGCCTGCATCGTCCTGCAGCGTCCCGAGCATGTCTGCGAGCTGAAGCCCGGCCGCGATTACGACTGGGCGGCGCTGCGCAAATCTGCGCTCGCCAATGGCAAGCTGGCGCCGTGCGTGCCGGTGCTGGCGACCGATCCGCTCTACATCCTCTATACCTCCGGCACGACCGGCAAGCCGAAGGGCGTGGTGCGGGACAATGGCGGGCACCTCGTCGCGCTGAAATGGTCGATGGAGAATCTCTACGGCATCAAGCCGGGTGAGGTCTGGTGGTGCGCCTCCGACATCGGCTGGGTGGTTGGCCACAGCTACATCATCTACGGCCCGCTGATCCATGGCGCGACCTCGGTGATGTACGAGGGCAAGCCGGTCGGAACGCCCGATGCCGGCGCGTTCTGGCGCGTCATCAGCGATCATAAGGCGGTCGCTCTGTTTACCGCGCCCACGGCCTTCCGCGCCATCCGCAAGGAGGATCCGGAAGGTACTTTCTTGCGCAAATACGATCTATCGCATTTCCGCACCCTGTTCCTGGCCGGCGAGCGCGCCGATCCGCCGACGGTGGAATGGGCCGAGCAGCAATTGAAGGTGCCGGTGATCGATCATTGGTGGCAGACCGAGACCGGCTGGTGCATCGCCGGCAATCCGGTCGGCCTTGGCCTGTTGCCCGTGAAGCACGGCTCGCCGACGGTGCCGATGCCGGGCTACCAGGTCGACATCGTCGACGAGGCCGCCAAGCCCGTGCCCGCCAACACCATGGGCTCGATCGTGATCAAGCTGCCGATGCCGCCCGGCTGCCTGCCGACCCTGTGGCAGCAGGAGGACCGCTTCAAGGAATCCTATCTCAGCGAATTCCCCGGCTACTACAAGACCTCAGACGCCGGCTACAAGGATGAGGACGGCTATGTCTTCGTGATGGGCCGCACCGACGACATCATCAATGTCGCCGGCCACAGGCTGTCGACCGGCGGCATGGAAGAGATATTGGCCTCGCATCCCGACGTCGCGGAATGCGCCGTGCTCGGCATCAAGGATGCGATCAAGGGCGAGGTGCCGTGCGGCTTCATCGTGCTCAAGGCCGGTGTCTCGCGCAGCCCGTCGCAGATCGAAAAGGAGATCGTGGCGCTGGTACGCGACAAGCTCGGACCGGTCGCTGCGTTCAAGCTCGCCATCACCGTCGGCCGGTTGCCGAAGACGCGCTCCGGCAAGATCCTGCGCGGCACGATCAAGAAGATCGCCGACGGCGAGCAATGGAGCATGCCGGCCACGATCGAGGATCCCAAGGTGCTCGAGGAAATCGGCGAGGCGCTGAAGAGCCGCGTCTGACACGACGCCGCTGAACGTGCCCCGGGCTTGACCCGGGCGCCCATTCTCGTCAAGCAACGGCGTCAGACCAGCCCGATTGACGAGAATGGAACGTTCGATGCGACAGACCTCCGCCCGCCTGGCCCTGGTGCTGATGGCCGTATTTTCGCTCTCGGCCTGCGCCTCCCGCAACCAGGGTCCCGCGGTGGCGCTCGGCAATGACGACGATGATGCGGTCTGTCAGGCCGGTGGCAAGGTCGCGCCGGGCTCCGCCGAATATGTCGCCTGCCGCAAGGACCGCGACGTGCAGCGGCAGCGCGCCGAGGCACGTGCCGACCGCCGGCAGCGCGATCTCGGCGAATACATGATGAACCACCCCGACCGGCCCTGAGCGCCAGTGCAAGCGCCTCTCATGGCGCGTGACTTCGATGCAACAGTTGCGTGACATCGGCGCTGCAACAATGCCGATTGATTGAGATCAAATCCAACTCCATGGCGTCCCTGCCACATCTGTGACCGCAAGGCGCGGCCGTGCCCGCGCAGATGTTGCTCAAGGGTGGCTATGGGGATCTCGATGAACAGGATGTTGAAACTCTCGTCGTCGCTGCTGGTGCTGGCGGCGATCTGCGGAGCCATGGGCTCGGCGCAAGCGGCCGACCTGCAGGCGGCGCCGGTCTACACCAAGGCGCCGGTGGTCGAGGCGTGGAATCCGTGGATGCTTCGTGTGCGCGCGCTCGGCGTGCTGCCGGATGCTGGCGGCTCCACCGTGAACGTGACCGGCGTGCCGGCGCTGTCGTCGCCGAACTCCGGCCTGTCGATCTCCAACTCGGTCGTGCCCGAGCTCGACATCAGCTACTTCTTCACCAAGAACATCGCGGCCGAGCTGATCCTCGGCGTCACCCGGCATTCCATCGGCGGCACCGGCTCGCTCGACGGTCTCAACATGGGCAAGGCCTGGCTGCTGCCGCCGACGCTGACGCTGCAGTATCACTTCACCGATTTCGGCGCGTTCAAGCCGTATGTCGGCGCGGGTGTGAACTACACGGTCTTCTTCAACCAGAGCGCCGCGAACCAGGTGTGGAACGGTCTTGCCGTCACCAACCTGCACATCTCCAACCAGTGGGGCGCCGCGGTCCAGTTCGGCTTCGACTACATGCTCGACAGGCACTGGGGCCTGAACGTCGACGTCAAGAAGCTGTGGCTGCAGCCGAACTACTCGGCGACCGTCAACGGCGCAATTCCGGTCACCGGCCGCGCCAACATCGATCCGTGGCTGGTCGGCGTCGGCGTCACCTACAAGTTCTGATTTTTTCAGTTCCTCCCAAGACTGTCATGGCGCCGGCATTCCCGGCGCCATTTTTTTTGGACTGTTTGCGGGTCGCGAAGCTCGGGCTCGGGCCTGTAAAACAGGTGTCGTCCCGGCCTTGAGCCGGGACCCATACGCCGCAGCGGGAGTGAGGAAAGACGCGCTGAGTTACAGCCAGCTTGGGCCGTCACGCAATCCTGTGGTTATGGGTCCCTGCGTTCGCAGGGACGACACCGATGGTGGGGCAGTCGCGCGTGAATTGACCCGAGGACAGGAGGTGCCCGTCCTACTCCTCCTCGTCGTCCTGCTTCTTGCCGCCGATGGTCTTGAGCTTGGCGAACACGGCGTCGACGTTGAGATCGTCCTCATCGCGGCCCGCCGGCTCGTACTCGTCCTTGCGCGTGGTCTCGGAGGCCGGGAGCAGGGTGGCGCCGCTGTAATTGGCGTCGAGCGGCTTTTCCTTGGCGGCACGCTGGACCTCGAAGTCGAGCTCGATCTGCGAGCACAGGCCGAGCGTCACCGGATCCATCGGCGTCAGCGTCTGCGCGTTCCAATGGGTGCGGTCGCGCACGCTCGCGATCGTGGTCTTGGTGGTGCCGACCAGGCGCATGATCTGGGCGTCCTTGAGCTCGGGATGGTTCCGCACCAGCCAGAGAATGGCGCTCGGGCGCTCGTGGCGGCGCGACACCGGGGTGTAGCGGGGGCCCTTGCGCTTGGGCTGCGGCGGCAGCACCACCTTGCTCTCCTGCAGCCGGAGCCGGTAATTCGGGTCGCGCTCGGCCTTCTCGATCTCCTCGCGGGTGAGCTGCCCGGTCGAGATCGGATCCATGCCCTTGATGCCCTGGGCGGCGTCCCCGTCGGCAATGGCGCGCACCTCCAGCGGGTGCATCTTGGTGAAATCGGCGACCTGGTCGAAGGTCAAGGCGGTATTGTCGACCAGCCACACGGCAGTTGCCTTCGGCATCAGCGGGGCGTTGCTCATGGCAAATCTCCTTTGTGCTCCGCCCCGGCCCTGGAGGCGAAACCTGCGGTCATCGGCGATGACGGGAATTGGCCCTATATAAGCCGTCCCGGGGGCAGGGCGCAATGGCCTGGAGAAAACGGCCTTGACAGCGCTCGAAAGCAGTCCCAAGTCCTACCCAAACGAGTGTCAGACCCAAGTTCTTCGCGTATCGACCGCCCCCGCTTGCCGGCCCGGGGGTCCGTGGTCGCCGAAACCAGCCCGCATAGATCAGCTCAGACCAGCCCCATGGCAGCCAAACCAGACCTCAAAATCGTGCTTTGCTCGCCGCGCGGCTTCTGCGCCGGCGTGGTGCGCGCCATCGACACCGTGGAACGGGCGCTCGCCATCTATGGCGCCCCGGTCTATGTCCGACACGAGATCGTGCACAACAAATACGTCGTCGACAGCCTGAAGACCAAGGGCGCCATCTTCGTCGAGGAACTGGCGGAGATTCCCGACAGTACCAATGCACCGGTGGTGTTCTCGGCCCATGGCGTGCCGAAATCGGTTCCGGCCGAGGCCCAGGCGCGCAACTTCTTCTCCCTGGACGCGACCTGCCCGCTGGTGACCAAGGTCCACCGCGAGGCGGCGATCCACTTCAAGCGCGGCCGCGAGATCCTGCTGATCGGCCATTCGCACCATCCGGAGGTGGTCGGCACCGTCGGCCAGCTTCCGGCCGGCGCCGTGACGCTGATCGAGACCGCCGAGGACGCGGCGACCTTCACCCCGAAAGACCCCAACAACCTCGCTTTCGTCACCCAGACCACGCTGTCGATCGACGACACCAAGGATATCGTCGCGATCCTCAAGGGCCGTTTCCCGAACATCTCGGGCCCGCACAAGGAAGACATCTGTTACGCCACCACCAACCGCCAGCTGGCGGTCAAGAAGGTGGCCCCGGTGGTCGATGCGCTGATCGTGGTCGGTGCGCCGAACTCGTCGAACTCGCAGCGCCTGCGCGAGGTCGCCGAGCGCGAGGGCTGCCCGATTGCCGTGCTGGCGCAGCGCGCCTCGGACATCGACTGGGCGCGCTTCGAGGGCATCAAGAGCCTCGGCATCACAGCCGGCGCCTCGGCGCCGGAGGTGATCGTCGAGGAGATCATGGGCGCCTTTGCCGAGCGCTACGTGCTCCATGTCGAGACGGTCTCTGCGGCGGAAGAGAACGAATTCTTCCCGCTGCCGCGCTCGCTCCGGCCGGAAGCGGCAGCCGAGTAAGTCGGCCGGTTCTTTTCCGCCCTCGGCGGCCTCTCGGCCTTGAACCCGGCGCCCGCATGCGCGATGAAGGGCGCTACGGGCCTGTTCGGTGACGAAGTTCGCATCGGAGAGGCGGGGGCAGGCGAACTTCGATAACTGGGATAGCGCATGGCGGTCTATACCGACGTCGCCGCCGACGAGCTTGCGGATTTCATCAAGACCTACGACATCGGCGAGCTGCTCTCTTACAAGGGCATCGCCGAAGGGGTCGAAAACTCCAACTTCCTGCTCCACACCACCAAGGGCTCCTTCATCCTCACGCTGTACGAGAAGCGCGTGGCGGTGGATGACCTGCCGTATTTTCTGGGCCTGATGGCCCACCTCGCCGAGCGCGGCGTGAGCTGTCCGCAGCCCGCCCGCAACCGCGACGGGGCGGTGTATTCGAGCCTGTCCGGCCGGCCCGCGGCGATCATCAACTTCCTGGAAGGCATGTGGCCGCGCAAGCCGAACGTCACCCACTGCGCCGGCGTCGGCGCGGCGCTGGCGCAGATGCATCTGGCCGGACGCGACTTCCCGCTGGTGCGCAAGAATCCGCTCTCGGTCGCCGGCTGGCGGTCGTTGTTCGCGCAGGCCGCCGACCGCGCCGACACGGTGCAGGCCGGCCTCTCCGCGCTGCTCTCCGCCGAGCTCGATCATCTCGGGCGCTCCTGGCCGACGCATCTGCCGGAAGGCGTCATCCACGCCGACCTGTTCCCGGACAACGTGTTCTTCCTCGGCGACAAGCTCTCGGGGCTGATCGACTTCCCGTTCTCCTGCAACGACATTCTGGCGTATGACGTCGCGATCTGCCTCAACGCCTGGTGCTTCGAGGCCGATCATTCGCTGAACGTCACCAAGGCGCGCGCCTTCTTCAACGCCTATGGCCGCGTCCGGCCGCTGTCGGACGCCGAGCTGGAGGCGCTGCCGCTGCTGGCGCGCGGCGCCGCGATCCGCTTCCTGCTGACGCGGCTGGTGGACTGGCTCAACGTGCCTCCCGGCGCGCTGGTGAAGCCCAAGGATCCGCTCGAATATGTCCGCAAGCTGCGCTTCCACCAGGCGGTGACCAGCGTGCGCGACTATGGCATCGGCGGAGCATTGGCGTGAGCGAGCATCCGGTCGTCAGCATCTACACCGATGGCGCCTGCTCGGGGAATCCGGGGCCGGGCGGCTGGGGCGCGATCCTGCGCTTCGGCGACAACGAAAAAGAGCTGAAGGGCGGCGAGCCGCACACCACCAACAACCGCATGGAGCTGATGGCCGCGATCTCGGCGCTGGAGGCGCTGAAGAAGTCGTGCCAGGTCGAGCTCTACACCGACAGCCAATATGTCCGGCAGGGCATCACCGGATGGATCCACGGCTGGAAGCGCAATGGCTGGAAGACCGCCGACAAGAAGCCGGTCAAGAACGCCGAGCTGTGGCAGCGGCTCGACGCGGCGCTGAAGCCGCACAAGGTCAACTGGCACTGGGTCAAGGGCCACGCGGGCCACCCGGAGAACGAGCGTGCCGATCAGCTCGCACGCGATGGCGTGGCTATGGCCAGGATGCAGAAGAACGTGCGGGGCTGACGACGGCTGACGGGTTGGTTAACCGAATCATCGCCCCACACTCGACTTTCGTCGCCCGGCTCGAGACCGGGCGATCCAGTACTCACCACCGGTCGTGTTCAATCGGCGTACTGGATATGAATCAGGGCGGGCTCCTAATTTGCACCGCGCCGATGCCAGGTCTCAACTGCCGCTGCGAAGAGCCGCTTATGTTCCTCCGAGTCGAATGCTCGGCACGGAATCAAGAGGGCATTTCCGTTCTTCCCGGTGATTGTGACTAGCTCAGGCGTCTCTTCGATCGTGGATATCTCTCTCCAGCTCCATGCACGGCTCTTGTTGCCGATCTTGGTGTAGAGGCCATCTTCGCTGGCTGTGAGCTCTCGGTGCTGCGGCTTGAACATCAGCTGTGGGAAAGCGACGAGAAACGCCACGAAAACGCCAGCGGCAAGCAGGCCATAAAGCAGTTTTGCGTAATCATGCGGTGGCCAATGGCCATCCCAAATGAGTGCGAGCGCAATGAAGAAAAGAGCGGAATATGCGTGCAGCACCCAGAGTTTCTTGCGCCAGGCGCGCCAATACCAATCCCAGACCTCAGCCCGAGTACTGGCGTATTTCAGCGTGACGGCCATCTGAACTTTCGACGCTGGCGAGAGGCGGGGCGGGCTGGCGCAGATGTTCGTCGGTGATATCGTCGATGAGCTGCACCGGCGCTCAATCCCACCCGTTAGTCTTATTATTCAACCGTCATCGCCCGGCTTGACCGGGCGATCTAGCACTCACCGGCCGTCGTGTTCTGGCGATAGGCCGAGGCTTACTGGATTCCCCGCTTTCGCGGGGAATGACACTGGTGAGTCGGGAGGCGGTGTGCCTCGTATCGGAGGCCGGCGCGGCTTTACAGCTGCCCGAGCAGCGTGTCGCCGCCGGAGACCTCGACCTTGCCCGGGGCGGCTTCGAGGTTCAGCTTGGTGACCTTGCCGTCCTCGACCAGCATCGAATAGCGCTTGGAGCGGATGCCGAGGCCGGCGCCGGACGCGTCGAGCTCCATGCCGATCGCCTTGGTGAACTCGGCATTGCCGTCGGCCAGGAACACGGCCTCGTCGCGCTGGTCGGTGTCGCGCTTCCAGGCGTTCATGACGAAGGCGTCGTTGACCGAGACGATCGCGATGGTGTCGACGCCCTTGTCCTTCATCGCATAGGCGTTGAGGAAGATGCTGGGCAGATGCATCTTGTGGCAGGTGCCGGTGTAGGCGCCGGGCACCGCGAACAGCGCGACCTTCTTGCCCTTGAAGATGTCGTCGGTGGTTTTGACCTGCGGGCCTTCGCCGGTCATGACGCGGAATTGGGCCTGCGGCAGCTTATCGCCAACCTGGATGGTCATTCGAGTTACTCCTTCCCCTGGATGTGTCTTGCGCGGTGCGCGCTACACTATTCGGCGGGCCGGAAACGGCAACGGCCCGCCGTGATCACGTATCCGTCATCGCACGTCCCTCATCGTGCGCCGGGATTCGCGGCGCCAATGGACTCAGGCCGCTGCTGCCGGCTTCTTCTTCTCGTCGCGCAGCTCGCGGCGCAGGATCTTGCCGACATTGGTCTTCGGCAGCTCGGTCCTGAACTCGATCTGCTTCGGCACCTTGTAGTTCGTGAGCTGCTCGTGGCAGTGCTTGATGATGTCCTCGGAGGTGAGGTTGGGATCCTTCTTCACCACGAACGCCTTGACGACCTCGCCGGTCTTCTCGTCCGGCAGCCCGATCACGGCGGTCTCCAGCACGCCCGGATGGGTCGCGATGACCTCTTCGACCTCGTTCGGATAGACGTTGAAGCCGGAGACCAGGATCATGTCTTTCTTGCGGTCCACGATCTTGACCGATCCGTCCGCGGCCATGACGCCGACGTCTCCGGTGCGGAAGAAGCCGTCTGCCGTCATCACCTTGGCGGTCTCGTCGGGACGATTCCAGTAGCCTGCCATCACCTGCGGGCCCTTGGCGCAGATCTCGCCGGGTTGTCCCAGCGGCACTTCGTTGCCGTCGTCGTCGCGGATCGAGAGCCAGGTCGACGGCAGCGGCAGGCCGATGGTGCCGGTGAATTCCGTCGAGGTCGGCACGTTGCAGGTCAGCACCGGCGCGGTCTCCGACAGGCCGTAGCCTTCGGCGATGCTGCAGCCCGTCACCTGCTTCCACTGCTCGGCCACCGGGCGCTGCACGGCCATGCCGCCGCCGTTGGAGACCTTCAGCTTGGAGAAATCGATCTTGCGGAAGTCAGGATGATGCAGCAGGCCGTTGTAGAGCGTGTTGACGGCCGGGAAGGTGGTGACCTGATACTTCATGAGCTCCTTGATGAAGCCGGGGATGTCGCGCGGATTGGGGATCAAGAGATTGGCGCCGCCCGCGCGCACCGCGAGCAGGAAGCAGCAGGTCAGCGCGAAGATGTGGTAGAGCGGCAGCGCGCAGACGATCAGCAGCTGATCGACATGCGGCGGCTTGTCCATCACCGGCTGCAGCCATGCATCGTTCTGCAGCACGTTGGCGACGACGTTGCGGTGGAGCAGCGTGGCGCCCTTGGAGACGCCGGTGGTGCCGCCGGTATATTGCAGGAAGGCGACGTCGTCCGGACCGATGGTGGGCTTCTGGAAGCGCTTGCCGCGTCCGGCGGCGAGCGCATCGTTGAAGGGGACCGCGCCCGGCAGCGAGAACGCCGGCACCATCTTCTTCAGGCGGCGGACGACGAGGTTGACGATCACGCCCTTGAAGCCGAGCAGGTCGCCCATGCTGGCGACGACGATGTGCTTGACCTGGGTGTGGCCGACCACCTGCTGCACCGTGTGGGCAAAGTTCTCCAGCACGATGATCGCCTCGGCGCCGGAATCCTTGAGCTGGTGCTCGAGCTCGCGCGGCGTGTAGAGCGGGTTGACGTTGACGACCGCGTAGCCCGCGCGCAGCACCGCGGAGATCGCGATCGGATATTGCAGCACGTTCGGCATCATCAGCGCGACGCGCGCGCCCTTTGCCAGCCCCAGGCCCTGCAGATAGGCGCCCATCGCGACCGACATATCGTCGAGCTCGCGATAGCTGATCGCCTTGTCCATGCAGATGAAGGCGCGGCGATCGGCGAATTTCCTGAAGCTCTCTTCCAGCAGGTCGACGAGCGACGGGTATTTGCCCGGATCGATATCGGCGGGAACGCCGGCCGGATAGTGCTTGAGCCAGATGCGCTCCATGACCCTTCCTCTCTGATCGTCTCTTGTTCGTCTATCGGCAGCCGCCGGCCTCGCTCGGGCCGGCGGCGCCAATATCGAATTTCCGGCCGTTCAAGGCAAGCGGTCGGCGCGGCGACGAAAGGGGAGGGACGGGCGGTCCGGGCCGAGGGCCCGTGCCAATTGCTGGCTGCCGCCGTATGCGCCGCGCGGGATCAGCCGTCCTTCGGCGCGGGCTTGCCGTCCGTCTTCGGCTTTGCGGCAGCCTTGGGTTTGGCGGGCTTGGGCGCGTCGGAGCCGGTTTTTTCCGCCGTTTTTCCGCCGGCTTCGTGCTTGGCGGCGACGTGGCGGGCCGCGCCCGGCTTGGCCTCAGCCGGCTTGGCCTGCGGCTTCGCAGCGGCCTTCGCATCCGCATCGGTCTTGGCGGCGGTCCGGGTCGCCGCCTTGGCGTCCTTCCGGGCGGCGGCATGCGCCTTCTTGCCGCGGTGCTTGGTCGCGGTCTGCGCGTCGGCATCGGCGGCGACGGCGGCGATCAGCGCCGCGCCGGTGCGCGTCGGGCCGGTGTAGACCAGCACCGGCTCGGACGGGGCGGGCGCCGCCGCCAGCAGCTCGGACGGCTTCATGGTCGGCGTCTGCAGGCCGGCGAGCAGGGTGCCGCCGGTCGCTTCGCCGTCCGCACCGGCAACGGTGTCCTCGTCGTCGTCGCTGGCTGGTCGGTGGCGGCGGCCGTTGCACATGTCGTCGCGCAGGTTGGGCGGCGTCGCGTCGACGGGGGCCAGCTGATCGACCGTGCCCAGCGGCGACTTCAGCCAGCTCAGCTGGTTGCCGTTGAAGCCGCGGTCCAGCATCTGGATCGCGCGCACGGCGCGCATCTGTCCCGAGGAGGCGCCGAGCACCACCGCGATCAGGCGCTTGCCGTTGCGGGTCGCCGACGCCACGAGATTGTAGCCGGAGGCGCAGATGAAGCCGGTCTTGAAACCGTCGGCGCCGGGATAGCGCCCGATCAGCTTGTTGAAGTTCTGCACGACGCGGCGGCCGTAGCGGATCGACGGGATGTGGACGAAATATTCGTACTCGGGAAGATCGCGGATGATGGCGCGCGCCAGGATCGCGAGATCACGCGCCGAGGTGATCTGGCCGTCGGCAGGCAGTCCGTTCGGATTCACGTAGCTGGTCTGCGTCATGCCGAGCTTGCGGGCGGTGTCGTTCATCATCGCCGAGAAGCCGTCGATGGAGCCGCCGACGCCCTCGGCCAAGACCACCGCCATGTCATTGGCGGACTTCACCAGCATCATCTTCAGTGCGTTGTCGACGGTGACCTGCGTGCCGGGCCGATAGCCCATCTTCGACGGCGACTGTGATGCCGCGGTCGGTGAGACCGTGAACAGCGTGTCGAGCGTGATCCTGCCGTCCTTGACCGCCTTCAAGGTGACATAGGCCGTCATCAGCTTGGTGACCGATGCAGGGTACCACGGATAGGTCGCGTTCTGCGCCTCCAGCACCTTGCCGGTGTCGGCTTCGACGAGCAGCAGCGCCTCGGCATGGGCCCAGCGCGGCGCGAGCACGAGAGCGGCAGCGAGAGCGATGATCTTGATCGGGGCGTAGCGGAACAACAGGCGAAGCGTCTGCACTGGTCTGGTCCGGTCCTTTGAGACCCGCCTCGCGCGGCGAGGTGGGCAAGCGGGCTTTCGGGTTTCAAGCGTGTCCGGCGCCGCTTTGGTTGCGGCAGGCCGCGAACCTATACCGGCTCGACGCTGGCGAACAGAGGCCAGCCATTCAATTCCACGATGAAAGCGTCCCGCGATCAGGTCTTGACGATGGTGCCGTCGCTGTCGGGCGCTGCGAGAGTCGCGCGCGCGCTCTCCTGCACCATGAACTGGGCCTTCGCGAGTTCCGCGAAGTGGCCGCCCTTGGCGACGAGTTCATCGAACGTTCCGCTTTCGATCACGCGTCCGTTCTCGAACACCAGGATTCGCGTCGCGTTGCGGATGGTCGAGAGCCGGTGTGCGATCACGAAGGTCGTGCGTCCCCTCATCACCTCGTCGAGCGCCGCGTTGAGCTTGGCCTCGGTGACGGCATCGAGCGCGGAGGTCGCCTCGTCGAGAATCAGGATCGGTGGATCCTTCAAGAGGGCACGCGCGATCGAGAGCCGCTGGCGCTCGCCACCGGACAGCATGCGGCCGCGCTCGCCCGCGTTGGTATCGAAACCCTGGTCGGCACGATCGATGAAGTCGAGCGCCTGGGCGCGCGCGGCGGCGGTGCGCAGCTCCTCGTCGGTCGCGTCGGGCTTGCCGACCAAAAGGTTCTCGCGGATCGAGCGGTTGAACAGGAGCGCCTCCTGGAACACGACGCCGATGTTCCGGCGCAGCGCCGCGAGCTTCAATCCGCGCACATCCATGCCGTCGATCTTGATGAAGCCCGACTGCGGGTCGAAGGCGCGATGCAGGAGCGCGATCGCCGTCGACTTGCCGGCGCCGGTCGGGCCGACCAGCGCGATGGTTTGGCCGGGCAGCGCGGTGAAAGTGAGGTCCTCCACCGCCGGCCGCTTGCCGTCATAGGAGAACGACACATCGTTGAATTCGACCAGGCCCGAGAGTCGGCCGACCTCGATCGCGTCGGGGCGGTCGCGCACGGCCGGCACGGCATCGAGCACGGTGAAGAACTCGGCCAGCCGGGGCGCCTCCATGAACACGTTGTTGATGAAGGACACGACCTGCTCCAGCTTCTGGATCAGCATGGTCGCGAACGACACGAACATCACGATCTCGCCCACCGACGTCAGCCCGGCCTGATGCAGGGCGATGCCGAGTGTGAAGATCGCGAGCACGGTGATGGTGGTCGAGGCACGCGTGATGACCGTCACCAGCGCCCACCAGCCGAGCACCGGCATCTGCACCGACAGCAATTGTCCGGCGACGGTGCGCAGGCCCTGCACCTCGGCATCGATGCGCACGAAGCTCTGCACCAGCGCGACGTTGCCGAGCGCGTCGGAGGCACGCGCCGACAGGTCGCTGTAATGCTCCTCGACCTCGCTCTGCATGCCGTAGGTCTTGCGCACGACCAGGGTCGTCAACACGGTGAACACGACGCACAGCACGAACAAGAGGATCGCGAGCCGCCAGTTCAGATAGAGCGACAGCGGCAGCAGCACCAGCACCGACATGATCGCGGCGAAGTGCTCGCGGAAGAACGACAGCCACAGCTTCCACAGCGCGTCGGTGCCGTTGATCATCACCTTCATCAGCCGGCCGGAATGGGTGCCGGAATGGAACGTCAGCGGCAGCTGCAAAATGTGCTCGAAATAGCTCGTCAGCACCGCATGGCGCTGCCGGTGCGCCAGCCGGTCGGCCTGCAGCGCGACCCAGGCGCTGGCCAGAATCGTGAACAGGCCGAATCCGGCCCAGGCCGCGAGCAGCGGCCAGGCGGTGCTGGCCGAGGCCTTGCCGGAGAGCGAGTCGACAATGCGTCCGAACAGCACCGGGTCGGCGAACTGCGCCACCGCCAGCGCCAGGTTGGCGATCGCGAGAAACCAGCCGAGCCGCGCCTCCTTTCCGAGCAGATGGAGCACGCGGGCATAGATGCGGAGCAGGGACATGGCGGGGCGCTTCGTGTCGGCAGTTGGAATCAGCGCTGGGCGCGCGGCACCATGTTAGCAAGGGAACGGCCGCCGCGGCGAGCGCTCAGTTGACGAGCCGGCTGTCGGCGGGCGGCAGGAAGCTGTCGTCGAAGATGTCGGCGGGTTGCGGACGCTTGTGGTGGAATTTGCCGTCCTCCGCGAGCTGGTCGAGGGCCCGCTCGAACCGGGCGGGCTCGATGCTGCCGATGCCATCGCGGCGGACGTCCGGCGTCAGCACGTTGTCGACGAGCACGCTCTGCAGTCGCTGCAGCTCGAGCTCGCGGGAGCCGTCATCCATCCGGCTCACCACGTCGGCGATCGCGCCGGCAGGGTCCTTGATGGCAAGCTGGAGCCCCGATGTCAGCGCGCGCAGGAAGCCCTTCACCGCCGCCGGCTGCTTGGCCGCAAAGCCGGGATTGACGATCACCGCATGGCCATAGGCCTCGCAGCCATAATCAGCGAAGCGCAGCACCGCGAGATCGGCGGCGGGCACGCCGCGGTCGCGCAGATTGATCGCCGAGAGATACGAGAAGCCGCTGACGGCATCGACCTGGCCGGCGGACAGGATCGGCTCGCGCACGGCCGCGCCAACGCGCGACAGCTTGATGGTCTCGGGCCTGAGATGGTTGTGCCTCACGACCGCCGGCCACAGCCGGATCGAGAGATCGCCCTCGGCGACGCCGAGCGTCTTGCCTTCGATGTCGCCGAGCCCGTTGATGCCGCGACTCCTGCGCGCGATGATCGCATAAGGCGCCCTGTTGAACAGCACGAACACGGCCTTGACCGGCTGGCTGTTCGACGCGTCGCGATAGCGGATCAGCTCGTTGATGTCGGCGAGCGCCATGTCGGTCTCGCCGGAGGCCACCCGCGCGATCGCATCGGGAGAGCCCTTGGCCGTGGTGATGGTGACGGTCACGCCCTCGGTGGCGAACAGCCCGCGGCTGGCGGCGAGGACCAGTGGCGCCATGCTGCCATCGAGCGGCCGATCCAGCGCGAACATGACGGCGACCGGACGTTTCGGCTCCTCCGCTGCGGCTTCCTCTCTCGACAGGCATGAGGGCACGACGAAGGCGGCGAGGAGCGCCAAGGCAAGCAGGGTGACGGGTCGTCGCATGCGCATCATGTCACGCCGGTATTCGCAGGCCGTACCGGTCTTGTCACGCCGGTATTCTAATCAGTTCGCCGGCCATCGCGGGATCGAGATGTCAATTTCGTGACAACGTCGCGGTGTCGCTGCCGCTCGGGGCCGGCGGTGCCTGATCATGTCGGATCGAATGTGAACGGTCCATGAGCAAGGCCTGCGGCGATTTGCGGCTTCGACTCCGGGTTTCGCGGGGGGAACTGTGGGCGCAGTTCGCGAGTTGGTACCCGAGATTAGATCGTACGGAGGATCCACATGATCGCACAGCGCGGAAGTTTTTCACGCTTTGGCCGTGCTACCGTCCTGGCGGCGGTGGCCGCGGTGACTTTGACGGCCGTGCAGCCGACACTCGCCTTTGCCGGCTCCGCGCCGGCCGAGAAGGGCGTCGTCGCCAAGACGGCCAATGATGGCGGCCTGACCGATGTCAGCGCGCGCCGGCGCCACTATCGCGGCAACGGTGGCGCGGCGGCTGCGGCGGCGTTCGCCGGGATCGTCGGCACCGGACTTGCCATCGCGGCGACGCAGAACCGCCGCTCCTACTACGAGGACAACTATTACTATGGCCGGCCGGCCTATTATGGCTACGGACCGCGCTATCAGTATTACGGCGGCGGCCCCTATTACGGTGGCGGCTATTACCATCACCCGCATTGGTGATGTGAGATCGGACGAAACGATCCGCCGGCCGCCGTGCCGGCGGATTTTTTCTTGCCTGCCGCGAACGTTAATATGCGTACCATCGAATTTAACTATTGTGGCGAGATGACTGATTCGATCGATCGGCTCTATCGCGCTGTCCTGGCGGCCAGGGATCTCGACCCCGCGCGATCGCGCACGGCCAAGCTGATGCAGCAGGGCACGGCCAAGATGGCCAAGAAGCTCGCCGAGGAGGCGATCGAGGTTGCGATCGATGCCGTCGGCGGCGACGCCCAGGCCGTGGTGCGCGAAAGCGCCGACCTGATCTACAATCTGGCCGTGCTGTGGGCCGAGCTCGATGTCCAGCCCGAGGACGTCTGGCGCGAGATGGAACGGCGCGAGCTGATGCTCGGCATCGCCGAGAAGCTGCCGAAATCGCCGGTCAAGGTCGCCAAGGCCGCGCCCGGACGGGTGGCGGGGCGACCGATCGTCGCGGCCGAAAGCCGGACCATCCGCAAGCGGCACTAGTGTGGCGGTCCGATTCGGGCCGACATATGGGCCATGGACAAATCGTGCCCGGTTTGCTTCATCGCCAGCATGCTCAGACGGATCTACGACTGGTGTATCGACGCCGCCCACAAGCCGCATGCCATGTGGATCATGGCCGCGGTTGCCTTCGCCGAAAGCTCGTTCTTTCCGGTGCCACCGGATGTGATGCTGATCCCGATGTCGCTGGCGAAGCCGCAGCGGGCGTGGCTGTTCGCCGGCGTCTGCACCGCGGCCTCGGTGGCGGGCGGCCTGGTCGGTTATGCCATCGGCGCGCTGCTCTACGACTCCCTCGGCCATTGGCTGATCCAGCTCTACGGCCTCGGCGACAAGGTCGAGGCGTTCCGTGCCTCCTACGCCGAGTGGGGCGCCGTCATCATCCTGGTGAAGGGATTGACGCCGATCCCCTACAAGCTGGTCACGATCACGTCGGGCTTCGCCGGCTACAATCTCTTTCTGTTCGTCGTCTGCTCGATCATCGCGCGCGGCGGCCGCTTTTTCATCGCCGCGATATTGCTCAACCGCTATGGCGAATGGATCAGGGTGCGCATCGAGAAGCATCTCGGCCTGTGGGTGGCGATCGGCGCGGCCGTGCTGGTGGCCGGATTCGTCATCGCCGTGAAGCTGATCTGATGCGGCCGCTGCGCCCGGGGCTGGGGGCAGGCGCGGCGCTGCTCGCCGTCGTCTCGGTTCTCTCCGCCGCCGCGGCATGGGCGCAAACGACGCCTTCCTTGGGGCTGCGAGAAGCGCCGCAACAGCCACCGCAGCAGGCGCCTGCCGTCCAGCCTGCGCCGCCTTCCAGTCCGGGTCTGGTGGAGGAGCTCGGCAAGCTGTTCGAGAAGATGTCGATCATTCCGCTGAAGCCTTCGGGCGATGCCCGCGCCGAGCCGCCGGCGGCCGGCAGCGATCCCACCGGCGCTGCCGCGGATCAGCCCGCTGCAACACCGGTGCAGCCCGGTGGCCCGGTCGCGCCGAAGGGCGGCGCCGACGTGCTGAAGGAGACCGGCGAGACCTTGTCGCGCCTCGCCCAGCCCTCGAGCATGATCTCCGGCCGCTCGGTCTGCCCGATCGCCGCCAACGGCACGCCGGATTGCAAGCTCGGCGCCGACCGGTTGTGCCAGGGCAAGGGTTACAAGGAAGGCAAGAGCCTCAACACCGACTCTGCGGAGACCTGCTCGGCGCGGGTGCTGATCCCCGGTCGCGAGCGCAAGCCGGGCGATTGCCGGACGGACACCTACGTGACCTCGGCGCTCTGCCAATGACGCCGGCACGCCAGCGTCTCAACGCAAGACCCTGGTCCGGCTTTTCCGGTCCCTCTGCGAGCGAATTGCCATCACGGCATGATGTCGGGCATGCTCGCGATCACGAGTGTTTCCGCATTTCAACGCAAGAGGAATTCCCATCCATGTCCATGCCCGCCTTGTTCAAGGGCCGCCTGACGATCCCGGTGATCGGCTCGCCGCTGTTCATCATCTCCGTGCCCGACCTGGTGATCGCGCAGTGCAAGGCCGGCGTGGTCGGTTCGTTTCCGGCGCTCAACGCGCGGCCGGCCGCGCTGCTCGACGAATGGCTGGCGCGCATCACGGAGGAACTCGCCGCCTATGACCGGGCGCATCCGGAACGCCCGTCGGCGCCGTTCGCCGTCAACCAGATCGTGCACCGTTCCAACAACCGGCTCGAGCAGGATCTCGCGCTGTGCGAGAAGTACAAGGTGCCGATGATGATCACCTCGCTCGGCGCGCGCGAGGAGCTGAACCGGGCGGCGCATGGCTGGGGCGGCATCGTCTTCCACGACGTCATCAACCAGACCTTCGCGCACAAGGCGATCGAGAAGGGCGCCGACGGCTTGATCCTGGTCGCGGCGGGCGCCGGTGGACATGCCGGCACGATCTCGCCGTTCGCCTTCGTGGCGGAGACGCGGAGCTGGTTCGACGGCCCGATCGCGCTGTCCGGCGCGATCGGGAACGGCCGCGCCATCCGTGCCGCGCGCGTGCTCGGCGCCGACTTCGCCTATATCGGCTCGGCCTTCATCGCCACCAAGGAGGCGAATGCGGTCGAAGGCTACAAGCAGATGATCACCAGCTCGGGCGCCGACGACATCGTCTATTCGAACCTGTTCACCGGCGTGCACGGCAACTATTTGAAGCCGTCGATCGTCGCAGCCGGCCTCGATCCGGACAATCTCCCGACCTCCGATCCGTCGAAGATGAGCTTCGGCACCGACGCCTCGGGCGAGCGCGCCAAGCCGAAGGCATGGAAGGAGATCTGGGGCTCGGGGCAGGGCATCGGCGCCATCAAGGACGTGCTGCCCGCCGCCGAGCTGATCGCGCGCTTCAAGAAGGAATATGACGAAGCAATCGATCCGCCGCTCTAAGCGGCTCCGCGACGGACAAAAGAAAAGCGCGGCAGCCAGGGCTGTCGCGCTTTTTTGTTGAGGTCGCAACAAGCGGGCGGGCTATTCCAGCTCGATCGCCTGGAACTTGCCGCGCTCGTCGAGCGCCGTGCCCCAGATCTTATGCGAGGCCTGGTGTTCGGCGCGGCCGAAGCCGAGCTTGGCACCGAGACCGAGATCGATGTCACGCATGTTTTCCAGCGTGTCGATCAGCGCCTCGGTGTCGAGCTGCGGGCCGACCCGGCGCAGCGCCTGGACCAGCACGTTGGCCGAGACGTAGCCTTCGAACGACACGTAGGACGGTGCCTCGCCCGGGAAGTACTTCTCGAGCGCGCTCTTGTATTCGAGCACGGCGCTCGAATAGCCGCCGACGGCCGGCACCACCTGGGTGACGATGACGCCGCTGGCATAGCGCGGGCCGAGCAGCATCAGCTCGTCCGAGAGCTCGGTCGAGCCCACGAAGGAGACGTTGGTGTAGATCATGTGCGGGAACAGATCGCGCGTCTTCTCGATGAACTTCGCGGCGGCGCGATAGGTTGCGACCATGACGATCGCCTTGGGCGGGTTCTTCAACGCCCGCAGCTGGTTGACCGCGTCGTCCACGTCGACCGTGTTGCGCTTGTAGTTGAGGCGCAAGATGGACGTGTCGGCAAGGCCGAGCGAGCGGAAGGCCTTGGCCACACCGGAGAAGCCGGCATCACCATAGGCGTCCTGCTGCGCGAACACGGCGATGTCCTTGGCCGGCAGGCGGCGCAGCTTGACCAGATAGCGAACGACGGTGTCGGTCTCTTCGGCGTAGCTGGCGCGATAGTTGAACACGTAGCGATCCGGCGGATCGTTGCGCAGGAGGTTGGCGCCGGTGAACGCGCCGTAGAACAGCACGCGGCGCTGCAGGGCGTAGGGCATCGCCACGGCAGACGTCGGGGTACCGACATTGCCGACGAAGCCGAACACCTTGTCCTTCTCGTAGAGCTGCTTCATCGCGTCCAGCGTCCGCGACGGCTCGTAGCCGTCGTCGGCCGAATAGAGCCGCAGCGAGCGCCCGGCGATGCCGCCGGCGTCGTTGGCGCGGTTGAAGGCGGCCTCGATGCCCATCTTCATCTGCCGGCCGAGCTCCTTGGCAGCGCCCGAGAACGGAGCGGCGATGCCGAAGCGGATCTCGTTGGCGGTGACGCCCTGGACGTTGGAGGTGGACGCCGGCGGCAGCGTCGCGGTCGGTGCCGTCGCAGCCACGGCCGCGGACGGGGCGATCACCCCGGCGAGGCTGGTGGCGGTCTGGCTCGGCGCGCTTTGCCCGAGCGAGCGCTCGAGCTCGGCGAGCTGGCGGCCCGCGGAGTTACAGTCGGTCTGAGCCGCCCCGACGCGGTTGCGTCCATCGGCGACGTAGCCGTTGAAGACGCGGGTGAGCTCGTCACGATCCGAGCCACCGGTGGAGGCCTCCCGGATCACCTCGCGAAACTTGTCGACAATGGCCTGAACGCGGCCCTGGTCGATCGCCTGACAGGCGGATGCTGCTCCCACGATCGGCCCGACCCGGCTCGCAAGATTACGCACCACATCCGCATTGGTGCCCGCCGCGCTGGCGGGCGTTGCGAGCAATGCCGCAACCAAGAACACGCTACAACGAAAGTTCATTGCCACTATCCCACTTTGGACCCCATCCAGGTCTTCCGCCTGGTGAATTGACGCCGTGTCTGCGACGGAGAAGACATAAGACCGTCACCATGCACAGACCAGCCTTTCCTAAGAGCATGACCATTTCGGTAACCCGACACGCCTTTTTCCGATCATACTTTAGGACCTGCTAACGAAACGTCTTCACCAGTTCTTCCCCTTAGAAGCTAATTCTACTCAAGTTCGATTGCCTGATACGTGCCGGTTTCGTCGAGTGCGGTGCCCCAGATCTTGTGTGAGGCCTGGTGCTCCGCGCGTCCAAATGCGAGCGTCGTGCCGAGGCCGAGATCGAGGCTGCGCATCGATTCGAGCGTGTCGACCAGTCGCTCGGTGTCGAGCGGATTGGTCTGCTTCAGCGCCTGGATCAAAATCGTCGCCGCGATATAGCCTTCGAGAGACGTATAGTCCGGCGCCTCGCCGGGCGCGTATTTGGCCAGGGCGTTCTTGTAGTCGAGCACGAGGCTCGAATAGCCAGAAACCGCCGGCACGCCCTGCGTCACGATGACGCCGTTGGTGAAGCGCGGGCCGAGCAGCTTGAGCTCGGCCGCGAGCGAGGTCGAGCCGACGGCGGACACGTTGGCGTAGATCAGGCCCGGCACCGCGTCGCGCGTCTTCTCGATGAACTTCGCGGCGGCGCGATCGGTCGCTACCATGATGACCGCCTTGAGTCCCGGCTTGTGCGCCTTGACCTGATTGACCGCCTCTTCCACGTCCATCGTCGCGCGCGGATAGTTGATGCGCGTTACGGCATCGCCGATGTTCAACTGCCGGTAGGCCTTCGCGACACCGGCGAAACCGTCGTCGCCGAATGGGTCCTGCTGGGTGAACACGGCGATCTGCCTGGGCGAGACGCGCTTCATGTTGATCAGGTAGCGCACCAGCGCGGCCGTCTCCTCGGCGTAACTCGCCCGATAGTTGAAGACGTAGCGATCCGGCGGATCGCGTCGCACCACTGCTGCGCCGGTGTTCGGTGCAAAGAACAGCGTGCGCCGCTCCAGCGCATAGGGGATCGCCACCTGCGAGTTGGCGGTGCCGACGTTGCCGATGAAGCCGAACACCTGCTCCCTGTCGTAGAGCTGCGTCATCGCCGCCAGCGTGCGGCCCGGATCGTAGCCGTCGTCCGCCGCCACGAGACGGAGCATGCGCCCGTTGACGCCGCCGGCGTCGTTGGTGCGGGCGAACGCGGCCTCGATGCCCTGGCGCATCTGACGCCCGGTCTCCTTGCGGATGCCGGAGAACGGCAGGACCATGCCGAAGCGGATCTCGCGGTCGGTGATGCCGCGCACGGGGCTCGCGGTGACGGCGCCAGTCGTCGTTTCGGCCTTGACCGGTGTGATCGGGGCCGTCGCCGCAGCCGGCTGGTCGAGCGAGCGTTCGAGCTCCGTCAGTTGCCGCTCCGCGGCGGCGCAGGTCGCCTGCGAGGCGCCCGTACGACTACGGCCCTCGGCGATGTAGCCATTGAAGCTGCGGGTCAGCTGATCGCGCTCGCCGTCATTCCTCGTCGCCTGGCGGATGGCTTCGCGGAATTTGTCGACCATGCTCTGGACGCGGCCCTGCGCGATGTCGGGGCACGCGGAGGCCTGTCCCACGATCGGTCCAACCCGGCCGCCAAGCTCCCTGACGACGTCGGGAGCCGCCGCCAAAGCGGGGCTGAAGGGAGCTACGAAAACACTCCCGATGATCAACGCGGACCAACGCACGGCCATCGAACCTTCCACCTGCTCAGCTTGTTTCAAACCCTCTTCGTTCTACTATTCGTGGCATTTCGAATTAATGTCGGGTTTCTCTGTCGCTCTTTTGTCCTGGTAGTTGAGGCCGTCGCGCCTCTAGCGGTATCCTATTCAAGTTCGACGGGTTGGTAGGTGCCGCTGTCGTCCAGTGCCGTGCCCCAGATCTTGTGCGAAGCCTGGTGTTCGGCGCGGCCGAAGCCGAGCTGCGTGCCGAGGCCGAGATCGATGTTGCGCATGTTCTCGAGCGTTTCGACCAGTTGCTCGGTATCGAAGTTCGGACCGGCGCGCTTCAGTCCCTCGATCAGGATGCTCGCGGCGATGTAGCCCTCGAGCGAGGTGTAGTCGGCCGGCTCGCCCGGGGCATATTTCGCAAGTGCGGTCTTGTATTCGAGCACCAGGCTCGAATAGCCGGAAACGCCGGGCACGGTCTGGCTGACGATCACGCCCTCGGCGTAGCGCGGTCCGAGCAGCATCAGCTCGCTGGCGAGCGCCGAGCCAGCAACCGCGGAGATGTTGGCGAAGATGACGCCCGGAAATACGCCCTGGGCCTTCTCGATGAACTTGGCTGCGGCGCGCGTCGTCGCCAGCATCACCACCGCCTTGACCGGGGTCTTCAGCAGCTTCAGCTGATTGATGGCGTCGTCGACCTCGACCGTGTTGCGCGGATAGTTGACCCGCACGATCGAATTGTCGCCGACGCCGAGCGTGCGGAACGCCCTGGCCACCCCGGCGAAGCCGGCGTCGCCGAAGGCATCGTTCTGCGCGAACACGACGATCTGGCGCGGATGCAGCCTTCGCATCTTCACGAGATAATGGACCAGCGCGTCGGTCTCCTCGGCATAGCTCGGCCGGTAGTTGAAGACATAGCGGTCGGGCGGATCGTGGCGCACGACGTTGGCGCCGGTATAGGGCGCGAAGAACAGCGTGCGGCGCTCGAGCGCGTAGGGGATGGCGACCGCGGCGGTGGCCGAGCCGAAATTGCTGATATAGCCGAACACCTGCTCCTTCTCGTAGAGCAGCTTCATCGCATCCAGCGTGCGCGCGGGATCGTAGCCGTCATCGGCGGTGACGAGCTTCAGCATGCGGCCGTTGACGCCGCCGGCCTCGTTGGCGCGATTGAACGCCGTCTCGACGCCGATCTTGAGCAGTCGCCCGCTCTCCTTCACCGGTCCGCTGTAGGGAATGACCATGCCGAGCTTGATCTCGCTCTGCGTCACCCCGCGCACGTTGCCGGCCGGCGGCAGCAGTTGCGCCGGTACAGTCGCGGCCTGCGCCGTTGCAGGTCCGATGCTCACGGCAGACAGGTTCGCGCGCGCCGGAGGCGGCGCTGCGATGGATTGTTCGAGATCGGCAAGCTGCCGATTGGCGCCGCCGCAATCCAGCCGGCCTGACGTGACGAGGCTGCGACCTTCGGCGACATAGCGGTCCAGCAGGCGCGTCAGCTCGTCACGGTCGGCCTCGCTGGCGGCGGCCTCGCGGATGACGAGCTGGAATTTCTCGATGATGGCCTGGATGCGCGGCCGGGCGATGTCGCGGCACGCGAGCGCGGCGCCAATGATCGGGCCGACGCGGCTGCCGAGCTGGCGCGCCACGCTCACACTCTCGCCGGGCGCAGCAGCGGCCTCGCCGGCCACGAGGGACGCGAGCAGGATGGCTGCCATGCGGGCGTGAGCCAGCGGACGGCGTGCTGCCGCTTTCTGCGGTAGGACGTCGATCATCGTCGCCTGTGATGTGTTGGAAGTCGGATCAGTCGTGCAGAGGGTTAGCGAACCCGCTCCATCTGACCCGTCTTCTGGTTCCACTGCATGAACTGCTGCAGCATGGGCTTTTCTGGAGTGTCGGTCTCTGCCGTCGGCGCCGGAGCGTCCGCGAGCAGCGATTTGAACTGCGACAGCGCCGGAGCCTGCGGCTCGACCCGCTCGGGCAGCGCGCTGGTCTGGTCCGCCTTGGCGTCCTGGACGTCGGCGGCGACCGGCGGCAGCGTCTTCATCGACTGCACGGCGGCGACGAAGGACGAGCTGGCGTCGGGCTGGCGCCACACCGGCACGATGTTGACGAAGAACAGCGCGACGACGGCGGCGACGCCGGTTGCGGCGGCGAAGCGGCCGGCCACCTTGAACACGACCGACCGGCGGTCGCGCTCGCGCTCCAGATCCGGCGGCTCGCGCATGACTTGCGGATTCAGCGACTGGCGAAGGGATTCGAACACGGCGGTCTCCAGGCGAGCATCGAGCGGTCCTTGCTGTCCCGAAGCGGGACGCTCGGCCGCCTCCGCTGCCTTGGCATTGTCACCGACGAGAGATAGACGCGCGGCTTCCGGACGTTCGCGCAGCCACCGCGGCGCATAGTGCAGCGGGTCCTGCGGGTTCATCGGATTCTGTTCACTCAACGAACTCATACGCTACTCCTCTGACGCTCGATTCCGGTAAACTGATACGCTTCTGCCACGGTCGTATGAGAGCTAGTTTCAAACGAAGAGCGGGAGCTGGTCTGCCACTTCAGAGTATACGGAATCACTTGCAGAATCAGACGTTTCGCGTCGATCAGCGATCGCACGCCAGCGGTCCCTTCCTGCAAGGCGCCGTGGCACGTTTGCCGTGCCTTGGGCGCCTCTATCGATCCCATGCCCCGCCCCCTGACGAGTGTCAATCGATCGGAACCTCTTAAAGTCGTCGGTTCCGAATTATATGTACGTTAAAGTTATCATCATGATGTGATTAAAATGAGGCGTGACGGGTCTTGACGCAGATGCTCATGAATTGCGTCTCATTGATGCCAAGATTGCGCCTTGATTCGATCATCATCGAACTATGTCGGGCGGGCCGCTGTCGATTTTTGAGCGGCTTAGCGTCGATTTAACTATCCGTTAACCATCTGGCGCCGACAGTTAACCAATCACTAAGAAGGGTTGGGTCGGATGGTCATGAGTGCCAGCGCTGAAACGGTGCGTCCTGTTATTCGTCTGCGCGGGCGCTCCTACGTCGCCTTCGTGTTTTCGCCGGTTGTGCCGATTGCCGATTGGCTGGCTGAGCTCGATGCAACGCTCGCGGGCTCGCCCGGCTTCTTCGTCGGCAAGCCGATCGTGCTCGATCTCTCAGCGCTGGATCTGAGCCCGCTCGCCATCACCCATCTCATCAAGAGCATCGAGTCGCGCAACATCCGCGTGCTCGGTCTCGAAGGCGTCGAGCAGGGGCGGCTGTCGCTCGGCATGCCTCCCTTGTTGTCGGGCGGCCGTCACTGCGCCGTGCAGGAGATCGAGCCGGAGAAGCCGTCGCTGCAGCAGCCGACCTCGCTGCTGCTCGACCAGCCCGTACGCTCGGGCCAGTCGATCGTGTTTCCCGATGGCGACGTCACCGTGCTCGGCGCGGTGTCGTCGGGCGCCGAGATCGTCGCCGGCGGCTCGATCCACGTCTACGGCGCGCTGCGCGGCCGCGCGATGGCCGGCATCAACGGCAACGCGGCGGCGCGCATCTATTGCCAGAAGATCGAGGCCGAGCTGGTCGCGATCGACGGCTACTACCAGACCGCCGAGCAGATCGACGCCGCGTTGCGCGGCCGGGCCGTGCAGGCGCGGCTCGAAGGTCATTCCATGAAGATCGTTGCATTGAACTGAGTAGCAGGAGGATCCGTGACATGTCGAAAGTACTCGTAGTGACGTCGGGCAAGGGTGGCGTCGGCAAGACCACCACGACGGCGGCGATGGGCGCGGCGCTGGCGCAGGCCGGCGAGAAGGTCGTCGTCGTCGATTTCGACGTCGGCCTGCGCAACCTCGATCTGGTGATGGGCGCGGAACGCCGCGTCGTGTTCGATCTCATCAACGTGGTCCATGGCGTCGCCAAGCTGCCGCAGGCTCTGATCCGCGACAAGCGGCTGGAGAATCTCTGGCTGCTGCCGGCGTCGCAGACCAAGGACAAGGACGCGCTGACCGAGGACGGCGTCGGCCGCGTCATCGCTGAGCTGCGCAAGACATTCGACTGGGTGATCTGCGACAGCCCGGCCGGCATCGAGCGCGGCGCCATGCTGGCGATGCGCTATGCCGACGAGGCTCTCATCGTCACCAATCCCGAGGTGTCGTCGGTGCGCGATTCCGACCGCATCATCGGCATGCTCGATTCCAAGACCGTGCGCGCCGAGAACGGCGAGCGCGTCGAGAAGCACATTCTCATCACCCGCTACGATGCCGGCCGCGCCGCGCGCGGCGAGATGCTGTCGATCGACGACGTGCTGGAAATCCTGGCGACGCCGTTGCTCGGCATCGTGCCGGAGAGCCAGGACGTGCTGCGCGCCTCCAATGTCGGCTGTCCGGTGACGCTCAACAGCCCGGCGAGCGCCCCCGCACGCGCCTATCACGATGCGATGCGCCGGCTGCTCGGCGAGGAGGTCGAGATGCAGATCCCGACCGAGCGCAAGGGCCTGATGAACCTGCTCTTGGGACGGAGGGCTGCATGAGTGTGCTGCGGCTCTTTACGGGGCGTGCAGCCTCGGCGCCCGTCGCGCGGGAGCGGCTGCAGATCCTGCTCGCGCATGAGCGCAGCCTGCGTGGACAGCCCGATCTCCTGATGCAGCTGCGCGAGGAAATCCTCGCCGTGGTTTCGCGCCATGTGGTACTTGATCCGGACAAGGTCATCGTTCGCATGGACCGGGGAAAACATGTCTCGACGCTCGAGGTCGACATCGAACTGCCCAATGGCGCCGACCGCGCCTTTGCCAGCGCGGGTTGAGGCGTGGCGAGGCGCGCGCTGATGCGGCCGATCTTCCGCATCGCGGACAATCGGGTCGCCGTCAGCTCCGATGCTGCCGGACCGTGGGATCCGACCATGCAGCACGGGTCCGCGCCGTCGGCGCTGGCCGTCTGGGCGGCCGAGCGCATTCCGACGAAGTCGCCGATGCGCATTGCCCGCGTCACCATCGACCTGATGCGCCCGGTGCCGCTCGCAGAGCTCCTCATCGAGACCGAGGTGCTGCGCGAGGGCCGCAAGATCCAGCTCTGCGCGGTGCGCTTGCGCGCCGGCGACACGGTGGTCGTCACGGCGACGGTGCTCAAGATCAGGCAGGATGCGGTGCCGCTTCCGGACGATGTCCGCGAGCTGCCGGTTGATCTGGTCGGTCCTGACGATGCGTTGCCGGAGCCTGCTGATTTCTCCACCAGCCCGTTCGTGCGCGGCATGACGCTGCGCGCCGCGCGCGGCCGGTTCGGCGTCAAGGGGCCCGGCGCGATCTGGTACCGCGTCGACTGGCCGCTGGTCGAAGGCCACGCCGTCTCACAGGCGATGCGCGCCGTGGTCGCCAGCGACTTCTGCAACGGCACCTCCGCTGCGCTCGACTTCCACAGCTACACGTTCCTCAACGCCGACCTCACCGTGAACATGGCCCGCGAGCCGGTCGGCGACTGGATCCTGCTCGACGCCGAAAGCTGGATCGGCCCGGACGGCGCGGGGCTGGCGATGGCGCGGCTGGGTGATGCGAGAGGCTATTTCGGCCGCGTGGTGCAGAGCCTCGTGATCGAGAAGCGGTGAGGGGGGCGGTCAGCCGTCCGGATTGCGTTCACAGCGAGTTGGCGAACTGATCACCGCACCGGCGCTGCTTCGTTTCCAACGGCGCGCTGCGGCGCGGTGTTATTAAGTCGGGCCGGTGATCGGCAGTTGCCTGCTTCGTTTCCGGTGAACCGATCAACCCCGCGCCAAGCTCCGCTGCGCCCTCTCCCCCGCTTGCGGGGGAGAGTTGGAGAGGGGGCGCCACGCACACCGCCGCTGGAGCGGCCCCCTCCCTAGCCCTCCCCCGCAAGCGGGAGAGGGAACACACTGCCGTTGTCGCGAGCGAACGAGTTCAACGACGAACGATTTCGCTCTTACGCCGCCCGCACCGTGCTCAAGAATCGCCCGACCTCCAGCTTCAGCCGGTTGCTGTCCTGTGACAGCGACTGCGCCGCCGACAGCACCTGGGACGAGGCCGAGCCGGTTTCGCTGGCGTCGTGCTGCACCTCGGTGATGTTGGACGACACCTCGTTGGTGCACTGTGCCGCTTGGCCGTGGAGTTATCAATATTGCTATAAACTTGAGCAGGCCAAGATGGTCGTATAACTACGACGCGGACTACACGCAGGTGAAACGACAAGCAGGTGGATGGGAATAAGCGTCATGGCGAAACCAACGAAGGCTACGAGCGTCGGCGAGGGGAACCAGTCTCCGTCGGAGCTGATCGACGCCCGGATCAAGGAGCTCGGGGATTGGCGCGGCGTCATGCTCAGCTACGTCCGCGATCTCATCAAACGGGCCGATCCCGATATCGTCGAAGAGTGGAAGTGGCGTGGCGTTCCCGTATGGTCGCATGCCGGCATCGTCTGCACCGGCGAGACCTACAAGGCCGCGGTGAAGCTGACCTTCGCCAAAGGAGCCTCGCTGCCGGACCCTTCCGGCCTGTTCAACGCCAGCCTCGACGGCAATACCCGCCGGGCGATCGACCTTCATGAAGGCGACGTGATCGATGAGACTGCGTTCATGGCGCTGATCCGCGCCGCGGTGGCGCTGAACATGACGAAGGGGAAGCGGTAGGGCTGGTGCATCGCTCCGCGCAGTCAGTATCAACGATCCAGGTCGCTGCTCACTCACCACGTCGTCGCGAGCGCAGCGAGCAATCCAGGGCCAAGTCGAATCATCTGTCTGGAAGGCCTGGATCGCCTCGTCGTTTCGGGGGCTCGCGCCGGCGGTGTGCCGGTCGCCGACAACCTTTCGCAAGGATGACCCGTGTGCATCGAGGTGGGAGGAGGCGGCGGCCATGGTTGCGCTCTGCCGAGAAACACGCTAGTTCAGCGCATCCCAACTTCAACGCAGGAGGCGACGATGTTCAGACTCACGCGCTTCCCGGGCTCGCTGCGCGATCATTGACGCGGCCGACCGGGATGATTGTCCCGGCCATGATTTGACCCTTTCGCATCTCATCGAAAAGCCCGCGGCCCTCGTGGCCTGCGCTTGAACCGTCGTGTCATGACATCAAATCTCTTGCTGACTCCCAGCCGGGAGCCGGAGCGTTCCGACCTGCGCGAACGCCGGCTGCGGCGCTATTCATCTCGTCTGCAATCCCGCGTGCGCGCATGCGCGATGCGACATCCTCATCTCGCCGACCTCGCGTTGAGCTTTCCGGCGCTGCTGTTCGCGCTGGCGGTGCCGCGCCCGGATGTCGATCCGGAGCGGGCGATCGCGTGCGTGATCGCGGGGCGTCCGCTGGCCGAGGCGGCGGCCGCGGCCGGTCTGCCGCTCTGGCTGCGCAAGCTGCCACCGGAGGCGTTCGTCCGTCCGATCCCACCATTGCCAGACGGCGAGCTGTTCCGGCGGCAGATCGGCAACCATTTGCCGCGCTCGCCGAAGCTGATGCCGACCTGGCTGCAGCTCGTGGCGGAGATGGCGGCGCTGGCGCATGAGCCGGCCGCGGTGTGGATCGCCCGTGAGTATCTGCGGGCGCCGCTGGTGCTGAAGCGCGACCGCATGCATCTGCTCGGTCTGTGGATCTGGTTCTCGGGGCAGCCCGCCGGCTTCGGCCGCGAGCTCGTCGAAAGGCCGTGGACGCCAGCCATGAAGCTCGATGCCGCAATGACGGCTGCCCTCGCTTGGCGAGGGAAAGTCTCGCTGCATCTCAATCTCGGTCAACGGCCAATCCGCGACATGTGGCTCCATCCCGGTCGCGTCGGGGACTATGAGTTTCGGCCGCTGGATGACATCCCGGATCTGGTCGACGAAGCGATGACTATGCGCAATTGTGTCCGCACCTATGGCTCCGACATCGCCCACAATCGCTCTCGGCTGTGGAGCGTCCGGCACCTGGGCGAACGCGTCGCGACGCTGGAGGTCGCCGTCCGTTTTCCTGATCCGTTGTTGGGCATCGTCCAGCTCAAGGGACGGGGGAATGCTGACGTCGCCCGCGAGCTCTGGTGGATCGCGCGGCGCTGGCTGCACCTGCACGATCTGTCGCAGATCGAGACCGGTCGAATGAAATGGCGCCAGGCCCCTGTGGATCTCACCACATGGCGAATGCTGTGGCGGCCGTATTGGCTCGCCAAGCGCCGCATCCCGGACTGGTTGCCGCTCGCACCGTCGCGCGCTGCGTTCGCGGCGTTGTGAGATGGTTGTCGTGTCTGGACGCTCGTCCGACAAAATCAATGTCGTCCCGGCGAACGCCGGCAACTGTTATGTTGATGGAGTGATCGCATAAGGTTTTCGGTCGCGCATCATGGCATTCAGGATGGTTAGAA
>NZ_JAUETB010000010.1:0-297079 GCF_032484495.1 Bradyrhizobium sp. SZCCHNS3052 | reverse complement strand
ATCATGACCTTCAGTCCTGCCCACTAGACAGACTGAATCACCGATATCTCTGCGTCGCAACTGCTGACTTTTTCAACGAAATCGGCCCGTCACAGACCTTCCGCTGCTGGGCTGGAAGAGGGTCTGCTCTCCAGGCTCCACCGGGCGGAGGTGACCGGAGCGCCGGACTCCTTGTCGAGGAACCTTCAGCGTCCGTCGCCGAAGCGTGTCATCCACCGGCAACGGCTTCGCCCCCGGTACCGGCTGATCGGGCGACATTTCAGATAAAAATAAACTTCTTGCGCTTTTACAGAAATCGTGATTGTCTATGCGTATCCCGCCTCATGCAGAGGGGCGTTGCGCGCGATCGTCACGACACGCGAGGTGGGGAGCGATGGCCGCGAGAGATCGCAGCGTCTTCGGTAACGAGGGCGCGGACGAACGATCTGTCGTGGACGTGAAGTCGCAGCGTCCTGACACCCCGATGCTGGTGTCCCGCGCAATGCGCAAGCGTTGCCGCGAATGGTGGCCAACAAGCCCGGTGCACCAGGGAGACTGCGTATAAGCGTGAAGACCATCGCGCAGGGAATGCCGGCGTGTTTCGGCTTTGCCTGTGGTACCTGCCGCCTGCATTCTTTTCGCAGGCGGGCCATGGGTGAGGCCTTCACCCGGCATTCCCTGCGCCCTCTGCATGAGTTGCGAGGGACGGACTGATCGCGGGACTCGGGCGTGCTACGCCGCGAGAATGCGATGACATGTCCCTCATCCGTTGGCTGTTTGAAACGTAAAATCCCGCCAGACCTTCTGCTGTCGTCCCGGACAAGCCGGCAGCGTTCGCCGGGACGACCGCGGTGTTTATGGCTTTCGATATCTCACGACGCTCACGACGCCTGCCGTGCCGCCGGCCTGCGCTCGACCGGGTGGATGTCGATGCCGCGCAGGCGGCCCAGCCGCAGCACGTCCATCGGCACGGTACGGCCGATGCGGTCGCGGTCGAGCACGCGGATCAGGTCGTCGACGCCGTTGATGTCGACGCCGTCGAGCTTGATCACGACGTCGCCCGGCAACAGGCCGGCGCGGGCCGCGGGCCCGTCCGGCTCGATCTGCATCAACAGCGCGCCCATCTTGTTCTCGACGCCGGCGAGCAACGCATGTCGCCGCGGCACCGGCGCGGTCTGCCCGGACACGCCGATATAGGCGCGGCGGACGTAGCCGTGGCGGATGATCTCCGACAGCACGAACTGCGCGGTGTTGCTGGCGACCGCAAAGCAGATGCCCTGCGCGCCCTGGATGATGGCGGTGTTGATGCCGATCACCTCGGCGGCCGACGACACCAGCGCCCCGCCGGAATTGCCCGGGTTGAGCGCCGCATCGGTCTGGATGACGTCCTCGATCATGCGGCCCGAGACCGAGCGGATCGAGCGGCCGAGCGCCGAGACCACGCCAGCCGTCACCGTGGATTCGAAGCCGAGCGGATTGCCGATCGCGACCACGAGCTGGCCGCGGCGCAGGCTCTTGGAGTTGCCGAGCGCGGCGTAGCGCAGGTCGCGCGCGTGATTGGCGCGCAGCAAGGCGAGATCTGTGTCGGGATCGACGCCAAGCACCTGAGCGTCGGTGACGACGCCCTCGACGTCGCGCAGCCGGATGCTCTTGGAGGAGCCGACGACATGGCTGTTGGTCAGCACGAGACCGTCGGGCGAGATCACGATGCCCGAGCCGAGCCCGCCGCGCTCGGCGCGGGAGCCGGCGGTCGACCCAGCCCTGGGGCCGGTCTCGACGCGCACGACCGCAGGGCCGACCCGCTCGGTGACGTCGATGACGGCATTGGAATAGGCGTCCAGCAGCGCGCGGTCGTCGGCCGGCGCAGCATCAGACGCGCGCGCCGGCGACAGCGCATCGCCGGCGAGATCGGAGGTAAAGTCCAACATGGCAAGATTTCCTTCGCCCGGTCAGATGGGTAGCAGCCGCCCCCCGCGCAAGGTGGCGATCCGGCGGCGCCGTTCCGCGCCGTCCTTGGCGAGACTCACGCGCGCTGTGATAGGACTACGGCTGGGTATTTGATGAATCTGATTGCGGGAGGAAGCATGCGGCTGCGAGACCGGCTGTTGTCGTTGTGTGGGGCCATGGTGCTGGGAGCCGACATGACCGGCGCATCGTTGGCGGCGAGCGCCACGGTACGCAGCGGCGACACGATCCAGCTCGGCGACACGGTGTTCCGGCTCGACGGCATCGATGCGCCGGAGGTCGACCAGCTCTGCATCGACGATCACGCCGATTCCTGGAGCTGCGGCGTCGAGGCACGCGAGCAGCTTGGCAAGCTGATCGGCGGCCGCTCGGTGCGCTGCGACGATCTCGGCCCCGACAAGCCGCTCAAGACGCGCAGGATCGGCCTCTGCACCATCGACGGCGACAAGGTCAGCCTGAACCAACAGGTCGCGCGCGCGGGCTACGCCATGAGCGCGGATCCGGCGATCAAGTATCGCGCCAAGGACGATGTCGCCGCGGCCAAGGAGGCGGTGCGCGGGCTGTGGAAGGGATGTTTCGTCGCCCCAGCCGAGTTCCGCGCCGACAAGAAGGACGGCGCCCTGGTCGGCGCGGCCTGCCGCGCCGACCGCGACCGCGAGATCCGTGCGGTGCTGTTCCCGGACGCGCCGAGCGCGCCGCCGGGCTGCAGCATCAAGGGGAAGTTCGCGGTGCGCGCCCGCGTCACCGGCAACATCGGTATCTACCATCTGCAGGGCTGCCCGAGCTATCCCGCGACCACCGAGCCCGACCGCTGGTTCTGCTCGGAGGACGATGCACGCGCCGCCGGCTTCCGCCGTGCATTCAACTGCCGCGCGCCGAAGAAGTGAGATCGGACGGTCGACGAGTCGGCACGACGAAGCAATCGAGAGCTGTCGCGCGGCCCCTGGATTGCCGCAACGACGCTCAGTGCTGCATCTGCAGCAGCTGATCCATCGGCATCATGTTGTGGTTGAGGTTCGCCATGATCCACAGCGAGCCGCCGACGACGAGAAACACGATCAGCAGCCCGAAGGCCAGCGCCAGCACGTTGTTGGTGTTGTCGGGCCCGGTGGTGATGTGCAGGAAGAACACCAGGTGCACCCCCATCTGGGCGATCGCCAGGACGATGATCGCGACCGGGATCGATGGCTGCCAGACGAGGTCGGTGCCGGCGACGAAGAACGACGTCGCCGTCAGCAGGATCGCGAGACCGAGGCCGGCGACATAGAACAGGACGCGGGAACGCAGGCTGCCATGCTGCTGCTCGCCGGGCGCGAGATCGAATTCCGCGGGCGCTTGATCGGTCATGTCGCACTCCCGAGCAGATAGACCACGGAGAACACCGCGACCCAGATGATGTCGAGCGCGTGCCAGAACAGCGCGAAGCACAGGATGCGACGCTCGATGTCGGCGCGGAAGCCCTTGGCGACCACCTGCGCCATCATGGTCAGCAGCCACAGGATGCCAGCCGCGACGTGCAGGCCATGGCAGCCGACCAGAGTGAAGAACGCCGACAGGAAGGCGCTGCGGCTCGGCCCGTCGCCGCGGCCGACGAGGTCGACGAACTCTCGGACCTCGAGCAGCAGGAAGCCGGCGCCGAGCAGGCCGGTGACGGCCATCGCGACCTGGAACCAGAGCTGGTTGTGGCGCTCGGCGGCAATGCTCGCCATGCCGCAGGTGAAGCTCGACAGCAACAGCAAAGCGGTCTCGACCGCGACGTTGCGGACGTCGAACAGTTCGGCGCCGCCCGGACCGCCGGCGGTCGCACCCGACAGCACAGCGAAGCTCGCGAAGAAGCACGAGAACATCACGATGTCGGAGAGCAGGAATATCCAGAAGCCGAATCCGGTCACGATCCGTTTCGGCGCCGGCCCAGGATGCTCGGCGGCACGCAGTTGATGCGGATCGGCATAGGCAGGCGCCTGAGCGACGGTGGTCACCGACATCGGCCCACTCCCTTTGCGACGACTTCAGTGGGCATGCGCCGTTCCGCCTTCCGGCCGCGACTGGTTCTCGCTGAGCTGCGGTCCCGGCGCCGGAGGGATCTTCTGGCTGGCGATGTTGCCGAACAACTCGGGATCCGCGAGCCGATAAGTCTTCGGACGGGTCTCGACGGACTGCGCCGCGAGCTCCTTGTAGCCCGCCTCGTCGAGCACCTGGCCACTCCTGGCAGCATTCGTCACCCAGTTGGCGAAGTCGGGCTGCGAGACGACGTTGGTGTCGAACATCATGTCGGGAAAACCGTCGCCGCTGAAATGCGAGGCCAAGCCCTTGTAGGTCCCGACATGATCTCCGCGCAGGTTCAGCCGCGTGACCATGCCGTTCATGGTGTAGATCATGCCGCCGAGCTGCGGGATGAAGAAGGCCGTCATGACGCTGCCGGACGTCAGCTCGAAGCGCAGTGGCGCGCCGATCGGGACGGTGAGGCTGTTGACGGTGGCGATGCGCTGGTCGGGATAGATGAACAGCCACTTCCAGTCGAGCGACACCGCCTGGATGCGGATCGGAAGCCCGGTGCCGTCGACGGGCTTGCCCGGGTCGAGCTGGTGCGAGCCGATCCAGGCGACGCCGCCGAGCAGGATGACGGTGAGCGCGGGGATCGACCACACCACGAGCTCGACCGCGCCCGAATAGGCGAAGTCCGGCCGGTAGCGCGCCCTGGTGTTGGAGCTGCGGAACCAGAACGCGAAAGCGAGCACCGCGATCGATGTCGGCACGATGATCGCCAGCATGATGATGACGGAATCGATCAGGATCGTCTGCTCGGCGGCGGCGATCGGCCCTTGCGGATCGAAGATGTTCATACGCTCATCCGGCATTCATCCGCGCTCCCAACCCACACCGGGTCGAGAGGTTCCTGCGCCGCAAAGATCCGCTCAGCGGCTCACGCGCCAGATCGTGCTGTTGCCGTCTTCGGAGATGAGCAGGCTGCCGTCGCGCGCCACGGTGACGCCGACCGGCCGGCCCCAGACCTCGCGATCGTTGACGACGAATCCGGTGACGAAATCCTCGTATTCGCCGGTGGGCACGCCGTCCTTGAGCCTGACCCGGATCACCTTGTAGCCGGTGCGCTTGGACCGGTTCCACGAGCCGTGCTCGGCCGCGAAGGCATCGCCGCGATACTCCGGCGGAAACAGATTGCCGTCGTAGAAGGTCAGACCGAGCGAGGCCGAATGCGGCTGCAGCAGCACGTCGGGCACGGTGATCCTGCCCTTCAGGTCGGGGCGCTCGCCGGCATGGCGCGGGTCGGGGTTGTCGCCGATGTAGTACCAGGGCCAGCCATAGAAGCCGCCCTCCTTCACCCGCGTAACATAATCCGGCACCAGATCGTCGCCGAGCCCGTCGCGTTCGTTGGTCGAGCACCACGGCGTTCCGGTCGCGGGCTGGATGGCGAGGCCGACGCAGTTGCGGATGCCGGTGGCGAACAGGCTGCGGTTCTTGCCGTCGGGATCGAACGCCAGCACGCCGGCACGGTCGGCCTCCCCGCCCCAGGCCGCGCCGAGCGGGTGCGCCTTGATCCAGGCACTGACTCCGCCGGCTGGCTCTCCCAGAGCTTCGCCGACATTGCCGGTGGAGCCGACCGACACCAGCATGCGCTTGTCGTCCCTGGTGAAGACGATATCGCGCGTCGAATGGCCGTAGCCAGCCGGCAGATCGGGCACGACGACCTGCAGTGGCCCCGACGCCTTCATGTCGCCGGCCCGATAGGGAAAGCGCATGACGCGCTCGGTGCTCGCGACATAGATCCATTGCGGATCGCTGCTCGGGTAGAAGGCGATGCCGAAGGGATGGCCGAGACGGTCGGCGAAGATCTCGCTCGACGCGACCTTGCTGCCGTCCTCGCTCGGACGCAGCACGCGGACTCGCCCTGCCCGGGTCTCGGCAACGAAGATGTCGCCATTCGGCGCGGTGCGGAGGATGCGCGGCCCGCTCAGCCCCTCGGCGAACAGCGCGATCTTGAAACCGTCGATGACCCTCGGCACGGCGGAGGCCGGTCGTTGCATCACGCGGGAGACGTTGGCCGCGGACGCCGTCGCACCCGGTTTGGGCAGGTCTTCGGGACGGATCAGCCTGATTGTGCCAGGTGCATCACCCTGCCAACTGCCGAACGCGTCCTTGCCTTTCAGCACAACAGGTTCGGCTGCGGCGGCGGTCGCCGCCAGCGCGCTCAAGGTCGCCACGACAGCCGTGCTGATCAGTCTCGTCATGCGGTCCTCGCGCGTCTCGAACGGCCGGCAGTCTACCCCGGTCGAGGACCGGCGATCACGTGTCGCGGCGACGGGACGCGATCACGACAGCGCCCCGAGCACGCCGCGCGTCGCCTGGTCGATCTCCTCGACATAGCGGCGGCGCGCGAAGGACTCGGTCAGGAAGCCGATCACCTTGCGGCTGTTCTCCGATTCCAGCACCGCCAGCTCTTCGGCGCCGGAATCGTCGAAGATCTTCATCGCCGTCTTGACGTTCATTTCGGGCAACAGCGCGACGTCGAAATATTTGGCGAGCTCGACCACCTGGATCTCGTCGGCGATGGAGTCCAATTCGCCCGAGAACAGATCGGGCAAGGAGACCAGCCCGCAATAATCGTCGCTGTTGTTCACCACCACCACGGCCTGGCGCGTGCCCAGCGCGAACTCGCGCCGGCAGGCCGCGATGCTGGTCGTGGTCGGCACCTTGGCGACGTCGGAGCGCATCAGCCGCTCGACCGTGAGGTTGCGCAGCCAGCCGACGTCATTGGCGCTGCGGATGGTCTCGCCGCGCAGATGCAGGCGCCAGGTCGAGAACGAGTGGCCGAACAGGACGCGGACGCACACCGACGTCACGATGCAAGCGCCCAGCACGACGGCCGTGACGTCGACGCTGCGGGTCATCTCCAGCACCAGGAACGACATCGTCAGCGGCCCGCCGACGATGGCGACACCGAGCGTCGCCATGCCGGTGAGCATCGCCACCAGCGGGTCGATCGCGAGCCCGAGGCCGGCCAGCGCGAGCAGTCCCGCAAACAGCTTGCCGAGCAGGCTGCCGACGAACAGCGAGGCGAAGAACAGACCGCCGCGGAAGCCCGAGGCCAGCGAGATCAGGCAGGCGGCGAGCTTGAGCACGATGATGGTGGCGATCATGCCGACCGCCATCTCGCGATGCAGGTCGAGCAGCATTGCGCCGTGGCCTGCCGCCAGCACCTGCGGCGTCACGATCGCCATGGCGCCGACACAAACCCCGCCGATCACCGGGCGCAGCCACACCGGAATCCGGACGAACAGCCGCTCGACCGCCGGCGAGGCGCGCATCACCAGGATGCCGATGCCGGCGACGAGCAGCGCCAGGACGAACAGCGCGATGTATTGCTCGAAGCCGACCGCGCCGACCTTGGCGATCTCCAGCGAATACGGCGCGCCGGCGAGATATTGCGAGGTCAGCGCACCCGCCAGCGAGGCCGCCAGAATCGGCGCCGCGCTGCCGACGGAGTAGACGCCGACGATCAGCTCACAGGCATAGAACGCCCCCGTGATCGGCGCGCCGAAGGCGGCCGCAATGGCGGCGGCCGCACCGCAGCCGAGAATGAGGCGCATATCGTTGCGGCGGAGCGTGAGATACTGCCCGAGCAGCGAGGCGACGCCGGCGCCGATCTGGGTGTAGCCGGCCTCGAGCCCGACCGACGCGCCGGAGCCGTTGGAGACCAGGGTCTGGCCGCTCACCACGATGCTGTCGCGCATCGACAGCCGTCCGCCGCGCAGCGCATTGGCCTCGACGGGGTCGACCGCGGCCGCGATCTTCCAGCGCCGCCGCAGCCATTCCATGATGCCGAGCGCAAGGCCGCCGCAGGCGGGCGCGATCAGGGCGACCACCGGGTTGACCCAGGTATGAGCGCTGAGCCGGACATCGATCGGGATGCCGTAGATGACCACATGCGCGACTTGCGCGATCAGGCTCATCACCGTCACGATCGCCCCCGTCGCAACGCCGATCACCAGGGCCAGCGGTATCAGGTAGAACTCATTGCTGCGCAGCAGTGCCCGCAGCCGCGTGACCACCCGGTTCGAAGCCTTGCGATCGATGATATGCGACAGCGTCGACAGCACGGAGAGCCATTTCTTCTAAGATGAGGCCTCGCCGTGGCAATAACCCGTCGCAACTAGCGGAACAAGCGCGAATTCCTTTCCGGTCGAAACGTGGTTGACTGGTCCGGAAAGTGGAACCGCCGCGGCTCGCGCGATCCTGCGCCTCAACTGCGCCACCGCCAAAATCACAAATTGCCGGAGCACAAGACGACGGCGCCCGCCGCGGGAATCTCCGCAACGGGCGCGCGCACCTCAGATCGAGGAGATGTACCGTTCAGACCCGCTCGATGACGATCGCGGGTGCCATGCCGCCGGCCGCGCACATCGTGACCAGGCCGCGCTTGAGATCGCGCCGCTCGAGCTCGTCGAGCAGCGTCCCGATCAGGATGGAACCGGTGGCGCCGATCGGATGTCCCAGCGCGATCGAGCCGCCGTTCACATTGACCTTGGCGCGGTCGAGCTCGAGGTCGCGGATGTACTTCTCGGCGACGACGGCGAACGCCTCGTTGATCTCGAACAGGTCGATGTCATCAAGCTTGAGCCCGGCCTTGGCCAGCACCTTGCGCGTCGCCGGCACCGGGGCGTTCAGCATCAGGGTCGGGTCGTCGCCCATATTGGCCATCGCCACGACGCGTGCCCGCGGCTTCAGGCCATGGGCCTTGGCATAGGACGGCGACGCCAGCAGGATCGCCGCCGCACCGTCGACCACGCCCGAGGAGTTGCCGGCGTGATGCACGAATTCGATCTCGAGGCCGGGATAGCGCTGCAGGATCAGGTTGCGATACGTCGTACCCTTCTCGTCCAGCGCGTAGTCGGCGATCGCCGGAAACGCCGGCTTCAGCCCGGCCAGCGCCTCGGCCGTGGTCTGCGGCCGGGGGTATTCCTCGTGGTCGAGCGCGACGCTGCCGTCCTCGCGATGCACCGGCACCAGACTCTTCTTGAAATGGCCGGCAGCGATCGCAGCCGCCGCGCGCTTCTGGCTCTCCAGCCCGAGCGCGTCGACGTCGGCGCGGGTGATGCCTTCCATGGTGGCGATGGCGTCGGCGCAGACGCCCTGGTGCGACTGCGGATGCAGCGCGCGCAGATGCAGGTTGCCGGCATCCATCATCAGCGGCCCCTCGCCGCGCCGGCCGTCCATCGACATCATCTCGCAGCCGCCGGCGATGACGAGGTCCTCCTGCCCGGCCATGATCGAGCTTGCTGCGATGTTGACGCTGGTGATGCCGGAACCGCAGAAGCGATCGAGCGTGACGCCGGAGGCACGGATGTCGTAGCCGGCATCGAGCGCCGACATGCGGCCGAGATCGCCGCTCTGCGGTCCGCGCTGCGACGAGCAGCCCCAGATGATGTCATCGACATCGCCGGTATTGATGCCGGTGCGGTCGGCCAGCGCACGCAGCACGGTGGCGCCGAGATGCTGCGGGTGCAGCCCGGCGAGCGCGCCCTTGCCGGCTTTGCCAATACCGCGCGGCGTTCTGCAGGCATCGATGATGAGCGCGTCGACCATGGTGTTTCCTTTGCCCGATGTTGTTTTGCGCTGACAGCGCGCGGCGTCTCGGCGGCCGCACGCCTCTCTTTGCTGTCGCATAGCATTGCGCGTGCGGTCTTCACAACGGCGCTTGAAGCTGCCGGCGCATGACCAGAACGCACGCCATGGCTTTGACACAACTCACCTTTCCGCCGCACGAACAATTCCGCGGATCGGCGCGCTCGGGCTGCCTTCTCGCAGACTGGTTGAAGAGCAGCCCATCTCGCCCAGACGCGCTGCAACGCAGCTCGAACGGAGGGTCTCGGCAACGTTGGCAGTTGGACTGCAGAGCATTGTCCAACCCAGCGAACTGACCGTTCACCCAATGCTTCTTGTCATGCTGCAGAGGCTGCAAGATCCTCGATCAGGAACAACTGGGATCACAGCGATCCGCCGGCTCGGGAGCCGGCCCCCCCATGATCACGACGCCACGTTGAGAGGTCGCCCGACCTCTCCTTCGTGGCGTGACGATAGCAAACACGAACGATGCCGGAGCCTGGCGGGCAGCGCCTGCCTGTGACCGCGGCCATCCCGAGGAGGACGCTCTGATGTTGAGACGAGACCTGCTGGCCACCATGGCCGGACTGGGAGCGGCGAGCGTGCTCGGAGGCCCTGCCCTCTCCGCCGACGAGGCCAAGATCCCCAGCATCGCCGGCCCGGATCCGGCACCGAAGACCCCGAGCTTCAGGGCGCCACCGGGCAGCGTCGATACCCACACCCACATCTTCGGGCCGGCCGCGACCTATCCATTCTCGCCCACTCGCCCCTACACGCCGCCCGACGCATCGCTGGAGATGTTCCAGGCGCTGCACGCCAAGATCGGCGTCGAGCGCGCCGTCATCGTCAACGCCACCGTCCACGGCACCGACAATCGGGTCGTGACCGATGCGATCGCGCAGAGCAACGGCAACTACAAGGGCGTCGCCAACATCAACGCGGCGATGTCCGATGCCGACCTCGCGGCGCTCGGCAAGGCCGGCATCTGCGCCTGCCGGTTCGCCTTCCTCCGCCGCCTCGGCGGCGTCGGCGACATGAACGTCTTCCGCACCCTGGTGGACCGCGTCGCGGCGATCGGCTGGCACGTTGACGTTTATCTCGAGGCCGGGACGATCCAGGAATTCGTGCCGATCCTGAAGGCGCTGCCGGTCACCTATGTGATCGACCACATGGGCACGATCAGCGCCGCCAAGGGGATCGACGATGCCGGGTTCAAGGCGCTGCTCGACCTGCAGGCGAGCGACGACAAGTGCTGGATCAAGATCACCGGTCCCGAGCGCGCTTCGGCCTCCGGCCCCCCGTTCCACGACGCGGTCCCGTTCGCCCGCAAGCTGATCGACAACGCGCCGGATCGCGTCATCTGGGGCACCGACTGGCCGCATCCGAACGTCAAGATCATGCCCAATGACGGCGATCTGGTCGATCTGATCCCACTCTACGCCCCGGATCCGGCCATGCAGCGAAAGCTGCTTGTCAGCAATCCCGAACGGCTGTTCAAGTTCGAGCCCAAGAGCTGAGTCACCGCCAGCTGCGAATTCGCCCCTTCAGCAACAGGACCGATCATGACCACCACGACCCTCACCGCCGACAGCAAGGCAGGCGCCCGCCGCGGCTGGTGGAAGGAGCTTTGGGTCCAGGTCATGATCGCGATGGCAGCGGGCATCCTGCTCGGTGCCATCAAGCCGGATCTGGGCGCCCAGATGCAGCCGCTCGGCGACGCCTTCATCAAGGCGATCCGGATGCTGATCGCGCCGATCATCTTCTGCACGGTGGTCAACGGCATTGCCCACATGGCCGACATGGCCAAGGTCGGCCGCGTCGCGATCAAGGCGCTGATCTATTTCGAGGCCGTCACGACGCTGGCGCTGATCATCGGCTTGACCGCGGTGAACCTGTTTCAGCCCGGCGTCGGCATGAACGTCGACCCGGCGACGATCAACTCCGCGACGATCGAGCCCTATGTCAAGCAGACCGCTGCGGTCGGCTTCGTGCCGTTCCTGCTCAACATCATCCCGCAGACCTTCGTTGGCGCCTTTGCCGAGGGCAATATCCTGCAGGTGCTGTTCATCTCGGTCATGTGCGGCTTTGCGCTGATCTGGCTCGGCGACCGCGCCAAGCCGGTGACGGACGTGATCGATGTCGCCGGCCGGATGATCTTCGGTGTCGTTCGGATCGTGATGTGGGCAGCGCCGCTGGGCGCATTCGGGGCCATCGCCTTCACCGTCGGCAAGTTCGGTCTGGGCTCGCTGGCCAAGCTCGGCCTGCTGCTCGGCAGCTTCTATCTCACCTGCCTGATCTTCATCGCCGCCGTGCTCGGCCCGATTGCCGCCTTCACCGGCTTCAGCCTGTGGAAGCTGATCCGCTACATCAGGGACGAGGTGCTGGTCTGCATCGCCACCACGTCATCGGAGACCGTGCTGCCGCGCATGCTGGCGAAGCTCGAAGCCGCTGGCTGCGAACGCAGCATCGTCGGTCTCGTCATCCCCACCGGCTATTCGTTCAATCTCGACGGCACCTGCCTCTACCTCGCGACCGCCGCGGTGTTTCTGGCGCAGGCGACCAACACGCATCTCGACATCAGCCACCAGATCGGGCTGCTGCTGATCCTGCTGGTGACGTCGAAGGGCGCGGCCGGCATCGCGGGCGCCGCCTTCGTCGTGCTGGCCGCCACGCTCGCCGCGACCGGTACGATTCCGGTCGCCAGCGTCGCGCTGGTGCTCGGCATCCATCGCCTGATGTCGCAGGGGCTGACGCCGACCAACCTGATAGGCAATGCAGTCGCCACCATCGTCATCGCGAAGTGGGAGAACGGCTTGGACGCGACATGCCTGCGCGAGGTGCTCGATGGCCGCAAGACGGCATCTGATACAAATTGACATCATCCCAGCAGTCCTGAAACGACCTCTGCCGCATTGATGCCGATCAAACGGCGCATGACCTAAAATTAATAGTTATCTCCTTCGTCTCGCTGCTGCGCTCAGCTAATGAAGCGCGGCGGACGACAGGTTGATATCCCGGCGTCGTCCAGCGAGAACGATCAGAAACGTTCACGGAGCAGACGCCTGCGGACAACGGTCCCGCATGATACCGCGTGCGAGACGATCAATCGGAGACGATCATGAACAAGCAGCTTCTGCTCAAACTTCACCGTTGGATCAGCCTCGTCTTTGCGCTGCCATTGCTTGTCATCATCGTGACCGGGCTGATCCTCTCCTTCGAGCCGATGGCGCAGGTCGCCGCCGTCAAGCCGCAAAGCGTCGATCCGGCGCGCGTGGTCGCGCTGATCAAGCAATACGATCCCGACGGCAAGGCACGCGGTCTGTCGATCGACGCCTCCACGCAGCATCTGACCTTGCAGGGGGCGCCGGGCGCCGAGGTCGACATGACAACCGGTGCCGCCGTCGAAAAGCCGGCGATGCCCAGCGTCTTCTCGTGGGCGCGCAGGACCCACGAGCATCTGATCGGAATCCCCGGCCTCACCCTGATCTCGACCATCGCCATGATCAGCATCATGATCATCGGCATTCTGATGGGACTGCCGCGGCTGCGCAACACGCTGTCCGGCTGGCACAAGGGCACGGCCTGGTTCACGCTGCCGCTGATTTTGCTCAGCCCGCTCACTGGACTCTGCCTCGAGCTCGGCCTGACCTTCGCAGGCGGCACTCCTCCTGCCGCAGCCAAGCGCGTCTCGCTGCCTGACGCCGTCAGCATCGTCGCCAAGGACCACGACCTGTCGTCGGTGAACTCGATCGGCAATCGCGGCGGACGGATGATGGCGCGCATCATCGAGGGCGATGAGCTCAGGGCCTATGCCGTCACGTCCGACGGGCTCTCCGCGTTGCCGCGCAACTGGCCGCGCCTGCTGCATGAAGGCAACTGGTCTCTGATCGGCAGCGCGGCCAACGTTCTGATCTCGGTCGCGCTGTTCGCGCTGCTGGTCACTGGCCTGCTGATCTGGACGCAACGCCGGCTGCGGCGCCCGAGCCGCGTGCGCGACGTGCCGGCGAAGCCGGTGGTCGCATCCTCGATGCCATCCTGACCAGCGCTACGTTGCAGACGCCGGCTCGCACCGCGGGCCGGCTTCCAGCGCGATCTGCACGCGCTGCTTCGCTCGGGCCTGCCCTGGACAATGTGGGCGCGACGGCGCTTCTTCGATCATTGTGAGAAACGACGTAGCTGCCCGCCACCGCGGGAAGGGCAGCGGCGCGTTCTCGGCGTTCGTCTCGGAGCTGTCATGCCCGCGTCCCGATGCAGACGAGCGCCGGCGCCGCGCAGCGGTGCGCGAGACGTGAAGCTGTGAGCAAGCTCGCTTTGTCATCAACGTGACTTGACTAGGCCGGAACCGCCACGCATCGTCGGCGACAGAAAACGAAACGGTTTAGTTTTATGTCCGATGATGTCAAAATGTTTCATGCCTGTTTGGGGCTGGTCCCGAGATGCAGCGCGCTGCCCTTGCGGCTCGGCCTCCTCGGCTGCAGCATGCTGCTCGCGTCCTGCGCCGTCGGTCCGGACTTCATGTCTCCCGACGCGCCGGCCGCAACCGGTTATGTGGCCGAACGTCGGCTCGCCGCGACCGCCGGCGCCTCGACACCGGGCGGCAATGTGCAGAGCTTCGCGCCCGGAGGCGATCTGCCCGGCACTTGGTGGGCGCTGTTTCATTCCCGGCAGATCAACGCCTTCGTCGAGGAGGCGATTCGCAACCACCCGGACATCGAAGCCGCACAATTGGCGCTGCGTGCTGCGCGCGAGAACGCGCTATCGCAGCAGGGCGCGCTGTTTCCGCAGCTGAGCGCGAGCGGCTCGGCCGAGCGTACGCAGGCCTCCAGCACGCAGCAGGGACAATGGCCTGGTCAGACCTCGCTGTACACGCTCTATGGCACGTCGGTGAGCGTCAGCTACGCGCTCGACCTATGGGGCGGCACGCGTCGCCAGGTGGAGGCGCTGCAGGCGCAGGCCGACTACCAGGCCTTCAAGATGGAAGCGACGTATCTGTCGCTGACCGCCAATGTCGTCACCGCCGCGATCAGCGACGCCTCGTTGCGCGATCAGATTGCCGCGACGGAGGAGATCATCAAGGCGGAGACCGACCAGCTTGGCCGGATCCAACACCAGTTTGACGTCGGCGCCATCTCCAAATCCGACGTGCTGGCGCAGGAAGCAACGCTGGCGCAGGCCAAGGCGACCTTGGCGCCGCTGCAGAAGCAACTCGCACAGCAGCGCAATCAACTGATGGCCTATCTCGGCCGGCTGCCGAGCCAGGATCGCGGCGAGCATGTGACCCTCGCGGAGCTGCGGCTGCCGCGCAAACTGCCGATGTCACTGCCCTCCTCGCTCGTCCGGCAGCGTCCCGACATCCGGCAGGCCGAGGCCACGCTGCACCAGGCCACAGCGACGGTCGGCGTCGGCGTCGCCAATCTGCTGCCGCAGGTGACGCTGTCGGGCAGCTACGGCGCAAGCGGACCGGGCCGGCTGTTCTCGCCGACGACCATCGTGTGGGATGCGGCCTCGAGCGTCAGCCAGAAGCTGCTCGACGGCGGCACGCTGTATCACACCAAGGAGGCGGACGTCGCCACCTTCGAGCAGGATCTGTCGCTCTACAAGAGCACCGTCATCACGGCGTTCCAGAATGTCGCGGATTCGCTGCGCGCCATCCAGTACGACGCCGAGGCGCTGAAGGCCCAGGCCGCCGCCGAGAAGGCCACCGCCGACAGTCTCGCCATGGCGGTCGAGCAGTTCAGGAGCGGCGCGGTGCCCTACGCCAACGTCATCAACGCGCAGCAATCCTATCTCAACGCACGCGTCTCCCGCATCAAGTCGCAGGCCACGCGCTTCAGCGACACCGCGGCGCTGTTCCAGGCGCTCGGCGGCGGCTGGTGGAATCGCCAGGACGAGACCCCGGCGGCGCTGCCCCGCGCCAATCCCGGCTACTTCGCCGGTCCCAATCGTACGACCCAGGAAGCAATGTAATGAAGAAACGCATGACGATCATGCTGGCCGCCATGGCGGTGCTGTTCGGCGGCCTCTACGGCTTTCAGACATTCAAGGGCATCATGATCGCCAAGGCGATCGGCGCCATGGCCAACCCGCCGCAGACGATCTCGACGGTCGTTGCGGCGACCGCACCATGGCGCTCCAACCTCACCGCGGTCGGCTCGCTGCGCGCCGTCAACGGCGCCGATCTGGCGCTGCAGGCCGCAGGCATCGTGCAGGGCATCCAGTTCAATTCGGGCGACACCGTCGAAGCCGGCCAGCAATTGCTGCAGCTGGTCGCGACCGATGACGTCGCCAAGCTGCAGTCGCTGCAGGCGACTGCCGAGAACTATGCCATCGTCGTCAAGCGTGACGAGGAGCAGATCAAGTTCAACGCGGTCAGCCAGGCCACGCTCGACAGCGATCGCGCCAACCTGAAGAACGCGCAGGCCCTGGTGACGCAGCAGAAGGCGATCGTCGAGCAGAAGACCCTGAAGGCGCCGTTCGCCGGCCGGCTCGGCATCCGCGCCGTCGATCTCGGGCAGTATCTCGGCGCCGGCACCACCATTGTCACCCTGCAGAGCCTCGATCCGATCTTCGTCGATTTCTATCTGCCGCAGCAGTCGCTCGCCGACATTCGGATCGGCCAGGACGTCGGAATCGCCGTCGACGCCTATCCCGGCGAACGCTTCACCGGTCAGATCTCCGCGATCAACGCCAAGGTCGATTCGACGAGCCGCAACGTCCAGATTCGCGCCACCCTGCACAACGATGCGACGCGGTTGCTGCCGGGCATGTTCGCCAAGGTCGAGATCGCGACCGGCAAGCCCGAACAGCTCGTCACGCTGCCGCTGACAGCGATCGTCAGCAATCCCTATGGCGATCTCGTCTACGTGGTCGACGATCTCAAGGACGGCGAGGGCAAGGCGCGGCAGACGTTCGTGAAGAGCAAGCCGGCCAAGGGCGACCGGATCGCGATCACCGACGGCATCAAGCCGGGCGAGACGGTGGTGATCGCGGGACAGATCAAGCTGCGCAACGGCAGCCCGGTGAGAATCGACAATTCGCACGTGCCGGTCGCGGAAGCCGCGCCGGATGTCGTCGACCAATAATCCGGCCAGCCCGCCCCCCATCAGAGTCATCACTATGCGTTTCACAGACATCTTCATCCGCCGGCCGGTGCTGGCGCTCGTGGTCAGCGCCCTCATTCTCGTGCTCGGCCTGCGTTCGATGACGACGCTCGCGATCCTGCAATATCCGCGCACGCAGAACGCGATCGTCACGGTGAGCACCGCCTATGCAGGCGCCGATTCCGACATCATCGCCGGATTTATCACGACGCCGCTGGAGAACGCGATCGCGCAGGCCAACGGCATCGACTACATGACGTCGACCAGCGTCACCGGCAGCAGCACCATCACCGTGAACCTGCGGCTCAACTACGATTCCGGCAAGGCGATGACCGAGATCAACGCCAAGGTGAACTCGGTGCTGAACCAGCTGCCGACAGGCACGCAGCAGCCGACCCTGACCTTGAAGGTCGGGCAGACCATCGACTCGATGTATATCGGCTTCGCCAGCGACGTGCTGGCGCCGAACCAGATCACCGACTACCTCGCCCGCGTGGTACAGCCGAAGCTGCAGGCGGTCTCCGGGGTGCAGACCGCCGAACTGCTCGGCGCCAAGAAATTCGCGCTGCGCGCCTGGCTCGACCCCGACAAGCTTGCGGCCTATGGCCTGACGGCAACCGACGTATCGACGGCGCTGTCGGGCAACGACTACATCTCCGGGCTCGGCACCACCAAGGGCCGCCTCGTGCAGGTCGATCTCGCCGCCGCGACCAACCTGCATTCGCTGGAGCAATACCGCAATCTCGTCGTCAAGCAGGTCAATGGCGCCATCATCCGCCTGCGCGATGTCGCCAATGTCACGCTCGGCAATGACGACTACGACAGCGCGACGCGCTTCAACGGAAAGACCGCAGTCTACATCGGCATCCAGGTGGCGCCAACGGCGAACCTGCTCGACGTCGTCAACGGCGTGAAGGCGGTTTATCCGGAGCTGCAGCGACAGCTGCCGAACGGCATCACCAGCGAGATCCTCTACGACTCCACCGACTTCGTGAACTCCTCCATCGACGAGGTGATCCATACGCTGGTGGAGGCGATCGGGATCGTGATCGTCGTGGTTTTCATGTTCCTGGGCTCGTGGCGCTCGGTGCTGATCCCGGTGATCGCCATTCCGCTATCGCTGATCGGCACCTTCGGCCTGATGCTGCTGATGGGCTTCTCCATCAACCTGCTGACCTTGCTGGCGCTGGTGCTCGCGATCGGCCTGGTCGTCGACGACGCCATCATCGTGGTCGAGAGCGTCCACCGCCTGATCGACGAGGGTGTGCCGCCGGTCGAGGCTGCCATCCAGTCGGCGCGCGCGCTGGCGAGCCCGATCATCGCGATGACCGTGGTGCTGATCGCGGTCTACGTACCCGTCGGCTTCCAGGGCGGCCTCACCGGCGCGCTGTTCACCGAATTCGCCTTCACGCTCGCCGGCGCCGTCACCGTCTCGGCGGTGATCGCGCTGACGCTTTCGCCGATGAACTGCGCCTGGCTGCTGCGCCGGACCGAGCGCGACGCCACCACGCTCGAGGCGCGGCTGGTGCGTGCGATCGACCACGTGCTCGAACGGCTCGCACAGAGCTATCGCCGCGGGCTCGAAAGCGTGTTCGCGACCAAGCCGGTGGTCGTGGTGTTCGCGCTGCTGCTGCTGGCGATGATCCCCTGGCTCTATGTCAGCTCCACCAGCGAGCTCGCGCCGGACGAGGACCAGGGCATCGTGCTGTCGCTGACGAATTCCGCGCCCTCGGCCACGCTCGAGCAGCGCCAGTTCTACGGCCAGCAACTGTACGGCCTGATTGCCCAGCGGCCGGAGACGCGCACCGTGTTCCAGATCGACACCTCGACGCAGGTGATCGGCGGCTGGGTGCTCAAGCCCTGGGATCAGCGCAAGGCGACGACCAGCACCTTGCAGCCGGAATTCCAGCAGCTCCTGAATGGCATCGCCGGCGCGCGTTCCGTCGCGTTCCAGCCCTCGCCGCTGCCGGGCAGCAACGGCCTGCCGGTCCAGTTCGTGATCGGCACCACCGGCGCGTTCGGCGAGCTCAACGACGTGTCGCGCGATTTCATGGCCAAGGCGCTGGCGAGCGGCCGCTTCATCTTCCTCGACAGCGACCTGAAGATCGACAAGCCGCAGACCACCGTGGTGTTCGATCGCGACAAGGCTGCCGATCTCGGCCTCAAGATGAGCGATCTCGGCGGCGCGCTCGCGACCATGCTGGGCGGCAACTACCTCGACTATTTCAGCCTGGAGGGCCGCTCCTACAAGGTGATCCCGCAGGTGCGGCAGAACGATCGTCTGACCGACTCGCAGTTGCTCGACTATTCGATCCGCGCCGGCGGCAATTCCATGGTGCCGCTGTCGACCGTGGCCCGGCTCGAGCACAAGACGATCCCTGAGTCGCTCAATCACTTCCAGCAGATCAACGCGGCGACCATCTCCGGCGTGGCGATGCCGGGTATCGCGATGGGCGACGCGCTCGCCACCTTGAAGGAGATCGCGAAGTCGCTGCCATCGGGTTACTCGGTCGACTATGGCGGCGCGTCGCGGCAGCTGATGCAGGAATCTGGCGGCTTCGTCACCACCTTCGTGTTCGCGCTGATCATCATCTTCCTGGCGCTCGCCGCCTTGTTCAACAGCTTCGTCGATCCGATCATCATCCTGGTGTCGGTGCCGATGTCGCTGGCCGGCGCGCTGATCTTCATCAGCCTCGGCATCGGCGGCGCCAGCATCAACATCTACACCCAGGTCGGCTTGGTCACCCTGATGGGCCTCGTCAGCAAGCACGGCATCCTGATGGTCGAGGTCGCAAACGAGCTGCGCGAACAGGGCAAGGACCGCACCGAGGCGATCATCGAAGCGGCGACCGTCCGGCTGCGGCCGATCCTGATGACCACGGCGGCGATGGTGCTCGGCGTGATCCCGCTGATCACGGCGAGCGGCGCCGGTGCGGTGTCCCGCTTCAACATGGGGCTCGTGATCGCGACCGGACTCGCGATCGGCACCCTGTTCACGCTGTTCGTGGTCCCCGTCGCCTATGCGCTGATTGCGCATCGCGGCACGGCGCACGAGGTCGCGGGTCGCGTGACCGAGGCAATCCCATAAATCGCGTGAAATCAGTGCGTTATTTGCAGATTCGGAAACCTGCATCGGTCACGGTTGACAAACGAAACATATAAACGATATATCGTTCGTACGAAACGGAGACCATATCGTATGAGACATCATCATTGGACATTTGGCCCCTCCCGCAGAGACGACGACAACCAGGAGCGCGGCTGGGGACATCGCGGACGTCATGGAGGGCGCGGCTTCGACGAAGCCTGCGAGGAGATGCGCATGGGCGGGCGCGGCGGCGGATTCGGCCCGCGGGCGGCCGGCCTGTTCGAGCGTGGCCGCCGCGGCGGTCGCGAGGAGTTCGGGCGTGGCGGCGGCGGCCGCTTCTTCGGTCCCGGCGATCTGCGCAGCCTGCTGCTGTGGCTGATCGGTGAGAAGCCGCGCCATGGCTATGAGCTGATCAAGGCGGTCGAACAGTTGGTCGGCGGCGCGTACTCGCCGAGCCCGGGCTCGGTCTATCCGATCCTCAATCTGCTCGAGGACATGGGCCAGATCGAAGCGGCATCGGCCGAGGGCGGCAAGAAGCTGTTCGCGATCACCGACGCCGGCCGTCAGGCGCTGAAAGAGGATGAAGCCGCCATCGATGGCCTGCTGAGCCGGCTGCGGATCATGGCCCGCACCATGGGCGGCATGCGCCCGCCGGAGCCGGTGCTGCAGAGCGTGCAGACGCTAAAGATGGCGCTCAAGATGCACCGGCAGGGCTGGAGCGACGCGGAAGCGAAGCGTGTCAGCGACATCCTCACCCGCGCCATCGCCGATATCCAGGGCGACGAGGGCACGGCGAGCTGACATCGACATCAGCCAGGAGCGGAGCCGTGGCAGCCGGAATTGATATCCGTGCTCGCGCCGCCCAGACGCTGCGCTCCCTCTCACCGTTCTTCACGGCGAGAGGGAGCGGGGTAAGGGCAACCGCACGGAAGTCGGTCGAAGGGGGCCCCTGACAGCCACATCCCTCGATAGCATCCGCGGTACGGGTCCGGCGTTCGCCGGGACCCATACCGCGTGATCATCGTTGGCGGAACGGCTCTCAGTCGTCGCCTTCCGAAAAAGACTCTCGCAGGGGCCCTACACCGGCTCCAGCACCATCAGTCCCGTCGCCGTGTTGGAGATCGGGATATGATAGTTGGCGTGCTCCTTGCGGACCTTCTCCGGCAGGGTGCCGCGCGCGACCATCCAGTTCAGCAATTCGACGCCCTGGGTGCCCGACAGCTCGACCAGCTCGGTGGTCGAATACTTCGTCGCCCAGGCGGGATCGTCGACCATGCTGGCCATGAACTTCTCGTCGAAATCCTTGTTGATGAAGCCGGCACGCTCGCCGTCGAGCTGATGCGACAGGCCGCCGGTGCCCATCACGACGACGCGCTCGTCCTTCGGCCAGGATTGAATCGCCCGCGCCAGCGCCTGGCCGAGCTTGTAGCAGCGCGCGGCCGACGGCAGCGGCGCCTGCACCGTGTTGACGACCACGGGCACCACCCGCACCGGCCATTTCTGATCGGGCCAGCATAGCGCCATCGGCAGTGTGAAGGCGTGATCGACCACCATCTCCTGGCAGGTGGTGAGGTCGAAATCCTCCTTCACCAGGTGCTCGATCAAATGCCAGGACAATTCGCTGTCACCCTTGAACGGCGCGGTCTGCGGAATGCCCCAGCCCTCGTCGGCATTGCTGTAGCTGTCGGCCGCGCCGACCGCGAAGGTCGGCATCTTGTCGAGGAAGAAGTTGAGGCCATGGTCGTTATAGACGAGCACGACCACATCGGGTTTGACCTTGGCGAGCCACTCGCGGACATGCGGGAAGCCGTCGAAGAACGGTTTCCAATACGGATCCTGCTGCAGGCCCTTGGCGATCGCGCCGCCAATGGCCGGAACGTGCGAGGTGGTGATGCAACCGACGATCTTTGCCATGACGATTACCCCCTCGCCGCCAGAAGCTTGGCCTTGAACTGCTCTTTCGTCAGCCCGGTCTGCTGCGCGCCGATGTCCTGCATGTCGAGCCCGAAGATGCCGGCGAACTTGGCGAGGTAGTAGGCGTTGCCGCCGGCCTCGATCAGCTCCAGCACGTTGCGGTTCCTGATCGCCGCGCGCTGCTGTGCATTGAGGCCGTATTTGGCGCAATAGCCGTCCTCGTCGGCGACGAAGGCCTTGCGGTTGGCGGCATCGTTGAACGAGTAGCACATCTTGTTGAGGGCGTAGCCTTTGCGGGCCTGCTCGCCGTCGAAGATGGTGGTGCCGGGCACGGGCTGCCGGGCTGACGTGGCGGACATCTGAGCCTCCCCTGGGCGTGTTTCGGACGGCCGCGCTTGATCTGGATCAAACGCGGCGCCGTTCGTGCCCGCCAGTATCGCCGACAGACACCGTCAATAAAGGCCGCGCGACCGATCCGATCCATGAGCCAATTCGATCATTTGGACCTCGACGGCCACCTGCTGCAGCTCCTGCTCGCCGTCATCGAGGAAGGCTCGGTCACCCGCGCGGCACAGCGGCTCGGAGTCACGCAGTCGGCCGTCAGCCATCTGCTCGACAAGCTGCGCACGATCACCGGAGATCCGCTGTTCGTGAAGTCCGGCCGCGGCATCGTGCCGACCGCGCATGCGCAGCTCCTGGCGCTGCGCGCCCGCGCGCTGCTCGACGATCTCCGGAGCTTCTCGCACACCGCTGCGTTCGAGCCGGCGAAAATCTCCGCGCAGGTGACGATCGCGGCCAATGATCTGCAGCGCGACCTGCTGCTGCCGTCGCTGCTGCGCTATGCCCGCGCGCAGGCGCCGGGCCTCAGCCTGCGCGTGATCCCTTCCGGCGCACCGACGCCGGAAATGCTGCGCGAGGAGCACTGTCAGCTCATCATCACGCCGCGACCGCCCGAGGGCAGCGACATCCTGCAGAAGCGGCTGTTCGAGGACAGCTATCGCGTGTTCTACGATGCGAGCCAGCGCGAGCCGCCGCAGAGCCTGGAGGACTATCTCGCCAGCGACCATGTCACGGTACTGTACGAGCCGCGGCGCCGGCTCGACATCGACGAGGTCCTGGCCGAGCGCGGCCTCGTCAGGCGGTTCGCGGCGCAGGTGCCGGGCTTCGGCGGCATCGGCCCGTTCCTGCGCGGCAGCCGCATGATCGCGACCCTGCCGAGCCTGCTGCGCGCCTACATGCTGCGCGGCCTGGCGGTGGCGCCGGTGCCCGTCCCCTGCCCGGCGATGCCGATGTACATGGTCTGGCACTTGCGCCACCACGAAGATCCGATGCACCGCTGGCTGCGCCAGCAGCTCGAGATCGTGGTCGCGCCGAGCTTGGCCGCGGCCGCCGAGCACATGCCGGTGATGGCCTGACTCATCCCGAGGGGTGAGCGGCCCTCACGCCGGCGCGTGGCACACCGCCTCGATGTTGTTGCCGTCGGCGTCGCGCACGAACGCGCCGTAATAGTTCTCGTGATAATGCGGCCGCAGTCCAGGCGCGCCGTTGTCCATTCCGCCTGCGGCGATCGCCGCTTGATAGAACGCATCGACCGTGGCGCGATCCTTGGCGTGGAACGCGACATGCGTCGAGGTCGCGGCCGTCCCGCCGGTGCCGATCCAGAAATCCGGACGGCCGTCGCCGAAGCCGGCGTGATCACCATGGCCGCCGGTCTGCGCGTCGGTGATCTCCATCATCAGGACATAGCCGAGCGGCGCCAGGGCGGCCGCATAGAACGCCTTGGCGCGGGCGAAGTCGGAGACAGGGAAGCCGACGTGGTCGAGCATGGTGATCCTCTCCATGGTGACCGGCGAATGCTAGCGCCGTGGGCGCACGGGCGCAACGTGTCGAACACGGCTCGATCACATCGCAAGGATGCGCCGCGCCGTTTGTTGCCCACTCGCCAGCGCCGCCTCGACCGTTCCCATGTCGCGTCCGCGATACAGCGCTTCGCCGGAGATCAGCACCCGTCCGCCATCCCGACGCGAAAGCGTATCCTGCGCCTCGTGGGATGTCAGCGTCGCATAGGAATAGGCTCCGCGCGCGAACGGATCCTTCGCCCAATCCGTGACATGCGACGCGACGAGCTGCTGCTTCAGCAAGCCCGCCGGCTGTACGAAGACGTCTGCGAGCGCCGAAAGCCCGTTTTCGATCAGCGCGGCCTCGTCGCACGCGGCAAAGGCGCCGGCCGGCGGCCCGGCGAGCCAGCCGGTCAGCACCGCGTCATCGTTCGGATGCTGCGTCCACCACACCGGCACGTCGGCATCGGACAGCACGAACAGCATGTCGGAAAGGTCCTCGGTCCGGGCCTCTCGCCACCAGCGACGCTCGAAGCGCAGCAGCAGCTTGATGACGTTGCCGAAGCCGATGGTTTCGGCTGCGGCCAATTGCGGGCGCATGGCCGGCGGCAGCGCGATGGTTCGCAGCAGCGGCAGCGGCACGGTCAGGATGACGAGATCGCCGCGCTGCGCACGGCCGTCAGCCAAGCGCACGACGACACCATCATCGGAGCTCTCCACCGCGCGGACCACCGCCTCGAGCAGCATCGCCACGCCATGCGCCCGGCACTCCGCCAGGAGATGATCGAGCAGCGCCGCGTAGCCGCCGACGATGCGCGCCTGAGCGCCGCGGTCGCCGCCCATCCATTCGTCGCGCAGCGCGAACACGCTGGCACGACCGGGATCGGCCGCGTCATAGCCCTGCACCATCCCCAAGACCGACTTGCGCAGGGCGGCAAACTCCGCGCCGGCGAAATGCCGATCGAGCAGCGCCGTCACGGTCATATCCTCGTCGAGCTGCCGCGCCACGCCGTGCAACCGGCGCATCTCCCGATCAGCGGGATCCTCGCGCGAGAACGCGCCATCCGTCACGTACCAGCGCGCGCCATCGACCGGCGTCGAGGTGAGCCCCGCCTCGGCCATCAGCGCGTGGGTGACGGGCGCCTCGCCATGGATGAATTCCGCACCGGCATCCGCGCGATATCCGAACCTGCTCGCAGGCAGCGGATGGATGCGCCCGCCGCAGCGGTCGCGCGCCTCCAGCAGTGTCACCTGCTGGCCTGCGCGGGCCAGTTCGCGCGCCGCCATCAGGCCCGCGGCACCGGCCCCGACGATGATGATGTGCATTCGCCGCTCAGCCATGACTTGCCTGGGCCGGCAAGGCCGAGCCGTTGGTGATCTTGTAGCGCAGCCACAGCGCGCCGCCCTCCAGCGCCGTGCTGCTTTCGAGCGTCATGGCCGTGATCGGGGCACGCTCGCCGGACTCGGCTTCCGTCGAATCGAACACGCTCGGCGCCCCCTTGGCGCCATCCACTGCCGGACACAGAACGAGGTTGAACTCGTCGACCAGGCCCGCGCGAAGGAACGCGCCGTTGGCGCCGCCGCCGCCTTCGAGCAGCAGGCGCTTCACGCCGAGCTCCTGCGCGACGATCTCGAGCACGCGCGAAAGATCGAGCTTCGCCTGGCCGGCGAAGACGTAGGAGACGCCCTCGCCGCGCAGTCCCGAAAGATGCGCATCCGACACGGCCTCGGTCAGCACGACGACGATCGGATCGCCGCCGATGTCGGAGCGACCCCAGCAGATCTTGCCATGGGGATCGAGCACGATGCCGTAGGCCTTGGCATCGCGGCGCGCGATCCAATGGGTGCGCGGGAATTGCTCCGTCGTCTCGGCCGGATAGGCCGAGCCCTTGGCGAACTCCTGGCCGGTGACGCGGCCGATCAGCCAGGCGTCGCCGCCGAGCCGGTCATGCACCTGCTCGAACAAATCGCCCGATCCCTTCGGACGCCAGCGGCTCGGCAGGGTCCGGCCGTCGACGCTCGACGCCATCAGGCAGATGACTTCCGGTTTCATGCATCCTCCTTGTCGCCGCTGAACGGGGGTCACCGAATATCGCTCCGGCGGCGTTGTCAACGAAGCGGCGTGCGTTTCGTTCGATTGCGCCGGTGCCGCTCGCCTGCGCCGTCGCTGTTACCGCACCAATTCCTGCGCTAGTTTCGGCTGCAAACGGAGCCGATCATGGACGCTGCGCCGCGCAGACGAGACGCCATCGGTTTGCGCGGGGCAGCCCTGCTGGCCGCAGCGCTCGCCGGCCTCGCGCTCTGCGTCGCCGGGATCTGGCGCCTCGAAGCCGAGCGCGCGGGCATCACGATCACCCCGCTGCAGGCAGGCACCACCCCCATCACCATCTATCGGCGCGACGACGCGGCTGCGGCGCCCGTGGTCGTCATTGCCCACGGCTTTGCGGGCTCACGCCAGTTCATGGAGGCCTATGCGCTGACATTGGCACGCGCGGGCTATGTCGCGGTCTCGTTCGACTTCGAGGGACATGGCCGCAATCCGACGCCGATGTCGGGCGACGTCACGCGCATCGACGGCACGACGAAGAAGCTGATGCGCGAGATCTGCCGCGTCACCGACGCCGCGCTGTCCCTGCCGGGGAACGACGGCCAGGTCGCCCTGCTCGGACACTCGATGGCTTCCGACATCATCGTCCGCCAGGCGCTGGCCGATCCGCGTATCAGGGCGACGGTGGCGATCTCGATGTTTTCCGAGGCCGTCACGGCGAGCGCGCCGCGCAATCTGCTGATCATCACAGGCGAATGGGAGGCGGCCCTGCGCCGGGATGCGCTGCGCAACCTCCGGCTCGCCGATCCCGCCGCGCGCGAGGGCGATACCGTGGGCGATCCCGCCGCAAATGGCGGACGCCGCGCCGTCGTCGCGCCCGGAGTCGAACACGTCAGCGTGCTGTATTCGACGACTGCACTGCGCGAGGCGCGCGACTGGCTCGATCGGGCGCTCGGCCGCGCCAGCAGCGGCCCGGTCGCTTCGACTGGCGGTGCGATCGCGCTGCTGCTCGCCGGCATCGTGCTGCTGGCGTGGCCCTTGGCCGAGCTGCTGCCGAAGGGTGATGCGCCGCCGCCGACAATTCCGCTGCGCAGTCTTGCGATCGCCACGCTGGTGCCGGCGGTGACGACACCGATCGTCCTGAGGTTCGTCGAGACCCGCTTCCTGCCCGTTCTGATCGCCGACTACCTCGCCGTACATCTCTTCGTGTACGGCACGCTGTCGCTCACGCTGCTACGCGCGCAGGGCGTTCACTTCGGCCGCGTGGCCTGGCTCGCGGCGCTGGCGCTGGCCGCCTACGGCATCTGCGGCTTCGGTGGCGCGCTCGACCGCTACGTCGCCTCGTTCATGCCGATCGCGGCGCGCCTGCCGATCATCGCAGCGATCGCAATGGGCGCGGTGCCCTACATGCTGGCGGACTGCATCGCCAACAGGGGCGGCCACGCCGCGCTGTGGCGCACCGTGTGGATCCGCACCGCCTTCCTGGCCTCGTTGGGCGGGGCAGTCGCGCTCGACCTCAAGCGGCTGTTCTTCCTGCTCATCATCATCCCCGTGATCGTGCTGTTCTTCATCGTGTTCGGACTGATCGGCGGCTGTGTCGGTCGCAGGACCTGCTCGCCGATGGCCGAAGGCCTCGGTCTCGGCCTGATCCTGGCGTGGTCGCTCGGGGTGTCGTTTCCGATGTTCCTGCCGGGCTAGCGTCCGTTTCCGACATGTGCGAACGAACGTGCTGTCCGACGATCCGAAACGCGGACATGAAGCACGCGCTCGTGCCGTGCCGTCGCCCCTCGCAGACCCGACATGCCTCGCCTACGATCCGATGGAGTCAGCATGGCAAAACACCGCATCTACACGACGAGCTTCGCGAGCGTGTACCGATTGTACGTCGCGAAGGCCGAGAAGAAGGGACGCACCAAGGCAGAGGTCGATCAGGTGATCTGCTGGCTGACGGGCTATGGCCAAAGCGAGCTTGAGATCCGGTTGGAGCGTCAGACGGACTTCGAGACCTTCTTCGCACAGGCGCCAGCGATGAATCCGGCGCGGACCCTGATCAAGGGCATGATCTGCGGCGTCCGCGTGGAGGATGTCGAGGAACCGACGATGCGGGAGATCCGCTACTTGGACAAGCTGGTCGATGAGCTGGCGCGGGGAAAGGCAATGGACAAGATCCTGCGCAAGGCCTGATCGTGTCTCGCGACCCGGTCTCCTTCAATCCTGCTCCTGCCCTGGCGCCGGTCGTAGCATGAAATGGCCGAAGGCGGTGGCGATCGGCTTCGTCGCATCGTCCTGCCAGGCGCGGGCCTCGAAGGCGACGACGCGGCGCCCCTGCTTGACGATCGACGCCGATGCGACGGTGTCGAGCGCGCGCCCCGACCTCAGATAGTTGATGGTGAGGCCGACCGGCTTCGGCGGCGCCGTGGCGCCGAGCTCGCGCATCACGGTGACGATCGCTGCGGTCTCGAGAAACGCACCGGTCATGCCGCCATGGATCGCAGGCAGCACGGGATTGCCGATGATCCGGCGCGAGAAGGGCATCACCAGCGTGTCGTTCTCGGCGAAGCGGATGCCGAGGCAGCGCGCGAACGGACTGGTGGGAAACGGCCCCGCCGGATCGTCCGGGGCGTCGAGCGGCGGTGGCGCGCCGTCGAAGGCCGCCCGGTCGGTCAGCATGTTGGTGCGGTTGGCGCCAATCATGAAGCAGGCGGTCGCGGTGGCGACCGGTGCGGTCTCCTCCTCCTGATAGGCGGTGGCGCGCACGAACGCGATCGAGCGCGTGACGCGGAAGCAGACCGCATGGGCCTTGATGTCGAGACCGGGGGTCGCCGGCTTCTGATAGTCGATGCGCAGATCGAGCGTGGCGATCGCCCGGCTGCCGTCGAGCGCAAGCTGCACCGCCATGCCGCAGCTCTCGTCGAGCATCGCGGTGACGACGCCGCCATGGATCACCCCGGTCTCGCTGTCGCCGACGAACACGGGACGATAAGGCAGGGTCGACCAGGCTTCGCCGGGCGCGAAGCGATCCATCCTGAGCCCGCTGATATGGCCATAGACCGAGCGGCGCTGCCCGATGGCCTCGGCAAGCACGTCGAATGCCGGCGGTGCGGCGGTGGGCGGAATGTCGGACATGCGCGATTTAGATCACGATCCCGAGGACGCACGAAGCCTTTTCCGACGGATCCGATTTGCATGCCAGCGATCCGGGCCGGATCATCGCCGTCCCTGCATCGGCACTCCTGAGCGCCGCCGGTCATGCTCACAACTCGAGGCTGCGAGAGCCCATTCCCGCAAAACTACGTGGATGAAATGTTCCGCCGGAGCCGCGCGCTTAGAACATTGGCAACCTTAATATGATCATAATTGTCTCCATCAAATCCCGGAGACCCGTCGATGCGCAGATCCACCAAGACGCCGGACGCCCCGCCGAGCAGCGGCACGGCCTCTCTACGAATTGTCCTGAGCCTGGCGCTCGTAGCCAGCGCCGGTGCGATGTGGTGGAGCAGCGGCGGCGCCAACAGCTTCTCCTTCGGCACCGGAGCGCCTTCGCTCGAGAGCCGCGTCGCCACGCTGACCTCGGAGCTGGCGCAGCTCAAGGCCGAGACCGCCCAGCTGCGCGACCGCCAGAGCGACACCTCCGGCGAGCTTCTGCAATTGCGCGCCAGCCTCACCACGGCCGAAACGGGCCTGGCCGTCTTGCGCACCGCCGCCGACGAGACCGAGGCGCGCCGCCGCGATACGGCCGACAAGATCGAATCCGATCTCGCGCTGCTGAAGCGCCAGACGATCCGCCTCCGCGGCGCCCAGGAAGATGCGGCAACCGAGCTGAGCGGGCTGCGCACCGCGGCCGCGAACAGCGACATGACCATCGAGCAGCTCCGGACCTCCACCGGCGAGATGCGTCAGCAGTTGACGCGCATCGAGACCGCTCGCGAGGCGACCAGCTCGATCTCCCGCAGGCCTCACCGTGTCAGGCGCGTGGCGCGCGCGACCGAGGCGCAGCACGAGCCGCAGCCTTTCTTGATGCAGTGGCCCGGCGTCATCCCCGCAGGTCGCAACTGATTTGAAGCGCCATCCGGCCTGACCCGCGAATCGCGGTCAGGCATCAGCCCGGCTGGTCACCACCAGCCCGGCTGCACCGGCCGGTAGTAGGTCGGAGGCGGACCGCGGCGGCGCGGCGCCGCGACGGGCTGGCCATCCCAGCTGCGCTGGAAGAAGCTGCCGAAGCCGTCGTCATATTCGTCCCCGCTGGCGACGACGTCGACATTGGTCGTCGGCCGGCGCGTGATGAAGCCGCCCTGCGGCTGGTTGCTCAGCACCGCGACGAACTCGGTCCGGTAATTGGTCTCGCTCGACAGCGGCTCGTCCGAGACGATGATCGAGGAGCGCGGCACGGCCGTCGGCGCGATCCGGTCGAGCACGTCCTTCGGAATGGTGATGCGGTCGAGCGCGTCCTTGGCGGTGTCGCCGTCGTCGATGGTCACCGCCGTCCAGCGCAGCTCCGCGCCGTTCTGCGCCACCGCGGTGAACACATGCGTTCCGATCGGCCGGTCGGGATCGCGGATGGTCACCGGCGCCTCGATCGAGGTGTCGAACACCTCGCCGCCGCCATCGGGGGCCGGCTTGTGCGTGTTGCGCCTGACATAGAGCATCTGCGTCGAACGGCTGATATAGACCGAGACCGGCTCGGTCGCGAGCCTGGCGTCCGTCGCAGCCTTGCTCACATCGGCCTTCCTGGCCGCCGCCGCCTTGGCGGCATCCTTGGTCGAGGTCGCCGCAGCGAGCTTCACGGCCGCGTCCGACTTGGCGGCCTCGAGCTGCGCTGCCGCGTCGGTCGCCTTGGCGGCGGCCTTCTGCTTCGCATCCTCGGCCAGCGTCCTGGCCTGATCGGTCTTGGCGGTGGCCAGCTTCCTGTCGGCGAATTTGAGCTCGGCCTCGGCGCGCGCCTTGGCCTGCTCCAGCTTGCGCAAGGACGTCTTCAGAGCCTTGGCCTCGCGCTCGGCCGCGGCAGCCGCCGCCTTGGCCTCGTCGGCGCTCCTGGCGGCGTCCTCGGCCTCGCGGCCGAGCGTCGCGGCCCGCGAGGGCACCGCGGCGAGCGCCTGCGCATTCGGCACGAACAAGGCGGGATGGGAGAACTCGACGGGCGCCGGGTCACCCGGCGCGATGATCACCCGCATGCCGATCCAGGTCCGGTCGAACAGCTTCTCGGCAAAGCCATAGGGCATGCGGACGCAGCCATGCGAGGCGGCATAGCCGGGCAGCGGCCCGCCATGCAGCGCCACCCCGTTCCAGGTGATGCGCTGCATGTTCGGCATCCAGGCATCGTCGTAAAGAGTCGAGTGGTGGTCCTTGTCCTTCTCGATGATGGCGAACACGCCGGCCGGCGTCTCGCGGCCCGAGACGCCGGTCGACACCGGTGCGCGCCAGATCCAGCCATCGGCGTCGTAGAACGTCACCTTCTGGGTCTTGATCGAGACGATCGCCATGATCGGATCGCCATGCGCACGCGGCGCCGTCGCCTCGATCACCGGCGCCGGACGTGCCTGTCGCGCGCGGGCCTCGGAACCCTGCAGAGCCAGCACGGTGGCGGCCGCGACAGTTATCAGGACCGCTCCCCGACGCCGCATCGCTGCAAGGTTCTGAGCCGCCGTGGATCGTGTCACCATGCCCTATCCCAATTCGTTATTGCTGTTCCGCCGGCGCGATCGGCGCAGGACGATCTATACGCTCGATCATGTCTTGGGGTGAAGTGAGGCGAAGGCGCGTCCTCATGTCATCGGGCCCCCCTCGCCGCAATTGGGGCAGGATCGGGCAACGAATCGGACTCAAGGCGCGCCCTTCCGTCGCAAGCTCCCCCGAAGGCCCGCATTCCACCACCCTACCAGTTGCTCATCGCTTAACGCCGAACAGGGCGATCTGGTCCGTGGCTGGACTGGAGAACGGCGGGCGCAGGCGCCGCGCGAGATCAATCTTAGAGCTGCTTCTCGAAGAACAGGTCCGGATAGGGATCGTCGTTGAAGCGGTCGATCTCCGTCCAGCCGGCGCGGCGATAGAGCTGGACGGCCTCGGCGAGCGCGCTGTTGGTGTCGAGGCGAAGAATGCTGATCGAGAGCGTGCGGGCAGCCTCTTCGGCCGCATCCATCAGGCGGCGGCCGAGGCCGAGGCCGCGCGCGGCGGGCGCGACCCAGAGCCGCTTGATCTCGGCGACATCGCCGCCGCTGCCCTTCAGCCCGACACAGCCGAGCGGCAGGCCGTCGGACAACGCCACGAAGAAAGCCCCGCGCGGCGCCATCATGTCCAAGGCATCGGGATCGCGCGACAGCGACACATCGAAGCCGCGTTCGAAGCGCCGCGACAGCTCGGCGTAGTACTCGCCGAGGCAGTAGCGCGACTGCTCGCCGCGCGGATCAACCTCGTCGATGGCGATGCGGCTGCGTCCCAGCGCGGCCGCGACCAGGTCCATCGCCGCCAAGAGCGCTTCGGGCTGCCCGTGACGCGCCAGCATCGATTCGGCCTGAGCGTTGGAGAGCGTCTCATAGGCCTCGAATTCGCGCCGCCCGGCGGCTGTGAGCCTGGCGATGCGGCGGCGCGCGTCGTCGGGATGCGGCCTGGTCATCACCAGCCCCTCCTCCTCCAGGCTGCGCAGCAGCCGGCTCATCAGCCCGGAATCGAGTGCGAGATAGTCGCGCAGCTCGGCCACGTCGCTGCGGCCATGGCCGATTGCATTGAGCACTCGGGCCGCCCCGAGCGGCCGACCGCGCCCGAGGAACGAGGTGTCGAGCGCGCCGACCTCCGAGGTGACGGCGCGGTTGAAGCGGCGGACGCGGGAGATGGGGTCGAGCATAATATCTGACTTAAGTCAGATATTTCCGTCTGTCAATTGTGACCGTAGTCGAGTGCAGGCGGCCGCTCCAGCCTCTGTCGTCGTTGCCTGCGCAAGCAGGGCATCCAGTACGCCGCAGCGTTTCGATTGATCACAGCCGTCATGTCCAGTCCGTGGGTACCAAAAGCATCCCCAAACAAAAAAGGGCGGCCCAGCCGCCGGCCGAAGCCGGTTGCCGGACCGCCAGGTTTTCCCCGGGAGGAACTCAGTTCAAAAGCTTGGCGACGTTGTCCTTGGTGACGAGGTCGAGGCCGGTGTAGATCACCTCCGGCACCTTCTCGCCCTTCTTGATCGCGAGCAGCGTGTCCATCGCCTTCTCGCCCATCTCGAACGGACGCTGGCCGGTCAGCGCGTTGGAATAGCCGTCGCGCAGCAGCTCGAGCTGCATCTTCAGCGTATCGGCAACGACCAGCGTCAGCTTGCCAGCGTCGATGTCCTTGCGGTTCTTGTTGACGAAGGCCTTGTAGCCCTCGGGCGCGAACATCGGCCAGCCGCCGATCGGCACGATGGCGCCGAGATCCGGCGTCGCGGTGCGCAGATCGGCCATCTGCTGCACGGCGAGCGCGGGATCGTCGTTGCAGAAGGTCGGCGAGCCCGCCACTTCCGTCCACTTCGAGCCCTTGAGCGCCTCGCGCACGCCGTCGACGCGCTCGGCAAGGTTCTTGGCGCCGGGACCGCCGGAGACGACGGCGTACTTGCCGCCCTCAGGCCGCAGCTCGCGGAGCTGCTTGCCGAGCGCGAGGCCGAAGTCCTTGTTGTTGGTGCCGATATAGGCGATGCGCTTGGAGCCCGGCGCATCGGCGTCGAAGGTGATGACGGGAATGCCGGCCGCCGTCGCCGCCTCGATCGATTTCGTCATCGATGGAACGTCGGCGACCGAGATGGCGAGGCCGTCGACCTTCTGGGTGATGAAGTCCTGGATGATCTGCGCCTGCGTGGCCGGCTCGTGCTCGACCGGTCCCTTGTAGATGCACTCGACATTGCCGAGCTCCTTGGCGCGCTTCAGACAGCCGTCGCGCGCGACATCGAAGAACGGATTGTTCATCGCCTTCGGCACGATGGCGAAGCGGTATTTGGTCTCGGCCTGCGCCGGGGCCATCAAAATCGCGAGCGATGCGACCGCATAGAGCAGCTTCTTCATGGGTTTCCCTCCTCCATGTCTATCCCTGATCATTGTCTGTTCCGGGTGAGGATAGACGCGATTGTCATCCCGGCCAGTATTCGTCACAGCAGGCGCGCGCGGATACGATCCACAAGCACGGCGGCGATGATGATCACGCCGACCAGGGTCTGCTGCCAGTAGGAGTTGACCTGCGCCAGCACCAGCCCGTTCCTGATCACCTCGAGCAGGACGCAGCCGACGATGGCGCCGAGCGGACCGCCGAGACCACCGGCGAGGTTGGCGCCGCCGATCACGGCCGCGGCGATCACGTTGAGCTCGTAGGACGTCGCCATGTTCGCGGGCGCCGATCCGAGCCAGCCCGAGATGATGATGCCCTGCAGGCCGGCGGCAAGCGCGCCGATCACATAGACCTCGATCTTCACCCGGGGCACGGAGACGCCGGTGAGCTCCGCGGCCTTCTCGTTGCCGCCGATCGCAAACACGTGGCGGCCGAACGCGGTGTGGTGCAGCACCAGCGCCATCACCAGCGCCAGCACGATGAGATAGATGAAGGGCGCCGGCACGCCGTACACATCGCCCTGCGTCAGCGCATAGAAATAATCGGCGTCCGGGCCGCCGGGAAAGCTGCCCTTGCCGTTCGAGATCACGTAGCTGAGGCCACGTACGATCGACAGCATGCCGAGCGTGGTCACGAACGGCGACAGCCCGAGCACGGCGATGCAGACGCCGTTGATCAGGCCGACGACCAGCGAAACCGCCAAGCCTGCCAGCACCGAAATGATCAGGATCAGGCCTGGCACGTTCGCGACCACGGTCTTGCCGTCCGCGGCGAGATGCACGAACAGCGACGACAGCGGCATCCCCGGTGTCGATAGCGTCGTCATCACCATCGAGGTGATCATCGCCGCGAAACACATCATCGAGCCGACCGACAGGTCGATGCCGCCGGTAATGATGACGAAGGTGATGCCGAGCGTCGCGATGGCGATGAAGGAGAAGTTCTTGGCGACGTTCTGCAGATTGCCTTCGGTCAGGAAATAGGGACTGGCGAAGCTCATCACGATGATGAGGGCGATGAGCGCCAGCGTGACGTAGGCCGTCTGCGAGGCGAACACGCCGCGGTGCCACCATCTGATGACGCCGACATTGGTGAAGGTGACGTCGGTGCCGGCGGAGCTGGTCTCGGATGGAACGGACATCACGCCGCCTCCTTGGCGCCAGTGATCAGCGCGGTCACTTCCTCGGGGCTGGTCTCGCCGACCGGCTTGTCGGCCTTCTTTTCGCCGCGGCGCATCACCACGACGCGATCACACACCGCGAAGATGTCAGGCATGCGGTGCGAGATCAGGATGACGGCGATACCCTGTTCCTTCAGGCGATGGATCAGGCTCAGCACCTGCTCGACCTGGCGCACCGAGATCGCCGCGGTCGGCTCGTCCATCATCACCAGTCTGGCGTTGGACAGCCGCGTCCGCGCGATCGCCACCGCCTGGCGCTGGCCGCCCGACATGTCCTTGACCAGATCGTGCGGCCGCGTCTCCGAGCGCAGCTCCCGGAACAGCTCCAGCGCGCGCGCCTCCATGCCCTTGTGATCGAGCAGCACCAGCGGGCCGAAATTGCGTTTCAGCTCGCGGCCGAGAAACACGTTGGCGGCGGCGGTGAGGTTGTTGGCGAGCGCGAGGTCCTGGTACACGACCTCGATGCCGACGCTGCGCGAATCCATCGGGCGATGGAAATGCACCTCGCGGCCGCCGAAATGGATGGCGCCCTGGCTCGGCGGAAAATTGCCGGCGATGATGCGCACCAGCGTGGACTTGCCGGCGCCGTTATCGCCCATCAGGCCGACGACCTCGCCGGCGCCGATCGAAAGATCCACGCCCTGCAGCGCGCGGATCGCGCCGAACTGCTTGCCGATGCCCTTCAGCTCAAGGACCGGCTGCGCGGCGGTGCTCATCACGGCGCGCTCAGCGCCATTCGTCATCGTGCGCAGGCTGCTGTCGTCAGACATAGCGGTTCACCACGCTTTCGAGATATTCCTGCCGGCCGGACCGCGGCTGCGGATCGAGGCCGGTGTTGACGGCGCGGTCGGCGAGCTCGGCGAGCGAGCGGCGGCCGGCGAGGATCGCCTGCCCCTCGTCGCCGTCCCAGCCGGCGTAGCGCCGCGCCAGCGGCGCGGTCAGCGCACTGTCGGTCAGCATCTCGTCGGCGGCGATCAGCGCCCGCGCGCAGGCATCCATCGAGCCGACATGGGCGTGCAGCAGGTCATCCGGATCGATCGACTGCCGGCGGATCTTGGCGTCGAAATTCAGCCCGCCCGTGGTGAAGCCGCCGCCCTTGAGCATGTCGTGGAACACCAGCGCCAGCTCCGGCACGTTCATCGCGAACTGGTCGGTGTCCCAGCCGAGCAGATCGTCGCCGCGGTTGATGTCGAGGGAGCCGAACACGCCGAGCGCCTGCGCCAGCGCGATCTCGTGCTGGAACGAATGACCGGCGAGGATGGCGTGGTTCTGCTCGATGTTGAGCTTGACGTCGTTCAAAAGGTCATAGCGCTGCAGGAAGCCGTAGCAGGTGGCGACGTCGAAATCATACTGGTGCTTGGTCGGCTCCTTCGGCTTCGGCTCGATCAGCAGCGGGCCCTTGAAGCCGATCTTGTGCTTGTGCTCGACGACCAGCGCGACGAAGCGGCCGAGCTGGTCGAGCTCGCGCTTCATGTCGGTGTTGAGCAGGGTCTCGTAGCCCTCGCGGCCGCCCCACAGCACGTAGTTGGCGCCGCCGAGACGATGCGTCACCTCGAGTGCGGCACGCACCTGTCCCGCCGCGTAGGTGAACACGTCCGGATCCGGATTGGTCGCGGCGCCCGCCATGTAGCGGCGATGCGAGAACAGATTGGCGGTGCCCCACAGCAGCCGCACCTTGGCAGACGCCATCTTCTGCTCGAACAGATCGCCGATCGCATTGAGATTGGCAACCGACTCCTTCAGCGTCGCGCCTTCCGGCGCTGCATCGACGTCGTGGAAGGTGAAGAACGGCACGTCGAGCAGCCGGAACAATTCGAACGCCACGTCGGCCTTGGCCCGCGCCATCGCCATCGCGTCGTCGCCATGCTGCCACGGCCGCAGGAAGGTCTCGCCGCCGAACGGATCGCTGCCCGGCCAGCAGAACGAATGCCAGTAGCAGACCGCGAAGCGCAGATGATCCTCCATCCGCTTGCCCCGGATGACGCGATCCTTGTCGTACCAACGGAACGACAGCGGGCTGCGTGACTCGGGCCCGCCATAGCTGACGGTCGCGCCGGTCTGGAAGAAGGGGGCCTGGACGTTCACGAGGTTACTCCTTGAGAGCAGGATAGAGCTTGCGCCATTGCGCGTAGGCGGCGTCATATGCCGCGCGCTGCGGCGCGCGGGGTTCGAAACTCTGCAGCCGCTGCGGCTTGCGGCAGACATCGGCCGGGGCTGCGCCGGTCGCGGCCAGACGGCCGAGCCTGGAAGCACCGATGGCGGCGCCGACCTCGCCCTCCTCGACCCGGTGCACGGTGACGCCGAGCACGTCGGCCATGATCTGCGCCCACAACAAAGAGCGCGAGCCGCCGCCGACGAGATCGAGCTCTGTGATCGGCTGCGCGCTGCGCGCGAGCGCGGCGAACATGTCGCGTGAGGCAAACGCCACGCCCTCCAGCACCGCCTGCACGAGATCACCGCGGCCGGCTGCGCTGCGCAGGCCGACGAAGGCGCCGGCGGCATGGGCATCGTTGTGCGGCGTGCGCTCGCCGTCGAGATAAGGCAGGAACTGCACCGGGCTCGGACGTTCGACGCTGATACCGAGCGGCGTCAGCAGCGCGGCTTCCGGCGTCTCGAGAAGGCGCGCCAGCCACGCCAGCGAGGCCGCGGCCGACAGCATCACGCCCATCTGATGCCAGAGACCGCCGAGCGCGTGGCAGAACGCATGCACGGCTGCTTCCGGCGCCGGCGCGAAGCGGTCGGTCACCCGGAACAGCACGCCTGATGTGCCGAGCGACAGGAAGGCATCGCCGGGCGTGATGGCGCCGAGCCCGATTGCGCTCGCCGCGTTGTCGCCGGCGCCGCCCGCGATCACGACGTCAGCGCCCATGCCCCAGCGCCGCGCCAGCTCGGGCGACAACACGGCACTGCGCTCATTGCCCTCGACGAGGCGCGGCATGTGATCGAGACCGAGCCCGGTCGCCGCCAGCAGTTTCTCCGACCAGCGCCGCGCGCCGACGTCGAGCCACAGGGTGCCGGCCGCATCCGACATGTCCTCGACCATCTCGCCGGACAGCCGATAGCGCACATACGCCTTCGGCAGCAGCACCTTCGCGACCTCGGCAAATATCTTCGGCTCGTGCTTCGCCACCCAGACGAGCTTCGGCGCGGTGAAGCCGGGCATCGCGAGGTTGCCGGCGATGGCGTGCAGTTCGGGACAGCGGCGTTCGAGCTCGGCGCATTCGGCCTGCGAGCGGCCGTCATTCCACAGGATCGCCGGCCGCAGTGGCCGACCGGTGCGGTTCAGCAAGGTCGCGCCGTGCATCTGGCCGGACAGGCCGATGCCGCTGACGGCAGCGGTCTCGCGCGGACGCGCCCGCGCGAGATCATCGACCGCGCCGATGACGGCCTCGACCCAGTGATCCGGATTCTGCTCGGACCACAGCGGCTGCGGATGCGACAGCGCCAGCGGCCGCGCGGCGCTCGCGATCAGCGCGCCCGTCTCGTCCTCCAGCACGGCCTTCACGCCGGATGTGCCGACATCCAGTCCGAGAAACACGACTCCACTCCTCCCACACGGACCGCCAGGCGCCTCGGCGATCTGCTGTCGCCTCGAAACCGGCACCTCGGTCTCTTCTCATTCCGTGCTCAGGCCGACCGCGTCACCGCGGCCATCCGCTCACGGCAGATTGTCCCGCATCACGATGTCGATGCGGATCGTCTCCTGTTCGCTCAGGATCGGCTCGCCGCGCGCCAGCGCCAGGAGCACGCGCACCGCGGAGCGCGCCTCGTGTCCCGGGTTCTGCGAAATCGCCGCGTCCATCACGCCGTTCAACAGCAGCTTGCGCGTCAGTGCCGTCACGTCGTGGCCGACGAACACGATGTCGTCGGCGCGCCCCGACTCGGTCAGCGCCTTGGCGACGCCGGCCGTGCCAGCGCCGACATTGTAGAGCCCGACGATGTCGCGATGCTCGGTCAGCAGCTTGCGCATGAGGTGCTCTGAGCGATCGTCCACGTCATGCCCCTCAGCGACCGGCAAAACCTCAAGTTGCCGAAACTCCGCCGCCAGGACCTGGCCGAAGCCGAAGATGCGCTCGGCATGATCGCGCAGGCTTTGCGAGCCGGCCATGATCGCGACCCGCCCCGCCTTGCCGCCGGCGAAGCGTCCGACCAGCGCGCCCGCGGTGCGGCCGGCGGCGATGTTGTCGATGCCGACATAATGATGCCGTCGCGACGACGGCACGTCCGACACCAGCGTCACCACCTTGGCGCCGGACTCGACGAGATCGTTGATCGCCGCGCGCACGCTCGGATGATCGAGCGCCACCACCGCGACGCCGTCGACCTGACCGACGAGCTGCTCGAGCTTCGCGGCCAGCACGGCCGCATCGAACACGTCCGTCGTGACCACATCGACCGTGAGCCGGCGCGCGGCCATCCAGCTCGTCAGATCGCCGAGATGCGCCTGAATCTGCTGCATGAAGGGATTGGCGCCGGACGGCATCACGAAGGCAAAGCGCCGCGCGCGGGCACGGGCGAGTTCGGAGGCCGCCGCATGCGGCTGGAACGCGCTGCGCTCCATCGCGTCCTTGACGCGTCGCACCGTATCCGGGCGCACGCCCGGCCGGTTGTGCAGCACGCGATCCACAGTGGCGAGGCTCACGCCCGCCTGCCGCGCAATATCCCGCAATGTCAGCGGCGCGTTCATGCTCCTCCCCTTTGGGTTGAGGACCATAGCGCGGTTTTTGAGGTACGCAACTCATTTTTGAGGGCGGGCGGGGAAGCCGACAGACTGAGGCAGCCGGCGCCAATCCCGACAGCGCGTCCCCGATCGTCTGCCCCCTCCATCTCGAGCTGAGCGAAGTTGCACCAGCCGAAGCAGCCGCAGGCGGATGGGCACAAAGCCAATCGCCAGCCTGCCTCAAACCGCTCCCTGGGTATGGGTCCCGGCGTTCGCCGGAACCACAGCGAGGCTATCGATGCGTGGTGCCATCAAGCAGCGCAGGCGAACTGCGTCGCGTTGACCTCGCTCAGAACGGCAGCCCGACATAGTTCTCCGCCAGCGACCGCTGCGCGGCTTCGGACGAGAACAGATAGGCGAGCTCGGTATCCTGCAGTCTGTCGTCGTAGGACAGCCGGTCGGGGAAACGATGCAAGAGCGTCGTCATCCACCAGGAGAAGCGCTGCGCCTTCCAGATCCGCGCCAGCGCCCGCTGCGAGTAGCCGTCGATGCCGCGATCGTCGCCTTTCTTGTAGTGGTCGAGCAGCGCATGATAGAGATAGTAGATGTCGGACGCAGCCGAGTTCAGCCCGCGCGCGCCGGTCGGCGGCACGATGTGGGCGGCGTCGCCGGCCAGGAACAGCCTGCCGTAGCGCATCGGCTCCGCGACGAAGCTGCGCAGCGGCGCGATGCTCTTCTCGATCGACGGTCCGGTGATCAGACGGCCAGCGATCTCCGCCGGCAGCCGGCGCTTCAGCTCCTCCCAGAACGCGTCGTCGCTCCAGTCCTCGACCTTGTCGGTGAGCGGCACCTGGACATAGTACCGGCTCAGCACCTGCGAGCGCAGCGAGCACAGCGCGAAGCCGCGCTCGTGCTTGGCATAGATCAGCTCCGGCGACACCGGCTTGGTGCGGGAGAGCACGCCGAGCCAGCCGAACGGATACACCCGCTCGTATTCCGTCAGCTTGTCGTGCGGGATCGACTTGCGGCTGACGCCATGAAATCCGTCGGCGCCGATGATGTAGTCGCAGTCGATGCGGACGACTTCCTCGTCCTGACGGTAGGTGACGTAGGGCTTGTCGGAGGCAATGTCGTGCGGCGTCACGTCGGCCGCGTTGTGCACGACCTTGCCGCCGAGCTTGTCGCGGGCCTCGTAGAGATCGCGCGTCAACTCGGTCTGGCCATAGACCATCACCGAGTTGCCGCCGGAATATTTGTGCAGGTCGACGCGATCGAGCTTGCCGTCATGGGCGATGTAGAAACCGTGATGGATCTCGCCCTCGCGGTCCATGCGCTCGCCGCACTGCGCCTCGCGCATCAGCTCGGCAAAGCCGTGCTCGAGCACGCCGGCACGGATGCGCGACAGCACGTAGTCGCGGCTGGATTTCTCCAGGATGATCGTATCGATGCCCTGCAGATGCAGGAGCTGCGACAGCATCAGGCCCGACGGGCCTCCGCCGATGATGCAGACTTGGACTTTCATGGGCGTGTTCTCCCGGATTCGCAGACGCAGGCTTGTTGGGTATGCTTTTCAGTCGCGGATTTTAGCAAGGAATGCGCAGGGATCACTTGGATGGACGCGGCATTCTCTTGCACTTTTCCGACATCATGCCGCGATGCACAACGACCGCCGCAATGGTATCGGGCGGCGCCGATCAGCCTGCCGGCGGCGCCGCGTCGTCTCCGACGCCCATCGCACGGCGATAGTCGCGCGGGCTCGCCCCGGTGTGCCGCTTGAAGAAGCGGCAGAAATACGCCGGGTCCTTGAAGCCGAGCTCGAACGCCAGCTTCGACACCGGCGCCGCAATATAGGTGAGCCGCCGGCACGCCTCGCGCGCGAGCCGCGCATGCACGATGTCGAGCGCGGACTGACCGGTCTCGGCCCGCGTCAACCGATTGAGCCGCTCCGGCGTCATGCCGAGTTCGTCGGCGTAGCGCGCCACCGACCAGTGATCGCGGTGATGCGCCTCGACCAGCACGATGAAGCGGGTGAACAGCGCGGCATGCCCGCTGCCGCGCCGCGCGCCTTGCGACTGCCGCGCGCTCTGCTGCGCCAGCCGCCACACGATCGAGCGACCGAGCCAGTGCGGAACCGGCGAGGCCGCGGAATCGGCGGCGGCGAACTCGTCGGCGAGGTCGACGAACAGCGCGGCGATGCGCCGCGTCGCGACCGCCTGTGCGTCGAGATGCAGGATCTGCGCGGTTGCGAACAAGTCGCGCAACGCCTCGCCGGTCGCCGGCACGTCGCCCTCCACCACCGCCCGCGGATTGAACGTCAGCACATAGCCGTCAGTGTCGCGCGAGAAGCGGAAGGCATGGACGACGCCGGGGGGAATGATCACGGCGACCGGGCCGGCACAGCGCTCGCGGCTTTCGTCCAAGGCGATCTCGGCCGGGCCGGAGCCGACCCAGAGGATCTGGTGCAGGCCCTGATGGGTGTGCGCCTCGATCTCCCAGCGATACAGCTTGCTGCGCACCTGGATCGGCTCGACATGCAGCATGTCCGGCTGCGCGGCCGACGCTTCGCCGTACAGCGCGAACGCGGGGATCGATGGCTTGGTGCGAAAGCGGGGCATGAGCGAGAGCTAACCCTGAATGTCGGAAAAGTACAAGTCTTGGCCGGCTTTCGTGTCTCACGCCGCGGCCAAGGCTCGGCTAGATCAGTGAAAAGAACAACAACGACCACACTCAATGGAGAGGAGGCCCAACATGTTCGCGTTCGACCCGTATTCGCCTGCGGTCGATGCCGACCCGTTCCCGTTCTACAAGACGCTGCGCGACGAGCACCCCTGCTTCTGGAGTCCGCAGGCCCAGGTGTGGATCCTGTCGCGCTATGCCGATGTGGCGGCGGCCGGAACGAACTGGCAGACCTATTCGTCGGCCAAGGGCAACCTGATGACCGAGCTGCCGAACCGCGCCGGCGCGACGCTCGGCACCACCGACCCGCCGCGCCACGACCGGCTGCGCGGCCTCGTCCAGCATGCCTTCATGAAGCGCAATCTGGAGAGCCTGTCAGGCCCGATCCGCGACATCGCGCGCGACTGCGCCGAGGCGCTGCGCGGCCAGGACCGGTTCGACTTCATCGAGGCATTCTCGTCGAAATTCACCGTGCGCGTGTTGTTCGCCGCGCTCGGCCTGCCGCTCGGCGACGAGCAGACGGTGCGCGACAAGGCGGTGCTGATGGTGCAGAGCGATCCGGTGAGCCGCGCCAAGGGACCGCAGCACATCGCAGCCTACAACTGGATGCAGGACTATGCGGCCGGCATCATCGCGGAGCGCCGCGCGCGGCCGCAGAACGACCTGATCTCGCATTTCAGCATGGCCGAGATCGACGGCGACAAGCTCGACGAGCGCGAGGTGCTGCTGACGACGACCACGCTGATCATGGCCGGCATCGAGTCGCTCGGCGGTTTCATGACGATGTTGGCGTATAATCTCGCCGATCACGCGGAGGCGCGCCGGGCCGTCGTCGCCAATCCCGACCTGATGGCAGACGCCGTGGAAGAGTCTCTGCGCTACAACACCTCGGCGCAGCGCTTCCGCCGCTGCCTGCAGAAGGACGTCACCCTGCACGGCCAGACCATGCGCGAGGGCGATTTCGTCTGCCTCGCCTACGGCTCCGCCAACCGCGACGAGCGGCAGTTTCCCAATCCGGATGTCTATGACATCAGGCGCAAGCCACGCGGCCATCTCGGCTTCGGCGGCGGCGTGCACGCCTGTCTGGGATCGGCGATCGCGCGCATGGCGATCAAGATCGCGTTCGACGAGCTGCACAAGGTCGTGCCGGACTATCGCCGCACCCAGGAGCAACTGCCCTGGATGCCGTCTTCGACCTTCCGCAGCCCGATGTATCTCGAGCTGACGGTGCATTAGTCATCGCGAGGACTAATGGCAGGCTCGCGCTCGCGCCTCGCTGACGGTACGCCCCCCTCGCCCCGCTTACGCCGGACGAGGGGCACCAATGGGTCTACAAGAGCTCAAACCAGCGCGCCGAGATCCGCTGCGCTGAAGCCCTTCAGGCCCGCTTTGTCGCCGGCCTTGATCTTGGCGACCCATTCGGCATCGCTGATCAGCGCGCGGCCGACCGCGATCAGGTCGAACTCCTCCCTGGCCATGCGCTCCAGCAGCGCATCGAGATCGGCCGTCGTCGACGGCTTGCCGGCGAAGGCCGAGAAGAATTCATCGGACAAGCCGACCGAGCCGACGCTGATGGTCGCGGCGCCCGTGATCTTCTTGGCCCAGCCGGCGAAGTTCAGGCCCTTCTCGCCGTCGACGTCCGGGAATTCCGGCTCCCAGAAGCGGCGCTGCGAGCAGTGCAGGATGTCGACGCCGGCCGCGACCAGCGGCTGCAGCCAGTCGGCCATCAGCGCCGGCGTCTCGGCGAGGCGCGCCGCATAGTCCTGCTGCTTCCACTGGCTGACGCGCAGGATGATCGGGAAATCGGGACCCACCGCCTTGCGGATCGCGGCGACGATCTCGCCGGCAAAGCGGGAGCGCTCCTTGATGGTGGCGCCGCCATAGCGGTCCTCGCGCTGGTTGGTGCCGGACCAGAAGAACTCGTCGACCAGATAGCCGTGCGCACCATGGATCTCGACGGCGTCGAAGCCGACCCGCTTGGCGTCGGCCGCGGCTTGCGCGAATGCGGCAACGGTGTCGGCGATGTCGTTCTCGGTCATCGCGTTGCCGCGCGGCTTGCCGGGCGCAACCAGCCCGGATGGGCTCTCGACCGGCGCATCGGGCTCCCAGCGGCTCATGCCCTTGGTCGAGCCGGTGTGCCAGATCTGTGGCGCGATGCGGCCGCCGGCGGTGTGCACGGCGCTCGCCACGTTCTGCCAGCCGGCCAGCGCGGCATCGCCGTGGAAGAAGGGAATATTGGGCTCGTTGCGCGAGGCCGGGCGGTTGACGACCGTGCCCTCGGTGAGGATCAGCCCCACGCCACCTTCGGCGCGGCGGCGGTAATAGGCAGCGTTGGCCTCGCCGGGAACGCCGTTCGGCGCGGCGTTGCGGGTCATCGGCGCCATGACGATGCGGTTCTTCAGCTCCAGCGACTTCAGGCGAAACGGACGAAACAGCACGCTGGTATCGAGGTCGGACATTCAGGGGGCTCCATTGCGTTCGGAACCGCTCCAGTATACTTCGTAAACCTGAAGTCAATCAGGCACCCGAAGTCGCTCAGGTATATCGGAGGAAACCGCTGTCGTGACCGCCGCATCGACATCACAGACCGCCCCGCTCCGCTGCAAGCCGCAGCACTTCTCGTCGGAATGCCCGAGCCGGGTGCTGATCGACCAGATCGCCGACAAATGGTCGATGATGGTGCTGGCCGTGCTGGACTCCGGTCCACTGCGCTTCAACGCGATCAAGAAGCAGCTCGAGGGCGTCACCCAGAAGGCGCTGACGCAATGCCTGCGCCGGCTCGAGCGCAACGGCCTCGTCGCCCGCGAGGTGATCGCGGACTCGCCGGTCGCGGTTCAGTACGAGATCACGCCGCTCGGCCGTACCCTGCAGCCACCGTTCCGCGCGCTCTATGCCTGGACCATCGCCAAGATGCCGGAGGTCGAGCAGGCCCGGCAGGCCTTCGACGAGCGCCGGAGTCGCTAATCCCAGGCGGCCAAAGGCCGCTACTGGAAGGCCACCTCCGCGAAGCTGCGCAGCTTGCGCGAATGCAGCCGCTCCGACTCCTGATGCTTCAAGAGCTCCAGCGCCTTCAGCCCGATCTGGAGATGCTGGCCGACACGCTGGCGATAGAAGTCGCTGGCCATGCCGGCGAGCTTGATCTCGCCATGCAGCGGCTTGTCGGAGACGCAGAGCAAGGTGCCGTAGGGCACGCGGAAACGATAGCCGTTGGCGGCGATCGTGGCCGACTCCATGTCGAGCGCGATGGCGCGCGACTGCGAGAGGCGATGGATCACGGCCGGGCCGGAGATCTCCCAATTGCGGTTGTCGACGCTGGCCACGGTGCCCGTGCGCATCACCCGCTTCAGCTCGAACCCGGAATAGCCGGTGACCGTCTCCACGGCCTCCTCGAGCGCGACCTGCACCTCGGCGAGCGCCGGGATCGGCACCCAGGGTGGCAGCTCCTGGTCGAGCACATGGTCCTCGCGGACATAGCCGTGCGCCAGCACGTAGTCGCCGAGCCGCTGCGTGTTGCGCAGGCCCGCGCAGTGGCCGACCATCAGCCAGGCATGCGGCCGCAGCACCGCGATGTGGTCGGTGACGTTACGCGCGTTCGACGGACCGGTACCGATGTTGATCAGCGTGATGCCCTGGTGCCCCGGCTCGACGAGATGAAGCGCCGGCATCTGCGGCGTGCGCGCCGGCGCGGAGCCGGTGGTGCCGCCGCCGAGACGGGCATTGCGGGTGATGACGTTGCCCGGCTCGACGAAGGCCTCGGCTGCACCCTGCCCGGCCGCCAGTTGCTGGCGGCCCCAATCCGCGAAGGCGTCGACATAGAACTGATAGTTCGTGAAGATCACGAAGTTCTGGAAATGGTCGGGATCGGTCCCGGTGTAGTGATAGAGCCGGCGCAGCGAGTAGTCGACGCGCGCGGCGCGAAACAGCGACAGCGGCTCGGGCATGCCGGGCTTCAGTCCGAGCGTGCCGTCGGCGATCGCATCGTCCATGGTCGCAAGATCCGGAGCGTCGAACACGTCGCGCAGCGAGCGCGTCACCAGCGGGCTCTCGTGGTGCGGAAGCGCCGTCTCGATGTTGATGTCGCGGCGATAGGCGAAATGCACCGGGATCGGCTCGGCCGACTCGCCGATCTCGACCGGCACGCCATGATTCTCGATCAACAGGCGGATCTGCTCGGTCAGGTACGAGCGGAACAGGTCCGGCCGCGTGACGCTGGTCTCGTGCACGCCGGGCCCCGCGACGAAGCCATAGGCGAGACGCGAGTCGAGCCGGGCGTGACTTGCGGTGGTCAGCCGCACGAAGGGATAGGTCGCGCGGATCCGTGTCGCCGGCACGACGCCGTTGGCATAGGCCTCGAAATGGCCGCGCAGGAAAGCGGTATTGCGCTCGTAGATCTCTTCGAGCCGGGCCACCGCGGCGGCCGCGTCGGTGAAGGTTTCTGTTGCCACGGGTGGCGGAGATTGGACAGTCAATGGCGATCCTTTGTATCCGGCGGACGGTCGTCGAGGCAGACTTGCGCAATCATAGAAATCACCCCTGGCTTTGCCCAGGGGGGCGGGTCACGCGACGACGCCCATGGACTGGACGTTGAGCCATGATGCGCTGCATTGCGACAAGGATTTGTGGCCGAATGTTTCAATTGCCTGTGCGCGTCATTGCTCATAAGACGGTTTCACATTGGCCGGAACAGGTCGATATCTGAAAAGGGAGGTCATCGCGCAGCATGTCGCAAGCGAATGGATTCGGATTGGCTGGCGTCATCGGCATGCCCGTCGCTCATTCCCGCTCGCCCACGATCCACAATTTCTGGCTCAACGCGCACGGCCTGCGCGGCGCCTACGTCCCGCTCGCGGTTCAGCCGGAGCGGCTGAAGGATGCGCTGGCTGGGCTGGTGGCGCTCGGATTCCGCGGCTGCAACGTGACCATGCCGCACAAGCAGACGGCGATGCCGCTGCTGCACCGGGTCAACGACACCGCACGACGCATCGGCGCCGTGAACACGATCGTGGTCGAAGCGGATGGCACGCTGAGCGGCTTCAACAATGACGGCAACGGCTTTGTCCAGAGCCTGCGCGATGCCAGGCCGAACTGGCGCGCCGACGAAGGCCCTGTTCTCTTGCTCGGGGCCGGCGGTGCAGCGCGCGCGGTCGTTGTGGCGCTGCTGGAGAATGGCGCCCGCGACATCCGCATCAGCAACCGCACCACCGAGAAGGCGCAGTCCATCGCAGCCGAATTCGGGACGGCCATCAGCACGGTGGCGTGGGATGATCGTTCGGCGGCAGTCGCCGATGTCGCGCTGCTCATCAACAGCACCGATCGCGGCATGATCGGAAAGCCCGCACTGGAGATCGATCTGGGACGACTGTCCGCGAAGACGCTCGTCGCGGACCTGATCTACACACCGCTCGAAACGCCCTTCCTGGTGGACGCGCGCGGGCGCGGCTGCACGACGGTGAACGGGCTCGGCCTGCTGCTCAACCAGGCCCGCCTCGCCTTCGAGGCCTGGTTCGGGGTTCTGCCCGACGTCACGCCCGAACTGATCAAGGCGATTCAGGCGACGTTCTGAACGTCGGTCAGAGAGGGCTCGACCATGGCACTTCCGGCAGGCCCCAGGATCGATTGCCACATCCACGCCATCGATCCCGCGCGCTTCCCCTACGCGCCGGATACGCCCTATCGTCCGACCGGCCAGGAAATCGCGCCCGCCGCGCATCTCATTCGCGTGCTCGACGTCTTCGACGTCCGGCACGCGCTGATCGTCGCGACCAATTCCGGCTATGGCTCCGACAGGCGCATCCTGCTCGACACACTCAGGCTCGGAGATGGCAGGTTCAAGGGCGTCGCGGTCGTCGAGAAGGACGTCGACATCGAGGAACTGGAGCGGTTGAAGGCTGCAGGCGTCATCGGCGTCGCCTTCAACGTGCCGTTTCATGGCACCGACTATTACCGTGACGCCGCGCCGCTGCTGGACAAGCTGACCGACCTCGATCTGTTTCTGCAGGTCCAGGTCGAGCAGGATCAGTTGCTCGACCTGCTGCCCCTCATCGAGCGGTCGACGGTCCGCCTCGTGTTCGATCACTGCGGCCGGCCTGCCGTGGAGCATGGGCTGCAACGCCCATCCTTCCAGGCCCTGCTCGCGCTCGGCCGCGACCGCGACGCGCATGTGAAGCTGTCCGGCTACTACAAATTCGCGCGCCAGCCCTATCCGTACGCCGACACGTGGCCATTCATCGCCGCGCTGGTCGAGGCCTTCACGCTCGATCGCTGCGTGTGGGGCTCCGATTGGCCGTTCCTGCGCGCGCCCGAACGCCTCGACTACGGGCCGCTGCTGGCCGGCATTACCGAGATCTTTCCGGACCCGGACGATCAGCACCGGCTGCTATGGCGAACGCCGTCGCGACTACTGGGTTTTGCAGAGGCACCCGCAAGTTCATCATCATAAGCAAAAAACAATCGGGAGGACGTCATGAGGCATCTGGGAAGAGTGAGCGGCTTGGCGGCCGCCATGTCACTGTGGGCGGGTTTGGCCTGGGCAGAGAACACCGTCTACATTCCCGATGTCGTCGAGCTGTCCGGCCCCGGAGCCGTGTCGGGCACGAACTGGCGCGATGGCGTCGCCCTGGCGGTCGACGAGATCAACAATGCCGGAGGCATTCTCGGCCGCAAGATTGCGACCGAGCACCTCGACACCCAGAGCAATCCCGGCGTCTCCCGGGCCCAGGTGCAGAAGGTGCTCGACCGCGAGCCCTATGTGGTGCTGGGGCCGATCTATTCGGGCTCGGTCAAGGTCAACATGGCGCTGACGCAGCAGGCCGAGGTGCCGCAGATCGTCGGCGCCGAGGCCGCCGATATCACGACGCAAGGCAATCCCTGGATCTTCCGCACCGCCTTCGGCCAGCAGTTCAGCATGCCGAAGATCGCCAACTATCTGCATGACCAGCTGAACGTGAAGTCCGTCGCGGTGGTCTGGGTGAACAACGATTTCGGCAAAGGCGGCCGCGACAGCTTCGTCAAGGAGATGAAGGCCCGCGGCATCGACGTCGTGTCCGACCTGTCGACCGAGCAGGGCCAGGTCGATTTCGGCTCCGACGTCATCAAGCTGAAGAACGTCAAGGCCGACGCGATCTTCGTCTACACCAACGAGGAAGAAAGCGCGCGTTTCCTGATCGAGGCCAAACGTCAGGGATTGTCGGTGCCGCTGTTCGGAGAGACGACGCTGCTCAGCCAGAAGGTCGTGGAGCTCGCAGGCCCCGCCGCCAACGGCGTGCGCGGCCATGTCGGCCTGAGCGCGGATGCGCCCATTCCTGCCATCCAGGCCTTTGCGAAGAAGTTCAACGAGCGCTACCGCTACTGGCCCGACCATAACGGCATCAAGGGCTATACCGCGGTCTATCTCGTCAAATACGTCACCGAGATGATCGGCAAGTTCGACGGCCACGCTTTCGGCGCCACCATGAAGGGATTGACGCTGACGCCGGACAAGGCGCCGGGCATGCTGATGGAGGCAAGCTGGGACCAGAACGGCGACATCGACCGTGAGAGCTTCCTGGCCGAAATCGTCGACGGCAAGCAGAAGATCGTCGCGACGTTGCCGAAGCTGAAGCCGTCCAAGGCGCCGTAGATCTGCGCCATCGTAGAAGCCCTCCTCACGCGCAACGCGCGCAAGGAGGGAAGAAGTATCAGCCCTTGGCGAGCTGCACGTCGAGATCGTGCAGCACCTGGTAGCAGGGCAGCACCTGGGCCACGGAGGCGTTGGGCTCGCGGCCCTCGCGGATCGCGGCGAAGAACTCGCGGTCCTGCAGCTCGATGCCGTTCATGGAGACGTCGACCTTGGAGACGTCGATCTTCTCTTCCTTGCCGTTCACCAGATCGTCGTAGCGGGCGATATAGGTGCCGGTGTCGCCGATGTAGCGGAAGAAGGTGCCGAGCGGGCCGTCATTGTTGAACGACAGCGACAGCGTGCAGATCGCGCCATTGGCGGCCTTGAGCTGGATCGACATGTCCATGGCGATGCCCAGGGTCGGGTGGATCGGGCCCTGGATCGCATTGGCCTTCACGATCGGCGAGCCCGCCTGATAGGCGAACAGGTCGACGGTGTGCGCGGCGTGGTGCCACAGCAGGTGGTCGGTCCAGCTGCGCGGCTGGCCCAGCGCGTTCATGTTGGTGCGGCGGAAGAAGTAGGTCTGTACATCCATCTGCTGGATGTGGAATTCGCCGGCCTTGATCTTCTTGTGCACGAACTGGTGGCTGGGATTGAAGCGCCGGGTGTGGCCGCACATCGCGACCAGCTTGGTCTCCTTCTGCAGCTCCACCACCTGCTGCGCGTCCTTGAGCGAGTCCGCGAGCGGGATCTCGACCTGCACGTGCTTGCCGGCCTTGAGGCAGTCGATCGCCTGCGCGGCATGCATCTGCGTCGGCGTACACAGGATGACGGCGTCGACCTCCGGCAGCTTGAGGCTGTCGGCGAGCTCGGTCGAGACGTGCTTGATGCCGTATTTGTCGGCGACTTCCTTGGTCTGGTCGAAGCGGCGGCCGACCAGCGACACCACCTCGACCCCGTCGATGTTCTTGATGCCGTCGAGATGCTTGATGCCGAACGCGCCGGCGCCGGCGAGCGCGACCTTGATGGTCTTGGCCATATCAGTTGTTCTCCAGGATCAGATGGCCGACGGCCGTGTTGCTCGCCGGCACATGATAGAAGCGGTGACGCACGGTCGGCGCGTTGCCCTTCTTGGTCTCGTTGACGTCGCTCATGGCGCCGCGCGCGATCAGCCACATCACGAGCTCGATGCCCTCGCTGCCGGCCTCGCGGACGTACTCGATATGCGGCACCTTGGACAGGCCTTCCGGATCGTTGATCAGCTTGTCCAGGAACATGTTGTCCCATTCGCGATTGATCAGGCCCGCCCGCGGGCCCTGCAGCTGGTGGCTCATGCCGCCGGTGCCCCAGATCTGCACGTTGAGCGGTTCGTCATAGCTCTCGATCGCCTTGCGGATCGCCTTGCCGAGCATGAAGCAGCGGCGGCCCGACGGCACCGGATATTGCACCACGTTGACCGCGAAGGGGATCACCGGGCACGGCCAGGCATCGACCTGGCCGAAGATCAGGCTGAGCGGCACGGTGAGGCCGTGATCGACGTCCATCTTGTTGACGATGGTGAGGTCGAAATCGTCCTGGATCACCGACTGCGCGATGTGCGCGGCGAGCTTCGGATGCCCGATCACCTTGGGGACCGGGCGCGGGCCCCAGCCCTCGTCGGCCGGCTGATATTCAGCCGCGGTGCCGATCGCGAACGTGGGAATCATGTCCAGGCTGAAGGCGGTCGCATGGTCGTTGAAGACCAGGAATACGACGTCCGGCTTCTGCTCCTTCTCCCATTGCTTGGCGAAGTCGTAGCCGGCGAACACCGGCTTCCAATAATCCTCGCCGGTCTTGCCGAGGTCGAGGGCGGCGCCGATCGCCGGGACGTGCGAGGTGAAGACGCTTGCGGAGATCTTTGCCATTTACTTCTTCTCCCCGGTGTAGCGGTTGCCCTCGACCGAGCGGCCGCCCTTGATCATCATCTCGCGGTACTGGTCTTCGGTCATGCCGGTCATGCTGCCGGCCATCTGCTGAAAGCTCTTGCCGTCAGTCGCGCCGATCTTGGCGAGGAAGTAGATGTTGCCGCCAAGCGCAATGCAGCGGTTCAGGTCACGATCGAGCACCGCCTGCTTCTGCTCCTCGCTCATCGGCCATTCGTCGAGATAGGCGCGCTCATTGGCCTTGAAGCGGGCGCGGTTCTCCGCCTTCATCAGTGACATGCAGAACTGGTTGAGGTGATAGCCCATCCGCGACATGTCCGCGTCGAAGATGGTCGTGCCGGGAACGTCGGTATAGGGTTTGTCGAGCGACATCGCTTCCCTCCTTCAGGATTCTTCGGGCCAGTAAAGCCGCATCGGGTTGTCGACCAGGAGCTTGTGCTGCAGCTCCGCGGTGACGGCGATATGCGGAATGAAATCGACCAGCAGGCCATCATCCGGCATGTGGTCCTTCAGGTTCGGATGCGGCCAGTCGGTGCCCCACAGCACGCGATCCGGGAAGGTCTCGACGATGCGCTTCGCAAACGGCACCACGTCACGATAGGCGTTCTGCTCGCCATTCAGTGCCGGCGGTCCCTTGACCGAGAGACGCTCCGGGCAGCTCACCTTGGACCAGACGTTGCCGTGCTCGCGCATGAACTTCACGAACAGCTCGAACTCCGGACCGTCGACCGGCTTGGTGACATCGGGGCGGCCCATGTGGTCGACGACCACAGTGGTCGGCAGCGAAGTGAAGAAGTCCCACAACTCAGGCAGATCAACGGCTTCGAAGTAGATCACGACGTGCCAGCCGAGCTTGCTGATGCGGTTGGCAATCTCGATCAGCTCGTCCTTGGGCGTGAAGTCAACCAGGCGCTTGACGAAATTGAAGCGGACGCCGCGCACGCCGGCGTCGTGCATCGCCTGCAGCTCGGCGTCGCTGACGCTGCGCTTGACGGTGGCGACGCCGCGGGCCTTGCCGTTCGAATGCACCAGCGCATCGACCATGGCGCGGTTGTCGGCGCCGTGGCAGGTCGCCTGCACCACGACGTTGCGGGCGAAGCCGAGATGGTCGCGCAGCGCATAGAGCTGGTGCTTGGAGGCGTCGCAGGGCGTATATTTGCGCTCGGGCGCATAGGGAAATTCGGCACCGGGGCCGAACACGTGGCAGTGCGCGTCGACGCTGCCGGCCGGCACCTTGAAGCGCGGCTTCGACGGGCCGTCATACCAGTCGAGCCATCCCGGGGTCTTCTGGAACTCCATGAGGTTCCCTACTCCTTGGACTTGATCTTGTTGAGAATGCGATCGGCCTCGGTGCGCCAGTCCGGGCTGCGCGCGAATTCCTTGGTGCCGCGGGTGCCGAACAGGCCGCCATCGGCGAGATCGGCGACCCAGGCCTGGCGCTCGGCGGTGCCTTCCGCCGACCACGGCGTCAGCCCGATGTCGCGCACGGTCTCGGCAACCTCCCTCACCTCCTCGGCGCGGCGGCGGCCATGCTCGATCACGCGCTGAAAGAAATAGGCGCCCTGCTTCTCCCAGTCGATGCCGGGGAACGTCTCCTGCAGCGAAGCCAGCACCGCGTCCTCGACGCCATAGGCGCGCGCGGTGGTGAAGCTCTCGATCACCATCGCCTCGAGGCCCTTGATCATGATGCTGCGGCACATCTTGGTCGCCGAGGCGACGCCGAGCTTGTCGCTGGCGGGCTTGGCGGCGAAGCCGAGATCGTTGAGCAGCGGCGCCAACTCGCGCGCGCCCGCGCCGCCGAGCAGCAGCGGCACCTTGATGCGATAGGGCGGCACCGAGGTCATCACGGCGCCCTCGACATAGCGGCCGCCGGCGCCGTCGATCAGCGCGGCGGCGCGCTGCTTGGCGCCGGGCGAGGCCGAGTTGAAGTCGAGGAACCACGCGCCAGGCTTGATGGCCGCAGCGCAGGCCTCGGCGACGGCCACGTCCTGGCTGGCGGTCACCGCGGAGACGACGAAGTCGGCCTCCGCCGCCAGCTCCGCATGCGATGCGGCCAGCGTCACGCCGATGCCGGCGGCGTGGCCACGCATCGCGTCGCCGCGCGAGTCGGCCAGCTTGACGTCATAGGCCGAGACGCGCACGCCGTCCTTGCGCAGATCCTCGGCGAGGATCTTGCCGACCTCGCCGTAGCCGATCAGCCCGACATGCCATCGGTTCGAAGGATTTGGGTTGGACGCCGCGGTCATGCTCAATCGATGTATTTGAGCCCGGCCTTCGCCAGCGGCTCGCGCATCTTGTACATGTCGAGGCCGAGCACGCCGGACGCGAGCTTCTCGCGCTTGTCGGCCTCGTTGGCCTCGCGCGCAGCAGCGGCGTCGGCTGCCTGGTGGGCGACCGCGGCCGGCACCACGACGATGCCGTCGACATCGGCGACGATCACGTCACCCGGATTGACGGCAGCTCCGGCGCAGACGATCGGGATGTTGACCGAGCCGAGCGTGGCCTTGACGGTGCCGCGAGCCGAGATGGCGCGCGAGAACACCGGGAACTGCATCTCAGTCAGATCAGCAACGTCGCGCACGCCGCCGTCGATCACGAGGCCCTGGGCGCCGCGGGCGCGGAAGCTGGTCGCCAGCAAATCGCCGAAGAAGCCGTCGGTGTTCTCCACCGTGCAGGCGGCGACGACGACGTCGCCGGGCTGGATCTGCTCGGCCGCAACATGCAGCATCCAGTTGTCGCCGGGCTGCAGCAGCACGGTGACGGCCGTGCCGCACATTTTCGCCGTCGGATAGATCGGGCGCATGTAGCACTGCATCAGGCCGACGCGGCCCATCGCCTCGTGGATGGTGGCGACGCCGAACTTGGACAGCTTCTCCACCGCCGCCTTGTCGGCGCGGGTGATCTTCGTCTTGACGATGCCGAGATTGTTCATGGGGGTGCTCATATCGCCTGCCCTTTAGATTACTTGCCCTTGGCCTTCAACGCGGCGTCGAGCCGCGGGAACACGCGCCGTGCATTGCCTTCATAGATCTGGTGGCGCTGCTCGGGGGTCAGCTTGGCGGCCTCGATATAGCGCTTGGTGTCGTCGTAGTAGAAGCCGGTCTCCGGGTCGATGCCACGGACGGCGCCGATCATTTCCGACGCAAACAGGATATTGTCGATCGGGATCACGCCGGTCAGCAGGTCGATGCCCGGCTGGTGATAGACGCAGGTGTCGAAGAAGATGTTGTTGAGCAGGTGATCCTTCAACAGCGGCTTCTTCAGCTCCTGGGCGAGGCCGCGGAACCTGCCCCAGTGATACGGCACCGCGCCGCCGCCATGCGGGATCAGGAACTTCAACGTCGGGAAGTCCTTGAACAGGTCCGACGTCAGGCACTGCATGAACGCCGTGGTGTCGGCGTTGAGGTAGTGCGCGCCCGTGGTGTGGAAGCAGGCGTTGCAGCTGGTGGAGACGTGGATCATCGCGGGGATGTCGAGCTCGACCATCTTCTCGTAGATCGGATACCAGTGCCGGTCCGACAGCGGCGGCGAGGTCCAGTGGCCGCCCGAGGGATCCGGGTTGAGGTTGATGCCGACGAAGCCGTACTCCTTGATGCACTTCTCCAGTTCGGGAATGCAGGTCTTGGGGTCGACGCCCGGCGACTGCGGCAGCATCGCGACGCCGATGAAATTGTCCGGGAACAGCTTGCTGACGCGGTAGCACAGCTCGTTGCAGATCGCGGCCCAGGTCGAGGACACCTGGAAGTCGCCGATGTGGTGAGCCATGAAGCTCGCGCGCGGCGAGAACACGGTGAGGTCGCTGCCGCGCTCCTTCATCTTCTTGAGCTGGTTGCTCTCGATGCTCTCGCGCAGCTCGTCGTCGCTGATCTTGAGCTCGGAGGCCTTCGGCATGACGGACGGATCCTTGATGCCCGCGATCTGCCGGTTGCGCCACTCTTCCAGCGCCTTCGGAGCCGTCGTGTAATGGCCGTGCACGTCGATGATCACGTCAGTCTCTCCCTCAAAGCTTCTGTGTCTTGCGGTGGCGCGCGCCGCTCAATGCGCCACCACGGCGGAGCCGACATCCTCGCCGCTGCCGCGGCCTCCCGGTCCCACGACCTGCTTTACCACAAGGGCGAGCGCCGCGATCAAGCCGGGAACCGCGATCACGGTGAAAATCTCGCTGAAGGTCAGGTGCCGCGCGGTCAGCTCGGCGACCAGGAACGAGCCGGCAATACCGCCGAAGCGGCCGATGCCCATCATCCAGGCAACGCCGGTGGCGCGGCCCTGGGTCGGATAGAACGCGGCGGCCAGCGCCGGCAGCGACGACTGGGCCGTGTTCATCACGACGCCGGCGACGAACACGATCACCACCAGGAAGCCGATGTTGCCGACGGCCTGGCCGATCAGGAAGATCGCCACCGCGGTCAGGGCGTAGCCGACCGCCACGATGCGGTTGGCATTGAAGCGGTCCATCAGCAGGCCGAAGAACACCGCGCCGACGCCGCCGAGCGGGAACAGCGCCGAGATCAGGGTCGCGGTCTGCGGGTTGAGCCCGACATCCTTGAACAGCACCGGCATCCAGTTGATCAGCGAGTAGAAGATCACGAGCCCCATGAAATAGGTGACCCACAGCATCACCGAGCCGACGCGCAGCACCGGCGACAGCACCATGCCGATGCCGGTGGCGTTGACGCGCCGGGTGGTCTCGGCGTGCTCCGGCTCCAGCATCACGAACTGGCCGACATCGGAGGCTGCAGCCGATATCCGGCGCATCACCTTGCGGACGCGCTCGACGCTCGCGCCGCGCGACAGCAGGTAGTGCACCGACTCGGGCAGGATCGCGATCAGCAGCACGGTCAGCACCAGCGGCGTGACGCCGCCGAGCACCAGCACGCTGCGCCAGCCCCATTGCGGGATCATCCACGCCGCGAGGAAGCCGCCGCAGGCCGCGCCGAGCGGAAAGCCGCAGAACATCAGGTTGGTCATGGTCGCGCGCAGCCGGCCCGGACAGTACTCGCTGAGCAGGGTCACGGCATTCGGCATGGCGGCACCGAGGCCGATGCCGGTGACGCAGCGGAGCACGGTGAGCTCGGTCAGGTTGGTCGCGAACGCCGAGGCCAGACAGGCGATGCCGAAGACCAGCACGGAGCCGACCAGCACCAGCTTGCGGCCGAGACGATCGGCGATCGGCCCCGCGAACAGCGCCCCGCCGGCAAGACCGAACAGCGCCGCGCTCAGCACCGGTCCAAGCGCCGATTTCTCGATGCCCCACTCCTTCAGGAGCGACGGCGCGATGAAGCCGATCGCCGCGGTGTCGAAGCCGTCGAGCAGCACGATGACGAAGCCGAGCGCGAAGATCAGCCACTGGAAGCCGGAGAACTTGTGGTCGTCGAGAAAGGCCTGGACGTCGACGCGGGCGGTCGTTGGCATCGCTTCTGCTTCCTTGGGTGCTGTTCTGGCGCGTTGGCCGAGGTCCGCAGGGCGCGCGATCCCTGACGGGATCGGCCCTGCTGCTTCGGCGGCTTGACCGGGTATGTGACCGAGCGCGCCGGCCCGCGCCAGCGCCCGGGGGCTTCTATCAGCTATTCCGAAACGGCATAAGATATCAGAGGAGCCATGCTGATTTTAGAATGGGTCTGAACAACTCCGCTGTTGGCTTTCGCACGGCTCAGACACCGCGGTCTCCACCCTCCCCTGCAGGGGGAGGGTCGGCTCACGGGGAGCGAAGCGAGCCGTGAGGCGGGGTGGGGTGATCTCTCCTCTGGCACCGGCGCGCGGGGAGAGATCACCCCACCCCGCTCGCCCGCTTCGCGCGCGAGCGACCCTCCCCCTCCAGGGGAGGGTAGCACTGCCCGAGCCGAGATCACCCGCGATTCACCGCGGCAGCTTCCGGATCAGCGCGGTCGCCAGCTTGATGGTCTGCTGCGCCAGCGGCGTCGGGCGCTTGTGCGCCGAGGTGACGAAGCACAGCACGCTGGTCGGGGCGGGCTCGGTCAGTGGGCGGATGGCGAGCTCGCTGGCGCGGCCCGAGGCGGCGACGCCACTCGGGGTCAGCACGGCGTGGCCGTAGCCGGCGCAGACGAGATCGATGATCGAGGGCACGCTCGACACCTCCCAGGCGATGTCGAGCTTGATCCCGGCGAGCGCCGCCTGCGTCTCCAGCAGGCGCCGCATCGCGTGCACCCGCTCCGGCATGATCAGGCTGTAGCGCGACAGCTCGGCCATCGGCAGCGGCGCGGTGACGCGGCGCTTGCCCTTGGGCGCGTGGCTCACCAGCGCCAACGGCTCCTGCAGCACCGGCGTGATCTCGATGCCGGGCTGGGCTTCCGGATTGTAGACCATGCCGACGTCGATGCGTCCGGTGGTGACCCACTCCACCACATGCGTCGACAGCCCCTCGACGACGGCCAGTCGCGCCGCCGGATACTCCTTGCGGAAGCGATCGATCAGCGGCAGCGTCAATTGCCGCGCGATGCTCGGTGGCAGGCCGATGGTGACGCGGCCGACCGGCGCATCGCGGCTGGCGCCGAGATCTTCGCGCGCATGCGCCACCAGCTGCAGCACGCCGACGCTGTGGTCGAGCAGCCGCTTGCCGGCCTCGGTCAGCGCCACGCCCCGCCCGTTGCGCGCGAACAGCTGCTGCTTCAACTCCGATTCCAGCGCCCGCACCTGCCGCGACAGCGCCGGCTGCGCCACGTCGAGCACGGACGCGGCCTTGCTGAACGAGCCGAGCTCGGCGACCTGCACGAAATATTCGAGCTGCTTGAGGTTCATGGGTGAACGCCTCGACCATCAAGCGCCAGTCTGCCGCGCTGCCCGCCCCACCCCCGACTGTCGTCCCTGCGAACGCAGGGACCCATAACCACCGGCCCTGATTGTTGAGCACGAAAGGCAACTCGGAGTCTTTTCCGACAATCGGCCGTCCGCGGTATGGGTCCCTGCGTTCGCAGGGACGACAGCGGAGGACGCGGCGGCAGCACACCCGATTGTTGACAGCTTCGCCCCATCAGCCGCCTCATCTCAATTCAGCACGTTCACCGAGAAATTCAGCGCCGACGCGAACGCGACCCAACAGGCATAGGGCACGAACAGCAGCGCCGCGATCCGGTCCTCGCGCCATTGCATCACGATGAAGGTCACGATCAGCACGAACATGCTGGCGATGATCGCGAACGCGACCCACATCAGATGCGCGGTGAAGAACACCGGCGACCAGGCGAAGTTCAGCACCAGCTGTCCCCACCACACCTGCATCACCGCACCGCTTTCGACCCGCTCATAGGTGCGCCAGCCGGCGACCGCGATCATGATGTAGAGCACGGTCCAGGCGACCGGAAACAGCCAGCCCGGCGGGGTGAACCAGGGCTTGTTGAGCGAGCCGTACCAGGCGCCGGGCATGTTGGAGGCGCCGATGATCCAGCCGCCTCCGACCACGAGAACCAGCAGGACGAGGAGATGCAGGATGGATCGGTTCATATTCCGCTCGGCGTGATTTGCAGGAGGAGGTTCTCGGTCCGGTCCGCTGGCGACCGGCAGCCATGCGGCCGAGGCACCCACGCGCGCACTGGACAGGGCTGCCCGGGACGCGTAGCCAGGACATAACACAATGCGAGGAAAAGTCAGGGTTTTCGCCTGACCACCAACGTCCAGGGGCCGGAACGCCGATCACATCTGCGCCGGGTCCTGATACCAGGAAACGGAGTTTCGTCAGTGGCTGATTCCCCGGCCCCCTCTTCAGCCATCGCCTCGATCGCGGCCGTCGAGGCCGGCCTCGCCGCCCAGGGCTATATCGCCAGCCGCCAGATCGCCACCGCCGTCTACCTGTCGCAGGCGATCGACAAGCCGATCCTGGTCGAGGGCCCAGCCGGCGTCGGCAAGACCGAGCTTGCCAAGGCGATCGCCGCCTGGCGCGGCCTCAAGATGATCCGGCTGCAATGTTATGAGGGGCTCGACGAGGCCAAGGCGCTCTACGAGTGGAAATACGCCAAGCAGCTGCTCTACACCCAGATCCTGAAGGACAAGCTCGGCGAGGTGCTCGGCGGCGCTCAGACCTTGCATGCGGCGCTCGGCCAGCTGCACGATTTCGGCGACGTGTTCTTCTCCAAGGAGTTCGTCGAGCCGCGGCCGCTGCTGCAGGCGCTGCTCGAGCCCAATGGCTGCGTGCTGCTGATCGACGAGATCGACAAGTCCGACGCCGAGTTCGAGTCGCTGCTGCTGGAGATCCTTTCGGACTTCCAGGTCACGATCCCCGAGCTCGGCAGCATCGCCGCCGCCAAGCCGCCGACCGTGATCCTGACCTCCAACTCCGAGCGCAACCTCGGCGACGCCCTGAAGCGGCGCTGCCTGCATCTGCACATCGGCTTCCCCGAGCAGCGGCTGGAAGAGCGCATCGTCGAGAGCCGCGTGCCCGGCATCTCGCAGAATCTGCGCCGGCAGCTCGTGGCCTTCATCCACGACGTCAGAACGCTCGACCTGAAGAAGCAGCCGTCGGTCAGCGAGACCATCGACTGGGCGCGCGTGCTGGTGCTGCTGCAGGCGGCCGAGCTCGGCCATGACGTGGTGAAGGATACGCTCAACGTGCTCTTGAAATACGAGTCCGACATCGAGGTGGCGCTGCCGCAGGTGACGACCTTCGTCGCCAAGGCGCAGCGCCAGAACATCTTCGGGTGAGGCTCTCATGCAGGAGAACCTGCATCGGTTCTTTCGGGCGGCGCGCGGCGCCGGCGTGCACGTGTCGCCGGCCGAGAGCATCGACGCGATGCGCGCTGTGGCGAGCGTCGGTCTCGCCGATCGCACGGTGCTGCGCGACAGCCTGCTGCTGACGCTCGCCAAGAGCGAGGACGAGAAGAAGGCGCTCGGCGCCTGCTTCGACCTGTTCTTCGCCCATGTCGATCCAACGCAGGCCGAGGCGAATGACGAGACGCAGCAGGACGCGGCGTCGAATGAGGCCCAGTCGGCCCCGCCATCCGGAGAGCCGATCGGCGGTGAGGCGGACGCGGAGCTCGGCGCTCTTGCCCAGATGCTGCTGGCGCAGAACACGGCTGACATCTCGGCCGCGATCGCCAACGCGTCCAGCGCCGTCGGGCTGTCGGAGATCCGCTACTTCACCCAGCGCGGCCTGTTCTCCAGCCGCATGCTGGAGACGATGGGGATCCAGCGGCTGCGCGACGATCTCGATAGGCTCACCGAGACCAATCCGGCGTTGGCGGAGCGGCTGCAGGCCGGGCTCGACGGCCTGCGCGACACCGTGCGCGATGCGGTCGCGCAGGCGCTCGCGCTGTACGGCCGCGAGGAGACCGAGAACCTGCGCCACGAGATCCTGCGCAACGCGCAGCTGTCGCGGATCGAGCCGCGCCAGGTCGCGGAGATGCGGGCGCTGATCCGGCAGATCGCGCGCCGCCTGCGCGAGCGCTATGCGAAGCCGCGCAAGCGCCAGCGCCGCGGCCATCTCGACGTCCGCCGCACGCTCCGCCGCAACGCGGCCTGGGGCAGCGTGCCCTTCCTCACCGCGTGGAAGCGCCGGCACCGCGACCGCCCGAAGATCGTCGCGCTGTGCGACGTCTCGGGCTCCGTCGCCCGCGTCTCGGATTTCTTCCTGCTGCTGATCCACAGCCTGCACGACGTCGTCAGCGATGTTCGCTCGTTCGCGTTCTCCGGCCACCTGATCGAGGTCAGCGAGATCCTTGAGCAGAAGCCGGCCGAGGAGGCCATGGCCGAGATCATGCACAAGGTCGGCTTCGGCTCGTCCGACTACGGCTCCTCGCTGGTGGATTTCGAGAAGCAGTTCATGTCGTCGGTGACGCCACAGACCACCGTGATCATTCTGGGTGATGCCCGCAGCAACAAGCTCGACCCACGCGCCGACATCCTCAAAGCCATCTCCGAACGCGCCAAGCGCGTGGTCTGGCTCAATCCCGAGGGCCGTATGACCTGGGGCTGGGGCGATTCAGAGATGCCGCGCTACCAGACCTTCTGCAACGTCGTGCGCCCCTGCGCGACAGCTCAGCAATTGGAACGCGCTGTGAGCGACATCGTCTCGGCGTATCAGTAGCACTCCGCTCTCCCCACGCGTCATTGCGAGCGCAGCGACGTGTCCGCCGAAGCCCTCTCGGGCGAAGGCGGAAGCAATCCAGGGCCGAGTGCGCGACTCTGGATTGCTTCGTCGCTGCGCTCCTCGCAATGACGCCATAAGTTCGTAGGGTGGACAAAGCCGTCGTGCGGAGTAAGCCGCACGATCGCGTGCCCACCGGCGGACCGTCCGCGAACAACGGCGGGCACGGCGCGATCAGACAGTGCCAAAAAACAATCGCGATCACGGCGCGCCTTTGCCCACCCTACGCACCGGGAGCGGAGCTACCGTCCCCCCGCGGCGCGCTTCAGCAACGCCGCGCGCTGCTGATCTGTAAAAGTCACACCCGACTTCTTCTCGACCACCCGCACGGCCCATGACCGCATCGGATCGTCATCCACCCGCGCCGGCTCGCGCAGGATGGCGACGCCGATCTCCAGCATCTTGGCGTCGGCCTGATGCTCGATGCCGCCGCCCCCGGCCGTCGCCAATGCCAGCGCGCCGGCCGCGGCGCCGATGCCGGCGGCCAGCGCCGTCGTCACGAAGAGTTTCCAGTCCAAGTCCGCCCCCTGCTCTCACCCGCCACTGCGCCGTCACGCTCGAACAGGTTGATGTCTGCGACATGGCGATCCCAAGTCGTTCATTCGGCGGCAGGATCATCAGACGACCACAATTGTTCCACTAACGAAGCGACATGCCTGCGAACCGTGATGTCCTGTGTGACTGCCCGTCGCGTTACCATGTCGCAGCGCGCTGGCCTTGTGCCGTCGGGCAAATCACGACGATGCTTGCGCCCAACCTGCCCAGGCGAAGAGGGGCGTACGCGTCGTCACGATACGTGGGGCAGGCCGCGGTGGACGCCGTTGCATCATGCGCTTGTTGCGCGGACGAGTGATGTCGTGGCGTACGGTGAAGTCGTGATGTCCTGATACCCCGACGCTGGTATCACGTTCGCGACGATGCTCAGTGCATCGCGCGGATCATGGTGGCCAACAAGCCCGGCGCACCAGGGAGACCACGTATAAGCCGTCAAACATCGCGCAGGGAAGGCCGGCATGTTCGGCCCACCTGTGGTTCCTGCCCCGTGCATTTTCTGTCGCACGGGGGCCGCGGGTGTGGTGGACACCCGGCCTTCCCTGCGCCCTCGATTTTCGCCGGGGGTGATCGACCAGCAAAGCTCGGGCCGACCAGCCGCGAGAACGCGATGTCACGTTCCAAGTTCGACCGATCAAAGACCAGCCCCTGCCGGCAGCACGCGCCCTCAGCGCGGCACCACCGCAGTCGCCTCGATCTCCACCCGCGCGGCCTTCTCGACCAGCCTGACGACCTGCACCAGGGCCATCGCGGGATAATGACTGCCAAAGATCTCGCGATAGATCTTCCCAAGCTCCCTCAAATTGCCGAGATACTCATCCATGTCGACGACGTACCAGGTCAGCCGCACCAGGTGCTCCGGACGCGCATTGCCTTCAGCCAGGATCGCGGCGATGTTTTCCAGCGCCTGCCGGACCTGCGTCACAAAGCCATCGGCGAGCGTCTCGCTCGCGTCCCAACCGATCACGCCGCCGGTGACGACGATGCGCCCCTCGGCACTGATGCCGTTGGCGTAGCCCTTTGGCATCGGCCAGCCGCTCGGCTGCAGAACGCGCATGCCCTCGGCCTCATCCTGCTTCACCACGGCCAGCGTGGGCGCCTTGGTCGTGCTCACGAACGTCTCTCCTTGTCTCTCCTACGAGGCCGCGCCGGGCGACGGCGTAGCGGCAGCCTGCGCGATCTGCCGCAGGGCGAACCGCTTCAGCTTGCCGGTCTCGGTCTTGGGCAGTTGCGTCACGAACTCGATCGCGCGCGGATATTTGTACGGCGCGATCTCGCGTTTGACATGCTCCTGCAGCTCGGCCACCAGCGCCGGCGTGCCTTCCACCCCCGGCGCCAGCACGACATACGCCTTCACGACCATTCCGCGCGCGTCGTCGGGAGCACCGACGACGCCGCATTCGGCGACCGCCGCATGCGTCAACAGCGCCGCCTCGACGTCGGTGCCGGCGATGTTGTAGCCGGACGAGACGATCATGTCGTCAGAGCGCGACTGATACCAGAAGTAGCCGTCCTCATCCATCACATAGGTGTCGCCGGTGACATTCCAGCCGTTCTGGACGTATTTGCGCTGACGCTCGTCGGCGAGATAGCGGCAGCCGGTGGGACCCCGCACCGCGAGCCGCCCCATCGTGCCCGGCGGCACGTCGTGGCCCTCGTCGTCGACGATCTTGGCCTCGTAGCCCGGCACCGGCTTGCCGGTGGCGCCGGGACGGATCTCGTCCTCGACGGCACTGATGAAGATATGCAGCATCTCGGTCGAGCCGATGCCGTCCATCAGCTTCAGCCCGGTCGCCTTCAGCCAGGCGTCGAAGGTCGGCTTCGGCAGGGTCTCACCGGCGGAGACGCATTTGCGCAGCGAGGAGATGTCGCGCCCATCGAGCTTGCTCAGCATGGCCCGATAGGCGGTCGGCGCCGTGAAGCAGATGGTGGCCTTGTAGCGCTCGATGGCCGCGAGCAGATCGTCCGGCGAGGTCTTTTCCAGCACGACGTAGGATGCCCCGATGTGCATCGGAAACAGCACGCCGCCGAAACCGAAGGTGAAGGCGAGCGGTGCGGTGCCGATGAAGCGGTCGCTCTGGCTGGCGCGCAGCACGTTGCGGGCGTAGCCGTCGCACACCGCGAGCATGTCGCGGTGGAAATGCATGGTGCCCTTGGGATCGCCGGTCGTGCCGGAGGTGAAGGCGATCAGGCAGAGATCGTCGGAGGCGGTATCGACCGCGGTGAACTCCGGGCTGGCATCGGCGATCAGCGCCTCCAGCGCGTTGGGCTGGCCGTTGCCCCAATAGACCACCTGCTTCAGCGCCGGCGCGATCGGGCGGGTCTTTTCCATCTCGTCGGCCAGCTTGCCGTCGCACAAGGCCAGCGCGATCTGCGCCTTCTGGATCGGATAGGACAGCTCTTTGGCGCGCAGCAGCGGCATGGTGGCGACCACGATGCCGCCGGCCTTGATGACGGCCAGATAGGTGGCAACCATCATCGGATTGTTCGCGGAGCGGAGCAGCACGCGGCCGCCGGGCACGAGACCGAGCTTGCCGACCAGGACGTTGGCGATCCTGTTCACCAGTGCCTGCAGCTCGCGATACGTGTAGCTGATGTCAGCGCTGATGATGCATGGCGCATCGCCCCGCCCCTCCTTGACCCAGCGATCGACGAAATGCGTCACGCAGTTCAGCCGCGGCGGATACTGGAATTCGGGCCGGCTGAAGACGAAGTCTGGCCACAGCTCACGCGGCGGCAGATTGTCCTGGGCGAAGGTGTCGACGTGGGCGCTATGCGCATGCGCGCTGGCGCTCTCCGGCTGCTGAACCTTGGCGGCAGTGGCCATCACACGCTCCTGTCTGAAGGGAAGGACGCCCGGCACGTTTCAGTCCTAAACATTTTAGACTTAAAACATCTAGGCGCAAGAGCCGAAGATTGTGCACTGCCCGCAAATTGTTTGAGCGCCTGCCGCGCGTGGCAGCGTGGCCTGCGACGTCCTGTCAGGCCCGCTTCAATCCTGCCGGCGCTGCACGGCCTTCTGCGCCGATCCCTTGGTCTTGGCGAGCAGCCGCATCAACTCGCGCACGTCCTTCTCCGTGAGATCGCCGAAGATGTCCGCGATCCAGGTCTCGTGCTCGGCCGCCATCTTGCGGAATTCGGCGCGGCCGAGCTTGGTCAGCCGGATCACCTGGACGCGGCGGTCGGTGTCGGAGGTGCGGCGATCCAGATGGCCGGATTCGACGAGGCGCTCGACCAGTCCGGTGACGTTGCCGTTCGAGACCATCATGCGCTTGGAGACGTCGGACAGGGTCATGCCATCAGGCGCCTTGTCGAGCTGCGCCATCAGGTCGAAACGCGGCAGGGTCACGTCGAAACGCTCGCGCAGCCGGCTGCGGATCTCGCCTTCGATCAGGGTCGTGCAGGTGAGCAGGCGCAGCCACAGCCGCAGCTCCTCGGCATGGTCCTCGGGCAGCTCGACGGCCTTGGTCTCGGAATCAAGCGTCATGACGGAATCACTTGGGCACGTTCAGCCTCGTCTGGCGAGGCTCGTGAGTTTGACCTTCAGGACCTCCTGGGAGCAAGGAAAAATGTACCGTCATTTTGCGCAGGACGATGAGGAGGCAATTCCTTTAACCTTCAAGCAATTGGCGCGGCGCTTGCATGCGTGCCGAAACTGCCCCTTGCGCGAGCAGCTCGCTTGCAGCTGAGGGCGTCATCAGACTAGGCTTGTGACCAAGCTGCGGTCTGGCCCATCGTTTGGTCAGGTGCAAAAAACATAAACCTGAATTTCCGCATCCCGGGGGAGTTGTCATGAAAATGAGTTCGAAGCTGGCCGGTCTCGGCGTCGGTCTTGGCATTGCCGCGAGCCTGCTCGCCCAGCCGGCGCTGGCCGACGACAAAATCAAGATCGGCGTCATCGTCACCCTCTCCGGCCCCGCCGCCGCGCTCGGCGGCCAGGTCCGCGACGGCTTCAACCTTGCCATCAAGGACCTCGGCGGCAAGATGGGCGGCAAGGACGTCGAGGTGGTGGTCGCCGACGACGAGCTGAAGCCGGATGCCGCGATCACCAAGGTCAAGGGCCTGCTCGAGCGTGACAAGGTCGACTTCGTCGTCGGTCCGATCTTCTCCAACATGCTGCAGGCCATCCACCGGCCGGTCACCGAGAACAAGACCTTCCTGATCAGCCCGAATGCCGGTCCGTCCAGCTACGCCGGCAAGGAATGCAGCCCCTACTTCTACGTGACCTCGTACCAGAACGACCAAGTGCATGCCGTTCTCGGCAAGGTCGCGCAGGACCGCGGCTACAAGAAGATGTATCTGCTGGTTCCGAACTATCAGGCCGGGCGCGATTCCGTCGCCGGCTTCAAGCTCGACTACAAGGGCGAGATCGTCGAAGAGTCCTACGTTCCGCTCAACACGCTCGACTTCCAGCCCGAGCTGTCCAAGATCTCCTCGCAGAAGCCGGACGCCGTGTTCACCTTCATGCCGGGTGGCATGGGCGTGAACCTCGTCAAGCAGTTCAAGCAGGCCGGCCTTGCCGACACCATTCCGGTGCTCTCGGCCTTCACGGTCGACGAATCCACGCTCCCTGCGCAGCAGGATGCCGCGGTCGGAATGTTCGGCGGCGCCAACTGGGCGCCCAATTTCGACAATCCGCAGAGCAAGAAGTTCGTCGCCGGCTACGAGGCCGCCTACAACAGCGTGCCCGGCACCTACGCGATGCAGGCCTATGACGCCGCGCTGCTGATCGACAGCGCCGTGAAGGCAGTCGGCGGCAACCTCAGCAACAAGGATGCAGTAGCCGCGGCGCTGAAGAAGGCCGATTTTGCCTCGCTGCGCGGTAACTTCAAGTTCAACACCAACGGCTATCCGATCCAGGACTTCTATCTGACCAAGGTCGCCAAGCGGCCGGATGGCAAGTTCCAGACCGAGATCGTACAGAAGGTGTTCGAAAACTACGCCGACCGCTACGCCAAGGATTGCGCGGCCAAGTAACAGCAGGGAGCGAAAACGACATGAACCATCCGGAAATCGCCGGCATCACCCGGGCCAATGAGGGCATCCAGGGCATCTCCTGGAACATTCTCGGCCAGGTCTATGTGCCGAAGAACCGCACCGAGCACAGCTTCTCCTGGCACGCGACGTTCCCGGTCGGCACCTTCGTGCCGCCGCACATCCACCCCGACCAGGACGAGTATCTCTACATCCTCGAAGGACGGCTCGACTTCTTCCTGGATGGCGCCGAGGAATACGCCACCGCCGGCGACACGGTGCGGCTGCCGATGGGCAAGCCGCACGGCATCTTCAACAAGTCGCAGCAGACGGCAAAGACGCTGTTCTGGGTGTCGCCGACGCGGCGGCTCTACGAGCTGTTCTGGGCGATCCACAACATGCGCGAGCAGAACCCGGACGACGTGGTGAAGCTCGCCGCTGAGCACAACATCCACTTCCTGCCCCCGCCTCCGGGGGCGTGAGTCTGATCTGGCGCTTGTTTCGAACTGTTGCGCAGAACGTAGCGCGCTCCCTCTCCCCGTCCTCACGGGGAGAGGGATGGGGCGAGGGGCAGCCGTTCGGGCAGTCTCAGATAGTTGCTACGACGCCTGCCGCGTCACCATCCGCGCGGCAAAGCCGGCCCGGCTCGCATAACCGCGCACGATACCCTCTCGGGCTTCGTAGTTGAGGATGGTGTTGATGTCCGTGAAGCCTTGCGGCGCGAGCTGCTCGACGGCATCGATGACGCCCTCGGGGCCGCCGCGGCGGTTCGACGCGACGATCTCGGCGGTCATCGGCAGCCGCTTCTGCTCATAGGCCATCAGCGCCTGGCGCGGATGCTCGGAGCGGGCCAAGGCATCGGCGAGCGCGCGGGCATCGAGAATGGCCTGCGAGGCGCCATTGGAGCCGACCGGGTACATCGGATGCGCGGCATCGCCCAACAAGGTGACGCGGCCGCTCGACCAGTACGGCAGCGGATCGCGGTCGCAGCAGGGATATTCCCAGAACTCCGGCGTCGCCCGCACCATCGCGGCGAAGTCGACCTGGGGAATGGAGAAGCCGTTGACATGCGGCATCAGCTCATCCGTCTTGCCGAGCCGCGACCAGTCCTCACGCCGCGGCGGCGCGGTGTTGGCATCGCCGATGCGCACCAGCACGGCCCAGTTGGTGAGGCGGGTCGCGGGGCTCGAGCCCTCGGCGATCGGATAGATCACCGCCTTGGCGTTCAGGCCGCCGGCGATGATCATCGACCGCCCGGTCAGGAACGCCGGCCAGTCGGTGGCGCCGCGCCACAGCATCAGGCCGTTCCAGCACGGCGCGCCCTCATTGGGGAACAGCGTCTGCCGGACCTTGGAATGAATGCCGTCGGCGCCGATCAGGACGTCCCCGCGGACGGTGTGAACATGAGCGCCGGTGCGGTCGAAGAAATAGGCGGTCACACCGCCCTCGTCCTGGGTGAACGAGCCGAGCCGGCAGCCGGTGTGGACCTTCTCAGGCCCGAGCCGCTGCATCACCGCCTGATGGATCACGCTCTGCAGACGGCCGCGGTGAATCGAGAATTGCGGCACGTCGTGGCCGGCGTCGAGCCCGCGGGTCTCGTGCCAGACCTCCTGGCCGCGCCGAGTCAAGTAGAACAGCTCATAGGTCCGGATGGCGACTTCGTCGAGCCGGTCGAGCAGCCCGAGCTGGGCGAGCTCCCGGATCGCGTGCGGCAGGGTGTTGATGCCGACACCGAGCTCGCGGATTGCATCCGCCTGCTCGAACAGCTCACAGTCGATGCCGCGCGCCCGCAGCATCAGGGCCGTGGTCAATCCGCCGATACCGCCGCCAACGATGATCGCCTTCATCGCCTCTACTCCACTCGTACTTCTCGTACCGGGCAGCAGCGTGGCACGGAGCCTTACTCCGCCGCAAGCGGCTTCGCAGCCTCTGCCGTCAGCTCGGCCCGCGTCTTCGGCTTAGCCTTAATCTTCAGCTCCTCGAAATCCTGCCGATCGCGGACGCTGTTGCGGAAGATTTGCTCCTTGCCCGGCAGATATTGCGGCGGACAGAACATGTCGGCGCCGTACCAGGCCGCGGCCTTCATCGTGAAGGCGGGGTCGACCAGATGCGGACGGCCGAGCGCGACGAGATCGGCGCGGCCGGCGGCCAGGATGGTGTTGACCTGGTCGGCCGAGGTGATGTTACCGACGCACATGGTCGCGACATCAGCCTCATTGCGGACCTGATCGGAGAACGGCGTCTGGAACATGCGGCCGTAGATCGGCTTGGCCTCGCAAACGGTCTGGCCGGTCGAGACATCGACGAGATCGACGCCGGCCTCGCCGAACGCGCGGGCGATCAGCACCGCGTCGTCACCAGTGACGCCGCCGTCGGCCCAGTCGGTGGCGGAGATGCGCACCGACATCGGCTTGTGCGCCGGCCACGCCGCGCGCATCGCCGCGAACACTTCCAGCGGGAAGCGCAGCCTGTTCTCCAGCGCGCCGCCATAGTCGTCGGTCCGCTTGTTGGTCAACGGCGAGATGAAGCTGGCGAGCAAATAGCCGTGGGCGCAGTGCAGTTCGAGCATGTCGAATCCGCAGCGGTTGCCACGCTCGGCCGCAGCGACGAAGTCGGCCTTGATTGCATCCATCGCCGCGCGGTCGAGCTCGCGCGGCACCCGGCTGTCCGGGAAATACGGCAATGGCGACGCCGACACCACGTCCCAGCCCCCTTGCTCCAACGGCTGGTCGATGCCGTCCCACATCAGCTTGGTCGCGCCTTTGCGGCCGGCGTGGCCGAGCTGCAGCGCGAACTTCGCTCTCGAGTTGGCGTGGACGAAATCGACGATGCGCGTCCAGGCCGCCTCCTGGGCGTCGTTCCACAAACCGGCACAGCCGGGCGTGATACGCGCATCGCGGCTCACGCAGGTCATCTCGGTGAACAGCAGGCCCGCGCCGCCGATCGCGCGCGAGCCGTAATGCACCAGATGAAAATCGCCAGGTACGCCTTCATCCGCGGAGTACATGCACATCGGCGACAGCACCGCGCGGTTCGTGACCGTCATCTCCCGCAGCTTGAACGGCTGAAACATCGGTGCGACCGGCTTCTCGACGTCGACGTCGAATCCGTTGGCGCGGACCTGCTGCGCGAAGGCCTTGTCAACCTCGGCCACGAAGTCCGGCGCGCGCAAAGTGAGATTGTCGTAGGTGATCGCTTTCGAGCGCGTCATCACGCCGAACGCGAACTGAACCGGATCGAAATCCCAGAAGCGGTCGACGTGCTCGAACCAGACCAGCGACACGTCGGCGGCGTGCTGGGTCTTCTCGACCTCCTCGCGCCGGCCATGCTCGTAAAGATCGAGCGCCGCCGGAATGTTGGGCGCGCGCTGCATGGCGTCAGCCAGCGCGATCGCGTCCTCCATCGCAAGCTTGGTGCCCGAGCCGATCGAGAAATGCGCAGTCGACTTGGCGTCACCGAGCAGCACCATGTTGTCCTTGACCCAGCGCTTGTTGCGGATCATCGGGAAATTGCGCCACATCGAGCGGTTGATCAGCAGCGGATGGTCGCCGAGGAACCAGCCGAAGATCTCCTTCATGCGGTCGGCGGATTGCCGCTCGTCGAGCCCGGTCAGGCCGGCCCGCTCGAAGGTCTCTGGATCGGTCTCGAAGATCCAGGTCGAGTGCCCCGCCTCGTATTGGTAGGCGTGCGCGATGAACGGACCCCACTCGGTCTCCTGGAAGATGAAGGTGAAGGCATCGAGCGGCTTGGTCGAGCCCATCCACGCGAACTTGTTGGCGCGCAGATCCACCTCCGGCTGGAAGTGATCGACGTACTTCTGACGGAAACGACTGTTGATGCCGTCAGACAGGATCAGGAGATCCGCATCAGCGAATTGCGACTCGTCCTCGAGGTCGACCTCGAACTGCAGGGTCACACCCAGCTCGCGCGCTCGCTCCTGCAGGATTCGCAGCAGCGTGCGGCGCGAGCAGCCGCAGAAACCATTGCCGCCGACCCGGTGGACCGTGCCGCGGAAATGCACGGCAATATCATCCCAGTAGGCGAACTCCTGGGTGATCCGCTGGTAGCTCGGCAGATCGTGCTTCTCGAAATTGTCGAGCGTGGCGTCGGAGAACACCACGCCGAAGCCGAACGTATCGTCGGCGCGGTTGCGCTCGTAGACCGCGATGTCGGCGCTGGGCCGCTGCTTCTTGAGCAATATCGCCGCATAGAGACCGGCAGGTCCGCCGCCGATGATCGCGATCTTCATGAGCGCCTCCACTGGAGAGCCGAGCCAATGAAAATTATTTTAGACCTAAAATATCTCCTGGCAAGTCCCTTCGGTTCCCGGAGCAGCTCAATTCCCCTGGAAGACCGGTTTGGACTTGGCGGCGAAGGCTTCGAAAGCGCGATTGAAATCCTCTGTTGTCATGCACAAGGCCTGGGCAACTGCCTCCGCCTCGATCGCCTCCTCCACCGACATCGCCCATTCCATGGCCAGCATGCGCTTGGTCATGGTGTTGGCGAAGGTTGGACCGTTCGCGATCTCGGTCGCCAGCGTCACCGCCTGGGTCAGCACTTTGGCCGGCGCAACGATACGGCTGAAGAAGCCCCAGCGCTCGCCTTCGTCCGCGCTCATGAAGCGGCCGGTGTAGAGCAGCTCGGAGGCGCGCGACTGGCCGATGATGCGCGGCAGGATCGCACAGGCGCCCATGTCGCAGCCGGCAAGGCCGACCTTGTTGAACAGGAAGGCGACCTTGGCACCGGTCGTGGCGAGCCGGATATCCGAGGCCATCGCGACGATCGCGCCCGCGCCGGCGCAGATGCCCTCCACGGCAGCCACGACCGGCTGAGGACAGGCGCGCATCGCCTTGACCAGATCGCCGGTCATGCGGGTGAACGCGGTCAGGCCCTTAGTGTCCATCTTCACCAGCGGACCGATGATCTCGAAAACGTCGCCGCCGGACGAGAAATTGCCGCCTGCACCGGCCACGACGATCGCCTTGACGTCATCGTCGAACGCGCAGGCCCGGAAGAAGTCGGTCAGCTCGCGATAACTCTCGAAGGTCAGCGGGTTCTTGCGCTCGGGCCGGTTCAACGTCACGGTCGCGACGCGATCCTTGACCGCAAGCAGGAAATGGCTGGGCTTGTAGTCCGCCAGCGGCACGGTGACGGGATTGGCCGGTCTCGACATGTAAGCTCCCTCTGTTCAACTGTCTTCGTTAGGCCAGGGCGCTGCGGCTCACACTTCGCCGCCGGCAACCGCGATCGCCTGCCCTGTGATCGCACCGGCACCGCTGCCGCACAGCCACAGCACGGTGTCGGCAACCTCCTGCGGCGTGATGAGACGCCCCTGCGGATTGTGCTTGGCAAGTTCGGCGATCGCTTGCTCCCGGCTGCGGCCGGTCTTTTTCATGATGTTGTCGACGCTTTCCGCGACAAGATCGGTATCGGTAAAGCCGGGACACACGGCATTGACCGTGACGCGCGTCGCGGCCAGCTCCAGCGCCAGCGATCGCGTGAGGCCGACGACCGCATGCTTGGCCGCGGTGTACGCGCTGACATAGGGATAGCCCTTGAGACCCGCGGTCGACGCCACGGCGACAATCCTGCCATAGGGCCTGCCCTTCATCGCCGGCAGCACCGCCTGCACGGCGTGGACGACGCCCATGAAGTTGATGTCCATCATGCGGTGGAACAGCGCGGTGTCGGATTTCAGGAACGGCGCCGATTCTGCGCTTCCCGCATTGGCAATCAGGATGTCGATCGGCCGACGCGCGGCGGCGCTTGCGGCTGCGGCATTGAGCGCCGCCGGATCGGCAACATCGGCGATTGCGGCGTGATCTGCGCATCCGGCCGCGACCGCCTCATCGAGCGTTGCGCCATTGCGACCGACGATCGTCACGGTTGCGCCCGCAAGCTTCAAGGCGCGCGCAATTTCGCGGCCGATGCCGCGCCCGCCCCCCGTCACCATCGCATGCGCGGCTTGCGGAAGTCCGGACATGCGTGCGCCTCCTCTGATTTCGTTGGCAGGTCTCGACGGGGAAGTTATTTTAAACTTCAAATTTTTGCAACAACACGCCGGAAGCGGCTTGACACCTCGGTTACCGCGACTAGCGTTCAAGGGCCCGGAGCGAGCAACGTAGCGGCCTCGGGCATATCTCGGAGGTCTGCGTGCCTGCGTCGCAAATCGTTACCACGAAGGACGGCCGCTTCGGCTACGAGGCATCGGGGACGCCCGAGCAACAGAGCGTTGTGTTCCTGCACGGCATCGGTGGTGCCGCGCGCGCATGGCGTGGTCAGCTCGATTATTTCGGCGAGCGCTGCCATGCGGTGGCCTGGGACATGCCGGGCTATGGCCGATCCGCACGGCTCGACATGGTCAGCATCACCACGCTCGCCGCTGCGCTTCAAGATTTCCTGATCCAGATCGGCGCCAAGCAGCCGATCCTCGTTGGTCATTCCATCGGCGGAATGATCGTACAGGAATGGCTGACGACGCATCCGCAGGCCGCGGCAGCCGTGGTGTTGGCTCAGACCAGCCCGGCCTTCGGCAAGGCCGACGGCGACTGGCAGAAATCGTTCATCGAGGCGCGCCTCGGCCCGCTCGATCGGGGCGCGACGATGGCGTCGCTGGCGCCGGACCTGGTCAAGGAGTTGGTCGGCGACGATCCCGATCCGCGCGGCCTTGAAATTGCAACCTCCTGCATGGCCGGCGTACCCGAGGCAAGCTATCGCGCCAGCATGCTGGCCCTGCTCGGTTTCGACCGGCGACAAGCCTTGAAGGACATCAAGGTGCCGGCGCTGGTGCTCTCGGGCTCGAAGGATCGCAACGCGCCGGCGCCGATGATGGAGAAGATGGCGAGCTTCATTCCTTCGTCCGACTACGTCGAACTTCAGGGCGCCGGTCATCTCGTCAATCTCGAACGGCCCGGCGATTTCAACGCCGCACTCGATACGTTCCTGACGGCACGTGCAACACCAGCGACAGCGGAGAGATGATGACGATCCCGGTCCAGAAGACGGCGACAGCCTCCGGCGAAGCCCTCGATGCTCCGATGTTCGATCCGGCGGCATATCGGCTCACGGCCGAGCAGGCCGACATCATCGCACGGGCCCGGGAACTCGGGCAGAGCGTGCTGGCGGGCCGCGCCGCGACCTGGGATCGCGAGGCGAGCTTTCCGACTGAGAACTACAAGGACCTGCATCGCGCGGGCCTGCTCGGCATCTCCGTTCCCAAGGCTCTCGGCGGCCTCGGTGCGGGCTACCAGACCTATGCACTCACCGCCGCCGAGATCGGCCGCTATTGCGGCGCCACCGCGCTGACCTGGAACATGCACGTCTGCTCGACCCTGTGGTCCGGACCGCTCGCCGACGATCTCGACATGGACGAGGACGTCCGCGCCGAGCACGAGCGGCGGCGCGCGATCCACTACAAGCGCATCGTCGACGACGGCGCGATCTATTCGCAGCCGTTCTCGGAGGGCGGCGCGGCGGCAGCGGGCGGCGTCGCGTTCGGCACCGAGGCCAAGCCGGTCAAGGGCGGCTGGCTGATCAACGGCAAGAAGATCTTCGCCTCGCTTGCCGGACACGCAGATTATTATGGAGTGCTATGCACCGAAGTCAGCGAGGGTGAGAAGGCATCCCGCCGCAACACGCTCTATCTCGCGGTGCCGGCGAAAACGGAGGGCGTCTCTGTCGTCGGTGACTGGGATCCGCTGGGCATGCGCGGCACGGTGTCACGCACCCTGCTGTTCAAGGATGTCTTCGTTGCGGAGGACGCCGCCTTGATGCCGCGCGGCGTCTACTTCCAGGCAGCGATGCGCTGGCCGCACATGTTCATGACGCTGTCGCCGACCTATATGGGGCTGGCGCAGGCCGCGTATGACTTCACCGTCAAATATCTGCGCGGCGAGGTGCCGGGCATGCCGCCGGTCAAGCGGCGGATGTACCCGACCAAGCAGATCGCGGTCGCGCAGATGCAGATCAAGCTGGAACAGATCAAAGGCATCTGGTTCCAGGCCGTCAGCGAGGCACGCGCCAATCCGACGAAGGAGCAGGTGCTGCGCGCCTATGCGGCGCAGTACTCGGTGATGGAGGGGGCCAATGACCTGGCGGCGCTCGCCATCCGCACCTGCGGCGGACAATCGATGCTGAAGACGCTGCCGCTGGAGCGCATCTATCGCGACAGCCGTTGCGGCTCCCTGATGTTGCCCTGGACCGCGGAATTGTGCCTCGACCGCATCGGCCGCGAGGCACTGTACGAGCCCGGCGAGACGGACGACTGAGCGTGGACCTCTGCAGCCTGATCGAGCGCAACGCGGCGTTCACGCCGGACAAGCCGGCGATCCATTTCGAAGGCGTAACGCAGAGTTATGCCGATTTCAGCGAGCGCATCGCGCTGTTGGCGCGCGCGCTCAAGTCCGAGTTCAGCGTCGGACGTGGCGACCGCGTCGCGATTCTGAGCCTCAACCGGCCGGACTATCTGGTCCTGCTCTATGCCTGTGCGCGGCTCGGCGCGATCCTTGTGCCGTTGAACTGGCGGCTTGCGGTGGCCGAGCAGGTCTTCATTCTCTCGGATGCTGCCGCCAAGGTGCTGGTGCTGGAGCAGGCGTTCGCGCCGGTGCTGCCGGCGCTGGCCGAGAGCCACCCGGAGACAGCGCCGGTCGGCATCGACTTTGCCCCGGCCGACGGACTGACGCTCGATGAACTGCTGGCGCGCGGTCATGGCGACGACCGCAACCCGCACATCGATCTCTCCTGCCCGCTGCTGATCGTCTACACCTCGGGCACCACGGGCCGGCCGAAGGGCGCGGTGCTGCGCCAGGAGGCGCTGCTGTGGAACGGGGTGATGAGCCAGCACATGCATGGCCTGACCTCCGATGATCACGTACTGACGGTGCTGCCGCTGTTCCATGTCGGCGGCCTCAACATCCAGACCACGCCGGCCCTGCATCACGGCGCCACCGTCACGCTGCACGCCCGCTTCACGCCGGATTCGACGCTGGCAGCGATCGTCAACGACCGGCCGACATTGACCGTGCTGGTGCCGGCAACCATCCAGGCCGTCACCGAGCATCCGGATTGGAACGCGACGGACCTGTCCTCGCTGAGAGCTGTTGCGACCGGATCGAGCATCGTGCCGCCAGCGCTGATCGAGCGTATCACGGCGCGCGGCGTGCCGGTGCTGCAGGTCTATGGCTCGACCGAGACCTGTCCGATCGCGGTCTACACACGGCTCGGCGGCGACCTCTCGCGCGCAGGCTCGACCGGCCTGCCCGGGCTGTGCTGCGAGGCCAAGATCATCGACAAAGACGGCGACGAGCTTCCGGCGGGCAAAGCGGGCGAGATCGCCGTGCGCGGGCCCAATTTGTTCTTCGAATATTGGGGCAACGCCAAAGCCACGCAACAGGCGATCCATGACGGCTGGTACCGCACCGGCGACATCGCCCAGCGCGATGCGGAGGGGCACTTCTTCGTGCTCGAGCGCAAGAACAACATGATCATCTCGGGCGGAGAGAACGTCTACCCAGCCGAGATCGAGCGCGTGCTCAGCGAGCATCCCGACGTCGTCGATTGCGGCGTGATCGGCCGGCCCGATCCGCGCTGGGACGAGGTGCCGGTGGCGTTCGTCGTCAGGCGCCAGGGCTGCGCGCTGGACGCCGAGACCCTGCGCGCGCATCTGCAGTCGCAGCTCGCGCGCTTCAAGGTGCCGCGCGACATCGTGTTCGTCGACGACCTGCCGCGCACTGCGCTCGGCAAGGTGCAGCACCATCTGCTGCGCCAGATCGATGGCCCCAAATAAGCAAGACGGAGACGCGCTCTTGAAAATCGCAGTGCTCGGCGGCGGCAACGGCTCCTTTGCGGCGGCAGGCGATTTCGCGCTGGGAGGTCACGAGGTCCGGCTGTGGCGCCGCGATGCGGACGCTGTCGCGCAGCATCGCGCGGCGGGCTCGACGATCGTCGTCAAGGACGTCAATGGCCGGCATGAGGCCAGGCTCGCGCTGGTCACGACCGACATCGGCGAGGCTATCAGCGGTGCCGAGCTGATCCTCTGCCCGGCGCCGGCCTTCGCGCAAGCCGACATCGCCCGCCTGCTGGCGCCGCATCTCGCCGATGGGCAGGTCGTGTTCCTGCCCCCGGCGACCTTCGGCACCATGATCTTCGCGGCGGCGGCGCGCGAGGCCCGCAATGAAGCCAGCGTCAGCTACGCCGAGACCGGCACCCTGCCCTGGCTGACGCGCAAGCACGCCCCGTTCGAGGTCGCGATCACCATCCGCGCCAAGCGGCTCCCGGTCGGCGTGTTTCCTCTCAAGACGGCGGAGCACGCGCTCGCGGTGATCGGCCGCGCCTTCCCCGGCGTGATCGAGCCATGCGGCGATGCGCTGTCGGGTGCGCTGATGAATGCCGGCTGCATCATCCATCCGCCGCTGATCGTGATGAATGCAGGTCCCATCGAGCATTTCGAGCGCTGGGACATTCACAAGGAAGGCACGCAGCCCTCTATCCGCCGCGTCACCGACGCGCTCGATGCGGAGCGGATCGCGGTGCGCGAGGCGCTCGGCTACGGCGCGCCGCATTTTCCGCTGGCGCATCACTACGCCAAGGAGGGCGAGATCTGGATGTATGGCCGCGGCTCGCACGATCGGCTCACCGATTCCGGCGATTGGCGCGAGCAGCTCGTGCTGACGCAGCACCGCTACATGCGCGAGGATCTCAGGCTCGGCCTGTCGTTCCTGATCTCGGCCGCCGAGCTGACCGGCACGCCGACGCCGCTCGCCCGCGCCTTCCTGGCCATCGGCGGTGCGATCTGCGGTGAGGATTTCATGGCAACGGGACGCACGCTGGCGAGCCTCGGCCTGGCTGGTCTCGACCGGACCGCACTGCAGGCGTTGCTGCGCGATGGATTTGCTCAATGAGCGCGCGCGGTCATATCGCCTGCCTCGGCGCCGGCCGCATGGGCCGCGGCATCGCCGTCGCCTTCGCCTATGCCGGCCATCCCGTGACCATGATCGACATCAAGCCGCGCACGGCGGAAGAGTTCGCCAGCCTGCAGCGCGACGCGCTCGGCGAGGTCGGCGCGACATTCGCGACCTTGGCGCGGCTCGGGATGCTGCAGGCCGCTGACGCCGACAAGCTGATGGACAAGATCGCCGTCGCGCCGGCCGGCTCGAGCGGCGATGTCCTCGCACAGACCACGCTGGTGTTCGAAGGCGTGCCGGAAATCGTCGACCTCAAGCGCGAAGTGCTGGCTGCGGCGTCGCGCGCGGTCGCGCCCGACGTCATCATCGCCTCGACGACATCGACGATTCTGGTCGACGATCTCTCCGGTGCGGTGGAGCGGCCTGAGCGCTTCCTGAATGCGCACTGGCTCAATCCAGCCTATCTGATTCCGCTGGTCGAGATCTCGCCGGGCAAGGCGACCGATCCCGAGGTCGCGGCGCGGTTGAAGGCGCTACTGGAAGACATCGGCAAGGTGCCGGTGGTCTGCGCGGCGACGCCGGGCTTCATCGTGCCGCGCATCCAGGCACTCGCGATGAACGAGGCGGCGCGGATGGTCGGCGAAGGCGTCGCCAGCGCCGAGGAGATCGACAAGGCGATCCGCTACGGCTTCGGCTTCCGCTACGCGGTACTCGGCCTGCTCGAATTCATCGACTGGGGCGGCGGTGACATTCTCTACTACGCCAGCCGCTACCTCGAAGGCGCACTGGGCAGCGACCGCTACCGCGCACCCGAGGTGATCGAGCGCAACATGGCCGAGGGCCGCATCGGCCTGCGCACCGGCGCCGGCTTCCTCGATTATTCCGGCATGGACGTTGCGGCCTATCGCGAGCAGCGGCTCGGCGCGCTGGTCGAGATGCTGCGGCATTTCAAGCTCGCCCGGCCGCCGGTGGTGGATTGAGCACGCAGCGAGGCTGATCGTCGCGTGGCGCATAGTCTTCCTTCTCGACTGCATCAACGTCACCGCCGTCGTCCCGGCCTCGCGACCGTAGGGTGGGCAAAGGCGCGCAGGCAGCACTGCGCACCGCATGCTGCGCTCCATCGCGCGCCGTGCCCACCATTTCGCTCCGCATGCACGGATGGACGGTGGGCACGCGACCGCCCTGCGGGCGGTTGCTTTGCCCACCTTACGGCGGCGCGGCTGTGGGTTTCTCGCGGAAATAACTCATCATCGTAGCGAAGACGGATGATAAGCGGAGTGCCCGTGAATTCGCCCGCTCCCCTTGTGGGCCGCGGAGTGAACGCACTCAGTCAGGCAAGGCAGCGTGGTGAATCGCCGCGGCGAACGCGGTGGGATAAATCGGATACACGGGTCAAACAGCGGCGGGCATGACGCCTCGTTCTCGCGGCGCGTTGCGCCCGAGGCCTGCTATCACTTTGTCCCTCGCAAACATGCAGAGGGCGCAGGGAAGGCCAGGCGTCGGCTGACGCCTGCGGCCCGCCTGCGAAAAAGAATGCAGGCGGCAGGTACCACAGGTGCAGCCGGAAACACCCGGCCTTCCCTGCGCGACGGTCTTCACGCTTATACGCAGTCTCCCTGGTGCGCCGGGCTTGTTGGCCACCATGGCGACAATGCGCTTTAAGCGCATTGCGCTGGACACCAGCTTCGGGGTGTCAGGACGCTGCGACTTCACGTCCGCAATCGATCGTTCGTCCGCGCCCTCATGAGAGGACGCTGCGATCTCTCGCGGCCATCGCTCCCCGCCTCGCGTGTCGTGACGATCGCGCGCAACGCCCCTCCGCAGTGAGGCGGGATGGCGAGAGAGAACCATGAATTCCGAAAAATAGCAAGTGATTTATTTTTTTCGGAAGATGCCGGGAATCTCCCGTTGCTCATCGCGCACGCTTCGTCATTTAGGCGATCTACCCACCACGGTGACGGTGCGCTCCCCTCCCCGAAAGGGAGGGGAGTACACTGCCCGCGGGGCGCGTGCTCGCGAGCCACAACGAGAACTATCCGAACACGTCCTGCAGCACGCCCTCCTTGATCACGGCCACACCGTCCAGCTCGATCGTGGTGCCCATCATCGGCAGGTCGAAATGACCCGCCGTGTAGCGGCCGGCAAATTCGTTGGCGCCGGTGGAGAACAGGAAGTTGCCGGGGACGGCGCGCAGCTCGGTGCCGTTGGTGTCGCGCTGGTCGTACATGGCCAGCGCCTCGTAGCGCGCGCCGGGGTTCATGCCCCAGCCGACATGCGACACGGCGTATGCCTCGCGGTCGCCCCAGGACGCGAGATAAGATCGCATCATCGCTGCGTCGGCGCCCTCGCCTGCCAGATCGGTCACGTAGTCGTCGCGCAGGGTCATCGTGACAGGCGAACTCAGATAACGCTTGAAGGTGAGGTTGATATCTCCGGGCGCCATCACGATGGTGCCGTTGACCGATTTGCTCTTGGGGAAGCTGACGACGATGCCACCCGGCCAGTGCGCCAGGGTGCCCGGACGATCGGTCCAGCCCCAGACGCCGACGGTGGAGGCGCCCTCCATGATCACGTCGAGGTCGGTGCCGGCCTTCGACGTCACGCGCATCCGCTTGGTTCCGCGCAGCATCTTGGCGGCGGCGCGCACCCGCTTTTCGAGCGCCGAGTCCGGCACCATGCGCTCGAGCGCCTCGGGATGTTCGTTGGAGATCACCAGGATGCGCGCGCCGGCCTTCAGGATCTCCGGCGTCTCCACCGCATGCATCAGGCCTTCGATGGTACAGTCGACGACGAAGCCGGCCTGCTGAAGCGCTGAGACCACCGGCCCGAGCTTGCCGATTGCCTCCGACGCGCCGGTCGAACGGACGGGAACGGGATGCTTGTTGCGCGGGGTCGGCACCACGACATGGAACGGCCGCGCGCCCATCCGCAGCAACGCCAGCTCGGCGATGTGGACGTTCAGCGCCCGGGACTGCGTCTCCGACAGGATCGCGGCGGTGTCACCCGCCTTGACGGCACAGCGCTCGAAGATCTCGCAGAATGCGTCGATCCATTTCGCCTCGATGCGATCCGCCAGCATGGTCGTTCTCCCGATTGTCGTTGTGTTGTTATCAGACTGAGGGAAAGCCGCGCAGCAGATAAGCGCGCAGGCCTTGCAGCAGGGCGTTGAGAATGAGACCCAGCAGCGAGATCGTGATCAGCGGCACGAACATGTCGACGGCCTGGAAGGTGCGCGCGGCGGTCACCAGCACGTGACCGAGCCCGTCGGTCGAGGTGATCATCTCGGCCAGGAACACGACGATGCAAGAGATCACGAGGCCGATGCGGCAGCCGGTCAGGATCGACGGCATCGCGGCCGGCAGCACCACCTTCCACAGCACGTCGCGCGGCGGCGTGCCGGCCGCGAGCGCCGACCAGATCAGCTTCTGCTCGACGGTCGTCGCGCCGTAGTAGGTCGACAGCAGGATCGGAAACAGCGCGTCCGCCGCCACCAGCATGATCTTGGATTCGTGGCCGAAGCCGAGCAGCAGCAGGAACGCCGGATAGAGCGCGACCTTCGGCAGCGGCGCCAGCACGCGCACGATCGGCTTGACGGCGGCGTTGACAGGCGGGCTCACCGCGGCGGCAATTCCAAGGGAAACACCGAGCACCACGGCGATCGCAAAGCCGGCGAACAGCCGGAACAGCGTTGCCGCGATGTCCTGCTGAAACGTGACACTGGTGAGCTGCTGGCCCATCCGCAAAAACACCTGCCCCGGCGGCGGCAGCAGGGTCGGCGGCGCGTAGCCGAACGACACCAGCCCCTGCCACAGCAGCAGGACCAGCACGATCGGCGCGGCGCCCAGCAGGATGTCGTTGGAGGTGCGCGTCATGAGAAGCTCAGCGGCATGTCGAACTGCGGCTCGGACCAGCGCACCAGCCAGCGCCTGACGACCTCGAACGCCGCATCGAGGCAGATGCCCATGGCGCCGATGATGATGATCATCGCGAACACCGTGTCGTACTGGCCCATGTCGAGCGCGTTGAACAGGATGTTGCCGGCGCCGGACTGCCGCGCGATCATCTCGCTGGTGACCATCGTGATCAGCGCCAGCACCAGGCCGGTACGGCAGCCGGTCAGGATCTCCGGCAAGGCTGCGGGCAGGACGATGCGCAGCAGGCGCTCGCCGGCCGAGAGTCCCATCGCCGCGCCCGACCACAGCATCTTCTCCTCGACCGCCTTGGCGCCTTCGAAGCTGTGGTAGATCACCGGAAGGCTGACGCCGAGGAAGATCACCAGCGTCTTGGAGATGTCGCCGACGCCGAGCCACAGCATGATGATCGGCATCAGCGCCGCCTTCGGCACCGGGTAGATCAGCATCAGCAGCGGATTGAAGAAGGCGGCGGTCGACCGGCTGCGCCCCATCAGCAACCCGAGCGGAATCGAGAACGCAAGCGCGAGCGCGAAGCCGATCGCCATCCGCCGCAGCGAGGCCATGATGTTGATCAGGGATTCCTTGTCGGTGAGGATCGGCGGGATCGCGCGCAGCGATTCCAGCGCGGTCGGGAAGCTGTCGTTCTTGAGCCCGAGCGAGGCGAGCTGCCAAGCCAGCAGCAGGCCGCAGCAGGCCAGAATCGGCGCGAGCGGCTTCGACAGACCATTCATGACGGCAGCTCGTTGTCACCGGAATCGTCGAACATGCGCTCGATGTCGACGATGTATTTCTGATAGCGCGGGTCCAGCAGCAGTTCCTCGCGGCGGCGCGGCCGGGGCAGATCGATGTCGATCACCTCGCGGATTCGGCCGGGCGAGCGCGACATCATGACGACCTTGTCGGACAGGAACACGGCTTCCTCGACCGAGTGGGTCACGAACAGGACCGTCTTACGGTCGCGCTCCCAGATGTCGAGCAGGTCGTTCTGCAGCCGCGTGCGCGTATGCGCGTCGAGCGCGCCGAACGGCTCGTCCATCAGCAGCACCTCCGGCCCGTAGGCCAGCGTGCGGGCCAGCGCGACGCGCTGCTTCATGCCGCCGGAGAGCTCCTTGGGATAGAATTTCTCGAAGCCGGTAAGTCCGACCATGGCGAGCAAAGTCCGCGCGAGCGCCTCGGCCTTCGCCGGCTTCTTGCCCTGCTGCAGCGGACCATACATGACGTTGCCGAGCACGCTCTTCCAGGGAAACAGCGCGAACTCCTGGAACACCGGGCCGCGATCGGTGCCGGGACCGGTGATCGGCTTGCCCTTCATTTTCGCGGTGCCGCTGGTCGGGCTGACGAAGCCACCGACGATGTAGAGCAAGGTCGACTTGCCGCAGCCGGAGGGACCGAGGATCGAGACGAAGGCGCCCTCGCCGACCGTCAGCGAAATGTCCGACAGCGCGGTGTGGTCGCGGCGCGACGAGGTCTTGAACACCTGCGACACGTGATCGATCTCGATGATCGGCGTGGCCGCGCGACGGCCGAGCGGAGTGCCCGCGAGCTGGCCGGGTCGGATCGGGGTCACGTCCATGTCGGCTTCTCTTTCCGATGCAGCACGCTCAAACGCTCCGTGAAATCAGGCAAGACAGACTGCCGCAGATTAGCAAGAAACCTGCCAATCGTCGCCACGCGCGGATCATTCCCGGTCCTGATCGAACCAGGGCCATTCGGCCGGCCCTTCGTGAGTCACGGCGCCGAGCGGTGCCTGCCCAACGAGTTTCGCGTATTTCGCCAGTGCCCCTGCCCTGTGCCGCGGCGGCCGCTGCGACCACGCGCTGCGACGCACCGCGAGCTCGGACTCATCGAGCAGCACGTCGAGCGTGCGCGCCTTCGCATCGATGCGGATCGGATCGCCGTCTTGCACCAGCGCCAGCGGACCGCCGACGAAGGCTTCCGGCGAGACATAGCCGATGCACATGCCGCGGGTGGCGCCGGAGAAGCGGCCGTCGGTGATCAGCGCGACCTTCTCGCCCATGCCCTGGCCATAGATCAGCGCCGTGACGCCGAGCATCTCGCGCATCCCAGGACCGCCGACCGGACCCTCGTTGCGGATGATCAGCACCTCGCCGGCCTGATAGTTGCGTGCGCGCACCGCGGCGACGCAGGCCTCCTCGTCCTCGAACACCCGCGCGCGGCCCTCGAACACCAGGTTCTTGAGGCCGGCAACCTTGATGACGGCGCCGTCGGGCGCGAGGTTGCCCTTGAGGACAGCGACGCCGCCATCCGCCATGATCGGCCTGGCCGGGCTGAACACGATCTCGCCGTCCGGCGCATTGGCCGCGCCATATTCCTCGGCCAGCGTGCGGCCGGTGACCGTGATGCAGGAGCCGTCGATGTGGCCGCTCTCGATCAGCGCGCGGATCACAACGGCGGCGCCGCCGATGTCGTAGACGTCCTTCGCCGTGTACTTGCCGCCCGGCCTGAGATTGCCGATCAGCGGCGTGCTCGCGAAGACCTCGCCGACATCGTCGAGCGTGAAACGGATGCCGGCCTCATTGGCGATCGCCGGCAGATGCAGCGCGGCGTTGGTGGAGCCGCCGGTGGCCGCGACAATGGCCGCCCCGTTCTCCAGCGCCTTGCGGGTGACGATGTCGCGCGGCAGCGGCCCGCCGCGCGCGAGCATCTGCATGATCAGGCGTCCGGCCTGACGCGCGACGTGCGCTCGCTCGGCATAGACGCCGGGAATCATCGAGACGTTGGGCATCGACAGGCCCATCGCCTCCGACAGCATGCCCATGGTGTTGGCGGTGAACTGCCCGGCGCAGGCGCCGATCGTCGGGAGGCAGGTCCGCTCGATGCCTTCGAGCGTCCGTGCATCGATCTCGCCGGTCATGTAGCTGCCGACGGCCTCGTAAGAATCGAGCACCGTGAGCGTCCGGCCCTGGTAGTTGCCGGGCAGCGCGCTGCCGCCATAGATGAAGATCGACGGCACGTTGCAGCGGACCATGCCCATCATGACGCCGGGCAAGGTCTTGTCGCAGCCGCCGAAGCCGATCAGCGCGTCATAGGCGAGGCCATGGACGACGGCCTCGATGGAGTCGGCAATCAGCTCGCGCGAGAACAGAGAGAACTTCATTCCCTCGTGGTTCATGCTGATGCCGTCGGAGACCGAGACGGTGGCGAACTCGCGCGGCGTGCCGCCGGCCTCCGAGATGCCCGTCTTGGCCGCATCGACCTGGAAGTCGTGCGTCATGTTGCAGGGCGTCTGCTCGCCCTTCTGGCTGACGACGCCGATCATCGGCTTGGCGATGTCGGCATCATCCAGCCCCATCGCGCGCATGAAGGCGCGGTGCGGGGCGCGATCGAGCCCCTCCACCGTCACGCGCGATCGCAGCTTCCTCATCGACAAGGCTCCGCGCCGGCCGCCTACTGGATCGGCGCGACGATCGTCGGATGCTTGAACTGGGCGACGTCGAGCTTCGGCAGCATGCCGGTCTCGGCGTAGATGTCGAGCATCTTCTGGATCGCCGGGAAGTTCGGCGCGGCGACCGGATCGCGGCCGAAATCATTGTCCTTCAGCAGATAGGTGTCGATGACGGCAACCGGCGCCTTCATGACCTCCGACACCACCTTCAAGGTCTCGTCGCGATTGGCGAGCGCCTTCTTCATGCCCGTCGTGATGTCGCGGACATAGGCCTTCACCAGCTCCGGGTTCTTGTCGACGAAGTCGGCGCGGCAGGCCTCGAGGATGTGCACGATGTTCGGCATCGCCTCGGACAGCGAGAACAGCTTGCGGGTGCCGCCCTTGGCCTCGGCGCGCGCTGCAAAGGGTTGATTCATGTTGACGGCGTCGACGCGGCCCTGGCGCAGCGCATCCTCCGACACCGCGAAGCCGACCTCGACCAGCTTGATGTCCTTGGCGGGATCGAGCCCGGCCTGCTTCAGCAGCATGTTGAACGGCCCTTGCGTGCCGCCACCGATCACGGAAATGCCGACCGTCTTGCCCTTCAGGTCGGCGATGGTCTTGATCGGGGAATCGTCCTTGACCGCCCAGTAGACCGAGAAACCGCCCGGCTTCTCATAGACGTGCTGGGCGACGATGTAGGCCTTGAGGCCGCCGCCGACCACGCCGTTCGCCAGCGACAGCGGCGCCTGCGTGGCGCAGTCGAGCGCGCCGGCGGCGAGCGCCTGCGTCATCGGTGCCGTTCCCTGGAACTGGGTCCACTCGATGTTGTAGGTCTTGCCGAGATCCGGAAATTCGGTGGGCCGCTTCATCATCCAGTACTTGGATTCTTCCGCCGGGATGGTCCAGCCGACGCGGATCGTCTGCTGTGCGAATGTCGGCCCCGCGCTCGTCACCAAAGCCATCGCCGCGAGTGCCGCCAGCATCGATCGTTTCCGCATCACGCCCCTCCGCCATTCAAAAAGCAACCTCGCGGAGAATGTTTCATGTCTCAAATATCTGTGCAAGCGCGGAAAACGCCCGCCTTTGCCTGCCCCATGGGCAAGCCCGCCTTGCAGCGCGACAAGGGCGGATCATCGTGAAGTGCCGCGTTCCGTGTGCCGCGGCGCTGTCGACAACGCAAGGTCGCACGCCCCAAGGTGGCGAGAGTGGCCGTTCGACCGACTGGCGTTGCCGCGTCGCACGCGCTAGGGAGAGGCCCCGAATTCACCTTTTGAGGAGTTCTTCGATGTCGATCCAGCGTTTCGAAATTGGCCCGCGCATGAGCCAGGTCGTCGTTCACGGCAATACCGTCTATCTCGCCGGCGTCGTCGCGCAGAAGACGGCCGGTGAAAGCGTTACCAAGCAGACCGAGGAGATTCTCTCGATCATCGACGGCCACCTCGCCAAGGCCGGCACCGACAAGTCGAAGCTGTTGTCGGCGACGATCTACCTCACCGACATCAAGACATTCGGCGAAATGAACGCCGTGTGGGACGGCTGGGTCTCGGCCGGCAACACCCCGGCTCGCGCCACCGTAGAGGCCGGGCTTGCCGCGCCGCAATACACCGTCGAGATCATGGTGATCGCGGCGAAGTAGGCGCTGGGTCGCCGCGCACTAGTCGGTGTCGCGGCGACCAGTGTTGCGATTGAGCGGATCACGCCGCTCGCGCCTGAGCCCTTCCGGAAGCACCGGCTCGGTGCCGGGCAACGGCTCGGCCCGCACGTCGGCGCCCCACTGCTCCTGCTGGTGGGGCGTCGTTTTGTCCTTGACCTGTTGCGGCTGCGGCAGACCGTCCTTGCTGACGGGGTCGTAGGCGCCGGAGCGCAGGTCGCGGGTGTCTCGGCCTGTCATGATCCTTCAACAAGCCTTCTCCAGCATTCGTTCCTGATCGCCGGCATGGAACAGATGCCTTCCTGCCGCCGCAGGACGCCCCTGTCCGCGAGGAGCATAAGTCGCGCGTCGCAACATCAGATGAGCGCAGTGGTGGTCGGCGTCGACGCGATGATGATGCGGACGAGCGCTGGCGATGCAGCCACGGTCAGGACTGCGGCCGCAGCGGCGCGCCCTCGCGGATGCCATCGACCTTCACGGCGAGCCGCTTGATCTTGTCGTAAAGCGTCTGCTTCGGAATGCTCAGCAGCGCCGCGGTCGCCGGCACGTCGCCGAGCTTGCGGCGCAACGCATCCTCGATGATCGAGCGCTCGATGTTCTCCAACTGCCGTGGCAGCGACAGCTCCGAGGCTGCGGCGCCCGAGCGGTCGAGGACCTTGCGGTCGAGCACACCGAGCACGAAGCGGTCGGCGACGTTGCGCAACTCGCGCACGTTGCCCGGCCATGAGTAGCCGAGCAGCAGCGACATGGTCTGCTCGTTCACGATCGGCGCGTCGCGCTCGAACCGCTTGGCGGCCTCGAGGGTGAAGTGCTCGAACAGGATCGGGATATCCTCGCGGCGTTCGCGCAACGGAGGCAGCTCGATGAAGGCGACGCCGAGACGATAATACAGATCGGCACGGAACAGCTTCTGCTCGCTGAGCTCGAGCAGATTGGCCTTGCTGGCCGCCACCACGCGGCAGTCCACCGCCACGGGCTTGTTGGAGCCGACGCGCTCGACCGAGCGGTCCTGCAACGCCCGCAGCAGCTTCACCTGCACGCTGAGCGGCATGCTCTCGATTTCGTCGAGGAACAGCGTGCCGCCATGGGCATATTCGATCTTGCCGATCCGCTGCTTGGTCGCGCCGGTGAAGGCGCCGGCCTCGTGGCCGAACAATTCGCTCTCAACCAGTGATTCCGGCAGGCCGCCGCAATTCACCGCGACATAGTTGCCGCCGCGCCGGGCGCTGTGAGCGTGCAGGCAACGGGCGACGACGTCCTTGCCGGTGCCGGTCTCGCCATAGATCGTCACGTCGACATTGGTCGAGGCCAGATTGGCGACGAGGCGGCGCACCTCCTGGATCTGCGGCGAGCGCCCGAGCAGGCTCGCCTCGATGCCCTGGCGGTCGGCGAGCGCCGAGCGCAAGGTGCGGACTTCGAGCGTCAGGCGACGCTTGTCGAGGGCGCGGCGCACGACGGAGACGAGCTGCTCCGACGAGCACGGCTTCTCGATGAAGTCATAGGCGCCGTTGCGCATCGCTTCCACGGCCATCGAGATGTCGCCATGACCGGTGACCAGGATGACCGGCAGGTCCGGATCGAGCCGGTGCAGCTCGGACAGCCACTCGGTGCCGCTCTTGCCGCGCAGCCGCACGTCGGAGACCACCACGAACGGCATGTCGGCGCGAACGATTCCGCCTGCGGCTTCGGCGGAGGCGAACGGCGTCACCGACAGGCCGGCGAGCTGCAGCGCCTGGACGGCGCCGATGCGGACATCCTCGTCGTCCTCGACATAGATCACGCCGACCGGTTGCTCAGGAGTCATGTGGGAACCTCTTCAATCGGCGAGCGGCAGCAGCACGATGAACTCGGCGCCGGACGGCTCAAGATTGCGCGCCCGCAGCTCGCCGCCGAACGACCGCGCGATGTGATTGGCGATGACGAGCCCAAGTCCGAGACCCTTGCCGGCCGGCTTGGTCGTGACGAAGGGCTCGAACAGGCGCGGCAGGACATCGGCGGCGATCGCCGGGCCGCTGTTGGCGATGGCGATGCGGCACTGCTCCTCCTCACGCACGGCGCAGATGTGGATGGACTTCCGCGCGGCGCCCTCGACGGCATCGAGCGCGTTGGCGATGATGTTGCAGAGCAGTTGCTCGAGCCGGATCTGATCGGCCCTGACACGAAGCTCGGGCGCGAGATCGATGGTCACGTCGACATGGCCGTCCTTCACCCGCGCGCCGAGGATCTTGAACGTCTCGGACAGGGCCTGCTCGACCGCGACGGCATCGAGCGGCGCGTTCGATTTGTAGGCGAAAACGCGCAACTGGCCGGTCAGGCGCGCGAGACGGCGGACCATCTCGCCGATGCGGATGAGATTGCCGCGGGCCTCGCCGATCATGCCGCGATCGACGAATTGCACGGCATTGTCGGAAGCGGTCTGCAGCGCCGCCAAGGGCTGGTTGATCTCGTGCACCATGCCGGCCGACATCTGGCCGAGCACGGCAAGCTTGCCGGCATGGACGAGCTCGTCCTGCGCGGCGCGCAATTCGGCGGTGCGCTCCTGCACCCGCATTTCCAGCCGATCATTGGCGGCCTGCAGCGCGGCCTGGCTCGCCAGCCGCTGCCGGATCTCGCGGCGTCGCTGCGCCAGCAGGCCGAGCGCCAGCAGCGCCACGATGCTGGCGAGACCCGAGAGCGTGCCGATGATCAAGGCCGTCCGCCGGATCGGCGTCTCGTCGTCGAGCAGCAGCAGCTGCCATTGCCGCCCGTTGAGCGGACGCTCGTCGACGCTGTAGACTGCGCCGCGCTCGGTCGCGACCTGGCCGCCGCGATCGGTCCTCTCCATGAAGGTCCAGTCGAGCGGCGCGAGGCTGGAGCTGCCATAGGGCTTCGACGTCGCGATTTCCTCGAGCGCATCCACCGAGAGCGGCGTCAACGGGCGGAAGCGCCATTCCTCGCGCGAGGCGAGAATGGTGACGCCGCGGGCGTCGACCAGAAGCATGTCGGCACCGCGGTTGCGCCATTCGCGCTCGAAGGCATCGAGATTGACCTTGACGACGGCGACGCCGATCGTCCGTCCCTGTTGCTTGACCGCATAGGACAGGTAATAGCCGGCGCGCGCGCTGGTGATGCCGATGCCGAAGAACGCGCCGCGGCCGGTCGCCAGCGCCTGGCGCATATAGGGCCGGTAGGACAGGTTGCTGCCGACCGGCGTTCCCGGCTGATCGAAGTCGGCGGCGGCGATCGCATCACCGGCGACGGTGAGGACATAGAGGTTGTCGGCGCCGGCCAGCAGATTGATCGACTTCAGATGCAGGCTGACGCTCTGCTGCAGCGCGCGATCGTCCGGCGTGCCGAGCAGCCGGAAGACATCGGGCGAGGTCTCCAGCAGCGAGGGCAGATATTCGAAGCGCGAGAGGTAGCCGTCGAGCTGCGCGGCCTCGACCGCCAGCCGCTGCTGGGCCGCGGCGTGCCGCTGATCGAGCCCGCGGGAAAAGGCAATGGCATAGCCGAGCCATGCCGCGACGCCGACCAGCGCAGCCGCCATCACTCCGCGAACGACCAAGCCCGCGCGCCTGCGGACCACCGCGGTGACGTCGGGATGTCCCTCGAGGCCGATCCGGAATGGAAGGTCCGTCATTCCCTTTTCCAGGCCCATCATGTCCAGGCCCATCACGCCCCGGACCCATGTACCGGGCCGGGCCTGCCGTATCCGTAATTGTGCTGCAAGTCTAAGGTCTTGCCGGGCAATAGGCGACAACAAAATCGGCCGTGCCGGCGCCCTCGGCGCGCCCGTCAGTGCAGCTTGACGTGCGGCTCGGTGCGGCGGGTGATCAGGCGCGCCAGCGTGTCCAGCGTGACCTTGGCGAGCCCGTGCAGCGCGTATTCGTGCATCTTGTAGAGCGACAGATACATCATCCGCGCGAACAGGCCTTCGAACACCAGATTGCCGCCGACCAGCGCGCCCATCATCGAGCCGACCGTGCTGAACTCGCCAAGCGACACCAGGGAGCCGAAATCGTGATAGCGGTAGTCCGCCAGCGGCTCGCCCCTGACGAAGCGCGGAATCTGCTTGTAGAGGTGCGAGGCCTGCTGATGCGCGGCCTGCGCCCGCGGGGGCACGTTGCCGCGCTCGCCCCAGGAGCAGGCCGAGCAGTCGCCAATGGCGAAGACGCGCTCGTCGCGCGTGGTCTGCAGGGTCTGCCTGACCACGAGCTGGTTGATGCGGTTGGTTTCCAGCCCCGCGATGTCCTTCAGGAAGTCGGGCGCCTTGACGCCCGCGGCCCAGACGATCAGCTCGGCCGGGATGACGCGGCCGTCGGCGAGGCTCACCTTGTCGGGCCCGACCTCGGCGACCTTGGCGCCGACGAGCACCTCGACGCCGAGCTTTGCGAGCAGCTTCTCGGTCTCGCGCGAGACCCGCTCAGGCAACGCGGGCAACACCCGGCCCGCGGCTTCGATCAGCGTGATCCTGATGTCCTTCTCGGCGTCGACCTGGTCGAGACCATAGGCCACCACCTCGCGCGTCGTGCGATGCAGCTCGGCGGCCAATTCGACGCCGGTCGCGCCGGCGCCGATGATCGCAACCTTGAGCTGGTGCGGCGCGATCGGCGAGGACTGCGAATGGACGCGGATGCAGGCGTTGACCATGCGCTCGTGGAAGCGCCGGGCGTCGTGCTGCGATTCCAGCTTGATCGCATGGTCGACCACGCCGGGCGTGCCGAAATCATTGTTCTGGCTGCCGATGGCGATGACGAGCACGTCATAGGGGATGGTCCGCCGCGGCGTGACCTCGCGCCCCTCCGCATCGAGATAGGGCGCCACCAGCACCTCGCGCTTGTCGCGGTCGAGGCCGATCATGTCGCCGATGCGGTAGTGGAAGCCGTGCCAATAGGCCTGGGCGAGATAGTCGACCTCATGGGCCGAGAGGTCCATGCTGCCCGCGGCGATCTCGTGCAGCTTCGGCTTCCAGACATGGGTGCGGTTGCGCTCGACCAGGGTGACGTCGAGCTTGCCCCTGCGGCCGTATCTGTCTCCGAGCCGGGTCGCGAGCTCCAAGCCGCCGGCGCCGCCGCCGACGATCACGATGCGAGGGACACCAGGCTGCGCAACGGCCATCATCGAACCTCTCCAAGGGTGACCGCGGCGCGACGGCATGACTCTGATGTCACGCCGGTGACGTCGTCCCTCCGGCACCGCCGCCCCAGCCAGCGCGACCATGTTCACGATACGCCGTATCGTCGCAATGGTCAGACCATGCCGGCCTTGCGGCACCAGGCGGGATGCCTCCACGGCGAGCCCCTGCCCGCCGCTACCTTAGCAGATTATCCGAGATGTTGGCGGCATCGCGATTGGGCATGGCCGCGGCCGGCGCCACCGGCGCTGGAATGCGACGGCAGCGCCCCCACGACCGCAGGCCTATCCCGTCGTGACCGCGACTTCGACGTCGGCCGGGTCGATATCGCGATCGAGCGCGATGCGCAGCTTGTCGCGATCGAGCTCGCCTTCCCACCACGCCACGATCACGCAGGCGACGCCGTTGCCGCACAGATTGGTCAGTGCGCGGCACTCGCTCATGAACTTGTCGATGCCGAGCACGATCGCCATGCCGGGAACGAGCTCCGGCCGCACGGCCGCCAGCGTTCCGGCCAGGGTGATGAAGCCGGCGCCGGTGATGCCCGAGGCGCCCTTCGAGGTCAGCATCGCGACCAGCAGGATCGTGATCTGCTCACCGAAGGACAGGTGAACGTTCATCGCCTGCGCAATGAACAGCGTCGCCAGCGTCATGTAGATGTTGGTGCCGTCGAGATTGAACGAGTAGCCGGTCGGAACCACCAGGCCGACGACCGGCTTGGAGCAGCCGAGGCGTTCAAGCTTCTCCATCATCTGCGGCAGCGCGCTCTCGGACGACGAGGTGCCGAGCACGATCAGCAGCTCGTCCTTGATGTATTTGAGGAACTTGAAGATCGAGAACCCGGCAATGCGGGCGATGATGCCGAGCACGACCACGACGAAAGTGAGCGCGGTGAGATAGAAGGTCGCGATCAGGCCGGCGAGGTTGCCGAGCGCCTGCGGCCCGTAGCGGCCGATGGTGAAGGCCATGGCGCCGAAGGCGCCGATCGGAGCGGCCTTCACCACGAGGGCGATGACGCCGAAGATCGCGTGCGCGGCGTCGTCGATGAACGCGCGCATCGTATGGCCGCGCTCACCGAGCGTCATCAGCGAAATGCCGAACAAAATCGAGAACAGCAGCACCTGCAGGATCTCGCCCTGCGCGAACGCTCCCACCACCGTGTCCGGGATGATGTGGAGCACGAAGTCGACCGACTTCATCTCGCTCGCCTGCTTGGCGTAGTTGGCGACGGCGGCGGCGTTGCTGCTCTGGCCCTGGAAGCCTGCCCCGGGCTGAATGAAATTGCCGACGATGAGCCCGAGCGCGAGCGCGAAGGTCGAGACGATCTCGAAATAGATCAGCGCCTTGACGGCGACGCGGCCGACCTTCTTCACCTCGGAGACATGCGCGATGCCCGACACGACGGTGCAGAAGATGACCGGCGCGATCACCATCTTGATCAGCTTGACGAAGCCGTCGCCCAGCGCCTTGATCCATTCGTTCCTGCCGAGCTCGGGCCAGAGCCAGCCGACGATGACACCGAGCACGATCGCGAACAGGACCTGCACATAGAGGACCCGGTAGAACGGTTTCTGCGGCGCCGCGGCCGCTGTGGTGGTTGCAGACATCGAATCTTCTCTCCCTGATCTCACTCGGTCTATCTCTCTGGTCTGCCTATGACCCGCTTCCGCGCCGGCTCCATTGCGTGCCGGGGCAACGTCGTGCGTCTGGACGCGGGCCGCGCCGGGGGCGGACCCGAGAAGCTCGCACAGGCGGGATCGCCTGTCGCCGGGTCTCAGGTCAGGAATGAGCTGTGGGCTGGCATCCGGACGTCCCCTCGCATCTGTTGTTCTGGAGCTGGCGCTCGTTTGGCGGCTCAGTAAGCAGCAATCGTGCCAGCGGAGCGGTGCCACATGAGGCGCCTTCATGTCCTTCAGTTTGCTACGATTTGTGAACCATCACGCGGCGCGCGACCAAGCCACAGCCCGCGACTTGTCTGGACTTCCGGAAATTTGCCGTCGCAGGCGTCCGAAACATCGGACGCGCCGGCGACATGGTTCCCACCGGCAATATCCATCCCTGCCGGTCGCGCTCGACCTGGCTGGGGCGGAGGGATCGAACCTCCGAATGGCGGAATCAAAAGTTGCGCGGTCCGCTATACAAATCAACGCGCATTCTGAAACACAGAGAGAAACCGACCCTGGGAATTCCAATAGGTTACATCGCTATTCGGAACGCGAGCCGGCCTACGGACTGCCAAATCGGTCTCGAACCACTTCCCGGGTTGCGGGCGCGTCAGGGCAAGCGTCAAGAACAGGGCGAATGACCAATGAGCCATCATTGGCTATTCTCGCGCCTTGATCGCAAACGCGAGGCGCCCGCGGCGCCCGTCGCATCCGAGTGTTGAACTCGGCTATTGGCTTCGCCAGAAGTTGCCGCGGCTGCAGAGTAGATGATGGCCAATTCCATGGGCGGCTAGCGAGCCCAGGGCGGCTTTGGAATCTGAGCGATCGGAGTTAACTATCAGCGCGCCAATCGAACACCGGGCTGGTCGCCGTCGATGAATTGCACGCCTCCCGCCTCCAGGGCACGCCTGACGGCCGCCAAATTGTTGATTGACGGGATCCGGCGGCCTTTTTCGAAATCTCAAATGGTACTCTCACTCAAATTGGATCGAGCAGCCAATTCAGCCTGAGACCAGTCGAGCAGACCACGAGCTGCCCGAGATTGATCGGGAGTCATCAAACAGCCATTTCATGGGACGCAACGATCGCCGGCTCGGAAAATTCCTCCATGCGGCGGTTGGCCAACTGCGAGCAAGGAAATCGTTGCCGGGATGGAGACTGCTCGGCCAGCCGAACGCCGGATGCGGTCAACCTACCTTGCTCATGACGTTGACCAGATCGGCATCGGCAGGCGCGTCGGCAGGAACCAGGGTCGGAGAGGTCGCACGTTGTGGCCGCACGGACTGAGCCGTGGCGACAACGCTCGAGCGGCCGACGATGATGTGGGCGGTGATGACAGCCGGAACGCCGAGCCCGAACGCAATGTGGACCGTGCTGATCCAGGGCCGAAGCGCTTCGGATCCGACGTAGTAGAGCCCGAACGCCGTCGCGATGAGCAGACCATACATCGCGAGGCTGACGATACCGGTCGCTCGATTCTTCCCGGCACGCCACGCGCGCTGGACGTGCATGGGACCGAGCGCCCCAAGTAGCATCAGCGTCACCATTGCAGTTCCGCCATGCATGCTCAGCAGGTATGCGGCGGCCTGCTGCCACATCTCGCTGTCCAGCTCCGTGCGGGTCTTCATCTGGTCGGCATAGATCCACAGCGCGCCGCTGGCGAACAAGAGCCCGAGAATTCCGTAGAGGGCGAACCGAAACAAGCCTTTAAGCCGCATGCTGGTGAACTCCTTGCCAGTCCGGTGTCGTATGAATGTCGCCGTTCGCCGCAATCAACATGGCGCTCGCCTGGAAGCGCGCCAATGACGCCGCGGACTGCTCGCCGGCGACCATGACGACCTTGGTCAGCGCGTCGGCAACCATGCAAGTTGGCGCGCTCACGGTGGCGCCGTGGGCCGCCCCTGTGGGCAGCCGGGTCGAAGGCGTGACGACCGCTGTATCCATTGTTTCCGTCGATCGAAACGGGTCGAAGCGGCGCGCCGACGACGCGAGCGCCCCATTGCTTACTTCGACCTGGCACAAAAGCCTGTCCGGGAAACGCGGGTCGCGAATGTGGACGATGCGGGCATCGGGCCCGAAGGCGGCGAGGTCCCCACCTGCATTGACCATTGCGGAGCGCACGCCGCGGCTCTGCAACGCCGCGATCGCGCGGTCCACGGCGAACCCCTTGGCGATGCCGCCGAGATCGATCTTGACGGCGGAATCGCGGAAACGGACGCGGTCGTCGGCGAGCAACTCGATCGCAGTCGACTGCGGGACATCCGCTTGCGCCGTCGAGCCCACAGACGGCCTTGCCGCGCCAGCGACGGCAACGTCGAAGGCGCCGTCGGAGTGATGGGTCACATCGAGCGCCATCTTCAGCACGGCGTAGGTCCAGGAATGCACCTTCACGACGCCGCTCGATGCCGCGCGGTTCAGCCGCGACACGTCGCTGTCGGGATCGTGGAAACTCATCAGCCGATGCACGTCGGTCACCGCGGAAAACGCCGCTTCAACGGCATTCTCCGCATCGCAGCGGCGTGCATCCGTGACGTCGATCTCGACGAATGTCCCGAGCAGAGCCCGTGCTCGTCGAAGGCTAGCGGAAGTGGCTGGCATGATACGACAGCACCTTCTTAACGCCCTCGGTCAAATGGGTCGAGGACAGCGTAGCGCCCGAGATGTTGCGAATGTCGGAGTTGATGCGAAGCTCGTTCTGACTGCTCTTGCCGACGAACTGACCGAGCCAGCTGGCATCGTGCACCTCGCCGCCATAGGATTCGCGATAGTTCAGAATGTCGACGCGACGCACCCGCCCGTCGGGTCCGACGGCAACCGTGTAGTCGATCAGGAGGTGCTTGCCGACGACGTGATCGTAATAGAAGTAGCCGCCATTGCTCGCCTTCCAGACCCGGCCCGGCTGGACTTCGGAAAAGCTGGCTCCCGGAAATGCGGCCTTCTGCGCCTCTTCGACGCTCATGTACTGAATGGCATGGGCCGGTGCGGCGATCGACATGACGGCCACTGCGGGCGCCGTCCATTTCAACCAATCGCTCATCTCGTCCACCTCAACTTTGTTTCCATGGTACGCCCTCCCTCGCCGAACGCATTTCGTCTTCTCAGGGCATCAATCGCCGTCAACCTCTCCTGCGAGGCCGTCTAAACCGCAGCAGCGACGCTCCGAACCATCCAGTTCAGTGCGACAATGAACCCGAGCGATCGATCACACTTTGCCTCGGCAACAGCCCTACCCGTTCGCGGGTCTGCCTCCGTCCTTGCGACGTTCGCAACCAAGCGCGATGCAAATGGCTCCGAATGTCAGTCGAGAGAGTAGTGTTTCGATTGCGGCGAATTGCCGCGTCGATGTTGGCGTTTTGCCGGAGCGGCTGAGGAATAACAATGTTGCTGCAGATCGCCACATCGCGGGGACCGCGCTCGCGCAGCTTGCTGCACGCGAGCCTGACATTTCAAAGTCATGCAAAGGCGTTTGCAGCCGTTTAGATCGATTCAAAATGCGTAATCCCTTCTTCGAACAGGACCTGGAAAGCGCGTCGCGTTTGGCAGGCGATCGTCCTTCGCGGCGGTAAGGCGGCCGCGCAAGAGCAACGCTGCGCACAAACGAAGGTCGGCGCCGCAGATGAGGCGCCGACCTCGTGAACGACATGCCAGAAGACCGCTGCCGCAACTACCACGGCATCTGGTTCATTGCCTCCCACGGATTGCCGCCATAGGGCGAGGGCACGACCTTGATCTTCGCCATCATGCCCCCGTCCTCATGTTCGAGAATATGGCAGTGATAGACGAACTCGCCGACCTGTGAGAACGGGATATCAACCACCACGGGCTTCGACGTGCACTGCCCGTTCCGCCACTGCTCGATGCTGCAGACCCCGCTCTGGGATTCCATTACTTCCGGGACGTTCGGAGTCGCGACGCCGAGCGGGACGTTGTCCTGCAGCATGCCCCCGCCGATGCTCCTGTTCAGCGATACCGACAGCGGCGTGTTCTCTCCCGCCTTGCTGTTGACGGTCCGGAAGCGCGTCTGGTGAATGTGGAAGTTGTGATTTTCCGTCGACAGCTGCACCAGCTCCCAGGTCTCGTGGACGGGGCGCTGTCCCGGCGCGAGCGGCAGACAGACGATGTTCTGCGACGGGTCGAACTGGCTCACCGGGAGCTGGGTGCCGGGCACCGGGTTGCCGTTCTGATCGACCTCCTCATAGCCGAGACCGAAGGTGCCGTCGTCGGTCAGGTCGGCGATGCCGAAGAAGATCCGGCGGCGATGCCCCGCCGGCAGCGGACGGCAGCCGGCACGCAGCGGCGCGGCGTTCGCGTACCGCACCTTGGCATCGAGGATGCCCGACGGCTGCATGGTCGCCAAGGCGTCTCCCCTGATGTCCATGGCGTAGGCGATGTGATTGCGCCAACCGCGCTGGTGGAAGTGCACCTTGGCGAGATCGACCGCCGGCCACTGATCGCCGCTACCCATCGTCAATCCGGCCATCTTGAAGGTCGCGGAGGCGGACCGCCCAAGGCTGGCGATGGCACCTGTCGCGGGATCGCGATAGGTGACGAACACCTCGGTGCGCGAGCTCGGCATCATGACCATCTGGGTGACGCAGACCGGCTTCGAATGAAAGCCCGACGTTGGCGACGGCGGACAGGGAACGACCCTGAAGCGGGCGCCGCCGAGACGAACCATGGTGTCCATCGTCGTATCCTGCGGCAGGTTCACGCTCACGCCGTCGACCGAGATCAGCTGCATGACCATCGGCTTCTGCGTCTCGTCATCGGTCAGCTGAAGATTGTAGGACAGGCTGCCGGACGCATTGGTGAGCCGCCAGACCTCGCCATCGGGATCGGTGACCTTGATCTTCGGGAACGTCTGGCCGTTGACCGTGAAGAACCATTTGCCGCCGGAGAAGTTGGAGCCGCCATCGGCCGACAGATCGACGCCCGGGCACGCCCCCTCACGCACTTCGGAGCTGTCTGCCGGAAACTGGGCGCAGAAGCCCGGATCCTGCTGGTTGATCACCTCGCCGGGCTGGACGTCCACCGGACCGCTGTCGAACTGCACCGGGCCGCCGGGCGCGACCTGAAGATCCTTCAGGATCAGATGGCGCACGCTCGCGTCCGGAAACGGCGAATGCCTGGCATCGCCATGCGCATAGTCCGAGACCTCGCCGACCGAGATGATGCCCGCCAGGCCTTGCGAGACCTGGTTGAGCGAAATGCCATGAATGTGCGGGTGAAACCAGAACTGGCCCGACGGGTGGTTGCGCGGAATCTCGATGCGGTAATCCGCGGAGTCCATCTTGTTGGAGCCGTGCTGATGGGTGGTCTGCGGCACCGGCATGCCGTTGGCCGAGTTGAAGATCTGAACGAAGACGTAGTCCCCGAACGTCTGGTCGGTCAGCGTCGGCGCGCGCGGCTCGACGATCAGCCCATGGGTATGCAGGTTGGTCGGATTGCGAAACAGGTTGGCCTGGCCGGGATCGGTGTTGTGATTCACCTTGGCTGGGTCGAGCTGCGGCAGCTGGTTCACCAGCCTGATCTTCAGCGTATCCCCCTTCTGCAGCGCCAGTCGCACGCCACCATAATCCGCCACCGCGGCGCCGGCAGGACATTTGTCGCCTGAGGCCGGCCGCCGACAGATCTCGTAGACCCAGCCGGTCGGGTTCATCGGCGAGCCCCCAGGGGGCTCATAGGTGATCGTCGAGATCGGCTTGGGGCGCGCGATCATCAGCAGATCGAGCACGCCATGCCAACTCCTGAACACCGTCGGCTCGGCCAGATCGTGGGCCTGCGCCGCAGGACCCGCAACGGTCAAACCGGCCAACATCGCGGCCGCCGACGTCAGTAATCGCAGAGTTGGCTTGCGCACACGCCCAACTAACATGCCTGATCCCCATCTGGCTCGAGATACACCGGTAGGAACGATCGCCGTCCCCGGGATGCGGAATTCGAATGAGCAGTCCGAACTCATCAGCCGATCTGCCGCATCGTCCCCTCGGCCTTCGTCGCCATGTCGGGTGGCTCCTTTGTGACGTTTTCTTTCGCTTTGTGAGAATTGCCGACCGGCGTTTAAGAATCGATCTAACTACACGTCCAGACGCCTGCGTTGTGCGCGTGGCGGACAGCAGCGACACAAAAACGACAACCAGCTCTCGTAGCTCGCCATGAAGCTCATGAGATCGTGTCGGACGCGAACGCTGCTGGACATGTTTGTGAGTGCCCCGCTCCGAGGAGACCGAACGATGCTGCTTGCTGTTGTTCTCGCATGGGCCTGCAACGTAACCGGCATGGCCTGTGGAGCACCGACCACCGAGATCATCCAGAAGGCCTATGAGCAGGAGGCGCCGTCATCCGGCGTCCGCCACGACAAGGGCCTCAAGATCGTCGAGGCGACCTGCGACAAGGGCGACGTGGGCGGGCGTTTCCTGTGCCAGGTCTCTTTCGTATCGGAGGACGACCCCGACAAGCGCCTGTATTTCGACATCGTCTCCGCGGCTCTCACGGACAAGGGATGGGTGCTGACGAGCGGATTGTGCAAGCGCTGAGCGCCATCGACCGAGAGCCGCATCGCTTTTGTCGGTGCGGCCTGCCGGCGCCTATCGTCACGCTTCGATCCAGATCGGATCCATCCTTACAATTGACGGCGTCCCGAGCGTTGGCGTTGATGCATCCGGAGCAGCCTCGACTCCGGCGACAGAAAGGGCGGCCCTGCTTGAGCCAGCGGGGGCGCAGTGGGGGTTGACGGCATCTGCGCAAAACTTTCGTTAGCTGAATTCGTCGGCTGGGCCGGCGCCTGCGCCGGCAGCAGCGTGAGAACGGTGACGTCCTCGCCCCGTTGCAGCGTGACCGATCTCGCCTCGACGAGACGCAGCGTCCAACCCTGATAGTCCGCGCCGGTTCTGATCCGCAACGGCGTCTTGCTGCTCGTATCGACGAACACCGCAAGGCCGCGGTCTCCGTTCACGACGGTGCCGACGAGCGCGAGTTGCGGCCGTTCCGGTGCGGGCGGCTCCTGCATCACCGGAGCCTCCACGACGGCCGGCAGCGGAGCCTCCGTCGGCGGAGGGCGGCGAGACGGCGAAAATAGCGGGCGCTCGCGCGTCGCCGACAATTGCTCGAGCGGAATGCCCCATAATGGGTTGTCGGTTCGCGATGGCGTTCGCTGCGCGATGGACGGGCCTTGCGCCGGTCCGCTCGGCTGTTCGGCGGAGACCGCTCCCGAGACGTCCAGACCGGCCGAATGGGCGATGCCGAACGCCGACGCCACCGCCAGAACGCCGCAACAGCCGATCGTGCAAAGCTTGGCGCGACTGCTCATTGCGGGCCCTGCCACTGTCCGGAGACCGTCATCAGCACGCGCAGTTTTCCGCCGGATGCCGCCGCGGGCGCGTTCCCCTCGACGACCAGCTCGTCGACGAACAGACAGGGCATGCCGGCCTCCAGATCGTAGAGGATCGGCTGCAGATCGGACTGACCGGCCTCGAAGCTCGCGCTCCCGCTGATATCACCGTCCTTGGCGCGGGGGCCCTGCACATCGAGCTGCGACGACGACACGCTGCCGCCATGACGCGTCACCACGTCGCCAAGGCGCTGCAGCAGCGCTGCTCCTGCCACGGTCACGGTCGGTCCTTCGAGAAAGGCCGATCCCGTCATGCCGGCATCGCCGTTGCCGGCCTGACGCGCGGCCGCCATGCTGTGGGCGTCCAGCAGGTGGAGTGTATCGGCGAGCGAGGTCACTTCGCTGCGCTGATCGATCATGCTCTTGATCGACAGCACCGTGACCGAGATCAGCACGATCAGCAGTCCCGCATAGGCGGCGGCGGCGATCGAGGGCGATGCGGAATTGTCCGTGACGAGCTTTGCGACGCTCATGTGCCAAGTCCAAAATGGGGCTTGATGCCCGCTTCGATATGGAACCGTTGTCCGGGATCATCAGCCGAACGCGTGGTCGGCGCGAAGAAGGTCGCGCGCGTGAAGTGCGCCGACTGCTCGATCAATTTGACCAGTGCCGGCGCATCCTGGGTCATTCCGACGATTTGCAGTCTGTCTTTCTCGATCCGCAGCTCGGTCACATACGTGTTGTCGGGCAGTATCCGGGACAGCGCCTCCATCAGCACGACCGCCGCGGGGCTTTCCTGCTTGCGTCGCATCAGGCCTCGCAGCGCGGCGTTGTCGGTGCCCTGCAGATCGAGGCGCAGCGCTGCGCGCCGCTCGGAGATCCTCCGCGTGAGCTGGCCTTGCTGCTCGTCCAGCCTCTCGCCCAGCAGGCTCCCCGCCGCGAAAGACAGCGCCGCTGAGATTGCGGCGACGATCAACAGAGCGGCCAGGACCCGACTGACACGGCCGACGTCGAGCGATCCCCCCAGGCGCTGCTCGGTCAACCTCGTTGCATTGGTTGCGGTGAGCCGGTCGTCGACCGGCATCGGCGCCGTCTCAGGCGCAGCAAACAGGATGATCGATCCAGCCCGCCAGGACTCGGCGAGGCGAATGAGAGATTCCAGCTTCGGCCTTGGCGCGGCGATCACGGTTGTTTGGATGCGCTCACTCGATATCTCGACCGGCGCAGTCCTGCCGAACACGGCCTCATGCGCCGACCACGGCGTCAACCGGTCGAGCTGCGAGCGGACCATGGCATCGAGAAACTCGACGGCGCGCTTGGGCAGATCCAGCGGCCGCCAGAGAAAACGGTCCGGCCTCAGCACGACTTCGATCCGGCTGCCGTGAACGGCCGCCTTCCAGCTCTCCGGAGGCGCGGGCAGGCTCGCGTCGCCGTCCGGCAGGAGAATGCGACAATCGGGCGGGACGGATCGCCCGGGTCGCGCGAGCATCCGCATGATGAAGACGTTCCGTTCAATCTCGATCAGCCGGACAGACGGCTTGATGGTGAGCCGGCCTATCGCGGCCACCACGGCTTCGGCGACGGAGCCGATCCAGGCCGCCAGTTCGCGGCGCACGCGCGTCGACATCGTCATCTCGGCGCCTTTCCTGTTGGCCGAAGCATCCCCGGAGTGTTGACATCATCGCGCCACGCCAGGACGCGGTAAGGATCCTCACCATCGCCCAGCAGGATGACCGCTTCCGTTGCGGCCCTGCGACCGCCGTCAAAGCCGATCGTGACCCACACGCGGACGGCATCGGCGACCTCCAAGGTCGCTCCGGCGCGCGCCGGCCCCAGCGCCGCGTTGAGCGACCTGACGTCGCGGCGCAGGCCGGCCCGCTGATCGAGGAAGCTCTTCAACTGCTCCTGGGTCATCCCGGGAAGCGCGGCCACCACCTCGGGGGCGGCCTCCAGCGCGTCGATCTCGCGCCGGCCGCTGAAGACGGTGACGAAGGACATGGCTCTGTCGACCAGCGGCGGCGGCAGGTTGAGCACCAGCCGAAGCTCCTCGACGTTTGCGAACGGCGCGGAACGAGGCATGTAGTCCGCGCCGGCCGTGCGGTAGAGATCGCGCTCCGCGTCCGCAACGTTGTCAGCCGGCGGCGTTCGCCAGCCGACGATCCGCTCGGCATACTCGCCGGCCTTGTCCGCGCGCGCGCCGAGAACCTCGAACAGGTTGGCCAGCATCTGCCTGGATGCCTGGTTGAGATCGATTCGGGCGGCTTCCGACCGGAACGTGACCGAAACCTGCGCATGATCGAGCCGGAATGAAAAGGCGCCGGCGGCGGGGCGCTGCGGCTTCGGCGACGCGGACAATCTGTAGGCCGCAAGCTCGAGGCCTGCCGAGGCCAGCGCCGCCGATCGCAGGCGAGCATCATCGAGCGACAGGCGTTGAGAGGTGCTGACGAGATAGACGGACAAGGCTCCTGCCAGTCCAGCCAGCGAGACCAGGAGCCACAGCACCGCAATGAGTACGAAGCCGCCTTCCCGATCATCGGGATCCGGATCTCGCGGGTGCTTCTGTCGCCACATCATCATTGCTTCGATGCTGTGGAGGCGCGCCCGACCGTTGCATCGGCCGAGAGAGCGTGTCTGTCGCAGGTGGGGTCCGCGGGCCGGCAGACGCTGTCGGGCGGCGCCGAAACACGAATGACGGCGATCCGTGACAGCGACGGTGCGCTTGCGCGGCTTCCGTCGTGCACCGTCACCCGCACGGCCGCAGGCAGCCTTTCTGCATTCTGCCACGATGGACTCCAGATCCGGTCTGTCCCCGCATAGGCAAACGACACCCGGTACGGCGCCTTCAGCAGCACCACCGGATCACCGAAATCCCGGGCGGACGGACTGCCGGGCGCGAATGCCGCGCGGGTGCGGGTCAACGCCGCGCCATCGCCGCCGCCTTCGGTGATGCGGACCACGTCCAGTCCCCGGCCCCGATGCGGTCCGAGCGCCGTTCGAACGAGCGTGATCGACGTCTCCGATCCGTCGAACAGAACCGACTTGGCCTGCCCATCCGGCTTGATGAATTCGGAGGCCGCGATATCGGCGCCGATGCGATCGAGCGCCATGCTGATGGATTCGCTGCGTTGGATGCGATACAGGCCGCGATCCCAGTTCGGCAGCCATTGCGATGTGATCGCGAGCAGCGCGGAGATCAGCAGCCCCATCAAGACCATGGCGACGAGGACTTCCACGAGGGTGAAGCCAGCTTGAGTATCGTTGGTCCGCGTCGCCATCACTCGGCCCGCCTTCGAAACAGCCGGACGGTTTCCAGCTCCATGGTCGCGCCCGATGGCGATCGCACCTGGAGCACGATCTTCTTTGGGATCCACGCCGACGCGCTGTCCGGCGCGCCGCCATCGATGGCGAAAGGCTCTGCCTGCGCGCGCCAGAGATGTGCCGTCGACTCCCCGGACTGCGTCGGCGATGCCGGCGGCAGGCGGGACGGAAAGGCCAGCCACAGTGCGTTATAGGCCGCCTGTACCAGAGCGACATGCTGCTCCAGCTTCCTGCTGCCGCGCGCCGAGGACCCCATGAGCGCGCCGATCGCGACGAGCGACACCGCCATGATCGCGAGCGCGACCAACGTCTCGATCAGGGTAAATCCTGCCGTCGGCCTATCGGCTCGACAGACCAGTGCTCGGGACAATCTCGATCCCTCCTGTCAGCCAGTTGACGCGAATTTGGTAGCCCGCATCGAGATGGGTGAGCGTGATGACGCCGCCGCACGACATGCCCGATCCGAAGAAGCTGATGGTCTGGATTGCGGGCCGGTCGTCGCAACGACGCGGCAGCACCGTCTCGACCCGCACGTCGGTCGGCAAGCGAACGACCTGCCCGTTCGCGCCCGAGCTGAGCGAGCGCGCCTGCGCGTCGATGCGAGTCACGACCTCCAAGCCTCGCCTGATCGCGGCGTTGCGATCGGCCTTCAGCAGCGCAGCAGCCTCGATCGCATAGGCCTCGAGTTGCGGCCGCGAGGTCTGCCGCGAGACGGCGGGGACCGCGACGGACGCCAGCAGCGCGACGATCGCAAGCACACAGACCATCTCGATCAGAGTGAAGCCGGCCTCGCAGCCGTCACGGCCAACCATCGCTATTTGGCACCCATCGTGATCGACGAAGAGATGTCGGCGGCGAGATCCACGCCGCCCTCCTGCCCGTCCGATCCGTACGACACGATTTCATAGGGCACATGCTGTCCGGGCGACCGGTAGACGTAGGCGTGATTCCAGGGATCGCTCGGGACATTTCCTCCCTTGAGATACGGACCCGCCCAGCCTGCGATGGTCGAGGCAGGCCGGACCAGCGCGGTCAGACCTTCCGACGAGGTCGGATAGCGCCCGGTGTCGAGATAGAACAGATCGAGCGCGCTCGAAAAACTCTGAATTTGAATCCGGGCCGTCTTGACCCGGGATTCGTTCAGGGAGGACAGCACACGCGGTCCGATCAGACCCATGATCATTCCGATGATGGCAATGACGACCAGCATCTCGACGAGCGTGAAGCCGCTCTGAGGGTCGTCGCGCGCAATGTTGGTCCGCCGCGCGGTACAGCTGATCCCTGCCTGTTTCATGCGATTGTCCATCTTGTTCTACCCGACGAGTTGCGTCACCGACAGCAGCGCGGTCATCACCGAGACGATGAGACCGCCCACGACGGTGCTGATGAGAATGATCGCGGCCGGACCGACGATGCCCACGATGCGATCGAGACCGCGCTGCAGCTTCGCCTCGTAGAACTCGGCGATGCGGCCGGCGAGAACCGGCAGCTGTCCGGTCTCCTCGCCGATCCGGATCATCCGCGTGGCCATGGCCGGCAGAATGTTCGTCGCTGCCAGCGCTTCCGACAGCTTGCCGCCGTGACGAACGCGGTCGGCCGCGGCGTTCCACGCCGCGGCGCTGCCGGTGGCCGCCATGATGTCGACCAGGATGCGCAGCGTCGCCGTCAAGGTCAGCCCGCTGCCGAGCAGGATCGCGAGATTGCGGCAGAATACGCTCGTGCGATACGACCTGAACACGGTTGCGAGACCCGGAAGCCGGCAGACCCGCCCGATCACGGCAGCGCGCACGCTTGCGCGGCCAAGGAGGAGGAGAGCGGCAGCAATCAGCGCGCTCGCCGACAGCGCGATCACCGCGCCGTTGCCACGGACGAAATCGGAGATGTCGAGAAACGTGTTGATGGCGGCGTCGGACCTGGCGCCGAAATCGCGCAGCACCGCCGAGAACTGCGGCAGCACGACGATGAAGAAGAACAGCATCACCAGAAGCGCGGCGATCAGGACGAACAGCGGGTACTGCATCGCGTCGCTGAGCTTGCGACGCATCGCCTCCGCGCGCGCCCGCTCGGCGCCGAGCACATCGAGCACATGATCGAGGGTGCCCGAGACCTCCCCGACCCGCACCAGCGCAACGTACATCGCGGGAAACTGCAAGGCATGATGCGTCAGCGCTTCGGCGAAACTTTCTCCAGCCAGGACGCTGGATCGCAACCGGCTGACGATCGGACGCAGCCGACCGATATCGGCATCGCCAGCGAGAAGCTCGAGCGAGTCCTCGAGGCGGGCTCCGGCCTTCAACAACAGCGCCAGATCGCGCGTGAAGGTCGTGACATCGCCAGGCGTCGGACCGCCGAACAGCGCGAGAGTGTCGCGGGCGAGGACGCTCGCGGCCTTTTCCTCGACCGTCTCGATCGGCAGCAGCCGCAGATACTCGATCCGGTCGATCACCTCCTTGGCGGTGGCAGCCGAGATCGTGCCGTGCACGACGTCGCCGTTCTCGGTCAGTGCGCGATAGCGGAATCTGCTCACCGGCTCACCGTAACGTTGTGACGCGCAGGATCTCCGCGACCGACGTGGCGCCGGCCCGGCACTTCGCGACACCATCGTCGAGCATCGTGGTCATGCCGTTCAGAATGGCGCTGCGGTCGATCACGGCCGCATCGGTCGTGCCCTGGATCAGTGACCGGATCTCCGGATTCAGCTCCAGAACCTCGAAGATGCCGAGCCGGCCGCGATAGCCGGTGCCGCCGCAGTGCTCGCAACCCGCCGGCTCGTAGACCGTCTCGCCGACGTCGAAGCCCATCGCGGCGTAGCGCGGGTCCGCGCAGAGATCGTCGGCGCCGAGCATCCGCTTCGACCTGCAGCGCTCGCACAGCCGGCGCACCAGCCGCTGGGCGATCACCGCGCGGAGCGTCGAGCGCAGCAGAAAGTCCTCGACGCCGAGATCGAGCAAACGCGGCACAGCAGCCGCGGCGTTCTCGGTATGCAGCGTGGTCAGCACGAGATGGCCGGTCAGCGCGGCATGGACCGCGACGTGGGCGGTCTCGCCGTCACGGACCTCTCCGACCATGATCACATCGGGATCCTGCCGCACGAAGGACCGCAGGGCGGAGGCGAAGGTCAACCCGATCGATGGCTTGACCTGCGATTGGTTGATGCCCGGTATCTCATACTCGACCGGGTCCTCGATGGTGAGGATCTTGCGCGTGGGCTCGTTGAGGATCGACAGCGCGGTGGCGAGCGTGGTGGTCTTCCCGCTGCCGGTCGGCCCGCAGATCACGATCATGCCGTGCGGCAGCGCCAGCAGGCGGCGCAGCGATCGATCGTCGTGGGGAGAAAAGCCGAGCTTCTCGATCGCGAGCAGACCCCGATCCTTGGGAAGCAGCCGGATCGCCGCCGACTCGCCATATTGCGTCGGCATCACGGCGACGCGCACGTCCAACTCGATGCGGCCGATGCGAAGCCGCGCAGCGCCATCCTGAGGCAGGCGCCGTTCCGCGATGTTCAGCCCGGCGACGATCTTGATGCGCGAGATGACGGCTTGGGGCAGCACGCCGGACGGCTCAGGGAGCGGCTTCAGCAGGCCGTCGACACGCATCCGGACCGATAGCCCGCTCCGCATCGCCTCGACATGGATGTCGCTGGCGCGCAGCTCCACCGCCCGCTCGAACAGATCGTTGACCGCGCGTACCACCGGCGCTCCGGTGGCGAGGTCGCGCAAGCCCTCGATGTCGTCGTCGCGCAGCTGCGGCTCAGCCGTTTCGGTGCGCGCCGGTAGCTCGTCCTCGCCGGCGAGCTGGTTCAGCGCGGTGGCAACATCCTCGGCGGAGGCGACCACCAGTTCGACCGCCGTGCCGAACACCAGCTCCGCGGCGCGTGCCGCTGCGGTGTCGCGGGGATCCGCCACCGCAAGGCATGGTCCGTGCCCGGCGGATTGGAACGGGAAGACCATCGTCTCCCGCAGGAAGCGCCGTGAAAAATGTCCTGTGAGCGGTCTGGACGCCAGCAAATCGGACAGCGCGATCCGAGTCAATCCGAGCTGCCGCGCGATGTCGTCGGCGGACTCGGGACCTGCGGGATTGGTCGCCGTCGATGATCCCATCCCCGCGCTGTCCTGCGCCGCAGCGCCGACCCGTCCAGCGGCGAGCCGGACCGACCCCCGACGATCCTGCAGATCGTCGGCCAATCGTAGAGGAGGAGTCGAGCTCATGGCGCGTCCCGTGACGGATCGTTGTCGATCACCTCATTGTCGAGGTCTGGATTGTTGAACAGTTCGTTCTCGATACCAAAGATGACCCTTCTGCGGTCAGCTGATTAGAACAACTACAAACCCGAACTCGATGCGGTCGCGCGAACTCCGCCGGGCTGCGTCGGCCGCCATTCGAGCGCGAGCCGTTGGCCGTCGGCGATCTGATCGGGCGACATCTTGAACGCGACGGCGTCCCGGATTCGCAAATAAGGTTCGCGCAGACGATTGGGCGCTGCGGCCGCCGCAAGATTGAGCCATTTGTAGGCCAGCACGAGGTCCTGGCAGACGCCATGCCCCTTGTCGTAGCTCAGGCCCAAGAGGTGCTGCGCTGTCGGATCGCCGCGCTCGGCGGCTCCGATATAGAGCTCGACCGCCGCCTCGTAGGACTGCGGGACGCCGAACCCGTTTTCATACATGTAGCCGAGCGCGGTCATGGCGCGCGGATGTCCACTCTGCGCCATCGGCGCCAACCCTGCGGCCGCCCTGACATAATCGCCGCGCGCCAGCGCGGCCCACGCGTTTCCGTGCGGCCGCGCGTCGGCCGCGGCGATGCCGAAGGCGAGCGCCAGAACAGCGAAGGCCGTTGTCGCATGCCGCATCATCGATTGACCCGCGGAGTCTGAAGCGCACTTGTCGAGACAGGCCTGATCGTGCCGCGCAGTTTGGAGCGCAGCTCCTCGGCGACGTAATGGGCGTCGGTCCCGTCGCGGATGATCTGGGGGCGAATGAAGATGATCAGCTCGGTCCGTCCGCGGCTGCGGTCGTTGTTGCTGAAGAGGTCGCCGAGGCCCGGGATCTGGTCGATCCCCGGAACGCCGCTGCGGCTGCCCTGATGGGTTTCGCTGATGAGACCGGCCAGCAGCACGGTCTGGCCGCTGGCAACTGCCACCGAGCTCTTCACCTTGCGCTGAGCGACCGTCGGCGTGAGGCTGTTGGCGGTCTGCGGCGAGACGTTGCTGATCTCCTGCTCGATCTCCAGCCGGACGTTGCCGTTCTCGTTGACCCGCGGAGCGACGCGCAGGATGATTCCGGTGTTGCGGTAGTCGATCGTGTTGACGACCGTGTTGTTGGTCGTCAGCACCGTGGCGCTGCCGGTCGAGACCGGCACCTGATCGCCGACCTGCAATGTCGCCGCCTGGTTGTCGATCACCACCAGCGATGGGTTGGACAGCACCTTGACATCCGTGACGGTATGCAGCGCGCTGAGGATCGCGCTCGGCTGGGATTCCGACCCGACCAAGAAATTGAACCCGGGAAAAGCGCGGCTGAGAAAGGCGTTGGTGATCGTTCCCGCGGCCGAGGCGACCGTTGCCGGCGCCGATGTCGAGGTGGTGTTGAGCACTGACCCCTGGTCGGGTCTCAGGCCGAGGTTCTTGCTGGTGAGATAGGCCTGCACGCCGTAGTTCAGCGAATCGTTGAGCGTGACTTCGGCGATCGTCGCGTCGATCGCGACCTGCAGCTGCGGACGATCGCACTGACGCAGGGTAGCTTCGATCAGCCGGTAGTTTTCCCTGTCGGCATAGATGAGAAGCGTGTTGTTGACGACGTCGGGAGTGATCCGCACGCCCTCCATGAGCGGCTTGCCGCCCGAACCCGATGCGCGCGATTCCGATCCCGCATCGAGTCCCGCCTGGGTCGGCGGCGGCGCCCCGCCGAAGCCGCGGTTGGCGACCAGGCCGGCATTGCCCTGCTGCTGGCTCGCGAAGCCGCCCGACTGAGCCGTCGCGCCGGCGGCCGAGAGCCGTTCGCTGCTCGAGCTCGACGATGCTCCGGACCCGGGAGCGAGGTCAGTCGACGATCCCTCGGCCGCGCTGCCCGCGTTTCCGGTGAACATGTCGTTCAGCACCCGCGCCATCTGGCGCGCCTCGCCATACTTGACACGGTAGACATGGACGCTGTTGCGCAGCGTGTTGCCGGCATCGAGCCGCTTGATCCAGGTCTCCGCCGTATGCAGCAGCGCCGGCTTGCGGCTGATGACCATGACGGCGTTCATCCGGCTGACAGTCTGGAACTTCACCATGTTCTGGCCGAGCCCGCTGTCGCCGGTGTCCATGATCTTCTCGAGCTCGGCGACGATCGGCTCGGGATTGCCATTGACGATGGGAAAGATCCCGATCGACTGTCCGCGCATCCAGTCCGCATCGAAGCTCAGCGCGGCATCGATCGCGGTGCGTCGCTCGGCGCCCGTCCCCTGGATCAGCAGCACGTTGCGGCCGGGATCGGCGCGCACCGTGCCGGGCTTGAGCGCAAAGCTGTCGAGCAGCTTCAGCAGTGTCGGGGCGGAGACATATTGCAGTGGCAGCACGGAGATGCCGTAACCAGGCTCTGCCGAGCCTCCGGCGGCATCGACGTTGCCGGCACCCACTGCGTCGCCGAGTGGAATCAGCCGGTATCCGGAGTTGTCGCGAACCAGCGCCGTCCCCGAGAGCCGGAGCGCGTTCTCGAGCACGTAGGCAACGTCCGATTTCGGGACCGGGCGCACCGAGGACAGGCTGACCGTTCCCTGGATCCTTGGATCGATGGTGTAGCCGACGCCGAGAACGTCGCCGAGCACCACCTTGGCCACCGTCGCGATCGGCGTATTCTCGAAGTTCAGCTCGAACCCGTTGCCAACCGGCTGCGAATGCGCGGCCACCTGCTGGATCGGAAGCGAGCCCGCGGCCGGCGCTTCCGCTCGCGCGTCCCTAGCATCTCGTGCATCGTCGTTGCCGCCATAGATCTCGGCACGGGCGCGCCGCGCCGCCGGCGACTGCTCCGGCATGGCCTGCCTGGGATAGCGCGGCGAAAGGTCGATCCGGCCGACCTTGTCAAGCACGTCATCGCCGCGGCTATCGCTGCCGAGCGTCGCCGGGTTGCAGCCCGCCAACGCGATCGACATCGTGAGCAACGTTGCGAGCGTGCGGCATCGCAGCCAAGCTGCGCTCAAATCAGCAATCTCAACCACTCGCCCGCCCACCCGATCTGCCGAGTCCGTTCTACGTTTCGAGGCACACCCGGGCGGAGAGCGGTCGCGCTCCGCCCGGGTGCTCCAACCTGTGTCTTGCGAGGAGACGCCGCTGCCGTCAGGCCGCGGCCCCTGCTCGCGTCGGTCGGCTACCAGAGCCAGCCGACGCCCGCGAGAACCCGGTCGGACATCGCCCCCGCCGCGCTGTGATCGATCACCTTGGTGTAGTTCAGCTTGTAAACCAGGCTGGGATTCGGAAACACGGCAAGGCCGACGTCGTGGAACGTCATGTCACCGCTGCCCGTGATGTTGTTCAGGCCGTTGGTGAGATCGGAGCCGAGCATGCCCGACGTCTGGAAGTTCTGTCGGGTATAGCGATAGAACGGCACGATGTCGTAGTCGTTGGGCGCCCTGAAGTGGTAGGCGATCTCGCCGGAGTAGCCCCACATGTTCTTGCCGACGTTGTTGTCGTCGACGAGATCATTGTTGGCGCGGAGGTTCTCCGGATTGGAGAAGTTTACGTGGGCATATTCAGCCCGCAGCTCCAGCCCGGTGTTCGGAACGCGATAGCGGGCCTCGGTATTGAAGATCGTCATCGCGTTCTTGCCGAGGGGCACCTCGCTGCCGTCCGGCAGCGTCGCATAGGCGCCCCGCGGCGTGACGTTCGGCGAATAATAGATCGCCGAGCTTCCGGCAAAGCCGGGAAGGAACGACGGCGTGTAGCTCAGCCGCAGCGTATAGGCGAGCTGGTTGCTCAGCTGCCGGAAATCGCCGATCGGCGCTCGCGAGAGCGCGAGCGCTTCCGAGCCGTTGATGCCGCCTTCATAGCCGCCCGGATTGATATGACCATTGTCGCCGCGATGATCGAATCCGTCGCCGAAATCCTCCGCGCTCTGGCTGACCTGGAACTGATAGTTCAAGCCGTCGATGATCTTGCCGTGAAACCCTGCCGATGGCGCGTACCATGTCGTCGGGATCAGGCCGTTGGCAAGCTCCGGCCGCTGCACGCTGTAGAACAGCGTCGGCTCGTGATACAGGTTGGTGAAGGAGATCGGGATGAGATCGATACCCGGCGAACGCAGGGTGAAGTGGTCGTTGAACTTGACGTCGAAGAAGGCCTGCTCGACCTCGACCGCACCATGCAGCTTGTCGTCGTTATCGAATGCGGTGCCGCCATGCTCCCATTCCAGCTCCGCGTTGAAAGTGATGGAGTCATTGACCTGATAGGTCGGCAGCAAGACAAGGCGGGCCATGTCGAAGCCGTTCTGCCACTGACCGTTCGCTGCGGGATTTTGCACCGAGCCGAGCTTGATCTCGCCGTACATGCCGATCTTCATGCCGGGGACCGGCGACGGCGCGGCGCCGAACAGGTCTCTGCTGGGCTGCGGCGCAGGTGCTTTTAGATCTGCTGCCGGCAGAAATCGCGGCTTGGAATCCGAATCGGCGAACGCTGCCGCCAGCCGTGATGCCGGGGATGGCGATGGTCCGGCATCAGCCCCCTTCGACCCACTGTCCCTGACGTCCTTCGAGTCGGCGAGCGCCATGGCGTTGCCGACCGGCTGGCTGGACGCAGTCTGCGCGTTGTCGGAGGCTTTCGCACCTCCGGCACGCGCGTCCTTGGCGCCGATCAGAGGCATCGGGTCGGCCGGGCGGCGAGATGCGAGTGATGCGGACTGTCCGACGCTGGTCGTCTTCTTTGCCTTGGCGTCCTTGAGCTCGACTTGAAGACTGTTGATGCGCTGCTCCATGGACTCGAGCTTCGCCATCAGCGCTTTGACGGCTGCCCCGTCCGTGGACCGCGCCGAGCCGGCGTCGGCCGCCTGGGCTGCTGCGGCGCTCAACGCCAATGTCGATACGGCGGCAAGCAGAGATGGCAGGAGTCGGTCGCGGCCGCGAAGCGGGCCACCGCCTTTGCCAATACTCAAAGCGCCGTCGTGTGAAGACGCGGAGCAATCTGCGCGCCTTCCGCTGCAGCTAATCAAGACCATCAGTCAAACCTCCCCATGATGATGCGCGGACGTGCATCCCCTTCGCCCGCGCCGCCGTGAGCACAGAATTCGTGCGCGACTGCGAGCCATTCGCGCTAGAAGCCCGCGATGTCGATACTTGGGCTCGTCGGAGATGCTCGCGTGTCAGCACTTGGGCGGCGCTCGTTGCGCGGCAGAGGCGCGGCTGGCCGACCAATCGCTTGGACGCCAGCCGAGATCTGGCTAAGTGTTTTCAGTCATTGATAATTGCTGCTGGGTTCATGTCCGGCGTGCGGAGCGTCGAGCGGCGCAGCGTAGAGCTGCATTCATGCCTTTGCATCGCGAAGTAATAAGCGACGTCACACTTCGCCAACGACGGCCCTACTCCGAAAGAAATTGCGTTCGTGCGATGGCGCAGCTCGGACGAAGCAATGGAATCCAACGAAAAGCCGTAAGCGGACGCGACTGAGATTGCGGCAAGACGCCGCACGCTTCTCTCGTAGAGATGTCGCATCTACGCACGCGAATACCAGTCCCTTCCGATCAAGGCAGTCAAACCGGAAAGGCGCTCGGCTTCTTTAAAGAGATTCTAAACCGGTTACGCGAACCGACAGCGGTGGTTCTCGAAATGATAACAAATCAGTTGGCGCAGTTTTCGGGGTCGACGACACGCCCGGACTCGCTCCCATCATTACGCCGCATTGCGTGACGCTATTATTCGCCAGTTAGTGTGGTCTATCTGACGTTGGCTTCAGTATTCCCTCGAATGCCATCGACGAAGACGGCGCCTGACCACATCAGGATCGTGAATAGTCAGATACGTCCATCTTCTTCGACGCGCGTGACGGAATTTTCTGCAAAGCGGGACGGACGTCAGGACGGGAGTTGAGGGTGAACCGATTGCTTCGCTTGGTCGCCGCTATCATCGGAGAGGCACTATGAACGCTGTCCATCGGTTGGAGCCGGCGGCCGGACCGTTGCAGAATGTTCTTGGGTATCTCACCGAGATGATCCTGCGCAATGCACGTGCGGTCGCGCGCCTGTCTGACCATCGGCTTGCGGGCGGACAATGCTTCGTGTTTCATCAGCATGAGCTGGAGAAGCTGCCCGGCATTACCTACAACACGTTCGACGCTGATGGGCCCGTGTGGCTCTCCATCGAACGCCTGGTCGCCACCGATCCTCCCGCCGTCGAGTACGACTTGGCAATGTGGATTGACGTGTCCGCTGATCCGGACCGTCGCCCGCTGGTTCGGCAACGCGTGACGATCACGGTGCACGCGGCGGAAAAAGACCGGCTGATCGCGGCCGGTCACGCACGCGGCGAGCACTGCTCGCCGGCGAACGGCCCGGGGGTGGCCGCCGGGCTCTGGAACGTGCGATTGCATCTTGAGCAACGCCCGGACATCGTCGAGCGTCTGGACCGCTATCTCGCCGGCTCGTGGACAAATTGGGCCGCGGCCGAGCGGCTACGCCGCAAGACCATCGCGGTTCACCAGCGATTGCGCGAGATGGCTCGCGTGGCGGGAGCCGGAGGCAACGATGGCAGCTGCGAAATCGTGTGGGGCATTGGCGTGTCACGCTGGCGGCAACAAGGCCGCGAGCTGGATCTTCCGCTGCTCGAACGCCTGGTCGAGATCGAGGTCCTCGATGGCTCCGACACCGAAATCAGAATCCGGCCCCGCATGGTCGGCGCGACGGTCAATCTCAAGGCGTTCGAACCGCTGACATCAGCGGCCGGATTGGCGGGGCAAACGGCCGAGCAGTTGCTCGAGACGATCGAGCGCGGCAACGAGCTTTCGCCATTCCAGCCCGCCAGCTTCGAGCCGGTTCTCAGCGCCATCGGCTCACAGCTCGACCCGCATGGGATCTACTGTCCCACCATGCCCGACTCCGCGTTGCTGCTTCCCGAGGAGGACGAGCAACTGGTCGTCTCCGATCGCTGGGTGATCTTTGCGCGGCCGCGCTCGGACGCACTGCTGTTGCGCGACATCGAGCGGCTGAAGCGAGCGATCGAATACGCGCCCGGCGACGCTTGCTGCCTGGCCGCAACGTCTCGCCTTCTGCTTGGCGCGCCGGACCACGAAGCCCATGACGGCGCGCGCCGTCGTCTATCCGGCGTGATCGGTGACCCGATCGACGTCGGGCCGGATGCGCAGATCGCGGCGGATCACGGCGACCTGTTCTTTCCGCTGCCGACGAACTCCGACCAGATGGAGGTCGTGCGACAGCTCCGGCGATCGGACGGACTTGTCGTGCAAGGCGCGCGCGGGTCCGAGCGCACGTCCACCCTCGTCAACCTGGTTTGCCATCACCTCGCAATGGGCCTGCGCGTTCTCGTCGTCTCACGCAACGAGGCTGCACTCGGACTTTTGTCCGAGAAGCTGCCGCGCGCCGTCCGTGATCTGACCGTCGATCTAACCGGCTCCGACAAGGACGTCTTGAAGCATGCGGAGACAGCCGTCAGCCGGCTGCTGTCGATCCTCAAGACCACGAACCCGCGCGCGCAGGCGGAACAGGTCAATCGGCTGGAGCGCGACATCATCGCGACCAGCGTCGAGATATCGCGTCTCGATGACGCGTTCGCAGACATCGCCAGCCGCAGCATGCTGCGGTCATCCGGTGTCCCCGACCTGCCGTTCGACGCGTTGACCATGCTGATCGCCGACCGCGACGCCTATGCCTGGTTCACCGATCAGCCGTCACGATTCATGAGTGAGAGCGACCTTCTGGTTGCGGCAGTCGAGCAGGCCCGTGAGGCGCGTGTTCGGCTGGGTACCGATCTCGCATATGTCGACGACGCGCTCCCGGAAATCGCGGCCCTGCCGGACGCCGTGACCGTGAGACGTTTGCACGAAGACCTGCAGCCGGCACGGATCGACGGCGAAAGCCATGACAGCCGGCTTGCCTGCCAGATCATCGCGGAGCTCGGGCCGGACGGAGCGGACTTGCTCGCCGGCGACCTCGACGCGCTCGCGGCGGCCCACCGGGTCATTGCCGACGAGCCCTGGCTCGCAGCGCTGTCGCCGGTCGGCCGCAAGGCCGATGCAATGTCGGTTGACGGCAGCATCCTCGTCGATTTTGCCCGCGATGCGTCGTCCCTGCTGTCGCAACGTGCCGGCTTCCTGGTTCGGCCGGTGGAAACGCCGGCGGACGCCTTCGCCAGCCAGGAACTGCTCACGATTGTCGAACGGCTGTCGGCCGGAGCAAGGCCGTTCGCGACATTCTCCCTGTCCGGCCGTGCGTTGAAGCAGACCGTGGAGGCGATCAGGGTGGCTGGCTTCGCGCCGAAAGGCGCGGCCGACTGGGGCCATGTTCGCGACTATCTGACCTGGCGTCGTCACCTGCATTCGCTCGACGCCAGATGGCGATCGCTGGCGGCCGAAATCGGTGCGCCTGCGCCCGAGCCGGACTCCTCTCACACGTTCCACGGTCACGAGCGCGTCGTCAAAAGCGTCGAGGCCGCGATCGTGCTGGCGGCGCTGGCGAAGCGCAATGTTCTCACCGCCGCACCGAAGCTGTCGATGCCGGACGACGCGATCGCCGGATTGCTCGGTGACGGCCGACGACTTTCTGCGCTGGCAGCTGCGGTGAGGAGCATGGCTCTCCGCATCGGCAAGCAGCGGCTGGAGCTCACCCGGCTGAACGGGCTGTTTGGCGGCAGCGGCAAGCTCGCAACGCAGGCTCATGCCGACGTGCTCTCGCAGATCGGCTGCGATGGTGTCGACCCGCGCGACATCGAGGCGCGCTGGAGCACCCTTCGCACCCGGCTGCAGTCGCTGCACGACCGGCGCCAGGATCTCGAGCTGCTCGACGAGGTCTGCCGAGCGATCACCGAGGCCGGAGCGGACGCCTTCGCCCGGCGGATCAGGACCGAGCCGGCACATCCGCAGACCGGGGATCCGGTGCTCGTTGCAGATTGGATGATGGCCTGGAATTGGGCGGTGCTGATGCGGCAGACCGAAGGCATCGGTCAGCATCAGCGTTTGCAGGACCTGTCCGACCAGCGCGCGGCGCTGGAGATGCAGTTGCGCGAGCTGTTCGGCCAGGTCGTCGTGGCACGGATGCATCTCGGCCTGGCACAGAACACCGGCAGCGCCATGAGGCAGGCGCTCACCGTGTTCATGACCACGCTGAGAAAGATGGCAGCGACCTGTTCCGGCCCCACCGCATGCCGGTTGCGTCAGGCTGCACGCGAGGCACTCGAGAGCTGCTACGAAGGCATCCCATGCCAGCTCGTGCCGGCATGGCGCGTGGCCGAGCAGCTACCGGCCCGGCTCGGCGCATTTGATCTCGTCGTCATCGACGATGCCTCGCAATCCGATCTGCGCGAACTCACTGCGATGCTCCGGGCCCGCAAGGTCGTCGTCATCGATGACGATCGGCAGACCGGCGAGCGCGTCGCGCAAGGTGAGCACGACATCGAAACCATCGCACGCAGCATCCTGCGCAGCGGTCCGGCTGCCATGCGCCAGTTCCTGCTGCCGGGCGCAGCGCTCTGCGATTTCGTCAAGATGCTGTTTCCCGACCGGATGATCAGACTTCGGGAGCACGCTCGCCGGGTCGATCCGGTCGCGCTTGCAGCCGTCGGCTCACAGCAGCCATCGGCACAGCCGGCGACCAGCCCGCATCCGGCTGCCGCGCGGCTCACTGGCGCGGCGGAGGATCACCCGGCATCCGCGCGATCCGTAACGGGCCGCGCCTATTCGCTGGAAGACGAGATCGCCACGGTGGCCGAAAGCCTGTCGCTGGCGCGGCTCTCGGAGCAACGCGCTGAGCCGGCCATCTCGATCGAGAGTCCGGTGCCGGATTGGCTGGGCAACCGCGCCGGCGCCGGCATCGGGGCGCGTCCAACGCGGCGCCGCGAGCATGAGGTCGCGACCGATGAAACGCGTGCCGCCTCGTCGTCTGATACGCCCGCCTCTGCGCCGCCCGCGTCCGTCGCGCCCGCAGCGCCGGTCGAGATCGAGGAGAATCAGCCGTCCGCGGCCGATCGGCTCGCGGAGGCTGCGAGGTCGCCGGCCGACGATGCCACCATCGCGCGGGTGGCCGTGCTCGCCCGCCCGGCGGAACTGTCCGAGACGACGACGCGCGGCCAAGCCGAGTCGGAGCGCGACGCCGTGCATATCGATCATCGCGCGCTGTCGCCGGGTCGGCGTCCGCGGCCTGATCATGGAGCGAGGCGTCCACACCGCTCGCTCCGCCGGCACATGATGGCCGCTGCCGCCGGCTTGGCGGTCGCGGTGGTTGGCGCATCGATCTACTGGCAGCCGGCGGCGAGCCGGATCACGACGTCCTTGCAAACCGTTTTGAACCGACTCCCGGTGTCCTGGAATGCCGCCTCGCCGGCCGCCGCCGAGCCGCGCAAGGTCATCGCGGATCGGATAACGCCTGACGCCAGGGGCGGTGCTGGCGGCGATGCGATCACCACGGGGAGCGCGACCGAGACGATGGTGTCACATGCCGTGCTGTACCAGGAGGATCCGCAGGATCCGCACGGCAAGCGCTATCTCGGGAAAGTCACCTGGCATGTCGAGCCTGCGGCAGGAGCGGTGCCAGCCTCGATCAAAGGCGATGTCGAGATCGACAAGAGGATGACGGCGACGTTGTCGCTGCGTCCAAACAAGGAAGCCGAAATGCCGGCGAGCCACATCATGGAGATCAAGTTCAACTGGCCGGACGACCCGTCTCACGCCGGGGTGGAGACCTTGAAGGGCGTCAGCATGAAGCCCAAGGAAGCGGGTCGCGGGACCCCGTTGACCACCATGACCGCCAAGGTGACGCCGGAGTTCTTCATGATCGCGCTGTCGGCGGGGGATGTCGACATGAAGCGGAACGTGTTGCTGCTCAAGGGCAAGGACTGGATCGACATCCCGATCGTCTACAATGGCGGCAGCCGGGCGGTGCTGGCGATCGAGAAGGGAGCGGACGGTGAGCGCGCGTTCAAGGATGCGTTTGCCGCCTGGGGACAATGATCCGGCGGCAAGGCCGACGCACGGAAGGCGCCGTCCTATGATCGGCATCGACATCCTCGCGCCATCGCAGGCTCCGGTCACCGATCGGGACGAGCGACCGCTGACCGCCGTGACCTATCCGGTGCCTTGCGAGCAGTGCGGCCGGATCGTGCGGGTGGCGATGAACACGCTGCGCCCACCCGGCTTCCACCGCCTCGACGAGCAGGTCGCCTGCCCCGAGATCCAGGAGCGCCGCAGCAGGGGCGACGGCGGACTGTTGTTGATGATGTGCGGCCCCTTGAAGCAATCGCTCGCCGCACGATGCGATGCGGCCGAGGTCGAGGCCACCGCTCCCGGTGGCGGACAGGCGGGACGGGTCGTCTGCAGCATTCCCGGCGTCTCGATCGCTCAATACGCCCCGAACGAGGCGCGCAGCCGCGCGGAGATCTGGCAGGCGCACGGCTACGACAAGCTGGCCACGAGGCTGCGCGCGGCCGCAGCAAGGGCGGAGCGCAGGCCGCTGGTCTGGACCCGCGCTGCGGCGGCCAGCCTCGGCGCATTGTTGCTCGCTGCCGCCGCCAGCTGGTTCATGCTGGCGCGGGAGCCGGCCGCTCCCCCGCCAACACAGCCGCAAGCCGCCGAGGCCTCCGTGGCCGCGTGGAGCCGCGCAAGCGTCGAGAGTTCGGGGCGCGTCGTCACGGCAGAGGCCATGTCGGCCGCGACCGCCCCGGCGCCGATGCCGGACGCGCCCTCGGACCCTGCAACGCTCTCGCGTTCCACGGAAACCGCGCCGCTCGAGGCACCCGCCCTGCTCGCGTCGGCAAGCGCTGCGACCGCTCCCGAGACTGCGCCGGCAGCAGAGTCGACTGCGACCCCAGGGCCGGCGGAGGCAGCCGCGATTCGCCTGCCTGACATGGTGATGATTCCAGGAGGGGCATTCGCGATGGGCGGCGTCGAGAGCTCCGAGCTTCCGGTCCACCGCGTCACGATCAAGCCGTTCGCGCTCGGCAAATACCCGGTCACGATTGGCGAGTGGAAGGCGTGCGTGGCTGACGGGGCATGCGCCGACGTGATGAGCGGCCCGGACGACAACCCCGTGACGAATGTCGGCTACGACGACGTCAGGGGCTATCTGGCTTGGCTCTCGCGGGCCGTCGGCAAGCCGTTCCGGCTCCCGACCGAGGCCGAATGGGAATATGCAGCGCGCGGCGGCGCAACGACGGCGTTCTGGTGGGGCGACCGGATGCGCTCCGGCATGGCCAATTGCAACGGATGCAACGAGCCCGGCGCGCCCGCGCAGCTCATGAAGGTCGGAAGCTTTGCGGCCAATCCGTTTGGCCTGTTCGACATGGGCGGGAGCGTCGACCAATGGGTGGCCGACAGCTGGCACAAGAGCTATCAGGGCGCGCCGTCCGATGGCTCGGCATGGATCGACGAGCAGAGCTTCGTCCATGTCATTCGCTCGGGTTCATGGAAGAAGGATGCGAGCTATGCCCGCAGCGGGAGCCGCGACCGCTATGATGGGCGCGTCAGGTATCCGACCCATGGCTTTCGCCTCGCTCTTTCGCTCTGATGCGGCCGCGGTATGCTGAGCCAGGCCAGCGTGCCGTCGACGCCGATGCGGGGCCTGCGCCCGCAAATGTCTCGCGCCACAGCGAACACCAGCGTCGCAGATCCGCAGGACGCCTGGTCTGCCGAGCCTCTTTATTCAAATTCTTATCGGGAATCGTAGGACGAGACCGATCGAAACCTCAAATTTGCCGCGCTACGCCCCATTCATGGACCGGCTACACCGTTCGATATTTGCGATCGATGATCGTCGTTGTTTATGAGTTGGGGATATGTGGAGTGAGAAATCTACGCGTCGCGCGCCGCTACTGGATCTGACGCCCTGGCGACGACGTCGTCTCGCCGCAGTCGCGACGCTCGGGTCCACCGTGTTGGCCTACACGCTGGTGCTGTTGCCGACTCTCGCATGGGCGCAGGCGAAAACGGCGCCGAAGGACGCCTACCTGTATTTCATCACGCCAACCGACGGCGACACCGTGAAGACCGCGTTCTGGTGCCGGTTCGGACTTCGCAACATGGGCGTGACCCATGCCGGTGACGCCTTTGCCAACACCGGCCATCATCACCTCCTGATCGACGCCGATGAGCCGATCAGCCCGGGCGAGCCGATTCCGCAGGACAGAAAGCACCTGCACTACGGCGCGGGCGAGACCGAGGCCCTGATCGAGCTGCCCCCCGGCAAGCATAACCTGCAGCTCGTCCTGGGCGACGGCATGCACTTCAACTTCGATCCACCGCTGGTATCGAAGAAGATCACGATCACCGTGAGCAGTGCTTCGCAGAGGCACGGGCAGAGCGCCACTCACGCCCACCGGCGGACGCGGCATCTTCACGCGCACACCGCGCGTCTGGCGGCGCAACCGTCGGCCGCCGAAGCGCCGCCGTCCGATCCGGCAAAATCGGCGGGAGCCGTCGATTTCATCAAGAGCTTCCTGTCGGGTGCGAAATGAGCCTCCGCCGCTCCCCGATGGAGCCGGCCGGCACATCAGTTCATCGCGACGTGCCGGAGCCTCCAACCGCAGCACTGCATTTGTCCGGCTCGGCTCTATTGATACGACCTCCAGACGCGAGGCTTGCTTCGCCTCGGCGAGCGCCAAGAGCGATCATCAGCATCGGTCCAAGCTCGGAGGCGAGGCGCGGGGAGACCACGCCATTGATCGTCCGGAACAGGTACGACAGGAAATAACCAGCCGCGAATGGAATGAACACCAGAGCCGTAACGGTCCAGCCTGGGATTGCGGCACCACCGACCTTGGCGTCAACGCCCATCCTGCCGAACATGTAGTCCGGCTCAAACTCCCAGAAATCAATAGTTCAGCTTGGAAACTGGCGCTCCCTAAGGAAGCAGGGAAAACCAACAAAATCAAAGAATCAGCACTCCTTTTGGGACGCCATGGCCGCGGTGCCCATGGCCTCGCCCGACAGATGCTGGTCCGGCGAGTTGGGCTCATTCCCCGTCATGCGATCGCGCGCACCGCATTCGCGATCATCTCCGCCACCGATCCATCGTGGGCGAAGCCGAGGGCCAGCTCGGCGGTGGCATCCAACTCGGGATAGCGGCCGAAGACGTCCTCTATGCCTTGATCGGGATCGAACGTCACGCGCGCGGCGCGCTCCGCGCCGAGCAGCTGCGCCAGGCCGTCCACCACCTCGGCGATCGAGAGACGAAGCGCCGGAAGCTGCAGGGTTCCGCAGACATCGAGCTTCCCGGCGAGGAGGAGATTGTCGACGGCGGCCTTCGCGGACAACCACCAGGCCGTCGCGCCCGGCGACACCGGACAGACATAGCGCTCGCCCGCGGACAGCGCATGCAGCAGCTCGCTCATGAACGCCGATCCGAAGCCGCTCACGGGCCTGGGCCGCGCCACGATGCCGGGCAGCCGCAGTGCGATACCCAACAGATCTCCGCGTCGCGTGTGATCGGCGAGCGCGATCTCCACCATCCGCTTGTGCGCGCCATAGGTGATCGCCGGCCGCGCCTCCGTCGTCGCGCTGACCCGCGCCTCCGCAAGCGCGCCGTAGACGGCGATGCTGCTGGCATAGACCAAGCGCGGCCGATGTCGGCTCTCCGCCAGCAGCTGGAAGAGATCCAGCGACGCATCGAGATTGACGCGGCGGCCGAGCGCGGGCGCGGCCTCGGCGCGGCCGCCGGGAATGCTGGCGAGGTGGAACACGAGGTGGAACGGCGCGGCGCCGAGTTGCTCGAGCACGGCGGGATCGTCGAGGCCGCCTCGGATCCAGGACAGACGCGCACCGGACAATCCCGCTGGCGCCTCGGCGAGATCGAGTGCGGTGATTTCAGCACCGTCCATGTCGATCAGCAACCGATGCAGCAGCGCACGGCCGATGAAGCCCGCGGCCCCCGTGACAAGAATACGCATGGTTCAATCCGGCCGGTCGGCGCCCGCCGCACGAACCACGCGCTGCGCGACACGCCCGAACGGACCCGGCCGGCCATCGGCGAAGCAGGCCTGCATGGTCACCTCCTCACCGAAGCGCAGGAACGAGGTCCGCGCCGCGCCGTGCTCGATCATCTCGATCGCCCGGACCTCGGCAAGGCAGCTCGATCCGGCGGCGCGATCGGCGTTCGAGACCGTGCCCGAGCCGATGATCGTGCCGGCCGTCAACCGCCGCGTCCGCGCCGCATGGGCGATCAGCTGCGGGAACGAGAACGCCATCTCGCGGCCCGAGGCTGCGCCGATCCGCTCGCCATTGCGCCGGACATGCAGGGCCATGTCGAGCCGGCCATCGCGCCAGGCATCGCCGACCTCGTCCGGCGTCACCGCAAACGGCGCGAAGCTGGTCGAGGGCTTCGCCTGCAGGAAGCCGAAGCCGGTGCGAACCTCGCGCGCGCCGACCGCGCGCAGGCTCCAGTCGTTGATCTGCACCAGCAGCCGGATTCGTTGCGCAGCCTCTTCGGCAGAAGCAGCCATCGGCACGTCGTCGACGATGACGCCGAACTCGCCCTCGAAGTCGATGCCATCAGCTTCTGTCACGAAGGGAACATCGTCCTGCGGCCCGAGGAAGTCGTCGCTGGCGCCCTGGTACATCACCGGGACGGTGTCGAAGTCGGGGATCGGCGGCTTGTTGAAGGCGACATCCATCAGCCGTCCGTGATTCAGGAAGGCCGAGCCATCCAGCCATTGCGGCGCGCGCGGCAGCGGTGCGAGGCATCGCGCGGGATCGAACGCCGTTACATCGGCAGCCGATCCATCCTCGAGACTTTCAGCGAGCTGGCGCAACGCCGGCTCGACCTGCTGCCAATTCCGCAGCGCCGTCAGCAGATCCGGTGCGATGGCGCTGGCATTGCACGCGCGCGCCTGATCCCCGGAGACGATGACCAGGCCGCCGTCGGGGCTGCCGTTCCGATAGGTCGCGAGTCTCATCAGCTGGCCTTGGTCGGGTTGGCTTCGGGACCGAACTTGCCGTCGACCAGGATGAACAGCATCCGGCACGGCTTGTCGCTGCGGTTGGCCCAGGCGTGGTTGGTGCCGCGCTGGATCACCACGTCGCCGACCTTGAGGTCAGCGGTGCCCTTGTCGAGCACCAGCGTGATCTCACCGGAGATGACGATGCCATAGTCGATCGTCTCGGTGCGGTGCATCAGCGGATGTGGCGATTCCGTCGTCACGGTCGAGGCGTGGGGGTCGCCGATCTGGCTGAACGCGGCATTCATGCGCGCCGCGCCGTTGCGGAGAAAGTCCTCGGTATCCGGCGGAATGTCGACGAAGCGGATGCGGCTGCCATGCGTTGGCGGCGGCAGCCGCAGCGGCCCGATCGTCGGATCGGGACCGTTGTCGATCAGCGCCGGCGTTGCCTGCGTGCTCCAGACCTCGTGGAAGAAGGTGCCGGGGATCGCCGCCAGCTCGGTGACGGTTGGCAAGGCGCCGTCGGACGAGATCACGGCGGCGCCCTGCGCGTCATGGCCGGTGACGACGCGGCGGATCTGCGGAAGGGTCATGCTGGAGGCCTCCTGGTCAGGCGATTTCGAGAGAGGCGGCGGACGCTGCGCCGCGCGCAGCGAACACGCGCGAGAACATCACGACGGCGACGGATGAGATGATGACGGCGCCGAGCCCGAGCGCAGGATAGCCGAACAGCTGCACCAAGGTACCGCCGAGAATGGGGCCGATCGCAGCGCCGATCATCAGCATCGCCGGCGTGCCGGCCAACGCCCGCGCGGTCGGGTCGAGACGCGACAGCAGCCCGAACGCAAAGGTGTGGGTGAAGATCATCACCGCGGCAAAGATCGCGGTCGGGACCGCATAGGCGACGAAGCCGGAGCCGAAGGTGATCGTCACGGCGATCAGCGCCTGGCAGACCGGGCCCGCCAGCAGCACGTGTCGCGCCGGTAGCCGCCGCTCCATTATGGCGGCGAGCGGCGCCGGCAGCAGGTTGACGAAGCCGAGCGCGATCAGCACGCCCGTCACCGCGTCAGCTTCGAAGCCGCGGTCAGCGCCGATCCGCTCGATGAAGCTGAACAGCATCGCCTGGGTCAGCGCCATGCAGCTGATGCCGGCAATGCCGAACCAGACGGCGCGCGGCAGATGGCTGACCTCCGCGATCAGATCCTCGTCACTGCGCACCACGCCCTTCGGAAATGACAGCGCCGCCGCCAGCGCCGCGACCGCCATCACGCCGGCAAACACGACGAACAAGGCCTGGCCGCCGAAGCTCGCCACGAGATTGGGCGTCATGCCGAGAAACAGAATGGCAAACACACCGAGCGCCATTCCGACGATGGCGAACAGGCGGTGCGGGTTGGCGCTGCGTGCGATGGTGCCGTGAGTGAAGCTCAGCCCGCAGGCCGCTGTTGCGCCGCCCAGCGCGTGCAGCATCGCGAGCAGCGCAAACTCCGACGTTCGGCTCGCGGCCAGGAACACCAGCGCGGCCACGGCGTATCCCGCAGCCGCCGCCAGGCGGGCGTTCATCCGGTTGAAGCGAGGTGCGAAGAACAGGCTGCTGAGCACGGCGCCCAGCAGGAACAGCGTGGCCAGCAGTCCCGCCTGCTGCGGGCTGAACCTGTAGCGCTCGATCAGCGCGCCCACCCAGACCGGCAGCGCGACGAGATCGACCATCCCGGCGCAATGCGCGACCATCAGCGCGATGCGTCCGCGCCACGTCTCCGTCGTCACCGTCATTGCTTCCTCCCCGTTGATGATGTTGTTCGTTGATGTTGTTGGCTCAGATCGGCTGCGTCAGCCCGACGATCGACTCGCGCATGATCCTGGCGTGCTCCGCCTTGTCGCCGTTCTCCATTTCGATGCGGCAGAGCTGCGCGGAGTTCTCGATCACCATGCGGCAGCGCTCCCAGCGGCGCGCATGGAAGCGGTCGAACGCCTCCTGCAGGGTCGTCGCGCGAGCCAGCTCCTCGGCCAGCACGATGCCGCTCTCGATGCCGATGCCCGCGCCGGAGGCGAGGTGAGGCGTGGTCGCGGCCACGGTGTCGCCGATCAGGATGACGCGGCCGCGATTCCACGGCGCCGGCACCAGCAGGTTGGCGAGCGGCCGATAGTCGATGGCGGCGTCGGGAGCGAACAAATGCGCCCGCAGTGCCACCAGCACGGGATCGCTGAACGGCGCCAGCAGGTCCGCGACCAGTTGCGGCCAGGACGCGCGCTCGGCCTGGAGCTTTTCCGGCCGCGCCTCCGTCACGAACATATACATGTGGCTCGGCGACACCGGGTTGACGCCCGCCTTGACCGCACCACCCAGCCACATCCGCGGACGCACGATGTCGGCCGGCCGCGGCAGCACGGCGCGCCAGACCACCTGGCCGATGTATTGCGGCGGCTTGACCTCGGGAAACAGCAGCGCCCGCGTCTTCGAATGCACGCCATCGGCAGCCACCACGAGATCATAACGGCCCGTCGTGCCATCGGTGAAGGCGACCTCGACATCGCCGTCGTGCTGCGTGATCCGCGTGTAGGTGCAGCCGACACGCACGTGAACGCCAGCGGCGCGCGTCGCATCGGCGAGGATGCGCCCGAGTTCGGGCCGCATGATTCCGCCGCCGCCGGGCACATCCGATCCTACGGCCTTCGGTGTCGGGATCTCGCCGATCCGATGCCCCGATGGCGCGAACAGGTCGACACCGTCAGCCGTGTAGCCGCGCCGCGCGAATTCCGCGAACACGCCGATCGTCTCGAGCGCGCGCAAGGTCGGTCCGCTGACCGTGATGCCGGCGCCCTCCGGCCGCCAGTTCGGATCGACCTCGACGAGATCGATGTTGATGCCCGCCTTGCGCATCTGGATCGACGCGGCCATACCGGAAAAGCCGCCTCCGATCGTCAGCACCCTGCTCACCACTGCCATGGTGCTTCCCCCTCTGCAGTCCGCCCTTGCGGGCATGTTATGACTTTACGAACAACTCGCCGTCGATGACGACGAGCTCGAGACGGCTCAACCGCTCGCCGCGGCACGGCCCCTGCACGCACAGCCCGGTGTCGGGCATGAACTCGGCGCCGTGCGCGTGACAGACGATACGCGTGCCGTCGGCGTTGAGATACGCATCCCTGCGCCAGGCCATCGGCGCACCGCCGATATGCGGACAGGCGTTGCGCCAGCCATGCAGCTGTCCGTGCCGGCGCACGACGAACAGGCTGTCCTGCCCCTCATCATCGGGATCGAAGCCGCGCGACTGCGCCTCGCCGATCTCATCGGCGCGGCACAGCCGGATCCATCGCGCCTCGGCCTCACGCGTAGTCGCCATTCTCGGGGATTCCGGGGCCGGGGTACCATTTCTTGCGCATCTTCATCAGGAAGGTCTGCGAATTGTCGGCGGATGCCGTCGCCTCGCGCGGCTGCCAGCTCGCATCGTGCTGGTCCATGTCGGCATCCATCTCGATGTGGCAGCCGAACGGGCTATTGAAGTACCAGAACCAGTTCGAGCCCAGGATGTGACGGCCGGGGCCCCAGAACGCCTGATAGCCCTTCTCGACGAAGCGATAGCCGTTGGTGATCATTTCCGAAGGACCACCGAAATGGAACGTGAAGTGCTCCACGCCGTGCATGTGCGGCGGCGCGCCGATCAGGAAATGGGTGTGATGGTCGAGCGAGCCGCCCGGCTGCAGGAACGGCCCGGTGCCGGTGAAGCGGTCGGTGCAGCGGAAGCCGAGCCGGTTGACGTAGAACGCCTCGGCCTTCACCACGTCGGGCACGAAATAGACCACATGCGACAGCGAGCGCGGACGGATCACGCTGCCCTGCGGCGGCACGCCGAGGCTGTTGATCGGCCGGAACACCACGCCGCCCGGCGCATTCGAGATCTCGCTGGCCAGCATGAACGGCCGCCGTGCCGTCAGTTGAAAGCCGATCACGAAGTCGGAATCGTCGGTCGACTCGATCGAGCCATCGGGCAGCCGCCGGACCTCGCGGTCGCGCCGCAGCTCGGCGGTGATCGCCCCCAGCGTCGCCTCGTCGGCGACGCCCATCACCGTCTTGCGCAGACGGCAGCCCGGCACGGGCCCCGGCGGCAGAGCCGGATCATCCTGCCGTGCGATCACCACGGCGGTGCCGTCGATCGCCTCGAAGCGGCCGCCGCGATCGGAGACGTCGACGGGCGTCAGCCCGTAATCGACCAGGAAGCGCGCCGCGCCTCTCACGTCGTCGACACCGAATATCAGGCTCTCCAGACCGACAATTTTCATAACTTTCCTCTCCACCTGCTGCTTCAGGCGATGTGTCCGTTCAATGTCTCTGCGACCCAGTCCGCGATGTAGTGGCCGGCATTGATGCTGTTGTCGAAGCTCGCATGCTGGGCGCCGCCTTCACGCGCGGTGAAGACCTTCAGCTCGCGCTTGGGCGAATTCACCAGTTGCTCATAGGTCCGCTCGGCCCAATGCAGCGGAATCTGCGAGTCCTTTTCGCCATGCGTCACCAGGAACGGCACCTTGATGCGGTCGAGAATGCCGTCGAGGTGAACCTGCTCGGCAATCCGCATGAAGTCGTCCTGATCTCTCGCACCCCACACCCAGCGCACATGCGCCCAGTAATGCGGAACCGGGAAATCACCTTCCTTCTGCAGGCGCCTCTTCTGCACGTCGCGCCAATCGTGATTGGCACCCCAGGCGACGCCGCAGGCAAAGCGCGGCTCGAAAGCCACCGCGCGCGGACAGTAGTAGCCACCGAGCGAGACGCCCTCGAGACCGATCCGCTTCGGGTCGACGTCGCTGCGGGTCTCCAGCCAGTCGACGACCCGGGACGCCCAATGCTCGCTGTCATGGCGCGCGGCGAGCCCCTGCAGCCGGAGCGCCTCGCCCGATCCGGGCTGGTCGATCACGAGCGACGACACGCCCCGTCGGGCGAGCCAGGCGGGCAAGCCGACGCGGTATTTCATCTCCTTGGTCGAATCCAGGCCGTTGACCTGCACCAGCAGCGGCGCCGGCCCGTCGCGCCCTTCCGCGCGGACCATGAGACCGGCAATGTGGGAGCCTTCATAGGGAATCTCGACGCGCTCGCAGTTCTCCCGCGCCAGTGCAATGCCCTTGGCGAACACGTCGAGACATCTGCGGTACAGCGCCAGCCGCCCCGGCGCCTCGTGCGCCTGCAGACGCTCGCAGGTGATCAGATAGCTCGCTGCGCGGCCATATTTCTCGCCGGCCGACAGCAGCCGCCCTTTCGCCTCGTCCTCGGACGCGAGCGCACAGAGTTTGTCTGCCATCCGCGCCCAGGTCTCGCGGAAGGCCTGGGTACCGTTGGCATCGGGCTGCCGGGCCGCCTCCTGCAGCGGCGCGCACATCTCTTCGATCTCGCCGATCCGCGCGCCCATCTCGATCGCGAGATCGACCGAGAGATTCCAGACATAGTTGGTCGGAAAATACTTGAACATGAATGCACTCGCGACGCGCGGCCCGGCCACGCGTCTTCCTCGACGTTCTTCCCGAGGTCTGGCATAGCCCCGTTTGACCATTTCGAAAAATTGATTAACAAGATTGATCGCATTGATCTCTTGAATACCTCGAGCGAGGCCGCCGATGCGCTTCAACAACAAGTTCGACCTCAATCTCCTGGTCGCGCTCGACCATCTGCTGCACCTGCGCAGCGTCAGCGGCGCCGCCGCGCGCATGAACATGACGCAGTCCGCGATGAGCAATGCCTTGCTGCGTCTGCGAACCTATTTCGATGACGAACTGCTGGTGAAGATCGGCCGCAAAATGGAGCTGACGCCGCGAGCGGAGACGCTGAAGGACTCGATCAGGGACCTTCTGGTGCGGGTCGACTGGGCCATCGCCTCGTCTGCCGAGTTCGATCCCGCGCAGTCCGACCGCTGCTTCAAGATCCTGGCGTCGGACTACACGCTGGTGACGCTGATCCCGCGGCTGCTGGCGCGCAGCGAGGCCCTTGCGCCCGGTATCCGCTTCGACTTCCTGCAGCAGGTGCAGCGGCCAGAGCGCGCGCTCGAGCGCGGCGACGTCGACCTGCTGATCATCCCGGAGGAATTCAGCTCCAAGCTGCACCCGTCCGAGGTGATCTTCGAGGACGACTTCTGCGTCATCGCGTGGAGCAAGGGAAAGTATGGCAAGGGCAAGCTGTCACGGCAGGATTTCGCCAAGTCGTCCCACGTCGTGATGCGGCCGGCGATCGCGGCACAATCGCTCGAAACCTATTATCTGGAGCAGCGCAACACGAGCCGCAGCGAGGACGTTTCGGTCTACGCGTTCACCGCCATTCCGCATCTCGTTGCCGGGACGAACCGCCTTGCCACCGTGCACCGGCGGCTCGCCATCGCCGCCCAGCGCAGCCTTCCCATCCGCATCATCGAGCTGCCGATCGCGCTGCCGGCGCTGCGGCAGCGCGTGCAATGGCATCGCTACCGCTCCAACGATGCCGGCCTGCTGTGGCTGCGCACTCTGATCCGCGAGGTCGTCGCCGAGCTGCCCTGACCACCGTCGACCGGCACTGGCGATGGCGAACGGCCGGCGCGAGACGCCGGCCGCCTTCGTTGATGAGCGATCAATCCAGCTTGCGCGAGTCAGCGCTTGATCGGTCCGGCTCCGGGCGGCGGCGCGGGCACCCAGATCGGGAATGCCAGATTGGCCCAGACCGTATCGCCGCGGCTGCCGTTCTCGACGTAGAATGTATGCTGGTAGTTCACGTTGATCTGGAAGGGACCCGCATTATAGGTCAGCGACGGGCCTGCATTGATCGAGCGCAACCGGTTGCCGTCCTGCACCCCGGCGAAATTGAATGCCTTGACGCCGTTGATCTTGTCGTCCTGATACTGATGCGTATAGCCACCGACGACGCCGAGCTTCCAGGCGCCGATATTATAGCCCGCGTTGAAGTCGACCACCAGCGCATCACCGCTGCGGTACTGCTGGGTCAGCTGCGTGAAGGCGTTGACCGAATCGGTATTGGTGCCGTTGAGCAGCAGACGTGGCGAGACGGCGAATTCGAAGCCCTTCGGATCGGCATAGCGATAGGCGAGGACGGGCGAGATGGTGGTGTAGTTCGTGCCGACGTTGAGGGGCTGCCGCGCCGAATAGGTGCCGGTGTTGGGCATGATGTCCAGGCCGACCGTGAAGGTCTGCACGGGCGACAGCGCCCAGCTCAGAATGATCGGCGAGAAGGTCAGATTGGCAAGGCCGTTGGCCTGGAACGATCCGCCGGGATTGGTGCTTTCGAGATGGACGAAGGGCACCACGAGCTGCGAATAGACATGGGCGCCGAAAAAGTCGCCGGGATAACTGGCGAGAAACCGCATCGTCTCCGACACGGCGGAGAGCTTGAAGTCGATCGGCAGCTTTTTGCCCTGCCCGTCATACAGGCCGTTGGCGCTGGTGTAGCTGGTCTGGCTGATCGCAAACAGGCCCGGGATCGGCGGAAACGACGCAATGAACACGCCGGGCGAGCCCGCCGGATAGTTGGTGGCCGCGTTCTCGGCGGCCCACGCACCCTGGATCATCCCGGCCAACATCAACGCTGCGGAAGCGGACCGCTGCAGTCCTCTTGTCATGAATCCCCCCTTGGTGGCGCGTTTTCTACGAAACGAGCTTGCCCCCGACCGACCTCACGGCGACGCGCCCGCGCCCGACCGATCGCGTCATTGATGAGCGATCCCAGATCATTCGTAAAATTGATCGTTTTGATCCGAGCTATTCACAGTCTCGATGTGCCGGCCTCACGGGCGTCGATTGATGTCGCGCTCCTTGGTTCGAGCAGAGTGAGCAACCACGGGCACGTCACCGACGACATAATCGATCTCACCCACCGTGTTGAAGATTGCCCGTACGAGGCCTGCAGTTCAGGCCTTGGATCAAACACAACCATAGATTGTTGGCGGCAGGCGCATAGGGCTCGAACCTAGGACCCGCTGATTAAGAGGCATATGACTTGCCAGCAACTTCCATGGTCATTCCACCAATGACGATTCCATGACGTCGGGCCACGCTGCTGGATGAGAGGCCGCATGGCGGATTCAAAATCAGTTTGATGATGCAACGATATCAAAGCCATTTTGGCAAATCGTCGAGACGAACTGCCGCAATATCAATCGGTTGTTTGCCTTCTCAATGAACGCGTCGTATCCCGACGCGCGGCGCGATCGGTTCAGCAGGCCGGCTGTTCGCGTTGATGGCGAAAAAACGCTGCGCTTGCAGACCGCTTTTCAAGTGCTGGCTGGATCAGTCTTCTCATCGTCAATCAATACGTGTATTCGCTGACACTCTCGTCTCCTACCCAGGACGTCGGGGCCGCCGGCTTCTGGCCGTTCATTATCGTTCGGTCGCGTTTGATGGCAGCGAGAGCCGCCCAGCAGAGGAATCGGTGAATGGGTTTCGCCACAGCTTTCTTGATGTCTGCGGCCGATTACCAGAGTCGTACGGCAGACATTCGACGCACCGCTCCGACCAGATTGCCATTCAATCTGCAAAAAACCATTCCAAGGAAACCAGAACGGTTGCATTCCTATACCGTCACTGCTAATCATCCGCAGAGGTTGTAGGGCATGTCGAAGAAGCGACTCTCCAATTTTTTTGTGCACGACCGCGCGGGCGAGACGAGGAATTTCTGAACGGAACGTCGGGAAGAGGTGCGCTGGTTGAATGTGTGGCGACTCGCGAACTTCTAGGGTGACTGTCCGGACGAGAGATATCCGTCAGCTATCGGCAGTATCCTGACTACTTTGCGTTCGAGACAGAAGGCAATGTTTGAGATCCCTCAGGCCTACGGCGAAGCTATCGCTGATGCTACTAGCATCGACAGCCTACTCGAGCTGCTTCTAGCCTCCACTGAGCGCTTCGGAGTGACCGGCGTCTTTATCGCTGACCTGCCGAGCCGAATGGAAATCCTCGAGCCTCATATCCAGCTACGTGGCTGGAATGATGCCTGGATCAGATATTATAATGAGAGAAATTATGTCCATATAGACCCGATTGCCCAACTGCTTCGGGAAAGAGCGACGCCGTACGTCTGGAGCGAGGAGTGTGCGGTTCAGCCGCTCACCGCAAAACAACGAAAGCTCATGGACGAAGCAAGGGACGCAGGACTGATTGACGGCTTCACGGTCCCGATCCACGGTCCGCAAATGCGCACAACCTGCGTATCGTTTGCGACGGGCGCCAAGCCGCTGCAGCGAAGCGATCGGCACAATCTTCATTTCATGGCGTTACTCAGTCATCAGCGTGTCGACCAAATGATACACGCGAAAAGACCTGCAACGGCGAAAGAGGAGCGAGCGTGCGTGCTCGCGCCGCGCGAACTGGAATGCCTACATTGGGCGATGCACGGCCTGAAATCCAAGGAAATCGCCTTTGAGGCTCGTCTTTCCAAGCGAACCGTCGATCAATATCTTCGCAACGCGATGTCGAAGCTTCGCGCCGGCAGCCGAACAGAGGCCGTCCGCATCGCGATATTGAACGGTTCGCTAAAGCCGGTATGAAGTAAATACTGTACTAGAACGGCATCGCCAATACTTCTGCAAAATGATCGGTTGGTCTCCCTACCCGAGGAGACCATGATGATATTTGCGTTCTACGAGGATTCAAAACTGGCGACCCCCAGCCTTATGGATGAAATCTACGATCTTAGATATAGGATCTTCGTGGAAGCGCTTGCGTGGTCAAGCCTTGTCAAGCCGGACCGGCGCGATCGGGACCAGTTTGATGGTGATGATGCGCTGCATGTAGTTGATATCCACGACGGACGGGTGATGGCGTACTCGCGGCTTCTTCCGACGACCAGGCCGCATCTCCTGTCGCACGTGTATCCGGAGCTGGTGCGGGGGCGATCATATCCGAAGGCGCCGGACATCTTCGAATGGACCCGTCTTTGCGCCAGGTCCGAGATCGGAAACGGTGACGTTCTAGCCTCGCGTCGACTGATGGTCGCCATAGCAGAGATATGCCAGTACCTCGGCATCACGGGTCTTATCGCGCAATCCAAGCCGGGTTGGGTACGGCGGCTGAACCGGCTTGGATGGAATGCGCAACCACTCGCCGATCCCGTGGTCTTTGATGGGCGACCGACCCTTGCGTTGGAGGCGAGAGTCTCTGACCGTACGGTATCTACATCGCGCAAATGCTTGGGAATCGACACTGACATCTTAGACCAACCATCCCTCCGAGACCTCGCCGCTTCCAAAGCAAAACGTCACATCTGCGCAGGAGCGCTGCGCAGGACCGGGGTACTTCACGCGCAACGAGAGATTGTACCCGAGCCGTTGGATCTATGCTCCTTGCAGGTGGACGGCGCCAACCGCACCTACAGCGCGGCGACCCCGGTGACCTAACCAGACCTCTCATTCCGGGCCCAAGTTGCCTTCTGGCTGTTGGCTACAGCGAGCCGCCCGCAAGCACCTGCAGGCGGTAAGCCCCGTCCAAGGACGAGAGCTCGGCAGTTCGAGTGCCGATCAGCAGTTTGCGGTCCGCCGCGCCAAGAGCGTGCCGAGCCAGCGTTCGCGCTGACAGCTGTGCGATCGACGATCGTCACCGCGGAATGGCTGGGAGCATTTGCCGATACTTCGCTCTCGGGCGACAGGAAGCGCGGGCTGACTGCGATTGTCGCACCGGACGGCAAGCCGGGCGCGATCGTCTCGGACAAAGTACCGAGCTCACCCGCAGCGTCATGATGAACCGGATGCAGAGATCCGCGACGAGTTCTTGAACGAAACGCTGTTCTTCGACCTTGCGGTCCGGCTCGCTGACAACAACAACCTGCAACCGCATTCATCCAGCACAGCAATTCGCCCAGCCGCTATTGCGGAACGCACATCAAGAGCCGCATTGCTAACCGGCGACCCACCTCGCGGGATACGACCTCTCACGCCGACTTTCGACAGAAGTATACCCCCGTGAGAACCAATCCAACTGCAGCAAAAATGCTCATCGAAAGCTGCTCTCCCAGAAAGATCACGGCTATCAAGAGTGATACGATCGGCTGTCCGAACTGCAGAGGCGCAATCGCCGAGACGCCTCCCTTGTCCAGAGCCCAGAACCATGCGGCGAATCCGATCAAGGTGCAAAAGACCGCAAGAAAGAACAGGGCCCCTCCTCCTACGACCGTCACCCCGGAGATCGCCTCCAGGACAGAGGGCAACAGCGGCGTCACAAGAGCAGCACCGAAGATGATCGACCATGCCGTCGCTCCGAACAGGCCAATTCGCGCAGATGCGCGAGCGCCTGCAACATATCCAATGCTGACCGTAATGGTGCCGATGAGAACGATGACGTCGCCCACCATTGTTCCACTGCCGAAGACATCGCCGTTCGAACGAGCGCCGATCAGAAACGTCTCACCACACAATGCCATCGCACTTCCGATCAGCCAAAGAGTGCGGGGAAATGTCCGGGACAGCACATGCTGGATGATGGATGTAAACACCGGAGCGCAAGCCAAGATGAGAGCCGCGTGCGAAGTCGACGTTCGCGAGAAGCCCAGACCCTGCAGAAAGAACGAACCACCGAACCCGATCATACCGTTGATCGCGACGGCAATCCAACCTCCCCTATCGGTCGGAAGCGGCGGCCGAAGCAGGAGAACCATTGGTAGGAGGAAGACCGCGGCCAGGAGAAGTCTGGACGGCCCGATCAACGATGAGGGCATGTCATGGGCGACCAGTACCGTCGCGGCCGGAGTCGTTCCCCAAAACATGACTGCGATCAGCCCCGAAACATAGGGACTTGATCGACTGGACCCTGAGTCAACCGGCGGCAACGGCGCGCCCGAGGAATCGGCTTCCGTATCACCCGATTTGACCAAAGATGCTTCCTCGACCGCCATGTGACTGCCCTGTCAGCCCTACGGAATAAATCTCATGAGAGTCGCGCCTTCACGCTGCAAGGCCAACTCATCGCCAGCCAGCGTGATCGACTCGCCTTCGTTCCAAAGCGGCGTCAGGTTTCCGTAAAAGCGCGAGAAGATATGGCCAGATTGGCCGGTCGCGATCATGAAGCGGGACCGATCCGGATCGCCGAGATCATATAGGGCTCTAAATGTCGGAACGTGTTTCCGCTCGAACGGGCGATCATGGTGCGGCTGCAGAGCACCTCCGCTGTTGAGCGTATACAGGTCCCCGCCACTTCCGACGCCAAGCTCGCTCAATGACCTGAAGATCGGTATCCGCGAGTAGAAGACGTGCGAAAGCGTCGAGATGTGCTCGTCTCCCCACCGCCATTTCGTCAGGTCAGATCCGCGGCGCCTCGAGAGCATCGCCATAGCTTCTTCGAGAGCCCGCGTCAGACATGCACGACATTCCAGATCCGTCTCTTCGCCCGAAGCGCACCATTTGGGATGCTCCAGGATAAGCTTCCTGAGGAGCGAAGCCGCACATGGCCCGACATACTCAAGCTTCACCTTCGCCTTGTCATCGATCAGCATTCGTCGGAGCGCCTGCATCCACCCGTTGAAAATGAGCGGTTCTGCCCAGTCCTTGTGCATCGTGCCGTCCCACTTCGAGAGCAGCGCGAGGGCTTGCCGTCCCAGTGGACTGGACGGGGTTGCTCGAAGCAAAATCGGCAGAAGATCCTGAGCGGCGAGAGATAGAATGTCGGCCTGCATTTGGGCAGATGTTTCCAGCGAGTGCAATCTGATGTTGTCGAAAAACTGCTGGACTCTTTGTGTCCGATACGGCTCTTCCCAATCGCATCCCATAAAGACATCGTGCCCACACCAGGCCGGTCGACCATTCGCATTATGGATATAGCCACAGGCCGGATTGAACGAGTGCGGCATCTGCTCGAACGGAACGTAGCCTGACCAGTCTGCATCACCCGTTGATCCCGCCGCGGGATGCAGGCCATATTCCGACTTGCGCACTGGGACCCGCCCTAGACTCATGACACCGATATTGCCGGCGACGTCGGCGTAGAACATGTTCTGCGCAGGCGTTTCGTACAGCCGCAAACTATCCTTGAACTCCTCCCAATTCCGCGCCCGATTGAGCTTCAGAAACGCCTCGGCAGTGCGGTCACAATCTCCGAGCCCGCTGAAGGATAGCGCGATGACGCCATCGCTGCCCGCCAGCGCGGCAAGACGCGGGACAGCATCGGATAGCACCGGGCCATGCCGCGACTTGCGGATGGCGAATTTGACGTCGGGCCGACCTCGGACTCGGATCGTCTCTTCATGCCTGTCAAATGCGTGAGAGCCAGCCTGCGCAAGATATTTGGTCGGATCCGCCGGATCCAGAGTTTCCACGAACAGATCCTGAACGTCGGACATCGCCGCCGTGGTTCCCCAGGCGAAGCTCTCGTTCTGTCCAAGCAGGATCATCGGTACGCCTGGTACTCCGGCTCCTTTCACCCATCCTTCGGGGGTGACGATCCGGCATAAAAACCAGAGCACTGGCGACGACACGTCAAGATGCGGATCGTTCGCGAGGAGCGGGTGGCCGCTGGTGGTTCGCTCGCCGGCGACGACCCAAGCATTTGAAGCGCCATTGGCCAATCCGAGCAGCGCTCCCATCTTGTCTGAAAAGTCGGATTGTCCGCGCGAGCCACCAGACCCACCCGACGCCGATGGTCCAGTCTTGCCCCGCATGGGATCGGGATAGAACGGGCCGGCATCGACCGTTCCGATTCTGCTGGTCAACTCGGCTCGATTCAGCTCGGCGAGATAGTTCCGGCTCATTTGCCAAGCCATGAGCTTGCCCCACACGATTGAATCAATGGGAGACCATGGCTCCGGCCGGAATCTCAACCAGACCATCTCAAACGGCAGTTTGCTTCGGTGCGTCGACAAGAATGCATTGACGCCGTCCGCATAGGCCGAAAGCGTGGATTGAGTTTCCGGCGCAAGCGCGGCAAAGCTGGTCTTGGCCAGCTGGTAGAGACCTAGAACACGAATGATTTTGTCTGTGTCGACGAAATCCGCCCCGAAGATTTCGGAAAGTCGCCCTTGTCCAGCACGTCGGTGAATTTCCATCTGAAACAGGCGCTCGCTTGCGTGCAGGTAACCCAGGCACCGCGCGGCATCCTGAAAATTCTCCGAGAAGATATGGGGAACGCCATGCTTGTCGTGATAAATCCTGACCTCGTTCCCCAACCCGGCAAGCCTGCGTTCACCCGATCGCCTTGGCATCGCGCGCACGAAGATCGTCGCGACCAGCGCCAGCCCGAAAAGAAAACACGGCCCAACAACGCATAGCGTCCCTGTCACCACCGCGGCCGTGAAAGCAGGCATCGAAAATGAGTTGTTCAGCACGAACATCAGTTCGAGACGGCCGCCAAGCGCCACGTCGCCTCCACGTTCTTCTCTGACGGGGCGACATCGAGGCGAAGGCTCGGATCTCCCATCAGCAGGATCGGCTCATCGCCCAGGCACTCCTCGCGGACCAATCGGACTGATTGTCCGATGGCATAGCCAACCTTGAGAAATTCTGAAATGGCCGCTACGGCAGCTCGGCATATCCTGGCGGGCACGATGAGCAAATGATACGGGCCAATCGCGACGACGGTCATTTCTGGTCCACCGGCGAGGCTCCACAAACCTGGGCCGAGCCCACGACCGCACTCGCCTGTCGGCGCCTCGTACGACGCAAGACCCGCCGGATGGACCGCGATCGCGACTTGTGTTGGTCCAATGAAGTTCAGATACGAGCCGAGCAACGTCGACGAGAGAGCCGGCAGGTCCGCGGCGCTCAGGAGCCCGATAGCGCATCGGCGTTGCGCTGCCGATAAAACCGCCTTCGGCAGCGCCCGATCAGCCGGTCCGATAATGGCAGTCACGCTCGATACGGACGGTGGGCAGAGAGAGGGCAGTTCCCCCCAATCGTTCAACTCGACCAGACGCTTGCAGGTCAGGACAGCGTATAGTCGCGCGAAGACCAACGCCTCCGAGTCGACAAGAACCGCCACCAGGGTCTTGGACGAAAACCGAGCATTCAGATGCGCGAACCGACTGCTCGCGGTGATGGTCGTGCGATCCGGGCAGGCAGGGCGAGTGGGAGATGCTGTTGAAGTTGCCGAAAAGAATTCATCGTCATCTGACCGCACCTCGACTGTCCTCAGATGACGCGTAAACGCCTCATCGTGCGGCAGGTCGATCACCCGGTCGGGACGAGCCAGATACGGCAGATGCCCAGGGATCAGATCCTTTTCGAGAAGGGCCTCGAAAGTCGCCCCGAATGCCGACGCGGTGTCACACCGATGAAACACGGTGTCGAACACCCATGTCAGATCGCTCTCGGTCCACGGTTCAAAATGAGCCGCCGCGCGTTCTGAAAGACTCTCCTCCGCCGCTGCATTGACACCAATGTCGTAGCGCATCGGTGTCCAGTCGCAGACAAATCCTGGCTTCTTGAACTTTCCTCCGATGGGAACGCACCCCATCGCCTGATACATCATCAGATTTGCGTCGGACGAATCCGCCCTGATTGACCTGATCCCATTTCGCTTCATGAGCAGAATAATGGCTCCGAACAACAGCCGCAGATGCGCTTTCCGGCGGTATTGCGCCGCGAGGCATAGGTAGCTGACATAGTACTCCTGCCAATCTCGGATGTAGGCAAGACGAACAGCACCTATCAAACGGTTGCCCGCAAGCAAAACGACATTCTTCGAATACCAATCGAAAATGACGTCGTGATAGGATCGCTCCTGAATCCCAAGCTCATCGCAGAACACCTCGCCCCGCAGAGACCTAAGCGCGGCAAAATCGTCGGGGCGTCCGAAGCGCAGCTTGATATCATTCGTGACGTCGGCCTCGTCCGTCATGACGGAACCCCTGTCGGAAACACCTTGTCGATGTCGACGGAGCCATATTTCTTGTCCGCTACCGCGTCACCGCCGCAGCTTCCGCGCCGCATATCAACCCATGGAAGTGTTGGAAGTTCGCCCCCGCTTCGCTCTACGTAGCCGTAGTGCTTGTAAGACGTGTAGACGCGAAGAAAGTAGATCCAGAATGACGGAACGTTACAAATGAATTTGAACAGACCTATGCGCCGGATCTGCTCGAGTGGCGGTCTCTGGACCTTGAGCAGCATCTTCCCATAGAGATGGCAGAACTCCTTGATATCGAGCCTTGTGGGGAGCACGGCGTGCTGAAAATCGTAGTACGTCGGATTCTTGTAAATGAGCGCGTCTTCGTTCTTGGCGTAGTCTGTCGTCCCCGGCATCGGCGTCGCGACAGTGATGTTCGGGATATCGACTTTTCGGCTGCGGATGTAGCTCGTCAAGTTTTCGAACTGTTCTCTTTTGTAGTCGACACCGACGATGAACAGGCCTTCGATCAAGACATCATTCTTCTTGAGAATCTCGATGGCCCTGTCGTTGTGCGCCACGGAGCTGCCCTTTTCCATGGCACCGAGCTCGGAATCGGAATAGCTCTCCAGACCCATCCGAAGGCGCTTGAGCCCAACCCGCGACCACAGCGCGACCAGGCTCGGGTCTCTGACAATCGCGTCCGCCCGACTGTAGAACAAGTACTCCTTCTTGATGCCCGCCCGAAGGATCGCTTCACCAATGGCGTGCGCCCGGCGCCCGTCCCCGAAGAAGTGGTCGTCTGTAAATATGACATACGGCTCCTCGATCGTCTTGAGATACTCGACGATGTATTCCGGGCTCCACGTTAGATACTTTCCGAGGTTCGGCCGCCACAAATTGCAGAACGAGCATCTTGCGGGACATCCCATGGACGTCCTCAGGGCAGCAACCGGCTTCCACCAGAGGTGATAGTATCTGCCCTTATATTTGCCGAGGATGCTTCGGTCCGGGAGGGGGAGGCTGTCGAGATCGAAGGACTTCGGAACGACCGCCTTGCCGTTCGAGAAGAATTTGCCGTTGTCCTGCCAGGCAACGCCTGCCAGATCAGCTACGTTACGCTCGCTTTCCCGGCAGCGCAGGATCAGATCCCGGAAAGAGAGATAAGCCTCTCCCATCATGACGTAGTCAATGTTGGGGTCCGCAAAGTCGGACGGACTTAGGCTAGCATGATGCCCCCCTACCGCAACGATGATCGAAGGGTCGATCTGCTTGACCAGCGCCGCCTGCATCCGCACGAGGTCGACATGCATCGTCCAAGACGTGAATCCGACGAAGTTCGGACGCAGGCGCCTTATCGTCTCGAGCAGGGCCAACGGGCGGCGATCAAGGCGCTGATCCAGCAGAGAAATGTCCACCTCATCCTTGTCCAGCATGGACGCCAGCACTTCGTACTGGATGGGTTCAACAATATAGATCCGGTCGTCTGCCAGATGAATTGGATGATAGTGCTGCGTTACGAACAGGATCTTGTACTTGGAATGCGTCATGTATCCGCCCTCGTCATGCCTGATGCCGCATCGTCACGACGCGCGGTGCGTCCGCCTTTACTCCGCCGGAACCGACCGCTGATTCGTCATGTCTTTCGGATTGACCGCGTCGTCCGTCATGCCAACGATCGGAGATCGCGCGGCCCGTTCATCGTACGGAAGCTCGAGAGACGCCCAGACATCAGAGAGAGCGGCGACCAGCAGGTCGATGTGCACGTCTCGATGGGCCGGTGTCGGAGTCAGACGAAGCCGCTCCGTGCCCTTGCTCACAGTCGGATAATTTATAGGCTGAACATATATCCCGTGTCGTTCCAACAGCATCTGGCTCGCGGCGGTACATTTCTGCGCGTCGCCTACCACGACCGGGATGATATGCGATTCATTGGCCATGACCGGCAGGCGCGCGGCCTGAAGCGCACGCCGGACCCTGCGCGTCACCGCTTGCTGTTGGTCGCGTTCGGCCTTGGACCGGCGCAGATGCCGTACCGCCGCCGTTGCGCTCGCGGCGACGTGTGGCGGTATCGTCGACGTGAAGATGAACGACGGCGCATAGCTTCGGATTGAATCGACGATCGATGCATTTGCGGCGACATAGCCGCCAAGCGATCCGAACCCTTTGGCGAGCGTACCTTGAATGACGTCGATCCGATCTGCGAGGCCGTCTCGATCGCAAATGCCCCCACCTTGAGGTCCATACAGCCCCACGGCATGAACTTCGTCGATGTAGGTCATGGCACCGTACCGTTCAGCGAGAGCAGCGATCCCGCCGATGGGCGCAATACTGCCGCTCATCGAATAGAGACTTTCAAATACGATGAGTTTTGCGCGATTGCGGGGCTCCGTGGCAAGCAGCTGCTCAAGATGCCTCACGTCGTTATGACGCCAGATCTTCTTCTCGCATCTCGAGCGGCTGATACCCTCAATGATCGAGTTATGGTTGTCCGCGTCTGAAAATATCACGCAGTCCGGCAACAGAGTCCCGATGGTGGAGATTGCTGCGAAGTTCGATACCCAGCCTGACGTGAAGACGAGCGCCGCCTCCTTTCCATGCAGACTGGCCAGCTCCTGCTCCAACTCTACGATTTTTTGGTGCGTGCCGGAGATGTTCCTTGTTCCTCCCGCGCCCGTGCCAAAGCTCCGGGACGCTTCCGTGGACGCTTCGATCACATCCGGATGCAGGCCCATGCAGAGATAGTCATTGGAGCACCAGACGGTGACGGGCTGTGGTGCTCGTGTCTCGCCCGGCGGTCGCCAGAGCGCAGTCGGCGCAGTCTCGGGATTGCGCACCAGAGTGGCAAATGTCCGATATCGCCTTTCCTCACGAAGAGCGTCGATCGCCCGGACAAATATGCCTTCATAATTCATCATCGCTGATTCCACTCTATTGAGCGAACACATCGTCGGTGAAGTCGAGGTGGCTTGAGAGAGAGCTCCGAGCGGCGGTGGATGACACGGTGATTAGCAGGCAAGCAGCGCCGCGGCGAACGGCACCGGCGATGAACGCCGAACAGGCGGCGTGACGTAGGGAGGATGTCCGTCGGAGACGCACTCCTTAATTTCGCGACACGATACTGAACGTCAGGGAGCCGCGTCGAACATTCGCAATATCGCGCCGCATCCTGCTTGGCTCTCGCTCACCGACGCCATCCTTTGTGATTTGTCGCCTTCAACGCGAAGCAGAGCGAGCCCAATGCCCTGTCGTCCATAGCTACCGACGACCACCGCGGGCGGCCATATCCGAAAAATACGGTATCGATACTTCCATGGCCCACAGGCACCGTACAGAACGACGGAGGCAGTCGCGACGCGCGCGATGCATAGCCGCACGTCCTCGGGCGGGGGGATCCGCCCTGGCTCTTTCAGCAGCGAACTTGAGGTTGCAATGAATCTGTCAGCAAACTGCACGCCCACAGACACCGAGCTGCGCCTAGCCAGTCACATTGGCGGCCTGTCGCAAGCCGCCATCGATCAGCTGTCACAAACGTTCAGGAGCAATCACGTCGCTGTCATCGATCAGCTTCTTCCGAAGGATATGGTCGAAGCGCTCACCAGCGAAGCCAATATCCTGCTCGACCGGGAGTCGAAGCGGCGAAAGCTGACCATCAAGGAAAGCGGCAACACACCAAGAGCCTACAGCAGCGTCGGGCGTGACGCTATTTGTCAACATGACGGGATTATTCCGGCCATCTTCAATAGCGACGCGGTTCTCTCCTTCCTCCGGAAGCTCGCCGGTGAGAACATTGAACGGGTTCCTTACCGACCCGAGGAGTATATCATCAACAGCCAGTGCGAGCCTGGCGACACCCATGGATGGCATTGGGACGATTATGCCTATGCCCTCATTTTTGTCATTGAGGCTCCAGATCCGCTCCTCGGGGGACGCGTCGAGTACCTCTCGAACGTCGAATGGCAGAAAGGCTCGACTGAGCCATACCTCCGGCGGATCCTGCAAGACAACGTCGTTCGGTCTCTCTACGTCAACAGCGGACATTGCTATTTTATGAAGGCGAATACGACACTGCATCGTGTGGCGCCCCTGACGGGATCTACCAAGAGAACCGTTGTGGTCCTGACGTTTGCGTCGCCGGAAGACATGGTGTCGGATTCCATAACGCACAACTCGATGGAAGACATCTATCCAGATGATACCAGGTCTGATGACGCAACAGTCGAGACGGCTAACGTCGAATGACGGTCGGCGTCGAAGTTGCCGGGCTTGGAACCGCTGCGTGCCTGGCGATCAGTAGCCTCATTGCCGCTGACGTCAGTCGCACCACAGGTGTTTTCGAGTTCACGAAGACGCGAATGATCTTCGCGTCTTTTTTCATGCTACCGGTGCTGTTCATCGCCGATGTTCCGCTTCGCGTGAGTGTCGCGGACGCGCTGACGCTCGCGGCATCGAGCCTCATTGGAATTGTGGTCGGCGACCTGTCTCTCATTGCCGCCATCAGCAAAATAGGGCCGAAGAAGACCAGCATCATATTCTCGTCCAACGTCGTTATCGGCGCCGTGCTGGAGGCTGCCATCTATCACAAGAGGACCACGATAGAGGCGGGAGTTGGTATTCTTCTTGTAATGACTGGGGCGTTGATTGTCATTGCCTTCAGAGGAGGCGCCGGCGCTCCCCTGAATGGACATCTCAACGCCGAACGTCAGAACACGGGCGTCGCATTGGCGGTTCTTGCAGCCGGATGCCAGGCGATCGGCACGCTGATCTCGACTCCCGTCGTAACGGCGGGAACGTCGCCCATCATGGCGACGACAATACGGTTCTGCGCAGCGTCCCTATTGTTTGTCATCATGGGCCGGACCCGCAGCGACGACATCAGGACAGACGCCAGCTCAGCTACCGTTTACGCCAAGATCGTTGTGAGTGCGCTCGTTGGAATGTGCGGCGGCCTGACGCTTCTTATGCTGGCGATCACGAGCGGAAAAATCGCAATATCGATGACATACGCGTCCTCGACGCCGCTGGTGCTCCTGCTTCTGCTCTGGCTTACGCGGGGTGAGAGACCGAATGCAAGTTCGCTCCTGGGCGCAATCACGGCAGTGGCGGGCACCGCTTTACTCATCTTCGAAGGGGCACACCAGCGATGAACGCCTTGCTCGACTATTCGGCTGTTGAGATCGTGTCCCTGCTTAGACGCGGCGACGTGACTCCGCATGATTGCCTTGATGCCGTGGAACAGCGCGTCGGCGAGGTCAACTCGACCGTCAACGCCCTGCCGACGCTCTGCTTCGATAGGGCGCATGATCGTGCATCAAAATTGATGCAGAAGCCTCGCGACGAGCGCGGCCAACTGTCTGGCCTGCCGCTGGTCATCAAGGACCTTCAGAAAGTGTCCGGGGTTCGATCGACGGCCGGATCTCTCATATATAGCGATCATGTTCCAGCCTTCACTGATGCGGTCGTCCAGCACATCGAGGATGAAGGGGGACTTGTATTTGGAAAATCCAACGTCCCTGAACTCGGCGTTGGATTCAATTCTCTGAATCCGGTCTTTGACCCGTGTTTGAACCCGTGGAACGTCAAATATTCGCCGGGGGGATCATCTTCCGGTTCGGCTGCTGCTCTGGCGTTGAATATGACGTGGCTTGCTCATGGCTCTGACATGGGGGGATCCTTGCGCATTCCCGCGAGCTTTTGTGGCGTTGTTGGGATGAGGCCGTCGCCGGGGCGGGTCGCGATGGCTAACCGCGCATCCGTTGATCAGACGCTAGCGGTCCAAGGCCCCATGGCACGAAACGTCGTCGATCTTGCAATGTTCCTTGACGCCATGTCGGGCGAGACCCACAGGGATCTGCTTTCCAAACCACGTCCATTGCGGTCGTTTGCCAGCGCGGCTGAAGTCCAGAAGTTGCCGAAGCGAGTCGCCTTCTCCGCTGATCTGAACATTGGCCCTGTGGACCCCGAAGTCGCTTGCATCGTGCAAAATGCCGCGGCGCGACTTCAGGCCAATGGCGTCGTCGTGGATCAGGCGTCTCCGAATCTAGATGGTGTCCAGCGATGTTTTCGAGTGATGCGTGCTTACGTATTGGCGTGCAGCCTTGGTAGCGTCCTGAGGAAGCAGGGTACGCTGGTGAGATCAACCGATATCAGGGAGAACGTGACCGAGGGGCTGCAGCTGACGATCGACCAGATGCTTGAAGCCGAACAGGCGCGGGTTCGCATCGTGCAGCATGTGGCTGATTTCTTCGAAACATACGATCTCTTGATATGTCCGTCGACAATCGTGCCGGCTCATCCGATCGATCAGCCGACCGTAGTTGAATGTGCAGGCCATGTATTCGATGGCTATTTCGACTGGACAGCGTTGACCTACGTTGCGGCCGTGGCCGGTCTTCCTGCGTTGTCGCTGCCTTGCGGTGTGACGCGGTCGGGTCTTCCAGTAGGACTGCAGGTGATCGGGCCGACAAATGGCGACCACGACGTCATTTCCTGTGCGGCCGCCCTGGAGGACATGCTGTCGTTTCACCAACTCGCTCCTGTTCGTGGAAGGTCGGAGGCAATGGCCTTGTCCGAGAACATCCAGAGGCTGGCGTAGCGGGTCGCAGCGACGAGGACGCCCGCTTCGAGACGAAGGAGATGATATGTCATTGCGTGACGCACTGCAGCCAGGCACTCTCGATCAAGCGATACGCATCCGCAGGGCGCTGCATTCGATTCCGGAGTTAGGGTACAAGGAGCTCAAGACGTCGGCGATGGTTGTGGAGTGTCTGCAAGCGCTCGGTGCCGACGAGATACAAACCGGGATCGGCGGAACCGGCGTGGTCGGCATCATTCGCGGCATCAAAGGGACTGGCCCCAGAAAGTATGTGGGGTTGAGGGCAGAGTTGGACGGCCTGGAATTGACGGAGCAGACGGGTCTTGCTTGGCAGTCGCAGAACAGCGGCTGCATGCATGCGTGTGGTCACGACGGCCACATGGCCATTCTGCTCGCCACCGCACGAGAGCTTTCAGCGAACCGTGAGTTTTCCGGAACCGTATGTTGCATCTTTCAGCCCGCTGAGGAGGGGGGAGCGGGTGCAAAAGCGATGATCGAAGATGGATTGCTTGAGAGATTCCCGCTCAGCTCGATCTATGCAATTCATAATGCGCCGTGGCTTCCAATCGGAAAGATCGCCATCAATAGCGGGGCGGTGATGGCCGCGGCGGACCGGATCGAAATCTCCGTCCTTGGAGCGGGTGGCCATGGCGGAATTCCCCACCAGACGAGGGATCCGATCGTTGCCACCGCAAACATCATCTCGATGCTGCAAAACGTCGTATCGCGCTATGTGGATCCCGGGGAGGCTGCCGTCATATCTATCGGAGGCATTCACGGCGGAAGCCCTCTCAAGGGCAGCATGATTCCCGATCGGGTCGACTGTGTCGGCACGGTACGTACATATTGTACGGACGTTCAATCGACTATTGAGAAGAAGATCCGAGATATCGTGGACCACGTCTGCGATGCCCATGATTTGACGGGATTGGTGACCTACAAAAGGCTCTATCCAGCCACGATCAATCGTGCGGACCGCGCTGCTCTCGTGACCGGCGTTGCAGACAGCTTGCTTGATCAAGACGACATCCTGAGCAACGTTCGTCCGAGCATGGCCGGAGAGGACTTTTCGTTCTTTCTACAAAAGGTCCCGGGGGCGTATTGCTTGATTGGTCAGGGGACGGACGGTGCTGCCAGCCTGCACAGCCCCTCATATGATTTCGACGATCGCAACATCGAGCGTGCCGCGCTGCTGTTGAAGCGCATAGCCCTTAGGGAACTGGCGTCCACTTGATGCTCCTCAAATGGAAAGACAGGGTTCTTATGCCCTTCTCTCCGATTCAATTCCTGTTCGAGCTTGACCTCAATAGGCCGCCTGCGGCCGCCGCGCAGAAGAGCGAATACCGCGCAACGACCAAGACAACGACAGAATCCAACGTCGGCACCAAAGTGCAGGCAGATGCCTGTGGGACATTCAACAGGTTGCTAGAGGTCGCGCTGCATGAATATGCTCAGCGGGTCAATGCTGTAACCGCCAAACGGCGGAATTTCGAAGAAGCTGTTCTTTCGATACAATGCTATCGCGGAATGCTGCAGGTACCCGGTTTCCAAACGAATACAAGATAGCCCTGCCCCTCGCGAGGCCTGCAGGATCGTATCCAGCAGATCTTGCGCGACCCCCAGCCCCCTATAGGCAGGATCTACATACATGCGTTTCAACTCACCATAGTCAGGTGACAAGACGAGGGCCGTGCAGCCAATCACCCTGTCGTTGATCTGAGCGACGAAGAAAAGAGTATCGTCCTTCGCCAACTCATTCACATCGATCAAGTGGTTGCTTTCTTGCGGGTAAAGCGACGCATAATATTCGTCTGCGTCTCTGAGCATACGGACGACATCTGCGTGAAAGGGATTTCCCTTCGCGATCTCGACGCCTCCACCCTGCTTGTTCATCTCCAGCAACTCCATTGCACCTACATCGACGTATGACGATGATATCTTTCATGTCGTAACAAGGATAGCGAACTACGCCGAAAAAGATAGAACGGGCACGAAGAATCTAGGCTCTGTTACCAAGATCTCGCCGAGCCAAGGCGGACGTCTCTCTCGTCATCGCTCAAGCCCCGGCTCATCACCCGTGAGGCCATAGCCGCTTGCATCTGCGCTTCCCTCAACGTCTTCGATCAGATGGTGCAGGCAGGAAGTATGCCGAAGCCCGCACTCATTGGCGCTCGCCGAAGAGCATGGAACGTCGGAGAGCTTGATTGTGCCAATGATCGGCTGCCTTCGGATGACAGTGATTCTGACGACGAGACGTGGAGTGATGCCGATGCCAAAATCGAAAGGGCATCCCCGATCCAAAGGCTTCTGTAGCGCGCGTCGGCTCGGTTGATTGGCTTTTCCGCGAATATGCGCAGACAAAGGCATGTCTCGAAGAGGTCTCGAAGCGCTCGCGACCCGGCTACGAGCACAGCATGCAAGCCATCTGCGACGTGCGCAACAAAGGAGGCGAGCGCATCGGGTGCTTGCCGATCAAGAGTATCACCCCGCGTGCCGCTGATAAGCTCTACGAAATGTTCATCAGGGATGACGCGGGCGAGAGCACACTCTTTCGGCGCGGCGAGAAATTCGTTGGCCTGTGCCGCAAGGCATGGCGCGTGGTTCGTCGACTGTACCCGGCCGAATTCGCCAGGGATATCCCGAATCCTTGGCCCGGAGTAACGCCGGCTACGCCAAGCGCACGGCTCCGCGCATCCTTGCGGCAGCACGCAAACGACGAGCGCACGTTTTGGCGAACACAACGCAAACAGAGTTTCGGAATGCGGCGCCTGGCGAGGTTCAGAACAACAAAATCGTAAAGATATAAGATACCGACTGGGCTCCGGAAATCTGGCTGGGGCGGGAGGGATCGAACCTCCGAATGGCGGAATCAAAATCCGCTGCCTTACCGCTTGGCTACGCCCCATCAGGCCCGGCGGATCGGCATGGCGCGCGGGCGCCATGCGATTCCGGATCGGCGCCCGTGGTCTACAGAGCGCGCCGGCCCATTTCAACCGCTGCGCCGCAGGAAATTTGCGCGGGCTCCGGGTGATCCGCCGCGCTCGCCGATTCGTCAATCTGAACAAGCCTTTACCCTGTCCCGCCGGGTCCGCCGCGGCCGCCCGCCGCAACGGCTTGCGAAAAAGTTGAGACCCGGCCGGTTTCATGGGATGACGGCGGCCAAACCGGCCAATTTCGACCCCCGAGGACACGCCATGACCTATCGCGCCCCGCTCAACGACATGCTGCTCGCCCTCAACCATGGCGCCGGGCTGAAGGCGGCGGTCGAGGCCGGCCATTACGGCGATTTCGACCCCGACATCACCGCCGCCGTGCTCGAGGAAGCCGGCAAGTTCGCCACCGACGTGCTCGCCCCGCTCAACCAGATCGGCGACAGGAACGGCGTCAAGCTCGCCGACAAGAAGGTCACCACCGCGCCGGGCTGGCCGGATGCCTACAAGCGCTGGACCGAGGCCGGCTGGAACGCGGTGTCCGGCCCCGAGGCGCATGGCGGCCAGGGCCTGCCGCTCGCCATCAACGCCGCCTGCACCGAGATCTGGAGCGCGGCCAACGTCGCCTTCGGCCTGTGCCCGCTGCTGACCTTGTCGGCCATCGAGGCGCTCGATGCCCATGGCAGCAAGGAGCTGAAGGACATCTATCTCGGCAAGCTGATCTCCGGCGAATGGACCGGCACGATGCAACTGACCGAGCCGCAGGCCGGCTCCGACGTCGGCGCCTTGCGTACCCGCGCCGAGCGGGCCGCGGACGGCAGCTACCGCATCACCGGAGCCAAGATCTTCATCACCTATGGCGACCACGACATGACCGACAACATCGTGCATTTCGTGCTCGCGCGGCTGCCGGACGCGCCGGCCGGCACCAAGGGCATCTCGCTGTTCCTGATCCCGAAATTCCTCGTCGATGCCGACGGCTCGCTCGGCGCCCGCAACGACATCTACGCCACCGGCGTCGAGCACAAGCTCGGCATGCACGCCTCGCCGACCTGCACCATGACGATGGGCGACAATGGCGGCGCCATCGGCTATCTCATCGGCGAAGAAAACGCCGGCATGCGCTGCATGTTCACGATGATGAACCAGGCGCGGCTCGGAGTCGGCCTCGAAGGCGTCGGCGTCGCCGATCGCGCCTATCAGCAGGCGCTCGCCTACGCGCAGGACCGCCGCCAAGGCCGCGCCGTCGGCAGCAAAGGCACCGGCTCGGACGCGATCATCGCCCATCCCGACGTCAAGCGCATGCTGATGCAGATGCGCGTCCTGACCGCCGCGTCGCGCTCGATCTGCTACGCGACCGCCGTGGCGCTCGACGTCGCCGTGCGCGCCAAGGATCCCGCCGTGCGCGCCGAGGCGGCCGCGCGCGGCGCGCTGCTGACGCCGATCGCCAAGGCGTTCTCCACCGACATCGGCAACGAGGTCGCCTATCTCGGCGTGCAGATCCATGGCGGCATGGGCTTCATCGAGGAGACCGGCGCTGCGCAGCACTATCGCGACGCGCGCATCACCGCGATCTACGAGGGCACCAACGGTATCCAGGCGATCGACCTCGTCACCCGCAAACTGGGTGCGAACGGCGGCGCCTCGGTGTTCAAGCTGCTCGACGAGCTCACCGACATCGTCCGCCGCGTCGAGGCCTCCAACGATCCGGCGTTCGGCACGACAGGCGCCAAGCTGCGCGACGCGCTCGGCGCGCTCGACCGCTCCAGCCGCTGGCTGTTGGAGAAGCTGGCGACAGCCCCGAACGACGCGCTTGCCGGCGCCACGCCGTACTTGCGCCTGTTCGGTTCGGCGCTCGGCGGCTGCATGCTGGCCAACGAGGCGCTGGCCGCGCGCAGCGAGAGCGAGACCGTCGGCGCCCGTCACGTGGCGCTGGCACGGTTCTTCGCCGAGACGTTTGCCGTGCAGGCGCCGTCCCTGGAAAAGACCGTCACCGACGGCGCCGATGCGGTGCTCGGCGCCGAGGCCGTGCTGGTGGCGTGAGTTCGACTCGGTCGTGACAGCGCAGCTTTGACGTCCTTGCATCATGGCTGATCACCGGGCTCCCACCCTCCCCTGGAGGGGGAGGGTCGCCTCACGAGGAGCGCAGCGAAACGTGAGGCGGGGGTGGGGTGATGTCTCCGCACGCACCCGTGCCGGTGGAGACATCACCCCACCCCGCTCGCCCGCTTCGCGCGCGATCGACCCTCCCCCTCCAGGGGAGGGTGAGCACCGGCCATGTAGCATCGTGTGATCCACAATCTCAAACAGCATGTCACGATCAGCTCGGAGCGTAGCTCGGCATGAGCATCCGCGCTCTCGCGACGCGCTCCGCGCCCGAGCTATGAGCTAAATTCCCGCCCTCACCGAGTGGAGGGCGCGAGGAAGGCCGGACCTCGGCTGAGGCCCGTGGCCCGCCTGCAGAAAAAAAGCAGGCGGCAGTCACCACAGGTACAGCCGGACAGACCCGGCGGGCTCAATCGGTGGTCGCAATACCAAGTGTTTTCATTCGTGACAGCAGCTCGTCAAGCGCTTCTGCTGGAGTTTTCCATCCTAGCGTCTTTCTCGGTCGGGAATTGAGCGCTGCGGCCACGGCGGCGATCTCGTCAGCATCGTAGACGCTCAGATCGGTACCTTTCGGGAAGTACTGCCGCAGCAGGCCATTCGTGTTCTCGTTCGTGCCACGTTGCCAGGGGCTTCTTGGATCGCAGAAGTAGATCTGAAGGTCTGTATCGATCTTGAGGTCACTGTGTTGAGCCATTTCGGTCCCCTGATCCCAGGTTAGCGAGCGGCGGAGTTCTTTGGGCAAGGTGACGATGGTGCGCGTGATCGCATCGCGTACCGCTTCAGCTCCGTGTCCGGAGAGCGCAGGCCCATCCTTCGTACGTGGGCCATCGTCAAACCCCGGCAGCCGTGGAAGGTGCAGGAGCATTGTAAACCGCGTGCTGCGTTCGACCAGCGTGCCGATTGCCGAGCTGGCGGAGCCGACGATCAGATCTCCTTCCCAATGTCCCGGCACAGCTCGATCCGCGACTTCGGCCGGACGCTCACTGATCATGATCTCTGGCGATATGAAGCCTTTGCTGCGCTTCCGCGTACGCGCTCGGGGCACGCGCAGCGCACGTCCCGTTCGCAAACAGGACGACAACTCGCGTTTCAGCGCTCCTCGGCCCTGAACAAAAAGCGCCTGGTAAATGGCTTCGTGGCTGATGCGCATCGCCTCGTCATCCGGGAAGTCGATCGGTAAGCGCCGGGCAATCTGCTCGGGACTCCACGCTTTCGTCCACCCCTGATTCTGGCTAGAGCCCGCACGACCGGCCTTCCGCCGAACGCCGCCTGGAGGTGCGACAAACCCTGCAAGCCGCTCTTCAACATAAGCGCGTAAGGCGGCGTTGCTTGCAAGCTTGCTCGGCTTAGGACGCCGGGCCGATCGATCTGCATGCCACTGGGCGGCCGTCGCCCGATAGGCCATCTTGCCGCCGTGCGTGGCCGCATTGCGATCGAGTTCACGGGAGATGGTCGAGGGAGATCGATTGAGACGCCGCGCTATCTCTCGTACAGAATGGCGCTGCGCATTCAGCAGCGCAATCTCTTCGCGCTCAGAAAAAGAGAGGTGCCGTCCGGAGAGCGGCTTCGCTGAAGGTCGGAACATTGCCGGTGCCACGCCGCCCGCTTTTCGAAATAATCGGGGGCCGACAGCATCCGATAATCCAGCAGCCAGCGCAGCATTCTCGCTGTTCAACCCAGCGGCAATCCCACGCCAAAATTTCTGCTGTTCCGCACGCCCCGCAACTGGTGGGCGCCCCAATGATCCCAGCTTGCCCCGCGTTGACCGTTTCTTTCGAATGCCCATCGCAACCTCCTCATCGAGTGTTGCGACGACCAATTGAATCCGCCACCCGGCCTTCCCTGCGCGATGGTTTTAACGGTCTATAGCGCGCTCTTCCTGGTGCACCGGGCTTTCTGGCCACCATGTCGCGCAATGCGCTTTCGCGCATCGCGCTGGATACTAGCGTCGGAGTATCAGAACCACACGCCTTCACCGTCCGCGAGCAGCCGTTCGTCCGTGCCAACAGCACTGCGCCCGCCCGCGTCCACCGCATCCCGCTGCCAACGTCCGTGACGACCGCGAAGCGTCCCCTACCGTGCAACGGGATGGGCGGACCATAATGCTGATTTGGGGAAACGACAAAGCGATTTATGTTTTTCAGCAAACCTTGACACGATCATTTCGGGTCAACGTGATTTGCCCGACGGGCACGCGCGCCCGCCGAGGCTCCCAATTCAGACCTCGGAGCCGGAAAGGCTCGATGCACCCTGCGGCTCTCCCGCTCATGCTTGACTTTCTCCGCGCGGTACGGACAGTTCCGGCCACCGCTCCCGTCGCGATCGTGATCACGGAATTCGCGCCGCTTCGCGAAGGGATTGGTGAGCCTCTGCATAGTTCATCGTTTTTGATCATGCCCATTCGGAGAAGACATATGAAATCGCTCGTTGCCCCACTATTTGTCGTCGCCCTCCTGCTGTCATCTGCGCCGGCGTCGGCGGTCGTCCTCGATCTGTCGACCATGAGCTGCAAGCAGTTCGTCGAAAGCGGCGACGACACCATCAAGATGGTGCTGATCTGGCTGGACGGCTGGTACAAGGGCGATCAGGACGAAGCGCTGTTCGACACCGAGGAGTTCATCGCGAACGCCAAGAAGTTCGGCGCGTACTGCGCCGAGCATCCGACGGTCAGCATCGTGACGGCGGCCGAGAAGATCCTCGGCAAGTAACCGGCGACGCGCAACATCCGTGTCGCGTAGGGCGGGCTGGTGTTAGTGTGACCCGCCTTTCCACCGCGCCGCCAAGGGCGGATGACGCTCCGCTCATCCGCCCTCCTCCGTCGTCTCAAATGCCGAGCCATTGCAGTCCGCCCGGCAGCTCATCCGCGGCAAAATCGACTTGCAGCACGCGGCGATGGCCGGGCTGCACGGATAGTTCCGAGGCGTGCAGGATCGGTGTCGCATACAGCCAGATGTCGCCCGGCTCGGCGTGGCACGCGACGGTGCCGCACCGCGCGACGACGATCGGCACATCGGCTTCCGGGATGCGGCCGAGGCAGTGTGAGCCTGGCGCAATCAGGAGCGGGGCGTTGCCGTCGGGCACGGCGTCGAGGTGGACACGCAAGGTGACCATCCGCGCCAGCACCTCGTAAGGCGGCGCGACGTGCTGCAGGCCGCCCTTGGTGGTCCAGGGACCGAAACCCGAGAGCTCGATGCGCTCGCGCACTACGATGGTCCGGTCCTGATGCCACGGGACCGCCCAATTCATCTGCGGCGTCTTGTCGAAATAGACGGCGCGCACCGGGCGCGCGGCATCGCCGAGAACGGCGGCGGCAGCGCGACCGACCGGACCGTCATTGGCGAGCAACGGCGTCAGCGCGGCAACACCGTGCAGCCGGGTGCCGGCCTGCGCCGGTGCGTGGCGGGACAGCGCGGCGGCGAGAGCGTGCAAAGCGGACGCATCGAGTGCCGTCGTGACGTGCAGCGCGCCGGCGTCGGTGAACTGCGATTTCTGCTGGGAAGAGAGCGCGAAGGTCATGCGCGCAGGAGACTAGAGTGCGCCGCGGGAGCTTGGCAATCGCTCTTCTTTCCCGCCGCCGAGTTCGCAATCCATGCCCACGATGGACATGAGATGCGAGCGCGATGGGGCCACCGGCGTCAAACTTCGGTCTTGGTCCGGCATCAGGACGGCGGCGTCCGGACATAATCAGACGCAACTGGCGCCGCCAGTTTCGGGCGGCAGTTGCGTTGAAGAAGCGGGCCGAACGCCCACCGCGCGGCCCGGCTTCCTTCTTCACGCGAGAGTCCCATGTCGATCAGCTCTGTCACAACGCCCGTCGCGGCCACCGCGTCCCAGGCAAGCACCGCCACGCAATCCACCTCGTCCACGTCTCAGACGTCGTCGTCCTCGGCCACCAGCTCCGCCAGCGCCACGTCTGAAAGTTCTTCCGGCAGCGGCGGCTCATCGTCGGGCAAGACCGTGGTCAGCGAGGTCTCGATCACCCTCGACGGGATCACCACGACGACGATCACCTATTCCGACGGCTCGACCGAGGTGACCAAGACTGCCGCTGCCTCGAACGGAAGCGGCAACAACGCGCAGACCTACAATGCGCAGGGCGCGACCAATGGCGCAGCCAGCAGCACGGCTGCGTCGAGCCAAGGCGTGACGGCCTGAGGCTCGTTCGGAATCCCCGCGCCGTCCTACGAGCTGTGGGTCGCGCCGAGCGATGGCGTGGCGCCGATCGCGAGCGTCGCATCCGAACGCGCCGGTTCCGAATGAGGAACTGGACGAGCATTACAACAGCAAAACGCGCTGCGACGCACGCGTCGCGGTGACGCCGTGAAGCAACAGTCCGCGCGCGATGTCATGCGCGGCCCATTGTTAATTTGCCCCGGCGCGCCGAGTCACGCCTGCTGGCAGGCGGCTACGACAATGGGGAGACGACGATGTTGCGAAGCGTGATCGGCGCGGGAGTGCTGGTGCTGGCGATGGGGTCCGAGTTGCAGGCGGCCAACGAAGCAGGTCCGGAGACGCGGATGTCGTGCTCCGAGGTTCGCTACTACGTCGAGAAATATACCGCCGAGGTGGCCGAGATGTATGCGCGCAGCCGGGGCGCCACCGACGCCCAGATCAGCCGGGCCCGGCGCTGCCTGTCGCCGGTTCACTTCCGCCGGGCGGAGCGGTCGCACAGCTATACGGAGTGAGACGGCAGCCCATATTGGCTTGCTCGTTGTTGTCATCGCTCCCTCCACCGTCATTCCGGGGCGCCCGCAGGGCGAGCCCGGAATCCATACTCACGATGGTGGTGAGGTGCGAGCGGCATGTGGCGCGTGCTCGCCTCAAACTGAGGCCTGTGGTTATGGATTCCGGGCTCATTCACGCTGCTTCAAACGGCTGCGCCGTTTGCGCGCGAATGCCCCGGAATGACGACTGGGAGAGAGTTGAGACTCTTAGGGCAGGTTAGCCGCAGGCGTACCCCGCCGTCTTGATTTGGAAGGCGGCGGATGACGCTGCGCTCATCCGCCTACGACTACGCCCTCCTCACGCCTGCTCGATCGCCGCCGGCATCTTCGCCACCGACATCAGCGAGCGGGCGACCTGGTTGAGGAGCTGGTCGGCGTTCTCCTCCTCGGCCAGCGACTTCGACAGCAGCGCGACGACGGCGCTGTGGCGGAGCTGCTGGGCGAGGTTGCGCGCGGTGGTGTAGCCGGAGATCTCGTAATGCTCGACCCGCTGCGCGGCGCCGATCAGTGCGAGGTCGGCGGCGGCATCCTCCTTGTCCTCGCTCTGGGTCATGATCTCCTGGCCTTCCTCGATGAGGCCCATCATGCCCTTGCAGGGTTTTGCGCGCGGCGTCTTCCCAAGGAGCTCGAAGCACTCGTTGATGCGCTCGATCTGCGCTTCCGTCTCGGCCAGATGCTGCTCGAACAATTCGCTCAACTGGTCGAAGCGCGCGGCCTCCGCCATCTTCGGAAGCGCCTTTGTGAGCTGCTTCTCAGCATGCAGGATGTCGCGCAGCTCGTCCATGAGGAGATCGCTGAGGCCGGATTCGTCGGCCGGCGGCGAGCTTTCGGTGACAATCGCAGAGGCTGCTCCGGGCTCGCCGGCCTGGATCGCCGGCGATTCCGTGAACACCCAGTCGCCGCCCTCGTTCCAAGGGCCGCGGGTGTCGATCTCGCCATGATCCCCGGCGCCGGTGGAATCGTTGAAGAACTGATCGACCAGGCCCGGTGTCGGCGCGAGGCGGCCGATGCTGAAGGCGGGCTTGCCCATGCTCTCCAGCGCCAGCGCGAACGCCTTCATGTGGGTGATCTCGCGCGTCATCAGGAATTGCAGCGCGTCCTTGGTTCCGGCATCGTCGGTGAAATTGATCAGCCGCTCATAGACGATCTTGGCGCGCGCTTCCGCGGCGATGTTGCTGCGCAGGTCGACGTCGAGCTCGCCGGTGATCTTGAGATAATCGGCGGTCCACGGATTTCCCTGCGAGTTGAACAGGTTGACGCCACCGCCGCCGGCGATCGCAATGAGCGGATCGGCCTCGGCGGCCTCGCGGTCGAACTTGGCGGGCTTCAGGTGCATGCGGGCGAGCGTGCCGACCACCTCGAGATGGCTCAGCTCCTCGGTGCCGATATCCATCAACAGATCCTTGCGGTCGGGATCCTCGCAATTCAGGCCCTGGATCGAGTACTGCATGGCCGCGGCGAGTTCGCCGTTGGCTCCGCCGAACTGCTCGAGCAGCATGTTGCCGAAGCGCGGATCCGGCTCGTCGACACGGACGGTGAACATCAGCTTCTTGACGTGGTGATACATGGAAGGCCTCGGACGTTTGGGCGGGGGACGCATTGTCCGAACGGCGCGGGTACATGGTTGTTCCTTACCTCCGTGCCGGAACCTGCCCGTCAGTGGGAGCTAGATTGGCGCCATATGCACGCTGAGCCACACTGAGCAATCCGCGCGAACCCGCTACGGCCCCCCGTTGCGATCCATGCGGCCGGCTTAAAATGCGGTGACTTTGCGACGACATCCTGTTGGCAGTTGGGCCGCGGCCCTTGCTAAGCTTTTCCCTGCTCGCCTAAGCTGTGGTGCTGGAGAGTGAGATGTTGATGCGGACACCAGCCAGGGAGAAACCCGGTCTCGGCGAGCGACTTCGCCGCGTCATCGGACGGCTTCGCGCGCACGCATCCTCGCTCGCGTCCTCGTCGCTCACGATGACGGCCGCACCGCGACCCTACTCCTATCACTTCGCCGAGGAGCCCGACGACAGCAACATGGACGTCGCGCTCGCGGCGCTGATCGACCAGATCGAGCGGCCGGCGATGACGTCGCCGCCGAAGTTCCCATCTCTGGCGCGCGTCACTGCGTCTCGCCAGGCGCCGCACATCCCGGTCTATGAGCGGCCCCCCTATTTCGGCGTCACGCCGCGTGACATTGCGCCGCGCCCCGTCGAGGTCGAGCCCCGGCGGCTGCCCACCGAAGACCCCGTCGAGCGGATCACACCGGAGGAGGAGCTGTCGGAGCTGCGCAAGGAATTCATGAGCGTAATCTCGGCCCGGCTCGGCTCGCCCGAGGATCATCTGGCAACGATCAGGACGCTGCTCAGGTCGGTGAAGTAATGTGGGGCCGCAGCAATATCGGCAGGACGGTCGAGGAACTGACCGACCATCTGCGGCTGGTCGATCACGTGCGCGCGCTGCAGGACGGCCAGAAGGAGATCGCCGAGGCGATCCGCGCCGTGAACAGCCGCCTGACCTCGATCGAGGCCGAGTTCAGGGTGCTGAAAGCGGAGACGCAGCGCGACGCGCTGCGCGAGGTGCAGCACGCCGTGCAAGGCGTTCAGACCTCGATGCATGACGAGTTAACGCGGATGGCGACGCGGCTGGCGGTGCTCGAGCAGGCCTTGCGGCGCGAAGCCGTGCGGCAGCAGGCGCAACCTGCCACACCGCGCGCACCCGGCACGCTGCCGCGCCTGGACGGGGCGCGGTGAGGCGCGGGATGCCGCGCGCGACCGCAAGCCGGGTCAGCGCAGTTTCGCCGTGCGGCCCGCAACGTCGACGATGACGCTGCCGCGCTTGGCATTGTCCTCCGGAACATAGGCTTCGCCGGGCGCGAGCTTGCGCATGTCCTGCGCATCCTTCGGCTTCGGAAAGCCCTTGCCGCACGCGGTGCCGATCGTCTCGCGGTCGGCATAGGTCACGTCGGCGACCACGGTGCCCGGGCGCGGACCGGGCGCCAGCTTCGACAGGTCGAAATATTTGATCGGCTCCGCGCAGGTCACGACATTGGCCATGTCAGCCTCCGTCGTATCCTCGGCCTTCAGCAGAAAGTCGTTGGACATCGTGATGGGCTCGCGGCCGCCCCCGCTGAAGCCGATCCGGGCCACGGCGCTTTCGAGAACGCCCTGCCCCATGTGGCCGACCAGGCAGACCAGCGTATCCACTCCGTCGCTCTTGCCGGCCATCACACATTGGTCCACCCGCATACCGGGCTGGAAGCCACGAAACACGAAGGTCGCGCCGGTCTGCTCGAACAGCACCGAACCGCCGAAATCGTTCGCGCGCGACTCGCATTCGCTTTCATAGGTGACGACCAGCAGCGGATTGCCGGATACGAGGAAGCGACCGAGATGGCGTTGCGGCTTCAGCGTGACATCGCAGCCACGCTCGTCGGCCTCGGGATAGGATTTCGCACGCTTGCACTTGGCGCCCGCGATCGCGCCCGGCGCGCACAACAGCGACAACAGCGCGCGATCATTGGGGGCCGCGCCCGCACGCTCCGTGAACACGGCGCACAGCAGCAACGCCATCAGCACCGAAAAGAACTTCGTCATGTAATCAACCCTGGGGTTCAAGCTGTGACGATCACAGCCTGGCTCCCGACCTCATCCTGCTCCGATGCGACCGCAAACCGGTCATCAACCATGAATGCATGACGCCTTGCCCGCGCGACGGGATGCAACCTTCCCGTGTTTTCGTCGCATGCTCAGCCCTTGGCGCGCTCAGCAGATGATGTAGGCTGAGGCGAGAACAACGACTCGAAACGACCGGTAGCATCGCAGCCGCCGGCGCACGCGCATGAGGGGCCCATGACCGACCATCTGATCGTGACCGACGAGGGCGAGACGCGGACGATCAAGCTCAGGCGCCCGGAGAAGAAGAACGCGATCACCCAGGCCATGTATCTCGGCATGAGCGATGCCATCGACACCGCGCAGAACAATCCGCTGGTGCGATGCATCATCATCACCGGCGGCTCCGGCGTGTTCACGGCCGGCAACGATCTCGAGGACTTCCTGCATGCGGGGGCGGCCGGCAACGACGCCGCGCGCACCTCGGCGGCGACCAAGTTCCTGTATTCGCTGGCGCATAACGTCAAGCCGATCATCGCCGCGGTCGACGGCGTCGCGATCGGCATCGGCACGACGATGCTGTTCCACTGCGACTACGTGCTGGCCTCCACCACGGCGACGTTCTCGACGCCCTTCATCCATCTCGGCCTGGTGCCCGAGGGCGCCTCGAGCCTGTTGATGCCGCAGACCATGGGCTATCAGCGGGCGTTCGCGATGCTGGTCATGGGGCGCACCATGACCGCGGCCGACGCGCAGATCGCGGGCTTTGTCAACACGGTGGTAGCGCCGGGCCATACCGAGGTCGAGGCGCACAAGGTGGCGCGCGACATTTGCCGGCTGCCGGCCGAGGCGGTGGCGATCGGGCGCAGGCTGATCCGCACCGCGCCTGACGAGCTCACGCGCCGGATCGACCAGGAGGCCTATCTGTTCGCCGAGCGCATGACCTCCGAGGAGGCGGTCGGCGCGTTCAAGGCGTTCCTGTCGCGCAAGAAGAAGAAATGAGCGGGGCCGCGGCGGGCGCGCATGGCGCAGTTTGATGTCATCGTGATCGGCTGCGGCGCGGTCGGCAGCGCCGCCGTGCTGCATCTCGCCAAGGCCGGGACGCGCGTGCTCGGCATCGACCGCTTCCAGCCGCCGCACCGCTTCGGCTCGACCCATGGCGAGACCCGCATCACCCGCGCGGCGATCGGCGAAGGCGTCGACTACACGCCGCTGGCGCAGCGCTCGCACGTGCTGTGGCGTGAGCTGGAGCGCGAGACCGGCGCGCATCTGTTCGAACAATGCGGCTGCCTGTTCATCCCGAGCCAGGACGGCGGCGAGGTCCACGGCGTCAGCAGCGCGCAGTTCTTCAGCAACATCGAAACCGCCGCGAGGCTGCACGGCGTCGACGGCGAGACGATCTTGCCGGAGCGGCTGCGCGCCGACTATCCGGCCTTCGCCATCGCGGCGGGCGATCGCGCCTTCCTCGATCGCGAGGGCGGCTATCTCATGGTCGAGGACTGCGTCCGGGCAGAGCTCGCGGTCGCCACGCGGCATGGCGCGGAGCTCATGACCGGCCGGCGCGTGACGGCGTTTCGCCGTGCCGCCGGCGCCCACATCGTGACCATGGACGACGGCACGACGGCGTCGGCCAACAGATTGATCGTCACCACCGGGCCGTGGATCACCGAGCTGATCGCGCCTCTGCGCCGGCGTGTGAATGTCACACGGCAGGTGCTGTACTGGTTCGAGGTCCTGTCCCATCCCGAGCGCTTCGGGCCGGACACGCCGGTCTTCATATGGGACGTCAGCGGACGCGGGCGGGCGGCGTCCGATATCTACGGCTTCCCCTGGCTCGGCTCGCCGGACAACGGCGTGAAGATCGCCAACGAGGTGCTGACCGGCGAGACCGATCCCGACCACGTGTCGCGGGCGGTGACGGCGGACGAGATCGCCGAGGTTTACGAGACCTATGTCCGCCCCTTCGTGCCGGATCTCGGCCCGCGCTGCCTGCGCAGCGAGGTCTGCCTCTATACCAACGCGGCGGGCGGCCGCTTCGTCATCGACCACGATCCAGGTGACGCCGAGGTGATCTACGCCTCGGCCTGCTCGGGCCACGGCTTCAAGCATTCGCCGGCGGTCGGCGAGGCGCTTGCGGCGATGGCCTTGGGCAAGACGCCGCGCGTCGACCTCTCCGGCTTCACGCTGGATCGGCTGGCCGTCGCCGATCCAGCATAGCGGACGGCGCAACTACTTGCCGGACTGCAGCGCCGCCGTCTGCTTGGCCAGCCCGTCGTCGAACTGCGTCTCGAGCTTGTCGAGATAGGCGTTGAACTCACCCGGCTTGACGAACGGGTTGGGCGCGCCGTCGGCAATCTTCGCTCGCTTTCCGGCCATGTCGTACATCTCCGGATGCGGCGCCAGCAGGATGTCGGGATGCGCGGTCTTGGCCCAGGCGAAGGTCTTCTTGTAGTCGTCGACGATGCCCGGATAGGTGGGACGGCCGACCAGCCGGTTCAGCGCCACGGTGGCGCTGCAGAAGAAGATCAGGCTGCGGGTGGCGTCGCCATCCTTCACGTCGGTCGTCCAGCTGGTGCAGCCCGGCGAATGGCCCGGCGTCTCATGCGCCGTCAACGTGACGCCGCCGAGCGTGACGGTGTCGCCCTCGCGCACGGCGCGGTCGACCTTGACCGGCGGGAAGCCGAGATAGCGCTCCTCCTCGCGGCCCGGATAGAAGCCGCCTTCCAGCAGCGGCACGTCCTTGGCGCCCGCCACCATCTGCGCCCCGGTTTCCTGCTTGATCTGCGCCAGCCCCCCGGTGTGGTCGATATGGGCGTGGGTGTTGAGGATGTATTTGATGTCGGCGACCTTGAAGCCGAGCTTGCCGATGCTGGCCTCGATCTGCGCGGTCGATTCCGGCATCACGGTATCGATCAGGATATGGCCCTGCGGCGTGGTGATCAGGTAGGAAGCGAGCCCGTTGGTGCCGACGTAGTAGACGTTGTCGATCACCTTGAACGGCTCGGTCGGCTTATTCCACGCCGCGACCATCTGCTTCATCAGGTCCGGCAGCGATTGCGCTGCAGCGGAGCCGGCGGCCAGCGACAATGTCGCCGCGAGCAGCATCATTCTTTTCATTCCGGCCTCCCGATGTATTGGTGTTATGAAATCGTTTTATGTCATTGCGACCGCGGCGGGGCAATCGCGCTTCGTCCCGCGGCCCCTGCATCACACGTGACCCTGCCATGAGCCGTCTCTCCCGCTTCGCCCTTGCCTGCCTGCTGACCGGCGCCGCCGTTGCAAGCATCGTCGGCCCGCCAGCATCGGCCGAGGACGAGCCGATAGCGTTGCGCATCCTCGCCATCAACGACTTCCACGGCAATCTGGAGCCGCCCTCTTCCGGCATCCGCGTCGCCGATCCCGCCGATCCAACCAAGACCACCGTTGTTCCAGCCGGCGGCGCCGAGCACATGGCGAGCCTCGTCAAGCTGCTCGCCGACGGCCAGCCCAACACGATCTTCGTCGCAGCCGGCGACCTGATCGGTGCGAGCCCGTTCCTGTCGGCGATGTTCCACGACGAGCCGACCATCGAATCGATGTCGCAGATGGGGCTCGCCCTGTCGGCGGTCGGCAATCACGAGTTTGACGAGGGCAAGGCCGAGCTGCTGCGGATGCAGAACGGCGGCTGTCATCCGACCGACGGCTGCCGCGGGCCGCAGCCGTTCACCGGTGCCAAATTCCACTATCTCGCGGCGTCGACGTTCCTCGCCGGCACCGACAAGACGGTGTTTCCGCCCTATGAGATCCGCACCTTCGAGGACGTCCCGGTCGCCTTCATCGGGCTGACGCTGAAAGGGACCCCGGGCATCATCTCGCCGGCGAGCGCGGCCGGCCTCGACTTCCGCAACGAGGCCGAGAGCGTCAACGCGCTGATCCCGGAATTGAAGGCCAAGGGCGTGCAGGCGATCGTCGTGCTGATCCACGAGGGCGGCTGGCCGTCCGGTGGCATGAACGAATGTCCCGGGCTGTCGGGGCCGATCGTCGACATCGTCAAGGACCTCGACAGCGCGGTCGACATCGTCATCTCCGGCCACACCCATCAGGCCTATGTCTGCACCATCGACAAGCGGCTCGTCACCTCGGGCGACAAGTTCGGCACGCTGGTGACGGCGATCGACGTCAAGCTCGACCGCACCACGCGCGACGTGATCAGCGCCACCGCGACGAACATCGTCGTCGACACCAGCCTGCCGAAGGATCCGGCGCAGACCGCGCTGATCGACGCCTATGAGAAGCTCGCGGCGCCCTACGCCAATCGCCCCGCCGGCGTGCTCACCGCGACGCTGTCGCGGCTGCCGAACGCCTCCGGCGAGAGCGTGCTCGGCGACGTCATCGCCGATGCCCAGCTCGCAGCGACAGCCGCGACGGACAAAGGGAGCGCGGTCATCGCGATGACCAATCCCGGCGGCATCCGGACGGATCTCGTTCGCCGCGACGACGGCGCGGTGACCTATGCCGACGTGTTCGCGAGCCAGCCGTTTCGCAACCAGCTGATGACGGTCACCCTGACCGGTGCCGAGATCAAGGCCGCGCTGGAGCAGCAATGGCTCGACCCGGCGCGGCCGCGCATCCTGCAGGTCTCCAGCGGTTTTTCCTATGCCTTCGATGCGAAACAGTCCGCGGGCGCGCGGATCGATGCCGCCAGCATGATGCTCGAGGGCAAGGCCATCGATCCCGCCGCGTCCTACCGGGTCACCATCAACAACTACCTCGCGCTCGGCGGCGACGGCTTCACCGCGTTCAAGAGCGGCCGCGATCCGATCACGGGACCCTATGACGACGAGGCGCTGTTCGCCTATCTCAAGGCCAACAGCCCGCTGGCCCCGCCGCCGCGCGGCCGTATCGTCAACAAGGCTTCGTGACGCCTGCCGCGCCGGGCGGAAAGCCGGTCATATCGCCCGCGGGGCTCTTTCCGAGGCTGCGTTCAGCGCATAGATTGGGCCCTCCCGCAACGCGCGAGTGGCAGAGCCCTGATGTCGACGCTGTATCTCTCTCACGAAGCCTGCCTCGATCACGCCACGCCGTCCGGCCACCCCGAGCGCGCCGACCGCCTGCGCGCCGTCGAGGAGGCCCTGACCGAGGAGCGCTTCGCCCTGCTCGATCGCGACGAGGCCCCGGAGGCCGACATCGAGCTGGCCCTGCTCTGCCACAACGAGCACTACGTCACCGAGCTGCGCCACATGGCCCCGACCTCGGGTATCATCTATCTCGACGGCGATACCTCGATGTCGCCCGGCACCTGGGAGGCCGTGATGCGCGGCGTCGGCGGCGCCGTCGCGGCGACGGAGTCGGTGATGTCGGGCCGCCACCGCAACGCCTTCGTGGCGGTGCGCCCGCCCGGACATCATGCCGAGATCGCCAAGCCGATGGGCTTCTGCTTCTTCGACAATGTCGCGATCGCCGCCCGCTACGCCCAGCGCACCTTCGGCATCGAGCGTGCCGCCATCGTCGACTTCGACGTCCACCATGGCAACGGTACCCAAGACATCTTCTGGGCCGACAAGAGCGTGATGTACTGCTCGACCCATCAGATGCCGCTGTTCCCGGGCACCGGCGCCCGCGGCGAGCGCGGCGAGCACGACACCATCGTCAACGCGCCGCTGGCCTCCGAGGACGGCAGCCTCGAGTTCCGCTCCGCCTTCGAGAATCTGATCCTGCCGCAGCTCACCAAGTTCAGCCCCGAGCTCGTGATCATCTCGGCCGGCTTCGACGCCCACTATCGCGACCCGCTGGCGTCGCTCAACCTGCGGGCGGAGGATTTCGGCTGGGTCACCCGCAAGCTGATGGAGCTCGCCGACAAGACCGCCGGCGGCCGCGTCGTCTCTGTCCTGGAGGGCGGCTATGACCTTCAGGGACTTAAGGAATCCGTCGCGGCCCACGTTGCGGCGCTGACCGGGGCGTAATCCCCAGGTTCCAGCCGATCCACCCCGGCAGGGCCTGACAGGGCCGCGAGCGGGGTGTAAAAGCACGGCCCCGGAGTTGAGTGAGCTGCAGGGAACCCGCATGGCGGACAACACCGTAACCGACGTCAAGAAGCTGTCGTTCGAGCGCGCGATCGAGGAGCTGGAATCGATCGTGAAGCGCCTCGAGGACGGCAAGGTGCCGCTCGAGGAGTCGGTGGCGATCTATGAGCGCGGCGAGGCGCTGAAGCGCCGCTGCGAGGAGCTGCTGCGTCAGGCGGAGGCCCGGGTCGAGAAGATCACGACCGATGCCAGCGGCCATGCGGTGGGAACCGTGCCGCTCGACGTGCAATAGCGGCTTGCGGCCGACCGGCCGTCTCCGAGCGACAGTCCGGATTTATTTCGCGGCGTGTGGCCCGACGCGACACGCGGGCAAAGCGCCTCCCATTCGTGCAATTCAGCCGCACATCGGTGCAACTGCATCGTCAATGGGCTTGGCCGCCAAGTGTCCGCCGGCGAAGTCTCCGCCACCGCGTTCACCGGTCGAGAGCCAGCGCGACGTCCTTCGTTTACCATGCGGCACGATTGGATCCGGGCAGTTCGTCGTGGCGTCCCCCCGATCCCACGATCGTGCCGTTCCGCGTCTGCGATCGTCCGGCCCGATCATGACAACTTGCTTGGATCGCAGGTCTTCCGCGTCCGCTTCGCGACGATCCACGAAAGGCCGCACGCCTGCGACTTCTTCATGATCGTCTGTGGACCGATCCCCTGACGCGGACGCATGGCTCACCGTACCGCGGCGCGCGCAATCGCCGCATCGGCGGATTCTGCGGCGCGGGAAAAAGCCTGGACCGAGCTCGCGTCCCCGCTCTATTCCGGAGCGACGGCTGCCGTCGATTTGAGCAGAGCAATGGAACCTCCGGCACGCCGCCGCGGTTGAGACGTGGCGCAAAGGTACCGTTTGCGGGCTTGCCAACTCCCGCCGGGTTGGCTTTAAGACGCACTTTGGTGTAAAGCTTCTCGCAACTGCGGGTTTTTGGAAGTGTCCATCCTCTCCGGAGAGAGGAATCTAAGCGCTTGCAAGAGCTAGCAAAACTGACTTGGCTGAACGACTTGGCGATCTTGGGCGACTAACGAGGACGGCAAGGCCACCAAGAGTGACTTACATCACATAGATCGATCCCAAACCCGGCTAGTCTTCGGACTGCGGCTTCGATCCGCGCGGATGTGACCTTCAAGACCTCAGGTTTCGCCGCCCGTTACGATGAACCTCTCAGATGTCGGCCCTTGAACCCGACCTGCAAAATTGGAATGTCACCGTGACCACATTTAGTAAGACGCCGCTTCTCGACACCATCAAGACCCCGGAAGATCTGCGCCGGCTGAAGGTCGAGCAGGTCCGGCAGGTCGCCGACGAATTGCGCCAGGAGACCATCGACGCGGTCTCGGTGACCGGCGGCCATTTCGGCGCTGGTCTCGGCGTGGTCGAGCTGACCACGGCCATCCATTACGTGTTCGACACCCCGCGTGACCGCCTGATCTGGGACGTCGGCCACCAGGCCTACCCGCACAAGATCCTGACCGGACGCCGCGACCGCATCCGCACCTTGCGCACCGGCGGCGGCCTCTCCGGGTTCACCAAGCGCGCCGAGAGCGACTACGATCCGTTTGGCGCTGCGCACTCGTCGACATCGATTTCCGCCGGCCTCGGCATGGCCGTTGCCCGCGACCTGTCGGGCGGCAAGAACAACGTGATCGCCGTGATCGGCGACGGTGCGATGTCCGCCGGCATGGCCTATGAGGCCATGAACAATGCCGGCGCGATGAACTCCCGCCTGATCGTGATCCTCAACGACAACGACATGTCGATCGCGCCGCCGGTCGGCGCCATGTCGGCCTATCTGTCGCGCCTGTACTCGGGCAAGACCTACCGAACGCTGCGAGATGCCGCCAAGCAGCTCGGCCAGCATCTGCCCAAGGTGATCGCCAACCGCGCCAGCCGCGTCGAGGAATATTCCCGCGGCTTCATGATGGACGGCGGCACGCTGTTCGAGGAGCTCGGCTTCTACTACGTCGGCCCGATCGACGGCCACAACCTCGACCATCTGCTCCCCGTCCTGAAGAACGTCCGCGACATGGAGACCGGCCCGATCCTGGTCCACGTCGTGACCCAGAAGGGCAAGGGCTACTCGCCCGCGGAAGCGGCGGCCGACAAATATCACGCGGTGGCCAAGTTCGACATCGCCACCGGCACCCAGGCGAAGGCCAAGCCGAACGCGCCGGCCTATCAGAACGTGTTCGGCCAGAGCCTGGTCAAGGAAGCCGAGAAGGACGACAAGATCGTCGGCATCACTGCCGCGATGCCCTCGGGCACCGGCATCGACATCTTCGCCAAGGCGTTCCCGAAGCGCACCTTCGACGTCGGCATCGCCGAGCAGCACGCCGTGACCTTCGCCGCCGGCCTCGCAGCCGAGGGCTTCAAGCCGTTCTGCGCGATCTACTCGACCTTCCTGCAGCGCGGCTACGACCAGATCGTCCACGACGTCTGCATCCAGAGCCTGCCGGTGCGCTTCGCCATCGACCGCGCCGGCCTGGTCGGCGCCGACGGCGCGACCCATGCCGGCTCCTTCGACAACGCCTATCTCGGCTGCCTGCCGAACATGGTGATCATGGCGGCCTCCGACGAGGCCGAGCTGGTGCACATGGTGGCGACCCAGGTCGCGATCAACGACCGGCCGAGCTCGGTGCGCTATCCGCGCGGCGAAGGCCGCGGCGTGGAAATGCCCGAGGTTGGCGTTCCGCTGCCGATCGGCAAGGGCCGCATGATCCGCCAGGGCAAGCAGGTCGCCCTGCTCTCGTTCGGCACCCGGCTTGCCGAGTGCGAGAAGGCCGCCGACGAGCTCGCCGCCCATGGCCTGTCCGCCTCGATCGCCGATGCGCGCTTCATGAAGCCGCTCGATGAGGAGCTGGTGATGAAGCTCGCCCGCGAGCACGACATCCTGATCACGATCGAGGAAGGCTCGATCGGCGGCTTCGGCTCGCACGTGATGCAGTATCTGTCCGACCAGGGCATGCTGGACGGCGGCCTGAAGATGCGTTCGATGGTGCTGCCCGACGAGTTCCAGGACCACGACACGCCGGCAGCGATGTACGCGCGCGCCGGGCTCGACGCCAAAGGCATCGTCCGCAAGGTGTTCGAGGCGCTCGGCAAGGATTACACGACCGAGTCGGTCAAGCTCGCCTGAGGCGAGCTTGCGTCCCGCAGTGGTGAGCCATGAAGATCTATCTGGCAGGTCCCGACGTGTTCCTGCCGGATGCCATTGAAATCGGCCGGCGGAAGGTCGCGATCTGCGACCGCCACGGCCTGATCGGCCTCTACCCCCTCGACAACAGCATCGACCTCGCCTCCTCCGACGCCTCGCGCCAGATCTTCCATGGCAACGAGGCGATGATGGACGACGCCGATGCCATCATCGCCAATCTCACACCGTTCCGCGGGCCCGGCGCCGATGCCGGCACGGTCTATGAGTTCGGCTACATGGCCGGCTCCGGCAAGCTGTGTCTCGGCTACTGCAACGACCCGGCCGTCTACGCCGATCGTGCCCGGCGCTTCACGGCGGTGACGGAGCAGGACGGTCGCCTGGTCGATGGCGAAGGCCTGACTGTCGAGGATTTCGGCCTGCCCGACAATCTCATGATGATCCACGCGCTCGAGCTACGCGGCGCTCCGCTCGTCGCTCCACGCGAACGCCCTGCGGACGTCTGGCATCATCTGGCAGCGTTCGAGACCTGCGTGAGATTGGCGGCGGAGCGGCTGGCGACGAGGACGGTTTGATCCCGGGCCCCTCCGAAGCCGCGAATACGCACGAACAGCTTGCAACACCCGTCATTGCGAGCGAAGCGAAGCAATCCAGGGCTACAAAGGAGGTCTGGATTGCTTCGTCGCTTCGCTCCTCGCAATGACGGAGTTCAAAATTCATTGCGTCGCCCTCATCTCACCTATCTCGCGATCCGGCCCATGACCCCTGCCCGCAAACGTGCTGACATCCTCCTCGTCGAACGCGGCCTGTTCGAGAGCCGCGCGCGGGCGCAGGCGGCGATCGAGGCGGGGCTCGTGTTCGCCAACGACAAGCAGGTGGGCAAAGCCTCGGAGAACATTCCCGCCGACGCCGTCCTGCAGGCCGAGCCGGCGCATCCCTGGGTGTCGCGTGGCGGCGTCAAGCTGGCGGCGGCGCTGGAGCATTATGGCATCGAGGTCGAAGACCATGTCTGCCTCGATGTCGGTGCCTCCACCGGCGGCTTCACCGAGGTCCTGCTGGCGAATGGCGCGGCGCTCGTGTTCGCGGTCGATGTCGGCCGCGACCAATTGCACCCATCATTGCGCAATCACCCGAAGATCATCTCGATGGAGCAGACCGACATCCGCAGCTACGACGGCAAGCGCCTGCCGCAGCGCCCCGACGTCGTCGTGATCGACTGCAGCTTCATCTCGCTCAAGGCGGTGCTGCCGGTCGCGCTATCACTCGCTGCCTCGCCGATGAGCCTGCTGGCGCTGATCAAGCCGCAATTCGAGGCGCAGGGAAAGCACGGCAAGGGCGGCATCATCAAGGATGCAGCGGTGCACGCCGCCGTCTGCGACGACATCGCCACCTTCGCCGCCTCGCTGGGCTGCAGTGACATCGAGATCTTCCCATCATCGATCAAGGGCGGCGACGGCAACGCCGAATTCTTCCTGGGAGCGCGCCGCCATGGTTGAGCGTCTCGTCATCGACCATGTCGGCCATCGCGGCGATGGCGTGTCGCTGTCATCAGGCGAGGCGCTGTACGTGCCCTACACGCTGGCCGGCGAGACCGTCCAGGCGGCCGTCGTGCCCGGGCATCCCGATCGCCGCAAGCTGCTCGCCATGGAGGCGGCGAGCTCCGAGCGGATCGCGCCGTTCTGTGCGCATTTCGGCGTGTGCGGCGGCTGCGCCATCCAGCACTGGGCGCCCGGGCCCTATCAGCATTGGAAGCGCAACATCGTCGTCGAGACGCTACGGGCCGCCAAGGTCGATTGCGAAGTGGCCGATCTGATCGATGCCCACGGCGCCGGCCGGCGCCGCGCCACCTTCCACGCCCGGATGGGCACGCACGAGGTTCTCCGCGTCGGATTCTCGGCAGCCAACAGCCACGACATCGTGCCGATCGACCGCTGTCCGATCCTCGATCCTGCTCTGGATGGTGCGCTGGAAGCCGCATGGGCGCTGGCGGAGGCGCTGAAGCCGACCGGCAAGCCGCTCGACATCCAGGCGACCGCGACCAGCAACGGCCTCGACATCGACATCCGCGGCTCCGGCCCGCTGCCGCCGCCGCGCATCGCGGCCCTGTCCCGCCTCGCCGAACAGCACCGGCTGGCGCGGCTGACGCGCCATGGCGAGCTGGTGCTGATGCGCAATGCGCCCGTGGTTACGATGGGGACGGCACAGGTGACGCTGCCGCCCGGCTCGTTCCTGCAGGCCACCGTGCAAGGCGAGGAGACGCTGGCGCAATTGGTGATGGAGCGGATCGGCAAAGCCAAGCACGTCGCCGACCTGTTCTGCGGCGTCGGCCCGTTCGCGCTGCGGCTCGCCACGCGGGCGCGCGTCACCGCCATGGACAATGATGCCGGCGCGATCGCGGCGCTGCAAAGGGCGTCTGGCACGCCCGGCCTCAAGCCGATCAAGGCCGAGGCGCGCGACCTGTTCCGCCGCCCGCTGATGCCGCCGGAATTGCGCGACATCGACGCCGTCGTGTTCGATCCGCCGCGCCAGGGCGCTCAGGCGCAGGCCAGGCAACTCGCGGCCAGCAAGGTGCCGGTGATCGTCGCGGTGTCCTGCAACGTCACGACGTTCGCGCGGGATATGCGCATGCTGATCGACGGCGGCTACAAGCTCGAGACCGTGGTGCCGGTCGACCAGTTCCGCCACACCCCGCATGTCGAGCTGGTGGCGAGGCTGGTGCGGTGAGCACCGTCAACGGATTTATGAGCGAGATCGGCTTTTTCGGGGAGCGCCAAGCGTTGCCCCTGCAATGACGCACGGAGCTCGCGCATCACGCTCGGTGCGCCCCCTCGCCCCGCTTGCGGGGCGAGGTCGACTGAGAACGCCGCTGACTATGAGCACGAACTCGTAGGCGATCGACCAGCGATGTCGCCTATCCGATGCGCTACCTCACCACGCTGACCTTCACCGGCGCGACGCCGGAGTTGACCATGCCGAGCGCCTGCGCGGCTGAGTAGGACACGTCGACCACCCGCCCCTGCACGAACGGTCCGCGATCGTTGACGCGCACCACCACGGAGCGGCCGGTCTTGACGTTGGTGACCTGCAGGCGGGTGCCGAACGGCAGGCTGCGATGCGCGGCCGTCAGCTCGGAGGGATTGAAGCGCTCGCCGCTCGCGGTCTTCTGGCCTTCCGAATAGTAGCTGGCGAGACCGGACGCTCCGGAGTGCGCCGGCGGCGGGCTGGGCTCGGCCCGCCGGACGCGCACCACTGACTCCGGCGCCTTCTCCGCGCGCTGCACCTGCGGCCGAAATTCGGCTCCGGCTTGCTTCGTCGGCGCCGCCCAGCGCGCCTGCCGGACCGCCGATGATTGCGCGCAGGCTGCGAGCGAAGCCGCCGCCGCACACACCAGCGCTGCCCTGAGAAGTTGGCAAGCGAGCCCTGCACGCGGACCTTGGATGACTGACGAGCGCCTGACGCGCTGCGCGGGACGTGCTGTCCGGTCGATGATACGCATGTTCTGTGCGCCTCCGCCTCAATCCGCTCATGGTCGCGGCCCAATCGCGGCGGCACGGTGGCAAAGGGAAACTTGCGGGAGATGCAACCCCTGGTTTTTGGGAGATTGTGGCTCAATGGCAACAGATCAGCCTGAACAGCGGCCTTGTGGAGTTTTTCCACGCAAGAACTTCATACTGTCATCCTGGGAGAACACGTGAATGCCTGACCCGCTGCTGACCCGCATCGTCGGCGAACTTGCCGATGTCCCGGGACTGCGCGCCATCGCGCTCGGTGGATCACGTGCGCGCGGCACCGCGCAGGCGGGCTCGGACTACGACGTCGGGCTCTACATCGCATCCAGGCACGGCCTCGACACCGACGTGCTGCGCGAAGCAGTGCGGCGGCTCGTCGACGACCCGCAAACGCTCGAACTGACGGCGGTCGGCGGCTGGGGACAGTGGATCGTCGGCGGCGGCTGGCTCAGAATCGACGGGCACAAGGTCGACCTGCTCTATCGCGAGATCGATGCGGTCGGCGGCGTGATCGACGACTGCCGGAAAGGGCGGATCGAGATGCACTACCAGCCAGGCCATCCGCATGGCTTCGTCTCGGCGATCTGGATGGGCGAGGTCGCGCTCTGCCGCCCGCTGCACGATCCCGCGCAACTGCTGGCGGGGCTGAAGTCGCGCTGCACGCCCTATCCGCGCCGCCTGCGCGACGCGATTATTGCGCGCTTCCACTGGGAGATCGCATTCAGCATCGATAATGCCGAGTTGGCTGTCGGGCGTGGCGATCATACCCACGTCGCGGGCTGCGCCTATCGCGCCCTCGCCTGCCTTGCGCAGGTGCTGTTTGCGGTCAACGGGCGCTACCTGATCAACGAGAAGGGCGCGCTCATGGAGGCCGCGACGTTTGGACTGGCACTCGCCGATCTCGCGGCGCGCGTGGAGCTCATCTGGCAATCGATCGGCAATGGCGAATTCGGTGCGGCGCTCCGCAGCCTGCGGGAGGTCGAGGCCGAATTGAAACAGGCGTTGGTCCATGCTGCGACGGCCAGCTGAGATCGGCGCCTTACCAATCAAGTCTCCCCGCGCGCGCGTCTGCTCGGCAGCCTGGGCCTGCGGGTCACCGCCCCCAGCGGTCCTGCCAGATCTTCTCGCCGATCGTGCAGGACACGCGCGGCTCCTTGTCGGCATCGTCGGCGACAGGCACGATCCACGGCGGAGGTGAGCGTCCGGCAACCTCCATCAGCAGCTTGGTGCGGATGGCTTCCTTGAACTCGTCGCGGCTCTTGATGGTGACGACGAACGAGCCGTGGCCGCCGGTGACGCAATCCTTGTAGTAGAGATCGAGGTTCTCGATATCCATGGTCGAATAGGACGGCTCCTTGACCATGATCGGCAGGCCGTTGATCGTGATGCCCTTGTCGACGGCCTCGTCGCGCGCGATCGTCACCGGTGAGGGACCATTGTTGTTGGGCCCGTCGCCGGAGATGTCGATGACGCGGCGCAGTCCGCGGTAGGGATTCTCATCGAACAGCGGCATGGCGAAGTAGATCGCGCCGGAGATCGAGGTGCGCGACGCCCGGCGGATCGGCGTCTTCATGATCTCGGCGGCGACGGCGTCGGCACTTTCCGGTCCGTCGATCAGGCGCCATGGAATGATGATCTTCTGGTCGCTCGAGGCCGCCCATTCGAAATAGGTCACGGCGATCCTGCCGTGCACGCCGCTCTTCAGCGCCTGCAGGAACTCGCGCGAGCTGAGCGCCTGGGCGTAGCCTTCGCGCTGGATCGCCAGCTCGTCCAGGTCCATCGAGTAGGACACGTCGACGGCGAGGATCAGTTCGACGTCGACGGACGCTTCCTTCTCGCTCAGCTGCTGCGCCGGCTGGGCCCTCGGCGCTGCCACGACGGTGGCTACGTCGCCGCCGGCCAAGGCGCCCGCCAGACACGCCACCCCGATCGAGATCCACCAGCGCATGAGCTGCCCTCCAATCGCGTCTGATGATGGTGACATGCAATCCGCAGAGCGCAAAGCGGGAACGCACACATCCATTCACATTCCGGTTAGTCCCCTGGGGTTTGCCCGGATGTCAGGCAGCCGCGTGCGCCCATCGCGCAAGGCATGCAGCCCGTGGTTTCCCGGAGCGGCCGAAGCCTGTATCGTGGCGTGACTGCCGCATCCGGAACACAGGCACGCCCTCAGAATGAACGATGCCGTCACCAAGCCCAAAACGAAGGTACGCACCAAGACCGAGCGTCCGCGGCTCTACAAGGTGATCCTCGTCAACGACGACTTCACGCCGCGCGATTTCGTGGTGATGATCCTGAAGGCGGAATTCAGCATGACCGAGGACCAGGCCTACAAGGTCATGATCACGGCGCATAAGCTCGGCGTCTGCGTGGTGGCCGTGTTCACCAAGGACGTCGCCGAGACCAAGGCGACGCGCGCGACCGATGCCGGCCGCGCCAAGGGATACCCGCTGCTGTTCACCACCGAGCCGGAGACCTAGAGCATGATCTTTCGGAAAACCGGTTTCCACCTTTCCGGATCGTGCTTCAGGCCGGAGAACTAATCCTCTTCGCGAAGCCCGAACACGCGCTGCTCCGTCGCAAGGCCCGCGATCGGGAACGCGCCGAGATCGGTCCATGGTTCGGCACAGGCTCCGGCGAAAGTCTCCGAGGCGACCACGGTGCGCCTCAGCCGCGCGGCGATCTTCTCCAGCCGGGCCGCAAGATTGACGGCCGGACCGATGCAGGTGAAATCGAGCCGGTTGCCGCCGCCGATATTGCCATAGAGCAGCCGTCCGACATGCAGCGCGACGCCGAAGCGGAAGCGTTCCCCGGTGCCGCCGGCCGCGTAATCGAGCGCATCGACGCGGGCCCGCGAGGCGCGCGCCGCCGCAAGGACGCGGGCGCAGACCTCGGTCGGATCGCCGCCCTGCTCGCGAAACGGAAACACGGCGAGCAGGCCGTCGCCCATGAACTTCAGCACCTCGCCGCCCTGCTCGCGGATCGGATCGACCTGGCAGTCGAAATAGTGGTTGAGGATCGCCACCACGTCCTCAGCCGGCAGGCGATCGGACAAGGGCGTGAAGCCGCGCAGATCCGACAGCCAGATCGCCGCATCCAGCGTATCGGTATGGCCTCGGCGGATCTGGCCGCCCAGGATGCGCTCGCCGGCGCGGTTGCCGACATAGGTGTCGAGCAGCATCGAGGCCGTACGTCGAAGCGTGACGATCTCGGTGTAGCGCGCCAAAGCCGGCATCAGCGAGCGAATTGCATTCAGATGCGCGTCGGTGAAGCCTGTTGGAGATTTGGTGGTCCAACTCGACGCGTGGACCGCACGGTCGATGAAGGTCAAAGGTAGAGTGAAATAGTCGGTCACGCCTTCGGCCCGCAGATCCATCAGGATCGGAAAGAGCTCGGCTTCCCGATCGCGAGGATCGGCCCTGAACTCGGTCCCCTGCTCGAACACGCGCGCAAGCGGGCTGTCCCTGTAGGCCGGCGTACTCTCGAAGCCGAAATCGACCGAGCCCATCTCGACCTCCGCTCCCTGGCGCCAGATGAAGCTGCGGCCGGCGATATCAGGATGAAGGGTGCGGACGAACACGCCCACGCGCCACAGCGGCACGCCGAGCCCGACCAGACGATCGCAGCATTCGGACATCATCTGGCTCGGCGTCGCCGCGGAACGCGCGCCGTCGACCAGCCAGTCCTTGATGTCCCGCAGCTTGGAAGTGTCCATGGGACGACACTAGGCGAGCAGCGTGGCAACAGCAAACAGCCGCGGCGGCAGCGTGCGGCTACCCCACCTGGCCGCGGTGGCGCAGCAGATGATCGGCCAGCACACAGGCCATCATCGCCTCGCCGACGGGAACCGCGCGGATGCCGACGCAGGGGTCGTGACGGCCCTTGGTCAGGATCTCGGTCTCCTGGCCTGAGCGGTCGACGGTCTGGCGCGGGGTGAGGATCGACGAGGTCGGCTTGACCGCGAAGCGCAGCACGATCGGCTGTCCCGTGGCGATGCCGCCGAGAATGCCGCCGGCATTGTTGGAGAGGAAGCGCGTGCCGTCATTGGCCGAGCGCATCTCGTCGGCGTTCTCCTCGCCGGTCAGCTCGGCCGCGCCGAAGCCGGCGCCGATCTCGACGCCCTTCACGGCGTTGATGCTCATCATCGCCGCGGCGAGATCGGCATCGAGCTTGCCGTAGAGCGGCGCGCCAAGTCCCGCCGGCACGCCCTCGGCGACGATCTCGAGCACGGCGCCGATCGACGAGCCGGACTTCCTGATGCCGTCGAGATAGTCCTCGAAGAACGCCGCCTTGTCCTTGTCAGGGCAGAAGAAGGGATTGCGCGCGACCTCGTCCCAGTCCCAGTTGCCGCGATCGATCTTGTGCGGACCCATCTGCACCAGCGCACCGCGCACCTTCACGTCGGGCAGGACCTTGCGCGCGATCGCGCCGGCGGCGACGCGCGTCGCGGTCTCGCGCGCCGAGGAACGACCGCCGCCGCGATAGTCGCGCAGGCCGTATTTGGCCTCGTAGGTGAAGTCGGCGTGACCGGGACGAAACTTGTCCTTGATCTCGGAATAGTCCTTGGAGCGCTGGTCGGTGTTCTCGATCAGGAGCGCGATCGGCGTGCCCGTGGTGACCTGCACGCCCGTGTCGGGATCAGCCATCACGCCGGACAGGATCTTCACCTGGTCCGGCTCCTGGCGCTGGGTGGTGAAGCGCGACTGGCCGGGACGGCGGCGGTCGAGATCGCGCTGGATCTCGTCGGCGGCGAGCGGGATCCGCGGCGGACAGCCGTCGACCACGCAGCCGATGGCCACGCCATGGCTCTCGCCGAAGGTGGTGACGCGGAACATGTGGCCGAAGGTGTTGAAGGACATGAGCTGATCACCCAACCGGAAAAACCATCATTCCGGGATGGTCAAGGACCAGACCGGACTCTCGAGATTCCGGGTTCGCCTCCGCGAGGCGCACCGGAACGACGGAGACAAACTAACTGTACTTCTCGAACCCGTTCTCGCCGAACACATAGACCGCGCCCTGCTGGATCGGCAGGTCGACGGCGCCGTGCGGCGTCTCGAAGCCCAGCGCGACCATCAGCGCCCGCGCCGTGCCGCCATGGGCGACCGCCACGATATCGCCAGACAGCCCATCGTACCAGTCGCGCACGCGGCGCTCGACGTCGGCATAGGTCTCGCCGCCCTCGGGCGCCAGCGACCATTTGTCGGTCAGCCGCCTGGCATAGAAGGCGGGATCGGCCGCCTGCATTTCCGGCAGCGTCGCCCCTTCCCATTTGCCGTAGCCGATCTCGCGCAGCCGGGCATCGAGCGCATAGCCCTCGGCTGGCAGGCTCAGGGTCTCACGCACCAACTCCATGGTCGCGCGGGCGCGGCTGAGGGGGCTAGCGACGTAGGGCAGGCGCGCCGCATCATGGCCGTTGCGCGCAGCGAGCTCGGCCAGGATGTTGCCGGCCTGCACCGCCTGCACCCGCCCGAGCGCGTTCAGCGGAATGTCCTGCGTGCCTTGCAGCCGGCCGAGCGCATTCCATTCCGTCTCGCCGTGGCGGATGTAGTAGATCGTGGGCCGTGGCATTGCGCGTTGACGTTATTCCTTGGCGCCGACGGAATTGTTCAGCGAGATGTCGGGCGCCTCGGGCCGCTTCATGCCGACGACATGATAGCCGGAATCGACGTGATGCACCTCGCCGGTGACGCCGCGCGACAGGTCGGACAAGAGATACAGCGCGCTGTCGCCGACCTCGTCGATGGTCACGGTCCGGCGCAGCGGCGCGTTGTATTCGTTCCACTTCAGGATGTAGCGGAAGTCGCCGATGCCCGAGGCGGCCAGCGTCTTGATAGGTCCTGCCGAGATCGCATTGACGCGGATGTTCTTCTCGCCGAGATCGGCGGCGAGATAGCGCACGCTGGCTTCCAGCGCGGCCTTGGCGACGCCCATCACGTTGTAGTGCGGCATCCACTTCTCGGCGCCGTAATAGGTCAAGGTGATGATCGAGCCGCCGTCGGTCATCAGCTTCTCGGCGCGCTGCGCGATCGCCGTCAGCGAGTAGCAGCTGATCAGCATGCTCTTGGAGAAATTGTCCTGCGTGGTTTCGATGTAGCGGCCGTCGAGCTGGTCCTTGTCGGAGAAGGCGATGGCGTGGACCACGAAATCGATCTGGCCCCACTTCTCCTTGAGCACGTCGAACACCGCGTCGATGGTCGTGGGATCGGTGACATCGCAATGGCCGAGCACGAGCCCGCCGAGCTCGGCCGCCAGCGGCTCGACCCGCTTCTTCAGCGCGTCGCCCTGGTAGGTCAACGCGATCTCCGCGCCGGCCGCGCGCGCGGCCTTGGCGATGCCCCAGGCGATCGAGCGGTTGTTGGCCACGCCAAGGACGACCCCGCGCTTGCCCTGCATCAAACCTGAAATCTGCGCCATGCGGCTTCCCATCGAACTGATTATTAAGGACTGGACGTACACCACCGGTCTGGCCCGGTACAGCCCCATTCCGCCCGCTCTGTGGCAAACTCCCCCGCAGGGCTTGCGGTCCGGAATACGCTGATCATCGCGGGGTTATGATCTTTGCAAGACGCCGGCTGCGGCCTGCGCCCTTGTCATCGCAGCGAACAGCCGCAGGGCATTCCATGAACGCGTTCCGCCAGAGCGTCGAGACCATGATTCCGGCACTGCGCCGTTATGCCCGGGCGCTGGCGCGCGACATGGACGCGGCCGACGAACTGGTCCAGGACACGCTGGTGCGGGCGCTGCGCTCGGAGCGGCTGTTCCTGGGCGGCGACATCAGGAGCTGGCTGTACACGATCCTGACCAATCTGAACAAGAACCGCCGGCGCTCCTTGGCGCGGCGGCCGCACTTCATGCCGCTCCAGGACGACAATGCCGACGCCAGCGGCACCGAGGCCGAGGGCCGGGACATCGAGCACGCGCTGGCGACCCTGGTGGAGGAGCAGCGCGCGGCGCTTCTCCTCGTCGTGCTCGAGGGCCTGAGCTACCGCGAGGTCGCCGACATCCAGGGTGTCCCAATCGGCACCGTGATGTCCCGCCTCGCCCGCGCCCGCGCCCATGTCCGTGCCGTGCTCGAGGGCGAGCGGCCGGCGCTGCGGAGGGTGAAATGACCACTGCACAAAAGCCGCCCTGCCATGTTCGGCTGCCCAAGCCTGCAGCGACCGCGCATCGCCGCAGCCGCCCGATTGCAACGAGATCCCGATGATGACCGACCCGACCATTCCCGTCACCGAAGACGAGCTGCACGCCTATGTCGACAACGAGCTGCCGGCCGAGCGCCGCAGCGACGTCGAGCGCTGGCTGGCCGCGCATCCGGCGGACGCCGAGCGGGTGCAATCCTGGCGCAGCATGGCTGAGGCGCTCCATGCCCGCTACGATTCGATCGTCAACGAGCCGGTGCCGCCGCGGCTCGACCTCGACGGCCTGGAGCGCCGGCCGCGGCGCTGGGTCGTCGCGGCCATGGCGGCAAGCGTGGCGGCCTTCGCGGTCGGCGGCGCGGTCGGCTGGGTCGCGCGTGGCGCCGCCTCCTCGCCGTCGCCGCTCCAGGCCCTTGCCGGCGAGGCGCTCGATGCGCACCGACTCTATGTCGTGGAGGTGCGCCATCCGGTCGAGGTTCCTGGCGACGAGAAGGCCCATCTGCAGCAATGGCTGACGCGGCGCTGCGGTCGCACCGTGCAGGCGCCGGAGCTGGAAACCACCGGGCTGAAGCTCGTCGGCGGCCGGCTGCTGCCGGGGCCGACCGGCCCGGCGTCCTTCCTGATGTACGAGAGCACCTCCGGCGAGCGCTTCACGGTGTATGCGACCAAGGTCGGGATCGAGGCGGCCGAGATGCGCTATACGACGCAGGGCAACACCGCTGCACTGTCGTGGGCGGAGCGCGGCGTCAGCTACGTCGTCAGCGGCGGCAGTGACCGGACGCGTCTCACCCAGGTCGCGCGCCTTGTTTATGACCAGACCGAACGGACGGGCGGCTAGCGGCGGACCATTGCCCGATTTCGCGAGGTGCCGGCCTCGGCGCGATTACGGCCGTGATCAGAAGCGTTTGCAGGATGGCCGCGAACGCTGCCCGAGAGGGTACTGATCCCCGCATGGCTCAGGCGGGCGACACGCCAGGGTCGGCGCCGCAATTCGGTCACCGGAAATCTGGAATCAGGTCACCGGCACGTCTCAATATAGCGCCAAATGTTCACGAAAAAATGAGGAGTGTTCGATCCGCCGATCGACACGGAAGCGGCCTCGATTGGGGTTTTGTACCGCGCTGGTCCCCCTTTCGAGGCCGCACTTTTTTCTCAGCTTTCCAGCTCGTCCTTCAGCTTTCAGCCGAGTCGTCCGCAACGCGCAACCTCAGGAGAGGTTGCTGCGCGGATTGTAGGGATGACGGTCGCGCCATTTGGTCATCAGGGCCTCGAGCTCGGCGTCGTTGCCATCGGGCAGCACGATCCGGGTGGTGACGAACAGATCGCCGGCCGAGCCGTCGCTCTTGGGCAGGCCCTTGCCCTTGAGCCGGAAGGTCCGGCCGCTGGAGGTGTTCTTCGGGATCGACAGCTCGACCGCGCTGCCGAGAGTCGGCGCCCTCACCTTGGCGCCCAGGACCGCCTCGTAAAGCGTGATCGGCAGATCGAGCCTGAGGTCGCTGCCCTCGACCTTGAAGAACGGATGCGGCGCGATCTGGATCGTGATCAGGAGATCACCCGGCCGGTGTCCGGGCGCGCTCTCGCCCTGCCCCTTCAGCCTAATCTGCTGGCCGGCGGTAACACCGGCGGGGACCTTGACGTTGAGCTCCTTGCCCGACGGCAGCCGCACCCGCTTCTCGCCGCCATTGACGGACTCCTCGAGCGAGACCGACATTGCAACCTTCAGATCGAGGTCGAGGCCGACACCGCCGGTGTCGAACTCGAACGAGCCGCCGCCGCCGCGTGCACCGCGCGCGCCGGCGCCGCCGAACATGCTGTTCAGAATGTCCTCGAATCCGCCACCGCCGAAGCCGCCGCCCGGCCCGCCGCCGCTGCGGAAGGTATAGCTCTCGAAGCCGCCACCCGGCCCGCCGCGGCCGGCGCCGCCACCCGGAAAGCCCTGGAAGCGCGGCTTGCCGTCAGCGTCGATCTCCCCGCGATCGAACTGCTTGCGCTTCTCCTCGTCGCCCAGGATCTCGTTGGCCGAATTGATCTCGGCAAACCGCGCCGATGCCTTCGGGTCATCCTTGTTGCTGTCGGGATGATGCTTCTTGGCGAGCTTGCGATAGGCGCTCTTGATGGCCGCAGCGCTGGCGCTTCGCGGCACCCCCAAGACCTCATAGGGGTCGCGCATCCGTCACGTCTCCTTACAGAAAGTCAGATACTAACCTATGGGCTCCCCGCCCGCTTCGCATTTCATCTGGGGAGTCCGTTGTATTTTTGCAACGGGTTCCAGACGACCCCCGCTAGCTTTGCTGCCAGGGTTTGAGCGTCTGGATGTCCCAGCGCCCACGCTCGATACGGCACGCCGAGCCCTGCAGCCAGCGTTCCGTCTTGCCGTTGACGTAGCTCGCCAGGAAATCGCGGCACGTGCGGCCGTTGTCGGCCGTGTAGGACTTGGCGATCGGCGTCACCGAGCCGCGGGCGCCGGTCTGGGGATTCTGCCACGGCTGGCTGGAATCCTTGCTCCCCTTGGTCAGCACGTCCGACGCGGCGTTGCGGGCAAAAGCGAGATCGGCTTCGGTCGGCTCGCGCTCGGGCGGCGAGCTGACCGCGCCGGTGATCTCCGCATCGTCCATCTTGGCAAAGGCCGTTTCAGGGCGCGACAGGCTGCAGCCGCCGCCGGACAGGCCGATTAGAATGAGTGTCAAAGCCGTGCCGGCATGACCGATCGCGGATAGGCCAAGCCGGACCGATGCCCTATATAGGGCCGGACCAGAATGGACTTGCACGCGCCTGGCCGCGGGTGAACGCAAAACTCGGACTCCCCATACACATGACCGACCCCACGAGCATCAAACACCAGACAACCTTAACATCCGGTACATCGGCCGATTTTACCCAGGCCGGCGAGCCGTTTGCGCTGTTTGCGGCGTGGTTTGCCGAAGCCGGCAAGAGCGAGCCCAACGATCCGAATGCGATGGCGCTGGCAACGGTCGACGACAGCGGGCTGCCTGACGTGCGCATGGTGCTGATGAAGGGCTATGACGAGGACGGCTTCGTCTTCTACAGCCACAAGGCCAGCCAGAAGGGCCGCGAGCTCGCCGCCAATCCGAAGGCCGCGCTGCTGTTTCACTGGAAATCGCTGCGCCGCCAGGTCCGCATCCGCGGCCTCGTGGCGCCGGTGACCGACGAAGAGGCCGACGCCTATTTCGCGACCCGGCCGAAGCAGGCGCAGCTCGGCGCCTGGGCCAGCAAGCAGTCGCAGCCGCTGGAGAGCCGCTTCGCGTTCGAGCAGGCGATCGCCAAGGTCGCCGCGCAATACATCATCGGCGAGGTGCCGCGCCCGCCAGGATGGAGCGGCTGGCGCATCACTCCCGTCAGCATGGAGTTCTGGCACGACCGGCCATTCCGCCTGCACGACCGCATCGAATTCCGGCGCGAGGCTTCGGGCCGGCCGTGGACCAAGGTGCGGATGTATCCGTAGGGGATCGCCGCGCGGGCTTGCGCCCGGCCTCCAGGCGTCCGATACGCCAACGAATCGCCATCGCGCGCGTGAATCAGGCGCCGAACGCACAACCATTGTGGTAAGTTGATCCCGTCCGGGATCGTGAAAGACGCAGTTCATGCCGACCTCTTCCAATCAGCCACGGCGCACGATGCTGCTGACCGGTGCCAGCCGCGGCATCGGCCATGCCACCGTGATCCGCTTCTCCTCAGCCGGCTGGCGCGTCCTCACCTGCTCGCGGCACCCCTTTCCCGAAGAATGCCCGTGGGGCGCCGGCCCCGAGGACCACGTCCAGGTCGACCTGTCCGATCCCCAGGACACCGTGCGCGCGATCGCCGAGATCAAACAGCGGATCGACGGCGGCGAGCTGCACGCGCTGGTCAACAACGCCGCGATCTCGCCGAAGGGCGCCGGCGGCGCCCGGCTCGGCACCGTCGACACCGACCTCGACACCTGGAATCACGTCTTCCGCGTCAACTTCTTCGCGCCGATCATGATGGCGCGCGGCCTGATCAACGAGCTGAAGGCGGCCAGGGGCTCCGTCGTCAACGTCACCTCGATCGCCGGCTCGCGCGTGCATCCCTTCGCCGGCGCGGCCTACGCGACCTCCAAGGCGGCGCTGGCCGCCCTGACCCGCGAGATGGCGTCGGATTTCGGCCGGGTCGGCGTTCGCGTCAACTCGATCGCGCCGGGCGAGATCGACACCTCGATCCTGTCGCCGGGCACCGAGAAGATCGTGCAGGAGCAGATCCCGATGCAGCGCCTCGGCACGCCCGACGAGGTCGCCAAGATCATCTACGTGCTGTGCACGGAGACCAGCTCCTACGTGAACGGCGCCGAGATCCACATCAACGGCGGCCAGCACGTCTGAGCCATTCGGCGCAGAGACGGTTGCCCGTGTTCGATTTGGTTCATGGCGGCTTGCCACGTTCGGCAAGTTCCCGATGACCGCGCGAAGGCGTGATTAACGCCATCTCCGAAGATCGATACGGACCTACCGACCACCACAAACAAGACAGCGCTCCCGGAGGGAACGCTGTTCATGGGATGGGATCGGCGTACTGAATTTCCAGTCGCTGGCTGCGCGGGCGGCATTGCCTAAATACCGTCCGGTCGAGAACGGTCGTTCAGCCTTCGCACACCAAACCGCGCAGAATCTGCGCGGCGCGCCAGCGCAGGCGGTCGGACTCGACGTTGAGGGCGCTGGAGCAATCATCGTCGCGCTCGTCCTCCTCGAGATCGGCGCCGCAGTAGCGGCAGGTGCGCGGCGACAGCGCATGGGCCACGACGATGTCGGCGCGGCTGCGCTGATAGCTGGCAAGATCGATCACGTTGTTCGATGCCATTATGCGTTTCTCAATCATTGCCGCCGCCTCTTGGATAAGGCGCGATGAACGCGCCCTCGAGCTCTGCCTTGCATGCCACGCGCCGAGGCGCTCGTTGTTTGTCATGCTGGTGCAGATTTATCGCAGAGAAGTTTCGATCAAACGTTCAGCGTTCCCATCAAATTTTACCTGAGGAATTGGGGCGGCTTTGCAGCGGCATTGCAGCCGGCCTAACAAGTATTTCCCATTATGTGTTGCATCTCACCGCTTGTGTCACCTGAGGTGCATAGCGACGGACTCTGTCCCGCTGCTAACAACGGGGCGCGAATGAGGCATCACTTGGAATGACGGCACAATGCCGCAGGCATCGCCCAGATCTGTCGACAGAGCCTGGATTTTCAGGCCCGCGGCACTACAGCCACTTCTTCAATTTGAAGATGTAGTACGGCACGATCGCGCATATCAGCATCAGCACCAGCGCCATCGGATAGCCGTGCACCCATTCGAGCTCCGGCATCATCTTGAAGTTCATGCCGTAGATCGATGCGATCAAGGTCGGCGGCATCAGCACCACCGCCATCACCGAGAACAGCTTGATGATGTTGTTCTGCTCGAGGTTGACGACACCGAGCATCGCATCCAGCACGAAGGTGATCTTGCCCGCGAGATAGGACGCGTGGTCGGTCAGCGAGGCGACGTCGCGCTGCATGGTCTTGAGCTGCTCGCGCATATCCTTCGACCACTTCACGCCTTCGACGACCGCAGAGAGAAACGTGACGAGACGACCGATCGACACCAGGCTCTCACGCACCTTCGAGGTCAGGTCGCCCTTGCGCCCGATCGCGATCAGGATCTGCGAATACTGCTTGGCGTGCCCGTGACGCTCATTGTTCGGCTCGAAGATCTCGTGGCTGACCTGGTCGATATCGGCCCCGACCTTCTCGAGAATGTCGGCGCAGCGGTCGATTACCGCATCGAGCAACTCCATCAGCACCATCTCGCCGGTGATCCCGGGCGCACAGTTGCGAGCGAGCTTTGCCTCCACCACGGCGAACGGTCGCGGCTGGTCGTAGCGGACCGTCACCAGACGGTGGCCCGCCAGGATGAAGGTGACGGCGGTGGTCCTGGGCATATCGGAGTCCGAGTGGCACATCAGCGTAGCCGTCATGTAGCGGGCGCCGTTCTCGATATAGAGGCGGCTGGAGATCTCGATCTCCTGCATGTCCTCGCGCGTCGGCACCGCAATCCCGGCCAGCTTTTCGACGGCCCGATCCTCGGCACTGCTCGGGTTCACCAGGTCGACCCAGACCGCATTGTCCGGCAGAGCCGCGGGATCGGTGATCGCCGCCTTCTTCAGCGCGGTTTCGGACGGGACGAACACCGAGAACATGGACAAACTCCGAATCGCGAAACCTGAATTTCGGGGACTTAGCGGTGGGATGCTGCCGCCTTGTGACGCAGCTTGCGAGTCCGGTCCATCGGCTTTTCGCGCCAATGCTCCGCGGCCTCTCGCGCGGCGCCGCGGGGGAGCTGACCGTGCCATTCGAAGCACAGCTGTGGATGACTGCCCGCAACTTTGCGGCAAAAAAGCAACAATCGCGGCGCTGCAGCGTGACCTGTGCGTGTATCGGCTGGAATTGAGAACGATTTTGACGATAATGGGACATGTGGAATCGCGCTGCAGTGGCGCGGCCGTGTCATTGCAACGTCAGCTGTCGATTGGAATTGGTGACATGTCGCTGAAGGTGAAACTCGGACTCCTGGCCGCCGGCCTGATGCTGTCGGGCTGCATGCAGGCCACGACGTACGAGGCGACCAACACCCAGGCCTTCAAGCCGAAGGACAAGGAACTTCTCGCGAAGATCCGCTACACCAACACGCCGGTGGCCGAGCCCTATCGGCGCGCGATCGTCGACTATCACCGCAAGGAAGCTCCTGGCTCGATCGTCGTCGATTCCGACAGCCACTACCTCTATTACGTGCTGGATGGCGGCAAGGCGATCCGCTACGGCATCACCGTCGGCGAAGAGGCCATGGCCTGGTCGGGCATCGCCAAGGTCGGCGCCATGACCGAGTGGCCGGCTTGGCATCCGACCAAGGGCGAGATCGAGCGGCTGGGCGTTCCGACCTTCGTCGCCCCGGGCCCCGACAATCCGATGGGCTCGCGCGCGATGTACCTCTATGCCAACGGCAAGGACACGCTGTTCCGCATCCACGGCACCAACCAGCCGGAATATATCGGCGCCTCGATCTCCTCGGGCTGCATCCGCCTGACGAACGAGGACGCGATCGACCTCTATAACCGGGTGAAGGTCGGCACCATCGTCGTGGTACTCGATCCGAAGAAGGGTGATTCGCCCTACAAGCCGCAGATGGCGCTGCAGGGCGGCGGCACCTACGCTGCGATGCAGTGAGCCTCGGCTGAAGCCGGCACGATATCAAAAAGCCGAGAAACGCGTTTAGCATCTTTTCGAGAGCGTCGGGCAACCGGCGCTCTTTTGTTTTGGGCTGATGCTGCCTCGGACACTGGCATGAGCGAGATCATCTTCGCGCGGCACCTGCCCGACTCCGGCGTGTCCGCAGGCTCGTGCCTTTACTTGGTCCTGGCGTCGGTTCCATCGGCCTTGCCGAGAAACCGGCTGGACACGAACAGAATGTCGAGATCGCTGGTCGGGGTGTAGTCGATTGCGACGCCGCTGAAGCCGTAAGGGACCCGCTGCAGCGTCAGTCCCTGAACCGGGCAGGTCGAGACCAAGTCCGCTCTGCCCTTATCGATCTGCAGTTCGAAACGGCCAATTGGGCCATGCCAATTGGCGCCGGTTTTCAGCACATATTGGACATTGTCATACAGAATGTCAGAGCCGCCTGAGCCATTCTTGTTAGCCGCGCTTTCTCGATCGAGCAGGCGCTGCTCGGCAGCAACAAAGCCGCGATCGAAGCACCAGGGCCCACCGAGTTCGCTCGAAGTTTTGACTCGAGACACCCGGGAATCGGTCGGCGTGTACCATGAGCCATAGACAGGCCGATAGCGGTGCCTGATCGTGATCTGCTTGCCGGCCGGGAATGTCTGCTGCCAGTGAAAGCTGACACGCGTTTTCCAGATCGGAAGAATATCCTTGTCTTCGAACTCGGCCAGATGCTGGCTCCGCAATGCAGCCCCGTGGCGGACCTCGTCGAGGCTCGGATTGACCGGATCGACGCCTAGACGCCTGAGCTCCGCAGTGACATCGCGGCCGCGGTCATCAAAGGCTCTCACATCCACATCCGGCGCGATCTCCCGCCCATCACTCCAGACCTCGAAACCGACGAAATTGGCCTTGCCTTCGAAGGCGAGATTTACGGGATGCACGTTCAAGGTCTGCTGGTCGAGGTCCGGCAGTGGAAAGGCGACCAGGGTGGTAACGTCGTCTGACTCTGTGTTCTGAAACACGTAGGTGACCTCGACCAGCCGGGGCGCAATGCGCAGCACCTCCGACACCATCCGCACTTGCTGATTCTTGACCAGGGTCAGCCCGCCCGCTGCCATTGCCGCGGAGGAATCGTTGGCCCTTAGCGGACAGGTCCCGATGAGCAGCAGGACCACGCCTCCGAGGAACCGACAGCCAGACTTCCTTTGACAAGACAACTTCATCACGTCGGCGCCCCCCTCTACTTTGATACCAAAGCGCCTAGCTGGTCATTGCGATCGGCGCAACGCCACTCATGACTTGTTCTTGTGCTTCCTCTTGCCACCACTCTTGGCTGGCACAGGTTGAGCCGCGGGCGGAGACGCTGCCGGCTCCGTCTCTTCAGCTTCCGCTGCAGCGCCGTCATCAGCAGCTGACTCGGACGGGGCAGCCGCCTTCTCCGCACTGACACCGGGTGTGGCAGCCGGCCCCGCTTTGGCCGCGGCCTTGCCGCCCTTGACGTCCCCGTCCTCAGCCGTCTCGCGCGGCGGCGCATCGTCGGGACGCATCGCCGGCATCAGGGGCGCGACCTTCGGCAGCGGATCCAACACGTCCCATTGGCAGATCCGGTAATTGTTCCGCCGCTCCATCAGGTCGAGATGGATGTGATCCTCGTGGTACCAGTCGGAGTCGGGGCCGAGCACCGTGGAGAAATGGGTGCACACCGCGTGCAGCACCGCCTCGCGCAAATCGCGCGGCTGGGTGCGGTCGGTGAGATCGACCAGGCGGCCGTCGGCCAGCTTGAACCCTTGGACGTCCAGCGCATTGGCACGGCCGTGCTCCGATAACTGCGCGCCGCTGACATTGTTGCGGCCGCGACACTGATATGAATCGAAATTGTCGAGCGCGGTGACCGCGCTGCCGAGCCGCTCGGCCAGCGGCGCCACGTCGTTGCGCACCCAGTTGACGACCGCGGTCGCCATCGGACAACGCATGGTCGCCGCGGGCGTCAGCGCCACCCTGCGCTTGTCAGGCAGCACCACCGCCTCCAGCCGCACCAGGTCCTCGCCGCCGCAGCCGCCAGGCCCCTTGATCGGCGGAATCGATGGCGCGATCGCGACCTCTTCGGTCAGGGCCAGCCGGCAGGCCGAAGGCGGCGGCGGGGCTTGGGCATCCGCCTTCGGACCGCCGCTGGCCGCGTCGCGCGGAGCGGCATCCTCACCCTTGGCCGCCTGCCGCGCCGGCGCGTCGGCTGGCCGCGGCTGCGGAAGCGGCACCTTGGCAACGTCGTCGGCCGGCTTCGCTGCGGGCTCAGAGGCCGCGGGCGGGCTGCGGTGCGCCGATTTCGCGGCCGCCGCCGGCGCCGCCATGAGCCAGCTCAATGCGATCGCCACGGCCACAGCGCTAACCATCACGCCCGGCGCGACGTCGTGGCCATCACAAGCCCATTTGCGTCGGGTGCGGCGCGCGCTAAAATTGACCAAAGAGACCAAAAGACCCTCGCTGCAAGCGAATACCGGAGGAACGACCTGATGCTTGGTTTGATGCAAGACTGGCCCCTGCTTTGTCACCGGATCATCGAGCATGCGGCGACAATCCACGGCTCCCAGGAGGTCGTGACCCGCTCGGTCGAAGGCCCCATCGTTCGCACCACCTATCGGCAAATCCACGACCGCGCTCTCAAGGTCTCGCAGAAGCTGACGCGCGACGGCATCAAGCTGGGCGACCGCGTCGCCACCATCGCCTGGAATACCGGCCGTCATCTCGAGGTCTGGTACGGCATCATGGGAATCGGCGCGATCTGTCACACGGTCAATCCGCGCCTGTTTCCCGAGCAGATCGGCTGGATCATCAACCATGCCCAGGACCGCATCGTCATCACCGATCTGACGTTCGTGCCGATCCTCGAGAAGCTCGCCGACAAGCTGCCGAGCGTCGAGCGCTACATCGTGCTGACCGACGCCGCGCACATGCCGCAGACGACGCTCAAGAATGCCGTCGCCTACGAATCGTGGATCGGCGAGGCCGACGGCGATTTCGCCTGGGGGACCTTCGACGAGAACACCGCAGCCGCGATGTGCTACACGTCCGGGACCACCGGTGATCCGAAAGGTGTGTTGTATTCGCATCGGTCCAACGTGCTGCATGCGTTGATGGCCAATAGCCGGGATTCACTCGGTACGTCCGCAGCAGACACAATGCTTCCGGTGGTTCCGCTGTTCCATGCCAACAGCTGGGGCATTGCCTTCTCCGCTCCCTCGATGGGCACCAAGCTGGTGATGCCCGGCCCCAAGCTCGACGGCGCGTCGGTCTACGAGCTGCTCGACACCGAGAAGGTGACCTACACCGCCGGCGTGCCGACGGTGTGGCTGATGCTGCTGCAGCACATGCAGGCGCATAACCTCAAACTGCCGCATCTGAAGATGGTCGTGTGCGGCGGCTCGGCGATGCCGCGCTCGATGATCCAGGCCTTCCTCGACATGGGCATCGGCGTGCGCCATGCCTGGGGCATGACCGAGATGAGCCCGATCGGCACGCTCGCCACCCTGAAGCCGCCGTTCCTCGCCGCCGACGGCGACGCCAAGCTCGATGTGCTGCAGACCCAGGGCTTCCCGCCGTTCGGGGTCGAGATGAAGATCACCGACGATGCCGGCACCGAGTTGCCGTGGGACGGCAAGACCTTCGGCCGGCTCAAGGTGTCCGGTCCCGCGGTGTCGAAGGCCTACTACAAGGTCGACAGCAACATCCTCGACGATGAAGGCTTCTTCGACACCGGCGACGTCGCCACCGTCGATGAACATGGCTACATGCGCATCACCGACCGCTCCAAGGACGTCATCAAGTCCGGCGGCGAATGGATCTCCTCGATCGACCTCGAGAATCTCGCCGTCGGCCATCCCGCCGTCGCCGAGGCTGCCGTCATCGGCGTCTATCATCCGAAATGGGACGAGCGCCCGCTGCTGATCGTGCAGTTGAAGCCCGGCCAGACCACGACGCGCGAGGACATCCTGAAATACATGGAAGGCAAGATCGCCAAATGGTGGATGCCCGATGACGTCGCCTTCGTCGACGGCATCCCGCACACGGCAACGGGCAAGATCCTGAAGACTGCGCTGCGCGACCAGTTCAAGAGCTATCGCTTCCCCAACGCCGCCGCCTAGCAACCACTCCCGCTCCGCGCGAGACTCACGGCCCCTGCGCCCCGCGGGGGCCGTTTGCGTTCCGCGCAAAAAGTTCCATCGCCCTCGCCTCGACCAAAGGCGAATAGGAAGCCCATGGGCGCGTTCCTAAGGTCCGGCACCATAAAAAACGAGGGAACGCCACCATGCTAAAATCAACCCGCCTGCTGCCCTGGCTGCTGGGAGCATCACTGGCCGCCACGGCCGCTCACGCCGCTGGCAACAAGGTCGTGATCGGCGACATCGACGACATGTCCGGACTCTATGCCGACGTGATCGGGCCGGGCGGGGTCGAGGCTGCAAAGATGGCGATCGAGGATTTCGGCGGCAGCGTGCTCGGCAACAAGATCGAGTTCATGGAGAGCGATCATCAGAACAAGCCGGACGTCGGCGCTCAGAAGTTGCGCGAGTGGGCCGATCGCGACGGGGTCACCATGATCCTCGGCGGCTCCAACACGGGGGTCAGCCTCGCGATGGCCAACGCCGCCAAGGAGAAGAAAATACCGTTCATCGCGATCGGTGCCGCCGGCGCCTCGCTGACCGGCAAGGACTGCACGCCCTACACCGTCCACTACGCCTACGATACGACCTCGCTCGCCAACGGCACCGCCAAGACCATGGTCAGCCAGGGCGGCAAGAGCTGGTTCTTCCTGACCGCCGACTACGCCTTCGGCACCCAGTTGCAGGAAGCCGCGTCCAAGGTGGTCGAGGCCAATGGCGGCAAGGTGGTCGGAGCGGTCCGCGTGCCGCTCTCCACGTCGGATTTCTCCAGCTATCTGCTGCAGGCGCAGGGCTCGGGCGCGCAGGTTCTGGGCCTCGCCAATGCCGGCAACGACTTCACGAACTCGATCAAGGCCGCGGATGAATTCGGCATCGCCAAGACGATGAAGCCGGCGGCGCTGCTCGCCTTCATCAGCGACATCCACAGTCTCGGCCTGAAGACCGCGCAGGGTCTCTATCTCACCACCGGCTGGTATTGGGACCTCAACGACAAGACCCGCGCCTTCGCGAAGCGCTACTACGAAAAGACCAAGCGCGAGCCGACCATGAACCAGGCCGCCTACTACTCGGCGACGATCACCTATCTCAATGCCGTGAAGGCGGCCGGCACCACCGAGTCCGACAAGGTCATGGACCAGCTGCGCAATATGAAGATCGACGACATGTTCACGTCGAACGGCAAGATCCGCGCCGACGGCCTGATGGAGCATGAGATGTACATCATGCAGGTCAAGAAGCCGGAGGAGTCGAAGTACCCCTGGGACTACTACAAGCTGATCCAGACGATGTCCGGCGAGGAGGCGTTCGGCAAGCTTTCGGAGTCCGCCTGCCCGCTGGTGCATTCGCACTGAGCATCCGGCGCAAGCCTGACCAAGGCAGCCACGGCCCCTCCCCTTCGGCGGGGCCGTGGCGTTGCGTGCGGCCGTGGCGTTGACGTGGCGCAAGGCGGGCATGCCGGGCCGCATCTAGAAGGTGGGCATGAGTTCAAGAGCGCGCCTCCCAGCGTCCACGACATGGCGCGACATACCGTCGACGGTGCTGACGCTCGGGCTGGTATCGCTCCTGATGGATATCTCCTCGGAGCTGATCCATGCGCTGCTGCCGGTCTTCCTCGCGACCGTGGTCGGCGCCTCCACGGTGACCATCGGCCTGATCGAAGGCGTGTCCGAGGCGACCGCCGCAATCACCAAGGTGTTCTCCGGCGCACTGTCCGACCGCATTGGCAAGCGCAAGCTGCTGGTCGCAATCGGCTATGGGCTGGCGGCATTGACCAAGCCGGTGTTTCCGCTCGCCAGCACATCATGGCAGATCCTCGCGGCGCGCTTCGTCGACCGCATCGGCAAGGGCATCCGCGAGGCGCCGCGCGACGCGCTGATCGCCGACGTCACGCCGGAAGGCATCCGCGGCGCGAGCTACGGCCTGCGCCAGGCGCTCGACACGATCGGCGCCTTTGCCGGTCCCCTCCTCGCCGTGGCGCTGATGGCGCTCTACGCCGACGACTTCCGGGCGGTGTTCTGGTGGTCGGCGCTGCCGGCCACGCTTGCCGTGCTGCTGATCCTGTTCGGCCTGCGCGAGCCGGCGCAGACCGCGCCTGCGGCGCGCCGGGACTGGCCGGTCCATGCGCGCGAGCTGCGCCGGCTGCCATCGGCCTATTGGATCGTGGTCGCCACCGGCGCGGTGTTCGCCTTGGCCCGCTTCAGCGAGGCGTTCCTGGTGCTGAAGGCACAGGCCGACGGCCTCGCTCTCGCCCTGATCCCGTTGGTCTACGTGCTGATGAACCTGATCTATGCCGGCGTCGCCATGCCCGCCGGCATCCTCTCCGACCGCATCGGCCGCAACAACGTGCTGACCTGTGGCCTCGTGGTGCTGACAGCCGCCGACCTGACGCTGGCCTTCGTGCCCGGCCTGATCGGCACCGCGATCGGCGTCGCGCTGTGGGGCCTCTACCTCGGGCTGTCGCAGGGGCTGCTGTCGGCAATGGTCGCCGATACCGCCCCGCCGGATCTGCGCGGCACCGCGTTCGGCCTGTTCAACCTTGTGACCGGCGCTGCGCTGCTGGTCGCGAGCCTGCTGGCGGGATGGCTGTGGCACGCCTATGGGTCGCAGGCGACGTTCACGACCGGCGCAGCCTTCTCGATCGCAACCGTCCTGTTGATGCTGACGGCGTTGCGCAGCCGCCCAGACCGAGCCGCCTGACGCGGTCTCCGCATCAACCGCCCTCTCCGGGCCAAACGCCTCTTGAATTTGCGCGATCCGCGTGGTCTCACACGGGGTGATCCGGCCGCCCGGCAACGCAGGCAGCGGCCCAACCCCGGCAGTTCCTGACACGATGGCACGCAGGTTTCACGCCCCCTATCTGTCGGAGCCGATCTCCAGCCTCGCGACCTGGACCCGCAATCTGGCGGTGTTCTCGGTCGTCGCCGTGCTGGTCTCGATCCTGATCCTGCGCTTCGATTTTCTGGAGATGAAGCCGGCGCTGGCGACGTTCTTCGGCGCGCTGGGGCTCGCCGTGCTGTCGATCCTGCTCGGGCTTGCCGCCTTCGTCGCGATCTGGCGCAACGGCAGCCGCGGCATGAGCCGGATCCTGCTCGCCTTCATGATCGATGCGGTGGTGCTGGCCTATCCGGCCTACCTCGCGCTCCAGTACCGCAAGCTGCCGAAGATCTATGACATCACCACCGACCCGATCGATCCGCCGCGCTTCGAGGCTTTGGCGCCGCTCCGCAACGGCGACGGCACCAACACGGCCGTCTATGCCGGGCTGTATTCAGCCGAGCAGCAGCAGAAATTCTATCCGGACATCGAGCCGGTGCAGATCGAACTGCCGCCCGATCGCGCCTACGCGATCGCCCTGAAGCTGGTCAACCGGCGCAAATGGTTCGTGGTCGACGAACGCGCGCCGCAGCCGCCGCGCCGCGTCGGCCGCATCGAGGCGGTCGCGCGCACGCCGATCATGGGCTTCCGCGAGGACATCTCGATCCGCATCCAGCCCGACGGCGAGGATTCCCGCGTCGACGTCCGCTCCGCCTCGCGCTATTTCGAGTCGGATATCGGCAGCAATGCCGCGCGCGTGACCAAGCTGATCGAGGACCTGTCCAACGCCGGCGAGGCCGAGGCGCAGAAGCCGGTGAAGAAGGTCACGCCGCCGCCGGTGGCGGCGAAGGGCAATGCGAAGACGGTGAAGAAGTGAGCGGGGCGAATGGCGAATAGGGAGTAGCGAATAGGGAACGAAGTCTTCCCGGCTCGCACTCTTCCCCTACTCGCTATTCGCTACACCAGCCGATACGTCCCGCCGATCACCGGATCACCTTCCGTCGCGACCACGCCGCGGGCGACGAGGTCTTCCAGATGGGCCAGCACGGAATAGCCGGCCGCGGTGGTGAGCCGTGGATCGATGCCGATATAGATCGCGCGCACCATGGTCGGGATGTCGGCCTCGCCCTTGGCGAGGCGATGCAGGATCGAGGCCTCGCGGGCCTGGCGGTGGCGCATCAGGAAGCGCGTGTAGCGCGGTCCCTCCGGAATTTCCGGACCGTGACCTGAGAAATACAGTTCCTCGGGCCGCGCGGCGAGCCGCTCCAGCGAAGCCATGTAGTCGACCATCGAACCATCGGGCGGCGCCACGATCGACGTCGCCCAGCCCATGACGTGATCGCCGACGAAGGTGGTGCTGCGCTCGGCCCAGGCGAAGGCGAGATGGTTGGCCGTATGGCCCGGCGTCGCCACGGCCTCGACCCGCCAGCCCCGCCCTTCGATCACATCGCCGTCAGCAACGGTGACATCCGGCGCAAAGTCGCGGTCGACGCCGGATTCCGGACTGTGCTTCTCACTCTCGTAGCGCGGCCGCGAGGCGCGATGCGGGCCCTCGGCATAGACAGTGGCGCCGGTCGCGGCCTTCAGCCGGCCGGTGTTCGGCGAGTGATCGCGATGCGTGTGCGTCACCAGGATGTGCGTGACGGTCTCGCCTCTGATGGCATCGAGCAGCGCCTGCGCATGGGCCTCGTTGTCCGGACCCGGATCGATGATCGCGACGTTGCCGGTCCCCACGATGTAGCTGACCGTGCCGGTGAAGGTGAACGGACTCGGATTGTTGCAGAGGACGCGGCGAATGCCCGGGCGGACCTGCTCGACGACGCCCGCCCGAAGCGGGAAGTTGCGGTTGAACGGGACGTCGTCATTCTCGGCCATGGCGTGCCTTCCCTGTGCATGGGGCAGATCGCCTGCCTCACTCGCTGCCGTCATCCCCCGCGAAAGCGGGGGATCCAGTACTCCGAGACGGCGATGAGCCTCGATGGGCCGGTGATCGCTGGATCGTCCGCTTTCGCGGACGATGACAGCGAGGGCGCAACGGCGACCGCGTATACCGCCCTATGCAGCGAATGGGCGTCGCGCACAGCAGTTAGAAGAACGCCTGAATGCCGGTGATGGCGCGGCCGAGGATCAGCGCGTGGACGTCGTGCGTGCCCTCGTAGGTATTGACCGTCTCGAGGTTGGCGGCATGGCGCATCACCTGATACTCGATCGAGATGCCGTTGCCGCCGTGCATGTCGCGCGCGACGCGGGCGATGTCGAGCGCCTTGCCGCAATTGTTGCGCTTGACGATCGAGATCATCTCCGGGGCCATCTTGCCCTCGTCCATCAGGCGGCCGACGCGAAGCGAGGCCTGCAGGCCGAGCGCGATCTCGGTCTCCATGTCGGCGAGCTTCTTCTGGACCAGCTGCGTGGCAGCCAGCGGCTTGCCGAACTGCTTGCGGTCGAGCGTGTACTGACGGGCGCGATGCATGCAATCCTCGGCGGCGCCGAGCACGCCCCAGGAGATGCCGTAGCGGGCGCGGTTGAGGCAGCCGAACGGCCCCTTGAGGCCGGACACGTTGGGCAGCAGCGCGCTCTCCGGCACCACCACGCCGTCCATCACGACCTCGCCGGTGATCGAGGCGCGCAAGGAGAGCTTGCCGCCGATCTTCGGCGCCGACAGGCCCTTCATGCCCTTCTCCAGGATGAAGCCACGGATCTGGTTGTCATGCGCGGCCGACTTGGCCCACACCACGAACACGTCGGCGATCGGCGCGTTCGAGATCCACATCTTGCTGCCGGTCAGGCGATAGCCGTCGGCCACCTTCTCGGCGCGGGTCTTCATGCCGGCCGGATCGGAGCCGGCATCCGGCTCGGTCAGGCCGAAGCAGCCGACCCACTCGCCGCTGGCGAGCTTCGGCAGATATTTCTTGCGCTGGCTCTCGTCGCCATAGGCATAGATCGGATACATCACCAGCGAGGACTGCACCGAGTTCATCGAGCGGTAGCCGGAATCGACGCGCTCGATCTCGCGTGCCACGAGGCCATAGGCGACGTAGCTCGCATTGGCGCAGCCATATTCCTCCGGCAGGGTGATGCCGATCAGGCCGAGCTCGCCCATCTCGTTGAAGATCTCGCGGTCGGTCTTCTCCTCGAGATAGGCCTTGGTCACGCGCGGCAACAGCTTGTCCTGGGCGTAGGCGCGCGCGGTGTCACGCACCATGCGCTCGTCCTCGGTCAGCTGATCGTCCAGCAGGAAGGGATCGTCCCACTGGAAGCTCGACTGGGCCGGCTTGTCCTTTGCCTGAGGGCGCGCGCTCATGAATGGTCCTTTCGCGTCTCGCTGCGCACGGGTCGCAGCAGTTGAGAGGTTAAATCCTGGAAGTTCAGCCTTCAAGCCGCTCGTTGGCGACGATCTCGATGCCGAAACCCGACAGGCCCTTGTAGTCATGCACCGACGACGTCAGGTTCCGGATCGAGGTCACGCCGAGATCACGCAGGATCTGCGCACCCACGCCGACCTCGCGCCACTGCCGATGGCGATCGGCCTCCGCGGTATGCGGCTCTTCGACCGGCTCGACGGGAACGCCGGCCGCGCCGTCGCGCAGATAGATCAGCACGCCGCGACCGGCCCGCTTGAAGTGCTGCAGCACCGCCTGGATACGCTGCGGACCTGCGATCAGATCCTTCACGATGTTGGGCTTATGCAGCCGCGTCAGCACGTTCTTGCCGTCGCCGATGCCGTTATAGACGAACGCGGCGTGGGTGATCGGATCGAACGGCGAGCGGTAGGCGAAGCCCTGCAGCGGCCCGATCGGGCTGTCGGTCGTGAAGGTCGACACCCGTTCGATCAGCTTCTCGCGCGCCTGCCGGTACGAGATCAGATCGGCGATGGTGACATGCTTGAGATTGTGGGCCGCGGCGAAACGAACGACCTGCTCGCCTTTCATGACCGTGCCGTCGTCGTTCATCAACTCGGAGATGACGCCGACCGGCGGGAGCCCGGCGAGCTTGCAGAGATCGACCGCCGCCTCGGTGTGGCCGGAGCGCAGCAGCACGCCGCCGTCACGCGCGATCAACGGGAAGATATGGCCGGGGCGCGCGAAATCAGCGGCACCGGCATTCGGGTTGGCGAGCGCACGACAGCAGGAGGCGCGCTCTTCGGCCGAGATTCCGGTGCCACCGTCCGGCTTGTAGTCGATCGAAACGGTGAAGGCCGTGGTGTGGTTGGAATCATTGTGCGCGACCATCGGGTCGAGCCGCAGCCGCCGCGCGTCGTCGGCGGTGATCGGCGCGCAGACGATGCCGGAGGTATGGCGAATGATGAACGCCATCTTGTCGGGCGTGCAGAGCGAGGCGGCGACGATGAGATCGCCCTCGCCCTCGCGGTCGTCGTCATCGGTCACGACGACCATCTCGCCCTTGGCGAAGGCGTACAGAACTTCCTGGATCGAGTCGGCCATTGCAAGTCTCGCTGCTTTTCCGGGCTGCTTTAGCCGGGATCGCAGGCGCGCGCCAGAGCGGCGGAACCGCCGCTCGAAGGTCGCCTTCCCCGGGAAAAGGACCGGCCCTGCCAGGACAAGCGCCCTGGTATCTGTTTAAAGTCGCCTCAAATCGAGAACAAGGGAGCCGCGCCTCATGGCCGCATTCGATTTTGCACCCCTCCTCAGCCCCGGCCTGCCCGCACCCGCCGCGCGCTGGACGGGACTCGCAAAATACAGCTTCGTCGGCGGCAACAACGACGCCGATGCCGTGCCCGTGGAGGGCTTGCGCGCGGCCGCCGACGCCGTGCTCGCCCGCGAGGGACGCGCGCTCGCCACCTACGGCCTCGCGCACGGGCCTCAAGGCTACCGGCCGCTGCGGGACTTTCTTGCCGCCAAGCTGACGCGGGACGCGGGCATGTCGGCACGCGCCGACGACATCATGATCCTGTCCGGCTCGCTGCAGGGCCTCGACCTCGTCAACCAGGCGCTGCTCACGCACGGCGACACCGTGCTCGTCGAACAGGACAATTACCAGGGCACGCTGACGCGGCTGGCACGACTGGGCGTCAAGGTCATCGGCATCCCGCTCGACCAGGACGGCATGCGAACGGATGCGCTGGCGACGGTGCTGGCCGATCTAAGGGATCGCGGCATCCGGCCGAAATACATCTATACCATTCCGACGGTGCAGAACCCGACCGGCACCATCATGCCGGAAAGCCGGCGGGCCGAGCTGCTGTGGCTGTCGCGCGCTTATGGCGTACCGGTGTTCGAGGACGACTGCTACGCCGACCTGATCTGGGACGGCAAACGGCCCCGCGCGATCCACGGCATGTCCGACCATGGCGGTGTGATCCACCTCGGATCGTTCTCGAAGTCGGTCGCGCCGGCGTTGCGGGTCGGCTTCCTGGTCGCCCCCTGGGAGATCATGTCGGTGCTGCTGTCCCTCAAGACCGATGCCGGCTCGGGTGCGCTGGAGCAGATGGTGCTCGCGGAATATTGCAGGCCGCATTTCGCGACCCACGTGCCGCAGTTGGTGCGGGGACTGCGCGCCAAGCTGGACACCCTGATCGAGGCGCTCAACGCCGAGTTCGGCACCGCGGCCGAGTTCGCGCCGCCCAGGGGCGGGATCTTCCTCTGGGTCAAGCTACCGGACCAGGTTGACGCGATGAAGCTGTCACAGGCAGCGCTCAAACGCGGCGTCTCGATCAATCCGGGACCGGAATGGTCCACCGACGCCGCGCATGCGCGGAGCCGCCTGCGGCTGTGCTTCGCCAGCCCCTCGCATCAGGAGATCCGCGAGGGCATCGCAGTCCTCGCCGACGTCTGCCGGGAGGAGTTCGGGGTCCCATTGCGCTCATCCAATGTGGAGCGGACGCGCGCGATCGAGTGATCGCGCGCTGCTCACCGCACCGAAAAGGGCGACTGGTAGGGCCGCCCGAACGGCACGCCATTGATCACCGTCTGCACCGGCTTGAGCTGCAGCTTGCCCTCGCGCTTGTTGCCGCGGGTATCGACGAAGCTGACGGGCCCCTCGACCAGGTCCATGATTGCGACGTCGGCCGGCGCACCGACCTGCAAGCTGCCGATCTTCGGCGCACGGTTGATGATCTTGGCCGGCGCGGAGGTGGCCATGCTCACCACCTGCTCCAACGAAAATCCCATAGCGATGAATTTCGCCATCACGTTGGGCAGGAACGGCATGCCCGGGCTGTTGCCGGAGAAGACATGGATGTCGGAGGAGATGGTGTCCGGGCCGCAGCCGCCGGGGATCGCGACCTCGGCCACGGTGAAATCGAAGCTGCCGCCGCCATGGCCGACATCGAACAGCACGCCGCGCTGCTTGGCGGCGAGCGCCGCGGGCAGCAGCTTGCCGTCCTGGACGATGTTGGTGAAGGCGCCGCCCATATTCGGCGCGCCGGAATAGGCATGGGTCAGGATGTCGCCGGGGCGCAGCAGGTCCAGGATCTGCGACATCAACTCGCCGGTCTCGACCCCACCGATATGCACCATCATCCGCGCCGGCCAGCCGCACAGCTCGCAGGCCTTGATGCCGCGCTTCAGCGGCTCGAGCCCATGCTTGAAGATCACGTTCTCCGACATCCGCACCTTGACCCCGAGCAGGAAGTCCGGGTTCTCCGCCAGCGCCATGGCGCAGGCGTCTACCTGCGCATTGTCGATGTTGTAGAGCTCGGCCACCGGAAACGCCGACAGGCCGTTATTGGCGATGTGGACGAAGGCGTAGATGCGTGCCCGCGACTGGGCGGCGATGAAGCGGCGCAACGCCGCAAGATTGTTGACGCCGGCGTCGCCGGCCGAGACGACCGTCGTCGTGCCCTGGAATTGCACCAGTTCGTCGGGCGGGATCCCGATCGCCGAGCCATAGGGATAGACATGGCTGTGGAGGTCGATGAGGCCCGGCGTCACCAACCGGCCGTTGGCGTCGATCGACCGCAGCGCCCGCTCGGCCGGTATCTCGGGCTCGACCGCTTCGACGACGCCCCAGCGGATCCCGATGTCGCGCTTGCCTCGGAGCGACTGGCTTGGATCGATCACGTCGCCGCCCTTGATCACCAGATCGAACTTGTCGGCCGGCCCCACCGCGGCGCCGGCAGGACCCGATAGCGCGGCCATGGCGGCCGCTCCGGACGACAGCAGGAATTTGCGGCGCGACAGCGCAGACATGGTCAGCCTCCCCACGCTTGTTTGTAGTTGCGGGGAGCATGCGCCTTGTCCCCCTCGCCAGCAAGGCCGGCCCGGAAAGAATGAGACTTTGTGCCAACGATCTCGGCGCGGCTCTGTCATTGCGCCGTTGACGCAGTGCATTAAGATGTCACGGCAGTCACCCCCCGAGACCGCATGATTTCGATCTCCCGCCCTCTCATCGCAATCGTCCTCTGCGCATCATCAGCGTCTGCCGCCCGGGCCGACGACACCGTCGAGGTTGCTCGGACCTGGGGCCTGATCGGAACCTGGGCCGCCGACTGCAGCGCACCCGCGGTCAAGGGCCGCGGCGCCATCATCTCCTACGAAGTCACTGACGATGGTCACCTGATCTATCGTCGTGACCACGATCCGTCCGACGTCAACCAGGTGGCGAGCGCACGCGTCGAGGCGGACCAGACGCTGGTGCTCTCGATCGTGCTGCCCAAAGCGCGCCAGACGCGAGAGAACGGGATCACCCGGACCGCCGACGGCAACATCCGCTCCGCGTTCAATCGCGGCGAGGACGACAGCTACACCATTCGTGACGGCCGCTTCGTCGCCAACGGCAAGCCGACGCCAGCGCTCAGGAAGTGCGACTGACGCGGCAGGCTCGAGGGGACGGCACGGTCCGCCCGCGAGCGTGAAGACCAAATCTGAACGTGTATTCAGCAACTTCGTGGAAGTTCCTGCGGAACGTTCTTTCACACTTCAAGTTGATCCCGCACTTTCATTCTGGAGGACAACATGAAGAAAATCGCTCTCGCGCTCGCTTCCCTTGCGGTCGTCGCGCTCGCGGCACCGTCGATCGCCAACGCCGAGACGGTGGTCATCAAGCGTGGCGGCCATCACTACCACCACGGCTGGGATCGGTCCCACGCCGAATACCGCATGCATCGTGAGTACCGGCCTCACCGCTATGTCCGGCCGTTCCACCGCCATCACGATCGCACCGTGATCATCCGGCGCGACTGATCTGCAACTTCGACACAGCAATGGCCCCGAGAGGGGCCATTTTCTGTGGCGTTCGTTCTGACGTCCGTTCTCGCAGGGCTCCGCGTGGTGGTCAGCGGTCCCATTCCGGCGCAAAGGCCGGATTGACGAAGCGCTTGTCCTTCGGGAGGGACGCGATGGTGGCACGATCCTCATCATCGAGTTGAAGCTTCATCGCATTCCAGTTCGCACGCTGACTTTCCGGACGCGCGGCCTTGGGGATCGCCGCCACCCCATCCTGGTCCAACAGCCATTTCAGTGCGACCTGGGCGGCGCTCGCGCCATGCTTCCTGCCAATGGCCCCCAGCGTCTCGTCGGCGGCGGCGCGTCCCTGCGCCAGCGGGCAATAGGCCACCAGGGGAATCGACCGGCTCGCCATGTAGGCCATCAGCTTCGACTGATCGAGCATCACATGACACTCGACCTGATTGCAGGCAACAGGTGCCTCGACGTCCTCCACCGCCTGTTTCAGCAGCGCGACAGTGAAGTTGGCGACGCCGATCGCGCGCGTACGCCCCTCCTCCTTCAGCTTCAACAGCGTCTCCAGCGCGGCCGGCAGGTTCATCCCCTTGGCCGGCCAGTGGATGAGATAGAGATCGACGAAATCCAGTCTGAGCTTCCTCAGACTCGTGTCGAATGCGCGACGGATCGCGTCCGGCGCGAGGTTCTCCGGCCAGACCTTGGTGGTGACGTGCAATTCGGCGCGCGGCAGATTTGTTGCCGCAAGTGCAGCACCGATCGCGTCCTCGTTGGCATACATCTCGGCGGTGTCGATGTGGCGGTAGCCGAGCGCAAGCGCGCTCTCGACGGCCTCGCGGCAGACAGTGCCCTGCATGCGAAAGGTGCCGAGCCCGAGCTTGGGCAGACGGATACCCTGGGTGTCGATGGCGTTCATGAAATCTCCTGGAATCGCGCGAGCCATTCGCCAGCAAACGCCGGCGGCAGCCTCGAACATCAAGACCTTGGCGGGAAGCGCTCAACTTGCCTTTGCTCCGCTTGCGAGTTCAAGCGAGCCGGCATCCGCCTCAATCAAGATGTCGGGAGCGAGGTTCCTGAACGCAACAGGCGCGCGGGGTAGCCCCGCCGATCAGCGCCAGTTACAGATGCCGCCGCTGCCAGGCCGGCACGGCCAGGTCTGAATGCGCGTATCCATCGCCTGCGCGTCGAGCGGATTGCCGCGCCGATGGACGAGCTTGGCGCGGGCGGCGCCGCGGGGCCGCTCGGCCGTCCTGGTGCCATGAGCGCGCCGGCTGGCGATGGCGCGCGGGATGGCGGAGCGCTCGTCCGGGTCGATCGCGGAACGGACGGCGACCGCAGGTCGATCTGATTTGGCTTCGATAGGCACAGGTTCGAAATGCGCCTCGGGGCCGAGCGGCTCCGGCGACAACACGGCCTTCGACAGATCAAGCTTGAGGAAGTCACCCGGCTGATAGGCCCCCGCCACAGCATCGCTCGCCGTGAGCAACACGGCGCATGTAATCGTGCCGATAACAGCTCTCAACACCATCCCATCCTCCCGTTCCCCGCGTAACGCCACTTACGCGCCCCTGCCGCGAGATCTCTGCACGCCGGCTGATGGGGAACTCGCAGCGCTGCCCGGCTGCAAGAGCCAGCTAAGAGCGCCTGACATCACGCCGCACATCATGTTCGATGATCGACCGTTATCAGTTCGGAGAAAGCGCCCACCAACCGCCGGTCGTTCGACGCATCATAGCCAAAGTTCCGCGCTCGTCTCTGATGTAGGTCACGGCGCCGTCATTTCCAGGCCCAAAACTGCGAGTCACAGTTACCGCTGTGCACGCAAATGGGCGCTGCGAGCATTAGTCATACCAATCCGTCGACCCGGATGCGGCATCGCAGCGTCTTTGCAGAGTCCGGGGCGATGTGCATGACGCCGGGCTTGGCCGCAAACTCGCCGTCGAAATCGAGCGGACTGGCGAAACCGCGCCACGGCTCGATGCACAGGAACGGCACGCCGCCGGGCTTCGACCAGATTCCAAGCTGACGAAAATGATCCCAAGTTAACTCAAGCGCCCGTCCTGTGGTTCCGACGAGGCGAACCGAACGGCTGGCCGGCTGATCGAGGATCACGGCATCGTCGTCGAACAGACGTTCGCTCAACGGGAGAACGCGCCCCTCGATCGGTGAGGGCTCCGGCCGCTCGCGCAGCAAACCTCCTGTCAGACGGCGGATCGGCGCCGGCTCCGGCTCTGCAAAGATCAGCCGATAGCTCTCCTTCGGCTGGCCGGGGAGCAGCGGCCAGTTGAAGGCGGGATGGCATCCGAACGAGGCTGGCAGAACCTCCGCGCCGGGGTTGGCGATCTCGACCGCCACGTCCAGCGCATCAGCGGTGATCCGGTAGCTCACCGTGAGACGGAAGGCGAACGGATAGCGCGCCCGCGTCGTCTCGTCGTCGGTCAGCTGCAACACGCACGACTCGGCCCCGCGCTCCAGCCAGGTGAATGGGAGGTCGCGGGCGAAGCCGTGCTGCGTCATCGGATAGGTTTGGCCGCGGTGGTGGAGCTGGTCATTCTTGAGTCGGCCGACGATCGGAAACAACCATGGCGCATGGCGCGGCCAGACGGCTCCGGCCTGCCACAGCAACTCCAGGCCCCCGGCCGTCTTCAACGAGCACAGCTCGGCGCCATCAGCCTTGACCGAGGCGGTGATGCCGCCCGCTCCGATCATGTGGAGGTCGTCGCTCATCTGCCGTCACCCACGTCGCAAAAAGATCGCACGAGGTGATGCCGGATTGCGGCGGCAACGTCCAGGGGTGCGGTTCGTCACCTGCGCGTAGACCACCGCCACAAGCACAGGGGACGGGAATGTCGAACACGCGACCGAAGCCGAGGATGTCGCCGCGCTCATAGGGCCCGCGCTGTGTCTGAAGGGTAGGCAACCCGCGCCAAATCTTCGTGCAGGCCGCAGCTTGCCGGACCTGATCATTCGTGTACGAATGACCGAAACCGGCTTGATGCTGCGCCGCGTGCAGGCGCAAACTGCCGCAAATGCCTTGCCAGGAAAGAAGGATATCCCGATGGCCCATGACGCGCCGCAAGCAACCGGTCCCAGCAAGCTGGTCATCCGCAACATCGGCCTGATGCTGTCCGGCGCACTGGAACGGCCCATCCTGGACGCCGACACGATCGTCGCCGAGAACGGCAAGATCACGGGCATCGGCCGCTTCAAGGACGTCGACACCGAAGGCGCGACGACCATCGTCGATGCCCATGGCACGACGGTGGCGCCAGGCCTGATCGACAGCCATGTTCATCCGGTCGCCGGCGACTGGACGCCGCGGCAGAACCAGACCAACTGGATCGACTCCTATCTGCATGGTGGCGTCACCACGATGATCTCCGCCGGCGAGGTGCACATGCCCGGTCGCCCGCGCGACGTGGTCGGCCTGAAGGCGATGGCGATCTTCGCGCAGCGCGCATTCTGGACGCTCCGCCCCGGCGGTGTGAAGGTGCATGCCGGCGCGCCGGTGATCGAATGCGAGATGGTCGAGGACGATTTCAAGGAGCTCGCGGCGGCCGGCGTCAAGCTGCTCGGCGAGGTCGGCCTCGGCGGCGTCAAGGACGGCCCGACCGCGCGCAAGATGGTCGGCTGGGCGCGCAAATACGGCATCCAGAGCACCATTCACACCGGCGGTCCGTCGATTCCCGGCTCCGGCCTGATCGACAAGGACGTCGTGCTGGAGGCCGGCACCGACGTCATCGGGCACATCAATGGCGGCCACACCGCCCTGCCCGACGACCAGATCCGCTGCATCTGCGAGGGCTGCAAGGCTGGGCTCGAGCTGGTGCACAACGGCAATGAGCGCTCGGCGCTGTTCACCTTGCGCACCGCGCGCGAGATGAACGAACTCAACCGCGTGATCCTCGGCACCGACGCGCCGGCCGGCTCCGGCGTGCAGCCGCTCGGCATCCTGCGCATGGTGTCGCTACTGTCCTCGCTCGGCGACGTCCCCGCCGAGATCGCGTTCTGCTTCGCTACCGGCAACACAGCGCGGATGCGCGAGCTCGACTGCGGCCTGATTGAGGTCGGCCGCTCCGCCGACTTCGTCATCATGGACAAGGCGCAGCACTCGCCGGCCACGACCTTGCTCGACAGCGTCCAGCTCGGCGATCTCCCGGGTATCGGCATGACCATCATCGACGGCATCGTCCGCACCCAGCGCAGCCGCAACACGCCGCCGGCCACGAAGATCCCGGAGATCGTGGCGAAGTAATATCGTCGTAGAGCGGCATACACAGTCATTCCGGGGCGCCCAAAGGGCGAACGCGGAATCCTGAGATTGGCCTGCGCTGTTCTTTCCCTCAGCTCGGGATTCCGGGTTCGTCGCTTCGCGACGCCCCGGAATGACGTGGAGGAAGGGCTACCGCAGCCGGTTCAACAACCCCAGCAGCGTCTCGCGTTCCTTCGCATCGAGCGGCGCCAGTGTTTCCTTGGAGATGGCGAGCGCGAGCGGTGCGGTCTTCTCCGCGAGCTGCTGGCCGGCGCGGGTCAGGCTGACGAGCAGCCTGCGACCATCCTGCGGGTCCGGGCTGGTTTCGGTGAGACCGCGCGCGGTCAGCCGGTCGATCACACCTTTGATCGTCGCGACGTCCATCGCCGTGAACCGTCCAAGCTGGTTTTGCGAGCACGGCCCGGTCTCGACCAGCTTCGACAGTGCCGCCCATTGCGTTGGCGTCAGGTTGCTGCCGATGTCGCGCGCGAAGATCATCGTGTGGCGCTGCCAGACCTGACGCAGGATGAAGCCGATCTGATCGTCGAGCACGTAATTTGATTTCGCCGCTTTGGCCGTGGCCTTCGCGGCGGCCTTTGCCTGCGGCTTCGGCGCGGTCTTCGTTGCGGTCCTTGCCGATCGCTTCAGCGTGGCGCTCTTGGCCATATCTTCCCTCGCCTCAGATCGACAGATGCGCGTCGCGGATGTCGGGCCGCGCGTCGAGCTCGGCCATGGTGCCGGAGAAGCAGATGCGGCCGCGCTCGATGATATAGGCGCGGTCCGAGATCAGCTTGGCAAAATGCAGGTTCTGCTCGGAGACGACCAGCGAGACGCCTTCTTTCTTCATGGTCAGGATCGCATCGACCATCTGCTCGACGATCTTCGGCGACAAACCCTCCGAGGGCTCGTCGAGCAGCACCAGCGACGGATTGCCCATCAGGGTACGGGCGATGGTGAGCATCTGCTGCTCGCCGCCGCTCATGCGGCCGCCCGGGCGGTTCTTCATCTCGCCGAGATTGGGAAACAACTGATAGAGTTTCTCGCGCGTCCATTGCGGCGCATTGGGCCGCGGCTTCTGCCGACCGACCTCGAGGTTTTCCTCCACCGTCAGCTCGGTGAAGATGCGGCGCTCTTCCGGAACATAGCCGAGGCCGGCGCGGACGATCTCATGGGTCGGCGCGGACGAGATGTCCTTGCCCTCGAACATGATCTGGCCCTCGCGCAGCTCGACCAGGCCGACGATCGAGCGGAACGTCGTCGATTTGCCGGCGCCGTTGCGCCCGAGCAGTGCCACCACCTCGCCCTCGCCGACCTCGAGGCCGATGTCGAACAGGATATGCGCCGGACCGTAGTGGCTGTTGAGACTGGCGACGGACAGCTTCATGCCGGAGCTCCCTCGCGATGATCGGCATCATACAGCAGGCCTTCGCCGAGATAGATCGCCTGCACCTCCCGGTTGGCGCGCACCTCGGCTGGCGATCCCTCGGCAATGAGGCTGCCGCGATTGAGCACGAGAATGCGGTCCGCATGCTCGAATACCACGTCCATGTCGTGCTCCGTAAAGAGGACGCCGATCGACTGCTCACGCGCGATTCCAGCCGTCAGCCGCATCAGCTCGACACGCTCGCGCGGCGCCATGCCGGCGGTCGGCTCGTCCATGAGCAGCAGCTTCGGCTGGTTGGCGAGCGCGATCGCGAGCTCCAGCCGCTTGAGGTCGCCATAGGCGAGCTCGCCGCAGGGACGCTCGGCATAGCCGGCCATGCCGACGAGATCGAGCAGGCGATCGGCTTCGTCGCGCTCGATGCCAAGCATCGGGCTCCAGAAATCGAACAGGCGGCGATGATGCGAGACCAGCGCGACCTGGATGTTCTCACGCACGGTCATGGTCGGATAGGTCGCGGTAATCTGGAAGGTGCGGCCGACCCCGAGCCGCCAGACCTCGCGCGGCTTGCGCCCGGTGGTCTCCTGCCCCATCACCGTGATGCGGCCGCTGTCCGGCACGTTCTGGCCGTTGAGCATGTCGAAGCAGGTGCTTTTCCCCGCGCCGTTCGGGCCGATCAGCGCCAGGATCTCGCCGGCCCGCAGCGTGAACGACACGTTGCGGACGGCGTGAATGCCGCCATAGGATTTAGACAGGCCTTCGACCGAGAGCAGCGACACGCCGGGACTCATTGTGCGCCCTCCATCTTGGCCGACAGCGAAGCCCCCTTGGGGGCCGCTGCGCGGCGCCGATGCATGACGGTTTCGACCACGCCCACGATGCCTTTCGGGAACACCACCACGATCAGCACGATGAAGATGCCGAGCACGAGCTTCGACCAGTCGGTCTGGCTGACCAGCCAGATGTTGAGCGCCTTGTAGACGATGGCGCCGAAGATTGCGCCGGGCACCGTCTCGACGCCGCCGAGCAACACCATCACGAGCGCATCGACCGAGAGCGAGATGCCCATATTGTCGGGAAAGACGCTGCCTTTCAGATACGCGAACAGCGCGCCGCCGATGCCGGCCGTGGTGCCGGCGATGATGAAAGCGGTCCACTGGATGCGCTTGCCGTTGATGCCGATCGACTCGCTGCGCAGCGGCGAGTCGCGCATGCCGCGCAAGGCGTAGCCGAACGGCGAGAGGGTGATCAGGCGCAGCACGCTGACGACGAACGCGGAGACGCCGAGCGCGAGCCAGTAGAAGTGCGACGGCGACGCGGCCCATTTCTCCGGCCAGAGCCCGAGAATGCCGTTGTCACCGCCGGTGACCGCGACCCATTGGAACGCGATCGACCACACGATTTGCGCAAAGGCCAAGGTCAGCATCGCGAAATACACGCCCGAGAGCTGGACGGCGAAGGCGCCGAACACGGCCGCACCAAGCGCGCCGAGCAGCGGCCCCAGCAAGAGGCAGGCGATCATCGGTAGTCCCGCCATCTTCGCGAGGAAGGCGACGCCGTAAGCGCCGAGGCCGAAATAGGCGGCGTGACCAAACGAGGCGAGCCCGCCGACCGCCATCAGGAAATGCAGCGACGCCGCGAAGATCACGAAGATCGCGATCTCGGCGCCCACGGTCAGCGCGTAGTTGCCGGCGATGAAGGGCAGCATCGCTGCCAGCGCCAGAGCGACGAGGGACGCCAGCCGCTCGACCGAGCTCAGCGGACGCCACGGAATAACGGTGAGGCCCGGCGTGCGGCGCGCCGGCGCCTCCTTCTTGCCGAACAGGCCCCAGGGACGGACCACCAGAACCACGGCCATCACCAGGAACACCAGGATCAGCGAGATCGTCGGAAAAATGAGAATGCCGAACGCATTCAATTCGGACACCAGCACGGCGGCCACGAAGGCGCCGAGGATGCTGCCGAGGCCGCCGATCACGACGACCACGAACACCTCGACGATGATGCGCAGATCCATCGCGTGATGGACCGCGTCGCGCGGGATCTGCAGGGCGCCGCCGAGCGCGGCCAGGAAGACGCCGACCGCAAACACCGAGGTGAACAGCCATTTCTGGTTGACGCCGAGCGCGGCCACCATGTCGCGGTCCTGCGTCGCCGCGCGCACCAGGATGCCCCAGCGGGTGCGCTGGAACAGCAACCACAGCACCCCGAGCACGATCGGACCGAGCGCGATCAGGAACAGGTCGTAGCTCGGAATGTTCTGGCCGAAGAAATCGACCGCACCTTTCAATCCTGGCGCGCGGCGGCCGACCAAGTCGTCCGGCCCCCATATCAGCACAACGAGATCCTCGACCATCAGCGTCAAGCCGAAGGTCGCGAGCAGCTGGAACAGCTCCGGCGCGTGATAGATCCGGCGCAGCAGCACGATCTCGACGAGCACGCCGACGGCCGCGACCGCGAGCGCTGCCACGACGATGCCGCCCCAGAAGCCGAGCGGACCGGACAGCCTCTCAGTGAGCGAAAAGGCCACATAGGCGCCGAGCATGTAGAACGCGCCATGGGCGAAATTCACGATGCGGGTGACGCCGAAGATGATCGACAGTCCCGACGCCACCAGGAACAGCGAGGCTGCACTGGCAAGGCCGGTCAGGAACTGGACGAAATAGAAGGCCATGGGCGGTCCGCGTGAGGAGATCGTCGAATCGATGAGCCGCGTTTGCGCTCGGCGCTCCCTCAGAGAGCTGGCGAGCAAGCGTGGGGTGAGGGATCTCGGCCCGAACCTGCAGATCAGGCGTCGTATTCCCTCACCCCGCCCGCTCTCCCCCTGCGGGAGAGGGAGAAGCAGGATCGTGTGGATCAGTCCTTCGGCCGGAGCTTGCCGACCTCCGCGTCACCAGGCAGGTAGTCCGAGCCCTTGCGATAGACGGCGTCGACCATGATGCCCTTGCCGTCCTTCAGCGCAGTCTTGCCGACGTAAGCGCCGAGCGTCGACTGGTGATCGATCTTGCGGAACGTGATTTCACCGAAGGGCGACGGCACCGACAGTCCCTCGGCCGCGGCGATCAGCTTGTCGGTATCGGTCGAGCCGGCCTTGGCGAGGATGGCGGCTGCCGACTTGATGGTCTGGTAGCCGACGATCGAACCAAGCCGCGGATAGTCGTTATATTTGGCCTGATACGCCTTCAGGAACGCGTCGTGCTCGGGCGTCTTGATCGAATACCAGGGATAGCCGGTGACGATCCAGCCCTCGGGCGTCTCCTCCTTGAGCGGATCGAGATATTCCGGCTCGCCGGTCAGGAAGCTGACGACCTTGCGGTCCTTGAACAGGCCGCGGGTGTTGCCTTCGCGGACCAGCTTCACGAGATCGGCGCCGAAGGTGACGTTGAGGATCGCCTCCGGATTGGCGGCGGCGACGGCCTGCACCACCGGACCGGCGTCGATCTTGCCCTGCGGCGGCCACTGCTCGTCCACCCACTGGATGTCGGGCCGTTTCTCCGACAAGAGCTTCTTGAACACCGCGACGGCCGACTGGCCATACTCATAGTTCGGCGCAATGGTGGCCCAGCGCTTGGCGGGAAGCTTGGCGGCCTCCTCGACCAGCATCGCCGCCTGCATGTAGTTCGACGGACGCAGGCGGAAGGTGTATTTGTTGCCCTTCGCCCAGGTGATGGCGTCGGTCAGCGGCTCGGCCGCCAGGAAGAACACCTTCTTCTGGTTGGCGAAGTCGCTGACGGCGAGGCCGATGTTCGACAGGAACGTACCGGCGAGCATCGCGACGTTCTCGCTCGACACCAGCTCGTTGGCCGCGGTCTGCGCGTCGGCCGGCTTGCCGCTGTCGTCCTTGGAGACGACGACGAGCTTCTTGCCGTTGATGCCGCCGGCCGCGTTGATCTCCTCGACCGCGAGCTGCCAGCCCTTGCGATAGGGCTCGGTGAAGGCCGGCAGCAGCGAATAGCTGTTGATCTCGCCGATCTTGATGACGTCCTCGGCGCGCGCCGCGCCCGTCAGTCCCGCGACGGCAAGGCCCAGGCCTGCCGCAAGCATCGTTCTCCGTCGCATCCCTTCAGCCTCCATGTTGTGTCGAATTACCGTAGACCGTCCTCGCCCTTGATCTCGGCGACCGTGAGCCCGCCGACGCGCGGCAGCGGACGGCCGCTGTCGGTGACCGCGAGCGCGACCATGATCTCATTGGCGCGTGGCGCGTCGTTGATCTGCACCTCCATGCCGTCGAAATGACTGCGCACGAAGGCCGCATCTTTATGGCCGAGCGGAATGTCGAGCGTGCAGCCGACGCCGCCGCGCTTCTTCGACGACGGGATCAGCGCCGCGCCCTTGCCGAGTACCTTGCGCACCGGCGCGCCCATTTTCGGATGCAGGATCGCGGCCGCATGCTCCAGCTCGCCGTCGCTGCCGACGGCGGCCGCCTTGCCGTAGCTGTGCGCGGCCGGCCCTTCGATGCCGAGCGCGGCCACGGCGCGCTTGGCCAGCATCTCGCCCAGCTCCTCGCCGATCGCAATCAGAGGCGACAGGTCCTCGACATAGCGGCCGGCAAACGGATTCTCGATCACCGCCACTGCCGCAGCCCGCCGCGTCGGCGGCGAGACGGACCGGCCCATCTCCTGATGGACTTCCTCGACCACGGTCACGATCTTTCTGATGACGGCGCTCATCGATGATCCTTCGTGTTCCTGCACATCATGCATCAAACCTCACGCCGCCGCCGCTCGCAACTGCGGCCGACGATCGATCTCGATCGCGCGCGGACCGACAACGCGAATGTTGCCGCGGAGCTGCAGAACGGCGCCTTCGATCAGACCGGCCGACAGCAGCGACTGCCCACGATGCTCGCCCGCGGCCAGCGCTTCGGCAACCTCGACATCACGGAGCTCTCCGACCTCGCATGTGACGAGGCGATCACCGAGATCGGTCTCCGGTTGCAACTCGCAGGCGGGTCGGCGAAGCACGGCCGGATGACCCGGAAGATCGACCGCGTTGCCGATCACCGTCGCCGCCGCATCCGCCTGCGCCGCGCTGCGCGCGAGCACCGTCACCGCGTCAGCAATGCCCAGCGAGAAACTGCGGCCGTGGCGGCCCGATGTGGCGACGCCGCCAATCGCATCGGCAGCACGAAGCGTCATCCTGCGCATCACACCTGCGCCGTCGGGACGGTCCATCAGCCCCACGCTGAAGGTGGCGGCATCCCGCAGATGGAGTGCGATGTCACCGCCATTGTTGACATAAGCGCGCGTCAGATTCGCCGCGCCGCGCATGGCGCCGAGGATCTCCTCGGCCACGCTCCCGGCAACCGCGGCCATCGGCGTGATGAACATTTCGCGCGCGAACGGCGACACGGCCGCATGCATCCGCCGCGCGACGACACCTTTCAATGGGCATCGATCGTGATCGGCGCCCCTGCGCAGATCGGACAGTTCCACACACAGCTCGTCCAATAGACCCGTGAAACGCTCTGCCGCCGCACGATAGGCCGCGCGGATATCACCATCGACTGCGTCGGCGCCGATGATCAGATCGATCGGGCCGTCCTGCAGATGCAGCCGCCGGTCGGGCAACAAGGCGATCTGTGGCTGCCGGGTCATGCACCCGGCCTCGGCCACGGCAGTTGGCGAATGTCCTTGCTGACATCCTTGAGCGAAGCGAGCGGCTGGACGTAATCCATGTGCCCGCCGAGCGCCGCATAATCCGATAGCCTCAGCGTGAACTCGATCGGCGCGACGATCGCCGGCGTCGGCACATAGCCGAAGGCGCCGGCCGGCATCTGGGTCACGTCGACCATATAGGTGATGCCGCCGCCCGGCCAGACATAGACCGGCGCACCGCCGCTCGTCACCCGCGTCAGCGTATCCTTGACCGACCGCGTCAGCCGCACCGGATTGTCGGTGACGCCGGCGCGCAGCGAGCCGCCGGCACCGGCCATGAACAGCACGGTGCACAGCGCCGGCTCGCAGTTCTCCTGGATGCGCTCGACCGAGAACTGCAGCTCCGGCGGCATCTCGCGCGGCACCGGCCTGAGCGTCTCGTCGAGCACGTAGTATCCGGCATGCTCGCCCGTCGTGGACACCATCAGCAGCGTCGTTCCCGGCTTCGCCGTCTTGGGATCGAATGGCCCGAGGATCGACAGCGGATCGGAGATGTCGGTGCCGCCCCAGCCGGTTCCGGGCTGCGCCACCTGGAAGTAGCGGCCCGGCGTCGAGCGTCGCCCCTTCATCTTGATGCCTGTCGCGGGAATGTCGAGCAGCTTGCCGGCCTGGTGCTCTGACAGCACGCCGGTGATGTGATCATCGACCACGACGACCTCGTCGACCTTGCCCTGCCATTGCTTGGCGAACATGCCGATCGTGGCCGAGCCGCAGCCGACGCGCATGCGCTCTTCCTTGACGCCGTTGACGATCGGGGGCTGCCCCGCCTGCACGATCACGCTGGAGCCGCCGTCAACCACGAGTTCCACGGCCTTGCGGTTGCTGAGGTCCATCAGCGCGTCACAGGTGACACGCCCCTCCTTCTTGGAGCCGCCCGTGAGATGATGCACGCCGCCGAGCGACAACATCTGCGAGCCGTATTCGCTGGTCGTGACGTGACCGACCGCTTCGCCGTCGACGCGCACCGTCGCCGCTTCCGGGCCGAGATAGCGGTCGGTGTCGATCTTCACCTTGACGCCGCAATAGCTGAAGATGCCCTCGGTCACGACCGTGACCATGTCGACGCCATCGACGACCGATGACACGATGAACGGCGCCGGCTTGTAGTCGGGATAAGTGGTGCCGGCGCCGATCGCGGTGACGAACAGCTCCGGCTGATGCACGATCTTGCCGTCCCAGTCGCCGCTCGCCTGGAACGGCACCAGCTTGCCGCCATGCGACACCGTGCGCTCCAGCAGGATATGCGGATCGACGCGCACCAGCACACCGTCCTGATTGGCATAGCGGTCGCAGGCGCCTGCCGCGCCCGGCTTGATGTAGCACATCACCGGGCAGGCATCGCAGCGGATCTTGTCCCCTGCACCGTCGCTCGCCGTCTCAGTCACCATGCAGAGAAGCCCATCTTGAAGCGGAGTTGGCGGCAGCCATCCACGCGCCGCGGCAATTCGTTCGTATACGAATGATGTCGCGCCCCTCCGCCGACTGTCAAGCGCCACCGCGAACGAAAAACACGATTGCCGGATAAACGATCAGTTTGCCCTGCACAATGACGACAAATCGTGCATACGCTGCAGCGCAATACGTGCCACTTGCATGTTAGTACACAAACGATACGCTCGGAGCGATCACCATCGCATCCTCGTTAACGATAGCATAGCGGACGACAGAAGGGCATGACGCCAGCAACGATTCGGCTGACCGTGAACGGACGGACGCATGACGTCGCGGCCGCGCCGGACACGCCCCTGCTCCATGTGCTGCGCAACGACCTCGCTCTGAACGGTCCGAAATACGGCTGCGGCCTGGGGGAATGCGGCGCCTGCACCGTGCTGATCGATGGCCGCGCCGCCCGTTCCTGCATCATTCCGGTGGAAGGCTGCATCGGCCGCGACGTCACCACGCTGGAAGGACTGGGCTCGCGCGAGGCGCCCGATCCGGTGCAGCAGGCCTTCATCGCCGAGCAGGCCGCGCAATGCGGCTACTGCCTCAACGGCATGATCATGACGACCAAGGCGCTGCTGGCGATCAAGCCCGATCCGTCACCCGACGAGATCAAGCAAGCGCTGCGCTACAATCTCTGCCGCTGCGGCGCGCATGTCGAAATCCTCCGCGCGGCGATGCGCGCGGCCCGCCACACGCTCGAGGCGCTGGACTGATGAACGATCGCCTCACCAAGGACGCCGACATGCCTCGCGGCCGGCTGGTTGTCGAACGTCCCATAGCCGGCAAAGATGGCCAGTTCGAAACCTTCATCCGGATCACGGCGGCAGGCGAGGTCTCCGCCTTCAACGGCCATGTCGATCTCGGCACCGGCATCCGCACCGCGCTGGGACAGATCGTCGCAGAAGAGCTCGACGTCTCCTTCGCTCGGGTCGTGGTCGTGCTCGGGGACACCGCGGTCGTGCCGAACCAGGGCGCGACCATCGCCAGCGAGACAATCCAGATCACCGCCGTGCCCCTGCGCAAGGCGGCGGCGCAGGCGCGCGCCTTCCTCTTGGCGCGGGCGGCGACGCAGCTCGACCTCGACGTTCAGGACTTGACGGTCGAGGACGGACTGGTCCGCGGGCCCAACAACCGCGTCCTCAGCTATGGCGAGCTGATCGGCGATGAGACGATCCGCCTCGAGCTCGCCGACGATATCCTCGTCAAGTCGGTGAACGACTATCAGGTCGTCGGCCGCTCGGTGCCGCGCGTCGACCTGCCGGCGAAGGCGACCGGTGAGCTCACTTACGTGCATGACGTTCGCGTCCCCGGCATGCTGCACGGCCGCGTCGTGCGTCCGCCCTATGCCGGCGTCGATGCCGGCCCCTTCATCGGGACCAGCCTTCTTGGCGTCGATAGGGAGTCAGTGCGCGATGTCCCTGGCCTGGTCGACGTCGTCGTCATCGGCGACTTCATCGGCGTCGTCGCCGAGCGCGAGGAGAATGCGATCCGTGCCGCCGAGCGCCTCGAGGTGAAATGGAAGCCGGTGCCGACCCTGCGCGACCTCGATGATGTCGAGAACGCGCTGCGGGCCAATCCGTCCGCTCCGCGACGGCTGCTCGACAAGGGCGATGTCGATGACGCCATCGCCGGCGCCGCCAAGCCGATGCGGAGGGCCTATCTCTGGCCCTACCAGATGCACGGCTCGATCGGACCGTCCTGCGCTGTCGCCGACTATCGCGACGGGCAGATCCGCATTTATTCCGGCACGCAGAATCCGCACATCCTGCGCGGCGATCTCGCCAAGCTGATCGACTGCCCCGAACACCAGATCGAGCTGATCCGCCTCGAGGCCGCCGGCTGCTACGGCCGCAACTGCGCTGACGACGTCACGGCCGATGCGCTGCTGCTGTCGCGTGCGGTCGGCCGCCCGGTGCGGGTGCAATTGTCGCGCGAGCAGGAGCATCTGTGGGAGCCCAAGGGCACCGCGCAGCTGATGGACGTCAATGGCGGCCTCAATGCCGACGGCTCGGTCGCGGCCTATGAGTTCGCCACGCGCTATCCCTCGAACGGCGCGCCGACGCTGGCGCTGCTGCTGACCGGGCGCATCGGACCGGAGCCTGCGGTGTTCGAGATGGGCGACCGCACCGCGATCCCGCCTTACGACTATGAGCACATGCGCGTCACGGCGCATGACATGCCGCCGATCGTGCGTGCGTCCTGGATCCGCGGTGTCTCGGCGCTGCCCAACACCTTCGCGCACGAGTCCTACATCGACGAGCTCGCCGCCGAGGCCGGCGTCGACCCGATCGAATACCGGCTGCGCTATCTGAAGGACGAGCGCGCACGTGATCTCGTGAACGCCGTGGCCGAGCGCGCCGGCTGGACGCCGCGCCCCGTGCGGGAGGAGAAGACGCCCGAGAACGGCGTCGTCCATGGCCGCGGCTTCGCCTACGCGCTCTACGTCCACAGCAAGTTTCCCGGCTACGGCGCGGCATGGTCGGCGTGGATCGCCGATGTCGCCGTGAATACGACCACCGGCGATGTCAGCGTCACGCGGGTCATTGCAGGCCAGGACTCCGGCCTGATGATCAATCCCGACGGGGTACGCCACCAGATCGAAGGCAACGTCATCCAATCCACCAGCCGTGCGCTGATGGAGGAGATTCCCTTCACGCGCGGCAAGGTCGCGGCACGGGAATGGGGCGCCTATCCGATCATCACCTTCCCCGACGTGCCTGAGATCGACGTGCTGATGCTGCCGCGGCCGGATCAGCCGCCGCTCGGCGTCGGCGAGTCCGCGTCCGTGCCCAGCGCCGCCGCGATCGCCAATGCGATCTACGACGCCACCGGCGTCCGCTTCCGCGAGCCGCCATTCACGCCGGAGCGCATCCTGAAAGGCCTGCGCGGCGAACGGGCGGAGACGCCGGCGCCGCAGTCGCTGCCCGCCCCCGAAAGACCGGCGACCACGTGGCCCAAGCCCTTTGCCAAGCGGGGCGGCGTGATCGCCACCGCCGTCGCGGCCTGCGCCGCGGCGATCGGCGTCGCCACCGCCGTGTTGCCCTGGCGCGCCATCGCGCCGATCACGCGCCCCGATCCCTCGGTCTATTCCGCAGCGACGATCGCGCGAGGCGAGGCGCTCGCGGCGCTCGGCAATTGCGCTGTCTGCCATACCGCGGATGGCGGCCTGATCAATGCCGGCGGCCGCGCACTGGAGACGCCGTTCGGCACGCTGTTCAGCACCAACATCACGCCCGACGTCGAGACTGGCATCGGCGCCTGGTCCTATCCCGCCTTCGAGCGCGCGATGCGCGAGGGCGTGCATCGCGACGGCCGGCAGCTCTATCCGGCGTTTCCCTACACGCATTTCGCGCGAACCGATGATGCCGACCTGCAGGCGCTCTACGCCTACCTGATGGCACAGGCGCCAGTGAGACAGCAGGCGCCTGACAACGCGCTGCGCTTCCCATTCAACCTGCGGCCGCTGGTCGCCGGATGGAACGCTCTGTTTCACGACACGCAGCCGTTCCGGCCCGATCCGACACAATCGGAGCAGTGGAATCGCGGCTTCTATCTCGTCGAAAGCCTCGGCCATTGCAGCGCCTGTCATTCGCCGCGCAATGCGCTTGGCGCCGAGCAACGCAACGCACATCTGGCTGGCGGCTTCGCCGATGGCTGGGAAGCCCCTGCGCTGACCGCGCTCTCGACTGCCCCGATCCCGTGGACCGAGGACGAATTCTACACCTATCTCCGCTCCGGTCAGTCGCGCTTCCATGGCGTGGCCGCCGGTCCGATGGCGCCGATCGTGAAGGATCTCGCGACGCTGCCCGACGCGGACGTTCGGGCCATGGCGATCTATCTCGCCTCGTTCCAGACGCCCTCGTCCGAGGCAGCGAAGCTGGAGGCGATGGCCGCGGAGTTGGAAGCGCGCACCAAGACGACCTCGACGGCGTCTCCGGCGGCACGGCTCTATCTCGGCGCCTGCGCGGTCTGCCACGAGGTCGGCGGCCTGCCGTTGTTCGGCAGTCGGCCCTCGCTGGCGCTGAACAGCAACCTGCACAGCGCCACACCCGACAATCTGATCCAGGTGATCCTGCACGGGATCATGAAGCCGGTCTCGTCCGATCTCGGCTACATGCCGGCGTTCAAGGACCATCTCAGCGACGGCCAGCTCGCCGAACTCGTCGCCTATCTCCGTCAGCAATTTGCTCCGGACAAGCCGGCCTGGACGGGCGTCGACGCCGCCGTCGGTCGCATCAGGTCCACCGTGGCGCGGTGAGGCTGAGCATGCTCCGTCTGCGCCCGGCGCCCCGACCACCACCCTGACGCGCATTCGGGCACCTCGTTGCCAGTAATTTCGCCTTGCGGCAGACGGTCTGCCGCTTCTAGAATTTGGGACTACGTTCCAAAAAATGGAACAAACGGTATCATCATGAGCGCCCTGACCAACGCCATCGACATCCTGCGCTGCTTCTCGACCGCGCGGCCCGACCTCTCCTTTGCCGACGTCCAGGTCCTGACCGGCAAACCGAAAAGCTCGACCTCCCGCCTGCTCCGCTCGCTGCGCGATTGCGGCCTGCTCGAGCAGGATCCGCACAGCCGCCGCTACCGGCCGGGCCTGCTCACCTTCGAGCTCGGGCGGCTGCACCGGGCCCATGACGACCTGATCGCCACCGCCGAGCGCGAGCTGCGCGATGTCTGCGCGCGCACCGGCCACACCGGCTACATCGCCGTGCTCGACGGCTATCAGCAGGTGGTGCTGCGCATCGTGCCCGGCTCCAACCCGCTGCGCGTCGTCAACCCGCCGGGCCAGCGCACGCCGGCCATCATCACCTCGAACGGCCGCGCCATGCTGGCGCGTCTGACAGACCAGGAGATCCGGACGCGCGTGCCGCTCGACTACCCGAAGGTCCCGGCCAACTCGCCGCAGAACTTCACCGAGCTGATGGCGCGGCTGAACGAGATCCGCCGGACCGGCATCTCGGACGCCGCCGACGAGGCCATCGAGGGCGTCGGCTCGCAGGGCTTTGCGCTGACGGGCGGCGAGAGCGGTGAGCTGATCGGCATCGCCGTCTCCTACTCGGTCCAGGCCACCACCGAGATCGAGCGTGCCAATGTCCGCCGCGAGCTCGGCAGCATGGCCGCAAAGCTGCGGCGCATGACCGGCGATCCGCTCGGCCAGACCATCGAGCAATTGGCCGGACTGGCCTCCTGATGACGAGCAGCAGCGCGCCGCGCGTCAACAGCCTGGCGCTGTTGATCCTGCCGAGCGCGCTGCTGTTTGCGTTGTTCTTCTTTCTGCCGATCGGATTGATGGCGGTGATGAGCGTCCTGACCGGCAACCCCGTGGTCATGCCGAACGTCGCCCTCACAGCCAGGCACTATGCCCGCATGGGCGATGACGGCTACTATCTCGAGGTGATCTGGACCACGATCCGGATCGGCCTCTGGACGACGCTCGCCGCGCTCGTGATCGGCTACCCGCTCGCGCATTGGATGGCGCGTATCAAGAGCCGCACCGGCCATGCGCTGCTGCTGATGGCCGTGCTGGCGCCGATGCTGACCGGCATCGTGGTGCGTACCTTCGCCTGGATGACGCTGCTGTCCGACAAGGGTGTCATCAACCAGATCCTGGCCTCGCTCGGGCTGGTCACAAGGCCGTTGCAGCTGATGTACAATGAGACCGGCATCATCATCGGCCTGGTCCACATCTATGTGCCTTTCATGGTGCTGACGCTCACCGGCGTGATCGGCCGCATCGACGAGCGGCTGGAGCAGGCGGCGGAGAATCTCGGCGCCAGCCCATGGCGCGCATTTCTCGAGGTCACCCTGCCGCTCAGCCTGCCCGGCATCCTCGCCGGCTCGCTGCTCGTCTTCGCGCTCGCGATCAGCGCCTATGTCACCCCGATCCTGCTCGGCGGCTTCCAGGTCATGACCTTGCCGATCCTGATCTACCAGCAGATCTCCGCCAACTTCAACGTCGGCTTCGCGGCTGCGCTCGGCATGGTGCTGCTCATCATTTCGCTCTCGCTCGTCATCGCGTATAATCACGTGCTCGGCCTCGTTTCGGGCCAGCGCGAGCTGCAATGAGGGCGCAGATGACGAGCCTTGCTCCGGGATCGCGGCCGCCGCTCGCTGCGCCAATCGGTCCGGTAGCCACACCTGCCCTTCGCAGCAAGGCGCGGCCGCTCCGGTGGGGCCGCAGGCTCTATCTCGCCGCCAACACCGCCATCCTCGTCTTCCTGCTGGCGCCGATTGCGATCGTGATCGTGTTCGCGCTCAACCCGACGCCTTTCATCCAGTTTCCACCAGTCGGCATCTCCTTTCGCTGGTTCGAGAAATTCTTCGCCTCGGGCGACTTCATGCACGCGCTGCTGTTCAGCATCGAAGTCGCGGCCATGACCACGGTCGCGGCGACCGTGCTGGGCGCCTCGGCCGCGCTGGCGATCGCCCGCGGCAACCTGCCAGGCTCCCGGCTGATCGTGGCGACCATGCTGTCGCCGCTCATGCTGCCGGCGATCCTGACCGGTCTTGCGCTGTTCCAGTCCTACGTACTGCTCGACGTCGGACGCCCGGTGTGGGGGCTGGTGGCTGGTCACACGCTGGTGACGATTCCCTACGTGGTGCGGACCACGCTCGCCGTGCTGCACAATTTCGATGTCAGGTTGGAGGAAGCCGCGCAGAATCTCGGCGCCAGCCCCACCCGGACCTTCTTCGAGATCACGCTGCCGCTGGTGAAGCCCGGCGTTCTGGCAGGCGCGATCTTTGCTTTCATCGTCTCGTTCGACCAGTTTCCGGTGTCGCTGTTCCTGGTCGCGCCGGGCAGCGAGACCTTGCCGATCACGCTGTTCAACTATCTGAAGTTCGATCTCGACGGCACCATCGGCGCGGCCTCGGTGGTCTCGATCCTGCTCGCCTTCATCGTCGTCATCGCGCTCGACCGCACCGTAGGTCTTCGCTCCTACGTCAAACTCTAAGGGAGATCCCGGACATGACCGCCTCATCGCGTCGTTTTCCCCTGAGCCGCCGCCGCCTGCTGACCGCGGCTGCGTCGCTCGGCGCCGGCGTTGTCGCTGCTCCCTTTGTCGCGCGTGCGGACGAGCCCGTTCTCAACGTCACCGGCTGGGGCGGCAAATGGGGTGACGTGATGAAGGCCGAGATCGGCCCGGCCTTCGAAAGCGAGTTCAAGTGCAAGCTCAAGACCGACACCGCGCTGCCATTCCTGCCGAAGCTGCAGGCGAGTTCGCGCTCGGCTCCCATCTACGACGTGCTGCACACCAACTCCAACGAGCAGTGGGCGGCCGTGGAGATGGGTCTCGTCGAGCCCAAGGTCGACCCCAAGCTGGTTCCGAACATTGCCGACGTCTACCCTTACGCCGTCAGCGACAAGATCGTCGGCGTCTGCATCTTCACCAGCGCCATCGGGCTCGGCATGCGCACCGACAAGGGCTATGGGAGCGTCACGTCGTGGAAAGACTACTGGGATGCGAAATTCAACGGCGCGCGCGGCGGCTATGTGATCCCTGCCAACAGCCTTGGACAGGCGTTCGTGATGATGTGCGGCGCCCTGTATGGCAAGGGCCAGACCGACCTCGACGCCGCCTATGCAGCGCTGGAGAAGCTGAAGCCGATCAAGCTGGTCGACTTCACCGGCGCGATGGAGAAGCTGATCCTGTCCGGTGAGGTCGGCCTCGGCATCCTGCATGATTCCGGCATCTATCGTTACGACGGTCAGAACCAGCCGGTCGACTTCGTCACGCCGAACGAGGGCGTGCTGTCGCTCGAGCAAGTGCTGAGCATCACGCCCGGCAGCAAGGTGAAGGAGCTCGCCAACGCCTATATCAACTACATGCTGCGCCCCGAGGTTCAAAAGCGCCTCGCCGAGACCGTCTGGTATTCGCCGGCCAACAAGAAGGTCAAGCTCGACTCCAAGTATGACGCCAAGCTGCTGACGACGCCGGAGAAGGTCGGCAAGCTGATCCAGGTCGACTGGAAGTGGTACAACGCACGGAAGGACGAGATCGACGGCCGGGTCAACCGGATCTTCCGCGCATGAGCGCTGCCATCGAGATCGCCGCGGTCAGCAAGATCTACGACGGCGGCGTACGCGCAGTCGACGCGGTTGCCGTGAACATCAGGCCTGGCGAGTTCTTTTCGCTGCTCGGCCCGTCCGGCTGCGGCAAGACCACCACCCTGCGCATGATCGCCGGCTTCGACAGCCCAAGCGCCGGCGAGATCCGCCTCGACGGCGCCGACATCACCCACGTGCCGGCGCACAAGCGCGACATGGCGATGGTGTTCCAGAACTACGCCCTGTTCCCGCACCGGACCGTGGCCGAGAACGTCGCCTTCGGCCTGCGCATGCGCAAGATCGACAAGGCGACGATTGCCGCGAAGGTGAAGGCAGCGCTGGCGATGGTTGAACTCGGAGGCCTGGAGAACCGCAGGCCGGCGCAACTGTCCGGCGGCCAGCAGCAGCGCGTCGCGCTCGCCCGCGCCATCGTCATCTCGCCGCGCGTGCTGCTCTGCGACGAGCCGCTCGGCGCGCTCGACAAGAAATTGCGCCAGCAGATGCAGTTCGAACTCAAGCGGCTGCAGAAGACGCTTGGCCTCACCCTCGTGTTCGTCACCCACGACCAGGAGGAGGCGCTGGCCATGTCGGACCGCATCGCGGTCATGAACGCCGGCCGCGTCGAGCAGATCGGCACCCCGCTCGAGATCTACGATCAGCCGCGGACGCGTTTCGTTGCCGATTTCATCGGCGACACCAACATTTTTCGTGGTCAGCGCGTGACCTTGGACAATGGCGTCGGGATAGCCGTCGGCAACGGTCTGGTGCTGGCCCTGGCGGACACAGTTGCAGCAGCCGAGGCCGAGGTTCTGTCGGTCGCGCTGCGGCCGGAGAAGATATCGGTATCGCCAGCCGAGGTGGCCGATGCCAAGCGGACAGGCATGTCCGCGCGCGGCACAGTCGAGAGCACCAATTTCCTCGGCGGCGCGGTGCTGTACCGCATCGCCCTGGAGTGCGGACAGCACGTGCTGGCGCAACAGCCGAATTCCGGAGCTGGTCCTCTCCACGCGCCGGGTCAAACGGTCACGCTCGACTGGCGTCCGGCCGATCTCGTCATTCTCGAGGATTGATATTGTGAGCGTTATATTCCTATTCCCGCAGCAGTACCGTGCGCCGCAGTCACAGAGCGACGTCGAAGAGCTTGTGCCGTGAGCGCAGCCGGCATGAAGACGATCAGCCTCGACGACATCGAGGCGCTCGCGGTCGGCGCCTGGATCCTCGGCACCGGCGGCGGCGGCAGTCCCTATCTCGGCCTGCTCAACCTGCGCCGGCTCTATGCGGAGGGGCGTCGCGTGCAGATGATATCGCCGCTCGACCTCGCCGACGACGACTGGGTCGCGGTGGTCTCCAACATGGGCGCCCCCTTGGTCGGGCAGGAACGGCTGGCCGACAGCCGCAGCATCGCGCGTGCGGTGCGCATGCAGGAGGAGATCAACGGCATCACATTTCGCGCCGTGATGTCGGTCGAGATCGGCGGCGGCAACGGCATGCAGGCGCTGATGGCGGCGGCGCATCTGAACATCCCCGTGGTCGACGCCGACTGCATGGGCCGCGCCTTTCCCGAGGCGCAGATGACATCGGTCGCGATCGGCGACCTCAAGCCCTATCCCTGCACGCTCTACGATCCCCGCGGCATCGAGGCCGTCGTGACCAAGGTGCCGAGCTGGAAGTGGATGGAGCGCGCCAGCCGCAAGATCTGCGTCGAGATGGGCTCGATCGCCTCGACCAGCAAGGCGCCGCGCACGGGCCGCGAGGTCAAGGACTGGGGCATCCATTTCACCACCACCAAGGCCATCGCCATCGGCCGCGCGGTCGAGGCAGCGAACCGGAGCCACCAGGATCCGATCGCGGCGATCCTCGATTGCGAGGGCGGCCAGCGGCTGTTCAGCGGCAAGATCGTCGACGTCGAGCGCCGCACCACCGAGGGCTTTCTGCGCGGCAGCGCCGTCGTGGAGGGCAGCGACGACGATCGCGGCACCCGGCTCAAGCTGTCGTTCCAGAACGAATGGATCGTGGCTTGGCGCGATGGCGAAGCGATCGCGATGTCGCCAGACCTGATCTGCGTGCTCGACAGCGTCAACGGCCACGGCATCGGCACCGAGACGGCGCGCTACGGCCAGCGCGTCACCGTGATCGCGCTGCCCGCGCCCGCCGTATTGACCAGCCCGCGCGGGCTCGAATTCGTCGGCCCCCGCGCCTTCGGTTACGACCTCGATTTCCGGTCGCTGTTTGCGACCCCTGGAGCTCCCTGAGAATGAAGCGGATTGGCATTGACGTCGGTGGCACCAACACCGACGCCGTCCTGATTGCCGACGACCATGTCGTCCACTCCGTCAAGGCTGCGACCACCGCCGACGTCACCTCCGGCATCCTCGCGGCGCTGAAGGCGCTGCGAGAAAATCCCGCGGCGGCCGTGCCGGTCGACGCGGTCGTGATCGGCACCACGCATTTCATCAATGCGGTGGTGCAGCGGCGGCACCTGCAGAAGATCGGCGCCATCCGCATCGGCATGCCCGCCTCCGCCTCGCTGCCGCCGTTCTGCGACTGGCCGGGCGATCTCGCCGCGCTGGTCAGCGGCGAGACCTTCATGCTCGAAGGCGGCCACGATTATGATGGCCGCCCATTCATGCCGCTCGACATCGGCGGCCTGACAGCCGCCGCGCGCGCGATCAAGGCCAAGGGCCTGCGCGCGGTCGCGGTCGCCTCGTCGTTCTCGCCGCTCGACCCGAGCTGTGAGATCGCGGCGCGGGAAATCCTCGCCGAGATCTGCCCTGATGTGGCCGTCACGCTCTCGCACGACCTCGGCCGCATCGGACTGCTGGAGCGCGAGAACGCCGCCCTGCTCAATGCCGCGCTCCACGACCTCGCGGTCACGACGGTCGCCGCCTTCCGCAAGGCGATCGCGGAGTCCGGCATCGATGCGCCGCTGTTCCTGACGCAGAACGACGGCACCGTGATGCAGGCGGAGATCGCGACCGCCTTCCCGGTCATGAGCTTCGCCTCCGGCGCCACCAACTCGATGCGCGGCGCCGCGTATCTCTCCGGCCTCGACGACGCCATGGTCGTCGACGTCGGCGGCACCACCAGCGACATCGGCCAGTTGCGCCACGGCTTTCCGCGCGAGGCCAACACCGTCGTCGAGGTCGGCGGCGTCCGCACCCTGTTCCGCATGCCCGATTTGCTCTCGATCGGGCTCGGCGGCGGCAGCCATGTCGAGCAGGATCCGGTCCGCGTCGGCCCGCTCAGCGTCGGATACCGGCTGACATCCGACGCGCTGGTGTTTGGCGGCGACCGCCTGACCGCGACCGACATCGCGGTCGCGGCGGGGCTGATCGACATCGGCGACAGATCGCGCGTCGCGCATCTGCCGAAAAGCCTGATCGACGCCGCGCTCGCCGACGCCCACCGCAAGCTCGAGGGCGACATCGACCGCATGAAGACCGAGGCCGGCGACGTGCCGCTGCTCGCGGTCGGCGGCGGCGCCTTCCTGGTGCCGGAGCGCCTTGCCGGCATCTCCACCATCGTGCGCGTCGACCATGGCGACTGCGCCAACGCGGTCGGCGCCGCCATCGCCCAGGTCTCCGGCGAGGCCGACCAGGTCTTCCGCGACCTGACCCGCGACGAGGCCATCGCGGCGGCGCGGGCCATCGCCGAGGAGCGCGCGGTGCAGGCCGGCGCCGACCGCGACACGCTCAAGACGGTCGATGTCGAGGACATGCCGATCGCCTACCTCCCCGGCAACGCGCTGCGCGTCCGCGTCCGCGTCGCCGGCGCCATCGCCGAGCCGACCATCGGCGCGGCGGCGTAGTCCATCGTCGCTACGCCAGCTCGGCGATCCGCTCGACCCCAGCCTCCGCGCCCTGCGCCTTGGCCGCCGCCATCGAGCCGCCGAGGTCGATGCCGCGGCAGGCGTTGTCGATGACGATGGCTGCGAAGCCGAGCCGCCGCGCATCGACCGCCGAATAGTGCACGCAGAAATCGGTGGCGAGACCGACCAGGAAAACCCGCTTCAGGCCGCGCTCGCGCAGATAGCCGGCGAGGCCCGTGGGCGTGGTCTTGTCATTCTCGAAGAACGCCGAGTAGGAATCGATCGCGGCACGAAAGCCCTTGCGGATGATGAGCTGCGCCTTGTCGGTCGCAAGCTCGGCATGGAAGGCGGCGCCCGGCGTGCCCTGGATGCAGTGGTCCGGCCACAAGGTCTGCGGCCCGTAGGGCATCGTGACGCTCTCGAACGGCGCCTTGCCGGGGTGGCTCGAGGCGAACGAGCTGTGTCCCGCCGGGTGCCAGTCCTGGGTCAGGACGACGTGATCGAACATCCCGCTCAGCCGGTTGATCGCCGGCACCACGGCATCGCCGTCGGCCACGGCGAGCGCGCCGCCGGGACAAAAATCGTTCTGCACATCGATGATGAGCAGCAAATCCTCGTTGGCCCTGATCTGCATTCCGGTCTGCATCCGTTTCACTCAAACTCCATCAAGGATGGCCCCAGCCCGCGGCGATCTCAAGCCGGGCCGCCGAATAATCCGCGGCAAGCCAGCCCCTCCATTTTGGAATCCCTGCCCTGCAGGATGGGCCTGGAAACACCCGCCGATTCATGGATTCTCCCGGCGGGAGAGCGTGGCCGATGCAGACTGCCGTCACACACCATTCCGCGAGCCAGCGTCTCGAGCGCTGGGCGGTCGCCACCCTGCGCGAGGCCGGCGCGATCGTCGAATGCGAACAGCACGGCTGGATGCGCGAGCGCGGCGACCCGCATGCGCTGGCGCGGGCGCTTCGCATCGCACGCGACGATCCGCCACGCGGCTTGTGTAGTTCGGACGCGCTCGCGGCGATCGAGGCCGTCCTGGCGGCGACCGGCGACACCTGCCCTGATTGTTCACGGCACGGAGAGCCGGAATATCCGCCGTGATTCAAATAAGTGATTCCGTAGCTACCCCGAGATGCCCTAGCCTGAGGCCTCCACCGGGAGACGCAATCATGCCGAATCATCCGGTCCCCTGGCTGCTGCGCAAGCCGTGCCCGACCTGCGGCCGTGCGCTCGCGGTTCGCGAGGGCAAGGGCGGGCGCCGCGAGCTTGCTTGTCCGACCTGCGATGGGCCCGATCCGCTGCACTCGCCCAAGGCGCTCCGCTGGGCGAGGGGATCGCTTCGGCCGCCGGAGCGGCCGAAGCAGCATTGACGTCACCGACCCGTCAGCTTGCGCTCGACTTTCTTGCGGCTGTTGCCGACCTTCTTGACCGCCTTCTTCACCGCGGACGCCGAGCGGCCGCTCTTCTTGGCTTCGTAGCGGACTTCGTGGTCCTGTCCACCCGCGACGCGGGCGCGATCCTGGTTGCGTCCGCGAGCTGACTTTGCGGTCGAGGCTTTCTTCTTCGTTGCCATGGTGCATCTCCTTATCAGCGCGCAACGCACGACGCAGCGAAGCGGTTCCGCCGATGAGGGAGCCCCATCGCATCGATCAACCGAGGTCGAACTTGACGCCCTGCGCCAGCGGCAGGCTGCGGCCGTAGTTCACGGTGTTGGTGGCCCGGCGCATATAGGCCTTCCATGAATCCGAGCCGGACTCACGGCCGCCGCCGGTCTCCTTCTCGCCGCCGAACGCGCCGCCGATCTCGGCGCCCGAGGGGCCGATATTGACGTTGGCGATGCCGCAATCGGAGCCGCGCGACGACACGAACAGTTCGGCCTCGCGCAGATCATTGGTGAAGATCGACGACGACAGCCCCTGCGGCACCGCATTGTGCAGCTCGATCGCGGCATCGAGATCGCGATACGGCATCACATAGAGAATCGGCGCGAACGTCTCGCGCTCGACCGGACCGGATTGCGATTCGATCTCGACCAGGGCCGGCCGCACGTAGTACGCCTCCGCAAAGCCGCCGACCGCGACGCGCTCGCCGCCGAACACGCGGCCGCCGTGATCCCGCGCGGCGCTCAGCGCGTCCTGCATGGCGTCGTAGGCGCCGCGATCGATCAGCGGGCCGATCAAGGTGCCCTGCTCCAGCGGATTGCCGATCGCCACCGAGGCGTAGGCCTGCTTCAGCCGCGGCACGAGCTGGGTGTAGACGTCGGCATGCACGAACAGGCGGCGCAGGCTGGTGCAGCGCTGGCCCGCGGTGCCCATCGCCGCGAACGCCACGGCGCGCAGGGTGAGATCGAGGTCGGCCGTGGGCGTGACGATCGCGGCATTGTTGCCGCCGAGCTCGAGGATGGCGCGGGCAAAGCGGCCGGCAAGACAGGCGCCGACGACGCGCCCCATGGCGGTCGATCCGGTCGCCGACACCAGCGGCACCCTGGCATCGTCGACCAGCATCTCGCCGACCGCGCGGCCGCCGAGCAGCAGGCCGGCGAGCCCCTCCGGCGCCTCGCCGCCCTCGCGGCGATAACGCTGCAGCGCGCGCGCCAGCAGCGCGTCGGTCGCGAGCGCGGTGAGCGGCGTCTTCTCCGACGGCTTCCAGACGACGCTGTTGCCGCACACCAGCGCCAGCGCTGCATTCCAGGCCCACACCGCCACGGGGAAGTTGAAGGCGGAGATCACGCCGGTGACCCCCAGGGGATGCCAGGTCTCCATCATCCGGTGCTCGGCGCGCTCGGTGGCGATGGTCAGGCCATAGAGCTGGCGTGACAGGCCGACGGCGAAGTCGCAGATGTCGATCATCTCCTGGACCTCGCCGAGCCCCTCGGAGACGATCTTGCCGGCCTCGATCGAGACCAGGCGGCCGAGCGCGGCCTTGTGGGCGCGCAGCTCCTCGCCGAACAGCCGCACCAGTTCGCCGCGCTTCGGTGCCGGCTTGAGCCGCCACTGCAAGAACGCGGCATGCGCGCGCGCGATCACCGCGGTCGCATCCGCTCTGCTGTCGTCATGCACATGGGCCAACACCTCGCCGGTCACCGGCGAACGGGCGGCGCGCGTCCCACCGCGCAGCCGCTCCGGCGCGACGCCGAGCGAGGTCAGGATCTCGGCCGTTTCGACAACGAGTGTCAGGGGCGATGCTTGGCTGGGCGACATATGCAACTCCTGATTGTCCCACGCACCGGTGCACGCGAGACGTCATGAATGGTCCATCGTAAACGCCCCCGTGTAGATCAAATCCGGCTGCGGCGCGAGCACCCGCGCGCTGGGCAAACGGCCACTGGGCAGGTGGCTCGTCGGCGCACGGAGGCGTCCTCCCGCTCGTTCTGTTTCGCGCGCGCCGGCTCAGCCTTCTGGCGCGCATCGGCGAGATCCCGCGACGCAACGCGCCCGGGCTGATGGGATCGACGATCCCTCGCGAAACACGAGGGCGCGGGGAATGCCGGGAGCTGGCCGCCCCCATGGCCCGCCTGCGGAAAAAAATGCAGGCGGCAGGAACCACAGGTTCAGCCGAGACATCCCGGCATTCCCCGCGCGATGGTCTTCACGCTTATATCGTGATCTCCCCGGTGTACGGCTGTTTAGCCACCGTCGCCTCGGGATCATCGCCCGACGGCTTGGCGCCAGCGTCGCGGCGCCAGGACCACACGACTTCACGTCCGCAAGCCCGCCGTTCGTCCGCGTGCAAGCACGCTGCGACAGGCAAGCGGCCATCGCCTCCCCGCCTCACGTGTCGTGACGATCGCGATACGCCCCTCGTGGCGAAGCAGGATGGATGCAGTAGAGCACATTTTCTGGAAAAGCGAAAGCGCTTTTTTTGGAGCGCCGCAGTGATCGAAGGTCGTTCATGACACGTCTTGCGTTGGCAGACGGATTGTGATCGTCGAGGAAAACGGCGAAGCGGCTCTCGCAACAAAGATCATTGCGGCCCTATCCGCCTCGATATACCAACGTCGCATATGTCCTCGCGAGAGACGATCAGCATGACGATCGAGACTTTGTTCGCGTTTGCGGGAACGTCCGTCATCCTCCTGGTGATCCCGGGGCCGACGGTTCTGCTGGTGGTCTCCTATGCGCTGGGCCAGGGGTGGCGAACCGCGCTGCCGACGGCCGTCGGCGTCGCGCTGGGCGACTTCACCGCCATGACCTTGTCCATGCTGGGCGTCGGTGCGTTGCTGGCGACCTCGGCGCTGCTGTTCACCGTGCTGAAATGGATCGGCGCGGCCTATCTCGTCTGGCTCGGGATCAAGCTGTGGCAGGCCGGCGGCGCGCTGAACGCCGTGCCGCGGACCGACAGGACCTCGGCGCTGAAGATGCTCGGTCACGCCTGGATCGTCACGGCGCTGAACCCGAAGAGCATCACCTTCTTCGTCGCGTTCCTGCCGCAGTTCCTCAGTCCGAACGGCAGCTTCCTCACGCAGATGGTGGTGTTCGAATCGACCTTCGTCGTGCTCGCCTTCGCCAACGCCGTCGGCTATGCGCTGATCGCCTCGCGCGCCCGCGCGCTCGTACGGAGCACGAAGGTGATCAGCATCTTCAACAAGGCGGGCGGCACCCTTCTGATCGGTGCGGGCGTCGCCGCCGCAGCGGCGCGGACGGCGCAGAACTGAACGAGCTGCGACCTTCGGCGTGGATCGTCGCCGGCCACATCGGATGACGACGCCCGCGAGGCGTCGTCCAGGTTTCTGCAACGCGCAGGTCAGGCTATATTGTCGCCGTCACCTGTTATCGAGCAGGCTTTGCCATGGCCGACACACACCCATCCAGTCCCGAGCTCTGGTCGTCGATCCAGCACGAGGCCCGGCGCATCGCCACGGCCGATCCCGTGTTCAGCCGCGCCCTGTCGGCTGCAATCCTCGATCATTCTGATCTCGGCAGCGCCGTCGCGCAGCAGATTGGCATCCGCCTCGGCAGCGGCGATGCCGCGCGCGCCCGATTTGCCGCGGTCGCGCGCGAGGCGTATGCCGCCGCGCCTGAGCTCGTCGAGGCGGCGGGTCGCGACCTCGGGGCGATCGCGTCGCAGGATCCAGCGACGACGGCGCTGCTGCCGCCGCTGCTGAACTACAAAGGCTACGTCGCGCTGCAGGCGCATCGCGTCGCGCACTGGCTCTGGAGCAACGGGCAGTCCGACCTGGCGCTCCTGATGCAGGCGGACTCGTCAACATCCCTGCAGGTGAGCATCCATCCCTCGGCGCGGCTCGGGACCGCGGTGTTTCTCGATCATGCCACCGGCATCGTCATTGGCGCCCACAGCAGCATCGGCCACGACGTCACCATTCTGCAGAACGTTACGATCGGACGACACGACGCGCTGCCCGGCCGCGCCCCGCGGATCGGCCGCGGCGTGCTGCTCGCCTCGGGCGCGACCGTGCTGGGCGACGTCGCGATCGGTGATTTTGCCAAGATCGGCGCCGGTGCCGTCGTCACCACCGATGTGCCGTCGGGCTGCACCGCCGTGGGCGCGCCGGCGCGGCTGACGAACTGCCCGGAGCAGCCGGTCCCAGCCTGACCACGACTCCTCGCGACCCCTGGGGCGGCCGGTTCTACAGCAATGTTTCAAGCTTGCCCGCGGTGACGGAGATCAGGTCGCGGATCTTGTCGCACTCGGCCGCAAGCGGTGCGAGGGCCGGATCCGACCTGATGCACCGGTCCAGATTGTCGACCGCGCTTCGCCAAGCCTCCAATTCGCGCCGCAGCCGTCCGACCTCGCCGGTGACCACCGCATCGCGCAGCCGTTCTGCTTTCGCGCCGATGATACGCAACGAGGCCCGGGCGGGAAATGCGAGGATATCAGCCACGGGTCGCCCCGATGAGAAAGGTGGAATTCGGCGAAGACGACAGGCGCATGACGTGCGGGGCGGCGGCATTGCCTGCAACCACGCGGCGGCCTGGATTGACAGGCCGCCGCGCGATCGGTGCTTTCCGATCCGACCTCAAGCCGCGGCGCGCTCGGCCAGCGCCTGAGCCTCGGCCGCGGCGCGCGCCATGCTGGACGACATCTCGCTCGTGACGGTGCTCTGCTCCTCGACGGCGGCGGCCGTCGACGTCACATACTCGCTGACGTTCTGGATCGCCTGCTTGATCGAGCCGAGAGACGTGACGACGCCCCCGGAAATATTGTTGAGACTGTCGATCTCGGTCGCGATCTTGTCGGTGGCGGTCTTTGCCTGGGTGGCAAGGTTCTTGACCTCGGAGGCAACGACGGCAAAGCCCCTGCCAGCTTCGCCGGCCCTGGCGGACTCGATGGTGGCATTCAGCGCCAGCAGATTGATCTGGCCGGTGATGTTGTGGATCATCTCGACGATGCCGCTCATCGACTGAGCGGCATCGGAGAGCCGCTGCGCCTGCGCGTCGGCTGAGGTGACACGGTCCACCGCGCCCATGGCGGTCTCGCGCGACTTCGTCATGGCTTCGGAAATCTCCCGCACGGACGCGTTGAGCTCCTCCGCGCCCGCCGCCACCGATTCCATCATGGCGCGCACGCGCTCGTTGCCCATGCGAACGAAGACCTGCCGGGTGACGTCGGTCGCGTATTTGACCACCTTGAACGGCTTGCCGTTGAGGTCGAGGATCGGATTGTAGGAGGCCTGGATATAGACCTCCCGGCCGCCCTTGCCGATGCGCTTGTATTCGGCCGACTGGTACTGACCACGGTTCAGGCTGGCCCAGAAGTCGCGGTAGGCGGCGCTCTCCCGCTCGGACGGTTCGACGAACATGCTGTGATGCTTGCCCCGGATCTCGGCCAGCGTGTAGCCGAGCGCATGCAGGAAATTGTCGTTCGCGGTGATGACCGTACCGTCCATGTTGAACTCGATCACGGCCTGGGACTTGCCGATGGCCTCGATCTGGCCGGCGAGGTCGGCGTTCGTCAGCTTCTGCGCGGTGACATCGGTTGCGAACTTGACGACCCCGATTGGCCTGCCCGTCGCATCCAGCACCGGATTGTAGGTGGCAAGGATCCACACTTCCTTGCCGCCCTTGCCGATGCGCTTGTATTCGCCGCCCTGATATTCGCCGCGATTGAGAGCTGCCCAGAACTCGCGGTAGGCCGCGCTGTCGCGCAGCGCGGGTTCGACGAACATGCTGTGATGCTTGCCCTGGATCTCGTCGAGGCGATAGCCCAGCGCGTCCAGGAAATTCTTGTTGGCACTGACGATGGTGCCGTCGAGCTTGAATTCGATCATGGCCTGCGCGCGATCGATGGCGGCAAGCTTGGAGCCGTCGGCCATGCTGCGCAGCTTCTTCTCGGTGATGTCGGTCGCGAACTTGACGACCTTCACCGGCTTGCCGGCGCTGTCGAGGACGGGATTATAGGACGCTTCGATCCAGATTTCGCGACCGCCCTTGCCGATGCGCTTGAACTCGGCGGCCTTGAGCTCGCCGCGGCTCAGCGCCGCCCAGAACTCGCGGTAGGCGGCACCGTCGCGTTCGGAAGGCTCCACGAACATGCTGTGATGCCTGCCCTGGATTTCCTCTAGCTGATAGCCGAGTGCGTTCAGGAAGTTCTTGTTCGCGGTGATGATCGTGCCGTCGAGCTGGAATTCGATCACGGCCATCGCGCGACTGATTGCTGCAAGCTGTGCTTCCGCGTCCGAGCGGCTGTTCGATCGAAACAACAAGGTAACCTCCAGATGAAGAGTTCGTTTGCAGATGGTCGGCGGCGACGACGATCGTCCCGCGCGCCCGGCGACATGTCTGCGCAAAAATTGATGCAACTTGTTCCACTCTCGTTAAAGCGCGTTGAGAATTCCGGCTTTTCCGTAGTTCTACCGCTGTGACATGACGTCCGACATACAATAACGTCGCGCGGAAGCTGCGCTGCGGCCCCCGGAGCGTCGACAATCGGGCGCGTGGCGCGGAGATCGTGGGGCGTCAAGTCGGTCGATCGCATGCCTGCCGCAGCTCTGCTGCGGAAGCATGCGATCACCGCGGTCCATCATCCCTGGTGTCGTCATGCACCTGGGCCGGCGATCCTCCGATCAGCGGTGGTCCCGTTGGACGGCAGAGCTAGACCGCCTCGACCACCGTCTTCAAAGCGTCAGAGACCTTTGTGGCGAGCGTCGCGAGCGCCGCGTTCTCGATGGCCTGCATCGAGGCGACGGGATTCACGGCGGCGACCTCGACCCTCCCGCCGATCTCCTGGACGATGACGTTGCAGGGAAGCATGGTGCCGATCCGGCTCTCCGCCTGCAATGCCTCATGCGCCAGCTTCGGATTGCAGGCGCCCAGAATGGTGTAGGGCCGAAAGTCGGCGCCGATCTTCTCGCGCAGCGTCGCCTGCACATCGATGCGGGTCAGAACGCCGAAGCCGCGCGCCTTCAGCTCGGCCGTCACCCGCTCGATCGCCGCGTCGAACGATAGATTGACCGCTTTGGCAAAGTAGTAGGTCATGCTCGCCTCTTTCCGGCTGGTCTGCCGCCGCGTCGACGCAGTTCGTCGCACGCGGCGATCGGATCTGACGGCGGCACTGTTGCGCGTCCGTGCGGCGGGCACTTGATCGAGATCAGCGAAATGGCCGCACTTGCCGGACTCGCGCCGGCGCAGGCCCGGCCATCACGCCGGTTCGACGCCGGTCATTGCGGCCCGTGCATGAACGCCTGCATCTCTTCCGGGGTCAACTTGCCGTCCTTGTTGCTGTCCATGGCCTTGAAGATGCGCTCATGCGCCGCCTGGAATTCCTGCAGCGAGATCGTGCCGTCGCCGTCGGTGTCGACAAGTGCGAACACCATGCGCATCAATGCCGGGCCCATGACGCCGCCGCCCATCCCGCCGCGTCCCATCGGGCCGGGCATATGCCCCATCATACCGCCGCCCATCATGCCGCCCATCGGCGAGCCGGTTCCCGGGGCCATCGCAGGCGGCATCTTCTGCTGATCCGGCGTGGTCTGGCTTTGCGCCAGCGCGGCGGCGGTGCCGCAGGCAAAAACCAGGGCTGATATCGTCAGTCGCAACATGGCTCGGCGCATGGAAGCCTCCTCGAATGCGGCATCACGCGCGACAAGTCCGCCGACCGGGCATCGATCCTATAAGGACCCTTCACGATTTCCTGTGTCCGCATGGCGGCACTGACGGCGCGGCGGATCACGCTACGCTGATCCGCCCTACTCGTTTCGATCTACTGGCCGCAATGACAGTCTCGCGCGCCGCTTTCCTCATATTCATCGTGCAGGCGCACCCAATCGGAGAGATTTCCGCGGCCGGTCTCGTTGCGGCCCTTGGGCGTGAGATCGAGATAGTGATAGGCGCCGATCAGGGGATCGCCGCCGCGGGAGCGGACCTGGAACGTGCAGAAGATATTGCCGGCGTCGTCCTTGGTGAACACGGTCAGGCCCGGGAGCTCGGGCGACCTGCTCGTCAGGGGTGCGAAATTGTAGGCGGCCTTGCCCGTCGCGATCTGCTCGTCCGAGAACGAGACCTGAAAGTCGAAGTTGAAATCACTGCCCTCGGATGACACCCAGTCGAACGCCCAGCCCATGCGCGCCTTGAACGGCGCGATCTCGGCGAGCGGCGCACGCGACACGACGACCAGGCTGACATCGTGGTGCCGGAGGTGCTGGTTGGCGCCGTCGATGTGGTCGCACAGAAACGAGCAGCCGGGACAGCGGTGCGGATCGCCCGGCGCCATCATGAAATGATAGACGATCAGCTGGCTCCGTCCCTGAAACAGGTCGCCCAGGCTGACGGGTCCGTCCGCCGCCTGGAAGACATAGTGCTTCACGACCCGGACCCACGGCAGCGCCCGGCGGGCGGCAGCCAGCGCATCGCGCTGCCTGATGAAGGCCTTCTCCTGGGCGAGGTGGGCGCGATGCGCTTCGGTCCATTCGTCCGCGGTGACTATTCTGGGGGTCATGTCTGGAGTCCTCCGTGTCCTTCGCAGAGGACGATGCAAGGCTCGGCGGCCCGACACCGACGCCATCTATTTTCTCGGCGGGTCATCGCAGCGCGGCCGGGTGCGGGGAACCGCGGATCGACCAGAAAAGGCCAGCGTCGGGCGCCCCCACTCCCATCTCAGACCGGCGTGCGCGGTCGACCTGATCCACCGCCCGCTCTCGTCCGTTTCGGGGCAGCCATGGCAGACGTGTCGGATCAGAGCAGTGACTCCCACAGCGGTCGGACCGAGCCGGCGCGCTGCCGCGGCTGCGGACAACCGGCGCGCGCGGTTCAGAGCATCCTGAACCCACGAACCGGCGAAGCGGCGCGTCTGTTCAATTGTACCGCCTGCGGATCTGTCAATTGGATGGACGACCGGCGGTGAGCACCGGTTCGGTCGCGGCTGGCTGCCGGCAAAAAACTGATCCGCGAGGAACAGACCTCGCATTCGGCCGTTTTCGATGATCGCCTCCGGTCCTGCAGACCCTGCCTCAAGCCGATGGTCTTGAGCTTCGCCATCGCGAGCGGGTCAGGCATCCCATGACGATCCTGACCCGCCGGTTGCGACGGCACGAGCTGAACACCATCGACACCGCGGCACCTCGGCTTTGGCTCGGCAGCGGCACGCGTGGCGCATCTCGTCGCTGAGCTGCGACAACGCCTGGCGGAGGTCGGTCTTGTCGCCGACAACGAGTATCAGTTCCCGATTACGAGCCTGCGCTCGCCGAAGCCCTCCGTCTCAGCACGGTGCATGTGAAGCGGGTGCTTCAGGAGTTCCGCGTTCAGGGTGTTCCGGACATCCGCAGGAACCTTGTCACAATGTTCGATTTTGAGATGGTCGTGGCTGCTGGAGGGTTCGATCCCGCATATCTCCACCAGATCGACGGCTCCCGCCTTCGGGTGACGGCAGATCAGGACGAACGAGATGCGCTTCTATGTGACAAGTCCTGGCGAAATGCGCGGCGATGGCGTCGATTTCGATGATGTCGAGACGGTGCTGATGCAGACGGCGGACACCGCGCTTGCAATCGCACGCGACCGGCTCGATCCCTCCTCCACGAACGTCAGCCTCAAGGTCAGCTCCGATGACGGCGAGGTCGGGCATGTCACGGTTTCGGTGCTGATCGAGCGCGGTTGATCGCGAACCGGAGAGGTCCGAGACCGCAGCTCGCTATCAGCAGCTCACCATCAGCCCCCCGCATCACGAGATGCGCGCCTGCGACCAGACGTGGTCCATCTTCACCGCATCGAGTGCGGTCGCCAGTTCGTCGATGCGATATGGCTTCGACAGGATGCGGACGCCCGCCTCCTTGGCGGCGTGAACGGCAGCGCCCGAATAGCCGCTGGTCAACAGGATCGGCATGTCGCCGCGCCGTTTCTGAATCTCGCGCGCCAGCTCGACACCGTTCATGCCCCCCGGCATCATGACGTCGGAGAACACGAGATCGACGGCTCGTCCGTCGGCCAGCGCACCGAGCGCCGCGGCCGCGCTGGAGGCGCGGGTCACCTCATAGCCGAGCTGGCGGAGCATCTCGCCGACGAGCGCAGCGACCTCATCGTCATCCTCGACCAGCAGCACGCGGCCTTCGTTGCGCTGGCGGGCCTGGGGCCGCTGCAGATCGATCAGATGGTGCGGCTCCCTGGACGCCGCGTGCTCGGACCTCGGAAGGTAGAGCGCAATCGTCGTCCCCTTGCCCGGCTCCGAGTCGATGCGGACGGTGCCGCGTGACTGGGTGACGAATCCATAGACCTGGGCCAGCCCGAGGCCGGACCCTTTGCCGACGTCCTTGGTCGTGAAGAACGGCTCGAACACCCGGACGCGAACCTCCTCCGTCATGCCGGTGCCGGTGTCGATCACCGACAGGCGGACGTAGTCGCCGGCGATCTGATCGTCTTGCACATTGCGGAGGTTCTCGGCCCGAACCACGATCGTGCCGCCGGTCGGCATCGCGTCGCGAGCGTTGACGGCGAGATTCAGCACGACGAGCTCGAGCTCGCCGGGGTCGACCTCGACTGGCCAGAGCGCCTCGGGGAAATCGAACTCGACGTGCACGTCGCCGCGCAGGCTGCGGTCAAGCAGCTCGCGCATGCCGCCGATCTGGCGGGCGATGTCGACCGGCTCGGGCCGCAGCTCCTGCCGGCGCGAGAACGCGAGCAACTGACGGGTCAGGCTGGCGCCGCGCTGCGCCGCCTGGATCATGCCGTCCATCAGGCGGCGACGCCGCGCCGGATCGCTCTGGCGGTCGAGCATGTCGAGCCCGCCGGAGATCACCATCAGCAGATTGTTGAAGTCGTGCGCGACGCCGCCGGTCAGCCGGCCGATGGCCTCGATCTTCTGCGTCTGGCGCAGGGTCTCCTCGACCCGCGCGCGCTCGGCCATCTCGATGCGAAGATGCTCGTTCGATTCCGCGAGCGCCCGCGTCCGCTCGACGACGAGTTGCTCGAGCTGCTGCGCCGCCTGCTCGCGCGCCTGGATGAGAGCGCGAATCTGGTATTGACGACGTCGCGCCCGCAGCGCGGACTGAACGGCGCTGGTGAGCGTGATCGGCTGGATCGGCCGTTCGAGCAGCGAGACATTGCGCAGCGCGCTTACCAGATTGCGCCGCCACGTGACGACGGCACTCTGCTCGCGGTGACTCGTGAGCACGATGAAGGGCAAATCGGACCAGGCCGGCTGCCGCTCGACCCATTGCGTGAGGGCGGCGGTGTCCTTTGCGAACAACCCTTCCTCGGCAACGAAGACCGTGCCCACGCCCGCGCTCAACTCACCGAGCAGCTGCGTGAGGTCAGAGCAGACGGTCGTCTCGATTCTTGCACTGCGGAGCAGCTCTGCCGATGCCGGCCCGTCCCGCCCGATCGGCGCGAAGACGAGGACGCGGTGATCTCGCTCAATGCCCATCCCGCACGTCCATGTCGGGGATATCCGTTCCGGTGAAGCGCGGATTGCCGGAAAATATTCCGCTGAATTCCCTGAGCGGCGGGCCGAGGGTGATGCCGGAGCTGCTCAGGCGAAACTCGCGGATGCTGTGCTCGTGGTGACCGCTGCGCTTCTTGACCACCGACAATGCGCGTCGCACCGCCCCTCCCACCTCGAAATAGCGCAGCATCAGCACGGCATCGCTGAGATAGCTGATGTCCAGCGGCGTATCCATCGGCCCGACCAGACCGTGCTGCGCGAGCACGAGGATGGTCAGCACACCCTGCTGGCCGAGATAGGTCAGCAGCTCATGCATCTGCAGGATGAGAAAGCGCTCGTCGGGCATCGCGTTGAGATAGCCGTTGAGACTGTCGATGACGATCAGGCGGGCGCCGTCCTGCTCGACGCTCTGCCGAACGATGGCGCCGAATTCGCCCGGCGACAGCTCGGCCGGGTCGACCTGCTGGAAATGGATGCGCCCGGATTCGATATGGCGTTCGAGCGGCAGGCCGAGCGTCCGGGCACGGGCTTCCACGGTGCCGCGGCCCTCGTCGAATGCGAAGAAGACCGCGTGCTCGCCGCGCTGGGCCGCCGCGATGGCGTAGATCAGCGCCACCGAGGATTTGCCGACACCGGCCCCACCGATGAGAAGCGCATTGGTGCCGCGCTCCAGCCCGCCGCCCAGGAGCTGATCGAGCTCGGCGTTGCCGCTCGAGGTGAAATCGCCGGCAAAGGATCGGTGATGCTCCGCGGCGACCAGGCGCGGAAAGATCCTGAGCCCGCCCGAGGCGATCGTGAAATCATGGAAGCCGCCCCGGAACGAGATGCCGCGCATCTTGATCACGCGCAACCGGCGGCGCTCCGCGCCATATTCGATCGCGAGCTGCTCCAGCATCACGACACCATGCGCGACCGAGTGGAGCTGCAGGTCGTCCTGCGAGGATGACAGGTCGTCGAGCAGGACGACGGTGCAGTTGCGCTTGGTGAAGAAGTGCTTCAGCGCGAGTACCTGGCGGCGATAGCGCAGCGGGCTCTGGGCCAGCAGCCGGAGCTCCGACAGGCTGTCGATCACAACACGGCTGGGATTGATGCGCTCGACCTCGTTGAACATCAGACCGGTGGTCTCGCTGAGCTCCACCTCCGCCGGATGGAACACGGTGAGCTCGCGCTCCGGGTCGAGCGTCGTTTCCGGCGGCACCAGCTCGAACATGTCGACGCCGGCAAGCGACCAGCCATGGCGCCGCGCCACGACCTCCAGCTCGCGCCGGGTTTCCGACAGCGTGATGTACAGCACGCGCTCGCCACAACTTGCGCCCTTGAGCAGGAACTGCAGCGCGATGGTGGTCTTCCCTGTGCCGGGACGGCCTTCATACAGATACAGGCGATTGGGATCGAAGCCGCCGCCGAGAATGTCGTCGAGGCCTTCACTTCCGGTGGAAATGCGCGGCAGATCCCTGGGCCCACCCTCGTCGCTTCCGCGAACAGGCTGCTCCGTCATGCATAAGCTCCGTCGTGACAATCGAGACGACGCCGCAGCGAACCCGACAATTCGGGGCTTCGCGACGACCCGATAGGAACACGGCGGATCCGCCTCGGGTTCCCCGGTTCCGTCTCAGGCGGGCGGTTCCACGAGGTCGCCGTGGCGCGGGCCCCGTGCGTTGCGATCCCCGTGCGGCATCTCGCACGGCCGAGCCGATCGCACCTGCATTCTCAACCGACGGCAGATCAGCTCCCACGGCCCACCGTGTCAGCCATCGTGGCGCCGCGCGTGCCAAGTGGCTGTGCGGCGCCGGTGGTGGTGTCGCGCAGGGTCTGATGCTCCAATTCGGCATCGAGCTCGGCACCAATCAGGATCACGATGGCGGAGATCCAGATCCAGGTCATGAAGCCGATGGCGGCGCCGAGCGAGCCGTAGGTCGCGTTGAAGCTGCCGAAATTCGCCGCATACCAGGAAAACAGCGCCGAGCCCGCGAGCCACAGCGCCGCCGCCAGCGCGCTGCCCCAACTGATCCAGCGCCATCTGGGCTCCTCGCGGTCCGGCCCGTAGCGATAGATCAGGGCCAGTCCGAGCGCGACGCAGATGAAGATCGCCGGCCAGCGGCCGATCCGCAGCGCCAGGTCGCCGGCCCCGGACATGCCGAGATAGTTCAGCAGCACCGGGAGCACGACGACGGCGCCGATCGCAAGCAGCGCGAACAGGATCGCGCCGCCGGTGAACAGCAGCGAAATCGCGTTCAGCTTGATGAAGCCGCGCCTCTCGGGCTCGCGATAGACGATGTTGAGCGTGTCGAACAGCGACTTCATCGCCGCATTGGCGCTCCACAGCGAGATCGCCAGGCTGACGAGGAAGGTGATGCCGAGCGCCTGACGACCGTTGGCAGAGACGCGCGTCAACTGGTCGCGCGCGATGTCGATGGCGCCGCCGGGCATCACGCCCTGCAACTGTTCCAGATGTCCGGTGATTTTGGCCGGATCGGAGAACAGGCCGTAGATTGCCACCAACGCGGCCAGCGCCGGAAAGATCGCCAGCAGGGTGTAGAACGTCATGCCTGCGGCGAGCGCGACGATCCTGTGCTCGGTGACGTTTTCATAGACCCGGAACAGGACGTCCTTCCAGCCGCGCGCGGGAAGCTCCGCGGGCGAACGCGCCAGCCGGCCGTGTCCAGCGCCGGACCGGCGCGCGCCTCCCGAGCCTTCCGTCTGTTCGGGCCGCTGATCGAAATAGTGGATCAGGAACGCGAACCCGAGCAGAGCCAGCATCCCGCCGGTGCCAGGTGCGCGCGGGCGGCTCGCGAAAACGCTCGAAGAGTCGCGATGTGCGGCGTCTGACGTCTTGGATCGGCGAAACATGGGATCGGTCCATCACCAGCGGCCAAAAGCAACCGGAGCGGTGGACGAATGTTCCGGCATCACGCCATGACGCGCGTTGCCAAGCTCCGCAACGGTGGGCTCCTCCGATCTTCAAAAGGCCAACTCGGGCAAGCGCCAACATGCAGACAATTTCGTCGGCCTGTGAACGCGTCGCAGCGCCGCCGACACAAAACAGTTGATGTTGCGCGAGGAACGGGCCTGCGCCCCCTCGCGTTGCAACGGTACTTTTCAACGCAAGGATAAACGCATGCGCCGCCTGTTATTTGCCTCGCTGTCTGCCACCGCCGTCCTCGCGAGCTTCGCCGCGATCTCACCAGCTTCCGCCGCGCAAGACCGCTTCTGCCTGCAGGGCAGGATGTGGGGCTATCCGGGCAACTGTCAGTTCTCCACCTATCGTCAGTGCCAGGCGGCGGCCTCGGGGACCGATGCGGGCTGCGGCATCAACCCCGCTTACGCCTATGCCCGGCAGCGCGGCTACGACCCGCGCTATTGACTGCGGGTCATTGCGTCAGCCCTCGCGCGGGGAATGAGCCGCGCGATCCATCCAAACCTGGCAACAATTGAAACATGGCTGGCGGCGACATCTCTGGCCGCCACGCCCCCTGGCCCTGCTCTATTGCATCGCGCAACGGCACCATGATCCTTTGGCTCATGATCCGTTAGCTGTTGCGGCAAGTCCCATCTGAGGCCGGCGGCCACGCGTTCTCTCCTCCTCCGCTGATACGTGCACGGAACATTGCGCCTCGCTGTTGCTTATACGGCGACCAATGTCGAACCGGAGGAGGACCATCATGGACGGACTGATTTATCTCGTGGGATTGATCGTGGTCATCATGGCCGTTCTGTCGTTCTTCGGTCTGCGCTGAGACGACATCATGGCCATGGAAACTGCGCCGGTCGTCACATCACCCCTTTCAAGCGCGACGGCCGATAGCTGGACCCTGCAATGGACGCCGGTCGTTGCAGGAGCCCTAACCGCCGCCGCGGTCTCTTCGATCCTGATCAGCTTTGCCATGTCGGTCGGCCTCGGTGTCAGCTCCAGCGCGCCGACATGGCGCGACGCCTCGGTGGCGCTCTGGCTCCTGTCCGGCCTCTATCTGGTGCTGCAGGCGCTGATCAGCTTCGGCTGCGGCGGCTACATGGCGGGTCGCTTGCGCGCAACGCACGGGCTTGCCGAAAGCGAAGAGATCGAAAAGCGCGACGGCCTGCATGGCGTCTCAGCCTGGGCGCTGGCAGTCGTGCTCGGCGCTACCCTGGCCGTGCTCGGCGCGTCCGCGGCGACGCGGACCAATCCGCTGACTGCGCCGGCGACGGCCAATGAACCATCGATCCTGAGCTATGAGCTCGACCATCTGTTCCGCGCGCCCCGGCGAGCACCCAGCCCGGATCTCGCCCCCGCACGCGGCGAGGCCGGCCGCATCCTGCTCACGGCGTCGAGCCACAATGGCGTCAGCCCGGAGGATCGCAGCTATCTCGTGCAGCTCGTCAGCGGCACGACCGGTCTCGCTGCTCCCGATGCCGAGCGGCGGGTGGACAGCGTGATCGCAGAAGCCAAGACCGCGATCTCGCGCACGCGCGCCGGCACCGTCATCCTGGCGTTCTCGGTGGCCACCGCGCTGCTGCTCGGCGCCGTCGCCGCCTGGGCGGCTGCGGAGAGCGGTGGCCGTCACCGCGACGGCAAGCCTGTCACCGGATGGATGCTGCACGCCAACCGCTTCAGCCGGCGGCGCGACATGTGGCGGCGGCCGATGTCGATGCCGGAATAGAGCACGTCAAGAACAGCGAGCGGCCCGGCCCATCGCCGGGCCGCTACGCATTGTACCCCCCGCCGCGAAAGACGCGCGCGCAATTCAGGCGAGCCGCAGGATCATCAGGTTCGCGTCGCTGCCATAGCTGCCGGTCGGATCCGCGGCGGCTGCCTTGTCGACCGCAAATCCTTGCCTCTCCCAGAATGGCGTCGAGCCGTTGACGGCGATCAGCGACAGCGACTCCAGGCCGAGCGCACGCGCGTGTCGGATCAGTTCCTCGACGATCACGGTCGCCGAGCCGCTGCCGCGAACCCCGGGCAGCAAAGCGAGATCGTGGATGTAGTAGGTCGATGCAGCCGACGGAATGCTTCCGATCAGCCGGTTCAAGGCCGGCGGCCGGCCGAGATGCCAGGGATGGCTGAGCACATAGCCGGCGATGCCGGCGCCGGTCCCACGCAGCACGCGGCATCCATCAGGGTGGAGACGCAGGCGCTCCGCGAAAACACTCTTGTCCTCGGGATAGTCCGGGTGCACGCGGGCTGCGATCCCATCGACGTCAGCAAGATCGCTTGGCGCCATGGCACGCCAACTCATGCGGCCCGCACCGGCCCGGTTCGTCCCCACTCGCCCTTGCTCACTTGGCAAGCGCCAGCCAGCGCTCGCTGGCCGACAGCGCCGTCGGCCACAACGCCTCCGTCGGCTGCCCGCGATGCAGTGCCTTGCCGACCTCGCAGATCGACATGAAGGCCGCGGAGCGCGCCTCCTCCACCTCGAGCGGCTGCTCCGCGCTCGGGCTGCGGACGAGGCCCATCAGGCCGTTCAACGTCTGCAGTGCCGCTTCCGGCGGGCTCGCTTCCGCCGCCCTCAGCGCAGCCACGATCTGCTGCGCCTTTTCCGATTCGGTCATCACGTCAGTCATCGTCTTATCGCTTGCCCGTGCCTCATGGGAGAACGCTAGCAGCCGGACGAAGGTCGGGCAATGCTCGGGCAGACGGCACTCCGATGCCGAACGCGCAATGCCGACGTGCGATTTTCCGCCGGTCCCGGCTCGGCCATCTTGCGAGGCTGCTTCGCCAGCGTCTCAGCCAGCGTTGCATTGGCCTCGTGGTCGGCAAAACTTGTTCTTCAGATGGCGCGATCATTGGCGATCACGACGCCCGGACGAAGCTGAGGCATCGTGGTCGCTCTGGCCCATGTCATTTCGCCAATGATTTCGCCATGTCGAGGTGCTTCTGCAGCACCGGCACGGTCTGCTGGGCGAAGTCCGACAGCGGTGAGTTTGCCGCGGCCTGCTTCTGATACTTCTTGATATCCTCCTGGTGATCGCGAACCATCGCCTGCGCGAACGCCTGGTCGAACCGACCGCCGGACATGCCTTCCAACCGGTTGTAGATGGCCTTCTGCTTCTTGCTCGGCTCGGACGGCACCTTCATCCCGTTCTGGCTCGCAAGCTGCTGCGCCTTCTGCAGATGCTCGCCATGGTCCTGCTGCAAGGCCTGCCCGAACTGCTTGACCTGATCGCTCTGCCCCTTCTGCTGCGCCAGCTTGCCCATGTTCACCTCGGACATGTCGCCCTCGATCGCCTCGGTCATGAAATGCCGATCCTTGGCGGGCGACTGACCTTTCGGAGCGGCGACGGCGCCGCCGGCCACCAACACGGTCACGGCAGAGGCGGCCATGGCAATTCGGATCGCTTTCGTCTGATGGTTGTGGATCATCCTGCTCATCGTTGATCTCCGAGGGGTTGGCTCCTGATCGTCCCGACGGCAAGAGCCTCGCCCGACGATCGTTCCTAAGCCCCGCGTGGCTGCCCTGCAGAATGCGTCCGCGCGCAACTACGCGGCGGGTTCCAAATGCTGCGGCACGCCCCCGCAGCACGACGTCGATGACTTCTCGGTATCGGACCCGCGCCAGACAGCTCTCAGTGAGTGCGTGCATCCCCTCCGAGCGCCCGAGCCAGCACGCGTCGAAGCAGGCCGGCCTGCGCCGCGCTCCCGCGCCACGCCACGATCTGATCGGGACGGATCAACGCGAGGTCGGCCTCGTAGAGATCGCGCAGGGCCCGCGGCAAGGTGACGATCTCGACGTCGGCACGCAGCGGCCCCATGGCCTCACGTAGTTGATCCTCATCGAGGTCGCTGCCCTCACACCGCAGCAGCGTCCATTCGAAGCCGAAGCGGTCGTACAGCGAGATACCTCGCTCCAGCCAGGCGTGCGGCGCGCGGCCGCCGGGACAGGCGCTCCGCACGTAGGCGTTGGCCGCATCCGGCGGCGGCCGGGTGCCATCGGGGACGATGATCGGTGAGCCATCATAGCGGCCGCCGAAGGTGACGCCGGGGATGTTGAACTCGGCGCGCGCATGCTGATCGAGATAGGCGCTGGCGATGCGCCGTGCCTCGTCGCCGGCCGCGGTCGCGTCCTCGATCTCGGGCACCGCGGCAAACAGGCCGAGCGAATCCGCAAAGCCGCGCGCGTAGTCGGTGTTGCGCAGCGCCACCGGACGGCGCTCGGCCTCGTAGCTGTCGAGCAGCGAGACGGGGCTCGTTCCCTTGACGACGCTCGCGAGCTTCCAGCCCAGATTGACCGCGTCCTCGATCGCGGTGTTGTAGCCGAGTCCGCCGGTCGGCGTGAACAGATGCGCCGCATCGCCGCCAAGGAAGACCCGGCCGCGCTGCAGGCGCTCGGCGACCAGCGCATGACCCGCGGTCCAGGTGAGGTGCGAAAGCACCTCGCAGGAAATGGGCGCACCGCAGGCGCGCTGGAACGCTGTCCTAGCATCATCGGCAGTGATCGCGCTTTCGTCCTCGCCGGGCCGCAGCTGGGTGTGGAAGGCAAACTCGTCGCGTCCGTTCACTGCGGCCATGAAGGCGCGGCGGTCTCGATTGAAGCAGACATACATCCAGGCCCGCGCATGCGGGACACTGGCGTAGAACTCCGGCGAGCGGAGATAGACCGCGAGCATGCGGCCGCCCATGAAATCGCGCCGTATTCCCGTCGTTCCGCCGTAGGAGATCCCGAGCGATTGTCGTACCGGGGAGCGCGGACCGTCGGCGCCGATCAGGAATTCAGCCGCGACCTCGCAGCGCGCGCCGTCGCTGACACGCTCGACGTCGGCGGCAATGCCGCCGTCATCCGCGACGTAGCCGATCAACCGATGTCCGTAGCGCAACTGAATGCCCGCAAGCTGCGCCGCGTGCCTACGCAGGATCGCCTCGACGAATTTCTGCGACACCCGGTGCGGCAGCTCTGCTGCGCTCCACGAGCCGGACAGACCCTTCACCAGTTCCGTCGCGCGTGCTGCGGACGGCAATTGAAAACGTGCCAGCTCATGCGCCGTGTAGCGCGTGAAATAGGCGACGTCGGTCGGGTAATCCGCGGGCAGGCCGGCGCGCCGGACCTCGTCGGCGAAGCCGAGCCGGCGGAAATGCTCCATCGTCCGCGCCTGCGTCGCGTTGGCCTGCGGGTTGAAGGCCGTTCCCGGCTTCTCGTCGACCAGGATTGCGGACACGCCGCGGCGGCCAAGCTCGTTGGCCAGCATCAGCCCGCACGGACCGCCGCCCACGATCAGCACCGAGGCGCTCAGACGTTCGATCACGGCGCTTCTCCTCGCAACGGAGGAAGGCTACCGCGCCCGGCAAAATAGTCAAGCAACCTGACTATCTGGTGTCGTCGAGCGTATCGAAGCGGGCGCCGTAGGCCGACAGCCCTTGCAGGATCGCGTCCATCACGGCCTTGCCGAGCTCCTTGCGCATCTCGGCTTCGGCCACGTCGACGGCGTCGCCGAACGCCTCCAGCCATTTCAGTCCGGCCGGCGTGAAGCGGACCAGTCGGGCGCGCCGGTCGCTCGGATCGGCCTCGCGCGACACCAGACCCAGCTCGACGCATTGATCGACCAGCTCGCCCATCGCCTGCTTGCTCATCGAGGCCCGCCGCGCGAGCTCGGTAAGCCGGGTGCCCTCGACATCGAGATTGCGGGTGAGGCTGACATGGGCGATCCGCGTCCCGCCGTGGCCGCCCTCGGCCATCAATTGGAGAACCCGGGATTCGAACCGGCGCACCGCATTGTTGAGCAGCCGGCCGACATTGGCGTGCCGCCATGCTGTTCCGGTTCGTCGCGCAAGCGGCGCCTCGCGTGGAGATCGCGCTGTCATGTGGAAAACACCTCGTCGAATCCGGCTACGCTGGGCCAGGGTAGCAAGCGCACGCTCGTTTCACCCGATTCGCGGCGATTCGTTGCGGCGTTTCGTAAGAGCAGCTCCAACTTTTCCGATGATCTCGGCTTGAGGGCATACGCTCGCGAAGCCACCCTGAGAACAAAGTCGTTCAAGATGGCCGGCCTGGCTGTCTGCTTCTGAAATCGATCGATGCTTCGTCATTACCTGATCAGCGCACCAGCCGCTTGCCTGAGGCCTCGCAGAAGGCCAGCCCGAAGCGGATGCCCTGAACCGCGCCGCGACGATCGAGGCCAACGGTCCGCAGAGTCCATGCCGTCGTGACATGCAAATGCACGTCGTCGTGCTTCGGAGCGAAGCGCCCGATCGAACAGCGCGGCTTCGATCGCCGACGGCGTCCCCTTACGTTAGTCCGGCTGACGCAGGCGGCCCGCATGGCGCGTTCATGCATTGCCGCGCAGTGCGTCTTCCGCCGCAAGCAGTTCGTCGAAGAGATCCCATGCACTCGACGCTTCGGCTTCTGACATCTTCCGGATGGCGTAACCGACATGAACCACGACGTGATCGCCGGGATCGATCGTTTCATGCTGAAGCAAAAACAGACTCACCATGCGCTCGATGCCTTTGGCCTCGCATCGCGCCATGACTCCGTCACACTCCACGACCCGCATCGGGATGCCAAGGCACATGTCGGTTCCACGCAATTACTTGGATGCTAAATCATAGCCCGCTCGATGAACTCGATTTGACGTGGATCAAGATAAGAGCATCATATTCGCTGCATAGAATATGAGGCGCCTGATCTCGCAGGAGTTCTCCTATGCGGACGCATGTCGCGGCGACCCACACGCTGGTGCTCGGAATCGGCAATATCCTGCTGAGCGATGACGGCATTGGCGTGCACGTCATTCGGGCCCTCGATGCACTGGAATGCACGGGCGAGATACCGCATCGTGTTGCTCTGCGGGATGGCGGGACGCTCGGGCTGTCCCTGTTTTCGGAGATCGAAGATTTCGGCTCGCTCATCGCCGTGGACGCCGTGGAACTGGGCGCGAAGCCCGGCACCGTAAGGATCTTTCAAGGTCCGGAGATGGACCGGCAGCTGACGGGAAAGAAGCGGACGGCTCATGAGGTCGCGCTTGCCGACCTGATGTCGGCGGCGCGGCTGACCGGCTGCGAGCCGGCGCGTCGGGCGCTCGTCGCGGTTCAACCCGAATCCACGCAATGGGGCCTGTCGCTGACGCCCGCGGTTGGCGCGGCCATTCCCACCGCATGTCAGCAGATCAAAGCGCTACTCAGCAGGTGGCACCATGACAGTTGAAGCGGATGCCGCAGCGGGGTTCCGCACCGGGATGATCGACAGCCTGCTCCGCGAGATCGCCCATCACCTCGATGTGCTTGCCAATACCGGCGCTTGCGCGGCGATCGATCTGTGCAGCCTGCCTCTCACGGTTGCGGACCGCAGCGAATTGGAGGAGCGGTTGGGCCACGGTGACCTGGAGGCCGTTTTGACCGCAGCCGGCATCAGCGAAATCTGGGAGACGCGCTATGCCGGCGTGTGGTGGGTTCGCCACCTGGGCGCCGGGGACAAGCTCGCCGCCGAACGCATCGAAATCACGGCGTCCCCGGAGATCCTGACAAGCCATGCGGCCGACATCGCTGCGGCCAGCAACAAACTGTCTGAAGATCTGATCGACCGCGTCTCTTCAGAGGATGCCGAAGATGCATGAAACCGAGACAATCGGCGAGCTCTTGACGCGCCGGGGCGTCTCCCGCCGCGCCCTGCTGAAATACACGACCTATCTTGCCAGCCTTCTGGCGTTGCCCCCGATGGCCGCGAAGGGCATGGCGGAGGCGTTGGCGAATACGCGGCGCCAATCCGTGATCTGGCTCTCGTTTCAGGAATGCACGGGCTGTACGGAATCGCTGACGCGTTCTTTCGGTCCAACCATCGAGGACATGATCTTCAATCTCATCTCGCTCGACTATCACGAAACGCTCATGGCGGTGTCGGGTGCTGCCGCGGAAGCGGCCCGTCTCGCTGCCATGAAGGAGAACAAGGGCAAATATGTCGTCGTGGTCGACGGCTCCGTTTCGACGAGAGATGGCGGGGTCTACTCCACCAACGCCGGCAAGACCAACCTCGAGGTGCTGAAGGAGACGGCCGCAGATGCAGCCGCGGTGATCTCCGTCGGGACCTGCGCGGCCTTTGGCGGCATTCCGCACGCAAATCCCAACCCCACCGGCGCAGTTCCTGTCAGCGACATCATCACCGACAAACCGGTGATCAATGTCTCCGGTTGCCCGCCCATTCCGGAAGCCATCGCTGGCACGGTTGCGTATTTCGTGACTTTCAACAAGCTTCCCGAGCTCGACGACAAGGGCAGGCCGAAAGCGTTTTTCGGCGATACGATTCATGACCGCTGCTATCGCCGACCGTTCTACGACAAGGGGCAGTTCGCCAAGCAGTTCGACGATGAGGGAGCACGCAAGGGCTGGTGCCTCTATGAAGTCGGTTGCAAGGGGCCCGTGACTTACAATGCGTGCGCGACCGTGAAATGGAATGGTGGCGTCTCCTTCCCGATCCAGTCCGGACACGGCTGTCTGGGGTGTTCCGAACCGAATTTCTGGGATCGCGGCAGCTTCTACCAGCCGCTTTCCTCAAACACGTTGAATGATCCGGAGATCATCGGCGGCGCCGCAGCTGCTGGCGCGGCGGTCGGGATTGCCAGCGCATGGCTGGCGCGCCGGCGCAAACAACGAGCGGAGAGGGAGACCCAGCCATGAGCCTGCTGGATTTCGTGCGCGGGCCCGCGATCGAGATTGCAATCGCGATATTCGTGGGCGGCGTGGTGTGGCGGCTCGCGTCACTGTTGCTCCTGCCCTGGACCAACGACAGATCGGCGAAGCGAGCCGGTGCACCGCATGCGGTGGTTGGCGCGTTCCGGGGCTTCGTGCGTCACCTATGGCCCGCGAACACCCATCTGCGCGCGTCGCTGTTCAGCACGGTGAACGGCTATGTCTTTCACGTCGGCCTTGCCATCGTCGTGTTCGGACTGGCGCAGCACATTCTATTCCTGCGCGGATTGTTCGGCTTTTCATGGCCGAATTTGCCCACCGGCGTGATCTCGGCCGCGTCGGTGCTCACGCTCGCGTCGCTCCTGGCTGCGCTGGCGCGGCGGATGACGAATCCCGTCTTAAGACTGCTTTCGACGCTTGACGACTACTTCAGCTGGCTGGTGACGTTCCTTCCGGTCGTGACAGGGCTGATCGCTGTGAGCCACCTGTGGGCGCCGTATGAAACGCTCTTGTCCGTGCACATCCTGACCGTGTGCCTGTTCCTGATCTGGTTCCCGTTCGGCAAGCTCATGCATGCCTTCCTCGTCTTCCTGACCAGAAGCGAGACCGGGATCTTCTACAGCCGCCGGGGAGTTGAGATATGAACCAGCGCATCGTGGTCGATCCCATCACGCGCATCGAAGGGCACCTGCGGATCGAGGCGGAAACAGATCCCCAGGGCGCCATCACCGGTGCGTACAGTTCCGGCACGATGGTGCGCGGCATCGAACTGATCCTCAAAGGACGCGATCCGCGCGAGGCCTGGGCTTTCGCGCAGCGAATATGCGGCGTGTGCACGCTGGTCCACGGCATCGCCAGCGTCCGTGCCGTGGAGAATGCGCTGGGATACGCCATTCCGCCGAACGCGCAACTCATCCGCAACCTGATGATTGCCGCACAATATGTGCACGACCATGTCATGCACTTCTATCATCTGCACGCGCTCGACTGGGTCGACGTGGTGTCGGCGTTGAAGGCCGATCCGGCGGCGACGTCGCAACTGGCGCAATCGATCTCGAGCTTTCCGAAGTCGAGCCCGGGCTATTTCGCAGACACGCAGAAGAGACTGAAAGCCTTCGTCGAAGGCGGCCAGCTCGGCATCTTTGCAGGTGGATTCTGGGGACATCCCGGATTCAAGCTGCCGGCCGAAGCAAACCTGATGGCGGTCGCGCACTATTTGGAAGCGCTCGCCTGGCAGCGCGAGGTGGTGCAGCTCCATACCGTCTTCGGCGGCAAGAATCCGCATCCGAATTTCCTGGTCGGCGGCGCCCCGTCGGCGATCAGCCTGAACACCGGCGGCACCGCCATCGGCATCGACGGTCTGCAGACGGTGAAGACCGTGATCGGCCGAATGAAGGATTTTGTCGAGCAGGTCTATCTGCCGGACACGCTGGCCATCGCATCCTTCTACAAGGACTGGTTCGCGCGCGGCGAAGGCGTGGGCAACTTCCTGACCTACGGCGACTTTCCCGAAAAGGGCATGGACGACCCGGCCAGTTGGCTGATCCCGGCGGGCGCCATCCTCAATCGCGACCTGACCACGATCCATCCCGTCGACATGAACAATTCGGAGGAAATCCAGGAGTTCGTCTCCCATTCCTGGTACGACTATGCAACCGGCAAGGACAAAGGCCTGCATCCTTACGAGGGCGAGACCAATCTGCATTACAGCGGTCCCAAGCCTCCCTTCGAGCAGCTCGATGTCGGTGCGAGCTATTCCTGGCTGAAGGCGCCTCGCTGGAAGGGCCATGTCATGGAGGTCGGCCCGCTCGCGCGCGTGCTGATGCTCCATGCCAAAGGTCACGAGCCGACGCGCGAACTGGCCGGCTACGCGCTGGGCAAGCTCGAACTGCCGCTGACGGCGATGTTCTCGACCATGGGACGCACTGCGGCGCGCGCCCTGGAAAGCAAGATCGTCGTCGACCAGATGTCGACCTGGTACGACCGTCTTCTTTCCAACATCCGCGCGGGTGATCTGAACGTTCACAATTCGAACAAGTGGGATCCCTCAACCTGGCCCACCGAAGCCAAGGGTGTCGGCTTCATGGAAGCGCCGCGTGGGGCGCTGGCGCATTGGGTGGTGATCAAGAACAAGCGCATCGATAATTATCAGGCCGTGGTGCCCTCGACCTGGAACGCGGGACCGCGTGATTCCAAGGGCCAGCCCGGACCTTACGAAGCGGCATTGATGGATCGCCACACACTCCACGATCCTCGGCAGCCGCTCGAGATCCAGCGCACGATACACAGCTTCGATCCGTGCATTGCGTGCGCGGTGCATGTGATCGATCCGGAAGGCGAAGAGCTGATACAATTGCGGGTGAGGTAAGGCGATGGGCGGCGAAATCGACGTCGAAGCAGCCAGCAGAACGTTCCTGGCGCGGACCGAGGGACATCTGGTCAGCTATCTCGAGGCTTGCGTCCATTGCGGGAACTGTGCCGAAGCCTGCCACTTCTATCAGGCCTCCGGAGATCCACGGCACACGCCCGCCTACAAGCTGTTTCCGATTGCCAAGGCCTATCGCCGGCAGAAATTCCCGCTCTCGCTCTTCGCCCCCCGCGTCACGGAAGAGGACCTCAGGGAATGGGAGGAACTGCTGTTCGATACCTGCACCATGTGCGGTCGCTGCACCACGATCTGTCCGATGGGGATCGACATCGCTTCCATCGTGGGCGGCGCGCGGCAGGCCTTCGTCAAGGCGGGACTCGGACCGAAGGACCTTCTGCAGGCCGCCGACAATTCGCGCGATCATGGAAGCCCGCTGGGCGTGACGGCCGAAAAGCTGCGCGATCGTATCGAATGGCTCGAAGATGAGCACGACGTGCCCATCGCGCTCGACAAGGACAAGGCCGACATTCTGCTGACGCTCTCGTCCGTCGAGACGATGAAATACCCCGATTCCGTGGTGGCCATGGCCAAACTGCTCAACCACGCGGGCGTCGACTGGACGCTGAGCACGAAGGGCTATGAAGCCACGAATTTTGGCTATCTGGCCGGCAAGGCGGACGTCGCCAGGATCATGGTTCAGCGGATCACCGAGGCCGCCGAGGCGGTGGGAGCCAAGACGGTGGTGATTCCGGAGTGCGGCCACGCGTTCGGTGCGCTGCGCTGGTCGGGCGCCAACATGCTCGGCCGCCCCCTGCCCTTCGCAGTCGTGCACATTTCGGAATTCATGGCGCAACTCAAGCGGGACGGCAGGCTGAGGCTGAAGCCGATCGAGGAGTCGATCACCTATCACGATCCCTGTCAGATCTCCCGTCGTGGCGGCGCGACCGAAGATGCGCGATTCCTCCTGCAGGATTTCGCGAAGGACTTCCGCGAGATGACCCCGACCGGAAATCTCAACTGGTGCTGCGGTGGCGGGGGCGGCGTGCAGGCGATCGCGCGCGCTGCCGATCTTCGCCACAAGGTATTCAAGATCAAAATGGATCAGGTCGAGAAGACCGGTGCAAAGACGATGGTCTCGGCATGCTCGAACTGCCGGCTGACCATGGACGAGAGCAAGGCCCACTGGAAGTGGGAAGGCGGGCTCGCGAGCCTTGTGGAGATCATTGCGGACCATCTGATCGAGGACGCCCCAGCGAAGACGCAAGGGTGACGTTTCACAGTCGTACGCCTTGCAGCGTGGGCAAACGGCGGCGAAACGCCGGCGGCGGAGCGCGCAGACTGCACCGGTCCCCCTCCGTTGGTTGCGGTTCCGCTCTCGGTCAAACCGAAAGGCACTCCAACCTGTCAGAGATTGGGTAGCGTCAGGACGTTCGCCTGATCAGGAACTCGAACTGCTTGCCTTCCGACTTGGATTCCAAGAGATCATTTCCGGTCGTGCGACAAAACGCCTCGAAGTCCTTCACAGCGCCGGGATCGGTGGCGAGCACTTGAAGCGTGCCACCGATCGGCACGTCCTTGAGTGCCTTCTTCGCGCGCAAGATCGGCAGCGGGCAGTTCAGTCCCTTGGCATCGAGAACCTGGTCAGCCATCCTGTCTCTCCATAATTTCTGGTGCTGGCTTCGTGATACATTCAAATGAACAGGTTGATGTCGCTCTTGGTCGCCGTCTCGATGTAGGTCGCGGCGCCGCCGAGCACCGGCCCCTCGATCATGTCGTCCTTGGTGTACTCGAACAGATCCATGGTCATCTGGCAGGCGATCATCTTGACTTCGGCTTCGATGGCCATCGTGCGCAACTCCTCTATCGATGCGACCCCCTTTTTCTTGATCAGGTTTTTCATCATTGTCGTCGCCGCCGCGTCGACGCCGGGGATGGCCGATACGAGATTCGGCATGCCGATGTGCATTCCAAACATCGGCATCTCCATGGCCGGATTGCCGAGCGTCGAAATCTTCAGGTCGAGGTTCTTCTTGAGCAGCGTCAAGCCGTAGAAGGTGAAGAACATGGTCACTTCGAGGCCCATGGCCGCCGCTGTCGTGGCCAGGATAAAGGGCGGATAGGCCCAATCCAGCGTGCCCTTGGTGACAATCATCGACATGCGCTTGGTATTGTTATCATCGGCCATTGCATCTCTCCGTTTGGTCTCTCGCAGGCGCAACCGCGCGCATCACTGGATTCCTGCTTTCCAACGCACGACCATCAGCACGAGGACTGCGAGGAACAACGTCTCGGCGACGATCAGCGCGATCGCCCGGCCGCCGACATCGGCCATCGCCTTGAGCGACGTCTTCATCCCGAGCGCTGCGATCGCCGTCACCAGGCACCACCTTGAAATGTCCTTGATGAGGGCAAGCAGGAATGCGGGAATGACGCCGGCGCTGTTGAGCATCACCAGAACGGCGAACACCACCAGGAACCCCGGCAATTGTCGTCCGGCCTTACCGACGTGATGGGCGCGGAACACGTAGGACAGCATCACCACGACAGGCAGCAGCATGGCGACCCGGAGCAGCTTGGTGAAGGTCGCGACGTTTCCGGTCTCCTCCGACACGCTGAAGCCGGCGCCAACGACTTGCGCAACGTCGTGAATGGTGCCGCCAAGAAACATGCCGACTGCAGCGTGATCGAGATGGAATCCTGCGATCACCAGCGGATAGACGATCATCGCGATCGTGCTGAGCGCAGTCACGCCGATCACGGTAAAGACCGTGTCGCGTTCGTGGTCCTCCCCCTTGGGCAGCACCGACGAGATCGCGAGCGCCGCCGACGCTCCGCAAATCGCCACAGCCCCGGAGGTGAGGATTCCGAACCGCCGGCTCAAGCCCATGGCACGGGAGGCCAGCGCGCCGAACAGGATGGTCAGGATCACCGCGCCGACGACCGTGATCACGGGCGTCGGACCGAGCTTCGTGATCTCGGCAATCGTGATCTGTGCCCCGAGCAGGCCGACGGCGACGCGCAGGATGCGCTTCGAGGCGAGTTCGATGCCGGCGACGCAGCGCCCCTCCTGCGACAGGAAATAGAAGGCCATCCCAAGCAGCAAGGCGAACAGCATGACCGGCCCGCCATAGTGCTCGGACAGGAAGGTTGCCGCGATCGCGATGATCAAGCTGGCCAGCACGCCCGGGAAATAGGTCGGCAGCGACATGAAGGCCGCGAGGCCGCGACTTATCATCGATGTCCTGATTGCGACGGTCTCAGTCACGGCCTATCCACTTCCTTACGCGCAGCCAGCGAAATTCTCGGCAGCCATCTTCGCTTCATAAGGGGCGGCGGCCGCCGTGCCCGGCACGAGGCCGGCCTTGGCAGCAGCCCAGTCCTTCGGGCGCACCTTGACCATCCATCCCTCGCCATATGGGTCGGTGTTGGCGAGCTTGGGCGCTGCGCTCATTGCATCGTTGACCTCGACGATCTCCGCATTGAAGGCGACCTTTGCCGGGCCGACCCACTTGCCGGATTCGATCGTGGCGCAGGACTTGCCCGCATCGACCGACCGGCCGGCCTTCTTTGGTGTGAAGGCGACAAGCTGACCGGCCATGGCCGCTGCCACAGCGGTCATCCCGAGCGTCACGGTGCCGTCGGCGTTCTCGCGATACCAGATGTTGTTTTCGACGTCGTAGAGGAGGTCGTCGGGAAGGTTGCAGCCGCGGACGATGGGCATCGTCTTCTCCTTGTCTCAAACAGTTTCGTTGGTCTGCATCGATGCATCGAGTTGACGTAGCGGCCGGGACGCGCAGCAGAAGTCGCCGAGCCCGGCCACCTCCAGCTTGCCTCCGATGAACAGCATAAGGTGCCGCGCGACCATGGCGCCCAGCCGCAGCCGCCGGGCGACCTCCGCGTGGCCTGGCTCGAGGCGCACCAGATTATAATGATAGACGAGCTCGCGGCACGTCTCGCGGCAAGCATTGAAGCTTGCATCGCCGCGCGCACCCTGCCGATGCAGCGCCAGCAAGCGGAAGGTTTCGACCTTGCGATCGGTCGCGATCTCGCCGTGCGCTGCGAGCCATGTTGCGAGAATCGTTTCGCCGAGCTGCAACAGCTCCTCGGCAAGTGGCGCGGCGTCCACCGCGAGTGCGGCATCGGACGCGGCCAACATGCCGTCGAGCCGCATCGCGACGTTGTCGAGGCTCGTGATACCGATATCCGCCATCAGCCGAGCCCCCGCGCACGCAACAGACCGGTCGAATCCGAGAAGTTCTCCTGCACGCCGACCCTGCGCGCCGACAGCCCGAGCGCCATGCCGAGGAGCTGGGTGAAGTACAGGATCTTGACGCTCGTCTTGCGGCCGAAGACCTTTTCGGCGCGCACCTGATGCATTTCGAGCCCGGTGTGGCAGGTCGGGCATTCGGTGGCGATCACGTCCGCGCCGCAGGCCTCGGCCGTCGTGAGCAGGTTGAGAACGAGCTTGGTCGAGGTGTCACTGTCGGACAGCGTGTGAGCGCCGCCACAGCATGCCGTCTTGAGGGGGTACTCGACATTTTCGGCCCCCGCCGCGGCCAGCAGGTCGTCCATGAAATGGGGCTTGGAGGTCGATTCCGAGCCGGGCCCCTTGTCCTTTTCCGGAAAGATGTGACGCGGCCGCGTGTACATGCAGCCGTAGTAGTTGGCGACCTTCAGGCCCTTGAGCGAGTTCTTCACGCGTGCCTTGAGGCCTTGTTCGCCGACCGATTCCTTGATCCAGTCGAGCGCGTGAATGGTCGTGACCTTGCCGGCTTCGTAGGTCGCGTGGCCGGCCTTGCGCGACAGTCGGTCCGTCACCTCGCGCGACGCGGGATCCTTGGCGAGGTCGTATTCGGCCTTCTTGAGATTGTGATAGCAGCCATTGCACGGCGCCATCACGGTATCGAACCCCATCGCATCGGCGATCGAGAGGTTGCGGGCCGACAGATAGGTCTGCAGCTTGGGATCGATGTTCTTGACCTCCATGGCGCCGCAGCAGTTCCAGTTCTTGAGCTCGACCAGGTCGAGGCCAAGTGCCTTGCCGACCTCCTTGGTCGAGCGGTTGTAGGCGTGCCCGGTTCCTTCGAGCGCGCAGCCCGGATAGTAGGCGACCTGCTTGTGTTTGTCGCTCATCACTCAGCTCCCTGAACGTCCAACCGAAGCGCCTTGCGGGCAGCTGCTTCGCACTCGCGGACATACTCGTCGATCGCGAGGCTGGCGCCCCGCCATCCGCGCGTGCGGGGACGGATCACGCTTGCAAGTCCCAACTTCACCAGGAGGCCGACCGGCAATCGGCTGGCGAGACTGCGTATCAGTTCGACAAGCCAGCCCTGCGACAGGGACTGCCCGGTCCGCGCGAAGAACCGGCGCAGCACGCGGCCTTCCTCGATCTTGCCGGTGGCGAAGACCTGCTCGGAGAAGACCTCATCGAACGCGGTGGACGGCTTCTTCTCCGTATAGCCCTTCAGCTCCAGCCAATGTGCCGTGGCCTTCATCACGCCTTCCGGACTGACGTCGCGCGGACAGGCATAGGTGCACTTGTTGCAGGAGACGCACTGCCAGATGATGTCCTTGTCACGCAGCAGCTCGCTTTCGAAGCCCATGCGGATCAGGTAGATCCAATAGCGCGGGTTGAAGTCGGGATTCACGGCGTTGATCGTGCAGGCGTTGGTGCATGAGCCGCATTGCCAGCAGCGGTGGATGAACTCGCCCCCCGGGAGCGCCGCGATCTCCTCCTGCATCTGCTCGTTGTAGTCGGTGATGGCGCGCGAGGTGATGAACGTGCTCCAGTGCCCGGAGACATCGACGCCATCGATTTCCAGGTGCTCATGCGTGACGAGATTCTCGGGCCGGATCAGCGATTTTTCGTGAATCGGCATGGATGTTCCCTCATTCGCTCAGCAGGCGAGGCTGCCCGAGCACGTAGGCCCTGCCATCGATCAGCTTCAGGCGGGTGCGCCCCGACTCGGTATCGACCGCATCGAGTCCCAGGAGACGCCGAGTATGCGCCATCGCGTCTGCCTTGAAGCCGCCGCAGAAGTCCGCGTGCAGGAACTGGCCGCCCTTGTCGTTGATATAGTTTGCATAGGTGTGGGCGCAGAGCAGATCGACATAGAAGGCCAGATCGCGGAACACACCGTTCGCCTGCAGGAAACCTTCGAGCTCCTCGCGTAGCATCGTGAAAGTGGCGAGGCCGTCGCCGACGGCGATCATGCCGGCCTCGGCATCCTCGTCGTACCATATCTCGCGCAATACGCCGGTATTGACCCTGGCGTCCCACATCCAGCGCGTCATCAGCGGATAGCGGTCGGGCGCGGTGAAATGAAGGACCTCGGCGGCAAGATCGCGCGACCAGCGGTGCTCGCGATCGGCTGGAAAGCTCGTGACGAACGCGGCGACGCGCTGGTCGGTGGTGCCGGTATCGGACCATCCGCGCAGCAGGGCCTCGAGCCTGTCGCGCATGGCCGCAAACCCGTTGCGGCCGAGCCACGCACCCACGCGCCGGCGCACCGGCGTGATGAACGTGGCGAGGTCGCAGAATTCGGCCTCCGTCAGCTCGCTGACCCGCCCCTTGCCCAGCACCTCCTCGAACAGCGAGGCCTTGAGCGCGAGCGCTCCGACATAGCGCTCGACGCCACCGGTGTCGTCGGCGGATTCCACGAGGTTCTCGAACGCCCGCCGCAGCCTGGGGCCGGACAGATCAAGCACCGGCCGCGTCGGCTCGGCCACCGCCTTGCCTCTATGGCTGGTGATCGGCCACATCACTCGGCCGCTTCCATCATGGCGCCGCGGACCAGGGTCAGCGCGGCCATCGCCGCCGATTGGCCCTGTGCGATGGAATCGTCGATGGTCTCGGGCCCGGTCGCCGCGCCGGCGACGAAGACGCCGGGCCGCGAGGTCGCCGATGTGTTGGAATAGACCGACGCCTTCTGGATATGGCCGTGCTTCTGCAGTTTGACGTCGAACACCGCCGACAACGTCATGTTGTCGACATTGGGATCCATACCGATGGCGTGCACCACCATGTCGAACGGAATCGAGATCGGCCGCTTCACCAGCGTGTCCTCGCCCTTCACGATCAGCCGCCTGCCGTCCGACGTCACCTCGGCGATCCGCGCCTTGATGTATTTGACGCGATGCTTCTCCTGGCTTTCCCAGTAGTAGAGATCCTCGTAGAGGCCGAAGGTGCGGATATCCATGTAGTAGATATACACGTTGCACCGTGGCATCGCCTCGCGGATCTCCATGGCAATGTTGGCGGAGACCGTGCAGCAGATCTTCGAGCACCACTCGCGACCGATCTGGCGGTCGCGCGAGCCGACACATAGCAGGATCGCGACCCGCTCCGGCTCGCGTCCGTCGGACGGACAGCGCACGCCCCTGCCGGAGGAGAGCATCTGCTCGACCTGGGTCGTCGTGACCACATCAGGGTAGGTACCGAAACCCCATTCCGGCTTGTTGACCGAATCGAAATGCGTGAAGCCGGTGCACAGGATCGCCGCCCCCGCCTCCAGCACCGTGCCATCCGACAGCGTCACGCGAAAGTCGCCTGGGCTGCCCGAAAAGGCCTTTACCGTGACGCGCCTTCGGATCTCGACACGGCTGTCGGTTTCGACCCGGCGCACCATGCCACCAATGGCGTCCTTGGCCCATTCGCCGGACGGCACCAGCTTGGCATAGCCCGACTGGATCGGCGCGCCGCCGAGCTGCTCCGCCTTCTCGACGAGAACGACGCGCTGGCCGGCCGCGGCCAGCGCATGTGCCGCGGAAAGCCCCGACGGCCCACCGCCAACGATGAGAACGGGACGGGTCATGATGCGGCTCCTGACAAGGTCGCCGTCGGCTTGACATAGCCTGGGCCCGACGTAATCGCGCATTTGGGGTCGTAGAGCGTCTCGATGCGGCCGGCCTTCACTTCATCGAGGTAGGCCTCGAATTCGGCTTTGGCTTTCTGCCAGTCGATGCCGAGCTTCTCGAGCAGCCCCTCGAACGGCGAGGCGTGCCAGTGAAGCTGCGCGAGCTTGTATGGATGCGCACCGAGGGCGAGCGCCGCGAACTGGCAATCGGCCATGACTGGCAGCGCGTAGACCTTGTCGACGGCTTTGCCGATCCACTGGTTCTTGTCGAGCGTGGTGATGCAACCCGTGTCGTGGCCGATCATGACGTCCGCCCGCGCCTCCTCGACCGCGACCCTGATCTTGCGGTCGATGGCGAAGGAGCGGGTGAATTCACGCTCGCCAATGATATGACGAAAACCGAAGCCGCAGCAGTCGTACCAGGTGGAGTAGTCGATCACCTGTGCACCCAGCGCCTGCATCAGGCCGGTCGATACCGCGACGCGATTGCCGTCCATGACGGTGTCGTCATAGATCACGTCTTCCGGAACCATCTTGTAGACGTGACAAGCCGGATGAACGGTGGCGCGAAGGCTGCTCACGTCTATGACCTGCCGCTCCCGGATGCGGTGACGCATGACGTGCAGCCATTCGGAATAGTGCACGATCTCTTCGGGGATCAGCAGCTTGCCGTCGACCAGGCGGCCCAGCTTGCCGAGAATCTTCTTCACCTGCTCGCGCAGTTCAGCCGAATGCATCAAGAAGATGCGCATCTCCTTGTAATTGCCGAACGACGTGCCGCAGTGGACCAGCGGGAAGTAGGTTCCGACCGGCAGCCCCTGCGCCTTGGCCGACATGTATGCCTGGTGGAAGTTGCGCAGGAAGACGGCGGCCAGACTGACGACATTGCCGACCCCGGAGCCGTGATAATTCCAGGCGGTGCAAGAGGTTTGATCGGTCTCGTCGAGATAGCGCACACCGAGCTGGTTCATCAGCCACATCACGCTCGACGGATAGCCGGGGATATTGCCGCACTGTCCGCAGGATTTGTGCTGCCAGAGGTTGGTGGTGGGAATGCGCTTGTCCCAGCCGTACAGCGTGCGCGCCACCACCGGCTCGTGGCGCTCGTCGATCCGATGGACGACGATCTCGCCGTCCTTCTCCAACTCCCACATCGCGTCGCGGATGTCCTGGACACGGTCCTTGTTGGTCAGCATCGAGCGACGGTCGATCCGGGTTTCCACCCAGGCAGTCGCTGTCTGCGCCTCGCCCGGCGTCAGATTGGAAGGGCGCCACTCCGCGCCAAAGCCGGCGTAAGCCGACTGACTGTCACTGCGCTTTTCGTCCATCGTTTCCTCCGTCGTCCACCGCAGCGATTGATCTCGCCGTCTGTTGTGGTCATCTCAGCGGCCTATTCTTCCTGATGCTCTTCTAGCCACTCGTTGTACTCCTCGCGCTTCTCATCCATCACGTCACTGACGACATCGAACAAATTCTCGTCGATCGTCTCGAGCTGATCGAGCACGCCGGTCGCCTCCCAAATGGTGTAGAGTTCGACGGACGTCTTCAGGTTGACCTCCCAGGCCGTGTCCATGGTGTGCATGGTCGGGACCGGAATGGCCTTGCGCAGGATATTGAGCGGGGCGTCGACCTTGGTGACGTTCGGGCCCCAGTCGGGAAACGCATCGCGCGTGATCATGTTCGGCGCGAGCTGGTTTCCCGTGGAAATGACCTTCAGAAGCACCCGCGAGAACGGTCGCAGTACATCCTTCGCCGACTGCATGCCGTGCTTGATCGCGACCTCACGCATGATCATGACGAGCCCGCCCGGCGAATTTTCGAACGGACAGCGGGCCGCACAGGTGTAGCACTGCGCGCAGGACCAGATCTTCTCCTGCATCGCGTCGTAGATGCCTTCGAGATTTTCGGTCCACAGCAGCTGGACGATCTCGCGGGGTGAATAATCGTAGTAGTGCGCCGAGGGACAGGTCGCGGTGCAGATGCCGCAATTGAGACAGCCATGCAGCTCATGATCGTAGAGGACGTGCGAGCGAATGTCGTCGAACACCTCTTCCAGCTTCTCGTAGGGAACGACCGGCGCCTCGGAGACCGGGTCGCCGATAGAGGTCAGCTCCATTGAAGCTCCGCTCGTCATCTGGCGGCTCTCCTCAGTAGGTCAGCACCTTGGCATTATCGTTTTCCATCACCTCTTCGATGACCTTTGCACCCCCGACGATACCCTCGCATTCAGGGATCAGGTCCTGCTCGGTCATGTCGAACAGATCGAGGTTCGGAGAGCAGCAATAGAACTTCACTCCCGCTCCGTGCGCGTCCTTGATGAAGTCATAGACGGTTTTCGGAGACCCGGGCTTGACCACGAGCTTCTCTGCCACGCCCTTTTTCATGAGCTGCCCCGACGTCGCGGTACAGACGACCTCCACCTCGTAGTCCATCGCCGCGGCAACGGTGGCCTGGAAGAACGGCGCGCCCAGTTCCTCGCCGTTGCGAGGATCGGTATTGACCATGATGATGATGAGCTTTTTGGCCATTCTTACGATGTCCTCCCGATCATCTGCTATTGAGCGTGCGCAACGCACATCGACACACGAGCGTGCACAATAAGTTTATCTTGAGGCGCATCACCTTGGAGTTGATGAAGATCAACATGCCCAAGAACCGAAGTCCTGGGTGAACAACAAGCTCACATCGAATTCATCCAATCCGTCGGACGAGCGCACAAAACATATTCCATTTTTTGAATGACATCTATAGGCTGAAGAAAATAATTCGTTGCTCGGGAGAACGGTCCTACGGGAGCGGCCGCATCAAATGCGTCGACTCGATCAAACCAATCATCAGCGGTCCGAGCGCCGCAGCGATCTCGCGCTGCACCACGCGCAGGTCGGCGAGCGTTTCCGCCGTGCGATCAGGACATTCTTCGGATTCCATGATCAGATCCTCGATCATGGCCGACTTGATTCCGGGATGGCCGAGGAACCCGAAGCAGTTATCACGAAGCTGAAACACCGCCGGCTCCCCCGCAGCGTCGATCGCGAGAACACGGGCATCGGCCGGCAGCACCGGGCGATCGCGCATGTAGATCGCGACGGGAAAGGATTGCGGCAGATGACCGCCGAGCGCCGCGGGATCGACCCGTCGGGCCGTCTCCACAACGAAGCGGAGCGGAGCTTCCTGAGTGCCGCCGCCGCACGCGGTCGCAACTATGCAGCTGCCAGCTCCGATGCCGATGACGGGCAGGTCGCGCGCCAGGAAATCCTGTACCAACCGCAACTCGGGCCCAAGGCTCGGAAGCAGGTTGCCGCTGACGACTCCGAGCGGTCCGGCGCCAAGAACAACGAGGCCGTCAAAGTCCCCGGCCGTCGCAGGTATCGATCCTCCGGCCGTAAACGGCCGGCAATAGCGAAAGCCGACGTTGCGTCCTTCGAACTGGTCTTCCATCAAGCCGAGATAGTCCGCCTCAAAATGCTGCAAGACGCAGAGTGTCTTCATGGCGAACCGCGACAACTGATGAGGCATCAATGACGGCCGAAGCCGACGGCGGACCGACAATATATATGTTTTTTCGCATATGAAAAGCGAGGAACGCAATGGCGTGGTATGAGAAGCTGCAGGAGATCGAACCGCTCGACGACCTGCGTTTTGATCGTGGGCTCGTCGATGCACTCGAGGCGGCAGCCCGCGAGCGCGCACTCGGACCGATGCGGTTCTACACGCCGACGTTCCGCGCCTATGCCAGCGAGGAACTCAAGGGCTGCGGCAAGGCGAGTTTTCCCGCCTTTTCCATCACGGGCGGCGCCTGCGCGCTGAATTGCGATCACTGTCAGGCGAAGATCCTCGAACCGATGATCGCGGCAACGACACCGGACGAACTCGACCGCAAGGTGCGCGACCTCATTCTGCTCAAGGATCTGCGCGGGTTCCTGCTTTCAGGCGGATCCAACCGCCGCAACGAGGTTCCGTACGATCGCTTCTATCCGACCATCGAAAGGCTCAAGCGCGACTTTCCCCATCTGCGCATCGCCGTCCATTCCGCGTTGCTCGACGAACGGCGCGCCAGATCCATGGAGGCCGCCGGGGTCGACGTCGCGATGCTCGACGTGATCGGCTCGGAGCAGACGATCCGCGAAGTCTATCACCTCGACCGTCCTGTCGCGGATTTCGAGGCGACGCTCGCCGCGCTCTCAGGCACCAAGATGCAGGTCGTGCCACACATCGTCATCGGTCTGCACTATGGCCGGCTACTCGGCGAAGCAACCGCGCTGGACATCGTTTCGCGCCACCCGGTTGCCGCCTTGATCCTGGTGGTGGTGACCCCGATCTATGCGCCGCCGGATCGGCCCTTCGCCACGACATCCACCGACGACGTGGCGAAGGTGCTGGTCGCCGCGCGGCAACGGATCAATCACGCGCCGGTTCAGCTTGGCTGTATCCGCCCCGCGGGCCGCCATAAGCTGATGACCGACGCATACGCCGTCATGGCGGGATTTGACGGTATCGCCTATCCCGCGGACGGCATCGTAGCTCTCGCCCGCGCCATCGGCCGGCCGGTCGAGCAGGAGCATGCCTGCTGCTCGATCGCGCTTGACGGCCTCGCCGGACGGCGGGCTTGCGCAGCCTGAGGTGCACCATGAACGCCGAGGCAGCGGATATCGTCGTCGTCGGGCTTGGACCGGCCGGGAGTCGTGCGGCTGCGATTGCCGCGAAGGCCGGCTACCGCGTCGTCGCCGTCGACCGCCGGCTCGAGGCGGGTCGCCCGGTCCAGTGTGCCGAATTCGTGCCCGCCATGATCGAGCGGGACGTTCCGAACGTCACGACCGTCGCCCAACAGAAGATCACCCGCATGCTGACCTTCACCGAAGCGACGGATTGCGAGGAAACGCGGGACTTCCGCGGCTGGATGATCGATCGCGCCGCCTTCGATCGAATGCTCGCTGATGAGGCGGCGAACGCGGGAACCGCGTGCCGATACGGCACCTCCGTGGTTGCCATCGATTTCGACGGCACAGTTCATACGTCCGATGGTCTTGCCCTGAAACCGCGCGTCCTCATCGGCTGCGACGGCCCTCGCTCGCGGGTCGGCGCGGCCATCGGCCAGATCAATCGCGCGCTTGTCGATACGAGGCAACTGACCACGCCGCTGATCGTGCCGCACGATGCCACGGATATCTTCCTGAGCGCCGACTACCGCGGCGGCTATGGCTGGCTGTTTCCCAAGGGCGCCGTGGCCAATATCGGCGTCGGCGTCATGATAGAGGACCGGCGGCGACTGAAACCGATGCTCGCCGCGCTCTTCGCCTCGCTGTCGGCATCGCGCCGCATCGGAACGCGCCCGTTCGCGTTGACGGGCGGGGCGATACCCGTGGGCGGCAGGGTGGGTTCGACAGGCCGGCTCGGCGCAACCCAGGTGTTGCTGGCCGGCGATGCGGCAGGCCTGACCAACCCCGTGACCGGCGCCGGCATCGCCTCCGCCGTGCAATCGGGGGCGCTCGCCGGGCACGCCGCGGCAGACATGCTGTCCGGCCGCAGCGGCGCCCTCGATGACTATGACGAAGAGCTCGGCGACATTTTCGATGCAGCCTTGAGCCGGGCATTGCTGCGACGACGGCAAGTGCTGGCGCACTATGGCGACGGCCGTCGCCCCGACGCGACTGCGCTCGCCGAGGGATGGATCAGTTCGCCGAACTATTGGGCGTGAAGATGCAGGATCAGGGGAGGACGTCATGAGCTGTCTCGAAGGACCGACGCATCCGGTACCGGATTTCCTCACCGGGGAGACGCGCACCTTCAACGCGGCAGAAGCCATGCGGCCGCGCGCGCCGGGCGCCGTGCCGGCGGAAGCGCGCAACGGCGGGCGCGTGAGGGCGCAGGATGTGCGGCCGGTCGGCACGTACCTGCCGAACGACAATGTTCTGACGCCGAACATGCGGTCGCCCGAGTACGTGCAAATGTCGACGGCAGCGGCCATCACCCTCGGCATCATGAACGGCTACATGCATCGCACCAGTTGCACCCGTTGCCTGAACCTGCTGCTGACCTACCCGGAGGGCTGCCGCGCCAACTGCGCCTATTGCGGGCTTGCGCGCCATCGCGAAGCGGAGCGCAACTATGCCGACCGCAACTTCATTCGGGTCGACTGGCCTGCGGTGCCCTACGACCAGGTGATTGACATCGTTGCATCGGGCGGCGACGGCGGGCGCTTCCATCGCATGTGTATCAGCATGATCACGCATCCGCGGTCGGACCAGGACACCCGCATTGTCCTGCGGAAATGGGTTGAACGCATCAGGCACGTACCCGTGTCCATCCTGTCCAACCCGACGACGATGACGCGACTGGATGTGCAGGAGCTCAAGGATCTCGGCGCCGAGATATTTACGGTCGCGCTCGATGCAGCCAACCCGGTCATCTTTGACCGCACCCGCGGCCGCGGGGTTCAATCGCCGCATAGCTGGGACAAATATTGGGAGATCCTGCTGGCCGCCGCCGAGATATTTGGCCCGGAACGTTTCGGCGCCCATCTCATCGTCGGGATGGGCGAGAGCGACCACGACGTTCTCTCGCAGGTGCAGAGAATTCGCGACCTCGGCGGCCACAGCCACCTGTTCGCGTTCTTTCCCGAACAAGGCTCGTTGATGGATCATCTCCCGCCGGCGCCGCGCCCGCAATGGCGACGCATCCAGCTCGCCCGGTATCTCATCGACTATCGAAGCCACTCCCTGCAGCGCATGCGTTTCGACGAGCGCGGTCAACTCGTCGATTTTGGTCTGCCGCAGGACGAAGTCGACGCGATCATCGACGCGGGCGTGGCCTTCCGCACGTCCGGCTGCCCGGGCAAGGAGGCCGCCGATGTGTCCGCCTGCGACCGCCCCTATGGCGACTCGCCGCCGCGCGACATTGCTTCATACCCTTTCAAGCCCGATCGCCGCGACATTCGCCACGTGCGCAGCCAACTCCGGCGCGGACTACCCAAATAACCGGGAGGAAGATGCGATGGCCAGCAGCGCCAAGTCATTTCGGGTCATCGACACCGGGATTCGGGGCGGACGCGCCAATATCGCCTTCGACCAGGCGCTCATCGACGCTCACAAGGCACGGCGGATTCCCGATACCATCCGCTTCCTGCGGTTTCGTCCGTCGGCGCTGGTCGGAATCCATCAGATCCTGAGCCATGAGGTCCGGCTCGACTATTGCCGGAGCAAGGGAATCGAGATCGGCCGGCGGATCACGGGAGGCGGAGGTCTTTATCTCGACGAGGGTCAGATCGGATGGGAGCTCGTGTTCGGCCGCTCCAGCCTCGGCGCCATGAATCTCACCGAAACGACACGCCGGATCTGCGAAAGCGTCGCACTCGGGCTCAACAAGCTCGGCGTCCCCGCGCGCTACCGCCCGCGCAACGACATCGACGTCGACGGCCGCAAGATCAGCGGCACCGGCGGCTTCTTTGACGGCGATACTCTGTTCTACCAGGGAACACTGCTGATCGACTTCGACCCCGAGCAGATGATCGCTGCGCTCAAAGTGCCGGTGGAAAAGCTCGCCAAGCGCGACCTCGCCTCGGCCCACCAGCGCGTCGTCAGCATGCGCGAGATCCTCGGCGACAAGCTCCCTGATCTGGCCACCATCCAGCGAGGCTTGCTCGACGGCCTGGCGGAAGGCCTCGGCATTGTTCCGCAATGGGGCCAGGCGTCGATGCACGAAGAAGAGCTCGCCGACCAGTTGTATCGCGACGAGATCGGCCGCGACGACTTCGTCGAGATGGTCGACGCTCCCGAGGTGGACAGCTCGCTGGTCAGTGCCACTCTGACGCGGCGCGGCGGCAGCCTGCGCGCCGATATCCGCCTCGAGGGGCCAGACCGCAGGCGAATTCGCGAAGCTCTGATCACCGGCGATTTCTTCGTTACACCGCCACGCGTCATCTTTGATCTCGAGGCAGCGCTGCGCGGCGCCGAACTGGCTGATGCCGGATCCCTCGTTGAGGACTTCTTCTCGCGCACGTCGGCCGACTTCGTCAATCTCGGCCCGCCGGACATTCGCGACGTGGTCGTCGCGGCGGCGCGGCAGCTCAGCTTCGTTGCGGCCGGCCGGAGGCTTCGCGGCCATTGGCTCGCGGCGACGCGACCGGAACGTCCGCCGCTCGTCCTGCTGCATGACGCCTTGGGCTGCGCCCGGCTCTGGCGCGATTTTCCCGAGCGGCTTGCGGCTGCGACCGGCTGCTCCGTCCTGGTGTTCGACCGCTGGGGCTCGGGTGACTCTGAGCCGCTCGAGCCGCCCCATTCGCGGCAATATCTGCTCGCTGAGGCTCTCGACGCCCTGCCCGAAGTGCTACGGACGACCGGAGCGCGGCGTCCGATCCTGGTCGGACACTCCGACGGTGCTGCGATCGCGTTGACGTTTGCCGGCGCGTTTCCCGATGAGGTCAGCGGGGTCGTCGCGATCGCCCCTCATCTCTTCCGCGAACAGCGGACAGTTGACGGCATCGCAGCCCAGATCAGGGACTTCGAGCACGGCGACCTGAGGGCGCGGCTCGCACGGTATCATGGCAGCAGAACCGATCATCTTTTTGGCCGGCTGGTCGATGCTTGGACTGGGGAAGAAGCGCGCGACTGGGGGATCAAGCCCTACGTTGGACGGGTTCGCGCCCCGGTGCTGGCTGTTCAGGGCAGCGAAGACGAGTTCTTCACGCATATTCAGCTTGAGACGCTCCGCGCCCTCGTGCCAGCCCGGATCGAGACCTGCGTGCTGGAAGGCTGTGGACATGCGCCCCACCAACAGGCGACCTCCGCGGTGATAGCCGCGGCAGCCGGGTTCATCGATCGAGTGACCGCAGGAAACACGGTCGCCGCCGTCCCCGGCTCCGCCTGACGGACGATCTCCGCGGGCAGCGAGACTCCATCAGCACCACTTAGCAGAAAGCGCGATAGAGAGCGGACATGACCTCGATCACTTCCGGCCGCGAGACCGAATAATACACGTTCCTGCCGTCCCGGCGCACCTTGACGAGATCGTCCGCGCGCAGCCGGGCAAGTTGCTGCGACACCGTCGGCTGGCGGAGCTGCAGCGAATCCTCAATGCTGCTGACGGACTTCTCTCCGTCAAGCAGCAGACACAGAATGGCAAGCCGCGCTTCGTGCGACAGCGCCTTGAGGAATTCGCTTGCCTTGTGAGCCTTCTCGAGCAACGCGTCAGGCTCGAGCGAAGACCTGCTGCGTGCACGCTTGGTTGCCATATTCGTCCGCATATTCCTCAATCGACCAATTCGGTCCGTTACATCGGCGGTCACGGCGTCATGCCGCAAGGCCGCCCCGTGTTGCTATCACTTTGGCGAGACGATAACAAACAGGCGGTCGAGCCTGTGCCAGCGCGGTTCGTGCGAGACGGTATCGAGCCGCCGGCGCGATCGTCCCCTGCTCACGCGCCTGCCGCGTCTGACGGGCTGATGAACTACGATCCGGCTTCCAGTTCACCTAACTTGCGATCAAGGGTTCGCAAGCTGATACCGAGGAGTTCGCAAGCTCCTTGCGGCTGCCAACAAACACGCTTGTCATCTTCAAAGTGGGACCGCCGATGGTCACGAAGGTACCGCCAGACGCCGACGCCGGCCGCTGGAACCGACGATTCGAAGGCGATGATTTCGTTTTCGGAACCGAACCCAATCAATGGCTGCGCCGCCATGTCGGCACGTTCCCGTACCGCAGTCGCATTCTCTGCGTCGCCGACGGAGAAGGCCGCAACAGCGTCTGGCTCGCCCGGCAGGGATTTCAGGTCGACGCCTTCGACATCTCGGAGGTGGGTCTGGCGAAAGCGAGCAAACTTGCCGCGTCAGCCGGAGTCAGCGTGAACTACCAGCTTGCCGATTGCGACGGCTTCGCGTGGCCAAGTGCGGCGTATGACGGCATCGCAGCGATTTTTGTGCAGTTCGCCGCCCCAGATTTGAGGAAACGGCTGTTCGCGCGCATGATCGCAAGCCTGAAGCCGGGCGGGACGCTGATCCTGCAGGGCTATACGCCCAAGCAGTTGGAGTACAAGACGGGCGGCCCTTCCGCCCTCTCGCACCTCTATACGGAAACCATGCTCCGAGAGGCGTTCCGTGAGTTGGAGATCATCGAACTGGGCGAATACGAGACGGAGCTCAGCGAAGGCAGCGGCCATCACGGCCGCTCTGCGCTGATCGGAATGGTCGCGCACCGGCCTTCCTGATCGCGCTCTGCTGGTCCACGGAATTGATCGCGCGCATGCGTCGCGCATTGTCGAGAAACGATCTTTACGACCGACTGTCGACCTTTCCGATCCTTCTGCCGGCATTGCGCGACCGCGCCTCTGATCGACCGCTTCTTGCCGCAGCGCTGCTTGCCCGCGTGGCGCCGGAGAAGGCCCACCTTGTCCCAGCCGGCACTCGAGCGGCTCGAGGGCTACGCCTTTCCGGGCAATGTTCGCGAGTTGCGCAACGTGTTGGAGCGCGCGGCCCTGCTCTGCGATGACGATGTCATCTCAGCCGCGACGATCGAGCGTGCTCTGACGCTGCGATCGCCGGACATTGAGGGACGCGACCGGGTGCAGCGAACCGCAACAAAGCTGGCGCCTGCTGACGATGAGAACTCGCCGTCATCGAAGGAGCGCGAGGCGCGAGCGCTTCGGACCGCCCTGTTGACGCATCGCGGCAATCGAGAATCGCTTGCAAAACCCCTCGGCATCAGCCTGCGCACGCTTGACCGGAAGCTGAAGGAATTGGACGCTCCATGAAGCGCTGTCGTCTGCCGCGGCGAAATGCTCACGAATAGCCGGATGGGTGCAGGGTGGCGCCGTGTGATTTCGTTGCGCTTCTCGGGAGATGAAAAGCTAGGCGCCTGAAAAAATGGTCGGAGCGGCAGGATTCGAACCTGCGACCCCTGCGTCCCGAACGTAAGTAGCATGCGAAAAGATCAACGAAAACAATGAAGTTTGCTCGCGATTGACGGCCTTTATCGCCGTTTGTTCACGGGGTTTCGGTGGTCAACCGGTGGCCAGCTTCGGCTTGCACCTGAGCAATTCGCTGCAACGACATCTGCGCCCGTCAACAGCATTGGCAGCTCCCGGCAGAGCTAGTCGATCGCACCAGGGCTTTGGCCGGAGAAGTTCAAATAGCTGCTCCGACCCGATGGACCGCCCGCCTCCTCTCAAGCTGCCAACCGGGGAAACAAGCGGAGCGACACCCCCTTCAGTACTGCGATCACTATTACGGCAAATCACACGCAGCACTCGATGGTGGGTACGACAGGGGAGAAAGCCAAGAGCAAGATCAATGACTTATGGCCCCCTACCTACTTTTAAGGCGCCTTGATTTCAAATGAGAATTTTTGGCGGCGCCCGCACCCTCCAAAGGTGGGGCTCGGCTGGGACGACCTCGAAGGCCTGCCAGAGTGACGGCCTCGGATCACACCCACGCTCACGGGGAAGGCGCGGAACCATCTCAAATGCCGTGCCATAGATGCCACAAGCATCAGAGGGCTCAACGCCTAGCGCGACGGCCAGGGCTTGGATGTTGTCGAGTGTGAGGTTAATCAGCCCGGCCTCAATCTCCTAGAGCCTCAAGGCTTGCGATCCTCGACCTTCAAGCTCGATCGTCCCGTCCTTTCGGAGCAGCGCAAGCGGCAGGAATTTCTCCATAGCGCGGGGTTCAAGACGCTTGGCCAAGTTGAGCTGTTCAAGTCGAACAGCGACTTCCACGAGGCGCTCGCCCTTATGTCGGGTAACAGGTTCTTGGCCCGGACCGTCGCCCGTCAGAACGAATTGCGGCGCCTGATCGAATACCGTCAGACGCTCGACCGCGACCGGGTATGGCGGCAACCAGGCGAGCACCTAGCCATCATCGATCTGCTGGAGAAGGGCTCGCTCGAAGGCGCCGCCAAGCTTCTCGACAAGCATATCGGCGGAGCCTTGAAGGAGAAGGCCCCGCCTGAGCTTTTCGGATCGTAGCTCAGGATTCGGCACGAATGAGCGCGGCCATCGAAAATAACGCATGCGAATAGCCAGACCTTGTGCTCCCGATGTCCCGCGGGACGTCAGCTCTTGTGAAGGATTGCGGATGCCGGCCGCAGCGGTGACGGTGTGGAATATGCGGGCGGCTTGCGCCCGAAAGCCTCCAAGGGAGGAAACCGCGCATGATTGGCAGGTCACCCGTCCGAGTGCCGGATGCTTGCTTGCCAAGACCTCAGCGTACGGATCCTTGTAGAGAACCGAGCGCCCTGGCCTATAAGCTACGAACATCGGCTCGCTTGATCCCAGGATAATTTGGACAAGCGTTGTCAGCCGAGGAGACCAATTCCCCAGAGACCCGACTCTCAAGCCTGGTCGCGAGATCGGCCTCCATCTGCCGCATCAAATCGCGGGTAAACGCTCTGAGGTTCTCCATGTCGGCTGCGTCCTAGGGAGAGACAATGAACCGGAAATGATGCCGGTCACCCCTGCCCAGCGCCTCGAACGCAGCCTCATTCGCCTGATCGCCCGCGGCGTCGAACATCCGTGCCGGCTGGCCATCGCGAGTGACCCCGTCCCTCTTGAGATAGGTGAGATGCGCCGCCAGGGGCGCTGACCTGGACGCCCGGCCCTTGTGCCTAGCGATCCGCGCCTTCACCGTGACGCGCCGCACCGGGGCGAACAGCCGTTCACCAGAAACCGGTCAAGCTCGTCACTCCAGAGGCTCATCTTCGGAAGCGGCTGCGTCTCTCGCTCGTATCGGACTTCGTTGCCTCGGAACCGATGACCTCGCGTACTACTTTGCACGATACGCCAAGCTCGCGGCAGATCGCCTTGACCGGTTGACCATGAACAAAATAGGCGCGACGGATCTTCGCAATCGTCGACACCACCAGCACCCCAACCGCGGCTTCCATCACTTGTTCGAAGCCGCGGCGGCCCTTGCCGCGGAGGGCATCGATCCGAAACAGATGTTTGTTGGAAGGAAACAATACGCCTTGATCAGATGGACAGGCGCATCGGCCACGGCAGCGCAGCTCGCGAAAACAAAACTGGCGTCTTATGAAGCCACCTCACTTGAAACTCTTGATTCCATCTTAAGATTGTATTCTATTACCACACAATTGAAAGGTGAGGGCACTCGCCGTACAAAGGACTCCAACGGAAACTGAACCGTGAGTCAACGCTGGCGCCCATCGCTAGAGCCAAGCAATAGAGCCCGTTTCTGCAGCGGGCTTTCGATCTGCGTTGAGTTTTGGACGAGCCTTCTCGGAATGGTCTGGCAGATGCGCCCTCGCCTCCCCCCGTTGAACGCGCTTCGCGCCTTCGAAGCAGCAGCTCGCAACCTCAGTGTCACGAAAGCAGCCGACGAGCTCTGCGTAACGCCAGCTGCGGTGACGCAGCAGCTCAAGATTCTGGAAGACGCACTTGGTCGTCGCCTGATCCGCCGCGTTGGCCGCGGCGTAGAGTTGACAGAAAACGGCCAGCAACTCTTTCCCGTACTTTGCCGAACATTTTCAGATATTTCGTCGGCAGTCACAGGGCTGACGTCGCATAGCGCGTTGAAACTTAGAACCAGCTTTCTGGCGACCGTCGCACAGAGATGGCTGGCGCCGAGGTTGATCGGCTTTCGGCAACAGTTTCCGGATATCGCCGTCGCCGTCTCAACGTCGTTCCGCCTGGTCGATTTTACGAGAGAGGATATCGATGTCGCCTTGCGGCTAGGCTACGGATCCTGGCCGGGGCTCCATTCGACGTTCGTGATGAACGAAGAGCTGTTCCCCGTTTGCTCGCCCACCCTGTTTCGCGAAGCCGCACTTCCTGCTGGATCAGACCTGCTTCGTCGCCATTCACTGGTCCATACCATCGTTCGGCCGACGGACTGGCAAGCTTGGCAGGTCGAGGCCGGACTCGAGGATTTCGATACCACTTCAGGATTTCATTGCGAAAATTCTGCGCTCGCGCTCGAGATGGCCGAATATGGGTTGGGACTTGCCATCGGCCGAACGCCGCTGGTCATCTCTGCACTCGCATCAGGACGACTGATGGCGCCATTTGCGGCGCGCCTCTCGAATCCAATGTCCTACTATCTGGTCTGTCAGGACACCGCCGCGCGGCGCCCCGAGATCGCACGCTTTCGCGACTGGATCGTAAATGAAGGTATCGAAACGATGGAGGCGATCAAGAAATACATCCGGCGATCCCATCCCTAGGTCAACGGCGCTATTCAATCACTTGTTTTCAGAGCTGCACAAGAAGAGCCGTGCCGTAGTCCGCCATCGCGCGATCCCAATTCACATCCATGTGTGCAGCCATGACCTGGAGATCGCACCAGTGGCGCTGCACCGGGTGCGTCTGCGCGATGACGGAAGTTCCAAGCTGGGACATCAGCTGTTGCACGGCGTTCATGCATAAGCGGGTCAGCCTGGCCCGGTCGCGCTTGATCGCTGCGTAGTCTCTATCGGAGAGATCGCGGCCGTTGCAGCCCGCCTCATGCAGTCTCGATAAAATGCTGCGATACAAAAGCCGTGCGCATTCGATATCGGCGCTGATCTCGCCGGCGCGCATGGCAAACGCCCATTGGTTCCCGTTTGGCTGCCGTCCATGCCGCTCTCGCATGATCGCAAGTCCCGCCGCCACCGCTCCCTCCGCACAGCCGAGCAGAGGACCGACGATCACGCTGGTCAGATAGGGAATAAGAGAAACCGACTGCAAGTAGTGACCGCCGCGTTCCGCCGAACGCCCGAGAACATTGTCCAGCGGCTGCGCCCAGCTTTCTGAAAGCGAACGATCGCGGATAATGATGTCGCGCGACCCGGTCCCTGCCATTCCGATGGCCTGCCAATCATCGCCGATCTCGATGTCGATGGCTGGCAGCAGCGCCATAACCGTCCGGGCGTCGCGTCGAGACGGATGCAGGCATGAGCCGGACACGATCACCCATGTCGCATAGTCCACGCCGGAGCCGAGCCGCCAGCGACCATCGACCCGATATGCGCCACCGTCCCGCGATATTCCGCCGGCCGCCGTCGCCGATCCTGTCGTGACAAGTTGACGAGCTCCGCCGCGGAAGACCGCGTTCAACGCCTCCGCTGGAAATCGCGATACGATCTGAATGTGTCCTCCAACGAGGCCCACGATCCATGCTGTCGAAGGGCACGCGCGCGCCGCGAGCCTTGCAACTTCTGCAAGGACAGGCCAATCCAATTCAAGGCCGCCGAAACGCTTCGGCATCGCGAGCTGAAGCAATCCGGCGTCGAACAGCTCATCGACGGACTCGCGCGGCAGCTTCCCAAGCCTGCGGGCTTCCTCCGCACGTTTGTGCCATCGTGGCAACAACGCCTCGACGCTCGCATAGAGCGTCGCGAGCGACGGCTGGTCCGCTCCCCAATAGACCGTCCCGTCCAGCCTATCCATGCGCACGCTCCAGCACCTTTCGCAACATTGGCCGCTCGAAGACGAACTGATCTTCAATCAAGGGCGGGCCGAGAAGGCGGACGAACTCCTCGATGCGCTGCCCGTCGTTCGAGGCGACGAACTCGTAGAAATTCGTGCTATTCCACAACAGATAGCAGTGCGAGAAGTGTCGTCCAATCGAGCTCACGAGCTCGTCGAGGAGAACCTCGCCCTCATACATGCGCAGCAGCATCTGCTGCCGTTTCCACTCGATCTCTTCGGGCGTAAAATAGTGCGCCTTGTGCTGCTCGTCCTTGACGCGCTCCCGTCGTTCGTACTCGAGGCGGTCGGTGTGATCGAGCTTTTCGAGAAAGAAGACCAGCCCGTCGTCCCTGAGCATGCGACAGCCCTGCTCGATCTGGAAATCGCGGTCCTTGCCGTAAAACTGAAAGGCGGCCGTTTCGTAGATATAGTCAAAGCCGCCATGGAAATCCTCGTCGTCCACCAGCGTGCGAAGTACGTCCCCGTCGAGCTTGAGGAACGACGTCGGAATGAATCTCGACAGGGCCGGATCGGCAAAGCGCTCAAAATGCTCTTCGTTCGCCCTGTTCGGAGAACAAGTCAGTGTCTTGACCGCGCCGCCGGAAAACGCAGCAAGCGTGCGTCCGTTGGAACCGTCGAAGGCATCGATCTCATAAAGCAGGCAGGGCCGACCGCTGCTTTCGGCCCGCTGCCTCGACAGACGGCTCAGCGCCACGCCCACGCGCGACATTTCCTCGAGGATGCCTGGAATGCTGGCGAGGAAATGCGAGAACAGTGGTCCCGCCTTCGGTACCAGCCGGTCGTGATACTCCAGCACGTCGGTATCCGCTATCCGGTTGCGGATCCGCGTCAGCACTGGCTGCCGCGGCACCTGTGCCGCTCCGGTCGCCAACTGCTCGAATTGCTGCGCCAATCTGATCATCGAAGATTGCTGAAGATAGGCGTCGACGTCGGTCGCAGGTCGATTGGTCATGCCCGAAGACCTCCACTGATGCTGGGCCGAGGATGAGAATGAGGATGAGGATGGGGATCAGGACAATGCGCGGGTCGCGGTCTTTCCCGACGCGGTCCGCGGCAGCGCCGGTACGAACTCCACGAAGGCGGGCACCATGTGCCAATCGAGATGCATCGTGCAGTACTCGACCAGTTCGTGGCTCGTGATGGACGTCGCCTGCTCCGCAACGATCAATGCCTTGGGGAGATGTCCGACGGATTCGTCGGCGACGGGGACTACAGCCGCTTCCGAAACCGCGGGGTGGGCCATCAGCAATTGCTCGATCTCTCGCGGATTGACCTTGAACCCGCTCCGCGCAAAAGCGTCGTCCTTCCTTGCGACGTAGTAGAGATACCCCTGGCCATCGACGCGGAATAGGTCGCCCGTCAGGAACACCCGAGCTTCACCGGCCGCCCCCTCAATCATTCGGGCGGAGGTTTCGTCCGGCATGTTCCAATATTTCTGCATCAGCAGGTCGCCGGCAACACCGAGCTCGCCGACCTGCCCCGGCTCGGTCACGAGGGAGCGATCCTCGGCAAACAGATAGGTCCGCACGCCGGGAATGGCCCGGCCGACCGACTGCGGCCGTTGATCGATCTCGTCGGGCGGCAGAAACGAGACGCGCTTGCACTCCGTGAGCCCATAATTCGAGAAGATCTGGACGCCCGGCCACGCCTCTCGCAAGCGGCGGATATGCTTCACCGGCAGGGCCTGCCCGCTCGTGGAGATATAACGCAGCGATCTCGGCGCGCGCCTTCCCAGCGCGCTCGCCTTTAACAGATGGAAGATGAAGGGAGGAAACACCTGCAGCCCAGTCACGCCGTGGGCATCGATGAGATCGATGATCTCATCGGGATCGTCCGGCAACGCGCGCTCGACGAGCGCGGTCCCTCCGAACATGAGCGGCATCATCACATTATAGAAGCCGTAGTCGGAGCCCAAGGTCGAATAGCTCAGAACCACATCCTCGGACGTGTTCCTGAGATAGCCGGTCACCGATTCGAACGCCGCAATCATATTCTTGTGATTGACGGCGACGCCCTTCGGGCGCGACGTCGAGCCCGACGTATAGAAGATGACTGAAATATCCTCTTCCCGCACCTCCCGGCAAAACGAGCAGTCGCGTTCTGGCACGGCAGCAGAAAAATCATCGTTACAACTATAGATTGTATAATCTAACTGGCGCTCCCGCAATTCGGCCGCCCGATCGGTGATCACCGCACAAGCACCGGAGTCCCGAAGCTCGAACATCAGCTTTCGGAGCCCGAAGGTGTGATGAACTCCCACGAGGACTGCACCGGCCTTGAAGATGCCGAGAACAACACCGAGCAAACGGATGGAAATCACGCCATAGATCGCGACCCTGTCTCCAGCACGGATGCCGTCATCGACGAGACGACCGGCGACCTGATTGCCGATATCATCCAGCTCGCGATAGGTCGCGCACGCGCCATCGATCTTCACCGCGATCTTCTCTGGGCAGTCTCGAACACTGCGTTCAATATAGTGATGGAAAAGGCACACTCGGAAGCTCCCGCAACCTCTGGATGAGTTTTTATAACAAAGAGTCGCAGCTCATGGTAGGAGAATTCCGTTACACGTCGTGTTGTGCAAAATGACTGAGGAAACATGTTTGTACGCGATCTCGAAGAAGTCGAAAAAACAGGCCGGTTCGTCGAGTGGGGAAATGGCACGAGCCACCGGCTATTGACGGCGAGCGATGGAATGGGTTTCGCCGTATGCCATACCGTGGTTCGCGCCGGCACAGTATCAAGGTTGCAATACCGATCTCACCTGGAAGCATGCTATTGCATCGCGGGGGAAGGTGAAGTCGAGGACATGCAAGGCAATGTGTATCGGCTCCGCCCGGGCAGCATCTATGTTCTCAACGAACATGACGAACACTATCTGCGCGGCGGCCCGACGCAGGATCTGGTGCTGGTGAGCGTGTTCAATCCGCCCCTTGCCGGTCACGAGCAGCACAATCTCGACGCCGACAGCGGATCGTCTTACTAAGGCGGTTCATCAGCTGGTTGGGGTTGCTCGTTGGAACTGAAGCATCAAGCCTTCTTCTACTCTCTCTTCCTCTCACGGCTCGCGGACCAGATCCTTCTGTTTCTGGTCCCGCTCGTCATCTTCCAGTTGACCGGCAGCGTCGCCTGGTCGGGAGCGGCATTCCTGCTCGAGACATTGCCGCGCTATTTGTCGTTTCCGATCTGCGGGGTGCTGTGCGATCGAAAATCCCCTTTGGCGCTGTTGCACATTAGTCAGCAGCTTCGTGCCGTGGCCTGCTTCGCAGGCATGATCGCCTACGCGGGCTTCGGCGGAATCGGCTGGCTGATCGGGATATCTGTGGCCTGCGGCGTTCTGACGACGCAGGGGCTGATGGCGCGCGAGGTTCTGCTGCCTCAAGTCTTTCATCGGCACAGGTTCGAGAAGGTCGCCTCCTACACCCAGATTGCCGATCAGCTCGGCATGGTGCTCGGGCCGCTGGTCGCCGCCGGTCTTCTCAAGCTATGGTCCTGGGAATACGTGGTGATCTCGACGACCGCCCTGTTCATGGCGGCTGACGGCGCCATGATCATCTGGCAGCGATTCGTCCGGCCGACATTGGCCGAACCGACGCCGGCGCCAAGCGGCTGGACACTGCCGCTGAAAACCGCACTTCGGCACGTCATCGGACGACCGGGCCTGGTCGAGACCGTCCTTCTCGCAGCCGCCGTCAACCTCATCATTGGCGTGACCCTCGCAACGTCAGCGGCAATGGTGACCGGTGTCCACGGAGAAACAGACTCCTACTATGCCGTTCTTCAGGCCGCAGGCGCGATCGCGACCGTGGTCATCTTGTTCGCCACCGCGCATGCGCCTGCGTCCCTGCAGGTCTTGGGCGTCATCAGCTATGCGATGATCTTTGCCGGCGGCGCCGTCTCCGGACTGGCTTCCCACGCCCACGTCTACGCGCTCGGCTTCGTTCTCGTTGTCGGTTTCGACAAGATGTTCAGTGTCTTCATTCGCAGCCTGCGCATGAAGATCATTCCCCGGGAAGATCTCGGCAAGACGACGGGCCTGATCATCATGCTGAACAACCTGTCCCAACCTCTCGCCGGCCTCCTGGTCAGCGTATTCGCCGGCCGTTACGGCGCCGGCACGGTCATTGTCGCGCTGTCGCTCTTCATGGGCCTGCTCGGCCCGCTCGTCGCGGCGATCTGGCTTCGCCGGACCGCCCCGACGGTCAGGCTGGACCAACGATGATGTCCCCGCCGCGTCATCGACCGTGGCGGGGGCTCGGCGCCGACACCGAAGCTGCCGCCGTTGACGCAGGCGCGCGATTGCCGCCCGATTGCGCCAGATGCTCAACGAGCATCTTGGTCACGGTCGAGAGCCCGGCGGGATCGCGGGTCACGATCTTCAATTCCCGATAGGCCCAGTCGTCCCTGAGCGGAATCGCCTTGATGCCCATGCCCGAAGCCAGCACTTCGAATGCCCGATCCGGGATCAACCCGACACCCAGGCCACACTGCACCATCCGACAAATGGCATCAAAGCTCGGTACGTTGATCCGCAGATTGACCGCCTTTCCAGCCTCCGCGGCTGCCGCGCGCGAACGGGTGTAGATCGCGCTATCGGCGTGAAAGCCGATATGATCAAAATCCAGGCTTTCCACGAAATCGATCGATGCCCGATCGGCCAGCGGATGATCTTGCGGCACCGCCAGCGCAAGCCGGTCGCTGCGATAGGGACGCGCAAACAGGTCACGGCTGTTGGTCGTGGACACACAGATGCCCACTTCCGCATACCCTTCCTCGACGGCCTTGACGACACCCGCACTCAGTCTTTCCTCAAGGTGGATCTTGACCAGACTGTGGGTCGCGAAGAAGGCCGGCAGGTCGTCGGGAAGGAATTCGACGATGGCCGATACGTTCGCGAGCATCCGGATGTGGCCCCTGATGCCCATGCGGTATTCGTCGAGCTCCGCGCCCATCTTCTCGACGCTCGTCAGCATCGATCGCGCGTGATGCAGCAGGGATTCCCCGGCGGGAGCCAGCATCATGCCCTTGGAGTGCCGGACAAAGAGGTCGGTTCCAAGCGCCTCTTCAAGCTCCGCAAGGCGCTTGCTCACCGCGCTCATGGCAATGTTTTCCCGCGACGCCGCGCGCGTCAGCGTCCCCTCCTCGCACACCGCGACGAAGAGCTGGAGCGACGTCAGATCGATACGCCGGATGAGATTGTTGATTTGTCGCATCAGTCCTTCAATTCCCGTGGGCCATGAGCGATCCTCCCGACGATCTCCGCCCCCCCGCGCAGCCAGTGCGCGGCACTACCGTAAGTAAGCCTGACCCACCACACCCCGGTCAAGGTCGAAAGAGACCGTAAATCCCTCCTGGGCGTGAGTGATCTTCGATGTCCGATGTCTCGCCGTAGCGGCCGGCGGACCTTCGTCGAACGCGAAGGGTGCCTTGCCTAAAAAGCGTTGGCGCTCTCCGGCAGGGCTCATCATCCTGCCGCCACCTGGGAGTCAGTGAGACGGACTATGGCCGGAATCTCCGAAAGACATGACCTCGCAATCTCGCGGCCGCTCGGGCCTGCGCCGGAGGCGCTCGGCCCCGGCGCGTCAACGACGACCGTGTCCAGGACACACAATATTGTCGGCGTAGCGCTGGCGGCGATCGGGGCGGTGGCGTTTTCCCTTCGCGCGATATTCGTCAAGCTCGCCTATGAGGACATGAGCGATCCTGTGACGCTGCTGGCCCTGAGAATGATCTTCTCACTGCCCTTCTTCGTCATTGCGGTTGTCCTGTATCGGGGGCCTTCCGGCGGCCGGACGCTTCCGTCAATCACCGCACACGACGCGATGGCGCTCGCCGCCCTGGGCTTCGTCGGCTACTATCTGTCAAGCTTCCTCGACATGATCGGGCTGCAATATGTCGCCGCCGGCGTCGGCCGGCTGATCCTGTTCGTGTATCCGACCATCGTGGTGGTGATCTCCTCGGTCGTCCTCAGGAAGCCGATTACCCGGCGCGAGCTGATCGCGCTGGCGATTACATATATCGGTGTCGCGCTGGTTCTTTCGGGGCAGCTCGACAAGAGCAGTGAAAATTTCTGGCTCGGTGCGCTGCTCGTCATGCTGAGCGCGGTGAGTTTCTCGGTCTATCTCGTTGGAAGCGGCGAAGTCGTGCCGAGGCTCGGTTCGATACGCTTCACGGCCTATGCCACGACCACGGCCAGCGTGTATTGCATCGTTCAGTTCATGGCACTCCGCCCGCTGAGCGCGCTCGTGCTGCCCACCCGGGTCTACCTGCTCGCCCTCTGCATGGCGCTGTTCAGTACCGTGATGCCGGTCTTCATGATGGCCGAGGCGCTGCGCCGGATCGGCGCAAGCCGCGTCGCGATGATCAGCGCCCTCGGCCCTGTGGCCACCGTCGTTTCAGGATATCTAGGGCTGGACGAGAGGATGTCGCCGATTCAGTCGGCCGGCGGCCTGCTGGTCGTGATCGGCGTGCTCATCGTTGCCGCCCAGGCCCGTGCCATGGACAGGAAATAGCCGATCATCCGGCAAGGGCCGCGGCAGATGCTGCTCAGGGGATGAGAAGCGTCTTTCCGACCGTCTTGCGGCTGTGAAGATCACGGTGCGCCTGGGCCGCCTCCATCAAGGGAAGGGTCTGGCTGATCCTCGGCTTGATGGTTCCTCGCGAGACGGCAGCCATCAGCTCCGAAGCAGACGCCACGAGATCCTCGCGACGTGCGATGTACGTCCAAAGCGTCGGCCGCGTCAGGTATAGCGAGCCCTTTTCGGCGAGAATTCGCGTCTCGAAGGGCCCGATCGCCCCGGAGGATTGGCCGAACGAGACCAGCAGCCCGAACGGCTGAAGGCAATCCATCGAGCTCACGAAAGTATCGCGGCCAACCGAGTCGTAAACGACGCGTAGCTTCGCACCCTTGGTGAGGTCGCAGACACGCTCGACCAGATTCTCGCTCCGATACAGGATCGTATGGGTGCATCCGTTGGCGCGCGCGAGCTCGGCCTTCTCTTCCGTGCCTACGGTTCCAATGACGGTCGCACCGAGACTTGCCGCCCACTGGCAGAGAATGAGACCGACACCGCCGGCGGCAGCGTGCACCAGGATCGTGTCGCCGGGCTGCACGGAATAGGCGCGCCGAAGCAGATAGTGCGCGGTCATGCCCTGAAGCGCGATGGCGGCGGCTTGATGATCGGTGATGTCATCGGGCACCTTCACCAGCCGCTCAGCGGGAACGTTGCGCAGTCGGGCGTAGGCGCCCAGGCTTGCAATCGCGTAGACGACGCGATCTCCGGGCCGCAGACCGGCCACCCCTTCTCCGAGGCATTCGACGATCCCCGCGGCTTCGAAGCCGATGCCGCTGGGCAGCGGCGTCTTGTAGAGCCCGGTGCGGTAGTAAGTATCGACATAGTTCAGGCCGATGGCGGTCTGCCGCAATCTCACCTGGCCCGGCCCTGGCGGATCGAGCCTCGACTGCTCCACGGAGAGCACCTCCGGTCCCCCGGTTTGACGAATGAGGACGACCTCCGTGTCCTCGGCGAGCGCGTCGGTGCGGCCCGCAATCTTCGACGGCATCGCGGTCATCGGTACTCCCCTGTCCCGTACTGCAGATTCGTGTCGCCGCCAGGCCAGGCCTGCTGCGCCGACTGGCGCCGAAATCGTTCGCGCCAGCGGAGCAGCGCGGCCGGATTGCGGATGTGCAGCGGATCCCGCCCCTGGATCACGCGCATGACGTTCTCAACCGCGGTCGGCGCGAGCGAGGCGAACAGCTCCCGCGTACAGCCGACCGTATGCTCGGTGAGGATGACATTCTCCAGCCCGCGAAGCGGATGATCCACAGGGGGAGGCTCCGTCTCAAAGACGTCGATGGCCGCGCCAGCGATCCGTCCGGCGGAAAGCGCCTGCGCCAACGCCGCCTCGTCGACGATGCCACCGCGCGAGGTGTTGATGACGCAGGCCTCGCGCTTCATGCGCGCGAACTCCGCAGCTCCGAGCAGCCCGCGCGTCTCGGCGGTCAGCGGCAAGTGAACGCTGACGACGTCGCTGCGCGCCAGCAGTTCGTCAAGCTCGAAGAAACGCACGCCGGCGACCGGCGTCTCATCCGGATGTCTGTCATAAGCCAGAATCTCGGTGCCCCAGCCTTGCAACCGTCGCGTGACGGAGCGCGCGATGCGGCCGAACCCGATCAGCCCGATGGTCTTGCCGGACACCATGCGCGCCGACAGTTCATCCGCCCGCGCACGGGCGGACCGCAACGCGAACTGGCGCTGCTTGCGCGGCAGGTCCAGCAGGAGAGCCGCAATGAGCATCACGGTTGCCTCCGCCAGGCTTTCGACGTTTTCGGCCGTCGCGCCGTTTGCGACGATGATGCCGCGATCGGTCGCCGCCGGCAGATCGATCGAATCCGTGCCTATCGAGGCAAAGACAACAGCGTGTAGCCGAGGCGCGACCTCGAGCATCGCCGCGTCGATGATGGTCCGCGAGCTGATCAGGAGCACTGATGCCGCCTCGAAGTATCGTCGGGCGGTCGAAAGCGCGTAGCGCGTGCGGTGTGGCGGCGGTTCGGCGTGGCCGCGGATAACATTGCAACCTGCCGCTCCCAAGGCTGCGGCCGCGTGGTCCAAGGTGTCGCCGAGAACCCGGTCGCTGCCGACGAACACCGTGGCGCCAGCTACTCGGGCTTGCGCCGGCTCAGACAACACGACGGACACGCGAGTCGTCTCCACGAATGGCAAAATCGACCGCGGCACCGACAAACGCCTCCAGCGCCTCCTCGCTCATCCATGCCATGTGCGGCGACAGCAGGACGTTGTCGGTCTGGAGCCAGGGCGATCCCGGTCCGATCGGCTCATCCTCAAAAACGTCGAGTGCCGCACCGGCGATCCGACGCGCGTTCAACGCCTGCCGCAATGCTTCCCCATCCACGAGACCGGCGCGGGCGGTGTTGATCAGAAACGCCGTGGGTCGCATCAGATCGATCAATCGCGCATCGAACAGGCCTTTGGTCGTCGGGCTCAATCTCATATGCAGACTGATCACGTCACTGCTGGCTGCGAGCTCGTCCAGCTCTGTTCGCCGGACACCTAGTTCCGCGGCTCGTCCATCCGTCAGCGACGGACTCCAGGCGACAACCCGCGCGGAGAACGCCTTACACAGTTCAGCGACACGGCCGCCGACGCGGCCCAGCCCGACGATACCGACCGTCTTGCCGAACAGCCCTCGGCCGAAGCTCGCATGCCATCGTCCGGATCTCAGCTCCAGGCACCCATCCGTCATCCGCCTGCCAATGGCGAGCGCCAGCGCGATCGTGTACTCGGCAACCGAGGCTGACGCCAGCCCGGGGGTCTCGTACACCGCCATGTTCCTGCGTCCGGCCGCATCGAGATCGACGCTCGCGCCGATCGGGCCCGCCACAATGATCCGCTTGGCCGACGACGCCTCGAGCACCCCGGCAGACAGCGGGCGCGCCGAGAAGAACTGGAGCACCGTTGTCACGTCGCCGATCCGCCGTGCCAGCGCATCGGCGTCCTCCGGACGGTCGTGATGTATGAGCACGCCGGCCTGCCCCTGCAGGTGTCGCCGGAAAGCTGCTTCAATGACCGGGTTGCCGCCGCAATCCGGAACGGCGATGTCGACGCGGCGATCGTGCAGAGGCGACCCGGATACGGCAAGATGTCCTCCGTCGGTCATCTCTGCAACTCCTCGACTGGAATCGCGCAAGCCGCAAGCCAGTCCCAATAGCTCTCTTGTTGCCGGCTGAACTCGATATAGTGATGCCTCGTTGCGAACACCGTTTCACGATAGGGCCCGATCAGCCTGCCGAGCCAACGGCGCGCAACGGCGAGATCGATGATCGGATCACGCTCCGGCGCCGCGAGGAACGTGGGTACCCTCAGCGTCGCTCCGGTCTCCGCGTATGCGTCTTCGAGATGCACCAGCGTCGACCGCGTGCTGTCCGTAACCTCGCGAAGCATCAGGGCATCCGCCGACATGAAGCGCAGATAGACCTCCTCCTCCGTGTAGTCCTCGTCCTTGAGCGTGACCGCGACTCGGCCAAGACCTCTGCACGCGCGGAAGCGGCCGAGCTTCTCCGGATCATGGCGAGCCCGCTGCTGCCCCAGTGCCGGCGCGCAGAAAATCAATGCCTCCGCGCGCAACTGCCCACTGGTGCATAATCCAGCGAGAACGCTGCCGCCCAGGCTCTGGCCCAGCACCGCCAGCGGCGCATCCGGCACCACTTCCCGCGCGGCCTTTATACCCATCAGATAGTCCGACAGCAGAAGCTCGAGCGTGGCGACGTGACCACGCTCGCCGCCACTCCGTCCCGATCCGCGACGGTCCAGCGCGACAACTGCCACGTCCCTGGCCGCCAGTTGCGGCCCGGTCTCGAACAACCATCCGGCATGGCTCTGGATGCCGTGGATGTAGAACAGGGCAGCTCGGGGCTCGGCAGGCGCCCAGTAATGTAGGGCAAGCTCGGTGCCATCCACCGCCCGTATCCACTTGATCGCCGTCCCCTCCATCTCAGACGCCTCAGGCTGCGGGAGTCGAAGCTGCGGCAACGTCCTTCACTGGAAAGCTCGGATATTCGCCGGCCTCCCACCGCCGAATCATTCCGTCCGCGACGACCTGTGCGAACTCACGCCGCCCTGGTAGCGGCAGCTTCTGACCCGCAAGCATCGCGCGGGCATCCTCCCAGGATTTCCGCCATGCTCCTGCGTCGACCACAGCAGAACCGGGATCTGCCTTGCTGCGCACGCGGATATTCGGGAACCACGGCCGATCGGTCGGTTGATGCGCCGGGTAGTAGCGGAAGTCGAAGCTCCAGCGCACCTGTGCCGTCTTGTTCAACCTGGAGCCATGCGGCGCCTTCTTGTGCAACAGCACGATATCGCCGAACTTGACCGGCAACGGGATGCTGTTCCTCTCAAGGCGATCGATCAGCGCGGCATCCATCGGCCAAGGCAGCAACGTGTCGTCATTGTGCTCGCCTCCCACGACCGCCAGGCATCCGTTTTCCTCGTCGACGTCGGTCGTCGGAATCCAGACCGTCAGCACGGTCGTTTCGTTCGACTGCGGGAGCTGGCCCATCGCGTCCTGGTGCCAGAGGGTCGGCGCGTAGATCGTCTCGCCCTTCCGGCCGCCGAACTGCTGGACCTCTCGCGCCGGCAGCTTGATCCGGCAATGCTGATTCGGGCTTGCGTTGATCTCGGATCCGAGAATGCACTCGACGACATCCAACACCTTCGGATTCTGGAGTAGCGACAACACGCCGGGGCCGACATGAAACTCGCTGTCATCCTGGATGAACGAGAACGGCATGTGCGGCAACGTGATATCGAGCTCGGCAAGCAGCGTAAGCGGAAATCCCGGAAGCTCGACCAGCCGCCTGAGGTGCTCCTGGAACGGCAGCCCGCCATGATCCTCACCGCCCGAGAACAGTCCCTTTGCGCGCCATGTCCTGACTCGCTCCCGCAGCAGCTCGTCGTACTCACGTCTCACGGGAACGAAATCCGCCTCATCCAGAACACCTCGGACAACCAGATATCCCTGCTCTTGGAAGCGAGCGACGTCGGCTGCGTCGAGCGCAGGCGTGCGCGAACCTGATACGGTCATGGTGGCCAACTCCATCTATGGATCGATTCACGTCGATGACGGGATGAACGAGCCTGCCCCGTCGAGCAGCATGCCAATATCGCGAAGGATCTTCAGCCCCGAGGCGTCGCGCTGAAGCCAATGATGCTTGACCTGCGCCGAAGCCACTCCACCGCTGATCTTGTGCTCGGCAAGCCTGGCGAAGGCGCCGGGGACCAGCTTGACTATCGTCAGCGGCGCCAGCCGGCCGCTGGACAGCTTGTCGGCATATTCCAGATTGACCCTGCTGAGCGCTGCATCGATGCGCGTTGCCAGTGTCGCTTGCATCAGCTCGAGCTTCGGCGACCACTCGAGCGCGACAGCGTAGTGAGGCGGCGTGCCCCAGACCGGGAAGCAGCAGAAGTTCGGCGTCCCGGCCGACCCAGATTCGATCGTACGCGACACCGCCGAGAACACATCAGCTTCGGTCAGCTTTTCGCCGGTGAACGAACTACATGCGCCGCTTCTTCCGATGAATTCGAGCCTTGGCACCGCCCCAACCCAGCCCACGACGCGATACACGTCGCCGACGTCATACCGATAGAGACCGTTGGCCTGGGTCATCACGAGCCTGTAGCAGCGCCCGACCTCCAGTTCCTCGAAAGTCAGCGTTTCGGCACTTTCCGATGGAGCGACGTTCTCCAAAATATCATCGACCGGAACGAACTCGTAGAGTCCCTGGGTCACCGCGAGAGGGCCGGCACTGCGGTGCATGTCGACCGGGAGCGTAACGATGCCTTCGGTGCCCGTCGTGCTGAAGGGAAGCCGCGTGGCATCGGGGACCAGGCGATCAAGCCAATTCTCGTAGAGTTGCGCCGACGCGCTGTTCCAGCAGACGATGAGCGACAGATTGGGCCACAGATCCGAGAGAAGCAACTCACCGCCGCGCAATTTGAGCTGCCCTTCCAGGCGGCGCGCGAGGTCCTGGCCGCCCGCAGCCGAGGCGCTGCCCCTGACGTCACGGATCAGCCGCGTTGCGAATTGCCGCAACGTCTCTGCCAACATGATGATCTTGCTCGGGTTCACCGAAACAATCAGCCGCACGTCACAGAATGCCTGCATGCACAGCCGCTGATAGAGCCGCTCGGCATATCCGTCGGGATCGCTCTCGCATGAGAACCAGGGCGCGCCGTACCATGGCGGCAACCAGTCGGATTCCCCGAGCGGCTCCGGCCGCTGTGTAATGCTGTAGACGGGAAATCCATGAATGCTCTGCCTCGCCGTCTGCGGCTCCCATGACAGATCCAGCACGTTCTCAACCTTCGGCGTATCGAGCCGGAGCATCCTGAAATAGAGGCCCCATTGCGCGTAAAGCGCCGGTCCGCGATAGGCGAGCCGCCAATGCCGTGTCGTCGGAACCAGCTTTGCTTGGCCGGTGGTTCCTGACGTCTTCAGGAACGCATAGGGATCGTCCCGCGTCAGTACCTTTCGCTCTCGGGCAAGCTGTCGATCGATATACCCCCTGAGCTGGCCGTAACTGCGGATCGGCACTGCCCGCCTGAATTCATCGAAGCTGCACACACCTGCGAGCGCGTGCTCCCGCTCGAATGCCGTTCCAGTCAGTTCGCGCAACACATCGTGGAAGACGGTCCCAACGGTCGCATGCGGAGATTGACAGATCAGGCGCTGACGATCGAGCGCCGCCTCACTCTGTGCGCAAAAGCGGGCCATGCGGCTCACGTCGTCGGCGGCGCCTCCGACGCTCGTCGTTCGGACGCCGGCCGTTCCACCATGCTGGATGCGGGAAACTCGACTCTGTTCTGTGGAGAGGTCCTGCATGATGTCCGACCTATCTTCATTTGTAGATCACCGCCGTCTCGCAGGGATTGATACTGACGGCTCGCGCAAAGCGTCAATTTAGATTTCCTGTCCCGGTTCTAGAAATTCTAAAACGACCTTCGCTTCGCAGTTTGGCAATGTCCTGATCTCAGCAGATCGGACGGATGCAATGATACAATTGATGGACGTCTACGCGATTGCGATGCCGATGCGCCGGACATTCGTTCATGCAACCATGGCACGCCACGAGAGCGACGGCATTCTTGTCTGCGTCGACGTCGATGGCGTAACCGGCTATGGCGAAGCAGCTCCTCGTCCCTATGTCACTGGCGAAACCACCGCGACCGTTCTGAAGGCCCTCGCCTCTTGCGCATTGAACGAACTCGATGCGCAGATCGACTGGCGTTCGCTTCAGACCGTCGTCGCAAGCCTGAAGGCTCTGGCGCTGCCGAAGATGCTATCCGTCGGTGGTCGGCTGTCGCCCGCTGCAGCCTGCGCCTTGGAGACCGCCCTTCTCGACGTGGCCTGCCGACTCCACGGCCGACCGATGGCTTCTGCATTGCACGCCGCGGGCCTCGGCGAAGACATGTTACGACCCGTGCCTTGCGCCGTTTCAGCCGCTCTGGTCGTCGACCTCTCGACCTCTCCGGAGGAGATGGTCGCGCGCGAGTTTGCGCTCGCGAACGGCATCAAGCACGTCAAGCTGAAAGTCGGAGCGGATGGCGATCAGGCAGTGGAACGCGTGAGACGGTTTCGCGACCTGATTGCGCCATCGATCTCGCTTTCGGTGGATGTGAACGCGGCTTGGACCCTGCCACAGGCGATTGCCGCCTGCCGGCAGTTGCAGGGTCATGGCGTGGCATGGCTCGAGGAACCGCTGCGGCCCAGGGACTGGGCGGGCCTCCGGCAATTGCGCGAAGAGGCTGGGATCCCTTTGATGCTGGATGAATCATTCGTGGACGAGAACGATCTCGCCACGGCGATCGACCAGCGCGCCTGCGACCTCGTCAATATCCGCGTGTCGAAATGTGGTGGCCCACTTCGAGCGGCAGGCCTGGCCGATACGGCGTTTCATTCCGGCCTCGGCTATCAGATCGGCGTCCAGGTTGGCGAACATGGTCCGCTCTGGGCCGCGGGACGCGCGCTCGCGACATCGCTACGCAACGCCAGCGCGTGCGAGGTTGGGCGCGCAGACGAATGGTTTCCTCGCGACACGACGATCCCACCCTTCCCGATCGATCGCAAAACCTATCTTGCGCCGCCACTGTATGGCCACGGACACGGTCTCGTTCCGGGACCGGCGTTGTGGGCGCACGCAAGGCACGCCTTTTCGCATGTCGCGACAACACCTCGTTCCGCTCTCGTCGAGGCAGAACGGCGCGTCACAACTTGGAACGCTGAGGCTCGGGGATGACGACATCGTTGATCGAACACAAAATGGCCCTGGTCACCGGTGCGGGCGCCGGCATCGGCGCAGAGGTCGCGCGCCGCCTTGCAGATGCGGGAGCGCGGCTCCTGCTGGTCGACAAGGACACGACCGCACTCAACTCCATTCGCCGTCAAATCGGCGATCACCGTGCCGCGTGCCTGCCGATCGACGTCACCGATATCGCAGCCGTCAGCGACGCCATCCAATGTCTCTCGGACGCACAGCGTCCGGACATCCTCGTGAATGCCGTCGGAGGAGATGCGAACTCCATCCTGCTTGCGGACCTCGATGAAACGTACCTGGAGACCTCGATGAGACACAATCTGACGAGCGCCTTCACCATGACGCGTCTATGTGCGCCAGCGATGCGTCAGCGACGGTGGGGTCGCATCGTCAACTTTGCATCGATCGCCGGCCGCACCTACTCCTACTTCAGCAACGCCGCCTATGTCGCGGCAAAGGCGGCCGTCATCGGGCTCACCAAGCAAACGGCCTATGAGCTTGCCCCCGACGGCGTCTGCGTCAATGCAGTCGCGCACGGCCCGATCGCCACCGACCGCATCCAGGCAGCCTGGGCGAAGCATAGCCCTGAACGGCGGCGAGCGATTACCGAACGCATTCCGATCGGGCGACTGGGCACTGTGGACGAGGCAGCTGCCGTTGTGATCCATCTGTGTTCGCATGAGGCGGGTTACACCACCGGGACGGTGATCGACATCAATGGGGGGCTGTTCATATGAACTGGACGACCACGGAACGAACGACGACGGCCGAGCGGGTCGCCGGCCCATCAGCGGACTACGGGTTGGGCGGCAAGGTCATCATCGTCACCGGCGCCAGCCAAGGCATCGGCCGCGCCGCCGCGCTGGCATTCGCGGCCTGCGGAGCTCGTGTCGTCCTGGCGGGACGGCAGACCGGCTCCTGCGAACAGGCGTTGGCCGCGCTACCGCCAGATCAAACGATGATCGTGCCGACCGACGTGCGAGACGAGCAGAGCGTCGCGCGTCTCGTCGACATGACCGTCCGCCGGTTTGGTCGGCTGGACGCTGCGTTCAACAACGCAGGCACGTTCGGCAATTTCGTTCCGCTGCACGAGGACGATAGCGACAATTTCGATCAGGTCGTCGGGACCAATCTGCGCGGAACATGGCTTTGCACCAAGCATGAGATTCGCGCGATGCTGGAGTCAGGCGGTGGCGCGATCGTCAATTGCGCATCGGTCGCGGGGCATATCGGACACGCCCAGAGTGCCATTTACAGCGCAACCAAACATGGCGTCATCGGCCTCAGCAAGTCGGCCGCACTTCAATACGCGCGCCGCGGCATTCGGGTCAACGCAGTGAGCCCTGGCAGCACGGACACGCCGATGCTCAGGAGCATCTACCCGACCGAGGAGCAACTGAGCGCTCGCGGATCACGCGCGCCACTCGGCCGGATCGGACAACCGGACGAGATCGCACAGGCTGTTCTCTGGCTCTGCTCTCCCATGGCTTCCTATGTGACAGGGCAGACCGTGGTGGTCGATGGCGGCGTAACGGCCGGCCAGGCCTTGGTGGCCGAACGCAAATAGCAGCCGGGAACGCATATCAATGGAGGAAGCACCGAATGTCAGTCATCCTGGGCAGCGGCGATTTCCGCTACATGGTCACCGAGGGGTGGGGCGAACTGCCGGACGGCTGGTCTTATGGCGACGTAGCCGCGGTCGGCGTCGACCAGAAGGATCACGTCTACGTCTTCAACCGCGGCGCGCATCCCGTGATCGTCTATGATCAGGACGGCCGGTTTCTCCGGTCCTGGGGTGAAGGCCTGTTCTCGCGTCCGCATGGGCTGCACATGGGACCGGACGACACGATTTTCCTGACCGACGACGGCGATCATACCATCAGACAGTGCACGTTGGATGGGAAGGTTATGCTCACGATCGGAATTCCGATGCGGCCGTCCCCTTACATGAGTGGAGAGCCGTTCCATCGTTGTACGCACACGGCTCACTCGCCGAACGGCGACATCTACGTGTCCGACGGCTACGGCAACGCATGCTGCCACAAGTTCTCGCCATCGGGGAAACACCTCATGTCATGGGGAGAATCCGGCAGCGACCCGGGTCAGTTCAACATCGTGCACAACATCTGCTGCGACGCGGAGGGATGGGTCTATGTTGCGGATCGGGAGAATCACCGAATCCAAGTGTTCGATGCGAACGGTCGCTACGAGACTCAATGGAACAATCTCCATCGCCCATGCGGACTTTACATGCCGCCGGGAAAGAAGCAGCTCTGCTACGTTGGTGAGCTCGGCCCCTCGCTTCCTGTCAACAAGAATGCTCCGAATCTCGGACCCCGCGTGACCATCGTCGACAACCGTGGCGGGACTGTCGTCCGGCTCGGCCATTTGCATGCCGGCGAAGCGCCCGGTCAGTTCATCGCACCGCATGGTGTTGCGGTCGATTCTCACGGAGACATCTACGTTGCCGAGGTGTCGAATGCGGTCTGGCCGTCCATCAAGCCGCCACTCGAGCCGCCGCGGGAGCTGCGCTGCCTGCAGAAGCTGACCAAGCTTTCCTCTTAGCTGGAATGCGTGCAGTTTTCTCCTCCATTGAGGCACAGCGGCTATTTTGCCGGTTGGCAAACAAGCGCGCTCCGCACAGATGGGCGATATCAGCCGCTGCCGGCAACTCAGGTCAAGGTGCCGGCTGTCTGCGAAGGGGCACGTCTCCGCATTTGAATCTGTGAGTTCATCGTGAGTCCCCGGCGACGGCCGCCTTGCGCCGGAGCTGACGCTTGTTGAAGCCATAGGACTAGTCCCGGAACTAGTCCTATGGCCAAAGCGGAAGTGGAAGTGATCACGTCGGAGCGGCGACGGCGGCATTGGTCGCGGGCCGACAAGGAGCGTGTCGTTGCTGCAGCGCTTCAGCCGGGCGCGACGATCCTACGAGTGGCGCGAGCGTTCGGGGTGCATTCCAGCCAAGTGTTCCGCTGGCGCCAGCAGCTGTGCGGGAAGGAGACGCCGCCGCCCGGCTTTGCCGCCGTGACGATCACTGCCGATCCGCACGCGCCGGCTGCCCGTACGCAGGGGCTGATCGAGGTCGAGATCGGGGCGGAGGCGAAGATCCGGATCAGCGACGCGGCGGATGCCGCGACGGTGACGGCGGTGATCGCGGCGCTTCGGGCGGGCTCGCGATGACGATCCCGATCCTCTCCGGCACCCAGGTCTGGCTGGCGACCGGCCATACCGACATGCGCAAGAGCTTCGACGGTCTTGCGCTGCTGGTCCAGGAGACGCTGAATCGCGATCCGCATGGCGGCCATCTGTTCGTGTTCCGTGGCCGCAGCGGCGGGCTGATCAAGATGCTGTGGCACGACGGCCAGGGCATGTGCCTGTTCGCCAAGCGGCTGGAGCGCGGCCGATTCATCTGGCCACAGCCCGTGGATGGAGCGGTGGCGATCACGCCGGCACAGCTCGGCTATCTGCTCGAAGGTATCGACTGGCGTCATCCGCAGCGGACGTGGCGGCCGGAAGCCGTTGGCTGAGCGCTTGAACGTGACGAGGCTGATGCACGCAGGACGGAGCTGTGATTCCATCTCCTGCGATGATCACAGCCGATTCACTCCCCGATGATGTCGCGACGCTGAAGGCGCTGGTGCTCGCTGGCCAGGCCGCGCTCACCGAGGCGACGACGGCCCAACTCGCGGCAGAAGCCAAGGCGCGCAATCTGGAAGCCGAGGTCCGTGCCCGGGCGCTGCTGATCGAGCAGATGAAGTTCACGATCGCCAAGCTCAGGCACGAGCTGTACGGGCCGTCGTCGGAGCGCGCGTCGGTGCTCGAGCAGCTCGAGCTCGAACTCGCCGATCTCGAGGAGGCCGAGGATGAGGCTGCGGCGCAGATGGCAGCCGAGCGGGCCAAGGCCGAGAGGGTCGACGTACGTCCGTTCGAGCGGCGGCGCCCGGCACGGCGGCCGTTGCCCGAGCACTTGCCGCGCGAGCGCATCGTGCATCCTGCGCCGGCCTATTGCCCGTGCTGCGGCGGCGACAGGCTGCGCAAGATCCGCGAGGACGTGAGCGAGACGCTGGAGCTCGTGCCACGGCAGTGGAAGGTGATCCAGCATGTCCGTGAGAAGTTCTCCTGCCGCGCCTGCGAGGCGATCACGCAGCCGCCGGCACCGTTCCATCCGATCGCGCGCGGACGCGCGGGACTGCGCCTGCTGGCGCACATCCTGTTCGCCAAATACGGGCCGCACCTGCCGCTCACCCGACAGAGCACGACCTTTGCGCATGAGGGTGTGGCGCTCGACGTCTCCACGCTCGCCGACTGGCTCGGTGCAGCGGCTGCGACCTTGATGCCGCTGGTCGATGCGATCAAGGTGCACCTGCTCGCAGGTGAGCGCATCCATGCCGACGACACCACGGTGCCAGTTCTCGCCAAGGACAAGACGCGCACCGGCTGGGTGTGGACCTATGTCCGCGACGATCGTCCCTTTGCCGGGCACGCGCCGCCAGCAGCTGTATTCTACCGTACCGGCGCACATCCCGAGACGCATCTTGCCGGCTATGCCGGGCTGATGCAGGCTGCATCGGCCAAGGCTCCGAGATACGACGGCGCAACACGATTGATCGGTCAACCCACACTCCGAGTCGCAGATCCTGCACTCGCGCGTAGCTCAACCGAGTTCTTCGCCGGAGTTCGCTAGACTACGATCAGTGCCGAAATCGCCTTTGACTTTGCTGACAAAAAGCTCGATTGCGGCACTCAGCTCGACTGACCGGCACGGTTGAACGTAAGCCATGTCAATGGCTTGGTGTTCAACCGGCGAGCCGCTTTTATCTTGCGATCGACCGTCGGCAGGTAACCGTCCGGTCTCTGCACGCCTTCCCCCTCGTGTGTTGTCGTTCCATTTCGGTCTCTCTGCTACTGTGGAGAATTTCCGGTGGGATCCAAACATTTCGAGAACAAAGCGCGCCGCGAGTGGTGGTCGCTGCACATCGAAGCGTGGCGTCGGAGCGGTCTCGGGATCCGCAAATACTGCCAGCAACAACGTCTGACCGAGAACACGTTGCGGCGTTGGCTGAAGCGGCTGGCCGGCAACGAGACTGCGCTTAAGCTCGAGAAATAT
>NZ_JAUETB010000009.1:0-303851 GCF_032484495.1 Bradyrhizobium sp. SZCCHNS3052 | reverse complement strand
CCAATGGTACTATGGCTCAAGCCCTGGGAGAGTAGGTCGCTGCCAGGCCTGCAAAGGACATCCCCTCTTCACAACCCTAAACAACAACGCCGCGCTGAAACCTCAGCGCGGCGTTGTCGTTTGTCCTGATGCGGTCGTTCGCGCGGCGACATGCTGCCGGGGTCGAAGCTCGAGCCCCGCCGAGATCTCGAGGCCAGCGTCCGCCGGCGATGACTCGCGGCGCGACCGAGGGCAGGCTGCGATGCTAGGATGACCACGCCGCATCGGTTCGCCTGTGCGGCCAACGTGATTGAATTGATCGAACGCGGTTGAATCGATCGAGAGGCGCGGATGGAAACGACCTCGGCAGCGCAGCCGCATCGCCTGAGCGCAATTGCGAGCTTTCATGCCCACATCTATTTCGATGATGCCACTCGAGCCGAAGCGGCACAGCTGCGGCAGTGGATGGCCGACCGCTTCCTCGTGACGCTCGGGCGTTGGCATGACGCGCTGGTCGGGCCTCACGAGCGGCCGATGTATCAAGTTGCCTTCGCGGTCGACGTGTTTCCAGCGCTGGTGCCATGGCTGATGCTCAATCATGGCCGCCTCAGCGTGCTCGTGCATCCGAATACGACGGAGCCGTTGGCCGATCACACCGCGCACGCGTTGTGGATCGGACCGCCGCTCGGCATCCGCGGTGAGAATCTTCCTTCGCACGGCGAGGCAGAGCTGCCGCGCGAACCGAACACCACGCCGACGATCGCCGCCTGAGCTCGCGTGCCCACTGGTGACCGCTCCGTCTCGGCACGCTCGGAGCCTTCAGACTTGCCGGACTACAGCGTGCGCGCGAGATCGAACGCGCGGAGAATGACCTCGGCGGCATCGATGTCGAAATTGCTCGGGCCGAGCAGGCGCGGCGCCAGCGGGCGGCGGCCGGGCAGGGCATGTCCGCCACCTTCGACGCGATACAGCGACACGCCGCCGATCACCTGACAATCGCGCCAGCTGAGTTGCGTGACGGAGGTGTCGCCGGCGAGATCCCGATGCGGCAGCGCCACGGCCTGGCGTGCGCTGCAACCGTCGCGCCGCGCAAAGAACTCCGCCGTCTTTTCAGCGCTCCACACCCGGCCGCGCCCGCCGCGCAGCCCGACCTCGCCGCCGCGATAGGGCACCATGGGATCAGCCGTGCCGTTGATCATCACCACCGGCACCGGCCGCGCGGTGCAGGGCTCGATGCCTTCAGGCATGTTGGCGATCACCGTGCCGATGCCGGCAAACAGCTCCGGCGCCTTGCAGGCCAGGGTGAAGCTCATCATGCCGCCATTCGAGATGCCGGCGAGATAGATGCGCCGGGAATCGGCCGTGCCGTCGGCGACGAGCTGCCGGACCAAGTTGCGGATGAAGCCGACATCATCGGGACCGCCGGAGCGGCCGTCGCGGCCGTCATTCCATTGCCGGTCGACGCCGTCGGGAAAGACCGCGGCGAAGCCATGGGCTCTCGCGGCTTCGGCAAAGCCTGTCGTGCGGGCGGTGCCGGCGCCGCTGCCGAGCGCGCCATGGAGCACGATCACGGTCGGCTGTGGCGTCCTGCCCGTGGTCATCACCAGCGCATGACGCGGGCCGTCGCTTGTATCGAGGATGATGCCGCGCTCGGCGGCGAGCGCCGTGGTCGACACGAGCAGAGCGGCCGCCATGAACGATCGGCGATGTGACATCATGAGCATCCTTCTCGGCTGGCGGGGGACTCCCCGCGGTGGAGATTCTCTCCGGGCGCAGCGGTCAGCACGCGCAGCCGCATCGTCCAACTCCGGGCTGCCGCGAGATCGCGGGCGATCGCAATCCATTCGCCAAATGCGATCCGCAACGGATTGACACTCGGTTCAACGCCGATGAGGCCATAGCGCAAGGTCTCGCCGGCCGGGGCCTCGGCGAAACTACCGAACAGCCGGTCGAAAATGATGAGCATGCCGCCATAATTGCGATCGAGACAGGACGCGTTGGCCGCGTGGTGAACGCGGTGATGTCGTGGCGTGTTCAGCACATATTCGAGCGGACCGAGATGCGGTGCGAGCTCGGTATGGATGAAGAATTGGTAGAGCAGATTGACGCCGAGCATGGCGATGATCGCGAGCGGATGGAAGCCGAGCAGCGCCAGCGGCAGATAGAACAGAAAATGTCCGGAGATCTCGCTTGTCCAGCCGAGACGAATGGCCGCCGTCAGGTTCAGATGCGTCGAAGAGTGATGCACGGCATGCGTGGCCCACAGCCAGCGAACCCGATGCGAGGCGCGATGGTGCCAATAATAGACGAACTCACTGGCGAGAAACAAGGCGAGCAGGGCCAGCGGCCGGCTGGGATCGAAATCGAACATCCTGTGGCGATAGGCGATGAAGAAGGGAACGGCCGCGACGAGCGCGACCATTGCGCGGATGAGGTGCTGTCCGATCGCGATCGTGAACGAGACCGCGGTCTCACGCAGGTCGTGAGTCTCGCGGCCGGCGAGCCGGCCGAGCCCATATTCCAGCGTCATGAAGCCGACTGCCGTCAACAGCACGATCATGCGCGTCGACGGGGAGAGGGGCGAGAGGATGGGCATGGCGCGTATCCGGTGTGATCGGATGGAGACGGCGCGCGGGTCCGCTCCGGAACAGCAAGCGGACCGGCGGTGTCAATGCTTCCGGAGGGCCGCGCCGCCAGCGCGGCGTCCGCTCAGCGCGTGACGGTGCGGCTGTAGCTGTAGGAATTGCCGCGCGGTCCCGTGCCCTGGCCCTGCCGGGTGCAGCTGCCGTCGCTGCAGCTCGCGGAGCCAGAGCGCGACCAGCTGCGGCCGGCGGGACCTGTGCCGCCACCCTGCCAGGCGCAGGCACCCCCGGAGCAACTGCCGGAGCCGCCAAATGAGGTGGTGCCGCGCGGTCCGGTGACCGAGCCGCTGCGGGTCCAGGCATTCGCGTCGGCCGCGGCTGCCGCCGAAAGGACTGCCACGAGCAGAAATGTCGCGATGGATGTCTTCACGTCAGTCTCCCAATTCGTTCGCGCGGGCGATCGCGTCGCCTGCAGAGGGATACTGCGCGTTCGATGTCGCGGCCGGATGCAGCGCCGGTGTCGTTTGGTCGCGGCGATTGGCTGGATTGTCACGGCTTGTCACACGACGGCCGTCCGATGCCGCAACCTTGAGCGGGGCGGACTCCGGCCCGCCGCTCCCGTTCAGGCCGCTACCGGCCCGCCGTTGCGCTTCACCACCGGGTCTTCGTCGCCGTGTTGACGTTGATCACCGCGGTGGCCGTGTTGGACGTCGTCGTTGCCGTGTTGTTGATCAGGGTCAGAAGCTTGTAGTAGTCGACCACCTTGGCATTGGCGACGTACATCACGTCCTTGCTGCGCATCTGGAAGCCCGAAGCCAGCAGCATGCCGGAGGGATCGCGCAGGTTGACGTGGTAGATGGTCGGAATGCGGTCGTACATGAAGCGGCTGGTATCGATGCCGAGCTTCTGCAGTAGCGGGCGCTCCTCGTAGCGATAGAGGAAGACCTCGGCGGGATCCGATTGCTGGTCGTTCAGGCCGCCCGCCTTGCCGATCGCCTGGGCCAGCGTCAGCGTCTCCGTATCGAACGCAATCTCGGAATTGAAGCCGAAGACGTTCTGGTTGAGGGCGCCGAGGGCCGTAAACGTCGGGGATTCCCGCGTGATGTAGATGACGTCGTTCGGGCGGATGAAGATGTTCTCGCGCGGATCCTGCACCACGCGGCTGAGCAGCACGCGCACGCGCTTGCCGTCCCGCTGCAGGGTCACGTAGCTTTCGATCGCCTCGTGCCTCGGGCCGCCCGCACGCGCGATCACCGCCAGCAGGCGTTCACCCACGCTGTTGAGGGCCAGCACGCCCGGCGTGTTGACGTCGCCGAGCACGCTGACCACGCTGGAATGCTGCTGGTTCAGGCTGACCACGACCTGCGGCTCGAGGGCGCGCTTCTGCAGCCGGAGGACGATCTCCTGCTCGATCTGCGGCAGCGTCCGGCCGGCGGCGGCGATCTCGCCCGCATAGGGAACGCGGATATTGCCTTGCTGGTCCACCGCCTGCGCCGGCAGATCCACGAAGTTGCCAGGTCGGGCGCCGGCGGCCGTGGCCGGCGTGAACAGCCCGCCTGGGGCGGCTTCGAAAATGGACACGTTCAGCACGTCACCGATGCCGGCGAGCTGCACCGGCTTCGGCCGCTTGTCGGGAAACACGCCCTGGAACGTGACCATGTTGGGCTGCGACAGGAAGCCGATCGTCTCGGGGCTGACGTCGACCAGCGCATAGGGGAGCGCCGTATTCGACCGCACGCTGGCCGTGGCATTGTCGCTCACTGCGTCGCTGGTCGGCCCCGTCCCGGGAAGCAGGGAGCAGGCTGGCAGAAGCGCCAGGATCGCCAGAGTCAAGAGCGCGCGCGAGCCACGGCGAAGGCCACGAAAGCCCTTCGGGCCCGCTGCGCTCTTGCGCACAGCAGCCCCGCCACCGGTCGACCCGGGCGGCTTGATCAAGGCTTTCAAACGCTTCCCCAAATACAGCAAAAATACGTTCCCCACGCTGCTCCCTCACCAAGAAGGGAGAACGTCCCACTTGTTTCAACCTACCCGGCAGCCATACCGGACGAAAGCGCACCGCCATTCCGGTTGGTCCGCTTTTGCCCGGCCGTGCCAATTAGGCCACAGTCTGACATTACCATATTACCACTCAAGGCTGTCAACGCCGCCAGGAGGGTCCCACGGTGAAGGGATGATCCATTCGACCTAACAGAACCCGAGCAATTTTAAGCACAAAGCCGTTGCGCAACGGTTAGCCTGAGTCGCTTCGCTCGAGCAGGCGCGACGACATCGCAGTCCGCGCAGCGCGTCGGTGAGCCGAGGCAGCCGGACAGCCGAGGGAGGCAAACCCGCGCCGCCCAGGCGCCTCTGTAATCGGCGAGATTCGAAGGCCGTGCGGGCGGCGGGACCGCATGCGGGCGGCCGGTTGTCCTAGGCCGCCGATCAAGTCTATGCTGCTGCGCCAGCCTTTGAGGCTGTTTGCAACGGAGCACGCAATTGTCGAACGTGATCAGGATCGCCGCAGGCGCTTTCGCGATCGCCCTCACGGGCCTATCCGATCCCGCGTCGGCGCGCGGCCTCTATCCGCTGACGGAGTGCGGGCCGGATCTCAGCCGACTCTGCCGGCTGCACGGGGCATTCGAGGCCACTCCGTTTCATTACAATCTCGCGCTTCATCCCGGATGCATTCGGCGCGTCGCCGTCGAGACGCCCCGGGGCGTGCTGTACCGCCGCGCGCTGGTGTGCGGGGCGCCGGCGCGGCCCATGTTGTGGTAACCTGGGCCCCTTCCTCGACGTCTCCGAACGGCGCTGGACGCTCCGCTCGGCCGAGTCATGGTCAATCTCGGCGCAAGATGGCGGCCGCGATGGCCGATAAGGGCGGTGCTCGGCCGGTCCCGCCGCGTTCGGGGAGCGTCGATCATCGCGCAGACGATTAAATGGGCAGCTCCGCACCGTATTCTTACGTAATCTAGAATTAAATTAATTGTGTAGAGACGATTCTGCACGGTCGGAGACATAAAAGGGTAGACTGAACAAACTAAAGCTTCAATTGTACCGGACGAAAGGTACTTAAAAATACCTTTCTGGCAATGCGGTAGCATTTTACTGCAAACCGCAGCGAGCGCTAGAAGTATTTAATGTCTTGATGTCAAATGGTAAATTAACTTGTCGCGAGTGGTTAATTTAATGCCGAAAATCGAATTCGTGCATCGTTGCGATGACGGTTCGGCGGCATTCGGCGAAGAAGCCCTCGAAACTCGCCAACGAGTGGGGTCCGTCCTTGTGTGACGAGCTTGGTGCCGCGTTGATTGAGGATATTGAGATGGGTGGCGGCGGTAGCGCTTTGAAGGCCGTCCTGAAATCGCTGAATAAAATACGCCTTGCCAAATTACGTTTCGGCCGGCCAACGTCGGGCCGTTCGCAGCAATCCGCGCTGCGGTCGCAGATCGAGCTTTGTGATGCCTTGCTCGATGAGATCCAATCCATCAGCAGCAGCCTCGGCAAACGCGCGAAGAAGTCCACGGCTTCCAGGCGTCGCCCGATGGCCACGCGGCACGGCCGCGGGACGGCGCACTTGATTCCGCCCCGGCCGGCGGTGCCGGGTCGAACCAGGCAGCAGAAATAATCGCATCGGAATTTGATCGCCGCGCCGGCCGGCCGTCATGGCCGCGCCGGTTGCCGGCGCGAGGCGACAGCCGCTCGGCATTGACCCCTGATGACGCATCAGGTCGCCCAGTGCGGCTGTCGGTGGCGCTCGACGGCCGGATGTCATCTGGACGTTCTTCAGCCGTCGTGTCCCGCAAGACGGCGCTCCGAGACGGGCCGGAAACCATATCGCGGCGAACCATGCGATGCTGCCGCTTCACCTGGCGCACGGGCCTCTGACGTAGCCCCCACGAGCGATGACTTTGGACAACGGGTGCCGGGATCGGCCGCCGGGTGTCCGCAGCCGTCCTCAACCTCACGGCCGATCGCAGCGGCAGTTAGTTCCGCTGCCGATGGTGTGCCCGTCTGACGCCGCGCGCCCCCCGGATGCTGTCGGCGCGACGTGAGCGAGTCTGATTCGCGCGAACGCTCCTGAAGGGTTCAATATTTGGGGAAGGCGTTTGATTCGCCGGAACAATGTCGGCGGCTTTGCGGCATATTCACGATGGCGTGCTCAATTAAACTCGCTCGCGACATTTTGTGCGCATGCAAAAATATCTCGGTCCGGGTTATCAGGGTGCTCGCTCGAATAGGTTGTAAGTCCGCCGCGGCAGCTTTGAAAACCATGGCGTGGGGAGAATATCAGCTATCAAATACGCGCAAGTTCGATCATCGAAACTACGTCACTTTGACGCGGTCTTGCCGTAATATGCTGCGAATTCGTCGCAGAATCGTGTTGATTCGGCGACTTCTTCCGGTGTGCAGACGAATGCTGCCGCAATCTCGAAGGCGGCGCGACATCGTTTCGGAAACGGGGTTGCAGGTTGCACTTTATTTGAGTTACAACCATTTGGCTTGGCCGGGGTGGTATAACTCAAATATTCAGTTTTTCCGACCACGAGCCACTTGCGGAACGAAATACCGAATTATATGACGTTAATCCGGCAGGATAGAGATCACAGACAAAGGTCGCTGTATGTCCACCAAGAAGATCGATTTCGAGGCGATGTCCTTCGATGACCTCTGGTCTCTCCACGAGCAGATCAGTCAGATCCTCGCCGTGAGGATCACGTCGGAGAAGCGCGAGCTCGAACGTCGACTGGCGGTTCTCAACCGCAGCCGCGGTGCCATCGAAGGTGCCGGCAGCGAGAGTGGGCAGTCCTACACCACGAGCGGCAAGGCGCGGCGCAAATATCCCCGCGTGCTGCCGAAGTATCGCAATCCGCAGACCTCCGAGACCTGGTCCGGCCGAGGCAAGCAGCCGCGTTGGCTGGTGGCGGCGATCAAGACCGGGCATCGGATCGAGGAGTTTGCGATCAATGGGGCTGCCGCTTCGAAAAGTCGCCGTCAGCGCGCCTGATCGAGGTAGCTTCAGTCAGGCCCGTTCAGAGTTTGAGCGACGTGCCGCGTCGATGCGGCACCTGATTCGCACTGTCTGCATTGGGGAGCGACATGTGAGCGGTCTGACGCCCATGTTGCGATCCGCCGGCCAAAACCCTGAAATCGGTCCGATCTGCCCGCACGGCTCCGCCGATGGGCTCGCGATCATCATCCGTTGCGAATGCGCCTAATAGGCATTGTTGCCGCGGATCAGCTCGATCGGCGTCCTCAGCAGGATCGCGATGTCGAGCGACAGGCTCCAATTGTCGATGTACCAGAGATCGAATTCGACGCGCTGTTCGATCGACGCACGCGTGGGCGTCGGGCCGCGGCAGCCATGCACCTGCGCCCAGCCGGTCAGTCCGGGCTTGACGCGGCGACGGAACGCGTAGTTGCGCACGAGCTTGTCGAATTCGTTGTCGTGCGCCAATGCGTGGGGGCGGGGACCGACCAGGGACATGCTGCCGTCCAGGACGTTGAGCAGCTGCGGCAGCTCATCGATGCTGGTCCGGCGCAGCCAGGTCCCGAGCCGGGTGAACCGGCTGTCGCCGATCTGGGCCTGGACGATCGAAGGCCCGTCCTCGAGAACGGACATCGTGCGAAACTTGTAGATCTGAAAAGATCGGCCGTTGAATCCACAGCGCTGCTGCCGGAACAGCACTGGCCCGGCCGAGTCGAGCTTGATGGCGATCGCCACCAGCAGCAGCAGCGGCGACATCAATGCCAGCGCGATGCCCGCCAGCATGACATCCATGAGCCGCTTGGTGGCGTGTTCGAGCGGGCTCAGCAGGCCGCGCTGCAGCTCGATGCAGACCGCATTGCCGAGCTCGCGGCACGGCCGCTTGAAGAGGTCCGACGCCGTTCCGAGCGGCACGAAACTCACTGGAAACGGCAGGACTCTCAGCTCGGCGCCGAGCGTGCGCAGGTCGGACAAGGGTTCGGGATTGGCGCCGACGACGATCTCTTCGATGTCGGAGCCGCGCACATAGTCGATCACGCTGGAGACGATCCGCTGTCGCTGATCCGGATCCGCGTCGGGCTCGGGAAGCAGGAAGTGTCGCTGGACGCGAAAGCCGGTGTCGGTGAGCACCTGGGTCAGTCCAGGGTTGTCCTTGCTGGCTTCATCGGTGATCAGAACGATGTTGCGGCCCGAAAACCGTCTCTCCGCCAGCCCCTTTGCCAGCAGATAGGCGGTGGTCCGGCGATGCAGGATCAGCGCCACGAGCCCGAGCATCGCGAATACGATGCTGCTGCCGCGTGAGAATTCGCTCCCGATCTTGAGCGCGAACAGCGCGCCGGCCAACACGAGGAACGCCGTGACCCAGGTCAGGCAGGCCGCGCGGATCTGGCGCGGCAGGATCAGCAGCTCGGCCGGCCGGTACATCCCGCGGATCTTCATCAGCGAGACGAACAGTGCCGACACGAGGATCGCCAGGCCGAGCGATTTACTGACGTCGTTGGCGCCCGCCGCATCCTGCAGGTGATACAGAAACCCGGACAGGACGCTCGACATGGTGATCGTTGCGATGTCCGCCACGATCGCGAAGGGCTCCACCGAGTCGTAGTGGACGGGCCATTTGCGCCCTTGGAATTGCCGTTCCACGAGGACGGTCGGCATTCCGTTTCGGTCGAGAGTCTCGGGCTGATCCACGTAATGCATGGGATGTCGGTGTTCGAAACTCGGTTAAATAGCGGTTAGCCGTCATTATATGTTTTGGTATTTAATTTAAACAGTTAAAAATTGCCATTGGGATTTATTCGCGCCGCCGGATTATCTCCCGATACCGCGGATCATCTCCCGATACCGCGACGAGGTCGATGACACCGGAATGGCGGTTCTTGAAGCGCGGAAACGATGCCGAGCGCGCGCCCTCCAGGCGGTCCCGGCAAATGCCGGTGTGGCGGATTAATGTTCGTGCGGCGGATATTTCAATGCCGGACGCCAAGAACGGCATTTAAAAATAAATATAATTGGATTATTAATCCGGAGCCGGGCGCCCGCGACGCGGGTGACGTCCGCAGCAGACCGAATGCAGGGGAGGTTTTCCTCGCGCAGTCGGGAGGGCGAAACGGGGGCACGGCGAGCCGTCTCCGAGGCCGGCCGGCGAGATTGGAAGATAATGATGCTCATTTCAACGATCGAGAACCCGAAGGACGTCGCGCCATGAAGGTCGTATTGTTCTGTGGAGGACTCGGGACGCGGATCCGGGAATACTCCGACAGCATTCCGAAGCCGATGATCCCGATCGGCCATCAGCCGATCCTCTGGCATGTCATGCAGTATTACAGCCAGTACGGGCACCGGGATTTCGTTCTGTGCCTGGGCTACAAGGCCAATGTGGTGAAGGAGTATTTCCTGAACTACAATCAGGCGTCCACCACCGACTGTACGATCTCGCAGTTCGGCAGGAAGGTCGAGCTGCTGGGCGATCGCCCACCGGATTGGCGGGTCTCGCTGGTGGACACCGGCATCTGGCGCAACATCGGCCAGCGACTGCGGGCCGTCCGGCACATGGTCGAGGGCGAGGAGATCTTTCTCGCCAACTACAGCGACGGCCTGACGGACGCGCCGCTGCCGGAGATGATCGATCGTTTCAAGCGCAGCGGGAAGATCGGCTGCTTCATCGCCATCCATCCGCCGATCAGCTTCCACCTCGCCGAATTCGACGCCGACGGCACCGTGGGCCGCATGGCGGCGAGCAATGATTCCAACATCTGGATCAACGGCGGCTACTTCATCTTCCGCAAGGAGATCTTCGACTATATCGAGGAGGGGGATGAGCTGGTCGTGCAGCCGTTCAAGCGGCTGATCGACCGCGGCGAGCTGATGGCCTACCGCTACGAAGGGTTCTGGCGGGCCATGGACACGCTCCGCGACCGCCAGGTGCTCGAGGAGATGATCGAGCGCGGCGACACGCCTTGGCATCTCGGCTCCAGCCTTCCGGCTGTGGTGAACGGATGAGGGCGCTGCAGCTCGCCGGTCGCGGCGACCGGCTGTCGGTCCTGTGCCTCGGTGCGCATTCCGACGACATCGAGATCGGCGCCGGAGGCACGCTGCTGTCCTGGCTCGACCAGGGCATCCGCCTGGATGTTCATTGGTGCGTGCTCAGCGGCAATGGCGAGCGCGGCGTCGAGGCGCGGGCGTCTGCCGAGGATTTCCTCGCCGAGGCCGCCGGCCGCAATCTCGAGATCATGCAGTTCCGCGACGGCTTCTTCCCCGAGCAGGGCGAGGAGATCAAGGCCTGGTTCGAGCAGCTCAAGGGCCGCATCAATCCCGACGTCATCCTCGCCCACCGCCGCGACGACGCCCATCAGGACCATCGGCAGGTCAACCGCCTGGTCTGGAACACGTTCCGCGATCATCTCGTCCTGGAGTACGAGATTCCGAAATGGGATGGCGATCTCGGACGGCCCAATGTCTACATGCCCGTCTCCGAGCGGATCATGAAGCGGAAGGTCGCGCTGCTGATGGCGCATTTCGGCAGCCAGCGCTCCAAGCAATGGTTCGACCCGGAAACGTTCATGGGACTGGCGCGGTTGCGGGGCATGGAATGCCGCGCCGCCGAGCGCTATGCCGAGGCATTCGTCGCGCGCAAGCTGTCACTGGGGTGAACGGCGGCCGAAGGCGCTCGCCGCGAAGGGCGCATCGATATCCGATCGGCGAGGAGATGATCGGCGCTTGGCCGCGATGCGTCGCTGCGCCCGGCGGTCAGCCGGCCGCCCGTCGGGGAAGTTCGACGATCTCCTCTGCCGGCGGGCGCTCGATTGCGGTGGACGGCACCTTCTCCAGCCAGACCTCGCGCCACCACGCATAGATGCCGCGTGGGCAGAACAACCGGTTCTCGCTGTAGCGCGACTGGCAATAGACGCCGTCGAGGATGACGGCCGGCGTCTTCATCCGCCGGATGTAGCCGGTGCGTTCGTCGATGAACTTCTCGACCCGCGTTCGCACCCGGAACACCTTGCCGCAATAGGGCACCATCTCGGCGTCGAAGCCCATGCCGCGGTTGTTGGTCTGTTTGTCGATGGTGGCCAGGATGTCCTGGTGCGGGCGCACGCGGACAAGATCACCGGGCTGCAGCCCGAGATCGGCGATCGGCGCGTCCTTGTCCGTTAGGAGATCGCCGCGCTTGCGCGGAAACGGTACGCCGCCCCACAGCGACTGGACGCGGTCGTAGATCCAACGCGCGGGCCGGCCGAGCCGGGGACGACGCGCCATGGTGGCGCCGACATAGGCGAAGTAGAGGAAGCCCCGGAACATCTTCGCGAGCGAGACATTGCCGGACGCGATGTCCTCGGCGTATTGCCGGGCGTCCCACCATTTGAGCGGCTGGGTGTAGGTCGGCAGCTCGGTCGCCTGGCAGGCGTAGCGCGGGCCCTTTCCCGGCTGCTGGTCCGGCGACTTGGTCGCATCCCACACCGCGCGCACCGTGCAGCCGCCGGGCGGCGGAAGGGGAGCCGCGCGATCCGGGCCGGCCGACGCTGGTTTGGCCGGATCGACCGGGGTGAGCCACGCCTCCTTCCAGAAGATCAGGCAGGCCGCCTGGCAGCCGCCATAGGCCTCGCCGTCGCAGCGATGCTCGAGATGCACCGCGTCGGGGAGGCGCCGTCCGAGCCACTCTCCGGTGTTGTATCCGGTGACCGTGTCGCAGGTCTTGTGGGCGCGCTTGTAGACCTGGAAGCGCTGGCCGCACCATTTGAACATCTGCGGCATGAACGGCAACCCTTCGAGGCGTCCGTTGGCATCGAGCGTCGCCAGGATCTCTTCCTTGCTGCGCACTTCGACCCAGTCGCCGGCGGATAGTGTCATGCTCTGTCTTTCAATGCTTCAATCAATGCGTCATCGAGGCGGGCGGGGCATCCCGCGCGGGACGCCTCATTTGCAGGGATCGAATTAAAGCTGCCGAGGTCTGCGATCAACATTTGTTCGTTTTGCGGCATTATTTAATTGAGCGAATTAATTAAATCAAGAGGGGGCCTGATGCCGCGCCGGCCGGATGATCGCAACATCAGGCGGGTCGGGGTAAATACACGGGTTTTCCCGGAGTTTTGTGCGTCGTGCCGGAGAAATCGGCGGGCGGCGTCGCTTGCCGACGGATTCACTGGACGCTGGCTAGAATATTAAATTATAATCCACTACAGGATGATTTAAATTCTTGTTTTGGCTTGTGGCATAGAGGGTGCGATTTTGAAGGTACTGATCACCGGAAACATGGGCTATGTGGGTCCGGTCGTCGCGCGGCATCTGCGGGCGCAGCGCCCGGATGCGACGCTGCACGGCTTCGACAACGCCTATTTCGCGCACTGCCTGACCGGAGCGCCGGTTGTTCCGGAGCGATGTCTCGACGAGCAGATCCATGGCGACGTCCGCGACATGTCGCTCGACCTCCGCGGTTATGACGCCGTGGTCCAGTTGGCGGCGATCTCCAACGATCCGATGGGCAATCGCTTCCAGGATGTGACGCTCGACGTCAACCAGAATGCCACCGTATCGCTCGCCAGGAGGGCTGCGGCGGCCGGCGTGAAGAATTTCGTGTTCGCGTCGAGCTGCAGCGTCTACGGCATCGCCGACGGACCGCCGCGCAAGGAGAGCGATCCGCTCAATCCCATCACGGCCTACGCCAAGTCGAAGATCGGATCGGAGCAGGAACTCGCCGCGATCGACACCGGCATGACCATCACCTGTCTGCGCTTTGCGACGGCCTGCGGCATGTCGGATCGGCTGCGGCTCGACCTCGTCCTCAACGATTTCGTGGCCTGCGCGCTCACCCGTCGCCAGATCAGCGTGCTCTCCGACGGCACCCCGTGGCGTCCTCTGATCGACGTCGCCGACATGGCGCGGGCGATCGACTGGGCCATCGACAGGCCGGCGGCGACGGGCGGCCGCTTCCTCACCGTCAATGCCGGCTCGGACGACCGCAACTACCAGGTCAAGGATCTCGCCAACGCGGTGGCTGCGCGCGTGCCGGGGACCAGCGTGTCGATCAACACCTCCGCGCCGGTGGACAGCCGCTCCTACAAGGTCGATTTCGGCCTGTACCGCTCCCTCGCCCCTGATCATCAGCCGCAGGTCACCCTCGACCAGTCGATCCAGAACCTGGTCGATGGTCTCAAGAGAATGCAGTTCAAGGATGCCGAGTTTCGCTCGTCCGATCTGATCCGTCTCAAGGTCCTGCAGGAACACATGGAGACGGCCAGGATCAACGACAGGTTGCAATGGACGTGATCGCGCCGGGGCAGACGCTTCGCCTCAGCCGGCAAAGACAGTAGTGACGGAGACATCATGGAACTGACCCTTCCCACCGCCGTCGGCGTCGCGCCCAAGTGCCGGCACTGCGGCGACGACCTGACCCTCAAGCTGATCGACCTCGGCGCCTCGCCGGTTGCGAACGACTACATCGATCCGGCCAACTACATGCGCGCGGAGCCGTTCTATCCGCTGGAGACCTTCGTCTGCCGCGAGTGCCGTCTGGCGCAGACACGCGACCTCCTGGCCGCGTCCGAGATCTTCCGCGCCGACTATGCCTATTTCTCCTCGCACTCCACCTCGTGGCTCGAGCACGCGCGGTGCTACGTCGAAGCCATGGCCGATCGCTTCAAGCTCGGTCCGGCCTCGCGGCATGTCGAGATCGCGTCAAATGACGGGTATCTGCTGCAATACTCCCTCCAGAAGGGGATCGACTGCCTCGGCGTCGAACCCTGCGAAAGCGTTGCGCTGGCCGCGCGCGCCAAGGGCATCGAGACCCGGGTCGAGTTCTTCGGCCGCGACTATGCGGCCCGCCTCCGGGAGGAGGGCTGGTCGGCCGATCTCCTCACGGCCAACAACGTGCTCGCACACGTTCCCGACATCAACGACTTCGTCGGCGGCGTCAAAATCCTGCTGGCCCCCGAGGGCGTCGCGACCTTCGAGGTTCAGCACCTGCTGACCTTGATGCAGCGGCATCAGTTCGACACCATCTATCACGAGCATTTCTCCTATCTGTCGCTGATCGCGGGCCTGCGCATCTTCGCCCAAGCGGGCTTGCGGGTGTTCGACGTCGAGCTCCCGGAAACGCATGGCGGCTCGATCCGGTTCTTCGTCTGCCACGCGGGCGCCGCTCATGCGGAGAGCCCGAACGTCGCCGATGTTCTGGCACGAGAGCGGGCCTATGGGCTGCATGACGACGCGATCTACATGGCCTGGAACGAGCAGGTCAAAGAGACGAAGCGGGCGCTGCTCGAGCTGCTGACGGCGCTGAAGCGCGACAACAAGAAGATCGTCGGCTACGGAGCCCCGGCGAAGGGCGTGACGCTGCTCAATTATTGCGGGATCCGCACCGATTTTCTCGACTTCACGGTCGATCGCGCCCCGTCCAAGCAGGGCCGCTACATGCCGGGCGTGCGCATTCCGATCCTGCCGCCGGAAGCGATCTTCGAAGCCAGGCCCGACTACGTCCTGATCCTGCCGTGGAACATCAAGAGCGAGATCAAGGCGCAGATGGCGGCCATTCGCGATTGGGGCGGCCGCTTCATCGTGCCGGTCCCCAAGGCCACCATCGAGGAGTAGAGCAAGGCATTGCCGCACGATTGCGCGAAGAGTTTTGAGCCATGAGGTTTGTCCAGCTGGGACGTTCGGATGCGCGGCTGATCGAGCTGACCGTTCGCTCCGACGAGCGCGGCAGCTTCACGCGAACCTGGTGCGCGAAGACCTTTGCGGAGCAGGGCATCGCGTTTGTCCCGGTGCAGGGCAACAGCTCGGTGACCCGACGCCGCGGCACCGTCCGCGGAATGCATTTCCAGCGTGCGCCGAAGCCTGACGCCAAGATCGTCCGCTGCAGCGCCGGCTTGATCCACGACGTCATCGTCGACATCAGGCCGGAGTCTGCGACGCGCGGCGAGGTCTATGCCTGTGAGCTCGGTCCCTCGACGGCGCGGATGCTCTACGTCCCCGCGGGCTTTGCCCATGGATTCCAGACGCTGACCGACGACGTGACGGTCGAGTATCTGATGGGCGAGGATTATGTCGAGGAGCTCTCGGACGGTTTCCGGCACGACGATCCGATGATCGGCATCCGATGGCCGCAGCCGGTGACGGTGTTGTCGGCCAAGGATGCTGCCTGGCCCTCGCTTGCCGAACGGGGGCTGTGGTGAAGCAGCACGGCGGCAGCGAGGTGTCTTGGGGGAGGAATCTGGCGGCTCCGGAGCGGCCCGATCGCCTCGAAGGTTCTGACGATTTGTCGAGGAGGATCACGGAATGACGAACATTTTCGTTGATGCCATCATGCCCGATGACGAGCGGCGCCAGAAACTGTACGAGGGTGCGCTGTTCCTGTACTCGCCGACGCCTTCGCTCGATGCGCTGGTGGCGTTCGCCAGGGAGCTGATCGAGGAGGCGTTTCATCCTTACGATCCGCGGACGGCGCAATTCGAGCTTCCTGTCGAGCGCTACGTCGAGATTCTCGTCAGGCTGAAGCCATTCTTCATTCATCACGCCCGGTCGAAGGAGCTGGTGCAGGGAGCGCTCCGCGAGCTTGGCTGCGACCCCGAGCTGACCTATTTCGACGTGCCGCGGCTGCGGTCGGCAACGAGCGACGACTATCTCACCACCGGGATCGCATTCGCATTCCACCCTCATCGCGACACCTGGTACTCGGCGCCGCCGTGCCAGCTCAATTGGTGGCTGCCGGTGTATGACATTGCGCCGGACAACGGCCTTGCATTCCACCCGCGCTATTTCGACGAGGCGATCAAGAACGGCTCCAGAAACTATAACTATTACGAGTGGAACCGGACCTCACGCGCATCGGCGGCGCGGCACATCAAGACTGATACACGGGTGCAGCCGAAGCCGGAGCAGGAGATTGCACTGGATCCACAGATCCGGGTGATCGCGCCGAGCGGCGGCGTCACGATCTTCTCCGGAGCGCATCTGCATTCGTCGGTGCCGAACACCTCGGGCGTGACGCGGTTCAGCATCGATTTCCGCACCGTTCATTTTGCCGACGTCAGCGGCCGGCGCGGCGCCATCAACGTCGATTCGGAGTCGACAGGCACGAGCCTGCGCGACTTCCTGCGGGTGACCGATCTTGCGCGGCTGCCTGAGGAGGTCGTCGCGCCATACGATCAGGTGGAAGCTCCCGCGGAGTATCTGGTCTACCAGCCGACGATCGTGCCGCTGCCGACCGGCGATCTCGCAGCCGATGCCGCGCAGGCGTCGGCCTGAATGATGGTGTAGGGTCGACGCGCCATGTTGGACATCCTCAAATCCACGGCTGGTCCGAGAATGCCGGCGATCGATCTCCACGATCTGGTCGCTGAGCTGTTTCCGATCAATCGCAGCCTCACCGGGGCGGGTGTCCGGCAGACGCTCGGCATTGTCGCGCGTCATGTGGGTCTTACGATTCACGAGGTCCCCTCCGGGACGCCCGTCCTGGACTGGCATGTGCCGGCGGAGTGGAACATTCGTCGCGCGACGATCTCGACCCTGTCGGGCCGCGTTCTCGTCGACTTCGCCGACAACAATCTGCACGTGATGGGCTACAGCAAGCCGGTCCAGGCGGTGCTCAGCCGTGCCGAGCTTGCCAAGCACGTCCATAGCTTGCCGGATCAGCCTGATCTCATTCCATACCGGACCGGCTACTATGCCGACGATTGGGGCTTCTGCCTGCCGGACCGTCTGTGGCGGGAAATGACGGAGGACAGCTACCGCGTCGAGATCGACAGCGAGCTCTCGCAGGGATCGTTGACCTATGGCGAATTCTTCGTCCCTGGACGGACGGACAAGGAAGTCCTGATCACCTGTCACATCTGTCACCCGAGTCTCGCCAACGACAATCTCTCAGGGATTGCCGTCATGACGGCGCTGGCGATGCGGCAGGCGCAGCGGACCCGCCGGCTCGGGTACCGATTTCTTTTCCTGCCGGCAACGATCGGCGCGCTCGCGTGGCTCGACCGCAACGAGCGGAATCTCGGCCATGTCGAACACGGCCTCGTCCTCACCTGTCTCGGCGATCCCAGTGGATTTCACTACAAGCAGAGCCGGAGCGGAGCGAGCATCGATCGCGCCGTCGCCCATGTCCTGAAGCACGCCGGCCATCCGCATGAGATTCTGCCATTCAGTCCCTATGGATATGACGAGCGGCAGTTCTGCTCACCGGGATTCGATCTGCCGGTCGGGTGCCTGATGCGCGGCGTGCACGGCACGTTCCCCGAATATCACACCTCGGCCGACAATCTGAATTTCGTCAAGCCGGACTGTCTCGACCAATCCTACGCGGTCATCGAGGAGGTGCTGGATCTGCTCGATCGCGACTGCATCTATGAGCGCGTCGATGGGCGAGGGGAGCCGCAACTGGGACGGCGCGGCCTGTATCGCGCGATTGCCGGCCAGCGCGAGGCAGGCGGTGCGACGCAGATGGACCTCCTGTGGGTCCTCAACCTTGCGGATGGCAAGCACAGCCTGCTCGACATGGCGGTCCGGGCCGACGTTCCGTTCGCGCGCATCGATGCCGCCGCACGGATCGCGCTGGACGCGGGTCTCATCCAAACGCCGGTTTCATCGTCGTGACGTCGCCGCCTTCTCCGCACAGCACCGTGCAAGTGATCCAACAACACCAGAGTGAGGCGTCATGAGTTCGCAGCCGGGCAAGCCCCGCATCGCCGTCTTCTCACTTCGAAACATCTTCGGCAAAGCCCTCAATCGCGGTCCTCACGTCGAGTTCGAGGACATCATCTGCGAGGTCGATTCAGCCGAGATGTTTGCGCCCGTGCTCGACCCGTCGAGCCGACGGGCGAGCTTCGCCACCCGGCTGGGCTACCACGCGCCCGTGCTGTTGAATCCCGGGCTGGCGCGGATCGAGCCGCAACAGCAATACGACGTTCTGTTCGCGATCTGCGGATTCCCGCAGGACCTGATCATGTTCGATGCGATCGAGGATCTGAGAGGCGCGTGCAGGACCTCGGTGTGTCTGCTGGATGAGCTCTGGGTGAAGGAGATCGCCAAGCACCGGCATTTCCTGAAGATCCTCGCCAAGTTCGACGTCGTGATGCCGTTCCAGATCAGTACGGTGAAGCCGCTCAGCGAGGAGATCGGCAAGGCATGCGCGCATCTTCCGCTCGCCATCGATGCGATCCGGTTTTGTCCCTATCCCGATCCGCCCGCAAGGGTCATCGACGTCTTTAGCATGGGACGCCGCTCCCGTGTCACGCACCAATCACTGCTCGCGATGGCGCGGGACAGCGGCCTGTTCTATCTCCACGACACGATCGGCGGCAGCCAGGCCATCGATCTCCGGGAGCACCGGACGCAGATGGCAAACCTCGCCAAGAGGAGCAGGTATTTTCTGGTCAATCCCGGCAAGTTCGACGAGCCGCAGGAGACCGGGCGGCAGGTCGAGTTCGGCTATCGGTATTTCGAGGGCGCGGCGGCGGGAGCCATCATGCTCGGCGAGCGTCCCGACAACGAGCTGTTTCCGCGGCTGTTCGATTGGCCCGAGGTGATGATCGACGTGCCGCATACATCGCCCGACATCGACCGGGTCATCAGGGAGCTGGACGACGATCCGGTCCGCCAGGACCGGATGCGGCGAACCGGCATGGCCCAGACGTTGATGCGGCATGACTGGGTGTATCGGTGGGAGACGATCCTGGAGGCCACGGGTCTGCAGCCGATGCCGGGCCTCGCTGCCCGCAAGGATCGGCTGAAGAGGCTGGCCGCGATGGCGGCCGGTCCAGGGATCACGCGCGAGCAGGAGTTAAATCGCAAGCCGGTATTGTTGGCGCAGTGACGTTTCAATCCTTTTCTCCGCCACAAGGAGACGTCATCGCTCCCCGCGGCCTCCGATCTCGGCCGCGAACGATTCTATACCGGCTGCATTTTCGATGGTCGGATTTTCATGGCCCTGGACGGATCTGTTTGGCCCGTGACTGGGAATCGGAAGGTTGGTTACGATGATTGAAAGCGATTGAACGGAAATGTCGGAAGCCGTCGCCGCCTATTTCGAGGAACATCGGGAGTCGAGCGATCTCGGACGCCGCGCGCTGCGCGGCGGCCTGATTTCCATCGTCATCCAATACGGCAATTCCGTGCTTCAGATCGGAGCGGCCATCGTTCTGGCCCGGCTGCTTGCGCCGGAGGATTTCGGACTCGTCGCCATCGTCACCGTGCTGACGAGCTTCGCGCCGCTGCTGATCGACTTCGGCCTGCTCGATGCCACCGCCCAGCGCAGCAGGATCACTCCGGCCCAGGTCAGCGGTCTGTTCTGGGTCAGCACCGGCATCGGCGTTGCGGTGGCGATCGTCGTCGCGGCATCCAGCCCACTGATTGCCTGGATCTACGGTGATCCGCGACTGGAGCCGATCGCGCTCTGCGTCGCGATCACCTTCGTGCTGTCCGGGCTGACCAACCAGCACATGGCGCTGCTCCGGCGCACGCTGCAGTTCGGCCGCATCGGCCGGATCCAGCTGTTCGGCACGCTGGCAGGGACGGTTGCCGCCGTCGCCATGGCGTTCGAGGGCTACGGCTATTGGGCGCTGGTCATTCGCCCCGTCGTGACATCGATTTGCGTCGTGGTCGCCGCGTGGTCGGCCTGCCGTTGGCGGCCCAGCGCGCCGGTGTTCGACGCCGAGGTGCGATCGATGGTGCGTTTTGGCCTCCACGTCGTCGGATTCACGGTGGCCTACACGTTGTCGCGGGCGGTGGACCGGATCGCGCTCGGTCTGCTCTACCGGCCCGATCAGGTCGGGTACTACCAGAATGCGATGAACCTGTACGACAACTCGATCTATGCGGCGCTCAATCAGACGCATGCGGTGGGAAGCTCGGCGCTGAGCAAGTTCCAGGCAAATCCGGCCGCGCTTCGGCAGAAGTATGAGGCGGCACTGTCGATCCTGGCCTTCTTCCTGATGCCGGCGGCGGCGATCCTCTCCGTCACGGCGGAGGACCTCACCGTCGTGCTGTTGGGGCAGAAGTGGCAGGCTGCGGGAGCGCTGCTCAGCATCATCGCGCTGCGCGGCATTTCGCACGTCGTCGAGGGCTCGCAGGGCTGGCTGCATCTGTCGCTCGGGAGGGCGGACCGCTGGCAGACCTGGGGCATCATCTCTCTGGTCGCGCAGGTCGTCGCGGTGCTGGCCGGGCTGCCGTTTGGTCCGGTCGGCGTGGCCTGGGGCGTCGTGGCCGGATACTCGCTGATCGCTTTGCCGTCGGTGATGTATGCCGGACGTCCGATCGGGATCGGTGCCGAGCTCGTGGTCCGGGCCGTCGGAGCGCAGACCATCGGCGCCGTCGCAACCGCAGCGACCGGCTGGTGGCTGCAAGCGACGTTCCTCGGAGCCTATCCCGCGCTCGTGCGCATGATCCTGTCCGGCTGCTTCTGCGGCTGTCTCTATCTCGCGATCGTTGTCGGCGTGTTCCGGGTCCGCGAGCCGCTCAGGATCGCAGGTACGATCGTCCGGGACTTCATCGGCAAGCGTTGAGAGGGAGCGAAAGGAGCCCGGAACCCCGCCCTCGTGCCGCGATTAACTATCGCAATCGTTAAATGTCACATATAAAATATCCCGTGATTTAAATGTTTTAAATGGTCATGACCAGCGACAACCACCCAGGCTTGGATGTGATGGAGGCGGAGCCTGCGCCGTCGGCGCAGCGCGACCCCGAATGGTCCGCGTCCGGTTTCGCCGATCGCCGGCGGCTCAGCATCCTCAGCGTCTCGCACATGCCGGCGAGCCCGCCGCGGTTCGGGGCACAGGCGCGCATGCACGGGCTGATGACCCAGCTCGCGCGCCGCCACGACCTCACGGCGGTGATGATGGTCGATGACGCCTTCGACATCGAGGAGTGCCGGCGGGCCATGCAGGCCTATTGCCGCGACGTGGTGCTGGTGCCGAACCCTTACGGCCGTGACGGTCTTGCGAAGCGGCTGCTGCAACTGCGCTCGCTGGTCTCGGTGCGGAGCTTCGACCGGCTGCGCGTGGCCCTGCCGGAATTGCAGCGGGTGCTGGATCGGGTGCTGCGGACCACGCGGTTCGACGTCGTCAATCTCGAATTTCCCTATCTGGGCCACTGCCTGTTCCGTCAGGCGCCGGCTGGCGCGACGCCGCCGCGGCTGATCATCGACTCGCATGAGATCGCCTACGATCTGGCGCGGCAGTTCGCCGCCACCGGCGCGAGCCTGGGCCGCCGGCTCTACGCCGGTGCGAACTGGCGCAAGCTGCGCCGCGAGGAGATCGCGGCCTATCGAAAAGCCGATGGCGTCTATCTCTGCAGCGCGGACGACGAGAAGCGTCTGCATGACGACATTCCGAACGCCCGCACTGCGGTCATCCCCAACGCCGCCGATGTCGAGTTCTACCAGCCGCGCAGCACCGATCCCGCGCCCGATGGCCGTACGCTGGTCTATTTCGGCCTGCTGTCGACGGTGCCCAACATCGATGCGGTCACGCATTTCGTACACGACATCTGGCCTCGTATCGCCGCCCGGCACCCGGATGCGCGCTGCAAGATCATCGGCGGCCGGCCGCCGCCGGCGTTGACGGCGCTGGCCGGGCCGCGGATCGAACTGACCGGCTTCGTGCCGGACCTGCGGCCGCACCTCGCCGCGGCAGCGGCGGTGATCGTCCCGCTGCGGCTCGGTGGCGGCACGCGGCTGAAGATCGTCGAGGCCATGGCGATGGGCAAGGCGATCGTCTCGACCAGCCTGGGTGCCGAGGGCATCGAGGCGATGCCCGGACGCGACATCCTCATCGCAGACGAGCCCGACGCCTTTGCAGATGCGGTCAACGGGCTGCTCGCCGAGCCCGATCTTGCGGTGCGGATCGGCGGCGCGGCGCGGCAGGTCGCGGTCGAGAAATATGCCTGGAGCGCGGCCGCACAGGCGCTCGAAGACTTCTATTGCGAAATCCTGGAGACCCGTTCGTGATGAAGGCCGTGCTCATCGGGGCAGGGCAGATCGCCCGCCAGCATCTCGCCTGCCTCAACACCTTGCCGGGCGTTCAACTGGCCGGCATCTGCGACCTGTCGCCGGCAACGGCGGAGGCCGCGGCCGAGCGTTACGCGATCCCGTCCTGGTTCACCGATCATCGCACGATGCTGCAGACGGTGCGGCCCGATGTGGTGCACGTGACGACGCCACCGACCTCGCATTTTCGACTCGCGATGGACGCGCTCGAGGCCGGCGCGCATGTGATCGTCGAGAAGCCCGCGACCTCGACCTTCGACGAGCTGCAGACCCTGACCTTGCGCGCCAAGCAGACCGGCCGCCATGTCGTCGAGGACTACAACTACGTCTTCAACCGGGCGCCGCAGGAGATACTCCGTCGCATCGAGACCGGCGAGTTCGGTGCCGTGACCCACGTCGACGTGCTGATCTGCCTCGACATCCTCGGCCCCGACGGCTTTGCCGATCCGAATTCGCCGCATCCGGCGCTCAAATTGGCGGGTGGTGCGATCGCCGACTTCCTGCCGCATCTCGCCTCGCTGTCGCATGCCTTCGTCGGCCCACACCGCAAGGCGGAGACGGTCTGGAGCAAGCGCAAGGCCTCGCCGCTGCCGTTCGACGAGTTTCGCTGTGTGGTCGAGGCCGAGCGCGGCACGGCGACGCTCGGCTTCAGCGCGAGCGCGCAGCCCGATGCGTTCTGGCTGCGGGTCTATGGCGAGCGGATGCAGGCGATCGCCAATCTGTTCGAAACGCGGTTGACCTTCGATGGCCCGCGCAACGTGCCGAAGCCGCTGCGCCCGTTCTTCAGCGGACTGGAGGAGGGCCGCGACATCCGCCGCGCGGCGCTTTCGACCTTGCTGCGCAAGTTCAAGGGCCCAGGCGCCTATGAGGGGCTGTGGGAGTGCCTGGCGCGCACCTATCAGGCGCTCGGCTCGGGAACGGCCTTGCCGATCACGATCGAGGACGTCCTGGCCGTCAATCGGATGGTCGAAGCGATGAAGCCGACGGAGCAGGCGGACATGAGGAAGCTGGCGATATGAAAGCCCTGGTCACTGGCGCCAACGGGTTTCTCGGCCGGCATGTCGTCGATGCGCTGCTGGCCCGCGGCATCGAGGTTCGCGCCATGGTGCGTCCGGCGACGCGCGTTGACGCCCTTGGCTGGCCGTCGTCGGTCGACATCGTCAGGGCCGACCTGCGCACCTCGCGCGACCTTGCTCGCGCGTTCGAGAATGTGGATGTGCTGATCCATCTGGCGGCCGTGGTCGCCGGCGGCGAGGACGCGCAATTCGCCGGCACGGTAGGCGGCACCGAGCGGCTGCTCGAGGCGATGGCAGGCAGCGCCTGTCGCAGGCTCGTGCTGTGCAGCAGCTTCTCGGTCTACGACTACACTGCGACCCGCGACGTCCTCGACGAAAGCGCGCCGCTGCAGCAGACGCCCGACGTCTACACCCGTGGCGGCTACACCGTCGCCAAATGGTGGCAGGAGCGGGTGACGCGCCGCTACGTCGAGAAGAACGGCTGGGATCTCACCGTGCTGCGTCCCGGCTTCATCTGGGGACGCGGCCACGGCTATCTCGCCGCGCTCGGCCAGCAGATCGGACGCCACCACGTCGTCATCGGGCCGCTGACCCGCATCCCCATGACCCATGTCGAGAACTGCGCCGACGTCTTCGCGCTGGCGGCGACGGATTCGCGGGCGATCGGCCAGACGCTGAACATCGTCGACGGTCCCGGCGAGCGGGTCTGGACTTATCTGTCGGACTACATGCGCGGCACCGGCGAGCGCGGCCTCCGGTTGCCCATCCCGCATTGGCTCGCCAGCAGCATCGTACGGCTGGCGTTTGCGACCGTGTTCAGGCGGGCGACCAAAGTGCCGGCGATCCTGACGCCCAAGAAGTTCGACGCGATGCTCAAGCCGCTGCGCTTCGACAACCGCAAGCTGAGGGAGACGCTTGGCTGGACGCCGCCGCTCGACTACGAACAATGCCTGGCGCGGACCTACGGTCCGCTGCCGGCTTCGGCGCCAGCGCCGGCGTCCTGGTCGTCCGGAACGGCTGCTTCCATTTGAGGGCCGAGATGGTCCTGCGATGCCCGAGGTCTGGTCGCACGCGATCTCGCGCGCGAGGCCGTTCCGTGTCGTCGGTCGTTTTGACGTCGCGCGTCTCAAACGGAATGTTCTGATGTGTGGCATCGCTGGGATCATCGGACGGGTTGACGACCACAACCGCGCAGCGCTGCGGCGGATGAACGATGCCATGCTCCATCGCGGTCCGGATGCCGGGGGAGTCTGGACCTCGCCCGCGGACGAGCGTGGCTGGGGCGCGCTGCTGGCGCACCGCCGGCTCGCGATCCTCGATCTGTCGCCCGCCGGTGTGCAGCCGATGACCGATCCGGTCACCGGGCATGTCATCGTCTTCAACGGCGAGATCTACAATTTTGCCGACCTGCGGCAGCGCCTCGTCGCCGGCGGCCAGCAGTTCAGCTCGACCGGCGATACGGCGGTGATGCTGCGCGCGCTCGGCCTGCATGGGCCGGAGGCGGTGGCGTGGTTGCGCGGCATGTTCGCGTTCGCCTGCTGGGATCCGAAGGAGCGCCGGCTGCTGCTGGCGCGCGATCCCCTCGGTATCAAGCCGCTGTACGTCGCCCGCGCGTCGAAACCCGACGCGGGCTGGTCGGTGGCCTTCGCATCCGAGCTGCGTGCTCTCCTGGCATCCGGCCTTCTGGGCAGGGCCCAGCTCGATCCGCAGGCCGTCGCCAGCGGCGTCTGGAACGGTTTCGTGGTCGGTCCCGGCACGGCGGTGAAGGGCGTCGAACTGCTGCCTCCAGGCCATCTCACGACGTTCGACGGCGTCGGCAACATCATCCGCGATGAGGATTTCTGGTCGATCCCGGAGCGGGCTCCGGACCCGACGATGGACGAGGATCATCTTGCCGAGATCCTCGAGGAGGGGCTGAGGCTGCATCTCGCCAGCGACGTGCCGCTCGCAGTGTTTCTCTCGGGCGGCATCGATTCCTCGGTCATGGCCAATCTGGCGCAGCGCGCGGCCACGGGTCCGATCCACACCTTCACGCTTGCTTTCGAGGAGCAGGAGCTGAACGAGGGGCCGATCGCGCGCCAGATCGCCGCCGCCATCGGCACCGAGCATCACGAGGTGGTGCTGACGGAGCAGCACTTCGTCGACAACCTCGATGCCGCGCTCGACAGCCTGGACCAGCCGACCTTCGACGGCCTGAACTCATACTTCATGTCGCACGCCATCCGCGGCGCAGGCTTCACGGTGGCACTGTCGGGGACCGGCGGCGACGAGCTGTTCGGCGGCTATACGTCGTTTCGCGACCTGCCGATCCTGCAGCGATGGTCGGAGCGCACGGCCTGGGTGCCGGCCGGCGTCAAAGCCGCTGCGGCGAAGCTGGCCGCGCAGATGCTGTCGCCGTCGCGCGGCACGGTGGCGCCGCAGACACGCTGGGCCAAGCTCCCGGAGATGATTCGACGCGGCGACGATCTTCTGGCGCTCTACCAGATGGCCTATGCGCTGTTCCTGCCCGGTTTTCAGCGCGAGCTGCTCGCGCCTGATCTCGTCGATACGCTGACAGATGGGCTGCCGGCCGCGATGAGAGCGAAGATCACCGCGGAGACGCGCGCGCGCACTCCGCTGTCGGCGATCAGCGTCATGGAGCAGCGCCTGTTTCTCGGCGAGCGCCTGCTGCGCGACAATGACGTGGCGAGCATGGCGGCCTCGCTGGAGCAGCGGGTGCCGCTGGTCGATCAGGTGCTGTTCGAAAGCGTCGACCGGCTGCCCGATGCGACGCGCTACGCGCCGCTGCGAAGCAAGGCGATGCTCAGGCGGATCGGCCTGCGTGGCCTCGATCCGTCGCTGTTCGACCGGCCGAAGAGCGGCTTCGTGCTGCCGCTCGATCGCTGGATTCGGCGCGGCCTGCAGGATGCAATGGACCGGACCCTGCGGGACCCGCAGGCCGTTGCGCCGGTGGGGCTGGACCCCACGGCCGTGGAGCGCCTCTGGCGCGCCTTCCTCGATGGGGCGCCGGGGATCTATTGGTCGCGCATATGGTCGATCTACGTGTTCGTGCGTTGGTGCCACCGTCATCGCGTCTTCCGCTGACGCGCGATCGACATCACGAGAATCGGCCGCATCGAGGCGCGCGTGCTCAGGCCTCCGGCATGACGACTCCGCCGCACACCGGCACGCGAACGCCGGTCACGAAACCGGCGAGGTCCGAGGCCAGAAACGCGATCATGTTGGCGACGTCCTGATCGTAGCCGCGCCGTCCGAGCGGCACGGACCGCTCGTAGAGCGGCTGCACCTCGTCACGGTCACGACGGTCCTTGTCGGAGACGACCCAGCCCGGGGCGACCTGATTGACCGTGATGCCATGCGGTCCGAGCTCCCGCGCCAGGGACCGCAGCATGCCGTCCATGGCGCATTTGGCCGCCGTGTAGGGCGCGCGGTTGGGCAAGGCCAGGCTCGTCATCTCCGTGCCGAGAGAAATCAGGCGTCCCCATTTTCGCTCGATCATCGGGCCGGAAAACACCCGCGCGGTCGCCCAGGCCTGCAGGACCGAGGAGCGAAACACCTTGTCGAACTGGTCGGGCGTCTGCTCGACGACGGGGCGTTCGTCGTACCATGTCACCGCATTGTTCACGACGATGTCGACAGGGCCGAGCACACCCTCGGTGACGCGGCGCATGGCCTGCACATCCTCGAGCTCGGCAACGTCACCCGAAATGGTGCAGGCGTGCTGCGGCTGGAGCTCGTTCAGCTCCTCGCACAGCCTCTCCGCAGCAGCGCGCGCCGTCAGATAATGGATGGCGACCTTTGCACCACAGGCCGCCAGTGTCCGGGCGATCGGGCGGCCGAGCTCTCCCGCCGCTCCCGTGACCAGCGCGACCTTGCCCGAGAGATTGATCTGGAGCGGGGACCTCAACGGTCGCAGTGCCGGATCGTCCGGCAGGGGACCGAGCGTATGTCGTCGAATTCGTCGTGCAACTGCGCTCGCGATCCGCATCCACCCGTCCCCGAAAGTATTCATTGGTCGGGGTCGCAGTATTAAATGCGGGACTAATTATTTAAACTGCACAATTTGACGCATTTGTGCAGCAGGCGATGGAGCGGTGAAGGGGTGCCGATGCGCTCAGGATGCGCGCGGCGTCGGACTCTCGGCGAGACGGTTGCCGAGCCGCCAGTCTGCGCCGGACGCGTCCTGCGCTGCTCTCGCAGCAGGCGCCGGCCTGAACTTGCGCCGGAGCTGTCTGAAATACGGCTCGATGAAGCGCTCGATCGCCGCCGCGTAGATGACGGAGATCAGGAGCGCGAGCGGAAACAGGAGGTAGGGCTTGGCAGCGATCGCGGGCAGGTTCCTGTCGATCGTCCGGATCACGACGTTGTGGATCAGATAGATCGCATAGGAATAGGTGCCGAGCGTCATCACCCAGGAGCGGTTGAGATGACGAAACAGCGGCGCGTCGGCGAAGCGGACTGCGAAGTAGAACAACGGCATCAGCGCCAGCCCCTGAAGGCTGTAGCGGGCGGTCTCCCGGAACACCGCATCACGGTAGACCAGCGAAGCCAGCAGCGCCGCCGCGGCGACGGCCAGCAGCGCCCATTGCGCCGCCGACATCCGCCCCGAGGCAGAGCGCTGCCGCACCGGGTTCATGACCAGCGCCAGAATGCAGCCATAGGCGATCGAGTCGATGCGGGTGTCCGAGGCGTAATAGGTGCGGTCGGAGAAGAACCCAGGGGCATGCACGAGATGGATGCGCCAGGCGAGGACGCCGAGGCAGACGAGCCCGAGCAGCGCGCCGATGGTGCGCGGCCGCAGCGCCGATCCGAGCAGCAGCGTCATCAGCAGGGGATAGACGATGTAGAAGTGCTCCTCGACCGCGAGCGACCAGAGAATGCCGGTGCCGTCGGGCACCGTGTTGCCGGGATCGAAGAACAGACCGTAATAGTTGGCGAAATACAGCACCTGGGCCGCCAGGCCCTTGACGGTCATTCCGCCGTCCAGCAGGCCGGCGGCGGTGAGGCCGTAGGCGATCGCCAACGACAGCAGCAGAGGCGGCATCAGCCGGAACACGCGCCGCGCATAGAAGCTGGGAACGTCGAGCGCGCCGGTGCGCTGATGCTCGGCCAGCATCAGCGTGGAGATCAGGAAGCCGCTCAGGAAGAAGAAGATGGTGACGCCGAAGCCGCCGGGGACCATGGCCTGAAGCCCGGAATGGCCCAGGACCACGATCAGCACCGACAGCGCGCGGATGCCGTCGAGTGATGGAATGAGCGGGGATGCGCTGCCATGGGCGTTCGTGCTGCGGGACGCTGCCGGCGCGGTCGCCTCGCCGCCAGGCGCCGTTATCGGCGGCACGGCGGAAGCGGCACGAAAGCGGCTGAGCTCGAGAATCTTGGCCATGTTGTCCAGACGGGGTCGGAGAAACACGTAGCTTCGTCGTCGTCGTGTCAATGCCGCGGCGATCGGCCGCCGAGCGTCATCGCGTGTCGGCCGCGGCGTGGCTGGCGCGCCAGAGTTGGGCCCGCTCCGCGTTGATCCGGGCCGTGGCGGCGCGCTTGCCCAGGCGCAGGCAGGCATGCTGATAGGCGCGGAGGAAGCGGCGGAATTCGAGATCGTCGTAGCGCGGCAGGCCCGTCAGCCAGCTCCGGAAATAGCCCCACAGCATCGCGGTGCTGCCGATCAGGGCGGGATAGGCCGGCAGGTGATAGACCGCCACCGCGAGCTGATACAGCGGCGACGTTCCCATGAAGTACTGGCCGAAACCCTTGCGCAGCCGTCCGGTCCAGATGCCCTTGTGACTGGCGCCCTGCGGCCGCAAATGGATGAAGCGCAGCGCTTCGGTGTCGATGCTCTCGGCGATCCAGCCGAGCATGCGGCAGCGGTGGCAGTCGATGCCGTCCCACATGACCTGGCGCACGAAGCCGCCGATCTCCTGGAAGCAGGCGACGCGGTAGAACTTGGTCATCCCGACCGACATCTCGTCGCCGCAGACCTCCGGCTCCAAGGCGCCGGTCTGCGGGTGGACGAACCACGGCTTGCCCGAGGTGGTCCCGACCCGCGGATCGCTCTCCATCCGCTCCATCAGCAGCTCGAAGTAGCGCGCGGGCAGATCGAGGTCCATGTCGAGCTTGCAGAGATAGTCGAAATCCTCCAGCCGCACGCTCTCCAGGCCGGCATAGAATGCCTCGATCACGCCGGGTCCGACCTTGCGTCCGCCGCGGTCGGCGCGGCGGATCACGCGCAGATAGGGCAGGCGCTGGGCGTACTCGTCGAGAATGGCCGGGGTGTCATCGGTCGATCCGTCATCCACCACGATCCACAGCGCCGGCGGCACCGATTGCGCAGCGACGCTGTCGAGAGTCCGGCGGAGATATTGGGCCTCGTCCCGGCAGGGCGAGATGAGCAGGTAGCGGCGCGATGGCGTCACGTATCAAATCCCTTGCCGAAGGCGGAAGATTGGGACGAAGCTCTGCCGAGCAGGGCGTCGCCGGCCGCCTTTCAATAAATTAAATCGTGAATTAATATTATGTCATGGCGCGTGTCAAAGTCATGGTGTTTTTAAATCGGCGCCCGTTTTGGCTGTGTGACCGGTCCTGCGAGAGGTTCCCATGGATGACATCGGCCTCGTGATCCCCGGCTGCACCCAGGCTTCGTTCCGGCCGGTCGCGCGCGTGACGCGCCGGATCGACGCCGCCTGCATCCGGGCGCTGTTCACGGCAGCGCTTGCCCTGCTGTTCCTTCGCGGCGTTGCCGCGGCCGCCGAGCCGACCGCGTCCACCGGGCCGTCACTGGCCGGCAATCTGCTGCCGGTGGAGCGTCTCGCCGCCTGGAATCCCGGGCTGATGTCAGCCGGCGGTATTCCGAACCGGACCATCATTTACCGCACGCTGTCTCCGAGTGGGAGAGACGACAGCAGCGCGATTCAGGCTGCCTTGACCGCTGCACCCGCCGGCCAGGTGGTGATGCTCGGCCCCGGGACGTTCATCGTCAACGAGCCGCTCCTGATCAGCCGGCCAGTGACGCTGCGCGGCGCCGGCGCAGGCGCGACCAGGCTGGTGAAAACCAACGGTGCGCGGGCACGAACGCCGGTCGTGATTGCCGGCACCAAGGGAATCCTGACGCCGGTCGACCCGAGCTCGTACAGCTACGACGCCAAGCCTGTCATCATCGTCGGACCTTCGCGCTGGAACAATGGCCCCGACAGCAGCGCGTCGCAGGACCTGTTGGCGGACGGCGATCAGGGGACGTCGACCGTCGCCCTCGCCAGTGCCGCGGCCTTGAAGCCGGGCGATTTCGTTCTGCTCGACGAGGTCTCAGGCGCATCGTGGCAGGCGACGCCGGCGGGTTTTCCAGCGGGAGCGAAGGTCTGGCAAGGCGACCGCGTCGCCTGGAACATGCACTATCCGGTTCAGCCGGGCGACGACAATGCCGGTGCCAATGCCGGAGGTCCCTATGACCAGGCTCCCGGCGTGTTGCCGAAGTCGATGTCGTGGTTTGCCCGGACCGACCGGGCGACCGCCGAGATCAAGGAGATCGCCTCGGTGACCGGCAGCACGGTGACATTCACCTCGCCGCTCACGATCAGCTATCGCCGGGATCACCAAGCGCAGCTCACGCCTTATAGCACCGACCCGAACAGCGGTCGCCACGCCGCCAACAATCGCGACATCCACGTTGCCAAGGTGGGCGTCGAAGATCTGAGCATCGTCGGCGGGGCGGACGGCGCGTTGCGGTTCGAAGCCGCTGCTTATTCCTGGGCCAGATCCGTCGAGGTGACGCAATGGCTCGGCGAGGGCGTGGCGATCGACAATTCGTTCCGGGTCGAGCTCCGCGACTCCTACATCCACGCCGGCTCGTGGCCGCAGCCGGGCGGCGCCGGATACGCGATCAGCCTGGCGACGGGCTCCTCGGAGGTCCTGATCGAGAACAACATCCTCGTCGACGTCTGCAAGAACATGGTGTTCCGGTCGTCCGGCGCCGGCAGCGTCGTCGGCTACAATTATGCCGACGACTCGTTCGATTTCGACAATCCCGGCTGGGTCGAGGTCGGCATCAACGCGTCGCACATGGCCGGCGCCCATCACGTCCTGTTCGAAGGCAATCTGTCCCACAATGCCGACAGCGACTACACCCATGGCAACGCGATCTATCTGACCTTCTTCCGCAACCATCTCACCGGCCAACGCCAGCGCTTCGTCGATCGTTCGGGCGTTCGAGCCGTCGGTCTCGCCTATGGCTCGTGGTGGGATTCGTTCGCCGGCAATGTGCTGGGCCAACCTGGACGCATGAGCGGTTGGAGCTACGACGATCCATCGATGCGGGCCGGAACGGCGGTTTGGGGGCAGGGCGGTGTCGGCAACGTCTGGGTGCTTGGCTACGACCCGGAGCGATGGACCATGGCGCCTGATCCGAAGACGCTGGCCACGGTGATCCGCGGCGGCAATTTCGACTATCTCACCGGCAAGGTGGTCTGGACGGACGCTCTCGCGGCGCAGCCGCTGCCGGCGTCGCTGTATCTGAGAGCCAAGCCCGGCTTTTTCGGCAGTCATCCGTGGCCCTGGGTGGACCCAACCGGGGATACCAAGCTGCATACGTTACCGGCCAAGGCGAGATTCGATGCGGGCGCGCCATTCGCGGCGGCGCCGGGATCAACGCAATAGCGCTGGCGTGACGCTTCAACGGGCCTCCCGTCAGGTGCGGACGCCGAGCCGTGGCCGCCAAGCCGGCCGTGTACGGCTCCAACGAGCCGACCGCCTGTTCGCCGGCTGAGCGGCGGGCATGCTCTGTTGCGACCTCCGCCAGTATCGCGCGGCCTCGACCGTGACGAGCACGAATACCACCCAGGTCACGTCGAACGCGCGCAGCCACAGGGTTTCGAGCAGGTTATAGAGCATGACGAACAGCGCGACGGACAGCAGGATCCACGCCCGCTTGTAGTCGTGCTTCATCACGCGGCCGATGACGTGAACGGTGGCCGCCAGAAACACGAGGAGAAAGGCAAATCCGACATAGCCAAGTTCCAGCATCGCATCGTAGTAGCCGTTGTGGGAGTTCGGCATGGCCTTCACCCAGCCGGGTGCATCGGTGATGCTTGGTGCGTCGGCACCGACCAGCCAGAAGCTCTGATAGCCCCATCCCAGGAGCGGCCTCTTCGCGATCTCCAAGTTAGAGAAGGCCCATATGGTGGTTCGGCCGGTGAAGCTGGAATCACCCGTCAGCAGATAGGCGATGCGGCTGGTCGTGAAGCCCGCGAGCTCGCCGACCACGAAGTAGCCGAGGATGATCGCCACCAGGATCAGAAGCGGTGCAACCCGCAGCGTTCTCGCAAGCGCCAGCGTCAGGATGGCCAGGATCGGGGCGACCAGAGCGAGGCCGAGCGCGGTCTTCGAGCTCGAGAAGAAGATCAGGACGATGGCACCGACGGCAACGACGATCCCGAGCGCGCGGCGCGTTCCGGGATAGAGCAACTCGTGAACCGAGAGCAGGAACGCAATGGCGGCAAACTCGCCCAGCAGGTTCTTGCCCGAGAAGTAGCCCTGGTAACCGATGTCGACCAGCGCGTTGCCGTACTGCGCGTAGGTCGCGTAGCCGCCGGGGATCAGCAGAACATTGAGGATCACCCCTGCTGCAAAGCAGAGGAACACGCCGCGCAGGATGTCGGCGCTCGGCCTCGATAGCAGGGCGGGCAGCACGATGGCGGTGAGGACCATCGCTTCCTGGACGAAACGGACGAAGGCGAATTCGGGTTTGAATGCCCACGCGATGCTGGCGCCGGCCAATCCAAAATAGACGCAGAGACTGATGATGTTGGGCGCAGCGGCAAGCCGCTCGCCGCGGGCGAGGCGTTGCATCGCAACGACGATGGCGATGGCCGCGAGGACAGGCCAGAAGATCCGGTTCTCGATCCGGCTCTCGAGCAGGCCCTGGAGCCCGGGCGATGGCGGGAAGCCAAAATAGATCAGCGGCTGAATGAGGGACGAGTAGGCGAAGGCGAGGACCGGAATCAGCGCACAGACATCGAACGTCCCCGCGGAGGCGCGCGGCCCGGCCGACATCGACGTCGTCGCTGAAATTCTCGGCATCGATCTCACCCGGATATTCGAACGGCGTGGCCCCGGCAGCCGCCGGGAATACCGTCCGTGAACATTATCCGGAGATGCAATTAAATAAAAGGACTTCGACGTGCGCCGGGAAGGTATTGCTGCAGCCGCGCCGCAAATCTGCCCTGGCATTTACAAATAAACCGTATTAAATAAATGGTATGATTTAAAATTAAATAGTGGCTTTTGGGTCGCACGTTATTCGGTCGGGGAGGTGCGGCAGGGATCCGCAACCCGGAATCCTCGTGCGGCGGGCAGATTGAGGGAGAGCGGCGGATGCTGACCACGCATGAATTGCAGGAGCCGGGATCCCCCCTTTATCGCGTGGGGCGCTCCGGGGCGGGTCGCGATCGGCCGGAGGTCGATGCTGCCGCCCTGGCCGACGCCGCGATTCCCGACGACCTCGCGCGCGACGTCTATTGCGTCCTCGGAATACCGGTCGATGCCATCGGCATGCGCGGCGTACTGCGCCGCATCCGCGACGCTGCCCGACGCAGGACCCGGCTTCTCATCTCGACTCCCAATCTCAACTTCCTGGTCGCCAGCCAGTCGAACAGGAGCTTCAGGGAGTCGCTGATCCTGAGCGATCTTTGCACGGTGGACGGCATGCCGGTGGTCTGGATCGCTAGGCTGCTTGGGATTCCGATCAAGAGCCGGACGGCCGGCGCCGATATCTTCGACGCGCTGAAGTCGGAGGCCGCGCCGGCAAACGCGCTGAAGCTCTTTCTTTTCGGTGGCCCGGAGGGGGCCGCCGAACGGGCCGCCCGGACGCTGAACGGCCAGTCGGCGGGATTGCAGTGCGTGGGCTGGTTGAACCCCGGCTATTTGTCGGCCGAGGAGTTGAGCCGGGATCACATCATCGACGAGATCAATGCCAGCGGGGCGGACTTCCTGGTTGCCTCGCTCAGCAGCGTGAAGGGACAATCATGGCTGCAGCGCAATCATGAGTGCCTCGAGATTCCAGTTCGCGCCCACCTCGGCGCCGCGCTCAACTTCCAGGCCGGCACGGTGAAGCGCGCACCGGCGATCCTGCGCCAATCAGGCTTCGAGTGGCTGTGGCGCATCAAGGAGGAGCCCTATCTCTGGCGCCGCTATTGGAACGATGGCACGGCGATGCTCGGCCTCATGCTCACCCACGTGTTGCCGTTCGTGGTGTGGACCTGGTGGATGCGCCGCACGCATGAGCGGGGTGAGGCGCTGACCATCACGCAGGACTATGGGACGCGCGCGGTCACGCTCAGCCTGTCGGGGCCCGCCGATGCGCGTCACGTAGACCGGGCCATTCCGGTGTTCCGCGCCGCTTCGGCGTCCCGCAAGCCGGTCACGATCGATTTCTCGAACGTCTGCGCCATGGATGCGCGCTTCCTCGGATTGCTGCTGATGCTGAGGAAGCAATTGGAAGCCCAGGGCTGTACCGCGACCTTCGTGGGCGTTTCGCCGCTGATGGCCCGCATCTTCCGCTTCGGCGGTCTGGACCAGCAATGAGAGGGGGAGGCCTGTCATCGGTCGCATCACGGCTTCAGCAGTCGGTGGTTCGATGATCGCCGCCGCGACGCTTGCCCGCGTTGCGAAGGATTGCCTGAGCCGTCAGTCCGACCGGCGCCCATCGGCTGACCGTCGCCCATGGAGCGACGTGTATTCGGAGATTGAGCGGTGAGCGCAGCAGGCCAGAAGAGGCGCGAGCTTCTGATCGACTTCTATCGAAGCTGCGCGATGTTGTTCGTATTCTATCATCACACGGCCAACGTCTTTCCGGACTCCGTCGATCTGTTCACGAAATTCAACCCCTTCGCCGAACTGTTCGTCGTGATCTCGGGGTTCATGGTCGGGTACGTCTATCTGCACAAGGAGAGGCACGGAGAGCTCCTCGCCCGCGGCTTGAAGGTGCTCGCCGCCTATTTCGTCATCTCGGTGCCGGTCGCGGTCGGCATGGCTGTTCTGGGGAACAAGCGAGAGCCGGTGGGGCAGGCGATTTTCGACGTGCTGACGTTTCAGTCCGAGCCGACCGCCATCACAATCCTCAAGTTCTACGGGCTGATGTTCCTGCTGCTGCCGGTGATCCTGCCGATGTTCAAGCGCGGCAGGCTCCTGGTGCTCGCGTCGTCGGCTGCGATCTTCGTGGCCTCCACCTGGTTCAGCAACACGAGCACGGCAGCCAAGCTCGAGAGTCCCGCCATCATTCTGTTGCTGTTCTCGCTCCAGGCGCAGATGTTCTTCGTGATCGGTATCTGGCTCGGAGATCTCCATCGGTCCAACCGCTTGATCGGACCCGCGTTCTATACGGCGCTGGCGGGGATCTTCACCTTCGGGCTGCTGCTCGATTACAGCCTCGGCTTTCCCAGCAACGGCGAAAAATACCCCTATCGGTTCGACAAGCTCCTCAACCTGCTTTGGACATTGCCGCTGCTGTTGGCGCTGCTGTGGGCGGTGTTCGCGCGCACCCGGCGATCGCCGGCGGTCGCGCTCATCCTCAACGTCGGCCAGAATTCGCTGATCGCGTTCCTCGGGTCGGAGGTGGTGCGGCAATCGGTCAAGCTCGCGCTCCTCCTGGGCGGCGTCCACCCGCAGGTTTACGGCCAGACCGTGATGGGCCTGTTCGATGTCGTCCTGGTCACCGCGGTGCTTTGGCTCTACCGGGCGCACTGGCTGAACCGCCAGACAATGCTGCACCCGCTCAGCGGGCCGTAGCCGCATCTTTCGCCTGAAAGTGTTGCCCTGATGCGCTTGTTCGAATCCTCCCGGGCGGCTTAGCTCATCGCTAACCAATGGCCGCTAGCCTCTCGAAACGCCCGAGGAGGCATGAACTGATGTGGGTGATCGCGCTTCATTTTACAGCCGGGGTGGTTGCCGGGACGATGTTCACGGTTCGCACGCTGCTGGCGCTCGCCGCGATCGTCTTCATGGAGTGCATCGCGGCGTCGATCATCAGCGGGCTGCCGGCCGCGCTCTATGCCGGCGCCGGTCTGATTGCAGTCCAGGTGGGCTATCTCTCGGGCGTCTATGTCCGCAGCGCTCTGGAGCGTGCCGGCATCGCCCATCCCTCCATTCGCCCCGAGCACCAGCGCTGACCGTCGATCGATTTCCGTTGCCGGCCGCGGCCTATGGCGCGCACCGGCCGGCGCGCGCTGATCGACCTACTCGGCCATCACGCTCCCGTAACGGGCGTAATATTTGTGGTTGTAGTAGTCGCCGAAATGATTGGCGTAGCGCTTCAGCGCCTTCATGTTCGTCTTGTTGAGCACGACGCCGAACAGAGCATCGTAGACGTTGGGTGCCGTGTTCAGCGCGTGCTCGACCACCTCGGCCGGCGTGCGCCCCCATTCCACGACGAGGACGAAGCTGTCGAGCAGCGCGGAGATGGCGCGCGCGTCGACAACGGGAGCGAGCGGCGGAAGATCGACGATGACGTAGTCATAGGCTGCCCGCAGCTGCTCGAACAGCTTGCGCATCTGCTCGTTGCCGAGGATGTCACTGGTGTCGCGCTGCGTGGCACCCGTTCCCGGCAGGAAATCCAGGCGCGTCAGCGGGTCGGTCCAGACTGCGTCTGCGAGCTGGCATCCTCCCAGGACGATGTCGGCGATCCCAGTGCTGGCATCGGGGGCCAGCATGGCGGAAAGCGACGGATTCCTGAGGTCGCAATCGACCACGATCACACGCTTGCCTGAATTTGCGATGAGCTGAGCCAGCGACGCGGCGATGATCGACTTGCCTTCGTTGGGCAGGGCGGACGTCAGTCCGAAGACCTTCCGCGACGTCGGGCTTGGATCCTGGTCGATGGCGACTTTCAACGAGCGGATGGATTCGGCGAAGCGCGATGTGGGCATGGCGGATGCGGCCCAGCAGGTCCCGGGGCCTCTCGTCACCATTCGCGGGCTGGAATCGGGTTCGACCTTGGAAACGGCGTTGACCGTCGCTTTCTTGGTGAACCGGTCGACCTCGCCTCGTTTGAGCAGAGGGACGACCGAGAGGCAGGGCAGGCGCAGGCGATCCTCGACCTGGTCGGTCGTCCGAAAGCTGCGGTCCTTGACTTCTGCGAGCAGGCCGAGGCCGCCGCCGAGCGCCAGGCCCCCGAACAGGCCGAGCGCCATCAGCACGATGGACTTTGGCTTGATCTTCTTCTTCGGCGGCGTGGCCGCTGAGATCACCCGCGCCTTCGCAATCGGGAAGGAGCCCTGCTGGACTGAGCCCATGTAGCGCTGAAGAAAGGTGTCGTAGAGCGTGCGATAGCTCTTGGCGCTGGTCTCCAGCTCGCGGAGGCTGAGCTCGGCCGCCCTGGTATCCTGCGACCGGACAACGGCCTGTGCCAGCTGCTTCTCGATCTCCTGCTGCTGCTGCTTGGACTCCTCGTAATCGTGCTTGGCGACGTCGGCAAGGCGCCGCACCTCGTCGACGATGGCCTGGCGGATGCTCTTCATCGTCGCGCGAATATTGACGACCGCGATATGATCCTTGCCATATTTGGCGGAATACTCGTACTCGCGCTTGGCGTTATCGAGGTATTGCTGACGCAAGCTGTTGATGATGAGCGTGCTGTTCGAATTGCTCAAGGAGAGACCGTCGGGCGGATTGACATTGCCGCTGAGCTCTGCCGGGGAGAAGTCGGAGACCGCGGCTACGCGGTCGATCGTCATATCGGCACTGCTCGTCGCGAGCATGTCGTCGAACCGATTGAGCCGGGTCATCAGCGAGGCGGTACGCGTGCGCACTGCCACCAGACGGTTGGTGAGCTCGGTGACCTGCTGCTGGTCCATGAACCTGCCGTCGGCCGAGACGATGTTGTACCGGCTTTTCAGCTCGTTCACGGAACGTTCGGTCGCGGTCGCGTCGTTGCCGAGATCCTGCAGGCGGTCGTGAAGCCAGGCGGTGATTGTGCGGTGCTCGTTCGCGTCCGCCTTCAACTGCTGATCGAAATACTCCTTGACGATGGCGTTGGCGATCATCGCCGCCCGATTGGGGTCGCTGGCGCTGAAATCGACCTCGACGACCGTGCTCGTGCCAATTCTGAAGGCGTTCATTCTGCGCTGGAATTCGTCGAGGAGATCGTCCATCGAGGGCGCGTTCGGCTGCGGCGCCGAACCCACGAGGCGGCGAACCGCATCAACCGCACCATGCAGCGGGCTGGCTTTGCCGTTGAAGTCGGGATCGTCCGCCAGATTGAGCTTGTCGATGACCGCTGTCGCGATCGACTTCGATTTGAGAATCTCGATCTGCGATTCCATGTCGAGCGGCGGCTCGTCCTGAACGGGCGGTTGCGGCTGGACGACTGCGGCCTTCGAGGTGGTGCCCAGCATGATCTTGACGTCGGCCGAGTAGGTGGGCGGCAGGATTTTCAGCAGGGCGAAGCTCGCCAGGAGCGAAAGCACGGTGGTGATCGCAATCACCAGATAGTGCCGGCGCAGGAATCCCAGCGCCATGTCGAACGGTCCGGGTCCGCTACGTTCCCAACCTTGCTCCTGTGGGGAGGGGTAGGTAACCGTGCTCGCGTTGGGATTGTGCAGCATGTTTGTGGGGCTTTTCAGTTGCGCTTCGGACGTCAGAGCCGCCCGGTTTGCCTGCGAGAACGAGGATCTTGTTTTATAACCATTAAATGATCTGGGAGTGCCGCGCGATTTAATTTATATTAAATCTGATTTTGCTCAGCAAGTGGCTCTGCAAAATTAAATGTCGCCGGCGTGCAGGACATGCCTTGCGCCTGCGGCGGCCTTCTCGGCCGGCCAATGCCGGCGCCGCGGTCGGCCGCATACCGGTATTTGGCTGCCGCGTAACGGCTTGTAACAGTCGCTCCCGGCCCATTGCCAAGCTACGGGTTTTGGGCATCAGTCCTGGCGATGAGCATGCCTGCGGCCACGCTTTTGATGGTGGAGGACGACCCGGAGATCAGCCGGCTCGTCAGCGATTTCATGCGCCGGGAAGGGTTCGAGATCGAGGTCGCCGCCACGGCGCCGGCGATGGATGCCGTGCTGCGGCGGCTGCGGCCCGATCTCATCATTCTCGACCTGATGCTGCCGGGAGAGGACGGGCTTTCGATCTGCCGCCGGCTGCGGCAGAGCGACGACATTCCCATCCTGATGCTGTCGGCCAAGAGCGACGAGATCGATCGCGTGGTCGGGCTGGAGCTCGGCGCCGATGATTACATGGTCAAGCCGTTCGGGCCGCGCGAGCTATTGGCCCGCGTTCGGGCGCTGCTGCGGCGCACCCAGGCGAGCCCACCGCGTGACGCGAGCCGGCGTTTCGGTTTCGACCGGTTCGTACTCGACGTCGATGCCCGCAGCATCGAGATCGTGGATGCGCAGGCCGCGCCGATCCAGCTGACCTCGGCGGAGTTCGACCTGCTCGCCTGCTTCGTGCAGCGGCCACGGCGGGTGTTGAGCCGCGACCAGATCCTGGACTGGACGCGCGGCCGCTCCGCCGAGCCGTTCGACCGCACCGTCGACATGCTGATCTCGCGGCTGCGGCGCAAGCTCGATGCCGCAAGCCCGGGAACGAACCTGATCACCACCGTCCGCAACGGCGGATACCTGTTCACGGCGACGGTGAGGCCGGTGGCGTGATGATGCGGCTGACGCTTGCGATGCGTATCGGCCTCATCGTCATCATTGGTCTGCTCGCGATCTGGATCGTCACCCTGGCGCGATTCTACCGCGCCCGGACCGCGGACCTCGAAGGCGCGACGCCGCCGCCGACGCGGCTGGCCGCGCTCGCCGAACTGATCGAACGAACACCCGGGGCTGAGCGGGGCAGGGTCGTCGATGCCGTGTCCTCTGACCGCTTCGAGGTCCGGCTGGTCGGACCCGACGCGGCGGTCCGCCTTCCGCGCACCGAGCCCGCGCCGGTCCGGTCCGGATTGCGCGACGCCTATGCCGGTGCGCTCGGTGCGCGCCCGCTGACAATCACCTTCGTGCCGGAGCCGGAGGGACGGTGGTTGCCCAGGCTCGCGCGGACGCCGCAGAATGCCCTGGAGTTTCGCATTGGCCTGAACGGCGGCGATGTTCTCGTCGTGGACTCGCGCGCGTCGCTGGTGCTGACCCAGCAGGGGCTGCCGATCGGCTTCGGCGCGGGCCTGTTCGGTACGCTGGTCGCGCTGTTTGCGCTCCTGATCATGCAGCGTGAGACGCGGCCGCTGGCGCGCTTGGCGGCCGCCGTCGACCGGGTCGACCCCGGCGGGGCGGCGGTGCCGCTGCCGGACGTTCGCCGCAATGCGCCCGAGGTTCGCGCCGTGGTGACGGCGTTCGGGCGACTGCAGGACCGGCTTGCCGATCTGATGCAGGCGCGCATGGCGCTGGTCGGCGGCATTGCTCACGACGTTCGCACCTTTGCCACGCGGCTGCGGCTGCGCGTCGACCAGATCCCGGATGACGCCGAGCGGCAGCGCGCCGTGATCGATATCTCCGACATGATCCGCCTGCTCGACGACGCGCTGCTTGCGAGCCGGGCGGGTGCCGGCGAACTGCCGCAGGAGCTCGTTGCCTTCGACGAACTGGTGCGCGCGGAGGTCGAGGATCGCCGCGCGCATCAGGCGCGGGTGCGCTTCGACCATGCAGGCGACGGGCGCGAGCAGCTGATGCTGGGCGACCGCGTCGCGCTGCGTCGTATCGTCGCCAACATCATCGACAACGCGCTCAAATATGGCGAGGCGGCGCATGTCTCGCTGCAACGCCAGCCGGAGCACGCCGTGCTGACGGTCGACGACGAAGGGCCGGGGATTCCCCGCGACCAGCGCAAGGCCATGCTGGAGCCGTTCACGCGCCTGGACACGTCGCGCAATCGCGGCACCGGCGGAGCCGGGCTCGGACTGGCGGTGGTGCGGACGCTGGTGGAGGCCCATCGCGGCAGCATCGCGATCACCGACGCGCCGCGCGGCGCCCGCATCGTCGTGCGGCTGCCGCTGTTTCTCGACGGGCCCGGCGACGTGCATTCCGATCTGACGTGATCGACGGCAGCGTCGCGATCGGGGCGCTGTCTTTAAGCGGTGGCAGCCTGTCCTTCTTCTCGTAAAAGTTGAGACGACGACGTAGCCGGTGGGAACGATGCGGCGGCCTCGTCTTCGCCTGACGCGATGTCGACGATGCGCCCGCTTGATGATCGCGTGGAGATTGTGATAGGTATTCGATGCATCCTCATTGCATCGCCACGCGGATTGAACTGGGCGTGGCGCCGATTTTGTAAACCCATAGTACCGAATGTCATTCAACCGCACGGGCCGCGCGGATCGCGGACCCGTGCGCCGATGGACGACGTCGTTCCGGCTCGCCCGGGCGAGAACGTCCGAGGTCAGGGGATCATCGACATGGCAGCAACAAAGACCCGCGTGGCGATATTGGGCGGCGGCATCGGCGCGTTGAGCGCGGCCTTCGCCTTGAGCGAGATCGATCCGCGCGGCGAGCGCTACGAGATCACTCTCTATCAGCTCGGTTGGCGTCTCGGGGGCAAGACCGCCAGCGGACGCAACGCCAAGCAGGGCCAGCGCATCGAGGAGCACGGACTGCATATCTGGGCCGGCTTCTACGAGAATGCCTTCACCATCCTGCGTGCCGCGCTGAAGGCACTCGATGCACCGCCGAACGATCCGATCAGGACGATCGATGACGCGTTCAAGCGGCAGAACGAGATCTTCTACGCCGAGTATACCGACGGACAATGGCTGCCCTGGCCGTTCTGGTTTCAGCCGGATGTCGATGAATCGGTCTATCCCGGCAGGGATAGCCTGTGGGCGCCCGCCGACAACATCGTGCCACCGCTCTCGACCCTGCTGCTGCGGACCATCGCGAGCATCATCTTCAACCTGAACTACTATCTCGAGGACTGGCCAGGCGACCAGAATGCCGAGCTGGCGAAGGCGATCGCCGCCATGCCCGCCGAGCGGCGGGCCCGGCTGGCGGCCGTCTCGCCTGATGGCAAGGGCCATCCGCTGCTGCTGCTGGCCCACCGCGTCGGCGAGAAGCTGCACAGTGACGTCGAAGCGATGCGCCGCGATGCCCAGGGCGACATGGCGGCGCTGCTCCATGCGTTCCGCGGCATCGTCAAGGAGCACCAGACGATCGACGGCCTCGAGGAAGGCCTGCGCCGGCTGTTGATCCTCGCCAATCTCGGCATCTGCATGCTGCTCGGCATCATCGAGAACGACTGCCTGACGGACGGGCTGGAGGTTCTCGACAGATACGAATTCCGCAGCTTTCTGGCGCAGCAGGATGAAGAGGCCGCCAACAACGCCATCGTGACCGCTCTCTACGAATACATCTTCGCCTTTCGCAACGGCTCCCGCGAGCCGTCGCAGCAGCAGGTGTCGGCCTGCTCGGCCGTTCAGGGACTGCTGCGGCTGTTCTTCACCTACAAGGGGGCGTTCTTCTATAAATCCGTCGTCGGAATGGGGGATACGATCTGCACGCCGATCTACCAGCTCCTGGCGCGGCGCGGCGTGAACTTCAAGTTCTTTCACAAGGTCACGAGTCTCGAGCCGACCAAGGACGGTAGCAACATCGCGACCATCCACATCGACAAGCAGGTCGAGTTCGTCGATGGCAGATATGATCCGCTGGTCCTGGTGAAGGACTACTGGTGCTGGCCGTCCGAGCCCAAATGGCAGGAGATCGAGAACGGCGAGTACTACGCGCTGAAGGGCTACAATTTCGAGAACGCCTATGGTCCCCCCAACCCGCCGCAGCCGCCCCCGGCGGCCCGGCTCAGCCTGCAGCTCGGCGAGGATTTCGACCAGGTGGTCCTCGGCATCTCGGTCGGCGCGCTCGATGAGATCTGCCGGCCATTGATGCAGCAGAAGCCGGCCTGGGCCGACATGGTTGGCAATCTCCCCACCGTGCGCACGATGGCGCTGCAACTCTGGCTCGACTGCGCGGTCGGAGATCTCGGAGGTCCCTATGTGGCGCCTGGACCGTCGCTCGAGACGATGGGACCGATCGTCACCACCTGCAAGCCGCCGCTCGACACCTATTCCGACATGTCGCAATTGCTGCCGGCCGAGGACTGGCCGGCGCCGGGGCCACGTTCGATCGCTTATTACTGCGCCATCATGAGTGACGACAGCGCGCCGAACGACGAGCAGCTTGCCGCGGACTATGTGAAGAACGCATCCAAGGACTGGATGACGTCCTGGCTCGATACGCTGTGGACCAACATCGGCAGCGGCAGCACGTTCCGCTGGGATCTCCTGCACGCGCCGAGCGACATCAGCGGATCGGCGCGGCTCGACTTCCAGTTCTGGCGTGCCAACATCAATCCGAGCGAGCGCTATGTGCTGAGCCTGCCGGGCACGCTGCGGCATCGCATGGAGCCCGGCAAGTCCGGCTACGACAATCTCTTCCTCGCCGGCGACTGGACCCGTGTGCCCGAGATCAACGCCGGATGCGTGGAGGTCGCGGCGATGTCCGGCCTTGCCGCCGCCTCGGCGCTGTCCGGCGTCTACATTCCGATCGTCTCGACCAGCCCCGAGCCGTACATCACCAACGCCTACGTCAACTACGCCGGATGGATCACGCTTCCGCCAGCGCCCTATATCTGCAACGACTCCACCTTTTACGGCTTCGCCGTGCCGGCCGACCTCGGCGCCTGCCAGCGATTCCTCGACCGCTCCTTCAACCGCGTCGCGGGCCGCGACCAGTTCCGCGTGATGCTGGACATGGCCTTCGTCAACGTCATCCAGGTGCGCAAGAGCCAGGCGGCCACGCCGCCCTTCGCGGAGCAGGGCACGATGTCCGAGACCGATGTCGGGCTGTGGCTCCTGGTCGGCAGCTATGAGCGCGGCGCGGTGCTGCCGAAAACGATCGGCTTCGTGCCGGCCTATCTGTTCGTCGACAATGCCTGGTCGGTCGTTGCGGGGCAGGAGGTCTGGGGCTTTCCCAAATATCACGCGACGATCGCCCAGCCCGCCAGCGCGCCATCGAACGATGCGTTCGACGTCTCGGGACTGGCGATTGCCAGCTACGGGCCGGAGGCCCAGGCCTCCCAGCAGCGCATCATCCGAATCGAAGGCACGGCGGGATCGACCCCGACCGCGGCGGCCTCTCCGGCGGATGCATTCCGGCAGCTCTGTGCCGGGGCCGACCAAGAGCGAATGAAGCAGCTCACGACCGGGCCGGGCATGGCGTCGTTCCTGGGCGGCGTCTGGGGCCTGCCGATCCCCGTGTTCTATCTCAAGCAGGCGCGGTCGGCGGACAGTCTCACCGCGGCGAGCTACAAGACGCTGTTGAACGGCGCGCTTGACCTGACGGGGCTGCGCAGCTGGCAATTGCAGTCGGGCAACTGGTCGATCGAGATGAGCGCGCTCGATAGCCTGCCGTTCATTCGCGATCTCGGGCTCGGCACGCCCGTCGACGGCAAGCTCGTGCTGACCGCGACCACGCGCATCTGGGCCGAGATCGATTTCACCGTCGCCAGGGCCAGCCCCGTGGCCTGAGCAGGTCGTCACGCCGATTGTCGCCTCGGCGCGTCATCGTCGATGGCGGCGAGCCGCGCCGCCGCCCGGCGCAGGAACGCCGACGCGCCCTGCGCCTCGGCGACCGCGACGGCCTCGCGTAGCGCGGCCGTCACCTGGCCGGGTGCGGTGTCGGGGAGGGCGGCCAGGATCTCGGCGCGCCGCCGATGCAGCGGCGACAGGAAATAGCCGTCGCCATAGCGCCGCGCGGCGTCGATCGCCGCGTCGATCGTCTGCATCGCCTCGGCCGTCTTGCCGACGATCAGTTGCAGACCGGCGACCTCGCCGAGATAGAAGCAGGAGAAATGCATCATGCCGAGCGTCTGGAACGCCGGCAACGCCTCAGATGCCGCCGCCAGCGCCTCGTCTGGAGTCCTGCCGAGATGGCCGCGGGCATGCGCCTGCAGGCTGCCCGCCACCAGCTGATAGAGCGGATAGCCATGGTCACGGCAGATGCGCAGGGCCTCCTCGGTGGCGAGGAGGACATCCTCGTAGTCGCCGCGTGCGAGCTGATAGAAGGCGAGCCACGACAGCGCCCAGGCGAGGTCGAACGGACGTCCGAGCCGGCGCGCATGCGCGATGAGATCGCTGGCGACGGCGGCCGCGCCGGCATCGTCGCCCATCGCATGCAGCACCTGCAGCAGCGAGGCCTGGCCGGCGACCAGCGGATCCTGGGAGGACAGTTGCGGTAGCCGCGCGCCGTCCGACGCCTGATAGAGCTGCACCGCGGCGGCCAGCAGCCGGCGCGCGGCGGGGAGGTCGCCTCTGGCGAAGAGAATGTAGCCCAACGCAACGCCGCTCTCGATGCGATGCTCGGGAAGGCCGGTCTGCTCGCCGATTCCCAGGCAAAGATGCGCCATCTCCTCGGCACCATCGAGATCGCCCGCGATGATCAGGAAACTGCAGATGCCGCGCAGCACGGCGAACAGGCCGGCGGTGTTGCCGAGTGCGTCGCAAATCGCCCGTGCCTCGGACAGCGCCTTGCCGACCTCGGGCACGGTGTAGCCGCGCGAGGCAGCGAGGCTGACGGCAAGCCCGATCAGGAGCTCGAGCTCCAAGTCGGCGCGCTCGCCGTCGGCGGATTGATGACGCAGCAGGTCGAGCGCCGTCTGCAGATGTCGCGCCGCTTCGACATGCGCGGCGCGCGAGGCGGCGCGCCGGCCCGCGTCCGCCCATAGCGGGATGGCTTCGGCGATCGCGCCACTCTCGGTGAAATGGTAGGCCAGCAACTCCGGCTCGGTGTCCCGCGTCTCGGGAAAGCGATCGCGCAGCACCGCGGCGATCCTGCCGTGCAATGTCTGGCGTTCGCGCCGGAGCAGGGACTCGTAGGCGGCGTCGCGGATCAACGCGTGCTTGAACGTGTAGAGGCTGTCGGGCGGTGCGCCGCTGCTCTCCACGAGGCCGGACTTGACGAGCTGATCCAGGCTCTCGCCGAGCCTGGCTTCGGGCTCCGCCACGATGGCCGACAACAGATCGTAGCTGAAGCGGCGGCCGATGGCGGCACCGAGATTGGCAATCCGGCGCGCCGGCCCCAATCGGTCGAGCCGCGCAACCAGGGAGTCCTGCAGCGAGGCGGGAATGGCCACGCTCGCATGGCCGTCCCGTGCGGGCGCCGCGGAGGCTTCGACGACGTACTTCGCCAGCTCTTCCAGGAACAGCGGAATGCCTTCGCCACGGCTGACGATCTGGCGTAGCGTCGCTGCGGGCAGCGCGGCCGAAGCGGCCACATGGGTGCAGATCCGCTCGGCGTCGCCGTGACTCAATCGCCCGAGCGGGAGCCGCGTGACTTTCGGGCTCGCGGCCCAGGGCGGCTCATATTCGAGCCGGGCCGTGACCACGATCAGCCAGCGGCGTTGTGCGGCGCGCTGGATCGCCCGATCGAGCAGTTCGAGCGTGGTCGTGTCGCTCCAATGCGCGTCTTCCAGCACCAGCAGCGCGGGCCCGGTCGGCACCATCATGTCGATCAGCCGGAGCAGCGTCTCCCGAGTGACCTCCGAGCGCTTCTCGACGGTCATCGTCTGCAGCGGATTGTCCGGTTCGGGCGCGACGCCAAGGACGTCGGCGAGCACGGCGCGCGCGGTGGTGTCGGTGAGGCCGTGCGCGTTCATGAAGCGATCGAGCTTGTCGCGACGCGTCGCTGCGCCGTCGGTGCGGTCGAAGCCGGCGATGAGCGCGAGCTGTTCCGAGATCGGATACAGCACGCTGTCACAACGGGTGGGGCTGCAGTGCCAGATCATCTGCAGCTGGGAGACGTCGGCCACGCGCCGCCGCAGCTCCTCGACCAGCCGCGACTTGCCGATGCCCGGCTCGCCATGGAGCAGCACCACCTGTCCGCTGCCGAACCGCGCCGCCGCCCAGCAATCGAACAGACGCGCCAGCTCCTGGTCGCGCCCGACCAGGGGGGAGCTTTCGCCGCGAATGCGGGCGTGGAAACGGCTCGCGACGGCGGCCTCTTCCAGCACCTCGAACGCCTCGACCGGTGCGGCGAATCCCTTCAGCGCGAACGTGCCGAGATCGCGGAAGTCGAACATGCCGCGCGCGATGCGCTCGGTCGTCCGGGCCACGACGATGCTGTCGGGGGCGGCGATCGATTGCAGCCGCGCCGCGAGATTCGGCGTCTCGCCGACGATGTCGACCGGGCGGCCGTCGGCGCGGGGCATGAGGTCGCTGACCACGACGAGGCCGGTGGCAATGCCGATGCGCAGACGCAGTGGCTGGCCTTGCGGGGCATCGAGCCGGCCGACGGCGTCGCGCAGCGCGATGGCGGCGCGGATCGCGGTGGCCGCATCGTCTTCCCCCGCACGCGGATAGCCGAAATAAGCGAGCACGCCGTCGCCGGCATATTGCGTGATGGCGCCGCCATGGCGGCCGATGACGTTTTCGCAGGTCGTCAGGAAGGCGTCGATGACGCTGGTCATATCTTCCGGATCGAGCCTGACGGTGAGCGAGACGGAGCCGACGAGATCGCAGATCAGCGCCGTCACCTGCCGCCGCTCGGCGCGATGCATGCCAAGCAGGCGCGAACTCGTCGTCGTATCGGATGACGGTTGTCGCAACACCCCGCCACACCCGCCGCAGACATCCGAGCCCGGTGGATTGGGCCGGCCACAGGTTTCACAATCCATCTGCGTTCGGGCTCCCGGACACGGCTACGGAATGCGAATGAGCGCGAAGCGCGGAGCTGGCGATGCGGGCGCGATCGCGGCGCCCGTATCGACCGACGTCGCGCGCCGAGCGCGAAGCATCGGTTTGCGGTACTGGCATTTCGCGTGCGACCAGGACCGGCTGATCATACTCAACTCATAGCGCATTCGTGGCAGGGTAGCAACGGTGCCGCCATACTCGCGATGGCTCCGGGGAGCGGGGACGATATCGGACGGCTCCCCCGGGTGTCCTCGATGCTGGCGGGACCGTTCAAGCCTGCGACGATTTGACATCAATGTGAAACATCAGGTTGCCTCCCCTGCGGACAGGCGCGCGTGATCGCGCCATCCCGCGGCGAGCGACCCGTCCGGGTGATGCATCGTGAAGCCCTCGCGAAGCGTGAGGGCGCAGGGAGAGCCGGACCTCGACTGAGGCCCGTGGCCCGCCTGCGAAAAAAATGCAGGCGGCAGGTACCACAGGTCAGCCGGAAACCCGGCCCTCCCTGCGCGATGGCTGAACGGCTGCTTCGCGTTCTCCCTGGTGCGCCGGGCTTTCTGGCCACCATCCCCACGCGAAGCGAAGCCTCAACGTGAGTTGATATCAGCATCGGGATATCAGGACCGCGCGACTTGACCGTGCGTGGCGAATTGTTCGTCGGCGCGAGCAACCCGCGCTGCAATCCACCACGCCCACCGCTCCCCGCCTCGCGTCTCGTGACGACCGCGATACGCCCCTCATCTCGAGACGGGATGTGGGAATAGAACCATGATTTCCGAAAAAACGAAAGAGAAATATTTTCGGCGCGGGGACTGGACAGGCCAAATCAGCTTGATCGCGCAGCGGAAATCAGTTTCCCGGCGCATTGAGCATCCAGGGTTGCGCCGCCCGTGCGAACTCGGGATTTGCTGGTCCGACGCTGACACGTCGTCCTGGACTGACAAAGAGGACGACCGAGGCATTTGGCTGCGCCGCGCCGTCACGGCCAGTCGGCGAAGTTGAGCATGGTCCGTGACTGGCCTTTGGTCCGCTGCGACGAAACACCCTTGCGCCAGGCGCCCGGTGATTGACCGGTGTGCCTGACGAAGAAGCGGTTGAAATAGGCGCTGTCCTTGAAGCCGAGCGCGAAGGCGATCTGCTTGATCGTCGCGGTGGTGGTTTCGAGCCGGGTCGCCGCCTCCTGAATGACGCGCTGCTGAATCAGCGCGCTCGGTGACCGCTGCAGCACCCGGGTGCACAGCGCGTGCAGGCGATCCGGCGTGACGCCGAGCAGCGCAGCGTAGTCGGCGACCCGCAACTGCTGATGAAAGCGTTCCTCGACGAGCCGGCGAAAGCGGCTCAGGATCTCGGCGCTGGAGCCTTGTGCCTCGCCGGCGCTCTCGTCGGCAAACAGCCGCCAGAAGCGCAGCACGCACAGGGTCAGCTCCGATGACATGATCGAGGCCGCGCCGCGCCGTGAGGGATTTTCGATCTCGGCTGCAATCGCCGCCATCGAGCGCCCTATGACCGCGGCGAACTCAGCCGTGACGGAGAAGGCCAGGACGGCCTCGGTGCCTGCGAGGTCGAGATAGGCGGGCTCGGCCGAGGAGGGCAGGTGACGGTGCCAGAGCCCGGAGCGCAGCCGCAGGAGATGCCCGGCGGAACCTGCCGCGACGTCGAGATGCTCGGCCCCTCCCGCCGGTACCCAGACCAGCGCCGCACCGGCCCAGATCTGGATTTCGTCTTCGGCGAAGCGCACCGAGGCCGTTCCGGCGGTCAGGCAGAGCAGGTGGACGAACGGCCGCGCGGCATCCGAGCGCAGGGCCCAGCGCCGTGCCTCGAAATGCGAGGGGATGGCTTCGGCCCCGAGCGCTGCCGGGGTGCCACGGGCCGCCGGCGGCAGCGTCCGAGGCGCGGCATTACGCGCGGTCGTCACCCCAGAAAAGTGCACTCTTTTACCGGAACTGTCCATTGCGCCACCCAAGCCTGCGGTGTTTCCCTCGTCAAGTCCCGACGACCGCAAACAAAAACCGCGGACGACGCCGGGGCAGAGGAACGTCACCGATTCACCCGCGCGGTCCGCGCGCGTGAACATGGGAGGAGGACAGAGAGATGACTTCGACCAACCGTCGTCAGGTGTTGCGGATCGCGGGGGCGGCGATCGCAGCCGGCTTTGCCGTATCGGCCGCCCAGGCCCAGCAGGACAAGATCCGCATCGGTTATGCGATCTCGAAGACCGGCCCCTATGCCGGCGGCGCCGGCATCACCACGCTGCCCAACTATCAGCTCTGGGTGAAGGACGTGAACGCGGCCGGCGGCATCAAGCTCGGCGACAAGCGGCTGCCGATCGAGATCGTCGAATATGACGACCGCAGCTCGTCCGAAGAGGCGGTGAAGGCGATCGAGCGCCTCGCCAACCAGGACAAGGTCGACTTCATCCTGCCGCCCTGGGGCACCGGTCTCAACCTTGCGGTCGGTCCGACCTTGAACCGGCTCGGCTATCCGCATCTCGCTGTGACGTCGGTGACCGACAAGGCGCCAGAGCTCGCCAAGCGCTGGGCCAATGCCACCTTCTGGCTCGGCACGTCGGCGCAGATCTCCAATGGGCTCGCCGAACTGCTCGGCAAGCTGAAGAGCGAGGGCAAGATCGGCGGCACCGTCGCGATGGTCAGCGTGGCCGACCAGTTCGGCATCGAGCTGGCCGCCGCCGGGCGCGAGGCCTTCAAGAAGGCCGGACTGACCGTCGCCTACGACAAGACCTATCCGATGGGCTCGCAGGACCTGCAGCCGCTGCTCAAGGATGCGATCGCGAGCAAAGCCGATGCCTTCGTCGCCTTCAGCTATCCGCCGGATACGATCGGGCTGACCGAGCAGGCGCAACTGCTCAAGTACAATCCGAAGGTCTTCTATGTCGGCGTCGGCACGGCGTTCCCGCTGTTCAAGGGCAAGTTCGGCGCAGGCAGCGACGGCGTGATGGGCATCGGCGGCTGGAACGCCGACTCCCCCGCGCTCAAGGACTATCTCGCCCGCCACAAGGCGGCGACCGGGCAGGAGCCGGATCGCTGGGCGAGCCCGATCACCTATACCAGCCTGCAGGTGCTGCAGCAGGCGATCGAGAAGGTCGGCAAGGTCGACCGTGCCGCGGTCGCCAAGGAGATCCGCGAGGGCTCTTTCGACACCATCATCGGCAAGGTGAAGCTGAAGGACGGCCTGCTGCAGGAGGTCTGGAGCGTCGGCCAGTGGCAGAACGGCGAGTTCTACGCCGTGGCGCCGGCCTCGCTGCCCGGCGCACGCGCCGCGGTCGTGCCGAAGCCCGAGTGGAAATAGCCGGAACGAGGTCGTGAGCTTGCGGACGCGCGTCAAGGCGCGCGCGTCCGCGGGCCTCGCGCAAGAGGCACCATCCCATGCTGCTGTTCGACATCCTGCTGCCCGGTCTGGTGCTGGGGGGCATGTATGCCCTGATCGCGCTCGGCCTGACGCTGCAATATGGCGTGGCGCGCATCATGAACCTGTCCTATGGCGAGTCGCTGGTCGCGGCCGCGTTCGGCACGCTGTCGCTCTATTCCGGGCTGCAACTGAGTCCGCTGCTGGCGCTGCTGCTCGCGATGCCCGCCGCGGGACTGCTGAACTGGCTGCTCTACAGGCTGTTGCTGCAGCGCCTGATCCGCCGCGGCAAGGACGCCGGCGCCCAGGAGGTCGACAGCATCCTCGTCACCTTCGGCGTGCTGTTCGTGATCCAGGGCATCATGCTGGTCGCTTTCGGCGGGCAGTATTACAGCTACAGCTATCTCTCCATTCCCGTGACAGTGCTCGGCTCGACGCTCGCGGTGAACCGGCTGGTCGCGCTTGGTTTCGCCGCACTGATCGGCACCGGCGTCTATCTCGCGCTGACGCGGACAAGGATCGGCACGGCCGTGCGCGCCGTCGCGGTCGATGCCAATGCCGCGCGGCTGGTCGGCATTGATGTCGCTTGGCTCGCAGGACTGGCGTTTGCGTTCGGTGGTGGACTGGTCGCGGCCGGCGGCGTGCTGGTCAGCATGTTCCTCACCTTCAACGCCTCGATGGGCGTCGTATTCACGATGAAGGCGCTGGTGGTCGTGATCATGGGCGGCGTCGGCAACGTCATGGGCGCGCTGGCCGCAGGGCTGCTGCTCGGCGTCGTCGAGACCGCGGTGGCGCGGCTGGTCGATCCCGGGCTGACCTTGGCCGCGACGTTTGCGATGTTTCTCGCCGTGCTGCTGATCCGGCCGACCGGACTGTTCGGAAAGGCGGCGTCGTGATCAGCCCCGGCAAGATTCTGGCCTGGTGCATCGGGCTCGTCGGCGTTGCCGCGGCGGTCACGCTGCCGCTCTATGCCAACGGCTACTATCTCGCGCTCGGCATCAGCATTCTCTATTTCACCGTGCTGGCAACCGCCTGGGCCATGTTCTCCGGGCCGACCCGCTACGTCTCGCTGGCGACGGCTGCGTTCTTCGGCATCGGCGCCTATACGGCGGCGGTGACCGGCGAGACGCTGAGCTGGCCGCTGCAACTGATGACCGCCGCGGGTGTCGGCGCTGTCGTCGCGGCCATCACCGGCCTGTCGACGCTGCGGCTGTCCGGCATCTACTTCATCATCTTCTCGTTCGGCCTGGCCGAGCTGATCCGCCAGCTCGTGATCTGGTACGAGGTCAACATCCACAAATCGGTCGGCCGCTATCTGTTCAGCGACATCACCCAGGAGATGCTATACTGGCAACTCTGCGCGCTGACGGCGCTGGTCTTCCTCGCCGGCTTTCTGCTGACGCGCTCGCGCTATGGCCTCGCGCTGCGCGCGATCGGCGCCGACGAGACCGCCGCGCGCCATTCCGGCATCGATGCGACCGCGGTGAAGCTCGGGGTCTTCATCCTCAGCGCGGTGTTCATGTCGGTGACCGGCGCGATCATGGCGCCGCGCTGGACCTATATCGATCCGGCGATCGCGTTCAACCCGATGATCTCGTTCCAGGTCGTGATCATGGCGCTGCTCGGCGGTGCCGGCTCGCTGATCGGCCCGGTGCTCGGCGTCATCCCGCTTGTGCTGCTGTTCGAGGTGCTGACAGCCGCGCTGCCCAACCATTTCAGCATCGTGCTCGGCCTCATCTTCATCGGCATCGTGATGGTGCTCCCGAGGGGCGTGATCGGGTTGGTCGATCGGGTCGGGCGGCGCGAGTCCAAGGTGGTCGGCGCCAAACCGGAGCAGGGCGGAACCCTGCTCACGGCCGAGACTGTCGGCAAATCCTTCGGCGGCCTGCGCGCCGTCGACAAGGTCAGCCTGGACGTCCGCGCCGGCGAGATCCTCGGCGTCATCGGCCCCAACGGCTCGGGCAAGACGACGCTGCTCAACATGCTCTCGGGCGCGCTCGTGCCCTCGGCCGGCACGATCCGCTTCGGCGACACCGTCATCAGCGGCCTCGCGGCGCACCGGATCGCCCGGCTCGGGCTTGCCCGCACCTTCCAGTTGGTGCGGGTGATGCCGGACCTGACGGTCGCCGAGAATGTCGCGGCGGCGGCGTTGTTCCGCATGCGCCAGACCGGTGCGGCCGCAGAATCGATCCATGAGCTGCTCGCCCTGGTCGGCCTCGATGGCATGGCGGAGATGCCGGCGGGCGATCTCACTTACATCGACCAGAAGCGGCTGGAGCTCGCCCGCGCGCTGGCGCTGCATCCGCGTCTTGTGCTGCTCGACGAATGGCTGGCTGGGCTCAATCCGACCGAGCTGGAGACCGGCATCAGGCTGATCGCCTCGCTGCGCGACCGCGGCATCACCATCGTGATGGTCGAGCATGTGATGGATGCGATCCGCGCGCTGTGCGACCGCTGCGTGGTCATGAGCGCGGGCGTCGTGATCGCGCGCGGCACGCCGGACGAGGTGCTCGCCGATCCCGCGGTGATCACAGCCTATCTCGGAGAGCCCGATGCTTGAGATCAAGCGGCTGTCGCACGCCTATGGCAAGCACCAGGCGCTCACCGATGTCGCGCTCGAGGTCGCGCGCGGCGAAATCGTCGCCATCCTCGGTGCCAATGGCGCCGGCAAGTCGACGTTGCTGAAGGCGATCGCGGGACTGATCCAGCCGTCGCCCGGAGCCGTGATCCGGCTCGGCGGGACGGACATCGGCTCGCTCGCGCCGCATCTGATCGTCGAGCGCGGCATCGCGCTGGTGCCGGAAGGCCGCGGCGTGTTCGGCGATCTCACCGTCGCCGAGAACCTCCAGCTCGGCGCTTATCCTTCGCGCGCCCGCGACGGCGAGGCCGCGCGGCTGGCGCACGTGCTCGCGCTGTTTCCGCGCCTCACCGAGCGCATGGGGCAGGCGGTGCGCACCATGAGCGGCGGCGAGCAGCAGATGGTCGCGATCGGCCGCGCGCTGATGTCGCGGCCCGACCTGCTGCTGCTCGACGAGCCGTCGCTCGGCCTGTCGCCGCTCTTGAGCCGCGAGGTGTTCCGGGCGCTGAGAACGATCCGCGGCGACGGCGTCGGCATCCTGATGGTCGAGCAGAACGCCCGCGCCAGCCTCGACATCGCCGACCGCGTCTACCTGATCGAGCAGGGACGCAATGCCGGCGAGGGGCCGGCGCCCGAGATGAAGAACAATCCCGACATCCAGCGCGCCTATCTCGGCCAGTCGCGCGCGCCGGCTTCCGCAACCGCAACAACCCCATCGACCTAGGAGCGCCCCATGAACGCGATCAATCTCCTGATTGGCGGCAAGGACCAGTCCGCCACCAATCAGCGCACCTTCCAGCGGCTCAATCCGATCAGCGGCGAGATCGCAACCATCGTTGCGGCGGCGTCGATCGATGACGCGCTGCGCGCCGCCGATGCCGCCGCGGCGGCGTTTCCGGCGTGGTCCCGGCTCGGCCCGGGCGAGCGCCGCAAGCGGCTCAATGCGGCTGCGGATGCGCTGGCGCGCAACGCCCCGGAGTTCATCGCGCTGATGATGGCCGAGACCGGCGCCACGGCGGGCTGGGCCGGCTTCAACGTGCATCTCGCCGAGGGCATGCTGCGCGAGGCCGCGGCGATGACGACGCAGATCGCGGGCGAGGTGATCCCGACCGACGTGCCCGACAACATTGCGCTGGCGCATCGCCAGCCGGTCGGCGTCGTGCTCGGCATCGCGCCGTGGAATGCGCCGGTCATCCTCGGTGTCCGCTCGGTGGCGATGCCGCTCGCCTGCGGCAACACCGTGGTGCTGAAGGCCTCGGAGATGAGCCCGGGCGTGCACCGGCTGATCGGCGCGTGCCTGGCCGAAGGCGGTCTCGGCGACGGCGTCGTCAACGTCGTGACCAACGCGCCCGAGGATGCGCAGGCCGTGGTCGAGGCGCTGATCGCCCATCCCGCGATCCGGCGCGTCAACTTCACCGGCTCGACCCGCGTCGGCCGTCTCATCGCCATGGCCTGTGCCAGGCAATTGAAGCGCGCGCTGCTCGAGCTCGGCGGCAAGGCGCCGCTGGTCGTTCTCGACGATGCCGACCTCGACGCCGCGGTGAATGCCGCCGCGTTCGGCGCCTTCATGAACCAGGGCCAGATCTGCATGTCGACCGAGCGCATCGTGGTCGACGACAGGGTGGCGGATGAATTCGTCGCAAAGTTCGCGGCCAAGGCCAACAGCCTGCCTTACGGAGATCCGCGCAAGGGCGATGTGGTGCTGGGCTCGCTGGTCAGCGCCGCCGCCTGCGACCGTGTCGGCGGCCTGATCGAGGACGCGGTGGCCAAGGGTGCCGTGTTGGCCGCCGGCGGCCGCGGCAGCGGCACGATCATGCCCGCGACCATCGTCGATCACGTCACGCCGGCGATGCGCATCTATGGCGAGGAGAGCTTCGGTCCCGTCGTCACCATCGTGCGCGTCAGCGGCGTCGACGAAGCCGTGCGCGTCGCCAACGACACCGAATATGGCCTGTCGTCGGCGGTGTTCGGCCGCGACATCGCCCGCGCGCTCGCTGTCGCCAAGCGAATCGAGTCCGGCATCTGCCACGTCAACGCGCCGACGGTGCATGATGAGCCGCAGATGCCGTTCGGCGGCGTCAAGGCCTCGGGCTATGGCCGCTTCGGCGGCAAGGCCGCGATCGACGAGTTCACCGAGCTGCGCTGGATCACGGTGCAGACCGGCGAACGGCACTATCCATTCTGAGACGGCGTTTGCGGCCCGGCCCCTGGCGCATCGTCGGATGCAGCCAGAGCCGGTCGTATTCCGCGCGGCCACGCGGAAGCGATTCCATATGTATCCGGGCATCGCGCAAGGGCGACTTCGGCGCGCGCCCTCACGGCGGCGACACGCGCCGTCCGTGAGCACCGACGGTGCGAGGTGCGATCGAAATTCACGTTGCAGCTCCGCTGGTTGCGGCGGACAGGCGCGCTACCTTAAAGAAATTCCAACGGCTTTAGACCGATTCAGTTTGCTGCGGCCCTTCTCTTGCCGGACGTTCGGCTCATCACGTGCAACGTCGATGACGAAGGGTGGGTTCGGGCGCATGCGGCTGTGGGTTCAGGTTCACACGTGGACGTCGCTGATCAGCATGATCTTTCTGCTGATGCTGTGCCTGACCGGGCTTCCGCTGATCTTCCATGAGGAGATCGATCATCTCTTCGAGGATGAGATCGCTGCGCCGGCGATGCCGGCCGACACGCCGCTGTTGCCGCTCGACCGCCTGATCGCGGCGGCCAAGCAGCAGTTGCCGGAGCAGCATGCGCTGTTCGTGAGCCTGAAGCAGGCGGAGCCGCTGATCGTGGTCGCGATGTCGCCGACCGCCATTCCGGTGCCTGGGCAGTTTCATCGGCTCACCGTGGATGCGCGCACCGGCGTCGTTCTCGGCGAGGAAGCGCCGCATCAGGACGTCATGGACGTGATCCTGCGCATCCACCGCGACATGTTCACCGGCCTGCCGGGCGAGCTCTTTCTCGGACTGATGGGACTGGTGTTCTCAGCGTCCATCGTCTCGGGCGTCGTCGTATACTGGCCGTTCATGCGTCGCCTGCAGTTCGGCACGGTGCGGGATCGCTCGGCGCGGCTCAAATGGCTCGACCTGCACAATCTGCTCGGTATCGTCACGGTGAGCTGGGCGCTCGCGGTCGGCTTGACCGGCACCATCAACACGCTGGCGGTGCCGCTGTTCGACCTCTGGCGCGCGAAGACCATGCCGGCACTGCTCGCGCCCTATCAGGGCAAGCCGCTGGCGGAAGCGAAATCGGTCGAGGCCGCCGTTGGCGCCGTCCGCACCGCGTTTCCGGACCGGCTGGTGACGTCCATCACCTTGCCGACGACGACGCGGTTCGGCAGCCCGCAGCATCTGATGATCTGGACCAAGGGCCGCACGCCGTTTACTGCGCGCATGTTCAAGCCGGTCCTGGTCGATGCCCAGGACAGCAGCAAGATGGTCGCGCCCGAGCTCGCCTGGTATCTCACCGCGTTGCAGGTATCGCGGCCGCTGCATTTCGGTGACTACGGCGGGTTGCCGCTGAAGATCATCTGGGCCGTTCTCGATCTCATCACGATCGTCGTGCTGTGCAGCGGACTCTATCTGTGGGCCGCCAAGCGGCGGGGCTTCCGCAGGAAGGTGTCCGGCGTCGTGACATCGGCAGCGCCTGCGGTGGTGTCGCCATGAGCTCCTCCGCGGCATCGGCGAGGCCATCTGCCCGCGCCGCGCAACTCTCGACCTGGCAGGTGTTTCGTGCGCCGCTGCTGATCGGTCTGGTTGCCGCAGCCGGGCTCGCCTTCGGACTGTTCGGCGACGGGCTCTGGGACGCGCTGTGCTGGCTCGGACTGTCGATTCCGATTCTGCTGTCGCTCGCCTACGGCACGAGACGGAGCCGCGGCGCGAAGGCCGAAGCGCAAGGCGCTCGGGCCGGGACGCAGGATAGGCCGCTCTGAGCGCTGACGTCCGCCGCCGGTCGGCGGAAGATAGCCCGCATCATTGATCTCGATCCGCGCTGCTGGACTACGCGCTCGGCCAGCCAACGATCCCACGCATCTCTTGTCTTACGTGTCTTCTCTCGCGCGACGCGTCATCGCGATGGCAGCACGCTGCGTCGGCTGCGCGCGATCGATCTCGCGCAGCGAGCGCCGACGCGAGCGGCGTCGCTCCGGCCTGGAAACAAGCAGATACAAATGTCTCGATGCCTTCTCCGATCTGCGCGTGGCGCGGCGGAGATGTGGCGCATTTGAAAGCAAAGATTGATTCAAAAGTGGCAATGTGATTAGTTATCATCGTACGATTGATCGAAATTATTTCGATGAGTTCGAGACGATCGGTGTCGTGAGTTGTATCAGCCGACGCGATCGCATCGCTCTTCCCCGCGACATGCGCTTCTTTTGAAGGCTTCAAAGAAGCGGAGGGAGAAGAATCTCGTAGTAGCGACAACCTATTGAGCTGATCGATTCGGCGAAGCTGTCGCTCGTTAGACGAGTTCTACGTCGCGCGACGCCATCCTCAAATACCTGTGTGTTAGGACCACCGACGAGCCGAGTTGGAACTTGGAATGATCGGGGTGTCAGGATGGTCTGTCGCATTTGGGATAAAGACATTGGATTGACGATGTCGTTGGGACTTGTGAGCTCATTGGCGCTCACGCTGAATGTCGGAGGCGTTCAATCGGCGTTTGCGCAGACCAAGCTCCCCGATGTGACCGTCGACGCGCCGAAGCCGAAAGTCCGGCAGACCGCCTCGAGACCGCAGACGACCGCGACGCGGACCGCTCAGCAGCGCCGCGTCGCTCCGCGCAACCTGCCGCCGACCGCCCCGGTGGCCTATGTGACGCCGTCGACAGGAACGGTCGGCGCGCCGCCGTCGCCCTATGCCGGCGGCCAGGTCGCGAGCGGCGGCGGCCTCGGGCTGCTGGGCAACCGCGGCGTCATGAACACGCCCTTCAACCAGACGAGCTTCACCTCGCAGTTGATCCAGAACCAGCAGGCGCGCACGATCCGCGACGTGCTGATCAATGATCCCTCGGTGCGAACGATCCAAGCCGCCGGCGGCGGCGCCGACAGCCTGTTCATCCGCGGCTTCTACTACGACAGCGGCGACTACGCGCTGAATGGCCTCGCCGGCATCGCGCCGTATTATTCGACGGGCGCCAACTTCATCGAACGGGTCGAATTGCTGAAGGGGCCGGCGGCTCTGCTCAACGGCATGACGGTCGGCGGCACTGGCGCCTCAAGCGGCGGCGCGGTCGGCGGTAGCGTCAATCTCGTCACCAAGCACGCGCTCGACACCGACATCACGCAGCTAACGGCGACCTATGCGTCCAAGACGCAATTCGGCGAGCAGATCGACGTCGGCCGCCGCTATGGCGAGCACAAGGAGTGGGGCGTACGGCTGAACAGCAAGTATTCGAACGGCGATACCCCCTGGAACCGGCAGACCGACGAGTTCGGCAACGCCCACCTCGCCGTCGACTATCATGGCGAGAATGTCCGAATCGATGCCGATGTCGGCTATCAGGCGGACAAGCTGAATCCGCCGCTGCGATTCTTCGGCGTGGGTACTGCTGTCACCAGCATTCCGTCGCCACCGTCGTCCGGCACCAATTTCCAGGTGCCGTGGGCGTATTATGCGCCGACCGATTTCTTCTCGACGGTGAAAGGCGAAGTCGATCTCAACGATCGTATCACCGCCTATGCCGGATTCGGCTATCACGACAGCAACATCAACTACCGTTATCCGTCGCCGGTCCTCTCGAGCAACGCTGGCCTGTTGTCCGGGACTCCTGGAACGGGAAGCGAGACGTACAAGACGTACGCCGGGGAGGCTGGCCTGCGCATGACCGCCGATACCGGCCCGATCAACCATGCCGTCAATGTCGGCTACTCCATCACCGACCGCACCTATACCCAGCAGGTGGTCTCCGGCAAGATGCCCAACTGGAGCCTTTACAGCGAGCCGACCAACATCGCGTTGCCAAGCTTTCCGACGCTCCAGGCCAATCAGACCGTCGGCGCAAATCTCTGGAGCATCGGCGTCTCCGACACGATGTCGCTGCTGAACAAGCGGATTCAACTGACCGTCGGTGTGCGCAGACAAACGGCGGGAACGGAAGTCACGAATCTCGTTACTCCAGCATCGAGCCGCCCGTTCGAGGACACCTCGGTGTGGACGCCAGCCTATGCGCTCGTGGTCAAGCCCGTCGAGTTTGTGTCGCTGTATGCCAACTACATCGAGGGCCTGCAGACCCCGACCGTCGTTGCCGCCGGCTATGCCAACAGCGGCACGGTCTTCCCGCCAGGGCAGACCAAGCAGGTCGAGACCGGCATCAAGGTCGACTTCGGCCGAATCACGACCACGGTCAGCGCATTCGATATCTCACGCCCGAGCGTGATTACCACGAGTTCAGGGGGAGTGCTGACTCAAGAGCTGAATGGCCGGCAGCGAAATACGGGCGCCGAGTTCAACGTATTCGGCGAGGTCACGCCGACGCTGCGGCTGTTGGGGGGCGTGGCGTATATTCACGGCGTGCAGGAGAAGACTTCGGGCGGCCTGACGGACGGCAAGCGGGCGATCGGCGTGCCCGAGCTCACCGTGAATCTCGGCGCCGAGTGGGATACACCGTTCGTGCGGGATCTGACGCTGACGGGGCGAGTCGTCTACACCGGTGCACAATATGTCGACGCGGCCAACAAACTCTCGCTGCCGGATTGGACACGCGTCGACCTGGGCGCCCGCTACACCTTCACCTCGCCCTGGAACGGCAAGCCGATCGTTCTGCGGGCGAGCGTCGAGAATGTATTCGACAAGGCGTATTGGGCGTCGGCCTATAGCGGTGTGATCACCCTGGGGGCGCCGCGCACCTATCTCGTTTCCACGACGTTCAATTTCTAGGACGTCGATACGCGTTGGCGATGATGAGGCCGCCGCATGACCATTGTGCGGCGGCCTTGTTAGTCTGAGCGATGCGGACGGCGTTCAATTCCAATCTGATAAAGATTTGCGTAACTCATCGATCGCGTTGAGGCGTGATCATATCCGCGGTTACAACGCGATCGGGTCAGCAAATCATCTCGTTGGAGCCGATGCATCCTGATGTTGAATCGTCACCTACGTGTCACCTTGGAGAGATTAAAAACTTCGATCGGCGGTATCCTTTTGACTGTCATTATCAACTGCATTACTCGTAGTTCATCAACGTCGTTTGTTAGTAGGAGTAGCCGGGCATGATGGTCTTCGACAGAGATGACGTCACCTTCACCGTCGTCGTGAATCACGAAGAGCAATATTCGATCTGGCCAACGTTCAAGGACATCCCGAACGGGTGGACGGCCGTCGGCGTGACCGGGAGCAAGAAGGAGTGTCTGGACCATATCGAACAGGTGTGGACCGACATGCGGCCGCTCTCGCTGCGGAAATTCATGCAGGAGAACGCCCAGGCCTCTGCCGAATCCTGAAGCGAAGGAGGCTGGATGCCATGCGGCTGATCTGTTTGCCCTATGCCGGCGGCAGCGCCATGGTCTATGCGCGCTGGAGGAGAGCTCTTCCGTCCTGGATCGAAATCGTGCCGCTGGAGCTGCCCGGACGGGGCGCGCGGATGGACGAGCCGCTGCAAACGGACGCGGCAGCATTGGCCGATCAGCTCGCGTCCGAACTGATCGGGACGCCGTTGGCGGAGCCTTACGTCCTGTTCGGGCACAGCCTCGGCGGCTTGCTCGCCTTCGAGCTGGCGCACAGGCTGCTCGCGCTCGGCGCGCCAAAGCCGCAGATGCTGCTCGTGTCCGGAACGGAGGCGCCGGCCGTGCGCGACGGCAGCCGCTGGCGCGAGCCGCTCGGTGACGACGCATTGCGCGAAGAGCTTCTCAGGCTGAACGGCACGCCGCCGGAGGCGTTGCAGAGCATGGAGATCATGCGCGGCACGCTGCCGATCCTGCGGGCCGATTTCCTGATGTGCGGGAACTACGTCTATCGGCGGCGTCGGCCCTTGCCGTGTCCGCTGCACGTGTTTGGCGGAGATTTCGACGAGACGCGTGCCGAGGCACTGGAGGCGTGGCGGGCCGAGACCTCCGGCGCGTTCGGTCGCGACATGCTGCCGGGCGACCACTTCTTCATCCATAGCCGACAGGCGGATCTGCTGAAGCTCGTTGCCGCATTGCTGGCACGTCGGGCATGGCCGGGACTCGCCGTTGCTCGCGCGGGGCCTTGAGCGGCGTGCCGAAAGCACGACCCAGCCGGAAAAGCCGGCCGGTGAAGAAACTTCGATGCTGAAATCGACGGGAGACGGGGAGAAGTCATGTTCGCAATACAATCTAAAATAGAACAAGAATCGCTACCGTTCCTTCTGCGGGCCAGCCGCAGGCAGCAGCCGCTGATGGAGGCCGTCAGCGAGGTCCGCGACATGATCGAGCGCCAGCTCTATGCGTGCGGCGGAATTCTCTTCCGTGGCTTCCATCTCGACGGCGCCGAGGCGTTCAGGAGCTTCGCCGCGAGCTTCGGCCATCCGCTGCTGTCCTATGATTTCGGCTCGACGCCCCGATCGCAGGTCAGCGCCGGCGTCTACACCTCGACCGAATATCCGCCGCACCAGAGCATCCCGCTGCACAACGAGCAGGCCTATACGCGCGACTGGCCGATGAAGATCTGGTTCTATTGCGAGCAGGCGGCACAGCAGGGCGGTGAGACGCCGGTCGCCGACAGCCGGTCGATCCATCGCGACATGCCGGCCGCGATCCGTAACCGCTTCGCCGAGCGGGGCGTCATGTATGTCCGCAACTACGGCAGTGGACTCGATGTCGACTGGCGACAGGTGTTCGGCACGGAGTCGAAGGCCGAGGTCGAGGCCTATTGCGCCTCCCATGCAATCGCCTGCGAATGGAAGGATGGCGACGAGCTACGGACGCGGCAGGTCTGCCAGGGGACGGCGGTGCATCCCGTGACCGGGGACATGGTGTGGTTCAATCAGGCGCATCTGTTCCACGTCTCCAGCCTCGCGCCCGAGGTTCGGGAAAGTCTTCTCGACATCGTCGGCGATCCGCTCGAGCTGCCGCGCAATGCGTTCTACGGCGACGGCGCGCCGATCGAGGACGAGACGCTGGCCACGGTCAGAGCCGTGCTCGACCGGCACAAGATCGTCTTTCCCTGGCAGACCGGCGACGTCGTCATGCTCGACAACATGCTGACGGCGCACGCGCGCGAGCCATTCAAGGGGCCGCGCAGGGTGATCGTCGCGATGGCGCAAGCCCATCGCGTCAATTGAGCCTGCGGCATCGATCCTCACGTTGTCATCGGACCTTTGGAAAATGCCGACACAGACCCTCGTCGAACGACTCCGCGAGCATGCCGCCTCGCGTGCTGACCATCCGGCGCTGCGCTTCATCGAAGGCGACGATGTCGTCCACGAGCTGAAATTCGCTGCGCTGGACCGGCGCATCCGCGCGCTTGCGGCGCATCTGCAGGAGCGCGCGCGTGCCGGCGAGCGCGCCGTGATTCTGCTGCCGAACGGTCCGGATTATGCCGTCGCATTCTACGCGTGCCTCTATGCCGGGGTCATTGCCGTGCCGGCCTATCCGCCGGAGACCGGCAAGGAGCGCTACGCCAGCCGCCTCGATGGCATCCTGCGCGATGCGGCGCCACGACTCATTCTCACCCAGGCGCGGCTTCGCGACGCCGTCGTCGCTTCGGTCGGCGAGACCGATGCTCATGTTATTGCCGTCGACGAGGTGCCGGTCGATGCCGCCGCATCCTGGCGCGAGACGGACTTGCACGGCGATGCGACCGCCTTCCTCCAATATACGTCGGGTTCGACGTCGCAGCCGAAGGGAGTCTGCGTCACTCACCGGAACCTGGTCGCCAATGAGATCGCAATCGAAGCGGCGCTCGGCGGGACCAGGGACGACGTCTTCGTCAGCTGGCTGCCGCTCTATCACGACATGGGATTGATGGGCGGATTGCTGAATCCGCTGTTCACGGGCTTCACGGCGGTGCTGATGTCGCCGCGCAATTTCCTCGAGCAGCCGCGACGCTGGCTCGACGCCATCCATCGCCACGGCGGCACCTGCAGCGGCGGGCCGGACTTCGCGTTCGCGCTCTGTGCGGACCGGATCTCGGACGAAGCGATCGCGCGCCTAGACCTCAGCCGATGGCGGTTCGCGTTCTCCGGCTCGGAGTTCGTGCGCCGCGCGACGCTGGATCGATTTGCCGCGCGCTTCCGGCCGGCGGGCCTCGATCCTCGCGCGCTGACGCCGTGCTACGGCCTGGCCGAGGCGACCTTGTTGGTGACGGCGGGCGACCGCGCGAGCCGGGCGGTTTGTCACACGCTCGATCCCGCGGCGCTCGCGGGTGGCCGCGTTGCGGAGGCCGGCGAGGGCACGGACCTGATGGCGTGCGGCGCCGTGGCGGACGGCCATGCCGTGCGCATCATGAGGGTCGATGCGTCCGCCGACGCCGGGACGAATGAGGTCGGCGAAATCTGGGTCGCAGGTCCGAGCGTCGCGCAGGGCTATTGGAACAATCCCGAGGCGACGCAGCAGACATTCGTCCTTCGCGATGGCGCGCGCTGGCTGCGGACGGGCGATCTCGGCTTCGTCCGCGACGGCGATCTCGTCGTCACCGGCAGGCTCAAGGATCTGCTGATCGTCCGCGGCCAGAACATCTATCCGTTCGATCTGGAGCAGGCCGTCGAGACCGAGGTGGCCTCGGTGCGGAAGGGACGTGTCGCGGCCTTCCCGGTCGAGATCGATGGCGTCGAAGGCATCGGCGTCGCCGCCGAGTTCGGCAGGGCGGTACTGCGGCGAACGCCGGCCGACGTGCTGATCAAGGCGATCGGCGATTCGGTCATGCGGCAGACGCAGGAATATCCGGCGGTGGTCGTGCTGCTGAACCCGCAAGGCATGCCGCTGACCACCAGCGGCAAGCTGCAGCGGTCCGCCTGCCGCGCCAGGTGGGCGCAGGGCACGCTCGATAGCTTCATGGTGTTCGAGCGGCGACGCGAGGCGGCGGACCCATCGCCGTCACCGAAGCTTGCGACGGCGACCGAACGCCGTCTTGCGCTGATCTGGCGGAATGTGCTGCGGCGCGCGACCGTCGACCGCAACGACGACTTTTTCATGCTCGGCGGCAATTCGGTCGCGGCCGCTCAGATCGCGGCGATGGTGCGCGAGCAGTTCGGGGTCGAGCTCGCGCTGCGCGGCTTCTTCGATGCGCCGACGCTCGTCGCGCTCGCAGCGCTCATCGATGCGGCCGGCGCGGACGCGACAATGCTCCCGCCGCTGCAGCCCGCACCGGCGGGGCTGCGCGAGCTGCTGTCACCCGCGCAGGAGCGGCTGTGGTTTCTCTGGAGCATGGATCCGGCCGGCACGGCCTACACCATCGCTTGCACGGTGCATTTCGACGGCCCGCTCGATCAAGCACGGCTGGTGCAGGCGCTGACCGAAATCGTCGCCCGCCACGAGACGCTGCGCACCACCTTCTCTGCCCCGGATGGCCGCGTCGTGCAGGTCATCCATGCGTCGCCGGACATTCCCGTCGCGGTCGAGGATCTGCGGCGCAGCCCGGCGGCGGAGCGCGCGTCGCGCGTCGCGGCGCGGACACGCGAGGAGCTGGCGCGGCCGTTCGATCTCGTCAATGGCCCGCTGCTGCGCGCCGTGCTGATGCAGCTCGCGGACGACCGCCACGAACTGCTGCTGTCGGCGCATCACATCGTCGCCGACGGGCTCTCGCTCGACGTGCTGCTGGCCGAGATCGCCGCGCTCTATGACGGGCTCCGGCGCGGGGCAGGGGCGCTGCCGCCGCCGTCCGCGATCCAATATGCCGACTACGCCGCATGGCAGCGGGATTGGCTCTCCGGCCCCGAGGCCGCGCAGCAGCTCTCCTACTGGCGCGAGCGGCTCGGCGATGCGGATACGCCGCTCGCATTGCCGTTCGACCGGCCGCGGCCGCCCGTACAGAGCTATCGCGGCGACACCATCCACGTGGAGATCGCGCCAGATCTGGTGCTGAGGCTCCGCGCGCTCGCCAGGGAGCATCGCGTCAGCATGTTCATGCTGCTGCTCGCCGCCTATCAGCTGCTGCTGTTCCGCTACTCCGGCCGCTCCGACCTGCGCGTCGGCGTGCCCGTCGCCGGGCGCCGCCAGGCCGAGCTGGCGTCGCTGATCGGCTGCTTCGTCAATACGCTGGTGCTGCGGGCCGACGTGACCGACGGCATGAGCTTCGCCGAGCTGCTGGCGCGGGCGAAGGAGGAGGTCATCTCCGGGCTGGCGCATCAGGATCTGCCGTTCGACCGTCTCGTCGACGCGCTCAAGCCGACCCGCTTCGGCGGCCACAATCCGCTGTTCCAGGTCAAGTTCAACTACATGGCCGCGCCTGCCGGACCTGCGCTCGGCGACGGCCTGCACGCCCAGCCGCGCATCGTCGATCTCGCCGGCTCGCATTTCGATCTCGCGCTCGACATCGTCGACGGCCCGACGGGCATGAATGCGAGCCTGAATTTCGCAACCGATCTGTTCGACGTGACGACGGTCGCGCGGATCGGGAGCCAGCTCGTCGATTTCCTGCGGCAGATCGCGGCCGGCACCGACCGGCCGCTGCGCGACTTCGCGATCGCGCGCGGCGTCGAGCAGACCGTCGTGGCGGAGGCGACGAGCTTCCCCGCGACCGACATCCTCGATCTGATCGGCATTGCGCTCGCACGCCGCGATGATCGGATCGCGCTGCGCCAGGGACGGGACACCGTCAGCGCAGCCGAGCTCGTGCGCTGGTCGGACCACATCGCGCATATGCTCGTCGCGGCCGGCGTCACGCACGAGACGCCGGTGGCGCTGTGGATCGAGCGGTCGCCGGCCTTCGTCGCGGTGCTGCTCGGCGTCCTCAAGGCGGGCGGCTCCGCAGTGCCGCTCGATCCGGCATGGCCGGCGGCGCGCGTCGATCGCATCCTTCGCGACGGCGAGATCGGCATCCTGATCGCAACCGGCGAGCACTTGGCCGCGGCGAGGGCGCTCGAGTGTCATACGCTCGACGGTGAACTGCGCGGCGATGCGTCCTCCGGCGCGTTCGATGCCCCGCGGCCGCATCCGGCGCAGACCGCCTACATCATCTACACGTCGGGCTCGACCGGTGCGCCCAAGGGCGTCGCCGTGTCGCACGGCGCGCTCGCCAACTACGTTCAGGCGCTGTTGTCCCGGCTGCGGCCGCGCGCCGGCGCCGGCATGGCGATGGTCTCGACGGTCGCCGCCGATCTCGGCCATACCGTGCTGTTTGGCGCGCTTGCGAGTGGCGTGACCTTGAATCTGCTGCCGGCCGATGTCGCCTTCGATGCGGATGCGTTTGCGCAAGCGATGCGCGACGGCGAGGTCGGCGTCCTCAAGATCGTGCCGAGCCATCTGCGCGGCTTGCTGCGGGCACGGCGCTCGGCCGACGTTCTGCCGCGCGACGTGCTGGTCCTTGGCGGCGAGGCCTGCGATCCCGGCTTGATCGAAGAGGTCCGCCGGCTGCGGCCGCACTGCCGGATCGTCAATCACTACGGCCCGACCGAGACGACGGTCGGCGTGACGACCCATGAGTGGACGGACGCCGAAGCCAAAGGTGTGCTGCCGGTCGGATTGCCGCTTGCGAACCTGCGCGCCTACGTTCTCGACGATGCGTTGAATATCGTCCCGGCCGGAGTCGCCGGTGAACTCTATGTGGGCGGCGCCGGGCTGGCGCGCGGCTATCGCGGTGCGCCTGGACAGACGGCCGAGCGCTTCATTCCCGATCCGTTCGGACCTGCAGGCGAACGCCTCTACCGGACCGGCGATTTGGTGCGCTGTGATCGAGCGGGCCGGATCGTGTTCCTGGGCCGACGCGATGATCAGGTGAAGCTGCGCGGCTACCGCGTCGAACCGGCCGAGATCAGCCGCGCCGTCTCCTCGTTGAACGGCGTCGCCGATGCCGCCGTCGTGGCCCGCGCCGTCGACGCCGAGCAGGAACGCCAGGAGCTCGTGGCCTATTGCGTCGCCGCGGCCGGCGTCGTGTTGCAGCCGGAGGCGCTGCGGCAGCAACTCTCGGCGATGCTGCCGGACTACATGGTGCCGTCGCGCATCGTCGTGCTCGAGCGGCTGCCGCTGACCGCCAATGGCAAGCTCGACCGCGCGGCGCTGCCGCAGCCGGACGAGGACGCCGTGCTGTCGTATGTCGCCCCGGCCGGCGCGGTGGAGCAGGCCATCGCCGCCGTCTGGCAGGACGTGCTGGGCCGCGAGCGGATCGGCCGCAATGACAATTTCTTCGAGCTCGGCGGCGACTCCATCCTCAGCCTGCAGATCATCGCACGGCTGCGCAAGCGCGGCGTCATGCTGACGCCGAAGCAGATGTTCGCGCAGCAGACGATAGCGGCGCTGGCCGGCGTGGTTGCGACCACCTCCGCGCCGGCCATGACGCCGCCGGCAGCAGCACGCAACGCAATGAACGCCTGCGCTGCGGAGCTGCTGCCGATCCAATTGCGCTTCTTTGCCGAGGAAATCTCCAACCGCGATCACTTCAACCAGGCGGTGCTGCTGATCCCGCGGGACCGGATCGACTGGAGCGTGCTGCAGCGGGCGCTCGCTGCCGTCGTGAGGCATCACGATGCGCTTCGCATGACGTATCGGCGGATCGCGGGTGAATGGCAGGCGGTGCCGTCCGACCTGCCTGCTGCGCCTGAGCTGCTTTGGCTCCGCACGGCAGTCGAGCCGGCCGACGTCGGCGCGATCGCGTCGGCGGCGCAGGCGAGCCTGTCATTGGCATCGGGATCTCTGCTGCGCGCCGTCGGATTCGACATGCGCGACGGCAGCCAGCGGCTGCTGGTCGCCATCCATCATCTCGCCGTCGATGGCGTGTCATGGCGGATCCTGCTCGAGGACATCGCGTCGGCCTACGAACAGGTGGCGGGGCAGGCGGCCGCCGTCAGCCTGCCGCCCACGAGCTCCGCGCCGTCTTCCTGGGCGCAGCGACTGCGCGCGCATGCGGCCTCCGATCGGCTCGCAGGCGGACTGCCGTTCTGGCTCGCGTCCTCCCGCGGCAGTGAGTTGCCCTGTGACGACGCTCATGGTGGCACCGACGTCGAGGCCGACGCCGAGGAGGTCGTGCTGAACCTCGAGGCGGAGCTGACTGAACGGCTGCTCGATGCCGCGCCTGCGGCCTATCGCACGCAGGTCAACGACCTGCTGCTGGCCGCGCTGGCACGCGCGCTCTGGAGCTGGAGCGGGATCGAAGGCGTCGTGATCGAGCTGGAGGGCCACGGCCGCGAGGATGTCTTCGCGGACGTCGATCTCACGCGGACGGTGGGCTGGTTCACGAGCGCATTCCCGGTGCGTCTCGACGGCGGCAGCGAGACCGATCGTGCGCTCATCACCCGCGTCAAGGAGACGCTGCGCGCCATGCCCGATCGCGGGCTCGGCTATGGCGTCCTGCGTTATCTCGGCGCGAAAGAACATCGCGACGCGCTGGCAGCGACGCCGAACCCCCGTATCGTCTTCAACTATCTCGGCCGCTTCGACGGCCAGCTCGGTGCGGCCGCGCCGTACCGGATCGCGGCGGAGAATCCGGGACCGATGCGGGCCGCCGACACGCCGTTGCGGGCCTGGCTCAGCATCAACGGCGAGGTGCGTGACGGGCGGCTGCGGCTCGGCTTCCGCTATGGAAGCCGGCGGTATCGGCGCGCGACCGTGGAACGGCTCGCCGAGCTCTATCGCGCGGCGCTGCATGGTCTCGTCGATCATTGCCTCGGCGGCGCCAGCGGTCTCACGCCGTCCGACGTTCCGCTCGCGGGGCTCGATCAGGCGGCGCTCGACCGGCTCTGCGCGACCATCGACTGTCGCTCCGTCGAGGACATCTACCCGCTGTCGCCGATGCAGCAGGGCTTGCTGTTCCATGCGCTGCGCGACGGCGCTGATGACGTCTATGTCAACCAGCTCTCGATCGAGCTTCGAGGTGTGACGCCGGCGCGGTTGCGTGCGGCATGGCAGGCGGCGAGTGCGCGGCATGCCGTGCTGCGGACCGGGTTCGCCTGGCAACAATTGTCCGGAGCAGCCCAGCAGATCGTCTACCGGCAGCTCGACGTGCCCGTCGTCGACGAGGATTGGCGCAGCCGTATCACGGGCGGGGCTGCGGCGGCGGAGATCGATGCGGCGCTTGCGGAGGCGGCACGGCGCGAGCGCGAACTCGGCTTCGACATTACCCGGCCGCCGCTGCAGCGGCTGCGGCTGATCCGGCTCGGCGAAGACAGGCTGTGGCTGATCTGGACGCATCATCACATCGTGATCGATGGCTGGAGCTCGGCGCGGCTGCTCGCCGACGTGCTGCAGCAGATCGGCGGCGCCGCGCCGTCGGCGGCGCAAGGCGGCTACCGCGACTACATCGCCTGGCTGCAGACGCGCGACCAGGCGGCAGCCGCTGATTTCTGGCGCGAGACGCTGCGCGATTTCGAGCCCACGCCGCTCGCCGACGCCTTGCGTGCGAGCCGCGCGATCGACGCTGCGAGCGGCCATGGCCGGCTGACGCTGCGCGTGGACGGTGATCTCGCGGCTCGCCTGCGGCGGTTCGCGACGCAGCAGCGCATGACGATGAATACGCTGCTGCAGGGGACCTGGGCCCAATTGCTGCGGCAATATACCGGGCAAAGCGCGGTCTGCTTTGGCGTCGCGGTCTCGGGCCGTCCGGCCGAGCTTGCCGGCGCCGAGAACATGGTCGGCCTCTTCATCAACACGCTGCCGCTGATCGATCGCGCGCATCCGCAGACCGCGACCAGCGACTGGCTGCGCGCCCTCCAGGCGCAGAGCGTCGCGGCGCGCGACTATGAGTGGCTGCCGCTGCACGAGATCCAGCGCCTGGCCGGCAGGGCCGGGCAGCCGCTGTTCGACAGCCTGATGGTGTTCGAGAACTATCCGATCGATCAGTCGCTCACCGCGCGCGACGGTGCCGGGCCGCAGATCGGGCGGGTCGAACACGTGACGCCGACCAACTATCCGATCGCGGTCATCGTGTTCGATGGACCCGAGGGCCTGCGCCTCGACTTCAACTACGATCGCGCGCAACTGGACGAACATGCGGTTCGCCGGGTGAGCGCGTCGCTGCGAGACTGGCTGACGCGGATTTCGGCGGATGCTACCCGTCCGACCGGCAGCCTTCGCATGGTCGACGGAGAGGCGCTGGCGTGCGTCCTGCGCTGGAGCGGAGCTGCGATCGGCGAGACGTCACGCCGACCGTCGTCGATCGGCGCGGCGCCTGGCCTCGTGGCGCAGATCGAGGCGCGGGCGAAGGCCGTCCCGGACGCGGTTGCGATCGTCTGCGGCGACCGCCGGATCAGCTACGGCGAACTGAATGCGCGGGCAAACCGGCTGGCGCGGCGACTGCGCGCGCGCGGGATCGGCGCCGATGTCGTGGTTGGACTGGCGCTGGAGCGCGACGCCGAGATGATTGTGGCGCTGCTCGCCGTGCTGAAGGCCGGCGCCGCCTACCTGCCGCTCGATCCGGACTATCCGGCCGAGCGTCTTGCCCACATGCTCGGCGACAGCGGCGCAAGACTGCTGCTCACGCAAGCTGAGCTGCAAGATCGGTTCACGCCCGCGCTGGCCGACAGCGGAGCCGAAGCCTGGCTGCTCGATCGCATCGACGATGGAGGCGACGCCGGTAACCTCGACCTCGCCATTCATCCGGAGAGCCTCGCCTACGTCATCTATACCTCGGGCTCAACCGGCCTGCCCAAGGGCGTGATGGTGCGTCACGGCGCAGTGACGAATTTTCTGGCGACGATGGCCGAGCAGCCGGGGATCGCATCGGACGACCGCGTGCTGGCATTGACATCGCTGTCGTTCGACATCGCGGTGCTGGAGCTGTGGCTGCCGCTGACCCGGGGCGCACGGATCGTGCTGGCCGACCGCGCCTCCGCGCAGGATCCGACGGCGCTGAAGGCGATCGTGGCCAGGCACGGCGTGACCATGATCCAGGCGACGCCGTCGAGCTGGCGCATGCTGCTCGATCATGACGAGGCCGCCGCGCTGCCTCGTCGCTGTCGCGTGCTCAGCGGCGGCGAGGCGCTGGCTCCCGATCTGGCACGGCGGCTCGTCGCGCTGAGCGGCGAGGTCTGGAACATGTATGGGCCGACCGAGACCACGGTGTGGTCTGCGCGCCACCGGCTCGATTGCAATGATCCCATGCCGGTGCTCGGCGGTCCGATCGGCAATACCACGCTCTACGTGCTCGACGCCAATCTCAATCTGGCGCCGCCCGGCGTGGCCGGCGAACTGTTCATCGGCGGCGAGGGACTGGCGCGCGGCTATTGGAAGCGGCCCGGGCTCAGCGCGGAACGGTTCATCCCGGATCCGTTCGGCGGCCCCGGTGCACGGCTGTACCGGACCGGCGACCTGGCGCGCTGGCGTGCCGATGGCGCGCTCGACTATGTCGGCCGCGCCGATCACCAGGTCAAGATACGGGGGCATCGCATCGAGCTCGGCGAGATCGAGGCGCGGCTGCGCGCGCTGCCCGGCGTCCGCGACAGCGTCGTGGTCGCGCAGGATGTCGGTGGCGGTAGCAACCTGATCGGCTATGTCGGCAGTGAGAGCGCGCTCGATGGCGGCGAGCTGCGCGCGGCGCTCGCGACGGCGCTGCCGGACTACATGGTGCCGTTGCGCGTCATCGTGCTGCCGCGGCTGCCGCTGACGCCGAACGGCAAGGTCGACCGCAAGGCGCTGCCGCTGGCCTCACAAGGCGACGCGGGGGCCCACTATCAAGCTCCGGTCGGCGAGATCGAGATCACGCTGGCCGGCATCTGGGCGGAGCTGCTCGGCCTCGACCGGGTCGGGCGGGGCGATCACTTCTTCAATCTCGGCGGCCACTCTCTGCTGGCAGTACGGCTGCTCAGCCGTGTCGCGCAGGAGTTCGGCACATCGATGCGATTGTCCGAGCTGTTCGTTCATCCGGAATTGGCGGAGTTCGCGCGCGTCCTCTCCATCAGACTGATCGAGCAGCAGTTCGCCGAAGGTGAACTCGAGGACCTGATGACAGCGGAGCTATCATGAGCGGACAATCAGGACAGCCTCTTCTGCACAACCTCGATCCGGAGGCGCTGCGCCGGTTGGCATCGCGCGCGCGACAGCGCGGCCGCAATGTCCCCAGACGCGATACAAACACGATCCCGATCGCCGATCGCGGGGGCTCGCTGCCGCTCTCCTTCGCGCAGCAGCAGCTCTGGCTGCTGGCCCAGCTCGAGAATGGAAGTACCAACTATCACATCGATGTGGCGCTGCGGCTGCGCGGCCGGCTCGACATCGGCGCATGGCGCCGCAGCCTCGACCGGCTGTTCTCCCGCCACGAGGCGCTGCGGACGGTCTTCGTCGCCGAGCAGGGCGAGCCGCGGGTCGCGCTGTTGCCGCCGGACACCAGCCTGCCGCTGGAGGTGCACGATCTTCGCGGGCGGCCGGACCGCGAAACGCGGCTGGCCGATCTGCTGAATGAGTGTACGCGCGCGCCGTTCGATCTTGCGCGGGGTCCATTGATCCGCAGCCATTTGATCGACCTGGGCGATGATGATCATGTCCTTCTGCTCAGCCAGCATCACATCATCTCCGACGGATGGTCGATGGGCGTCATCGTCCGCGAGCTCTCGGCGCTGTATGCCGCCTTCGTTGCAGGCGGCAATGATCCGTTGCCGCCGCTGGCGATTCAGTATCCGGACTATGCAGCATGGCAGCGCCATTCGCTGACGGCAGATCGGCTGCAGCGGCAGCTCGATCATTGGACCGCCGTGCTGCGCGACGCGCCGTCCTTGCTGGCACTGCCGACGGACCGGGCGCGATCTGCACCGCGATCCAACGCCGGCGCCGCGGTGCCTGTCGAGATCGACGACGGTCTTTCGGCCGATATCAGGCAATTGAGCATCGCGCTCGGCGCCACCCCGTTCGTCATCGTGCTGGCCGCCTGGGCCCTCGTGCTGTCGCGGTTGGCCGGCCAGCAGGATCTCGTCATCGGCACGCCGACCGCCAATCGGATGCGTTCGGAGCTCGAAGGCCTGGCCGGCTTCTTCGTCAACATGCTGGCGCTGCGGCTCGACCTCTCGGGCGGTCTAGCTGTGGCCGAGTTGATCGAGCGGGTGAAGACGGCCGTCCTTGCGGCGCAGGATCATCAGGACCTGCCGTTCGAGCATCTTGTCGAGGCGCTCCAGCCCCCGCGGCATCCGGAATACACGCCCGTGTTCCAGGTGGTGTTCGCATGGCAGAGCAATGATATCGGCTCATTGGCGCTGCCCGGCCTGGCGGTCGAGCGCCTTGCGACCGAGCAGCACAAGATCAAGTTCGATCTCGAGCTCGATCTCAGTGAGAGCGGTGGACGCATCTCCGGCAAGATCAACTACGCGACGGCGCTGTTCGACGCCGAGACCGTGCAGCGCTATCGCACCTATCTGCTGGCGGTGCTGCGCGCCATGGTCGCCGACACCAGCCAGCCGGTCGATCGCATCGAGCTGCTGCCAGCCGAGGAACGTGCGCTGCTGCTGGATGTCTGGAACCGCACGCGCTCGTTCACGCCGCCTGACTGCTGCATTCAGGATCTCGTTGCCGAGCAGGCGCGCCGCCGGCCGTCGGCGGTGGCGCTGGTCCATGACAAGGTCAACCTGACCTATCGCGAGCTCGAGTTGCGCGCTAATCGCCTCGCGCATCATCTCGTCGCGCTGGGCGCTGGTCCGGACCGGCTGATCGCGATCTGCCAGCAGCGCGGCATCGATGCGATCGTCAGCGTGCTCGCGGTCCTCAAAGCGGGAGCGGCCTATCTGCCGCTGGACCCCACCTATCCGCCGCAGCGGCTGCGCGAGACCGTGACCGATGCCCGGCCGACGCTGCTGCTCTGTGACGGCGCGAGCGCCAGTACGCTCGGCAGCGTGGCATGTCCGGTTGTGGATGTGGAGAGCGATGCGCCGGCCTGGAGCGGGCTGCCGGAGGGCGCACCGGATGTTGTTGCCCGTGGCCTGACGCCGCGCAGCCTCGCCTATGTCATCTATACCTCGGGCTCGACCGGACAGCCGAAGGGCGTGATGATCGAGCACCACGGCCTGGTCAATCTCGCGCAGGCCCAGATCGGGCTGTTCGACACCGGTCCGCACAGCCGGATCGCGCAATTCGCCTCCTTCAGCTTCGACGCGAGCGTGTGGGACATCGTCATGGCGCTTTGCGCCGGCGCCGAACTGCATCTGCTCGGAAGCCGCGAGCACCGCGATGCGGCGGAGCTGGTGAACTATCTCGCCGAACATCGCATCACCCATGCCACGTTGCCGCCGGCGATGCTGCAGGGCCGCTCGGACCTCGCGCGGCTCTCCGGGCTCGACGTGCTCGTTCTCGCTGGCGAGTTGCCAAAGCCGGAGCTGTTCGAGGCCCTGCCGTCGGAGATCGCGGTCTTCAACGCCTACGGCCCGACGGAAACAACCGTCTGCGCCACCGCATGGCGCCGTCCGCCCGGCTTCGCCGGCGGTGTCGTCCCAATCGGTCGCCCGATCGCCAACGCGCGGATCTATCTGCTCGACGCCCAGGGCATGCCGGTGCCGCGCGGTGCCGTCGGCGAGATCTGGATCGGCGGGGCAGGGGTTGCCCGCGGCTATCTCAACCGTCCCGATTTGTCGGCGCAGCGCTTTGCCGTGGATCCGTTCGGGCTGTCGTCCGACGCGCGGATGTATCGAACCGGTGACCTCGGCCGCCATCTCGCCGACGGCAACATCGAATTCCTGGGCCGCAACGACCATCAGGTGAAGATCCGCGGCTTCCGCATCGAGCTCGGCGAGATCGAGCATCGGCTGAATGCGCAGGCCGGAGTGCGGGACTCGGCGGTGCTGGCGCGGCGCGATGCGCAGGGCGATCTCACGCTCGTCGCCTATGTGGTGCCGGCGGACGATGCAGGTGATCCCAGCGCATGGGCTGCGCGCCTGCGCACGCATTTGCAGGCGTGTCTTCCGGACTACATGGTTCCCTCGGCGATCGTTCGCCTCGATGCGTTTCCGCTGACACCCAACGGCAAGGTCGACCGGCAGGCGCTGCCGGCGCCGGACGACGAGGCGTTCGGCCGTGGCGCCTATGATCCGCCCCACGGCGAGATCGAGCAGGTCCTCGCTGCTATCTGGCGCGAGCTGCTGGGCATCGAGCGCGTCGGTCGCAACGATCATTTCTTCGAGCTCGGCGGCCATTCGCTGCTCGTCGTCCGCATGCTGGACCGGCTGAAGCGCCATGCGCTGACGATCGATGCGCAGATGGTGTTCGCCAAGCCGGTGCTGCGCGATCTCGCGGCCAGCCTGCGGCAAAGCGAGGAGACCGCAATTCCTGACAACCCGATCACGGCGCAGAGCCCGGTCATCACGCCGGACATGCTGCCGCTGATCGCGCTGAGCCAGGGCGAGATCGACCGCGTGGTGGGCCGTGTGCCGGGCGGCGTCGCCAACGTCCAGGACATCTACGCGCTGTCGCCGTTGCAGGAGGGAATCCTGTTCCATCATCTGCTCGCGACCGAGGGCGACCCCTACGTGCTGGTCGCGCAGATGGCATTTGCGGGCCGTGATCTGCTGGATCGCTATCTTGCGGCCGTTCAGGACGTGATCGACCGGCATGACGTCCTGCGGACGTCGTTCCTCTGGGATGGGCTGTCGGTGCCGGCGCAGGTGGTCTGGCGCCAGGCACCGCTAAGCGTCACCGAAGTTGAGCTCGAAGGCAACGAGCCGGCCCAGGTCGAGCTGGCGCGCCGCTTCGATCCGAGGTCCTGCCGGCTCGACCTGACCCAGGCGCCATTGCTGCGTCTCATTGTCGCCCGCGACCCACGAAATGATCGCCTGCTGCTGCTGGTCCTGCTGCATCACATGGTCGGCGACCATACCACTCTGCAGGCGCTGCACGAGGAAGTGCAACTGATCCTGGCGGGCCGCCGCAGCGCTCTCCCTCCACCGATTCCGTTCCGTAACCTCGTGGCCGAGACCCGCAAGGCCGGCGGGCAGGATGCGCAGCAGCGCTTCTTCCGCAGCATGCTCGCCGACATCGATGCGCCGACGGCACCATTCGGATTGATGGAGGTGCGCAGCAACGGCGACGGCGCGAGCGAGGCGAGGCTGCCCGTGCCGGCTACGCTCGACGCGCGGCTGCGCGCGCAGGCGCGGCGCCTTGGCGCGAGCCTCGCCAGCCTCTGTCATGTCGCCTGGGGCCAGGTGCTGGCGCGCAGCAGCGGACGTGATCAGGTCGTGTTCGGCACCGTGCTGCTCGGCCGCATGCAGGCCGGCCACGATACCGGCCGCAGCCTGGGCCTGTTCATCAACACGCTGCCGTTGCGGCTCGATCTCGACGGCACGTCGGTTGAGGACAGCGTTCGCGCAGCGCATGGGCGGCTGGCGGAGCTGATGGCGCATGAGCATGCCTCGCTGGCAATGGCCCAGCGCTGCAGCGGCGTCGCGCCGCCGACGCCGCTGTTCTCCGCGATCCTGAACTATCGGCACGGCCGGAGGCAGGATGCGCGGACAGATGCAGAGTCCCTGCAAGGCGTCGAATGGCTCGGTGGCGAGGAGCGCACCAACTATCCGCTGATGCTGGCGGTAGACGACGACGGCCATGGGCTTCACCTGACGGTCCAGGCCGTGGCGCCGGTCGCGCCCGAGCGGGTCGGCGCGATGATGCAGCACTCGCTCGAGCAGCTGGCGCTGGCGCTGGAAGCGGCGCCGCATACGCCGGTGCGCAGGATCGACGTCGTTCCGGACGAAGATCGCGCGCGGCTGCTGCAGGCCTGGAACGCGACGGCGACCAACGATGCAAATGCGCTCTGCGTGCACCGGCAGTTCGAGGCCCATGCGGCGCGAGCTCCCGATGCGGTCGCACTGGTGCATGGGCAGGAGATGATCAGCTACGGTGCGCTCAATGCGCGGGCGAACCGGCTGGCGCGGCGGCTCCGGGATCGCGGCGTCGGGCCGGATGTGGTGGTCGGGCTGGCGCTGGAGCGCGGCGTCACGATGATGGTGGCGCTGCTCGCGGTGCTCAAGGCGGGCGCGGCCTATCTGCCGCTCGATCCGGACTATCCGTCCGAGCGTCTCGCGCACATGCTGAACGACAGCGGCGCCAAACTGCTGCTGACACAGGCCACGCTGCATGACCGGTTCGCGCCGGTGCTGGCCCGGAGCGATGCCGAGGCCTGGCTGCTCGACGTAGCGGCCGGCGATGGCCTCGGCCAGACCGATGATCTTTCCGTCGATGGGCATGCGGAGAGCCTCGCCTACGTCATCTACACTTCCGGCTCGACCGGGCTCCCCAAGGGCGTGATGGTGCGCCACGCCGCGGTGACGAACTTCCTGGCGACGATGGCCGGACAGCCGGGCATCGCGGCCGACGACCGCGTGCTGGCGCTGACCTCGTTGTCCTTCGACATCGCCGTGCTGGAGCTGTGGCTGCCGCTGGCCCATGGCGCCCGGATCGTGCTCGCCGATCGCGCCGCGGCCCATGATCCGGCGGCGCTCAAGGCGCTGGTCGCACGGCACGGCGTGACCATGATCCAGGCGACGCCGTCGAGCTGGCGCATGCTGCTCGATCACGATGCGGCCAATACCAGCGAAACCGCTCCATGGCTGCCGAAAGCCTGCCGCCTGCTGAGCGGCGGGGAGGCGCTGGCCTCGGATCTGGCGCGGCGGCTCAGCGCGCTGAGCAGCGAGGTCTGGAACCTGTATGGGCCGACCGAGACCACGGTATGGTCGGCGCGTCACCGCCTCGATGCGACGAATCCCGTGCCGTTGCTCGGCAGCCCGATCGGCAACACCCGGTTGTACGTGCTCGACGGCGATCTCAACCTTGCGCCGATGGGCGTCACTGGCGAGCTCTTCGTCGGCGGTGACGGACTCGCGCGCGGCTATTGGAAACGCGCGGCGCTGAGTGCCGAGCGCTTCATTCCGGATCCGTTCGGCAGCGACGGCGCGCGGCTGTACCGGACCGGCGACCTCGCGCGCTGGCGAGCCGACGGTGTGCTCGACTATGTCGGCCGCGCCGATCATCAGGTGAAGATCCGCGGACATCGGATCGAGCTCGGCGAGATCGAGGTGCGGCTGCGGGAGCTGCCGGGCGTGCGCGACAGCGTCGTCGTCGCGCAGGAGCTCGGCGGCGGCCGTCAGTTGGTCGGTTATGTCAGCGGCGAGGCCTCGCTCGATGGCAGTAACCTCCGCGCCGCGCTCGCAACGGCGCTGCCGGACTACATGGTGCCGTCGCGCGTGATCGTGCTGCCGGAGCTGCCGCTGACCCCGAACGGCAAGATCGACCGCAAGGCGCTGCCGCGGCCGGACGCGAAGCCGCCGGGGGCGCACAGAGTCGGCCCGCGCAATCCGACCGAGGCGGCGCTCGCGACGATCTGGGCCGAGCTGCTGCACAGGCCGGAGGTCGGCGTCACCGACAACTTCTTCGAGCTCGGCGGCGACTCGCTGGTGGCCGTCCAGCTCGTCGGCCGCATCAAGCGCGATCTTGCGCGGGAGCTGCCGCTGAAACGGTTGTTCGAGCTGACCACGGTCGAGGCCATGGCGTCCGCGCTCGCCGCGGACCCGCCGACGAGCAGGCGCAGCGACGACATCGCCGCCATGTTCGATCTGCTTGAGGAAGTCGAGTTCGCCAATGAATGATCAGTCGGGACTTCAGACCCAGCAGCTCAGCGAGATCGCGCGCCGGTTGGCGCGTCTCGATGCGCCGAAGCAGCGGGCCTTCCTCACGCAGTTGGCGGCCAAGGGCATCGATCTGTCGATTTTGCCGATCGCGCGCCAGCATCTGCAGCGCGCGCCGTTGTCGTTCGCGCAGGCCCGCCTCTGGTTCCTGTGGCGGATGGATCCGGGCGGCTCCGCCTACAACATGCCGGTCGCGATCCGCCTGCGGGGCCGTCTCGACGCCGCTGCGCTTCAGAAGGCGCTCGACGGACTCGTCATGCGCCATGCCGCGCTCCGCACCACGTTCCGGCAGGACGGCGGCGAGCCGGAGCAGATCGTAGGCCAGCCGGCGCCGGTCGCGCTTCGCCGTATCGAGATTGCGGGCGACGATCGCGAGCAGCAGGCGCGCCGGCTGCTGCGTGAGGAAGCGGCACTGCCGTTCGATCTCGAATCCGGACCGCTGCTGCGCGCGGCGCTGCTCGGTCTTGGCGAGCACGAGCATATCCTCTCGGTCACGCTGCACCACATCGTCGCCGATGGCTGGTCGATGCAGGTCCTTACCGAGGAGTTCTGGCAGCTCTATCGCGCTGCCGTCCGCGGCGAAACCGCCTCACTGCCGGCGCTCGAGATCGACTACGCCGATTTCGCCGCCTGGCAGCGACTGTGGCTCGGTGCCGTGGAGGAGGAGCGGCAGCTCCGGTACTGGACCGACCGGCTGCACGGCACGGCCATGCTGCAACTGCCGCTCGATCGCCCCCGATCGGCCCAGACCGACCAATCCGGCGATGCCATACGCCTGTCGCTCGGCGCCGAGCTTTCCGATCGTCTGCGCGGGCTCGCCCGACAGCATCACACGACGCTGTTCGTCGTGCTGCTCGCGGCGCTCAAGCTGGTGCTCTATCGCTACAGTGGGCAGGGCGACATCTGCGTCGGCGTTCCGCTCGCCAATCGCGACCGGTCGGAAACGCGGCGGCTGATCGGGCTGCTGGTCAACACCCAGGTGCTGCGCACGCGCATCGACAGCCGGAGCACGATCGCCGACGTCATTCACGCCCTGCGCGAAGCCTCGCTCGAGGCCAGGGATCACCAGGATCTTCCGTTCGAGCGGCTGCTGGACGTGCTGCAGCCGCAGCGCAGCCAGAGCCAGACGCCCCTGTTCCAGGTGCTCTACAACCATCAGCATCGGCGCGAGGCGGCACATGCGCCGGCTGCGTCCGAACTGCAGATCGAGACGATCGCGGCAGAGATCGAGACGGTGAAATTCGACCTCGCGCTCGACAGCGAGGAAGCGCCGTCGGGAGACGTCTCGGCGCTGTTCTCCTTTGCCACCGCGCTGTTCGACCGGTCGACCATCGCACGGCTCGCGGGGCATTGGCTGACGATCCTGCGGGCAACGGTCGCGGATCCCACGCAGCGGATCGCGGCGCTGGAGCTGTTGTCGGACCGGCAGCGCGACGACGTCAGGCAGTGGAATGCCTGCGCGCCCGCACTCGCGGGGTTCCAGCCGGTGCACCGGATGCTCGCGCGGCACGCAAAGGAGAGGCCGGGCGCGACAGCCCTGGTGTTCGGGGCCGAGACGATCAGCTATCAGGCGCTCGATCGCCGCGCCAATGCCATCGCGCAGCATCTGTTGGCGCTCGGCGTGCGACCCGGCGAGCTCGTCGGGCTCTCGATGCAGCGCTCGCCCGATCTCGTCGCAAGTCTTGTTGCCGTCCTGAAGGCCGGCGCGGCCTATCTGCCGCTCGATCCCGATCATCCGCCGGCGCGGCTCGCCGCCACCGTTCGGGATGCCGGCGCGCGCGTCGTGCTGGTCGATGCGGCGGGACGATCGCAATGGCCGCCGATGCCGGGCATCGCGGTCGTCGATCCCGGCGCGATGGCGGCCGAGACGACGGAGAGCGACCCGGCGGTCGATGTCCATCCCTCGAGCCTCGCCTACGTGATCTATACGTCCGGCTCCACCGGCGTGCCGAAGGGCGTCGCGGTCGCGCATGGACCGTTCGCGATGCATTGCGACGCCACCGCCGGTCTCTACGAGATGGACCGGCAGTCGCGCGAGCTGCACTTCCTCTCCTTCACCTTCGACGGCGCGCATGAGCGGTTGTGGACCGCGCTGAGCTGCGGCGCGACCTTGGTGATGCGTGACGCCGATCTCTGGTCGGCGGAGAAGACGCTCGACGTGATGGGCGCGGAGCGCGTGACCAATGCCGGCTTTCCGCCGGCCTATCTGCAGCAACTCGCCGACTTCGCGGCGTGGCGCGGCGATCCGCCGCCCGTGTCGTTGTATTCGTTCGGCGGCGAGGCCATGCCCAAATCGGGCTTCGACAAGGTCAGGCAGGCGCTGCGGCCGCGCAAGCTGATCAACGGCTATGGTCCGACGGAGACAGTGGTCACGCCGCTGGTCTGGAAGGTCGACGTCGATGCCGAGATCGACTGCGCCTATGCGCCGATCGGCCGCCCGGTCGGCCGGCGCTCGGCCTATGTTCTCGACGGCGATCTCAACATCGTTCCGGTCGGCGTCACCGGCGAGCTTCATATCGGCGGCGAGGGGCTCGCGGCCGGCTATCGGAATCGGCCGGCGTTGACGGCGGAGCGCTTCATCCCCGATCCGTTCGGCGCACCGGGCACGCGGCTGTATCGCACCGGCGATCTGGCGCGCTGGCGCGCCGATGGCGTCATCGACTATGTCGGCCGGTCCGACCACCAGCTCAAGATCCGCGGCTTCCGCATCGAGCCGGGCGAGGTCGAGGCGCGGCTGACGCGGCAGGCGGGTGTTCAGTCGGCGGTGGTGGTGGCACGCGAGATCGGCGGACGCCAGCAGCTCATCGGCTACGCCTGCGGCGAGGATGGCCTCGACGAGACCGGGCTGCGCGCGGCGTTGTCCGAGGAACTGCCGGACTACATGGTTCCGGCGCGCATCGTACTGATGTCGCGGATGCCGCTCACGGCGCATGGCAAGGTCGATCGCGACGCCTTGCCGGCGCCCGAGCAGTTGTCTGCTGAGGCCGACTACGTCGCACCGCAATCCCCGGCTGAACTGGAGCTGGCGGCGATCTGGGCTGAATTGCTCGGCCATTCGCGGGTCGGGCTGACCGACAACTTCTTCGAGCTCGGCGGCGATTCCATCATTTCATTGCAGGTGGTCGGACGTGCGCGCCAGCGCGGGCTTGCCATCGAGCCGCGCGACCTGTTCCGGTATCAGACGCTGCAAGGGCTGGCGCGGGTCGCGCGCCGCGATCGGGCGGCGGTCGTCTCCGCCGAGCCGCTCGCGCGCGATGGCGATCCGGTGCCGCTGTTGCCGATCCAGCGCCGCTTCTTTGCCGAGGACGCCGGCGAACGGCATCACTGGAATCAGGCGTTGATGCTGGTGCCGTCGGCACGGCTCGACTGGCGGGTGTTGGCGCCGGCGGTCGAGGCCGTGGTGGCGCATCACGAGTCCCTGCGACTGCAATTCCTCCAGAGCGACGGCGCGTGGCACGCGAGATATGGCGCGATGCCGGCGAGCGCCGATCTGCTCTGGACCCGCGCTGTTCAGGATGCGGCGGAGATCACCTCGGTTGCCGCCGCCGCGCAGGCAAGCCTGTCCCTGCAGGGGCCGTTGCTGCGCTTCGTCGGCATGGACGTCGCGGACGGCAGCCAGAGGCTTCTCATCGTCGTGCATCACCTCGTCGTCGACGGCGTATCCTGGCGTGTGCTGCTCGAAGACATCATGTCGGCGCATCGACAGGCGGCGCAGGGCGCGGTTGTGATTGCGTTGCCCCCCAAGAGCCAGTCCATGGCGTCGTGGAGCAGGAGGCTTGAAGACTACGCGGCGAGCGAGGAGCTGGCCGATCAGCTCGACTATTGGAGACAGCGCAGTGCCGCCGGCGGCCTGCCATGCGACGACGATCACGATGAGACCGACCGCGTCGCCGATGGCGAAGACGTCGCCGTGTCGTTCGATGCCGACATGACCGGGCAGCTGCTCAAGCAGGCACCCGCTGCCTACAGGACCCAGGTCAATGATCTGCTGTTGGCGGCGCTGGCCCGCGCCGTCAACCGCTGGTGCGGACTCGATGAATGCCTGGTCGAGCTCGAAGGCCATGGCCGTGAGGATCTGTTCGAAGGCATCGACCTGTCGCGCACGGTCGGCTGGTTCACGACCGCATTTCCGCTTCGCCTCTCCGGTGGCGCGAGCGACGATGCCACGCTCATCAAGTCGATCAAGGAGGAATTAAGGGCCATCCCGGCGCGTGGGCTCGGCTATGGCGTGCTGCGCTACTGCGGCAGCCCTGAGCAGCGCGCCGCCCTGGCGGGCGGCGCCGAGCCGCGGATCGTGTTCAACTATCTCGGCCAGTTCGGCGCCGGCCCTGACCCTGCCTTCGCGCTCGCGCCGGAAGGCGCGGGGCCGTCACGCAGCGCCGGCGCGCCGCTCGGGCGCTGGCTCAGCATCAACGGCCAGGTGCTCGACGGCCAGCTGAGGCTGACATTCAGCTTCGGCCGCCGACGCTATCGCCGCGCGACGATCGAGCGGCTGGCCGCGTGCTATTCCGCGGCGCTGCGCGAACTCGTCGCGCATTGCACGAGCGGCGTACATGGCCTCACGCCGTCGGACGTTCCGCTGTCGGGCCTCAGCCAGCCGGAGCTCGACCTGCTCGGAGCCTCGCGCGATTGGCGCGATATCGAGGACATCTATCCGCTGTCGCCGATGCAGCAGGGCATGCTGTTCCACGCGCTGCGCGACGGCGACAGCGGCAACTATGTCAGTCAGATCGCCGTCGACGTCAGCGGCGCCGATGCGGCGCGCTTGCGCGCGGCGTGGCAGGCGGTGACCGCGAGACACGCGGTGCTGCGGACCGCGTTCGTGTGGAAAGAATTGTCGGGCGCACCGCAGCAGGTCGTCCATCGGCAGGCTCCTGTTCCCTTCGTCGAGGAGGATTGGCGCGACCGTGTGGACTCGATGGATCAGGCCGCGCGTGACGCGGCGCTGGCCGAGGTGGCGGCAGCCGAATGGCGCGCCGGTTTCGACCTGTCACGGCTGCCGCTGCAGCGGGTCCGTCTCATCGATCTCGACGGCGGCGTTTTCCGCCTGATCTGGACCCATCATCACATCCTGCTCGACGGCTGGAGCGCAGCAAGGCTCATCGGCGAGATCATGCAGCATGTCGGCGGCGCCTCGCTGGGCGCACCGCGCGGCCGCTATCGCGATTACATTGCCTGGCTGCAGCGGCAGGATCGAGAGGCGTCGAGCATGTTCTGGTCGCGCTCGCTCTCGACGCTCGGCGAGCCGAGCCTGCTGGCCGATGCGCTGGGCGGGCCGGCCGCACCTGCCGACGGCCATGCCTCGATCGATCTCGTGATCGATGCGGTGAAGACCGAGCGGCTGCAGGTCGCGGCACGGCGCGAGCGGGTGACGTTGAACACGCTTCTGCAGGGGGCGTGGGGCCAGTTGCTGCGGCGCTTGACCGGCCAGGATGTCGTCTGCTTCGGCGCCACGATCTCCGGCCGGCCGCCCGAGATCGCGGGCGTGGAAGAGGCGGTCGGCCTGTTCATCAACACCGTGCCCGCGCTCGAGGACGCGAGACCTCAAACGCCGGTCGGCGAGTGGCTGCGCAGCTTGCAGGATCGCAACGTCGACCTGCGCGAGCAGGGCTGGATGCCGCTGCACGAGATCCAGCGCCTTGCCGGCCGCGCCGGCCGGCCGCTGTTCGACACCATCTTCGTGTTCGAGAACTATCCGGTCGACGCGGCGCTGCGCGATCAGGCCGGCGGGGGGCCGCGCGCCAGCCGCGCCGAGCAGATCTCGATCACCAACTATGCGCTGACGGTCGCGGTGTTCGTGACCGACGCCGGCATCCGGCTCGGCTTCCGTTACGATCGCAGCCGGTTCGACCAGGTGCAGATCGAGCGGATACAGGCGGCGTTCGCCTGCCTGCTCGGGCGCATCGCCGACGACAGCAGCCGCCCGGTCGCGGAGCTGCATGGCTTGGACGCCGCCGCTTTGCAACGGGTGCTCGGCTGGAGCTCGGGACCCGCCGCGCCGACGGTGAAAGACGGCTTCGTCGACGTCGTGACGCAGATCGAACAGCAGGTCGCACGGGCGCCTGCGGCCATGGCCTTGATCTCCGATCAGGAGGGGATCAGCTACGCGGAACTGAATGCGCAGGCGAACCGCCTGGCGCGACAGATCATGCAGGCCGGCATCGCTCTGGATGCTCCGGTCGGCTTGGCATTCGAGCGCAGCGCCGACCTGGTCGTGGCTGTGTTGGCCGTTCTGAAGGCCGGGGCCGGCTACCTGCCGCTCGATCCGGATTACCCCAGCCAGCGGCTCGCGGCGATGCTGGGCGACAGCGGCACGCGGCTGGTGCTGACGCAGCCGCAGTTGCGTGATCGGCTGATGGAGATCACGGCAGGGGCGGGCGCCGAGTTGATCGCCGTCGGCGACAGACGCGCCTCGCAGGACACGGACACCGGCAGCTTGGATCTCCAGAGTCCGACCCACGCCGAGAGCCTCGCCTATGTGATCTACACGTCCGGCTCGACCGGCGTGCCGAAGGGCGTGGCCTGCACGCGTGGTGCGCTGGCAGCGCGGCTCGCCTGGATGCAGCGGGAGTACGGGCTCGATCCCGGCGAAACGCTGTTGCAGAAGACGCCGTTCAGCTTCGACGTCGCGGTGTGGGAAATCCTGTGGCCGTTGACGGTCGGTGCGCGGCTTGCGATCGCGGCGCCGGGGGCCCATCGCGAGCCGAAGCGGCTGGTCGATGCGGTCACCGCGCATGGTGTGACCACGCTGCATTTCGTGCCGCAGATGCTCGCGCAATTCGTGGCTGAGCCGGAGGCTCGCCGATGCGTGAGCTTGAAGCGGCTGTTCTCCGGTGGCGAGGCCTTGCCGGTCCCGCTGAAGGACCAAGTCTACGCGGTATTCCCAGCAATCCGGTTCGACAACCGCTATGGGCCCACCGAAGCGCTGATCAATGCCAGCTTCTGGAACTGCCGCGCGGCGAGCGGGGCGCGCGTGCCGATCGGCTTTCCGATTCCAGGCACGATCCTGCGCATTCTCGACACCGACCTCAATCCGGTCGCCGAGGGCACGACGGGCGAGCTCCATATCGGCGGAGACGGGCTGGCGCGCGGCTATCTCGGGCGCGCGGCGCTGACGGCCGAGCGCTTCATTCCCGATCCTTTCGGACCTCCCGGCGCGCGGCTCTATCGAAGCGGCGATCTGGCGCGCTGGCGCAGCGACGGCGCCATCGACTATGTCGGCCGGGCCGATCACCAGGTAAAGGTTCGCGGCTTCCGCATCGAGCTCGGCGAGATCGAGGCGCGGCTGCTGCAGCAGCCATCGGTCACTGCGGCCGTCGTCATCGCGAGGGAGTTCGGGGCTGGCCGGCAACTGGTCGGCTATGTCTGCGGTGACGGCGCGCTCGATGGCGAGGTGCTGCGCGACGCATTGTCCGCGACGTTGCCGGACTACATGGTGCCGGCGCGGATCGTGGTCCTCGACCGCCTGCCGCTGATGGTGAATGGCAAGGTCGATCGCAACGCGCTGCCGGCGCCGGAGGCGCCCGCTGCAGCGATGCGGATTGCGCCGCGGACGCCGGCCGAGGCTGCGTTGGCAACCATCTGGGCCGAGCTGCTGCATCAGCCCGATGTCGGCATGACCGACAATTTCTTCGAGCTCGGCGGCGATTCGATCATCTCGCTGCAGATGGTCAGTCGTGCGCGGCGGGCCGGCCTTCTGATCGAGCCACGAGACGTCTTCAAGCATCAGACGCTGGAAGCCCTGGCGCGCGACGCGCGGCAGGTCGTCCGGTTGGAGACGACGGCGGAGCAGGGTCTCGTCTCCGGGCCACTCCCGTTGCTGCCGAGTCAGCTCCGTTTCTTCGAGCAGGAGCTGGAGGCGCCCAATCACTGGAACCAGGCCTTGCTGCTGCGGCCGCAGCAGCGGCTCGACTGGAACGTGCTGCGGCGCGCGGCAGTGGCCGTCGTCACTCATCACGATGCGCTGAGACTGCGCTTCGAACGCATCGACGGCATCTGGCGCGCCGAGCACGGGCCGGCGCCGGCGGTCTCCGACCTGTTTCGGTCGTGCGAGCTGGCCGATGGCGAGGCGGTCACCGCGCTCGCCGCTGAGGTCCAGGCGAGCCTTTCGCTCGCGGAGGGACGTCTGGTGCGGCTGGTCGGCATCGATCTGCCGGAGGGCGGGCAGCGCCTCCTGATCGTGATTCATCACCTCGTGACCGACGGCGTGTCGTGGCGTGTGCTGCTGGAGGATCTCGCGGCTGCCTATGAGCAGCTCATGCGTAGACAAGAGGCGACGCTGCCGCCCAAGACGCACGCCTATGCCCAATGGGGCGCAGCGCTGCGCGCGCACGCGGCCTCGGATGTGCCGGCTGCAGAGTGGGATCATTGGTCCGGTCTCCGGCAGACGGAGGACGTGCCGAGCGATTTCGATCATGCGGATCGGGATACGATTGCAGACGCCGACGACGTGCCGCTCGCGATCGACGCCGAGCTGACCGCGCGTCTGCTGGGCACGGCGCACGGGGCGTACAGAACCCAGGTCAATGATCTGCTGCTGTCGGCGCTCGCGCGTGCGCTGTGGCTGTGGTCGGGCCGGGAGATCATGGCGATCGAACTCGAGGGTCACGGCCGCGAGGATCTCGGCGGCGGGCTCGACCTGTCGCGAACCATCGGCTGGTTCACGACCGCGTTCCCGGTACGACTGGCGGCTGGATCGCAGCCGCCCGCGGTGCTGATCAAGGCGACCAAGGAGATGCTGCGGTCCGTCCCCAGCCGGGGACTTGGCTACGGTGTCCTGCGCTACCTGGGTTCTGATGCCCAGCGCGCGGCGCTGACGACGGGCGTGCAGCCGCGCATCGGGTTCAATTATCTCGGACAGGTCGATGGCAGCGCGGACGAGACGGCGCTGTTCTCGATCGCGCCCGAGAGCGCCGGCCCGTCGCGCGCCGCATCGAGCCCGTTGCGCCACCATATCGCGATCAATGCGAGGGTGCTCGACGGTCGTCTGGAGCTGTCGTTCGGCTTCAGCGGGAAGCGTCAACGCCGCGAAACGATTGCGCGCCTGGCCGACTGTTTTGAGGCGGCGCTGCGTGAGCTGGTAGATCACTGCACGAGCGGCGTCCATGGCGTGACGCCGTCCGATGTGCCGTTGTCGAAGCTGAGCCAGGCCGAGCTCGATGCGCTGGCGCTGGATTGGCGCGAGGTCGAGGACATCTATCCGCTGTCGCCGATGCAGCAGGGCATGCTGTTCCACGCGTTGCACGACGACGGCACCGGGGTCTACGTCAACCAGGTTGCCGCCGAGACCCGCGGTCTCGACGCCGGCAAGCTGCAAGCCGCGTGGCAGGCGGTCAGCAATCGCCATACCGTGCTTCGCACCGGTTTCCTGTGGCGTGAATTGCCGGGACCACCGCAGCAGGTCGTCCATCGCAGTGCCGACGTTCCCTTCGTCGCGGAAGATTGGCGGGAACGTGCGGCGCAGCTCGCTCCGGCCGCTTTGGATGCTGCGCTCATGGCGGCGGCAGACCGCGAGCGCGCCGACGGCTTCGATCTCTCGCGGCCGCCGCTGCAGCGCGTAAGGCTGATCCGGATCGCCGACGACCGGCATTGGCTGATCTGGACTCATCATCACATTCTGATGGACGGCTGGAGCTCGGCCCGATTCATCGCCGAGGTGATGCAGCACGAGGGGCAGGGGGCGCTGCAAGGACAGCCGCCGCGCTACCGCGACTACATCGCATGGCTGCAGGCGCAGGACCACGGTGCTGCGGCCGAGTTCTGGCGAGCGGCGTTGGCCCGCCTCGACGAGCCGAGCCTGCTGTCGCGGCCTGCGGTCGACGCTCGCGTCGGCCATGGCTCGCTCACCATGGCGGTGGACGCCGATCTCAGCGAGCGGCTGCAACGCTTCGCGACCCGCGAACGGGTCACGCTGAATACGGTGGTGCAGGCGGCATGGGCGCAATTGCTCCGTCGGTTCACCGGGCAGGATACGGTCTGCTTCGGCGTGACGGTGTCGGACCGGCCCGCTGGGCTCGCTGGCGCCGAGGAGATGGTCGGCCTGTTCATCAACACCTTGCCCGTGGTCGATGCCGAGGATCCGCAGCGGCGGGTTGGTGCGTGGCTGCGCGACCTGCAGGATCGCAATCTCGCCTTGCGGGATCATGGCTGGATGCCGCTGGCCGACATTCAGCGGATCGCGGGCCAGGCAGGGCGTCCGCTGTTCGACAGCATCCTGGTGTTCGAGAACTATCCGGTGGACGAGGCCTTGAAGACCCGAGACGGCCGCGTGAGCGTCGGCCGGACGAGGATCCTCGAAACGAGCAACTACCCGCTGTTCGTGAGCGTCGGTCTCGAAGCAGAGCTGCGGCTGGTATTCAATTTCCAGCGGCAACATTTCGACGAGGCCCAGATTCGCCGGCTGCACAAGGCGTTCGTGCAACTGCTCGCGGCCATCACTGGCGATGCCGAGCAGGCGGTCGGCTGCCTTGCGGCTGATGATCCCGCGGACATCGCGCTGCTGGCGCGGGTCAACGCAACGGCCGGGGCCGTGATAGCGCCGGGTGTCGTCGCTCAGTTCGAGGCCCAGGCAGGGCGCGCGCCCGATGCGATTGCGCTCGTGCACAATGAGGAGACGATCAGCTACGGCGCTCTGAATGCGCGCGCGAACCGGCTGGGCCATAGGCTCAGGGAGCACGGCGTCGGTCCCGATGTGGTGGTGGGACTGGCGCTGGAGCGCAGTGTCACGATGATGGTGGCGCTGCTCGCGGTGCTCAAGGCGGGCGGAGCCTATCTGCCGCTCGATCCGGACTATCCGGCCGAGCGTCTCGCGCACATGCTGTCCGACAGCGGCGCGAAGCTGCTGCTGACGCAGGCGACGCTCCACGACCAGCTCGCGCCAGTGCTGGCGGACGGCCACGCCCAGGCCTGGCTGCTGGACGAGGAGTTTGGAGAAGATTCGGTCGACGTCGGCAATCTCGACGTCGCCATCCATCCAGACAACCTGGCCTACGTCATCTACACCTCCGGTTCGACCGGCCTGCCCAAGGGCGTGATGGTGCGCCATGGCGCCGTGACGAATTTCCTGGCGACGATGGCTGAGCAACCGGGCATCGCGCGCGATGACCGCGTGCTCGCTTTGACCTCGCTGTCATTCGACATCGCGGTGCTCGAGCTCTGGCTGCCGCTCGTTCATGGCGCGCGGATCGTGCTGGCGGATCGCGCCTCGGCCCATGATCCGGCGAGGCTGAAGGCGATCGTCGCCGATCATGGCGTGACCCTGATCCAGGCCACGCCGTCGAGCTGGCGCATGCTGCTCGATCATGACGATGGTGCGCGCGGTTGGCTGCCTCAAGGCTGCCGCTTGCTGAGCGGCGGCGAGGCGCTGGCGCCCGACCTGGCGCTTCGGCTGCTCGCGCTCGGAGCCGAGGCCTGGAACGTGTTCGGGCCGACCGAAACCACGGTTTGGTCGGCGCGCCATCGGCTCGACGCACGCGATCCCGCACCTGTCCTCGGCGGCCCGATCGGCAGCACCACGCTGCACGTGCTCGACGGCGATCTCAACCCCGCCCCCGTCGGCGTGACAGGCGAGCTCTTCATCGGCGGCGAGGGCCTGGCCCGCGGCTATTGGCGGCGAGCGGCGCTCAGCGCCGAGCGCTTCATTCCCGATCCATTCGGCGATCCCGGTGCGCGGCTGTACCGCACCGGCGATCTGGCGCGGTGGCGCGCCGACGGTTTGCTCGACTATGTCGGCCGTGCCGACCATCAGGTGAAGATCCGCGGCCACCGCATCGAGCTCGGCGAGATCGAGGCGCGGCTGCGCATGCAGACCGGCGTGCGCGACAGCGTCGTGGTGGCGCAAGAGCTCGGCGGCGGCCGGCAGCTCGTCGGCTATGTCAGCGGCGACGACGCGCTCGACGGAGCCGAGCTGCGCGCGACTCTCGCGTCAACGCTGCCGGACTACATGGTGCCGTCGCGCGTGATGGTGCTGCCGCGGCTGCCGCTGACACCGAACGGCAAGATCGATCGCAAGGCGTTGCCGTTGCCCGATACGCGGCTTGGGCAGGGACAGCGCGTCGCGCCACGCAATCCGACCGAGGCCGCACTTGCTGCGATCTGGGCCGAGCTGCTGCACCAGCCGGACGTCGGCGTCACCGACAATTTCTTCGAGCTCGGCGGCGACTCCATCATCTCGCTGCAGATGGTCAGTCGCGCACGCCGGGCTGGTCTCGAGCTGGAGCCGAGAGACGTGTTCCGGCTGCAGACGATCGAGCTGCTCGCGCCGGCCTGCGTGGCGGCGCGGAAAGACCAGCCCGCGATCACTCGCGCGCGCGGCGCATTGTCCGGGCTGACGAGCGAGGAGCTCGCGCAGCTCGGTGTCGACTGGGACCGCATCGAGGACGTCTACCCGCTCTCGCCGATGCAGCAGGGCATGCTGTTCCATAGCCTGCGCGATGCCGGAAGTGGCGTCTATGTCAACCAAGTCAGCGTCGAGATCCGCGGGCTGGACGTCGAGCGGCTGCGCACCGCGTGGCAGGAGGTCTCTGCCTGTCATCCGATGCTGCGTACCGGATTTCTCTGGCGCGAGCTGTCCGGCGCACCGCTGCAGGCCGTCCATCGCGCGGCCAGCGTGCCGTTCGCAACGGAAGACTGGTGTGGGCAAGCTGTCGATGAGGCGCGGCTGTCGTCAGCGCTGGCCGCGGAGCGTGATGCCGAGTTCGATCTCGCGGTGCCGCCACTGCAGCGTGTCCGCTTGTTGCAGCTCGACCACGATCGTCATCGCCTGATCTGGACCTACCATCATATCCTGATGGATGGCTGGAGCTCGGCCCGCTTCATCGGTGAAATCCTGCAGCGCTATGCCGGGCGTGCGCTCGTCTCTCAATCGGCGCACTATCGCGATTATGTTGCCTGGCTGCTGGCCCAGGACGCGCAGGCCGCCGAGCGCTTCTGGCGAGGACAACTCACGGCCTTCGACCAGCCGACGCAACTGGCCGATGCCTTCGGCGCGCGGCGCTACGACGCGCACGGACACCGGCGCTGCTACACCCGGCTCGACAAGGATGCGACCGCGGCATTGAAGGCGTTCGCCCGGCACGAGCGCATCACCCTGAACACGCTCATCCAGGGCGTCTGGGCGCTGCTGCTGCAACGCTACACCGGCCAGCAGACCGTTACATTTGGGGTCACCGTCGCCGGCCGTCCGGCTGGTCTCGACGGGGCCGAGCAGATGATCGGCCTGTTCATCAATACGCTGCCCGTGATCGAGACGCCTTCGCCGGCCGCAACGATCGGTGACTGGCTGCGCGCCATGCAGGACCGCAACGCGGCGATGCGCAACTTCGAGCAAACGCCGCTCTACGACATCCAGAGCTGGGCCGGACGTGCCGGCGAGACAATGTTCGACAGCATCATCGTGTTCGAGAACTATCCCGTCGACCGAGGCCTGCTGCAGGGTGACGGCTCGCTTCAATTCAGCGAGCTGCGCAACGTCGACGTCACGAACTATCCGATGGACCTGTCCGTCATGGTCGAGGATACGCTGCAGGTCGAATTCACCTATATGCCGAGCCACTTCACGCCGGAACAGGCGGAGCAGGTGAGGGCGCAATTCGAACATCTGCTCGCGGCCATGCTACGAGGTCCGGAAGCCAGGCTTGGCGCGATCGATGCGTCCACCGCTCAGGATGTGCAGCGCGCAGATGCCTGCAATGGCCGGGCGGCGTCTGCCGCGATGCGTCCATTCGTCCACGAGATGATCCGCGATCATGCACAGCGCGATCCGGAACGTGTCGCCCTGACGATCGGCGGCCGGAACCTGTCCTACGGTGAGCTCGATCGTCGCGCCAACCGGATCGCGCTCCACCTCGTCGAGGCCGGGCTCGGGGCCGACCAGCGCGTCGGCGTCGTCGTCGAGCGCAACGAAGCGACGATGGCCGCGCTGCTTGCCGTGCTGAAGGCCGGCGGAGCCTATGTCCCGCTCGATCCCGAGCTGCCGCCGGACCGCATCGCTCATGTGATGCGCGACTCCGGGATGAGGATGCTGCTGTCCGGCGCGCGTGACATCTCCGTTATCGAAGGCGTCCAGGCGATCGATCTGGCCTCGTTCGATTCCGCCAGCGGTCCGAACCATGCGCCGGATCCACGCCTGCATCCGGAGAGTCTCGCTTACGTGATCTACACGTCCGGCTCGACCGGGCGGCCGAAAGGCGTCGCCGTCGCGCATGGACCGCTGGCGATGCATTGCCGAGCGACCGCTGCGCTCTACGAGCTCGACGAGCACGCAAGCGAGCTGCATTTCCTGTCGCTGACCTTCGACGGCGCGCATGAGCGGTGGCTCACGGTGCTGTCGCAGGGCGCTCGGCTGGTCATGCGCGATGCGGAGCTGTGGACGCCCGAACAGACCGTCGCTGAGCTTCATGCGCAGCGGATCACGCATATCGGCCTGCCGCCGGCCTATCTGCAGCAGGTCGCAGAGTGGGTGGAGCAGGCCGGCAATCCGCCGCCCGTGAGGCTGTATTCGTTCGGCGGCGAGGCGATGCCCAAGGCCGGCTTCGACAAGGTCAGGCGGACGCTGAAGCCGCAGATCCTGATCAACGGCTATGGTCCGACCGAGACCGTCGTGACACCGCTCGTGTGGAAGGTCGACGGCAACACGGCGTGCGACAAGGCCTATGCGCCGATCGGCATTCCCGTCGGCCGCCGCACCGCCTACATCCTCGATGGCTCGCTGAATCTCGTTCCGGCAGGCGCAGCCGGCGAGCTCTACATCGGCGGGTTCGGGCTCGCGCGCGGGTACCACGCCAAGCCAGGCATGACGGCGGAACGCTTCGTGCCGGATCCATTTTCGGCGGACGAGGGCGCACGCCTCTACCGCACCGGCGACCTTGCGCGATGGGATGCGAGCGGCACGATCGAATATCTCGGACGCAGCGACGATCAGGTCAAGGTCAGCGGCTTCCGGATCGAGCTTGGCGAAATCCAATCGGCTCTGCTGAGCGACCCAGCGGTCGCGCAGGCTGCCGTGCTCGCCGTGGTGGGTGCGGGAGGAAATCAGCTCGTGGCCTATGTGGCGCCACGCGCGCCAGGCGACGCCGTCGCGGCTGCGGCCGAGCGGCTGTCTGCAACGCTGACTGCCGCGCTGCGCCGGACTTTGCCGGCCTACATGATTCCATCCCGCATCATCGTGCTCGAGCGCCTGCCGACGCTATCGAGCGGCAAGGTCGATCGCAAGGCGTTGCCCGCGCCTGATATCGCAGCCGGGCGCGCGTTCATCGCCCCGGAAAGTCCCGCCGAGGTCGCGATGGCGAAGCTGTGGGCGGAGATCCTCGGTGTTGCGCAAGTCGGCGTCACCGACAACTTCTTCGAGCTCGGCGGCAACTCGATCCTGAGCCTCAATGTGATCGCGCGCCTTCGCCGTGCCCCGATCCTCGATGGCGAGATCAAGCTGCGGGATCTCCTCCAGAAGCCGACCATTCGCGCCTTGCTCGGCACGCCCGCAGCATCATCCATGCGGCCGTCGGCGCTGCTGCCCCTGAGTTCACCGATCGATGGCTCGCCGCCGGTGTTCTGTCTTCACGGCGGCTTCGGCACGGTGTTCGACTACGCGCCGCTGGCGCGGCGTCTGGAGGGACGGAGGCAACTGATCGGACTGCAGTGCCGGACGCTGATCGAACCGTCCTTCACCGATGAGTCGCTGACAGCAATGGCCGTGGACTATGTCGATGAGATCGCGCGGAAGCAAAGCAAGGGACCCTATCATCTGATTGGCTGGTCGCTTGGCGGACTGGTCGCGTGCCTGGTTGCTGCCGAACTTGAGCGGCGCGGTGAGCGGGTCGAGCGCCTGGCGCTGATCGACAGCTTCGTTCCGCATGGTGACGAGCAGCCGTCGCCCGGGCGGCATTGGACCGACGACTTGCTGACGCTGCTGTCGGTCGCGGCGCCGGGCGTGCAGCCTTCAGCCATCGCGTCGCAGGTGACGGCGATTCGTTCCGGCGATGCGCCGGTGACGGACGAGGTGATCCGGCGCCTGGTCGCCGATGCAATCGGCACGGCGCCGCTGCAGCCGCGCGACGGTCTTCTCGGCGTCGACGACATCGTCGCGGCCTTCAGGGTCGGGCGCCACCTCGCGCAACTGGCTCGGGCGGCCGAATGGCCGGCCGATCTCGTTGCAGCGCCCGGCTGCTGGTGGACCTCCGGCCGGCTTCGACAGCGCGATCGGCTCGCGGCGGGACTGCCGCAGGCGGCAGATTTGGGCGTGGTCGGCGACGACCACTTCTCGATCCTTAGCAACGAATCCTTCCTGGCGGCGCTCGGCGCGTGGCTGGAGCCGGACCAGGCGGCGCAGACATCACCGGCTCTGCAGCCGGAACCGGCTGAATGAGGTGACCATGGGCCTTCATCCTGATATCGCGGCACTGCTCGAGATGATCCAGCTCGGAACGGAATCGGGCGCGCGCATTCCGTTTCCGCAACTTACGCCGGCGCAGGCGCGTGCCGATTTCGACGCCTCCTCGCCGCTGCTGGATGTCGATCCGCCGCCGCTCGCCTTCGAGAGGCAGCTTGCGCTGCCGATGCGCGACGCGACGGAGATTGCCGGGCGCCTCTATGCAGCGCGGCCGTTGGACGTCGCCGATCCGATGCCCGTGCTGCTCTACATGCATGGCGGCGGCTTCGTCGTCGGCAGCCTCGACTCGCACCAGCCGTTGTGCCGGGGCCTTGCCGATGACAGCGGCGCGGCAGTGCTGTCGATCGCCTACCGGCTGGCGCCGGAGCACCGGTTTCCGACGGCATTCGAGGACTGCGTCGATGCCCTCGCCTGGATCGGGCGCGAGGGGCCTGCGCTTGGCCTCGACCCGCGGCGGGTCGCGATCGGCGGCGACAGTGCGGGGGGCACGCTGGCCGCGGCGCTGGCGATCGCCGCGCGCGACGACCGGGCCTTACCGCAGCCTGTCCTTCAGGTCCTCGCCTATCCCGGGCTCAGCCCGCAGCAGGTCTCGGACTCCTACGAGAAATACGGTTCGGGTTATCTGCTTGAGCGCGAGACCGTGGACTGGTTCTTCGACCACTATCTCCGCCATGACGCCGATCGCCACGACTGGCGATTTGCGCCGCTGGCCGCGTCCGATCTCACGCGCGTCGCGCCCGCGCTGATCGTGCTCCCCGAGTTCGATCCGCTGGCGGACGAGGGAAGGGCCTATGCCGCACGCTTGCGCGCGGCCGGCGCCGCCGTGGATCTGAAGGTCTATCCCGGCATGATCCACGAGTTCCTGCGCATGGGCAACGTGGTTCCGGACGCTTTGCACGCCCGCGCCGACATCGGCGCCAAGCTCGCCGCTGTCTTCGCCACGCGAATGGGAGCCGGCAATCCATGATGACGCCATCCAATCCAGGCGTTGCCAGCGTCGGAAGCCTGCTGCGGCCCTATTGGCTGCTGCTCGCCGCAGCCATTCTGCTCGGTCTCCTCGGCGGCGCCAGCGTTGCGGGCCTGCTCGCCGTGGCGAACCGCGGCCTCTACGCAGGGGCAGGCGACGTCGGTGGCCTCGTCGCCTCGTTCGCGGGTCTCTGCATTCTGATCGTGATCGGGTCGGTCGGCTCTGACATCAGCGCGAATGTCGTCGGCCAGCGGATCGTGGCCTCGTTGCGCAAGTCGCTGGCCGCCAAGATCCTGATGGCGCCGATCGACCAGCTCGAATCCTATCGGTCGCACCGCCTCATCCCGGTCCTGACCAAGGATGTCGACGCCATCAGCGATTTCGCGTTCTTCTTTCCGGCCTTCCTGGTGTCGGGCGTCATCGTCGCCGGCTGCCTGATCTACTTGGCGGTGCTGTCGTGGCCGCTGTTCCTGGTAACGGCAGCCTTGATCGCGCTCGGGTCGTTCGTCCATTATCTCGCCCGCAAGCGCGGAATGATGGGCTTCACTCTCGCGCGCCAATACGAAGACGACCTGCAGAAGCATTACCGCGCGATCTCCGAAGGCGCCAAGGAGTTGCGCCTGCATCGCCCGCGCCGGCGCCACGTCCATGTCGATCTGATCGGCCGGACGGTCGACCGGATCGGCAACGTGCAGATCAAGGCCATCAATCTGCTCGTGACGGCGCGCGCGCTCGGGACGGTTCTCCTGTTCCTGGTGATCGGGACCGCTCTGGTGCTGCGTCCACTGCTGTGGCCCGACAGCCCGGCCTCGGTGTCCAGCGGCTTCGTTCTGGTGCTGCTGTTCATGCGCGGACCAATCGACCAGTTGATCGGCATGCTGCCGTCGCTCGGCCGCGCGCAGGTCGCGATGCGCCGGATCGCCGAGTTGTCGGACCGTTTCACCGCCGCAGAGGCGGAACTGCTCGATGATCCGCAGGATCGAACCGCCGACCAGATCGAATCGATCGAACTGCGCGGCGTCTCCTACGCCTTCCCCGCGCTGTCGTCCGAGCGCCCCTTCACCATCGGACCGATCGACCTTCGCATTCGCCGCGGCGAGATCGTCTTCATCGTCGGTGAAAACGGCAGCGGCAAGACGACGCTGATCAAGCTGCTGCTCGGACTCTATGTGCCCGACCGCGGCGTGCTGCTGCGCGACGGCAGCCCGGTCGTCAACGAGACCCGCGACGATTATCGGCAGCTCTTCACCACAATATTCTCGGACTATTTCCTGTTCGACACCTTGGCGCAGCAGAGCAGTCAGCGGCCGGAGCTCGCGCAGCGCTATCTCGACCGTCTCGAGCTCGCCCACAAGGTCTCGATCGATGGCGGCGCATTCTCCACCACCGACCTGTCGACGGGCCAGCGCAAGCGGCTCGCCCTGATCAATGCCTGGATCGAGGGACGGCCGGTGCTGGTGTTCGACGAATGGGCGGCCGACCAGGACCCGGCGTTCCGTCAAATCTTCTACACCGAGCTGCTCGCCGACCTCAAACGTCTGGGCAAGACGATCGTCGTGATCTCACACGACGATCGCTACTTCCACTGCGCCGATCGGATCGTGCGCCTGCGCGACGGTCGGATTGACGCCAGCGACGCCGCTGAACGTCGCGAGCCGGCACAAAGGCAACGCACGCTCACGACCGTTATGCAGGAGCCCGCTCCGTCGCTTGGAGCATCGAATCCGTGAGCCGCATCTTTGTAGTTAATCTAAAGGCAGCGCTACAGACTTTGTTGTCTTCGTCATGCCGGCCGATCTACATCCTGAGCGGGAGTGGACAGAGATGGCGCCCGTGCAGATCAATGAGAGGGAAGGAGTTCGCATGAGCGCGACTGCGAGCGTTAGGGGTAGTGTCCGGACATTCCCTGTCGCAACCGATGCGACAATGTCGGTCGTTCGCGACGATGACGGGCTCCGGGTGATCGCGGACGGCGCGCCATTGCTGTCCCTTCGGCCGGATGGCGAACTGACGCGTCTGATCGTGCACGACCGGATCGATGATTGGCGCCGGGTGTCGCGCGGAGTGGCGGCAATGGCCGAAGCGGTCTTCGGCTGGGCGCCGTCGCTCGAGAGGCTCGTCATCACGCTTGACGACAACCCGGCAGCAGCATCGGCGTTGGCGAAAGACGGCGTTGCGGTCGCGACCGACGGCAGGCTGGCGCTGTATCCGGACATGGTGATGCAGCTTCGCGAGAACTGGCTGACGGACGCCGCGCGCCCGGCGTTTCCACTGTCCTACGCGATGACCGACGGCAGGCGCCATCCGCGGCGGCCGCCCAAGCCGGTCGGCACCGTCTACGCCCGCTTCATTCCCTGGCTGTCCGACGTCGTCAGTTTTCGCGTCGTCGACATCGCTCGCGATCTCCTGCTGGTCCACCGCTGGCTCAACGATCCGCGGGTCGACTCGTTCTGGAATGAAGCGGGAGATATCGACAAGCACCGACAGTATCTGTCGCGGATCATGTCGGACTCGCACATGGTGCCGCTGATCGGCTCCTTCGGTGATCAGCCGTTCGGCTATTTCGAGCTCTATTGGGCGAAGGAAAATCGCATCGCGCCGTTCTACGATGCGGCGGACTATGATCGCGGCTGGCACGTGATCGTTGGCGAGGACGGCTTCCGAGGCCGCCGCTTCATCACGGCCTGGCTTCCCTCGCTCATGCACTACATGTTCCTCGACGATTGCCGCACCGAGCGTATCGTCGGCGAGCCGGCGGCGGCGCATTCGCAGCAGCTGCGCAACCTGGATCTGGCTGGGTTTGCCCGGCTCAAGAACTTCGAGTTCCCACACAAGCGGGCAACCCTGGTCATGTTGCTGCGCGAGCGCTTTTTCGGCGACCGGCTGTGGCAGCCGGCGACCAATGAAGCACCCACAGAAGCCTAGCGCGGACGGAGCATCACCATGTCGTATCATCCTGCCCCTGACTATGATGTCGTCGGCATTGGCTTCGGGCCATCGAACCTCGCACTGGCGATCGCGCTCGACGATTGCGCGAGACAGCAGCGCTTGAAATGCCGGTCCCTGTTCCTGGAGAAGCAGCAGGACTTCAAGTGGCATGGCGGCATGCTGCTGCCCGGCAGCAACATGCAGATCTCCTTCCTCAAGGACCTCGTATCGCTTCGCGATCCGACCAGTCCGTTCACCTTCGTCAACTACCTGCACAAATCCGGCCGGCTGCTCGACTTCACCAACTGCAAGACGTTCTATCCGAGCCGGATCGAGTTCAACGACTACCTCCGTTGGGTCGCCGGTCAGTTCAGCGCCATGGTTGCGTATGGAGAGACGGTCGAGGCTGTCGAGCCCGTGCACGCCGGCCAGTCCGTCACCGCGCTTCGCGTGCTCACGCGCATGGCTGACGGGAAAGAACGGTCACGCGTCACGCGGCACCTCGTGGCCGCCGTCGGCGGCGTGCCGCACATCCCGTCGGTATTCCGAGCGGTCGCGATCGATCCGCGGGTCGTGCACACCAGCGGCTATCTCGGCTCGTCGCTTGCGGCAGGATCGAACGGCCGGTCGCCGCGGGTGGCGGTCGTCGGCGGCGGGCAAAGTGCGGCTGAAGTCACGCTCGATCTCAGCGAACGGGTTCCCGACGCCCACATCGATCTGGTCTTCCGCGGGCACGCCCTCAAGCCGGCCGATAGCAGCCCGTTCGTGAACGAGATCTTCAACCCGGACTACACCGATTATTTCCATTCGCGGTCCGACGGGCAACGCGAGACGATCGTCCGCAGCTTCCGAAATACCAATTATGCGGTGGTCGACCCCGACCTGCTCGATCAGCTCTACCGGATGACGTACCAACAGCGTGTCGCCGGGGCTCGGAGGCTGACGCTCCATCCGCGCAGCGAGATCGTCGCAGCTCATGCCGTCCCGGGGGGGATGGAGCTCGAGTTCGTCAACAAGGACGAGGAGGTCCGCCGCCGGGCAGTGTACGATGCCGTCGTGCTCGCCACCGGCTACGAGCGATCTCCGGTCCCGGCGTGTCTCGATCCGATCAGCCGCTACATCGAGTCGGCGTCGCTCGATCGCGACTATCGTCTGCAGACAAGCCCGGCGTTTCGTCCACAAGTCTATGTCCAAGGCTGCGCCGAAACCTCGCACGGCCTGAGCGACACGCTGCTCTCGGTGCTGCCGATGCGGGCTCAGGAGATCACGAAGTCGCTCGTGTCGACAACGGCGAGAGACCAGGATGCAGCGCCGTCTCAGGACCGGGCGGAGCGCGTGTACTCGTGATGGAAAGTCGAGTGCAGAGCCACGGTAGGCGCGCCGCGCGCGGCGTCGTGGAATGAGGCGAAAGGATATCGTCGCGCGGACCGGGCCGCCCCTGGCGTGTCACGGTCGAATTGTCATCGGGGGGCGCCGTGCCTGCATTCGTCGGATTGCCGACCTTCCGGGTCGGCCGGCGGGCACGGTGGAGTGCAGGATTGGAAATGGGTGAGCCGCATCTGCCTGAGCGGGTCGTAACCTTGCTGGTATCGAGTGAATACGCGCGGCTCGTCGGCCGGACCATGTCGGAGCGGCTCGACTACATCGTCGACATCGCCTCGCTGCATACGCGTGAAGAGCTGGTGCGGCGGCTGGACCTCGGCCGCGTGGTCGTGCGGCAGGTCGAGAAATGGCTCGCGTTCCACGGGCGCCGCGTGCGGCGCCCGAATGAAAGCATCGATATCGTGATGTGCGGGTTGGAATTCCGGAAGCGTCGCATCCGTCGCTCCCGGGTGACGGTACGATCGCGACGACTGAACGCCAAGACGAATCCGAGGGAGCCGGGCCGAGGCAGTTGAGTTGCTCGGGCTCTGCAGCGCGGCGAGGTCGCCGACCACGCCTACCGGGGACTGACGGGACCGCGACGCACGCGGAATGCATCACGCCCTTATCGCGTCGCATCATGGAAAATGAGACTCGTCGTCAAGGTCGAGGCCAGGCGGGTTGCACGCGCGCTCGGCTCATCCGGTAGCCTCCGCGGTCGATGGGGACTGACCGTCGCTCGTCAGAGATGACGCGAGGCGCCGGGAAGGTCCGCTGCCAACATGGCCAGAAAAACAGTGGCCGGCACACGCTCGTGTGCCCCAGCAATGGACGACAAGGGAGGAGTTCGATGCACATGCGAAGTGTAGGTATCGCCGTGTTCACGGCGCTTTTGCTGTCTGGCACGGCATTCGCGCAGGAAAAGATCAAGGTCGGCGTCACGGCGACGCTGGAGGGCACCTATACCGTGCTCGGTGAGGACGGGATGCGCGGACACGTCACCGCGCTGAACGTGCTCGGCAAGAAGGTCGGCGACAAGGAGCTGGAATTCGTCGTCGCGTCGACCGACGCCACGCCGGACTCGGCCGTCCGTGCCGTGCGCAAGCTGATCGAGCAGGACAAGGTACAGATCCTGCTGTCGCCGCTGTCGGGCGACGAGGGCATCGCCGTCAAGAACTTCGCCAAGACGCACCCTGAGCTGACCTTCGTGAACGCGGCGTCCGGTGCGCAGGAGACGACCTATGTCGATCCCGCGCCGAACTTCTTCCGCTTCAACATGGACGGCGCCCAATGGCAGGTCGGCCTCGGCAAATATGCCTACGAGACCAAGGGCTATCGCAAGATCGCGACCGTCGGCGAAGACTATTCCTTCATCTACACCCAGGTGTTCGGCCTGGCGCTGGAGTTCTGCGGCCTGGGCGGCAAGATCACCAGCCGGCAATGGGTCCCGCTCGGCACCAAGGATTTCGCGTCGGTGATTGCGGCGCTGCCCGATGATGTCGATGCGATCTATCTCGGTCTCGGCGGCGCCGATGCCGTCAACTTCCTCAACCAGTATCAGCAGGCAGGCGGCAAGGCGCACCTGATGGGCGGCTCGATCATGATCGACCAGACCATCCTGTCGTCCAAGGGAAATGCCAAGAACGCCCTGATCGGTACGATTGCGGCGTCGGGTCAGGCCGATACCTGGGAGGATCCGCGCTGGCAGAAGTTCGTGAAGGCCTATCAGGACTCGTTCCCGCCGGAGAAGCGCTTCCCGAGCCCGTCGCTGCTCGCCACCAACTACTATGGCTCGACCATGGCGTTGATCCTGGCGCTGCGCGAGGTCAATGGCGATCTGTCGAACAACCAGGCCAAGCTCAAGGCGGCGCTGGCGAAGATCGAGATCGATGCCCCCAACGGCAAGATCAAGCTCGACGCCAACCGCCAAGCCATCGGCACCAACTTCGTCACCGAGGTCGTCGACGACGGCAAGGGCGCGCTGTTCAGCAAGGTGGTGAAGGTGATTCCCGACGTCAACCAGACGCTGGGATATGATGCCGCCACCTTCGCCAAGATCGGCCTGCCGAGCCGCACCGTGCCTGAATGTAAGAAGTACTGACCTTTCTGCAGAGGGCGACGCGGCTCGAGCGGGCTCGGGCCGCGTCGTCGCGTCCCTTGCTTTCTGCCAAGCGATGATCGACGCTGACGAATAATAAGAACCATTTCGGTGAGGAAGTGATGAGTAGGGCGCTCGCCGTCTTTCATGCTCGCTTCGGCCGTGCGACGGTTTATCAGCTCAATCGGCCATTCAATGTGCATGCCCATCGCGAGGGACATCTGATCTTTCACGTTGGCGGGACGCCGGCCGATATTGACGTCTGCGATCAGCATTATCAGATCGGCGAGAACTGGATCGTCGCGGTCAATCCGTGGGAACCGCATAATTTCCTGCCGAACGATGTCGGCAACGGCGCCATCTTCTTCGTGCTCTACGTCAATGCGGAGTGGTTCACGCCATCGGCCGCGCGCGAGCAGGGCTTGCGGTTTGGTCGTACCTGCTTCCGGCGGACCGCCGCGCTCGATCGCTGCATTCGCCGCGCCGCAGCGTTGGTATGTGGCGCGCCATCGCTCGGTTGCCTCGACGGCGAGCTGCGGCAGCTGATCGACAGTTGCTACGAGGAAAGCTGGCGCGTTTCGGAGCAGATGCCCGAACGGCCATGCGCGGAAGTGACGGATTTTCGTGTTCGCAAGTGCATCAAGCTGATGTCGGACAGTCCATGCGCCGAGATCGAGCTCGATCAGATCGCCCGCGAATCCGGACTATCGCGGCCGCATTTCTATCGGCTGTTCCGCAGCCAGACCGGAGTGACGCCCAATCTCTATCTGAATACGCTGCTGATGGAGCGGGCGCTCGATGCCGTCGTGGCAACGGAAGCACCGATTGCCGACATTGGGTTCGATCTCGGATTCACCTCCCAGAGCGGCTTCACGCGCTTCTTCGCCGGCAATGTCGGCATGGCGCCGACCGACTATCGCCGCGCTGCAAAGGTGCTGCGCGCCTGATGTGCTGCTGCGCGTCGCGCGAAAAGAGACTGTCGATCAAGTGCGCACTCTCGTCTGCCGCTACACTCTGGGCAACGTGATCCGCAAAAGGATCCGACGAGGGAGGACGAGCGATGGCCGGCAGACCCGGCGATCTTCGGCTGAATGCGCCTTTCCGCTGTGACGACGGATCCGTCCCTCTTGTCGTGAGGGCGGGCTGATGAGCCGCTTCATCGAGCGTCACCCGATCTGGTCCCTCATTCTTCTTCTCGCCTTGGCGCTGCTGGCGTGGCTGATCTTCGCCGTCTGGCCGCCGGGGCTCGAGGAGGCGATCGGCCGCAAGAAGGTGTTCCTGAGTGCGGTGTTCAATGGCATCACGCTGGGCGGACTGTATTTCCTGGTCGCGAGCGGCTTCACGTTGATCTTCGGCCTGATGCGAAACGTCAACCTTGCGCACGGCTCGCTCTATCTGCTCGGCGGCTATGTGGGCTACGGCGTGTCCGCCGCGACCGGGTCATGGATCCTCGCCTTCGTCGCCGCCTTCATCCTCGTCGCGGCCATCGGCGTTCTCCTGCAGCTGCTCGTCTTTCGTCGCATGGAGGGCCAGGACCTGCGCCAGACCATGGTGACGATCGGCCTCTCGATCGTGTTCGCCGATCTGATGCTGTGGGCGTTCGGCGGCGACTTCTATCAGATCCAGACGCCAGCCTGGCTGATCGGGCCGGTACAGCTGCCGCTGATGACGGCGATGAAATCGTCGGGCGAGGCCGTGTTCCTGCAGTATCCGCTGGTGCGGCTGGTGATCTTCTGCGGCTCCGTCGTGATCGGCGTCGCGATGTGGCTCGCGCTCAACCGCACCCGCGTCGGCATGATCGTGCGCGCCGGCGTGGATGATCGCGAGATCCTGGCGGCGACCGGTGTGCAGATTCAGCTCGTCTTCGTGCTGGTGTTCGCACTGGGCGCGGGGCTGGCCGGCATTGCCGGCGTGGTCGGCGGAACCTTCCAGTCGATCTCACCCGGCGAGGACACGCGCTTTTTGCTGGCCTCGCTGGTCGTCGTCATCGTCGGCGGCATGGGATCGATCCCGGGAGCCGCGCTCGGCGCGCTGATCATTGGGCTCGCCGAGCAGCTCGGCTCGGTCTACATCCCGACCTATGCGATCGTCGTGACCTTCCTGATCATGGTGCTGGTGCTCGCGCTGCGGCCCCAGGGCCTCCTGGCGAGGCGATGAGATGTCGCTGATCCAGGAGGCAAGTGCGCGGGAGAGCATGCTGGCAGGCGGCGCCGCACGGCAGCCGGCCGCATGGTCGGCCACCGAGCAGCCCTGGGCCTGGGCGGTCTCCGCGCTGCTGCTGATCATGCCACTGATCGCCAACGGCTTCTTCCTGATCGAGATCTTCGGCACGACCCTGATCCTCGGCACCATCGCGCTGAGCCTGATGTTCCTCGCCGGCTATGGCGGCATGGTCAGCCTGATGCAGCTGACGATCGCGGGCTTTGCCGGCTACATGGTCGCCGTGTTCGGCGTCAGCGGCAACGCCAATATCAGCCTGGGATGGCCGTGGTGGTTGGCGACGCCGGTGGCCCTGGTGCTCGCGGTGCTGTTCGGCACGCTGGGCGGCGCGCTGGCGGTACGCACCGAGGGCATCTACACCATCATGATCACGCTCGCCATCGGCGCGGCGTTCTATTATTTCACCAATCAGAACTGGGCGATATTCAACGGCCACACCGGCATCAACACGATCGCCACGCCGCATTTTCTCGGCGTCGATTGGCGCATGGACATCGCGTTCTATTACCTGACGCTGGCGGTGGCCGCACTGGGCTATTTCGCTGTGCTCTATCTGTCGCGCGCGCCGTTCGGCCTGGCGCTGCAGGGTGTGCGCGACAATCCCAGACGCATGGCCGCGCTCGGCTTCAACGTCAATGCACATCGCATCGCCGCCTATGCGTTCGCGGCCCTGATCGCCGGCATGGGTGGCGTGCTGCAGGTCTGGAACTATCGGCAGATCTCGCCCGGATCTGTCGCGGTCGAGCGCTGCATCGACATTCTCATCGTCGCCGTCGTCGGCGGCATTACCCGGCCGGTTGGGCCCTATATCGGCGCCTTCATCTTCGTCATCCTGCGCACTTTCGCGCTCGACTTCCTGGTGAAGGTCGGGCTCGACGGCAACCGGTTCCGGCTGCTGATCGGGCTCGGCTTTCTCGCTATCGTGTTCTGGTCCTCCGACGGCGTCATCGGGCTCTATGAGCGGTGGCGCCGTCGCAGCGAGGCATCGGAGCCGCGGTCGCGCCCCGGAGGTCACGGCCATGGATAGGGTCGCGGACCGGCTCTCGGCGCTCGGCTCGACTGCAGCCCTCGAATTGCGCGGTGTCACGCGGATGTTCGGTGCGCTCGCCGCGCTGACCGACATCACGATCACGGTGCGGCCCGGCGAGCGGCGCGCGGTGCTCGGCTCGAACGGCGCCGGCAAGACCACCTTGTTCAACTGTGTGACCGGCGACTTCCTGCCGACCTCAGGCACGATCCGCTTCTTCGGCGAGGACATCACCGCCTTTCCGCCCTACGAGCGGATCCGCCGCGGGCTGCGCCGTACCTACCAGATCTCGGCGCTGTTCCTCGGCCTGTCGGTGCGCGACAATGTCTATCTGGCATGCCGTGGCGTCTCGCGCGCGCGCTTCTCGATGCTGCGTCCCAGCGCCAATGACGCCCTGATGCAGGCGGCCGAGCGCCTGATCGAGGCCGTGCATCTGACGTCCGTGCGTGATCAACTGGTTTCGGAGCTCGCCCATGGCCAGCAGCGGCAGCTCGAGATCGCGCTGGCGCTGGCCGGCGCGCCCCGATTCATCCTGTTCGACGAGCCGGCGGCGGGTCTGTCGCCGACCGAGCGGCGCGAGCTGGTCGAGATCCTGACGTCGCTGCCGCCGCACATCGGTTACATCATCATCGAGCACGACATGGACGTGGCGCTGCGCGTCGTCGAGAGGGTAACGATGATGCACAACGGCCGCATCTTCAAGGAAGGCGCACCGCAGGAGATCGAATCCGATCCGGAGGTGCAGGAGCTCTATCTCGGAGGCGGCCATGAATGACGTCCGCCGCTCCGCGCCTGCGCTCGAGGTCCGCGGCCTCGACGTGTACTACGGCCATTCGCATGCGCTGCAGGGCGTCGATCTCCGGCTCGACAGCGGCGTGTTCTCGCTGGTCGGCCGCAACGGCATGGGCAAGACGACGCTGTGCAAGGCCATCATGGGCCTGCTGCGGCCGTCCGGCGGGACGGTGCGGCTGCGGGGGGAGGATATCACGGGCCTCAATCCCGCGCGTATCGCGCGGCTCGGCGTCGGCTACGTGCCGCAGGGGCGGCGGCTGTGGCGCTCGCTCAGCGTCGACGAGCATCTGCGACTCGCCGCCGGCCAGCGCCGCGGCGCCTGGACTGTCGAGCGCGTCTACGAGACGTTTCCGCGGCTCGCCGAGCGCCGCAGCAACGGCGGCGGGCAGTTGTCGGGCGGCGAGCAGCAGATGCTGGCGATCTCGCGCGCGCTGCTGACCAATCCGCGGCTCCTGATCATGGATGAGCCGACAGAGGGCCTGGCGCCGGTCATCGTCGCCCAGGTCGAGGAGATGCTGATCCGGCTCAGCCAGGACGGCGACATGGCGGTGCTCGTGATCGAGCAGAACATCGGCGTTGCGACCACGATCTCGTCCCGCGTCGCGATCATGGTCAATGGCCGCATCAACCGCATCATCGACTCGGCCCGGCTCGCCGCCGACCGCGAACTGCAGCAGCGCCTGCTCGGCGTCGGCCAGCATGCCGGCGACGAAACCGATCTCGGGACGGGCGAGGTTCAGGAGATGCCCGCCGCGCGTGCGGCGGTGCCAACGACGCCGAAAGCTGCGCCCGTCAAGGTTTACGTCTCTAATCCCGTGCTGCCGACGCGCTGGTCGCAGCCGGTTCCGATCGCGCAGATCGAGGCCAAGGCGCGCACGCTCTCCACCAGCGTCAGCCGACTTGACGAGGCCGCGCGCCAGGGCCGTGAGCTCGCCGCGCCGATCACGTCAGGTCCGCCCGCGGTGATCGTCGCCGGCACGCTCGACACCAAGGGCGACGAACTGCGCTTCATCCGCGATCTCGTCGCGAGCCACGGGCTGCGCACCCGGCTGGTCGACGTCTCCACCAGCGGACGCCATACGAGCTGCGACGTCTCGGCCCAGGAGATCGCACTCAATCATCCGCGCGGCGGTCCCGCCGTGTTCGGTGCCGATCGCGGCGCATCCGTCACCGCGATGGCGGATGCGTTCGGGCGCTGGCTGCGCCGGCAGGACAATGTCGCAGGTATCATCTCGGCGGGCGGCTCCGGCGGAACGTCGCTGGTCGCGCCGGGCATGCGCGAGCTCCCCGTCGGTGTGCCCAAGCTGATCATCTCCTCTGTCGCATCCGGTGACGTCGGCGCCTATGTCGGGCCGGCCGACATCGCGATGATGTACTCGGTCACCGACGTTCAGGGTCTCAATTCGATTTCGCGCGCGGTGCTGAGCAATGGCGCGCATGCGCTAGCCGGCATGGTGATGGCCCGCGAGCGGCAGTCCGCTGTCGCTGACAGCGCCCGACCGCAACGTCCCGCGATCGGCATCACCATGTTCGGCGTGACCACGCCGGCGGTGCAGAAGCTCACGGCCGAGCTGCGCGACGACTACGAGTGCCTCGTCTTCCACGCCACCGGCGTCGGCGGCCGTTCGATGGAGAAGCTGGTCGATTCCGGCATGCTCGCCGGCGTGATCGATCTCACCACGACCGAGGTCTGCGACCTGCTGATGGGCGGTGTGTTTCCGGCGACCGAGGATCGCTTCGGCGCGATCATCCGCAGCCGCGTGCCCTATGTCGGCTCGGTCGGCGCGCTCGACATGGTGAATTTCGGCGCGCCCGAGACCATTCCCGAGCGCTACCGCGGCCGCAAATTCCACGTGCACAATCCGCAGGTCACGCTGATGCGGACGACGGCCGCGGAGAACGCGCAGATGGGGCGCTGGATCGGCGAGCGGCTCAATCGCATGGACGGATCGGTCCGGTTTCTCCTGCCGGAAAAGGGCGTCTCCGCGCTCGATGCGCCTGGGCAGCCGTTCTTCGATCGCGAGGCGGATGAGGCGCTGTTCCGCAGTCTCGAGCAGACCGTACGGCAGACCTCGAGCCGGCGCCTTATCCGCGTGCCGCATCACATCAACGACAATGAGTTCGCAGCAGCGGTCGTCGGCGCCATCCGGCCGATGCTCGGGCGGCTGCCGGCGCGGCGCAGACAGGCGAGGTGATGGTCATGCCGAGATATGAGCGCGCACCGCTGCTGAAGAAGTTTCGCGACATGGTGCGCCGTGGCGTGCCGATCATCGGCGGCGGCGCCGGCACCGGCCTGTCGGCCAAATGCGAGGAGGCCGGCGGCATCGACCTGATCGTGATCTACAATTCCGGCCGCTATCGCATGGCCGGCCGCGGCTCGCTCGCCGGACTGATGGCCTATGGCGACGCCAATGCCATCGTGGTCGAGATGGCGAGCGAGGTGCTGCCGGTGGTGAAGTCGACCCCGGTGCTCGCGGGCGTCAACGGCACCGACCCGTTCCGCGACATGGATGGGTTCCTCGATGAGCTGAAGGCACTCGGCTTCTCCGGTGTGCAGAACTTCCCGACCGTCGGCCTGATCGACGGCACTTTCCGCGCCAATCTCGAGGAGACGGGCATTTCCTACGCGCTGGAGATCGACATGATCGGGCGCGCGCATGACAAGGACCTGCTGACGACGCCTTACGTCTTCAATGAAGCCCAGGCCGCGGGCATGGCGATCGCGGGCGCGGACATCATCGTCTGCCATCTCGGTCTGACAACTGGCGGCTCGATCGGCGCGCAGACCGCGCCCAAGCTCGAAGACTGCCCCGGCCTGATCGACAGCTGGGCCTCGGCTGCGCTCAGCGTCAACCCCGAGATTCTGGTTCTGGCGCATGGCGGCCCGATCGCGGAGCCGTCCGACGCCGACTTCATCATGAAGCACACCAAGAACTGCCATGGCTTCTACGGCGCCTCCTCGATGGAGCGGCTGCCGGTGGAGCGCGCGTTGACGGAACAGGTGCGACATTTCAAGGCGATCAGCGCGCGGCCGCGCCGCGTCTGAGGCGACAACATGAGATCCGGCAGCAGCGGCGCCGAGGCGCCGCATTCGCCGGACGAGAGACTGAGGGAGGAATGAGATGTCCGGGGCTTTGATCGGTGAGCTGATTCTTTGGCTGATCATTGCGATCATCGTCATCGTGGTCGCGGTCTACATCGTCAACTGGCTGTATCACCGCTCCTCGAAGGAGGTGTCCTTCGTCCGCACCGGCTTCCTCGGGGAGCGCGTCGTGATCAATGGCGGCGCCTTCGTGCTGCCCTTCATTCACGACTATACGCCGGTGAACATGAACGTGCTGCCGATGGGTATCACGCGCGCGCGGCAGGACGCCGTCATCACGCGCGACCGCATGCGGGTCGACGTCGAGGCCGACTTCTACGTTCGTGTCCAGCCGACGCGCGAGGCGGTGTCGATCGCGGCGGCGACGCTCGGCCGTCGCACGCTCGAGCCGGAGCGGCTGCATGCGCTGCTGTCCGGCAAGTTCATCTCGGCCATGCGCTCGGTTGCCGCTGAAATGACCATGGAGCAGATGCACGAGCAGCGCGGCGACTACGTGTCCCGTCTCAAGGCGGCCGCGGCCGAGGCGCTGGCCCAGAACGGCCTGGAGCTGGAATCGGTGGCGATCACCGATTTGGACCAGACAGATCTCGAATTCTTCAATCCGTCGAACCGGTTCGATGCCGAGGGCCTCACGCGGCTGATGGAGGACATCGAGAGCAAGCGCAAGCTGCGCAACGATATCGAGCAGGACTCGATGATCAAGATTCGGACCCGCAACCTCGAAGCCGAGCGCGAGGCGCTCGATATCGAGCGCGAGAGCGAGACGGCGCGGCTGGAGCAGGAGCGCGACATCGAGATGCGCCGCGCCCTGCAGCGGACGGAGGTGGCGCGGGAGCGGGCGCTGCGCGAGACCGAGGCCGAGCAGGCACAGATCATGGCGCGCGAGGCGATCGAGAAGGCGCGGATCGCGAACGAACTGACGATTGCCGAGGCCCGAATCGCGGCCGAGCGCGACACGCGGCAGCGCGAGATCGAGCGGACGCGTGCCGTCGAAGAGAGGGAGCTGCTGGCGCGCGAGGACATCGAGAAGGCGCGGATCGCCAACCAGCGCGCGATCGACGCCGCGCGCATCGAATCTGAGCGCGAGGTGCGCCAACGCGATATCGAGCGGACACGCACCATCGAGCAAGCCGAGATCGCCGCGCGCGAGGCGGTGGAGAAGGCCAGGATTCAGCAGGACCGCGTCGTCTCCGATGCGCGCATCGCCAATGACGAGGAGACACGCCGCCGCGAGATCGAACGCACCCGCGCGATCGAGCAGGCGGAGATCGCCGCGCGCGAGGCGACCGAGAAGGCGCGCATCGCGCAGACCATGATCGTCAATCTGGAGCGCATCAGCTCCGACGAGCGCACCCGCGCCACCGAGATTGCCCAAGTGCGCAACATCCAGGAGGCTGAGATCGAGGCGCAGAAAGCGGTCGAGGCCGCCCGGATCGCGCGCGAGCAGGCATTGTCGGCGGAACGGATCGCCGCCGAGCACGCCACGCGCAGGCTGGAGATCGAGCGCAACCAGGGCATCGAGATCGCCGGCATCGCCGCGCGCGAGGCGACGGAGGCCAGCCGCATCGCGCAGGAGGAGCGGGTGCGTGCGCTGGAGATCGCGCGGATCCGGACCATCGAGGAGGCCGATATCGCCTCGCGCGAGGCGATCGAAGCGGCCCGCATCGCCCAGGAGCTGGCTGTAACAGCCAAGCGGATCCAGTCGGAGAAGGAGACGCGCAGCCTGGAGATCGAGCGCACTGAGGCCGTCGAGGCCGCCGATCTGAAGCGTCGGGAGGCGGTCGAGCGGCGCCGCATCGAGGTCGAGCTGGCGCTGGAGGCCGAGCGCATTGCCTCGTCGCGGACGCGCGAGGTGCTCAACATCGACCACAAGAAGGCGATCGAGCTCGCCGACGAAACCCGTGTCATCGAGCTCGCCGCCAAGCGCGCCGAGCGCATCGATGCGGATCGTCAGGTCAAGGAAGCCGAGATCGTCGCGCGCAAGCAGGTCGAGACCGCCGATGTCTCGCGCGAGCAGGCGCTGGAGGCCGTCCGGTTGGAGCGTCGTCGGGCGATCGAGCAGCTCGAGGTCGCGCGCGTCCAGTCGCTGCAGGAGGCCGAGATCGCGGCCCGTGAGGAGGTCGAACGCGCCCGCATCGCCTCGGATCGTGGTCTCGACGAGGCCCGCATCGGCCGCGAGCGCGAGCTGCGTAAGCTCGAAGTGAACCGCGAGAAGGACGTCGAGACGGCGCTGATGGAGAAGGCCATCGCGCTGTATCAAAAATCGCTGGAGGAATCCGCGGCCAAGGTCGCGGCCGAAGAGGCGCGCTCGCGTGCAACGGAAGCGGCGGAGAAAGTCGTCACGGCGCGCGAGAGCGAGATTGCCCGCCGCCGTAAGACGGTCGAGGTGCTGCTGGCCGAGAAGCAGGCCGAGGAGACGCGGATCGCCGCAGAGGCCGAGCGGGTTCGTGCCGCGGTCGAAGCGGAGGCGCAGAAGCTGCTCAACGAGGCCGAGAACGTCCTGACCGACCAGGCACGCTACTCGCTGTTCCGGCGCAAGCTGCTCGACCGCATCGAGGGCATCGTGCGCGAGAGCGTCAAGCCGATGGAGAAGATCGAGGGCATCCGCATCCTGCAGGTCGACGGCTTGAACGGAAATGGCGGCAACGGCAATGGCGGCCGCAGCGCGACCGACGAGGTGATCGATTCCGCGCTGCGCTACCGCGTCCAGGCGCCGCTGATCGACTCGATCCTCTCCGATATCGGCGTCGAGGGCGGCAGCCTTGCCAAGATGCCGGGCCTGATCCGCGAGGCCCGGGACATGCAGGGCATCCGGAAAGAAACCTCGGCGCGCAAGGAGACAGGCGGCGGCGCCGGATCGGGCGAGGGCAGCCCGTCCGAGCCGCCGACCGATCGCGGTCCGCGCAAGAAGGGTTGATGCGAGATGGCGAGGGTTTACGTCTCCACCGTCGTGAGTGCCCGCAACGATCGGGTGTGGGCGCGCGTCCGCGACTTCAACGGCCTGCCGAACTGGCATCCGGCGATCGCCGAAAGCCGGATCGAGGGCGGCGAGCCCGCCGACAAGATCGGCTGCGTCAGGGATTTCCGGCTTCGCAACGGCGACCGCATTCGCGAGAAGCTGCTCGGCCTGTCGGACTACGACATGTTCTGCACCTACTCGATCCTGGAATCGCCGATGGGCGTATCGAACTACGTCGCGACCCTCAGGCTGACACCGGTCACGGACGGCGACAAGACGTTTCTGGAGTGGACCGCCGAGTTCGACTGCGCGCCGGAGCGCGAGGCTGATCTGGTGGCTTCGATCGGCGGCGGCGTGTTCCAGGGCGGCTTCGATGCGCTCAAGCGCGCGTTCGGGGGCTGACGCCGTGCCGCACGTGGTCAAGAGCACCATCATCGATGCGCCGACCGAGGCCGTGTGGGAGGTGCTGCGCGACTTCAACGGTCATGATCGCTGGCACCCGGCGGTGGCGACCTCTGCGATCGAGCGTTCGCAGACGTCCGACAAGATCGGCTGTGTCAGGCGCTTTCGTCTGAAGGACGGCTCCGAGCTGCGCGAGCAGTTGCTGGCGCTGTCCGATCTCGAGCAGAGCTTCAGCTACTGTCTGCTCGATACGCCGGTCCAGCTGTTCAACTACGTCGCCCATGTCCGGCTGCTGCCGGTCACCGATGGTGATCGCACCTTCTGGCACTGGGAGAGCCGCTTCACGACGCGGCCCGAGCTGGCCGAGGCGCTGTCGCGCATGGTGGCAGAAAACATCTACCAGGCCGGCTTTGAGGCGATCCGATCGCATCTGAAGCAGGCGGCATGAGGACGAGGTGAATCGATGCCGGTCACGGTGAAGACGTTTCAGGCCGCGAGCGAAGCAGCGTCTGCGCTGTCGTCGGACCGCGCCGCGCGCTACCTGGGCGGCGGCACGCTGGTCATGCGCGATCTCAACGAGGGCGACGTCTCGATTGCGACGGTCATCCGCGCCACCGACCGGACCTTGCAGGGCATCGATGCGGCAGGCGCACGCATCAGGATCGGCGCCGGCGTCACCTTCGCCCGCGTGGTGGCCGAACGCGATCTCGCCTTCCTGCATCCGGCGGCGCGCTCGATCGGCGGCCCGGCGGTGCGCAACATGGGGACCGTCGGTGGCAATCTGTTCGCGCCGGCGCCGTTCGGCGACTTCACGGTGGCGCTGCTGGCGCTCGACGGCATCGTCTCGCTGCAGGGCGGCTTCGGCGTCAGGGACATGCCGATCGAGGAGTTCCTGCAATCGCGCGACCGCCAGGCCGGTGCGCTGGTGGTCGGCGTGTCGTGCATCCGGCCTGCGTCGGCGGATGCGTTCCGCTATCGCAAGATCGCCCGCATCAAGCCGAAGGGCGGATCGGTGATCACGCTTGCGGCGCATCTTCCACAGAGTGGCGGCCGCGTGACCGGCGCGCGGATCGCGCTGGGATCGATGGCCCCGACCGCCATCCGCGCCAAGGCGGCCGAGCGCGCGCTCGAAGGGCGGCCGTTCGACGGCGGCGCGATCAGTGCCGCCGCTGCTGCTGCGGCCGAGGGAACGGCACCCACCGACAATTCGCTGGCCAGCGCGTGGTATCGCCGCGAAGTGGTCGGCGTGCATCTGCGGCGGCTGTTGTCGGGACAGGAGAGCTAGAGCATGGCCAAGACCCCACTTCAGTTCCGGCACAATGGTCGCGATGTCGCGCTGTTCGTTGACGGCGGCACCAATCTGCTGGTCGTGCTGCGCGAGATGATCGGCGACCTCACGCCGAAATTCGGTTGCGGCCAGGGCGGCTGCGGCGCCTGCACGGTCCTCATCGATGGCGACGCGCACCTGTCTTGTCTGACGCTCGCCGAAGCCGTCGAGGGCCGCGCGGTCGAGACCCTCGACGGCATCAAGAGCGGTCCGAATTTGCATCCGCTGCAGCGCGCCTTCGCCGAGGGTTTTGCCGCGCAATGCGGCTACTGCACGCCGGGCATGCTGATGGCGGCGAAGGCGCTGCTCGACAAGATCCCGCAGCCAAGCCGCGAGCAGGTGGTGGAGGCGATTTCGGGCAACATCTGCCGGTGTACCGGCTACGAGCCGATCATCAATGCGGTGCTGGCGGCGGCCGCGTCGCTGCGCGCGAGTGCGTGAGGAGAGATCGCCATGCTGGAACTGCGCAAGGACATCTTCGCCGACGAGCGCGACGACAATCTCAACGAGGTCGGCAAGGGCACCCAACGCCAGGACATGCTCGGCCATGTCACGGGGACCTCGACCTATTTCAACGATCACAAGCTGCAGGGCATGCTGCATCTGAAGGTCGTCAGATCCACGCAGCCGCATGCGCGGCTGCGCCGCATCGAGACCAGCGAGGCCGAACGGAGCGAGGGCGTGCGGCGGATCATCCGCGGCAGCGACGTGCCGCGCAATCTCAATACGCTGCTCAGCCTGATCAATTTTGGCAAGGACGATGAGCCGACGCTTGCCGTCGACAAGGTCCGCTACAAGGGGGAGCCGATCGTTGCCGTGGTCGCGGATACGCCGCGCGCGGCGTACGAGGCGGCCGCCAAGGTGCGCGTGGACTACGAGACGTTGCCGGCGGTGTTCGACGTCGAGGAGGCGCTGAAGCCGGGCGCGCCTGTTGTCAACGAGACCTATCCGAAGAATACGTTCACCTATCACGACCGCTACGACCACCAGAAGTTGCGCTTTGGCGACGTCGAGCGCGGCTTTGCCGGCGCCGATCATGTCTTGGAACAGCGCTACCAGATGTCGCCGATCGAGCACGCGCCGGTCGAAACCAACGGCTCGATCGCCGCGCCCGACACCAACGGCCGCTACGTGGTCTATACCTCGACCCAGGCGCTGTTCTTCTCGCTCGACACCTGCGCCAAGATCCTCGATCTGCCGTCGAACACATTCCACTTCATCGGCGGCACGGTCGGCGGCGGCTTCGGCGGCAAGGTCGACACGCTGACCGAGCCGCTCGCCATTCTCGCTGCGATGTTGACGGGGCGCCCGGTGCGCTACGTGCTCGGACGAGAGGAGGAGATGCAGTTCGGGCCGCCCCGCGGTGCCGAGCGCATCTACATCAAGGACGGAGTCATGCGTGACGGCCGCATCGTGGCGCGCCAGATCCGCGGCTATTTCGACTCTGGTGCTTATACGCGGCTGTCGAGCTACGCGGTGGTCAAATGCGCCGCGCACCTGCCGGGGCCCTACACGATCCCGAACGTCCATGGCGACATCTACTGCATCTTCACCAACCGCACGCCGGCCACCGCGATGCGCGGCTTCGGCATCACCGGCATGGACTTCGCGCTCGAATGCCAGATGGACAAGCTCGCGCATCTGATCGGCATGGACCCGATGGAGTTTCGTATCCTCAATGCCTATCGCGACGGCGACATGAAGGCGCATCGCCGCGAGGCCAAGAACACCGCGCTGATCGAATGCGTCCAGGTCGCGGCCGAGAAGGCCAAATGGCCGATCCGCGAGGAGTTCCGGCGCATGTCCTCGCGCAAGGATGGCGGCGGGGCGCGGGCGGCTGTTCCCTCCACGCCACGAGAGCCGGTGAGCGCGCGGCCTGCGCCGGCGCAGCAACGCACCAGCTACGATCGTGGTCTCTCGGCGCCGCCACAGCCCGAGCCGCCACCACCTCCGCCAACGAGCCCGGCGCCTTCGCCGGGGCACGGCGCGACGCGGTTCTCGTCGGTGTTCGGCACGAGGAGGCGCTGACATGACGAGGCACCGCGGCCGCGGCATGGCGGCGATCAACTATCCCATCGGCATGAATCTCGGCGGCGATCCGAGCCAGGCGCTGGTGCATTCCAACCCCAGCGGCAAGTTCACGGTGGCGCTGTCGTCGATCGATCTCGGGCAGGGCATGAAGTCGGTGACGCGGCAGATCTGTGCCGAGACGCTCGGCGTGCCGGTCGAGGACGTCTATGTCGACACCGCCGATTCCGACACCGGACCGCATTGCATGGGCTCGTTCGCTTCGCGCGGCACCCATCGCGTCGGCAATGCCGTGATGGCGGCGGCCAAGGAGGCGCGTGGCGTCATGATGGAGGCCGCGGCCGAGGAGCTCGAGGTCAACGCCAGCGATCTCGAAACGGATGGTCGCGGCAACATCCACGTCAAGGGCGCGCCGCATCGCTCGATCTCGGTGAAGGACGTCGCCATCGCCGCGCAGTTCCGCCAGGGCAAGACCATCTCCGGCCGTGGCATCTTCCTGGTGCCGCTGTCGGAGGTGGATCCCGAGACTGGCGAAATGTCCCCGGCGACCTGCTACGCGCATGCCTGTCTCGTCGCCGAGGTCGAGGTCGATGACGAGACCGGTGAGGTCGGCGTGGTCAGGATGGACAGCGCCTATGAGCTGGGACGCGCGCTCAATCCCCGCCTCGTCGAGCAGCAGCTGGTCGGCGGCGCCTGGATGGGCATGAGCCACGCGCTCTACGAGACGACGGAGCCGTACTACCCGGACCCGAAGCAAGGACCGCGCGACTTCGTGGAATACCTGATGCCGGGACCTGGCGACATCTGTCCGCACGACATCGCCGTGCTGGAGCGGCCGGCGCCCGACGGACCGTTCGGCGGAAAGGGCCCTGGCGAGATGTGCGCCAATCCGGTGCTTCCTGCCATCGCGAATGCGATCTTCAACGCCGTCGGCGTGCGCCTCGACGAACTGCCGATCACGCCAGAGAAAGTGCTGCGCGCGATCAAGGCCCAGGGCGGCGCCCGGCCGCAGACGCGGCGGTGACGCAGCATGGTGGTCCGCAGCAACATCGTCGGCATTGACTCGCCGCAGGCGCTGGAAAAGGCACTGCGCGCGGCGTACTACCTCGCCGATGACGGGCTCTCCACCGCGGCCTATCTCGCGCTCGCGCTGGGCAAGCCATTGCTCTTGGAAGGCGCGCCCGGCGTCGGAAAAACCGAGGCGGCGAAGGCGATCGCCGCGGTGCTCGGCCGCAAGCTGATCCGCCTGCAATGCTACGAAGGTATCGACGCTGCTGCGGCGCTCTACGAGTGGAACTATCCGCGCCAGATGCTCGCGATCCGCCAAGCCGGCGAGGAGAGCATCGACATCTATGGCGAGAGCTTTCTGATCGAGCGGCCGATGCTGGCATGCCTGCGCGCGCCTGATGCGACCGTGCTGCTGATCGACGAGATCGATCGGGCCGACCAGGAGTTCGAGGCGTTCCTGCTCGAATTTCTCTCCGATTTCCAGATATCGATCCCCGAGCGCGGTACGGTGCGCGCCGCGGAGCGGCCGATCGTGGTGCTGACCTCGAATCGGACCCGTGACCTGCACGAAGCGCTGCGCCGACGCTGTGTCTATCATTGGATCGATTATCCCGATGCGGAGCGCGAGGCGCGCATCGTGATGATGCGGGCCTCCAGTGTTGCCGAAGCGACCGCGCGGGCCGTGGTGGCTGCAGTGGCGAAGCTGCGGCGCGAGCCGCTGAGCAAGGCGCCCGGGATTGCCGAGGCGGTCGATTGGGCGGAGGCGGCGACGTTGCTCAACCAGACCGGCGCGCGCTGGCCCGATGCGTTCAAGCGCGCGATTGGAGTCGCGCTGAAGGATGAGGAGGATCTGTCCTTCATCGCGCCGCGGCTCGACGCGCTGCTCGCGGAGACGATGACATGAGCGAGCCCCGCCTGCCGCAGGCGACCGAGATCTTCGTGACATTCGCTGCGCTGTTGCGGCGAAACGGCTTCGCAATTGCGCCGGAGCAGACCACCGCCTTCCTCGCTGCGATCGAACTGCTGGGGCCTGTCAGCATCGAGGATATCCGTCGTGCCGGGACTGCGACCCTCGCGCCGCCTCCCGAGCGGCTCGCGACCTACAATCTGCTGTTCGACGTCCATTTTGGTGTCGCCGAGGCAACGGCCTTCAGCGAGAGCGACAGGCAGGACGATGTCGTGCGTCTCCAGGAGGAAGGGGACGGCGCTGTCGATCCCGATCTCGCCGAGGAGCAGAACGAGTCCGGTCTGGCTGCGACGCGCGTTGAAGCGCTGGTCGCCCGCCGTTTGGCTGCGACGACGGGCGGCCATGCCCTGCAGCGCCTCGCGCGTCAGGCGCGTGCAAAACTGCCGAAACGGCGTGGCCACCGGCGCATGCGCGCGCGGCGCGGCAGCTTCGTGGACCTGCGCCGGACCCTGCGCGAGAGCATAAGGCGCGACGGTGAGGTGCTGTCGCTGCGGCGGCTGAACCGGCGACCTCGATTGCGACGATTGCTGCTGCTGATCGACGTCTCCGGCTCGATGAAGGCGCGGACCGAGGATAACATGCGGCTCGCCCACGTGCTGGTGCAGGCCGTACCCCAGGCCGAGGTGTTCACGCTTGGCACACGACTGACACGCGTGACGCGGCCCTTGCGGCTGAAGCGGCGCGAACAGGCGCTGCTCGCTGCCTCGCATCTCGTCAGCGACTGGGACGGTGGCACGCGTATCGGCGAGGCGCTGCAGGCCTTCCTCGCGGTGCCGCGGTTCTCGACCTACGCGCGGGGCGCCGTCGTGCTGGTCATCTCGGACGGGCTCGAGCGTGGTGACCATCACGTGCTCCGTGACGCCGTGTGGAGGCTGTCGCTGCGCGCCTGGCGCCTGAGCTGGCTGACGCCGCTCGCGACGGGGCCCGGCTTCAAGCCGCAGACCGAGGCGTTGCAGGCGATCGCGCCATTCGTCGACGACATCGCAGCCGGCGGGTCGGACGAGACCATCGTCGCGCATGTTCTGTCGCTGGCACAGAGGAGGGCGGCATGACCGGTTATGTCGATGCGCATCACCACATCTGGCGTCAGGCCGATCTGCCCTGGCTGGTCGGGCCGATGCAGCCGCGGATTTTCGGCCCCTATGAGCCGATCAGGCGCGACTACACGATCGAGGAGTATCTCGACAACATCGCCGGCAGCGGCGTCACGCAATCGGTCTACGTCCAGACCAACTGGGCCAAGGACGGCTTCGAGGACGAAGCCGCCTGGGTGCAGCGAACTTCTGAGCAGCACGGCTTTCCGCACGCGATCGTCGCCTATGCCGATCTGAGCGTCGAAGATGCGCGGCCGCAGTTCAACCGGCTGGCGCGCTATCCCCTGCTGCGCGGGGTCCGGATGCAGCTGCACTGGCATGAGAACCCGCTCTATCGTTTCGCTTCGTCCCCAGACCTTTGCAGCGATACCCATATCCGCGCCAACATCGCACGGCTCGCCGACTACGGCTGGTCCTTCGACCTGCAGGTCTTCGCGCCGCAGATGGCGGGCGCCGCAGCGCTCGCCGAGAGCTGTCCGTCGGTGACCTTCATCCTCCAGCATGCCGGCATGCTGGAGGATCTGTCCACGCGCGGTCGCGATCAATGGCGAGCCGGCATGCAGCGGCTGGCGAGCTGCAGCAATGTCGTCAGCAAGCTCTCGGGCCTCGGCACCTTCATTCGCCGCAACGATCCGGCGCATGTCGCCGACGTGGTGCGGGAGACGGTCGGAATGTTCGGCCCCGAGCGCTGCCTGTTCGGCTCGAACTTTCCGATCGAGAAGCTCTGGACCGACTATCGCGTACTGGTGGGGGCCTATGAGGCTGCCATCCGGGACCTCGACGAGCATGCGCGCGCGCAGGTCATGGGAGGGACGGCGCAGCGCGTCTATCGGCTGGGATGATACCGCCTGCAACGACAACAAAAGCAACAGGGAACGCTCATGGCGCTGGAAATCAAGGTTCTCGACTATGGTGACATCGAATTGGAATCGAGCTTCCTCGTGCTCGGCCGTGATTGCGGCCGCACCCGCCGGGTGCTGACGCTCGGCTTCCTGATCCTGGGCGGGCCGTATCCGGTCGTGGTCGATACCGGCTACCGCTCCAACCAGATCATGGAGACGCTGGGCATGCGCGGGCTGCAGTACCATGAGAACATGATCGAGAACCAATTGGCGCGGCACGGCGTGCGCATGGGCGATGTCCGCTACGTCTGCCACACCCATCTGCACATCGATCACGCCGGGAAGGACGATCTGTTCCCGATGAACACGACGGTCGTGCTCAACCGCCGCGAGCTGGAATACTCGGTGTCCGGCCTGATGCATCCGCAATATCCGGCGCCCGACATCAAGCATCTGATCGACCGGCTGCACACCAAGAGCGCGCTGCGTTTCCTCGACCTCGAGCTCACCGGTCCGGTGGAGCTGATGCCGGGCGTCTATTGCGACGCTGCGAATGCCCATACCGAAGGCTCGATGAACATCCACGTCCACACTGCCGATGGCATCGCTACCATCTGCGGCGACGTCATCTACGACTTCAACGACCAGATCGTGACGCCGTTCAACGAGATCCAGGATGGCGAGCCGCGCACCACCGGCAATCACGGCACGACAAAACGCGCCGAGAAGGCAGCGATCAAGAAGCTGCTGTCGAGTTCGCGCTATCTGCTGCCGGTGCACGATCGTCCTGCCAAGATCGAAGGCGGTGTGGTGGTGGGACGGCTGCACGACCAGGTGCCGGGGCCGCTGGTGCAGTCGCTGCCGCAGCGGCACTGGTTTCCGGCGTGAGCAGCACAAGGTGCCCCCATGACCCACGTGACGTTGCGCAGTGAGTTCGAAACTCTGATCGATCCGTACGCGCCGGTGGCGCAGGTCGCGACCGGCTTCGAGTTCACCGAGGGGCCGATCTGGCATCCCGTCGAGCAGTTCCTGCTGTTCTCCGACATGCCGGCTGATGTCCGCCGCCGCTGGGACGCCAAGCGTGGCGTGGTGGAGATGCGGCGGCCGTCGAACAAGTGCAACGGCATGACCTATGATGCCGAGCTCAATCTGATCGTCTGCGAACACGCGACGTCGTCGCTGGTGCGCGAGCGTCCCGACGGCCGCCGCGAGATCCTGGCATCGCATTTCGAGAACCAGGAGCTGAACAGCCCCAACGACGTGTGCGTCCACTCCAGCGGGACGATCTACTTCTCCGACCCGTGGTATGGCCGCATGCCGGTCTACGGTGTGGAGCGGCCGCGCCAGCTCGGCTTCCAGGGCGTGTACCGGGTGCCGCCGGGCGGCGGTCCGCCGCGGCTGCTGGTTGACCGCCATCTGTTCGACCAGCCCAACGGGCTGTGCTTTTCCCCGGACGAGAAGCTGCTTTACGTCAACGATACGGTGCAGGCGGTGATCCGCGTGTTCGACGTCGGCGGCGATGGTGCGCTGGCGAACGGGCGCGTCTTTGCCAGCGGCATCCGCTCCGAGCTCGAGCCAGGCGTGCCCGACGGCATGAAATGCGACCAGCGCGGCAATGTCTGGGTCACCGCACCCGGCGGCGTCTGGGTCTATGCGCCTACGGGCGAACAGCTCGGCAAGGTGCGCGTGCCGGAGCTCGTCGCCAATCTCGCCTGGGGCGGTCCCGAGTTTCGCACGCTCTATCTCACCGCGACCCATTCGGTCTATGCGATCGCGACCAAGGTCGGTCCGCGCCACGAGCCGTATATGAGCGCGCGAAGTCGAGGGGCGTCAACGGCAGGTCTGGCGATGTCCAGCGCGACGTCCGCGCCATCGGCGCCGCAGCTGGCATCTGGTGACATGCAGCTCGATCCGCGCCGCTGCGCGATGATCATCCAGGATCTGCAGAACGACGTTATCATGGACGGTGGCGCCTTCGCGGATTCCGGCGCGCCCGGTCATGCCAAGCAGCAGCGCGTGGTCGACAATGTCCGGCGGCTCGCCGAGGTCGCGCGTGCGCGCGGCGTCGTCATCGTTCATGTCTGGTTCGTGGTCGAGCCGGGCGCGCCCGGCGTGACCTTGAACGCACCGCTGTTCGAGGGGCTGGTCGACAGCAAGGCGATGGTGCGCGGCAGCTGGGGCGCGGCGCCTGTCGCCGGCCTGGAGCCGCGCAGCGGCGACTTCGTGGTCGAGAAGATGCGCATGAGCGCGTGGGAAGGCACGCGGCTCGAGACGATTCTCAAGGCCACCGGGCGCGACGTCCTCATCAATACCGGCGCCTGGACGAACATGTCGGTGGAGCACACCGCGCGCACCGGGGCCGACAAGGGCTATTTCATCGTGGTGCCGGAGGATTGCTGCTCGACGATGAACGCGGACTGGCACAATGCGTCGATCAACTTCGCCATGCAGAATGTTGCTGTCGTGACCACGGCCGACGCGGTGATCAGGGCGCTGGGGTGAGGCATGCCAAAGCTGCTGCATCTCGTCGCCTCGCCGCGGGCAGATTCGGAATCCAGCGCCGGCGCGCGCGCCTTCCTGGACCGCTTCAGGCAGGCGCGGCCGGGTTGGGACGTCGACGAGATGAATCTGTGGCGCGAGAGTCTGCCCGAGTTCGACGGCGAGATCCTGCAGGCGAAATATGCCCGCATGGGCGGCCGCGCCTTCACCGACGGCCAGCGCCGGGCCTTCGCTGTGGCCGAGCGCATGGCGGTGCGGCTCGATCTGGCCGAGCGCGTCGTGATCTCGACGCCGATGTGGAATTTCGGCATTCCCTACAAACTCAAGCACTGGCTCGACATCATCAATCAGCCGGGTCTCACCTTTCGCTTCGATCCGTCGCGTGGCTACCTGCCGCTTCTGAAGGATCGTCCGACGCTGGTGATCCTCGCCAGCGGCGGCGACTTCACCACCGGCATCAGCCGGGGGCGTACCGACCTCGCGACGCCCTATTTGCGCGAGGCGCTGCGCTTCATGGGCCTTCGCGACCTGCACTTCGTGGCGATCGGGCCGACCAGCGGGCCGGCGGCGCACACCGGCGTGGCGCGTGAGCGGGCGCACAGGCGGCTCGTCGAGATGGCCGCGCGATTTTGACGAGGCAGCCGCGCCAGCGCGCATCAGGTCCTAGCAGCAAGCGGTGCAGCCTTCGACCGGCGACCGTTATCCTCTAGCCGCGCTCTCGACTGATTCGGCAGCTAATTCAAGCGACAAGCTCGACTGTCGCTCCGGTCGCGTCGATCAGGTGGACACGTTCGACCTCGGTGCGGGGCAGCAGGGCACGAATCTCAGGCTCCGACATCAGGCTGAAAGCGGTCGAGAGCGCGTCTGCCGCCGTTGCATTGCCGGCGACCGTGGTCACGCTGCGATAGCGCTGCGCACAGCCGCCGTCGTGCGGATCGAACAGATGATTGAAGCGGCCTCGCGGATCGAAGCGGAAGCCATAGGCGCCCGATGTCGATACGGCGCGATCGATGATCGGAAGCAGTGCAGCGGTCCGGTCGGGAATGTCCGGATCGGCGATTGCGATCTCCCAGGGCTGAGCGTCCGGCCGCGCGCCGATGGCGCGGGCTTCGCCCATGTCGACCAGGCTGTGCTGCACGCCCTCGCTGCGCAGGAGCTCGACGATCCGGTCCGTGACATAGCCCTGCGCGATGCCATTGAGGGTGAGCGCCATGCCGCGCGGCATGACGATGCGATCGCGGCTGACGCTCAGCCGCTGATGGCCGACCCGCGCCAGCGCCTCTTGCACGGCCGCTTGCGGCGGCCCGTCGGGATTGGCATCCGGGCGCGAAAAATGATCGGCATAGAGCGTCCACAGCGGTTGCACCGTCGGGTCGAAGCGGCCGTCGGTCATCGCGGCGTAGCGCTGCGAGCGTGTGAGGATATCGACCAGCTCGGGCGCGGGGTCCACCAGCACGCCGGTGCGGTTCAGCGTCACCAGCGCCGATTGCTCCAGATACAGGCTGAACAGGCGCTCGAGCCGCCGGGCTTCGCCGATCGACACCGTGATCAGCCGTTCGGCTTCCTGCCGGTCGCGGTGATGAAGCTTGATCGTGGCGACGGCGCCGAGCAGCGTGCCGCGCCATTCGACCGATGCGCTTGTGCTGTCGGCCGCTTGCGTCCTGGAAGGAGCAACCGCGAGGCCCGCCAATGCGGCGCTGATGCGGATGAAGCGCCGGCGCGAGAGGTGATGTGTCATCGCTGGACTCCCGTGGTTTGCTTCGAACCCGGCTCGGCCAGACCGGCGTTGTCGTCGGCCGAGCTCAGCACGTAGTCGCGGGGCACCTCGGTGAAGCCGACGATGCGGCCGCCGTGCTCGGCAGCGAACCGCTCGGCCGCGGTCCGATCCGAGAACGGCACCGCCTCGTCGCTGCCCATGCCGCTCCTGACCCGGCTGCCGATCACGAACACCGCCTTGCGCGCCTCGACCCAATTGTCGGCGCCCGGATTGTCCCAGCTCGCGGCTTTGCCCATGTCGGAGACGTAGATCGCCTGGATGTCCTTGGGCTCGTCGGGCAGCATCGTGAAGGCGATGGCGTCACGCGCGGAGGAGAACCACACCGGTTCGATCAGGCTGGCGGCGAAGATCTGTCCCTTGGGGCCAGAATGCTCGAGCAGATTCATGCCGCAATAATGCCCGATCGCCTCCGCCGTCAGCTTGATCGGCGGCGGCGGCGCGGCCGCCTGCCTGTCGTTGCAGGCGGCAAGCGCAAAGGCGGCGATGAGCAAGCCGGCGAAAGCGAGGCGTTTCATAGCTCCCTCCGGGAGAAGGCCAGCGCGGCGCCGGCGAGCGGCACCAACGTCCAAAGCACCAGCGCTGTGAGCAACACCTGCACCGACAGCGTGCTGCTGCCGGCGAGCCCGGCCATGCCGGAGAACAGGCTGACATTGGCGAAGCCGGTCAGGTTGAACAGCCGGTAGGCGTCGGTCGGGTTGAGCAGCAGCAGCGCGCTGAGCACGCCGCTGGAAACGTTGCGGCCCTGATCGATCACGAGAAGGCCGAGCAGCGCCATGTCGTAGATCAGGACGAGCACGAGCCACAGACCGATGCTGACCCCCGCTGCGGTGCCGCGGTCGCGCACCACTGCGCTGACGAGATAGCCGATCGCGACGAACACCGCGCCAAGCAGAACGGAGGAGCCGATCATCGCGGCGAAGGCCGCGAGCCCGTCACTGTCGAAGTGACTGCCGGCGATCAGCAGCGCTACGGCAGCGGCGCCATAGCCGAGGCAGGTCGCGAAGGCGAGCACCGCGAGATGACCGAGGAACTTGCCGAGCAGCACCTGCCAGCGCGCCACGGGATAGCTGAGCAGCAGCAGCATGGTGCCGCGCTCCATGTCGCCGACGATGGCGTCGTGCGAGATCAGAAGCGCGATCAGCGGGATCAGAAAGATGGTCAGGCTCGACAGGCTGACGATGACGACGTCGAGCGCGCGCGCGCCCACGGTGCCGGTCGGTGCGCTGCCGAGAAAGGTCAGCGACAGCGCGAGCCCTGCCAGCAGCAGGGTCGACGCCAGCACCCAGCGGTTGCGGATCGCCTGCTGGATTTCCTTCGCGGCGATGGTGATCACGGCATTCATTGCGAACGCTCCGCGTGGCGCAGGAAATGCGCGTAGAGCTCGTCGAGATTGGGCGGGATGAGCTCGAGATCCTGCACGGCGGTGCCGTCGGCCGTCGCACGGCGCAGCAGAGCGATCTTCTCGTCCGGCGCCGCGTCGATCTCGACGATGTGGCCATTGACCCGACGATAGGAGGTCGTCTCTGGCAGCCACGAGGGCCGGCCGGATGGCGGCAGCTCAGCGACCTTGACCCGGATCCGGGTCGGCAGTCGCGCGAGGCGGCGCAGTTCGTCGAGCGTGCCGTCGGCGACCTTGAGTCCCTTGTTCATGATGATGACACGGCCGGCCCGCTCCTCCAGCTCGGTCAGCGCATGCGATGACAGCAGCACCGTCGTGCCCTCGGCGGCGAGCTTCTGGATCACCTCGTAGAACGTCTGGCGCAGCTCGGGATCGAGACCGGTGGTCGGCTCGTCCAGCAGCAGCACGCGTGGCCGGCCGATCAGCGCCTGTGCCAAGCCGAGGCGCTGGCGCATGCCCTTCGAGTAGGTATTGACGCGGCGTCCGGCAGCGTCGCCCAGCCCGACGACATCGAGCAGCGCCAGCGCGCCCTTCACAGGCTCGCGCTTGAGGCGGGCGTAGAAGCTCTGCGTCTCGCGGCCGGTGAGCGCGGCATCGAAGGCGACGTTCTCCGGCAGGTAGCCGAGGCGGCGCCGCGAGGAGAACTCGCCGGCGGCTGGATTTTCACCGAGTACGGCAATGGTGCCGCGGGTGGGGCGGATCAGCCCGAGCATCATCTTCATCAGCGTCGTCTTGCCGGCGCCGTTGTGGCCGATCAGCGCGACCATCTCGCCGGCGGCGAGATCGAACGAGACGCCCCTCACGGCTTCGACCTTGCCGTAGTGCTTGATCACGTCGGCGACATGGATCGTCGCGGTCATCGGGGCCCGCTTTCTGCAGCGGCGCGGCGCGCCGGCGGCGATATCAGGGGATGGCGGTCGACGACTCCGCCGGGCAGGATCGCGGGAAACTGCGCCTGCGCCCAGCGGATCACCTGCACCGCCGGGCTGTTGATCAGGACCTTGGCGGCCGGCGCGGTCCACAATACGCGGTCGATCAGATCATTCGGCCGATAGGCGGTGTCGGCAATGCCGTCGCCGTTGAGGTCGAAGCCCGGGTTGTCGCTCCAATAATTGCCGCGGCCGTCTTTCGACCAGTCGAGATGGCGGGTGCCGACATACTTGATCTGGCTGGCATTGTTGACGAAGGCATTGCCCCTGATGTCGTTGCCCTCGGAGCCGGCGGTAAAGTGAACGCCGATCTCGCACCCTTCGAACCAGTTGTCGGTGATATGGTTGTTGTTGGTGTTGTAGATGAACACGCATTTCTCGGGACCGGGACGGGCGCCGGCGGTCGGCGTGGCCGTGCTCGCATCGGCCTGCGGCACGCCTTCGTCGGTGCCGCGGTTCTCCGCGGTGGCCCAGCGCTCTGCCGGCTGCAGCCCACCGATCACGCTGTTGCCGGCGATCTGCGAGCCGTTGGCCGCGTTGAACAGCAAGCCGCGGTCGCGGTCGTGATCCGAGACGTTATCCCTCACGACGAGCGCCTTGGAGAACATCATCGCATAGCCGATGATGTTGCGGGTCGAGACGTTGCCGGAGATTTCGCTGTCGTTGGTGTACATGAAGTGGACCGCGAAGCGCAGGTCGCTGAAGCGATTGCCGCTGAAGACGTTGTTGCGGCTGGTGATGGCGAACACGCCATCGCGGCCGTACCGGAATTGGTTGTCGATCACCTTGGCGCCCGGCGCGTTCCAGACGGAGACGCCGTTGCCGGTGACGCCGCCGCGCGTCGCGCGCAGGCCGATGATGCTGTTGTGACGGACCATGGCGTTGGCTGATCCGTGCAGATAGATGCCGAACAGATTGCCTTCAATGCGGTTGTTCTCGATCACTGCGTCGTGCGCGGCCTGCTCGACGAAGATGCCGGAATCCATCTTCTCCAGCGCGCGGCCGGATCCGTCGATCGCGAGGCCGCGAATGACGGTACCCGGCGCCGCCACGGTGATGACGCTGCCCTCGCCACCACCGCTGATCACGGCGCCCGGAGCCCCAGCCAGCGTCAAGCGGTGGCTGATCCGTAGCGGTCCGCGATAGGTGCCGGTGGCGAGCGCGATCTCGTCGCCGTCGGCGGCGCGGTCGAGCAGGGCCTGCAGGTCGGTGTTGTCAGCTCCGACCTGCAGAGTCGCCGCCCGGGCGTAGAAGGGCAGGCCGGCGACGACGAGCGCCGCCAGCCCCAGAGTCTTGATATGGCGCATGCGCCGCATCCCTCACGCGTTCCGCGGCGAGACCAGCATGCGTCCGCGCATTTCCATGTGCATGGCGTGGCAGAACCATGTGCAGAAATACCAGTACACGCCGGGCTTGTCGGCGATGAACGTCACCGACGAGGTCTGCTGCGGATCGATCTCCATGTTGACGCCGTAGTTGACGATGCAGAAGCCGTGCACCAGATCCTCGACGTCGTCGATGTTGGTGACATAGACCGTCACCTCGTCGCCCTGCTTGACCTCGAACTTTTCGAGCGCGTAGGCGGGCGCGCTGGACCACATATAGACGCGCACCTTGTTGCCGTCGCGGATCACCTTGGCGTCGCTCTCCAGCGTGACGCCGTCGGCTGCGGCCTGCTTGCGGGCGTCGGCGAAGAACGGGTCGTCGCGTTTCCAGATCGAGGTCACGCGGCCCTCGAGCTTGGAGCGGTGCACGATCACGGCGTCATGCGGCTCAGCGAAGCTCGGGCCGTCATGCACCAGCTCCATCTTGTCGCCGGAGATGTCGATCAGCTGGTCGTTCTCCGGCTTGAGCGGGCCGACATTCAGGAAGCGATCCTTGGAGAACTTGTTCAGCGACAGCAGCCATTTGCCGTCGGCTTCCTTGGTCTCGCCCATCGAGGCGTGGTTGTGGCCCGGCTGATAGTGGACGTCGAGCTTCTGGATGATGGGGTTGACCTTCTCGCCCTTGAAGGCGCGCTTGGCGAGATCGAGGCTCCATTTGCAGACCTGGCTGTCAAGGAACAGCGTAGTGTAGGCGTTGCCCCGGCCGTCGAAGGCGGTGTGCAGCGGCCCGAGGCCGAGCTCCGGCTCGGCCACGACGACGTCGCGCGGCTTGATCTTGTCGTCGAACAGGTTGTCGATCAGGCGGACGTCGATCACCGTGACCGTCGGCGCCAGCTTGCCATTGGCGACGACGTGGATGCCATCGGGGGCCGTGTTGAGGCCATGCGGACTGTTGGAGACCGGCACGTAGCGCGTGTAAGGCGATCCTTTGCGGCCGTCGATCACGGGAACGCCGTTCATCTCCTTGAAGTCGCCCTTCTTGACGGCCTCCTCGATGCGCTTGATGTTGAAGATCGTGACCCAGTCCTGTTCGCTTGCCGTCATCTCGGCCAAGGTGACGCCCTTCTCCGAGTTGTAGCAGGTCGAGAACGCATATTTGCCCTGGTAGTCGCAGTCGGTGTTGTCGAGATTGCCGTCGACGATCACCTGCCAGGCGACCTTCATGGTGTCGCCGTCGACGGCCGAGAACATCGACCAGTATTTCGACTTGTCGTCGAGCACCTTGCCGTCGTTCGGCAGCGGCACCTCATATTCGCCGTTGCAGAAAACGTAACCGGTGCGCGGGAACTTCTGCGGACGCATGCCGTGGATGGTGTACTGGTTCGGCAGCTCGATGATCTTGTCGCATTTCATCACGTCGGTGCGAATGCGGGCGAGGCGGGTGTTGGCCTTGTCGTTGATGAAGATGTAGCGGCCGTCATATGTGCCGTTGGTGAACGACATGTGCGGATGGTGGCAGTCGCCGTTCATCCAGATGCCGAGCCGGTCCTTGAGCCGTTCGCGCGTCTCGGGCAGCAGCCCCTCGGTCATGATCTTGCGGCTCTCGTTGGTCTGGCCCCAGCCGGTGGCGCTGCACCGGTTGAAGACCGGAATGCGCATCAGCTCGCGCATCGAGGGCATGCCAACGATCCGCAACTCGCCGGTCTGGCCGCTGGAGAAGAATACATAGTACTCGTCGAGCTGGCCGGGCGCGACCTCCGCCTTGCCGGCGCCTTGCGCCGGTCGCGACTGTGCGGCGGCCGGCGTGGTCTCGACGCTCTTGCCGAGGCCGATGCTGCCGGCAACGCCGGCCGCGCCGAGCGCGGCGGTGCCGACGATTTGTCGGCGGCTGAGTTTCGTCTGGTCGTCGTCGTGCGCCATCGTCGTCTCCTTATGATGGATGAGTGAGATCGTTGGATTGAGCCGGCGCCGTCGTCGGCCGACCGGCATGGGTGATCACGGTCTTCGGACCGGATTTGGCGGCGCGCATCGACGGCGATGACATCGCCTCGAACTTCTCGCGCTTGAGCCGGACCTGGATCATGTGCGGACAGCGCTGATCGTCGTAGTAGAGCTCCTGGCAATGCATGCAGTAGATGCATTCATTGACATTGATGTGTCCCTCGGGATGGATCGACTGCACCGGACATTCCTTGGCGCAGCGCTGGCAGGGCGAGCCGCACTCCTTCCAGCGACGCAGCCATTCGAAGGTGCGGATGCGTCCGGGAATCGCCAGCGCGGCGCCCAGCGGGCAGAGATAGCGGCAGAAGAAGCGTTCGATGAACAGGCCGATGCCGAGCAGCGCCGCGGCATACAGCACGAACGGCCAGCTGCGCGAGAATTTCAGGATGATCGCGGTCTTGAACGGCTCGACCTCCGCGACCTGCTCGGCGAGCGCGACCGAATAGAGCGACAGGCCGAACAGGCCGAGGAAGATGATGTATTTGATCGGCCACAGCCGCTCATGCAGCCCCCAGGGCACCGTGATCTGCGGCACCTTGAGCCATTTTGCCACTGTGTTGGTCAGCTCCTGCAGCGCGCCGAACGGACAGAGCCAGCCGCAGAACGGCCCGCGGCCCCAGAACAGCAGTCCAGCCGCCGTTGCCGCCCACAGGATGAAGATCAAGGGCGCCGCGAGGAAGAACTCCCAATGGAAGCCGGTCAGCAGCGCGTTGACGAAGGTGACGACGTTGACGACCGAGAGCTGGGCGTTGGCGTACCAGCCGAGCCAGACCAGCACGAACAGCAGATAGGCGCGGCGCACCCAGGTGTAGAGCCGGGGACGGCGCACCAGAACGTTCTGGAAGAAGAAGATCCCTGTGAGCGCGGCCAGCGCCAGCGCGGTGATGCCGATGGAGACCGTCTGCGAGCGCCAGATGCGCATCCATAACGGCTCCTCGGTGTCGTCGGCGACCGGTTGCGCCGTGGTCGGGGCGGGACGTGCGGACGTCGCCTTCGCTGCCGACACAGCGGGGCGCGTCTGCTGCTTCAAGTAGGCGTCGGGCACCGTGTAGTCGACATCGAATGTCAGGAACGCCTTGTCGTGGCTGCCTGTGCTTCGTTGCACCAGGAGCTGGAGCTGCCATGGCTCGGTCGGGTCGAGCGTGAATTCGGGCGGCGTGACGAACAGTCCGATCTCGCGCAGGGCAGGGGCGCCGGCGGCGGCCAGCGCACCGAGTCGCATGTGGTTCTTGTCGCGGAACCGCGTGCTTCCGCCCTCCTGCAGCACCTCGATACGGTCGAAGATGCCGCCTCGGACATAAGCGGAGCCCTTGAACGAGTAGACGCCGTCGCCGGCGACGACGATCGCCTGCTGTCCGGGCTGCAATCGCTGCTTGAGTCGCTGATAGCCCTCGTCGCCGAGCAGGCTGCGGCCGATCGTGGGCACGCTGGCCATGGCCACATAGAGATCGATGAAGGTGTCGCCGGCATCGCCGGGCTCCGGATTTTGCGCGGCCGCCGCATTGCCCGACTTGGCGAACGCGTCGTTGACGTCGCCGATGCTGAGATGCAGGCGCCGCACCGAGCCGTCGCCGAGCAGGCTGCTCCAGTCGCGGATCTCGCTCTTGTCGGGATCGACCGTCTTGGTCACGCCGGGCTGCGCTGCGGCGGCGCTCGCCGCTGAGCCGGCGCCGATGCGGCCGCTGCGGATCAGGCGCGTGGCGGCGCGCACGATGCTGTCGTGCATCACCAGCACGGTGACCGTGGCACCTGAGACGATGTCGGCCTGCGGCGCATGTTCCGCGCCTTGCGCAATCGGCATCATGTCCTTGCCGAGCAGGCCGTTGAGTGCGGCAACGATGCGTGGCTGGGGAATGCCGATCAGCACGATGGGCTCTTTGTGATCGACCAGCTTCAGCCCGGTGATGACGCCCTTGGGATCGATGCCGACGAGGATGTGGATCGGCTTGCCCGAATAGCCGACGGAATTGGCGAAATCGGAGTTGAGATAGACGTAACCCTTGAGCTGATCGCCGCGATACACCGGCATGATCGGCGGCTCGCCTTGCGGCTCGCCGAAACGATCCGCATCCGGGAACAGCTCACCCGGCGTGATCTTCGAGAGGTAGGTTGCGAGATCGCCGGCCGCATGTGCTGCGCGCGGGGCCGCGATCGCGCAGAACCCGATGAGGATTGCTACCAGGATAGCAGGCATGCGCCACCGATTGGTGGCGACATCACTCGCAACCATGATCACCTCAAGCGGAACGGACGGCCCGCGAAGGGGCCGTATTCCAGTCAGGACTGTTTCGGGGAAGGAAGGATCGTCGCCATTGACAATCCCTGAGCAAATAGAGTCGGGTTAAATTGACTCCTTATCGTGCCGGTTGTCTAGTGGGTCGCAATCCGACGGACGTTGCGCTGGATCAAACAAGCCAGGACAATCAGGCGGACCATCATATGTTGTTGACACGCACGCTCTCGCTCAAGTCGGAACCGGCCGGGAACCTGCATTCGATCGACGAGCTGTTCGCGCTCGCCAATGCGATGGAGCAGGAGGCGGCCGATCGCTACGACGAGCTGTCCGGAGAGATGCAGCGTCAAGGCCGGCTCGATCTGGCCGCTGTCTTCGCGAGGCTGGCCGCGGCCGAGCGCGAGCATGTCGACAGTGTCGCGCAATGGTCGCAAGCGCGAACGGGGCGTGCCCCCGATGCGTCGCTGGTGCGCTGGCAACCACCGGAGACCTTTGAGCCTGGCGTGGCACGCGAAATCCAGGACTCGCGGCTGATGACGCCGTACCGCGCGCTGTCGATGGCGGTGCGCAACGAGGAGCGGGCCTTCGCGTTCTGGTCCTATCTTGCGGCATTTGCCGATGATCCCGAGGTCAAGAGGGCGTCCGAGGCGATGGCGCGAGAGGAACTCGGTCATGTCGCGACGCTGCGCAAGGAGCGGCGCCGTGCCTATCATCTTGAGACCGACGCCAGGCGCGCGGCGTCGGTGGCGTCGGACGCCGGCACGATCGACGCCGGCCGGCTGGAGCGTCGACTCGCCGAGTTGCTCGACGCGATGGCTGCGCGCGCCGCTGGCCGCCCGGCGGATCGCGTGCGCGAGCTTGCGCAGGAAGCCGCGGCAATGGCATCGGAGGTTGCGGACCTGTTGCGCCTGCCGGCTGGGCTCGCGCAAGCCGATGCAGCCGTGCTGGCGGAGGCGCTCGCGGACGCGTATCTGGAGCATGCGGAGCGAGCGACCGAACCGGACCGGCTCGATCTGATGCAGCGGCTGGCGTCGCAGGCGATCGCCCGGCTGGCCTGGCTGCGGTCGCTCGGTTGAGTCCGACTCCAGAACTCCGCGAAAGAGGCGAAAGACAAGGGTCGCCCAGCCAAGCTGGACGACCCGATCATCATGAGGCTCAGTTGCGGGTCGGCGCCGGCACGGCGGTGCGGTTCGCTGGCACCGTGACGGGCTGGAAGGAGAACACGTCGCGACTGAGCGGATCGACGGTCACCTTGAGCCAGCGCACGTCGTTGTTGCCGTTGCCCTGATTGTCGCCGAACGTTTCGACGCGAACGAAGTTCTCAAGCCGCTGGCCGGCACTGTTGAGGAAGGGCTGGTCGATCCGGAAGTAATGGGAATCGCCGTGGACGTAGGCGACCGGCTTGCGGAACGCCTCGACTTCGGTGCGCAAGGCGGTCAGAAAGCTGACGAAGCCATCGGGCTGCCCGTCGGCTTCGGCGAGCGTCCTGGGATCGCGGAGCGGCGCGCGCGTCGGATCGGCCTGGTCCCAGCCCGGGTTGCCCTGGGTGATGAACATCACCGCGGCGGAGTTGCGCCTCTTGGCTTCCGCGAAGGTCTGTTGCATCCACAGAATCACGGCCGCGTTGCGCGCGTTGTATTCGTCCGGATCGGGATTTGTGTCGCAGAGATTGTTGCAGGATCCCTGGATGTTGAGGGTCGCGTAGGTGACCCGGCCAACGGTCCAGCGGCGATTCTCGACGCAGCCGACCTTGGTGCCGTTGGCGCTCAGACACAGCGGATCGGTCTGCACCTCCTGGCGCAGCTTGCGCTGGCCGAGCGAAAACGGCGTCGAGAAGAACACCTTGCGCTCGTAATCGAGCCGGTCGCGCGAGTTGAAGCCGCCATTCGAGGGGCGATCGCAATCGACCCAGTCGTTGTCGCCCGGCGTGAACATCGCGGGCGCCTCGAGGCTGTTGAAGAAGGCGAGCGCCTGGGCGTAGAGGCCGGCGTCGCAGGCGGAATTGGAGCCCTGCTTCAGGTCGCCATCGTGCGCCGTAAATTTCAGCCGATGGGCGTTCATGTCGGCGATCAGGTTGGGGACGCCGACGGTGGCCTGCAGCGTGGAGTAGGGCAGGTCGCCCCACAGCCCGATGGCGTAGCTGTCGTCATCGTCGTCGAAGCCATGGTCGTGCGCGAGGCTCGGCGCGGCAGCGGAAAACGCCAGCAAAGACACCGTGACGGACAATGCGAGCAATTCATGAAAGGCAGATTTGAAAGATGATCGAAGTGACATTCTGCAAGATCCCCCAAGACCTCGGTTGCAACGCGCCGCTTCGTTCAAGCGGCGGCGGGACGATGCGGAGGCTCGATAACGGGGGCGTGACGATCGGCTGACAATCCGCTGACGGCGTCACGATGTTGCAAATCGGTGCACGATCAATCTCGTCGCCGCGCACAATGCGCAGATGGCCCGCCGCAACGTGTGCGGCGGGCTGTTCTTGACAGCGGCAGACTCCCGGTCGATCAGCGGTCGTCGCCGTATCCGTGCTCACCGTGGTCGTGATGATGCCAGCCGCCGTCGTGATCGTGATCGCCATCGTTATCGCCGAAGGCGAACAGATTCATCAGGTCGCCGATCGCAGGACGGTTCTTCGGCACATAGCGGTTGTCGTCCCGGTCATGGATCGGATTGGGGAGTCGGTCGCGGCTGACGGCGGAGATCGTGGGCAGCCGCCAGTTGCGCTCGATGAATTTCAGCAGCGAGACGTGATCGTAATAGGTGTGGTCGACATGACCCTTCTTGGCCAGCGGCGAGACCAGGATGAAGGGAATGCGGGTGCCGTCGCCGAGGAAGTCCACCGGCTGGACATAGCCGGAGTCATAGTAGCCACCGCCCTCGTCCGTCGTGATGAAGATCGCGGTCTTGGCCCAGAGCTGCGGGTTGGCCTTGACGCGATTGATCAGGGCCTCGAGGAATTTTTCGTAGAGGTCGGTGGTCGAATCGGCGGGATGCCCGGCGAGCGCCTCGAACGGACGCACGAATGACACTGCGGGCAGCGTGTTGTTCTGCACGTCCTTCACGAAGGCGCCGTAGTTCTGCAGCTTGGCTTCCTCGGCGGGGTTCTTCATGATGTTGTTGAAGCCGGTGAGCGGGTCGCAGATGCCGCAATAGGAGTGGAACAGCAGCGGCACGCCGTCGACGCTCTTGGCGAAGGTGGTGGCATCGTCACCGCGGTCGGCGCTGTAGTATTTCCAGGACACGCCTTTTGCGGTCATCACGTCGGCGATGGTCGGCGCGCTCTGCGGCGGCAGCACGAACTTGTCCGAGCCGAGGGCATTCGGCTTGGCGCTGGTCTGGTTCCAGAACATGCTGTAGTTGTTGACGAGATAATAGTGGTTCGGCGCGCAGTTGTTGCTATAGACGCCGTTCTTGAAAAGCTGCTCGTTGACGGCGGCGACGCCGGGCGCGCTGGGGTCCGAGCAATTGACGTAGGAGCCGCCGCTGTAACCGTCCTGCTTGTAGTAGTTGTTGGTGCCGGGAACCGGATCCGGGTTCTCGATCTGGTTGGCGTAGGGCACGGCGGGGGCGCCGTTCAGCGTCTCGGGATTGGTGAAGAACGCGGCGTGGCCGGTCACGAGCGCCTGGAAGTTGGCTCCGGTGCCGCCCATGATCGCCTGATGATAGTTGTCGCTGATCGCATACTCGTCGGCGAGCTGCTTGAAGAACGCTGCGTCACCGGGCTGGGCCTTGCCGGCGGCGTCGGTGAACGGGTTCATATTGTAGAAGCCCATCGAGATGGCGCCTTCCATCGGGTTGAACCCGCCGGCCGGATAGGGCTGACCGTTCGAGCCGGTGCCGATGGTCTGCTCGACCCACACGAATTTGTCGTGCTTGCCGCCGTCGATGTCCTGCCACATCTGGAAGAAGCGGTGCACCGGATCTCCGGTGTAGGCGGCATAGGAGACGTATTTCGAAATCTGGTACGGGCCGTTGGGAAGATTGGCCGGGAAGCGGGTGTCGAGGACGTTCTGCGGCAGGCCGATCCCGTAGGTGGTGTAGGGCTGCGGAAGTGTCGCATAGGCGCCGGTGGACGCGGTCTCGGCAGTGTAGCGAACCTCGTCGCGGCCGATCCGTTGCTCCGCTTTCTTGAAATGCCGGCCCGGCGTGCCGTCTTCGTTGACGATTCCCTTGCTGAGCAGATTGTCGATCGTCTGACCCGCCTTCGGCTTGTAGGTGCCGAACAGATTGTCGAAGGTGTGGTTCTCGCCGACGATGATGATGACGTGCTCGATCGGGGTGCTGGTCGCCGCCCCGGCGAAGGCTGGTGCGACGCTGGTCGCCGTGAAAACGGCGGTGGTCGCAAGGGCGAGCGCCTTGGACCGAGTGACTGTTCTGGTCATGAGATCTCCGGACGGAGGAGGGTGGTGGCGCGCATGCTGATGGCCGCTTGCCTGCGACGATCTATCGCGGCAACAAATTGCAACGTGGTGTCGGTCTTGCTTCGGTTTTGTGAAATGCGCGGAGCAGCGCGGATACTGGACACGCACGTCACAGCGCCAGCTTGGCAGTGCGTGTGCCGCCGGGGGCTTGACTCCATTGCTGTCGGGAGCCAGCGCTCGCCGGGCTATGGACCGGTGATACTGGTCAGAGCTGGCCGGGCACCCAGCTCAGCGCGAGGGCTTGGCCTTGCGCGATCTGGCTGGCCGACATCTTGGATGCGACGGCGTTGCGAAGCCGCAGGAAGTAGCTGCGCTGGGTCGACTTGGCATGTCCGGCAGCAAGGTTCAGCCATTTGTAGGCGAGCACGACGTCCTGTGGAACGCCATGACCCTTGTCGTACATCAGGCCGAGCATCGCTTGGCCGAACGGATTGCCGGCTGCGGCGGCCTGACAATAGAGATCGCTCGCGACCTCGTAGGCCTGCGGGGTTCCAAAGCCGTTTTCATACATGAAGCCGAGCATCGCCTGAGCGCGTGGATCGCCGCGCAGGGCAGGCGGGGTCAGCACGCGCACGGCGCGGACGAAGTCGCCGCGCGCATAGGCGATGCGTGCGGTGCTGACCGAATCGGCGCGAACGGGCGAGGCGAGTGCTCCGAGCAGCAGGATGGCTGCGGTGCAGGCGATGGTGAGGCGCCCCATCGTCGGCCGGATCACTTGGCTGGGGTCAACGGGTGGTGCGGACACGCAAATCATCCGTAATGCTCGCTCCAACCGATCCGCGGAGCTTGGAACGGAGTTCTTCGGCCACCTGATGGGCATCGCTGCCGTCGCGAATGATCTGTGGCCGGATGAAGATGATCAGTTCGGTTCGCGTGCCCTTCTTGCCCTGATGCGAGAACGCATCGCCAAGCACCGGGATCTCGTCGAAGCCGGGAATGCCGTTGCGACTGCCGTTCTGCTGCTCGCTGATCAGGCCGGCCAGCAGCACCGTCTGGCCGTTGGCGACCGAGACGGCGCTCTTGACCTTGCGCTGCGACACCGTCGGCGTGAGACTCGCCGCCGTCTGCGCGGCGACGTTGCTGATCTCCTGCTCGATCTCGAGCCGGACGTTGCCGTTGGCGGCGATCCGCGGCACGACGCGCAAGATGATGCCGGTGTTGCGATAGTCGATGGTGTTGACCACCGTGTTGCTCGATGACAGCACGGTGGCGCTGCCGGTCGAGACCGGCACGACGTCGCCGACCTGCAGGGTGGCGGTCTGGTTGTTGATCACGACCAGCGAGGGATTGGAGAGCACCTTGACGCTGGTGACGGTATGGAGTGCGTCGAGGATCATGTTGGGCGAGGCGTCGTGTCCGATCAGGAAGTTGAAGCCGGGCAGAGCGCGGTTGATCAAGGCCGTCGTCGCCGCGGATGTCGTCGCTGTGGCGACCGACGTGGCTTGCGTATTGGTGATCGATCCTTTGTCGGTCCCGAGGCCGAGCACCTTGCTCGAAAGATAGGCCTGCACGCCGTAGGACAGCTCGTTGGTGAGCGTCACTTCGGCAATCGTGGCGTCGATCCCGACCTGCAGCACCGGCTGGTCGAGCTGCTGCAGCGTGCTGGAGATGATGCGGTAGTTCTCGCGGTCGGCATAGATGAGCAGCGAGTTGTTCACCGTGTCCGGGGTGATCCGGACATTCGGCATGATGGCCTGGCCTCCGCCAGCACCACTGCTGCGTGGCTCCAGCCCGGTCGAGGACGGCGTACTGCTGGAGGACGATGTGCTCGAAGATGACATGCTCGAGAGACCACCGGCTTGGGACCGGCTCGTCGGATTGGCGCTCGAACCCGATGATCCCGCTGCATTTGTGTTGAAGGAGAGCCGATCGGCGACCGATGTCGTCGTGCCGTCGGACCCCGGCGCGGTCTGGCCGTCGGCGCCGTCGGTGGAGGACGAGCCGGCGCCGCCGAACATGTCGGTGAGCACCTTGGCGAGCTGGCGCGCGTCGCCGTAGCGGACCCGGTAGACGTGGACGCTGGTGCGCCCGGAGTCGGCCTGATCGAGCCGGCGGATCCAGGTTGCCGCGCTCTGCAGCAGCGCTGGCTTGCGCGTCACGACCATGATCGCGTTGAGGCGATTGACGACCTGCAGCTTGACGAGATTCTGGCTCAATCCGTTCTCACCGGAGTCCATGATCTTCTCCAGCTCCGCCATCAAAGGCTCTGGCGCCGAATTGCTGACCGGGAAGATGCCGACGGACTGGCCGCGCATCCAGTCGACGTCGAAGCTCATCACCGTTTCGATCGCGGAGCGTCGCTCGGCTCCTGTGCCCTGGATCAGAAGCAAGTTCCGGGTAGTGTCGGCGCGCACGCTGCCGGCGCGGGTCGCGAAGCTGTCCATCAGCTTGAGGATCGTCTGCGCACCGACATATTGCAGCGGCACGACGGAGACGCCGTAGCCGGGCTCGGCGCGGCCGGCCTCGCCGTCGACGCGTCCGGCGCCGATGGCGTCGCCGAGCGGGGTCAGCTTGTAGCCGCCGCCTTCGCGGACCAGCACGACGCCGGACAGGCGCAGCGCGCTCTCCAGCACGAACAGGATGTCGGATTTCGGCACCGGCCGCGCCGACACCAGGCTGACGCTGCCCTGCACGCGGGGATCGATCGAGTAGCCCGCGCCGAGGATGTCGCCGATCACGACCTTCGCAACCACCGCGATCGGCGTGTTCTCGAAATTGAGGTCATAGCCCTTGCCATCGGCCGCCGGAAGCGGCCTGACCTCGGCGACCTCCTGAACCGTGGTCCCCTGATATGTCCGCGCGCTCGCGCGCTCGACCTCGGGGCGTCCCTGGATCGATGCGACCGGTCCACTGTCGCGCGGCAGGATATCGAGCGAGCGCACCTTGTCGATGACGTCGACATCGGCCGGCGCGCTGGCCTGGGAATTGAGCGTTGCCATGTTGCAGGAGGCGAGCAGCACCGCAATCGCCAGCAGCGAGGCAGGTCTGACAACCGCAGCGGACTGGCTTCGATTGCCGATACGAAACATGGACTTACCGATCTACTCGTGTTGACCGGCCGAAACGCAGCTGCGCCTCGTTTAGACCGCGCAGCCTGCATAGCGGTCCAATATGACACTTATGTATAATTGGCGGCTGCCGCCCGACCTTTGCGCCGCATGTGTGTCGGAAATGTCGGCGCCTCCGGCATTCGTACAGCCGTCATGTTCGCGATCAATAACGTGGGTCACCAGTAGCGGCGTGCCGAGACGTTGGGGCCGGCACGGGCGCCACCCGGATCACGCCATGAGCGGTACACTGTCGACCCAATTTCATGCCTATCTTCGCGAGCGCCATCCCCAGGCGGCGGGCGAAGGCGGAGCTGCGGGCGAAACGCAGATCGCGCTCTGGGACAGGTTCGGCCTGACCGCCGACGTTTTCGCGGAGGAGGTCGCCGGCTTCACCGGACTGCAGCGCGTCGCGCTGCGCGAACTGATGGCGGCACTGCCCGCGGTGAGCGAGTTCTCGGACCGCTTCCTCCGCGAGGTGCTCGGCTATCCATACAAAGATTCTGACGGCGCCGCCGTGTTCGCGATGGCCGATCCGACCGATCAGGCCGTGCGCCGGGCCGCCGAACTGGTGCTCGGCCCGCAGACTCTCTTCAAGGTCGCCTCGCATGAGGATATCGCCGTCGTCCTCGACCAGCGGCTTGGCGATTCCGACGACGCCGAGATCTCGCCGGCACAGGAGATCCGTGACGACGACATCGAAAGTCTGCGCGATCTCGCCAGCGGCGCGCCGGTCGTCCGCGCGGTGAACGATCTGATCGAGAAGGCGGTGGAGATGCGCGCCAGCGACATCCACATCGAGCCGTTCTCGACCGGCCTCGTGGTCAGGTTGCGTGTCGACGGCCTGTTGCGTCCGATCGCAGCGCCCTCAGGCGTGCTGCCGCAGGCAGTGATCTCGCGCATCAAGATCGTCGCCGGTCTGAACATCGCCGAGCGGCGCCTGCCGCAGGACGGCGCGGCGCGGATTCGCGCCGGCCGGGCTGAGATCGACGTCCGCGTCGCGGTCATGCCGACCCAGCACGGTGAATCGGCGGTGCTGCGCATCCTGCCGAAGGATCGCTCGCAGCTGGTTGCGAGCCGCCTCGGCCTCGCGACCCGCGACGACGCTGCACTCCGGCGCCTGATCACGCTGCCGCACGGCATGATCGTGATCACGGGGCCCACCGGCAGCGGCAAGACCACGACCCTGGCGACGATTCTGTCCATGCTCAACACGCCGGAGCGCAAGATCCTCACTGTCGAGGATCCGGTGGAATATGAGATCCCCGGCATCAATCAGTCGCAGATCAAGCCGGCGATCGGGCTGACATTTGCGAGCGCGCTGCGCTCCTTCGTGCGCCAGGACCCCGACGTCATCATGGTCGGCGAAATCCGAGACAGCGAGACGGCGCATGTCGCCGTCCATGCTGCGCTGACCGGCCATTTGGTGCTGACGACGTTGCACACGGAAACCGCCGCGGCGGCGGTGCCGCGCCTGCTCGACCTCGGCGTCGAAGGCTTCTTGTTGCGGTCGACCCTGCGCGCGGTGATCGCGCAGCGGTTGGTGCGCCAGCTCTGCGATCACTGCAAGACGCCGAAGCCGCTCGATGAGGAGACGTGTCGCCAGGACCCACGCCTCGGTCATCTTGGCCTCGTCCCCGGCGACATCACCTGGCACCCGAGGGGATGCGAGCGATGCGGCCAGAGCGGCTATCGAGGCCGGGTTGGTGTGTTCGAACTGCTCGAGCTGACCAGCGGTCTGCGCGAGCTGATCGCGGATCGTGCCGACGGCCTCGCGATCGATCGGCTGGCGATCCGGGAAGGCATGACGACGATGCTGGACGCCGGCGTTGCCAAGTGCCGCGCCGGCGTCACCTCGGCCTCCGAGCTGCTTCGTGTCCTCGTTGCGCGGTGAGGTGGATCGTGCCGAGCTACCGCTATCGCGCTCTGACGCAGTCTGGTGAAATCGTCGTCGGATCTCTCGTCGCGCCGTCGCGCAGCGAGGTCGAACGGCGCATCTCGTATCTGCAACTGCTGCCGATCGAAACCGTGGAGGAAAAGAAGGAGCGGACGGGGGCTGCGTCCGGGTTCTCGTTCGGCGCTCCGTCCGCGGCTGAAGTGACCACGTTCACGCGCGACCTGGCCCTGCTGCTCAAGGCCGGCGCGCGGCTCGACGACGCGCTCGACCTGCTGTCCGGCGACTCCGACATCGGCCGCCTCCGTCCCGTGGTGGCGCGGCTGCGCGCGGCGATCATGGCCGGCGAAAGCTTCGCCGACGCGGCGGCCGCCCAGCCGCAGCTGTTCTCGCCGATGTATGTCGCGCTGATGCGCGTCGGCGAAGCGTCGGGAACGCTCGATCACGTGCTGACTGCGCTGGCCGGCGAACGCGAGCGTTCCGAGGCGACGCGACGCAAACTGACCGACGCGATGCAATATCCCGCCTTCGTCTTCCTCGCGGCGATCGGCGTGATGCTGTTCTTTCTCGTGGCCGTGCTGCCGAACTTCTCCGCCGTGCTGCGCGACTTCGGCGGCCGTGCCGATACCGCGCTCGGCTTCTTCATGACGATGTCGGATCTGCTGCGCGCCAATGCCGTTGCGATCTCACTCGGCTGCGCGGCGCTGCTTGCGGCAGGCTGGTGGCTGTTGCGTCAGCCCGCGGTTCGCGCCGGCCTGACCAGTGTGCTGGCGGTGACGCCCGGCATCGGCAGCCTCCTGCTGTTCTATCGGACCAGCCTGTTCTGTCGCAATCTCGGCCTGCTGCTCGGCTGCGGCGTCAATCTGAGCGCCGCCCTGCGCATCCTCGTTGACGTGATGGCGGTGACGTCGTCGCGCGCGCCATGGTCGGCGGCGGCGGATCGCGTCCGTCACGGCGGCAAGCTGTCCCAGGCGCTGTCGGCCGACAACATGCTGCCGCCGATGGCGCTGCGCATGCTGCGGCTCGGCGAGGAGACCGGCCAGTTGCCGACGCTGTCGACTCGGATCGCCGAATTCTACGAAGCCAAGCTGCAGCGGGGACTCGACCGTGTCGTCGGCATCGTCGGTCCCGCCGCCATTCTGCTGATCAGCGTGGTCGTCGGGGGCCTGATCGTCTCGATCATGACGGCCCTGCTTTCGGTGACGCAACTGGTCGGCTGACCGACATCAAGGAGAACGATATGAGATCAGATACGCAGATCGAGCCGGCCACGAGGGCCGGGCGCGAGCAGGAGCGCGGCTTCACGCTGGTCGAGATGCTGGTCGTGATCACGATCATCGGACTGATCATGGGGCTGATCGGTCCGCGCGTTCTGAACTATCTCAGTGAATCCAAGACCAAGGCGGCGCGGATCCAACTGCAGAGCTTCTCGGCGGCGCTCGATCTGTTCTATCTCGATGCCGGCCGCTACCCCTCGACCTCGGAAGGTCTCGGTGCGCTGGCGCAACGGCCGGCCGGACTGAGCGCCTGGAACGGCCCCTATCTCAAGGGCGGTGCCGTGCCGAAGGATCCGTGGAATACGGCCTATGTCTACCGCGCGCCGGGCGACCACGGCCCGTATGACATCCTGTCCTACGGTGCCGATGGCCAGGAGGGCGGCAGCGGAACGGCGGCGGACATCGTCCTGGGAACGCCGACGCAGACGAGCGCGCGCAGTGAGTGACGACGGCCAGCGCGGCTTCACGCTGCTCGAGATGGTCTGCGTGCTCGCGATCGTCGCGCTGCTGGCGTCCGTCGCGCTGCCTTATCTGCCGCGACAGACGTCGCGGCCTCGGCTGCAGGCCTATGCGCTGCAAGCTGCGGTACTCCTGAAGTCCGATCGTGCCTCGTCGATGCGGACAGGTACGCGCGTCGACACTGAGATCGACACGTCGCGCCGCTTGATCCGCTCCGGTAGCGGCGCGGCTGCGTTGAAGCTGCCCGACGACGTCGCGTTCCTGGCGACGTTGCCGCGCAGCTGCCAGCATCGGCCGGTGCTGGCGACGATCAGCTTCTTTCCTGATGGCCTGTCCTGCGGCGGCGCGATTACCTTGTCGCGCGCCGATCTGAGCCTGGAGATCAGGGTGAACTGGCTGACGGGGAGGATCGACATTGTCTCGCGCGCGCTTGCCAATGGTTGATATAGGCGACCGGAGTGACGCAGGCTTCACGCTGATCGAGGTGCTCGTCGCGCTTGCCATCGTCAGCGTGTCGATCATCGCCATCGGCGCCGTGGTGTCGCGCAACGCGGCCAGTGTTCGCAAGCTCGAACAGCATGTCACCCTGGTCACCGACATGAGGCTGGCATTGGCAACGGTGCTGGCTGATCGCAGCCGGCTGCAGCCGGGCAGGATCGATCAGCGCTCCGGCTCTGGGGCGGTGGTGCTGCAAGTCAGGCCGCTCGGTGGTGATTGGAATGAGCCGGCCGGGCAGACCGGGTGGATTCCGGAGGCAGTGACCTTGCGTGTGAAGACCGGCTCGGGCGCCGTCGCCGATGTGCAGACGGTTCGCCTCGCGCGAGGAGCGCGCTGATGCGCGTCCCACCCGATCGACCGAAACAGCAGGGCTTTGCGCTGATCGAGGCGCTGGGCGCGCTCGCGATTGCCGGAATCGTGTTGTCGGCGCTGGCTGCGGTGACGTCGCAATGGCTGCCGGCATGGAAGCGCGGATTGGATCGCGTGCAGCGCGCCGAGATGGTGGCCGCCGCGCTGCGGCGGGTCGGCGATGATTTCGCTGCCGTGCAGTTTGTTTCGGCCAATCGCGAGCAGAAGGGACCGCTGTTCGTGGGCGACGAGGTCTCGGCGATGTTCGTGCGCGCCGAGTTTGGTCCGAATGCGGGACATGGCCTAGATATCGTGCGCATCGGCGAGGAAGGGGGCAGGGGCGAGCGCGCTCTGCGGCGATCGCGTGCCGCGTTCGAGCCCGTGTCGGTCGGCCAGCCCGTGACCGAGCATTTCAAATTCGTCGATCCCGTGGTGCTGCTGTCGGCGCCGTTCCGGATGTCGTTCGCGTATGCCGACAGGACGATGGCCTGGACGACGGAATGGCGCGATGCGACCAAGCTGCCGTCCGCCGTCCGCATGACGATCTACGACGACAGCCGTGGCGGCGCGGCCGTACTCGTCAGCGCAGTCCGTATTCAGGTCGATGCGCCGGGGGGCGGTTTTGCCGATACGGGAGCGGGCGGCACCGCGAACCAGCCAGCCGTGGCCGAGCCGGCCCAACCGAACAAGAGCGAGCCGGTCGACTGATGCCCGTTCGCTTCTTCAGCTATGGCTCTGCCGACAGGCGCGGCGCGCAGGATGGCTTCATCCTGATCGCTGCGCTGTGGATGCTCGCGGCGCTGGCGGCCCTCGTCGTGGTCGTCTCGCAGCAGCTGGGCAGCTCGGCGCGGTTGCTGCGGCTCGAAGACGAGGCGGTCGAGGCCGATGCGCTGATCTCGGCGGCCATCGAACTGTCGGCCTATCGTCTGCTGCTGTCCAAGGATGAGGAGCGGCCGCGGCAGGGCGGTTTCCGCCTGGCCCTTGCAGGCAACGACATCGCAGTCTCGTTCGTCAACGAAGCGGCGCGGATCGATCTCAACACGGCCTCGAAGGACATGCTCGAAAACCTCTTCGTCACGCTGGGCGTCGACCGGGATGCTGCCAAGGATCATGCTGAGCGGGTGGTCGCGTGGCGCTCCAAGCCGTCCGATGCAGCCAGGGCCCAGGCGGAGGAGGCGCGCTATGCGGTGGCCGGTCTCAAGCGTGTCCCGCGCCTGGCGCCGTTCGCACATGTCGGCGAGCTGTCGCTCGTCCTCGGCATTCCCGCATCGCTCGTCGATCGGGTCCTTCCGCTGGTGACCGTCTTCAACGGCTCTCCCGGAATCGATCCGACGATCGCTGCGCCGGAGGTCGTTGCAGCGTTGCCGGGAATGACGCCGCTGATCTTGAAGGATTTCCTCAACGCAAGGGCGTCGCTGTCACAGGATGCCGATACGCTGGCCCAGACGCTCGGTCCTGTTGCGAAGGATGCCGCCAAGGGCAAGAGCAAGGCCTATCGGCTGCGCATCGTCGTCAGTCCGGCGGGCGGGCTTCGTCATGCGGCGACGGCGGTGATCGTTCCCGGCGAAGGCGAGGAGCCTTATCGGGTGCTGGCGCGCCAGGACGAGGGGCCGCAACCGAGGGGAGCGCTTCAGGCGCGGGGAATGCCATGAAGCTGACCGAAGCGATCGAGCGCGGACTGACGGCGTGGACGGCCAGCGTCGCGACAGCGATCGAAGCCGTGGCCGATCGGCAGCTCAGACGTCCGCAGGTCCTGGTCCGCCATGACCGAACAGACAGCGTCGTCTTGACGATTCAGGCGCGACCGAAGGCGAAGCCGATGCCGGCGCCGGCAAGGGTGAATCCGGCGGCCGGCGCTGCGCAGGCCGGGCTCTCGCCGGAGTGGCTGCGAACGTTGCGCGGCGCCGCGCTGGAAATCCATCTGGCCGCCGAGAGCGTCCTGGTCCGCCCGCTCGACTTTCCGAAGCAGGCCGAGCCGTTTCTCGACGGCATGATCCGGACGCAGATCGGCAGGTTGACGCCGTGGAATCTCGATCAGGTCCTCTACGGTTGCAGCGCCCCGCGCGCAGTCGGGGATCGGATCGCGCTGACGCTCGCGGCGACGCCGCGCGCTCTGGTCCAGCCCTTGCTTGCCTTGGCCGATCAGGTCGGCGCCGCCAGGCTCGTCATCACCGCCGATGTCGACTCAGCCGATGGCGGCCAGATCCAGATCTTCAAGACGTCGCTGCGCTCGTCGCTTGCCGGCGGGCGCGATCTCGGGCGCGTGCTCAAGCTCGGCTGGCTGTCGGTTGCTGCGACCACGGCCGTGCTGCTGATCGCGACGACATTGATCGGCGGATATCTCGATGGCGAGCTCGAAGATGCGCAGGCGCAGGTCACGCGGCTGCGCGCGGCGCTGCGGCCCGCGATGGGCGCCACCGCCGCCGACGGGCTGCTCGCCAAGCGCAAGCAGATCAGTCCCGCCAGCGTCATCGTGCTCGACACGCTGTCGAAGATCCTGCCCGACGGGACGTATGTCGTCGAGATGCATGTCGAGAACGATCGGCTGCAGATCTCCGGCCTGACCCAGGACGCCCCCGCGCTGATCCGGCTGATCGAGCAGTCGCCGCAGTTCAGCCGCGCCACCTTCTATGCGCCGACGACGCGCACCGCGGGGGAAGCGGGCGAGCGTTTCCATATCGAGGCGCGCATCAACGCCTATTTCGGGGACCGGGCATGAACTGGTCGACATCGCTGCGCCGGATCTTCGTGAACTCGCCGGCCGCTTCTGCGATCCTCTATGCGGTGACCATCGTCGCACTGCTCTGGCTTGGTGCTGCAGCGGTCGCCGATCTCGTCGCCAAGCACGACCAGCTCAATGACACCAATGCGCAGCTGGCGCAGTTTTCGGGACGCAAACGGCCGGCCAGCAGTTCCTCCTCGGACAGCGCGACGGCTCCGGGCGGATCGGTGTTCGTCGAGGGACGAACGGTCACCATCGCGGGCGCGGCGCTGGTGCAGCGCCTCACGGAGGCGATCAGCAAGGCCGGCGGCAGCGTGCTGTCGACCCAGGTCGAGCTACCGGCGGCGCGCGGCAACGAGAACCTGATCAGTGTCGTCGCCAGCTGCGAGCTCGAGCAGCCGGCGCTGCAGCAGTTGCTCTATGATCTCGAAGCGGGATTGCCGTTTCTCTTCGTCGATCAGCTGCACGTGCAGCAACCGCTGGCGGCCGCGGCCGGCGGTGTGGGGCGGCTGACGGTGCTGGTCACCGTGTCGGGCCAATGGCAGGGAAAAATGTGATGCGATCGTTCGTCGGTTCAGGTCTCGTCACCGTTGCGACCGTATGCGTGCTTGCAGCTTCGCTCGGCCGTGCCTGGGGTGAGACGGCGGATGGTCTCGAGCCCGCTGCGCCCGCGCAGGCCGCGCCCGGCGCCTCCGACCCGCCGGCCGTTTCCGAGGCGCCCAGCGCGCAAGTCCCGGGGCGCAGGAGTGCCAACCCGCTGTGGGATGTTCCGATCAGTGCTCTCTCGGCGACGCGCGACCGTCCGATCTTCTCGGCCTCGCGCCGGCCGCCACCGGTTGCCGCACCCGTCATGGTCATGCGAGCGCCGCCGCCTCCGCCGCAGCAAGAGCCGGAACGACCAAACCTGCAGCTCGTCGGCACGGTGATCGGCGACGAGGAGAGCTTCGGCATCTTCGTCGATGCCTCGTCGCAGGCGTCGCTGCGCTTGCGGGTCGGCGCCTCGCATGAGGGATGGGTGCTGCAGTCGCTGCGACCGCGTGAGGCCTCGCTGCTGAAGGCGCCGGAGACCGTCACGCTGCAAATGCCGCAGCTCGGCACAGCCGGCAGCGGCGACGTGCAGGCGGGACCGATGACCCCGCCCGTGCCGCCGGGCGGACGCGAGCGGATGGCGCGGCGGGCGCGTTGAGGTCACGGCTTACCGCATTCAGAAGGTCACGAGCAATTCGCTCCCGGTGGCCTGCAGAGCGAGTACGGCAAGCAGGCCGAGGACGAGGAACGGGCCGAACGGCAGCGCCGTTTGGCCTGTCAGCCGGCGGCCCATGATGAAGAGGACGAGCGCTGCGGCGAGTGCCGTCGTCGCGGCGATGAGCAGCAGGATCGGCATATTTGGCAGGCCGGCCCAAAGCGTCGCAGCCATCAGAAACTTGACGTCGCCGAGGCCCAATCCTTGGCGGCCGCGGGCCATTGCGTAGAGCAGCCGCAGCAGCAGCAGCGCCGAGCCGAGGGCGAGGGCTGCGGCGCAATTCCACAGTGCCTCGGGGAGATCGACAAGCGTCGCCAGTCTTGCGAAGCCGCTGGCGGCGACCAGTGCATTCATCCAGTCCGGCAGCAGCCCGCTGCGCAGATCTGTCCAGATCAGTCCGGCGCAGGTCAGGAGCAGCACGACGATCGTAACGATGTTGATGGCGTCGGTCACGCAGCCCTGGAATTCGCGGGGTCGGATCGCCCGAGCATAGGCCAGCTCAGGCTGCGAGCGATAGTCCCGCCATCATCAGGCCGATTGCGGCGACCCAGCCACCGACTGCGCGCACCGCGATCCCGCGCCAGCTCGATGCCGGCTCGGTCTCGGGACGCCTGAAGGTGACCGCCAGCGCCATCACGAGGGTGATGGTGACGTAGCCCGCACTGGCGAGACCGGCGGCGTAGAGGAGGCGGTCGGTCTGCGGCACGAGCTCGCCGGCATTGGCGGCGCCGCGCATCACGCCGAGCACGAATGCAATGGTGCTCAGCAGGACCACGGGAATGCGCAAGGCCGCCGCCAGCAGCAGCCCGAGAATCAGAATGGTCGCGGCATCGCCGAGTGGAGACACCGCCGTTGCGCCAGAGCCGGCGGCGAGTGCAAGCCCCGTGCACAAGCCGAGCGGGAACACCACGACGAGCCAGCGTCCGCCCGCCGTACCGAGCGAGCCGGCCAGCAACCCGAGGGCGACCCAGACCACGACGTCCTGCAGCGCGAGCAGCGGGTGCAGGGCGCCGGCGTAGAAGTCGCCGAGCCGGGCCGACACGATATGGGCATCAGCGAGCTGCGCTTGCGTCAGCAGCAGCGCCGATGCGAGCAGGGCGGTCCGGCGGTACGTGCTCATGCCGCGACTCCGAGGCTCGCGACCAGGAAGTAGCCGCCGAGCGCGGCGATGGCTGCTCCGACGCCTTGGATGATGCGCTCGCCGCCGGGCCAGCGCGCGAGCGCGCCGATGGTGATGCCGCAGGCGTGGAGAAGACCGGTCGCGACCACGAAGCCGCAGCCATAGGCCAGGGGATTTGCCGCCGTCGGAAGCTCGACGCCGTGCGCGTGGCCGTGAAAGATGGCGAAGATCGCAACGATGATGGCCGCAACTGCAAACGGGACACGGATGCGGATCGCGACCGCGAGCCCGAGCACCAGGGCCGACAGCGCGATGATGAGCTCCGGGACGGGCAATCCGACCTTCAGGATTCCCAGGACGGCCCCGAACGCCATCACCAGCGGGAAGACGACCGGCAGGATCCAGATCGCCGCGCCGCCGAGCTGCGCGCCCCAGATGCCGACTGCAACCATCGCGATCAGATGATCCAGCCCCGTCAAGGGATGCAGCAGGCCGCCGGCGAGCCCGCCGCCGACGCCCGTCTGCTCGTGGGCAAGGCTCGGATTCGATGTCAGCAGCGAGAGCAGCGCCGCACCCAACACGGTGTGCAGGAGTTTGCGCGCGATCATGTTCGTCCCATTCGTCATCATGCGGCCGCCAGAACCCGCACCAGGCGGCCCAGGAACCAGAACATCGATACCGAGCCGATTGCATAGGCCGGCAGCTCGGCGCCCCAGCGCGGCAGCGCCGCGCCGAGGCGGCGATGTGCCCAGATCAGCGCCAGCACCAGCAGCACGAACAGGATCTGTCCGATCTCGACGCCGACATTGAAGAAGAGCAATGCCGCAGGCAGGATCCGTCGTTCGAGCCCGAGGCCTGCGAGCGCACTGGCGAAGCCGATGCCGTGCACCAGACCGAAGCTGGAAGCGACAGCCCATGGGTAGCGGGCGGTCAGCCCGGTCTCGCCGCGCTGCTGTTTGACGATCTCGACGCCGACAAACACGATGCTGAGCGCGATGCAGGCGTTGAGCGGCCCTTCGGCGACGCCGATCCATCCGAACGCTGTTGCGGCCAGCGAGGCGCTATGGCCGATCGTGAAAGCCGTGATCGTCTTGAGCAGGCGCCAGCCGCCCTGGACGATCCAGATCAGCCCGAGCACGAACAGCAGGTGATCGGCGCCGAGCAGGATGTGGTCAATGCCGAGATTGACGTATGTCTTGGCGAGCTCGAGCCAGGTGTCGAGCGTCGGCGCATCGGTGCCCAGCACGGTCACGACCGGATTGGCCGCAGAGATCGTGTAGCTGCGCGTCTCTCCAGCGAGCGACGTCACGCGGATGATGGCAGCCGACATGTCCTCGCCGAGATTGGCGATCGTCATCTGCCCGACGAGGCCCTTGTCGCCGCAATTGAGCTCCGGCAGGCGCAGGTAGCAATGCGGGGGCATCTTGAGATCGATGCGGTTGACGCCATCCTTCGGCAAGGTCGTCCATCGCCCGATATACGCGCCGGGGCGCATCTCGCGAAACTCGAGCACGGCGATCGTCGCCTGATGCGCAGCCGCCGGCCGCCCGGGCAGCAGCGCTGCGAGCGCGAGCACGATGGCGATCAGGGCGCGCGCGCCGGTCACGGCTCGTACCTGATCGTGTAGTTGGCCTTGAGCCGGCTCACCGCCTCCCAGGCCCGTTTCCGTGTCTCTTCGGTGTGCCAGATCTTGGCCGCCTCGGCGCGGATGTCCTCGAGCTTCGCCGGAGCGCCCGGCTTCCGGGCGTCGAGACGAACCACGTGCCACCCGTCCTTCGACTGCAGCAAGGTCCATTCCTGGAGGGGCGCCTTGAGCAGGCCGTCGCTGAAGCCGTCGCCGAAGCCGGCGGCCAGGCTCGGCACCGGTCGGTCGAGAATCGCGCGCGTCTGATCGCGCAGCTCCTCGGATTCGCGCTGCTCGCGAATGTCGTCCAGATAGCGCCGCGCCGTCGCCTCGTCGCTGGGTGGCGTCATGAAGAAGCTGACACGCTCGGGCTCGTCGAACCGGGCATGATTGTCGGCGAACCAGGCGCGCAACTGCTCCTCGCTCGGCTGTGGCACGCGCACCTGATCGAAGATCAGATATTGCAGCTTGAACGCGACACGGTCGCGGATCATCTCGTCGCCGCGGTCGACGCCGAGCGTCTTGCCTTCCCGATAGAGGATTTCGCTGGCGACCCAGGCCTCGACCATCTTCTGCAGCTCGGCCTCGCTCGGGGTCCGCTGCTTGTCCTCGTCGAACGTGTCGATGAAGGACTGGCGCAGGGCCTTGGTCACGGTGATGACCTTCTCGTCCTTCGCCGGCGGGTGGATGATGGCATCGGCCGCGAAGATCAGGCCACCGAGAACGAGGAAGTGCAGGAGTGGCTCCCTGCTGAGCCCGCGCAGGGCGGTCACGGATGATGATCGCGCAGGGGAAGAGCTGTTGCCATCTTGCTGATTGGAGCGTGCAGAGGCGCTCTCGAAGGTCTGCGCCGCATTCGACATGGCAGGGGCTGACATACGTTCTTTACAACTCGGACCGCGCTCGTTGCGCGGCGCGTATATGCAACGGCACACTTGCCGTTGTCACCGGGCAAACGTCAGTGTCACAAAAATTTCGCAACGACGGCCGACCGCGATGTTCGTGGGGAAGACGCCAGCAAAAATAAATCCTTCAACAAACTGTCTCCGAGTTTTGGTTTGGTCGCGCCGCGAATGACGACGGCGCATCGGTCGCGTTGTCATCTCGGTTTGGAGATCGATCGAATTCTTTAGGGGCGACGATAATGGTTCCATCTACCAAGACAATCCTGCTGACAGCGGCCTCGGTCTCGCTGGCCCTGTCACAGAGCGCCGACGCTGGGGAGCGTTGGGGGGAAACGACCAAGAACAATCCGTATGTCGCGGGCGACATGCACAACCACAACACCTGCACCGACGGTTCGGTTGCTGCCGGCTATGCGATCGACCGCTCGGTCGGCAAGGGCACCGCGGCGGCTGGCGGCAACAATTTCGATCTCGACTGGTTCACGCTCGGCAACCACGGCGGTTCGGGCAACCGCGATTGCCGCTTCAGCGATGCGAGCGCCAATATCCCCGGCGACAACACGACGACGTATTGGAGCCAGACGCTCGGGAAGACCATCGACGGCATTACGATCACCAGCCTGAAGGGCACGCCGAACGGCACCGATACCGGCGCCAAGATGTGGCGCTGGCAGTCGATCAAAGAGATCGAGTACCCAACCATCGTCAATCGCACCGCGACCTACAACAAGGTGCTGGTCGAGGGCCTGGAGTGGATCCTGCCCGGTCACGAGCATGGCGACGTCGCCGTGATCGCCGGCCAGAACCCGCGCGGTTACGGCAATGCCGACAAGATGGCCGAGTTCGAATATCGCTTCGACCGCGCCGACACCGACGCCATCGGTCCGGTCGATGCCAGCAACAACCCGGTCTGGGCCGGCAAGGACAATGTCAACAATTCCGGCACGGCCGGTCACCAGAAGGCCGTCGCCGGCATCGCCTGGCTGCAGGCGAACCACCCGCTGCAATCCTATGCTGTGCCGACCCATACCGAGCGGCAGGGACCGTTCAATCCGAACGGCTCGGCCGGCTACAACATCGAGCACTTCCGTGACTTCAACAACGCCGGCCCGACGGTCGCGTTCGGCATCGAAGCCCCGGGTCATATGGCCGAGGGCGGCGTGAACGGCGGCTCGGGCTCCTATGGCTCGGGCGCAGTCGGCGGCGGCACCTACGGCATGCAGGGCGTCTACACCGCCAAGGTCGGCGGGCTGTGGGACGGTCTGCTCGGCGAAGGCCGCAACTTCTTCCTGTTCCAGAGTTCGGACTGGCACAGCCGCGGCGTCTATGGCGCGCGCGATCCCGGCACGACGGCGGACTTCATCCCCGGCGAGTACACCAGGCTGTACGTGCCGAACGAGCGGCGCTTCTCCCAGCAGTCGATCATCGACGGCATGCGCTCGGGTAATTCCTACTCGGTCAACGCCGACATCATCGGCTCCGACATGGAGTTCCGTGCGAAGGGTGAGTGGGACGACGACTGGAAGACGATGGGCGAGACGCTCGTCGTGCGCCCGGGCGAGAAGGTCACGCTCGAGATGGAGATGACCGTTCCGGCCTCCAACAACAGCCCGTACGGCTTCAACAACCCGCTGCTGCTGCCGGTCGGCATCAAGCAGCCGTTGAACAAGCCCTATCTCGACCACGTCGATCTGATTACCGGCGACATCACCGGTCCGATCGCGCCGGGCGCCCCTGGCTATGCGGTGGCCAATGCCAAGGGTGTCGATGGTGCGGCCATCGTCTACAACCCGTCGGCCAAGATCGCGAAGCAGATCCAGGCGACCAAGATGCGGAGCCACAAGCTGCGCGACGGTTCGACCCGCCTCAGCTTCACGACCACCTTCATCGCCGGCCAGACACCGTTCTACATCCGCGCCCGCGGCACCAACATCCCGCCGGCGACTCCGAACGTGTCCGACAGCGCCGGCAATCCGCTGCTCGATGCCAACAACGCCACCGTCAGTTGCACAGATCCGGCATGTCCCTCGCACCTCGGCACGGTCGGCGGCGTCAAGAAGGTGACCAACGACGTGCAGGCCTGGTCGAACGTCTGGTTCTACGCGAACCCGATCTTCGTCCGAACCTACAGCACGCCCAAGCTGCTGGTCGAAAAGAATCAGGAGCTGGCCCGCAAGCTGGCTCACGAGCATCACCACTGGCACGATTGGGACCACTGGGGTCACTGGGGCCACTGGGGTCGCTGGGCGTTCAACCGCGACTGATTGATCGGCACCAATCCGGCGGGACATATCGTCCCGTCGGATCCTGCTCACTCCGAGCGCCAGTTTGCGAACCGGCGCTTCGTCTTTGAAACCTGCCTTTCCCTGGGGTTCGTCGAGGTGATGTCGCGTTTGTCCGCCGTGAGTCTCGCCGTTCTAGTCCTCACGATCGCAGTCGCGTCGGCGCATGACGAGGAGCCGACGCAGGAGGTCTGCGACGCCGCAGTGGCGGAGGCCCGCGCACAGGCGGCGACCCTGCCGACGGACGACGTGTCGCGCTATTTCGCCGAGCGGGACATTCAGCAGGCGCTGGTCGAGGCCGGCAATGGCGAGTTCGATGATTGTGTCGAGAAGGCCGAGAGGGCCGTGCTGGAAGTGCGCGACCGGCCCCACAGCCTGAGGCCCGGCGAGCGGCTCAACATTCTCAGTGCCGACGAAATGCCGATGCGCTGACGGGCGCGCACCGCGTCTCCACTCTCGTCATCCGGCTGTCATGCAAGTCGGCAAATTGTCGGTCCTGTTGCGGCGCGTGCAAGGCCTTGAGACATGGACCAGATCGAAGCTCTTTTTCCGATACCGTTGTTGCGTTCGCCTGGGCTCTTGAGCGCCGAGCTCAAGGACGCGGCGGTGGCAGCCATCCGCAATTCGAAGATCGAGAACAACCTGCGGTCCGGACAACTGTTCCACACCGAGGTCGCCGATCCCCGCGCCAATAATCTGTTTCAGACCATCGCCGAGCTCGCCGTGCCCAAGCTGATCGATTTCGGCGAGCTGCTGTTCGGCGAGAAGCTGCGCTGGACGGTCAAGGAGATGTGGACGAACATGCTGGAGACCGGCGGCAACCAGACCCTGCACGCCCACGCCAACAGCTTCATCTCCGGCGTCTTCTATCTGACGCCGTCTCACCCCGGCAGCCGCACCGTGTTCGTGCGGCCGCCCGGCGGCAGCGACTTCTCGTTCCGCCATCACACGCGCAGCGCCGCGGTCGGCCCGTTCAATGCCGGCAAATACGTGCTGCCGGAGGCGGAGCCCGGCGATCTCGTGCTGTTCCCAAGCTATCTCTACCACGAGGTGCCGCGCAATCAGGGCGACCAACGTATCACGATCGCTTTCAACGCGATTCCTGATCATCTGGATTGCTGGGGCTACCGCGTCAGCTTCGCGTCCTGACGCTCTATCGTTCGAACTCGCGCGACAGCAGGTCGCGCGCTTCGCGTCGCGACGGCGCGGCGGAGTCGATTGCCCGAAGCAGGCGTTCAGCAGCCGCGCGATCCGATGCAAGCAGCGCTTTTGCCATGCTCATCAGCGGCGCATAGGCCGGCTCGAACTCGGCGCTGGCGCGAATGGAATCGAGGAGACCGGGTGCGGCGGCTGCGATGAGCGCCGGCCCGCGCGGTTCGCCGGTCAGCGCCGCGCCGACCTGGATGAATTGGTTGCGGGCCCGCCAATAGGCGCCGAGTCGTTGCTCCCACATTCCGCGTTTCGAGTCTTCCAGCAAATCGGCCGCGTCGGTCTTTGTCTGGCTCAGGACCGTCAGCAGCAATTGCCATGGGGCCGCCGAGAGAGCGTGGACGTTGCTGCGCGCGTCGAACGTGACGAATGGGAAATCGTCGGTGTTGCGCGGTCCCGGACCGGCGAAGCTCGTGAGCGCTTTCGCGCCGGCGACATACTGGCCCAGAAGGTCGATCGGCTGATCGAAGCCGAGCGGTTGAATGATCGGGTGAAGCTTCCGGTCGGAGAACCGTGCGGCGACGAGTTCGGGGTCGATCGGGCTCGGGGTGCCTGATCCGATCAGAGCCAGCATCGGCGTGCGCACGCTGTAATGGTTCAGCCAGGCGGACCCTTGTGGAAAGACTGCGAGAAAGCTCCTGACGATCGCGCGCAGCGACGGCGCATCGAGCTGATAGAGCGGCAGCCACTGGCAGAACACGCCCTCGGCCGCCAGTCGCCGCTTGACGGCCGCGAAATGTTCGACCGTGTACAGCGCGCCGCTGCCATCGAGCGCCGGGTGGAACAGGTCGGCCACGATCACGTCGTAGCGTCCGTCATCGGCGATGATGAAGCGCCGGGCATCGGCAACGGAGATCGGCGGCCTTTCCTTCTCGGCCGCGGGGTTGTCGAACCAGGGCAGGAGCGCGACGACTTCGGAAGAGAGTTCGACCGCGCGCACGTCGAGATCCGGCATCTGCGCTGCGCCGAGCACGGTCGCGCCGGTGCCGACACCGAGGAAGAGGGCCTTGCGCGGCGCTGGATGCAAGAGCAACGGCAGCATGGCTTGGCGGAAATCGGATCGGACCGAACTGGTGCCGCCCATGCGGAAGTGGCCGTTCACCTCGAGATAGCGTGCTCCTGAGGCGTCGTCGACGACGCTCGCGGTCGCCATCGGTCCCTCGCGCACGGCCAGAAGCTTGCCGCCCGGCGGGACCCTGATGAGCAGCGGGGCGGGAAGCCACAACAGCGCGAGTGCAAGCAGAGCGGGCGCCGCCGCCCAGCGCAGCGCAGCGCGTCGGGGCTGCAGCAGCAGAAGATATCCGACGGCAACGAGGACCAATGCTCTCCAAGTGCCGAAAGCGGGAATCAGCAGCTGTGCCGCGACCAGCGGCGCAATGGCTGCGCCGAGGCTGTTGATGCCGACGGCCCAGCCGACCGATCCCCTGACGTTGCGGACATCCTGCATGAGCTGGCCGAACAAGGCGCCCATCGCCATCGCAGGCAACAGGAACAGCGCCAGCGCAATGCCGAGCTCGCCGACGACGCCGAGGCTCGCAGCGCTGTCAGCGAGGCCGCCCAGCAAGGGCGTCACGAGCGCCGTGCCGAGGCAGACGAGCGCGGTGCCGCTGATCAACGCGGTTCTGCCGCGCGCAACCGTGTGCCCCACGCGCTGCCAGATCATGCCGCCCATCGCAGTGCCCAGCAGGTAGGCGGCCAACAGACAGGCGAAGCTATAGACCGTGTCCTGCATCATCTGTGCGGCCAGGCGCACGACCAGGACTTCGAACGCGATGCCGAGCAGGCCGGTGACGAACAGGGTTCCTGTCAGGCGGAGGCCGGCGACAGCACGCCTGCGATCGTCGCGCGCGCGAGCGTCGACCTGCGGGGCTCGGCCGAGGCGAAGCGCTGCGAGCGCGCAGGCCGCGTTGACGGCTGCCAGGCAAAGCAGCGTCGCCGACAATCCGAGCGCGGGGATCAGCACGAAGGTGGACAGCAGCGTGCCGGCGACGGCGCCGGCGGTGTTCGCGGCGTAGACGCCGGCGCTGACGGGCCGCGTGCCATGCGCCGCGGACGTCATGCGTTCCAGCGCGGTCAGCGTGCCGCCCATCGCCACCGTCGCCGGCAACAGCACCAGCGTCGGCAGCAGGAAGCTCGCGCTCCACAACAACACGGGGGAAGGCGCCGTGCCGAGCAGCGGCGCGAGGGCGCGCGCGCACGCGGGAAGCAGCCAGACCGCACACAGCCCCCACACGCCGATGACCGTTTCGAGGACGGCATACACCCGGTGCGGATTGGCGGCGCGGCGGATCCGGCCATCGAGGACGAAGGCGCCCACCGCCAGCCCGGCGAAGAATCCTGCGATGGCGCCGAGCACGGCCATCATCTCCGTGCCCAAGGCGAGGGCGAGCTGGCGCGTCCAGACGATCTCATAGCCCAGCCCGGCGAGGCCGGATGCTGCAATCAGCAGCTTCAGCGTTCTCAGCTGAGCCATGCTCTGGCGGGCGACGAGATCGACGCCGGAAGACCGGGCGCCTTGCTTCTCCGCGACCAGATCATTGTCGCGCGGGTCTGCGTGGCGTGCCTCGGTCAAGATTTGGTACCTGCAATTCCCGTGATCGGTCTTCGGATGCAGCGCGCCGTGCGGGATACTGCTCCGGGCGCGGGATCAAGCTCGGCTGCATGGGCCGCCAAGGTCGAGATCGTTTCCTTGTGTTCGTGTTTCGTGACGGTGGTTTGACAGAAGCTGTGGGAGCACGCGGCTCGGCGCAGATGGTTGTATCGCATGAGACCCGTCAGGGAGCGATGACCAGACGCAGCCGCGATCTGCGGAACGTTGTGGTTGAATTCGGTAAACCATCGATCCTCTCCGATCCGACATTGTTGTGCTGCGCACGAAAAACGGGTCGAAATCGGTGGAAACCGGTGTAAATGCGCGGTGATCGGGTGGCTCTGGTACACTTCCAATGGCTGATGTCTCGAATAAAACAGTGGAATCAACGACTTGGCGCTTCTCCGTGGCGCCGATGATGGATTGGACAGACCGGCATTGCCGGGTGTTCCATCGGCTGCTGTCGCGCCGGGCGCTGCTCTATACCGAGATGGTCACGACCGGTGCCGTGATACATGGCGACCGCCAGCGGCTGCTCGGCTTCGATCGAAGCGAGCATCCGGTGGCGCTGCAGCTCGGCGGCTCCGATCCCGGCGATCTCGCGACGTCAGCCAAGATCGGCGAGGAGTTCGGCTACGATGAGATCAATCTCAATGTCGGCTGCCCGTCGGACCGGGTGAAGGACGGCCGCTTCGGGGCCTGTTTGATGGCCGAGCCTGCGCTCGTCGGCGCCTGCGTCGCCGCGATGAAGCACGCCGTTCGCATTCCCGTCACGGTGAAGTGCCGCATCGGCATCGACGATCAGGATCCGGAAATCGCACTCGATATGCTGGCGGACGCGGTCGTCGACAGCGGCGCAGACGCGCTGATCGTGCACGCGCGCAAGGCGTGGCTGGACGGCTTGTCGCCGAAGGAGAACCGTGACGTCCCGCCGCTCGACTACGACAGGGTGTACCGGCTGAAGGCGAGGCTGCCGCACGTGCCCGTCATCATCAATGGTGGCATCGGCAGCATCGAAGCTGCGCAAGGTCATCTCGCGCATGTCGATGGCGTGATGCTCGGGCGAGCGGCCTATCAGGAGCCGTGGCGGCTGCTCGATGTCGATCCCGTCCTGTTCGGCGACGTCGCGCCGCATCGAACCATGAAGGGCGCATTGGCGGCGTTCGAGCCGTACATCGCGCGCCAGCTCGGGCAGGGCACGCGGCTGCACGCGATCACGCGGCATCTCGTCGGCGCCTATCACGCGGTGCCCGGCGCACGCGCGTTCCGCCGCCATCTCGCCGAGCGCGGCGTCAAGCCGGGCGCCGGCATCGAGGTGCTGCGCGAGGCGGTCGCGATGGTCGAGGAGCGCCCTGCGGTTGCTGCGCTGGCCTGAGCGGCTCAGGCCAGCGGCGGCAGTTCGACAACGGCCTGTCGCGCGACCGGATTGCAGGCTGCCACGAGGCTCAGCCCCTCAGCTGCGATCGGGAAAGCCGTGCAGCATCAGCCGGTCGGAGCGCACTTCCCAGCGCTCCAGCCGGTCGAGGAAGCTCATGCCGAGCAAGTTGGTCTTCATCTGGCCGTGCGGCACCACCAGCGCCGGAACCGAGCGTTCCACCAGTTTGCCGATCGCGAGCCGGTCCAAGGTCAATCGCGCCGCCTTGGTGTGGCCGCCAGCGGTCTCGACGTCGACGTCGTAGGCGAGCAGTTCGAGCGGCAGGCCTGCGGCCTTGGCGGTCTCGTAGGTCAGAACCACCGATGTGGCGCCGGTGTCGACCACCATCGGCGCGGTGACGCCGTTGATCTTGGCGCGCAACGCGAACTCGCCGCCTCTGGTGCGCTCGATCTCGACCGCGTTGGTCGGAGGACTCGCCTTGGCCCTGAGCGCGCGGCTGCGCAGAACCTCCGACACTGTGTCGCTCGCGAGCGCCGCCTGCTCGGGATCCTTGTAGACGATCACGGCGCCCGCGGTGAGCACCATGGTGACGAAAACGAGCACGACCTTGTTCATGCCGCGCCTCCCGTCGGCACGGAGGCGCTCAGTCGCGCCGACGCGCCAGCGCGGGCAGACCGGCGTCGTGCATGCGGGACGGCAGCCCGTCCATCAGCGCGAGCCGCTCGTCGGTCGACATGCGGCCCCAGCGGGCGATCTCCGGCAGCGTGCGTCCGCAGCCGAAGCAGAGTTTCGTCTTGGGGTCGATCATGCAGACGGCGATGCAGGGCGTATCCTGGCTCATGGCGCGAGTTTGAAAGGTTCTGACACTGTCGTGCAAGTGCAATCATCTCACAGTCCCGTTCCGGCATTCATGATCGGCTTGCGCACCCGGCGCTTCTCCTGAGCGGGGGCGATCGCATGCTCCGGCTGCAATGGCGGTGCCTCGTCCGACAGCGGAGCGAGCGCCGACATCACCCGCTCCGGCGGGAAGGTGACGATCACCTCGGTGCCGATGCGGACCTTCGATTTCAGCGTGAACGTGCCACCATGCATCTCGATCAGATTCTTGGCGATGGGCAAGCCTAATCCCGCGCCCTGTTCGGCCGACTTGATCGAGTTGGAGCCCTGGCCGAACGACGCGAGCACGATCGGAATCTCGTTCTCGGGGATGCCCGAGCCGGTGTCCTTGACGCTGAGATATTGTCCGCCCGAGGCCGTCCAGCCAGCCTTCAGCCAGATGTCGCCACCCTGCGGCGTGAACTTGATGGCGTTGGAGAGCAGGTTGAGCACGACCTGGCGGATCGCGCGCTCGTCGGCCCACAGCCGCGGCATCTTCTGCTCGAACACCTCGTGAATGGTGATGCCGCGGCTCGTTGCGCGCAGCTTCAGCAAATGGTGGCAGTCGGCGATCACGTGCACCAGCGCCACGGCTTCCTCGTTCAGCTCGTAGCGGCCGGCCTCGATGCGCGAGAGATCGAGGATCTCGTTGATGAGGTTGAGCAGGTGAACGCCCGAATTGTGGATGTCGGCCGAATATTCCTTGTAGACCGGCACCGCATGGACGCCGAAGATCTCGCTCTTCATCACCTCGGAAAAGCCGAGGATGGCGTTCAGCGGCGTCCGCAGCTCATGGCTCATCTGCGCAAGGAAGCGCGACTTGGCGACGTTGGCGGCCTCCGCGCGGTAGCGTGCCTCGTCGGAGATCGCCTTGGCCTGCTCGAGTTCGCCGATCAAGGCGTCCTTCTCGGCGCGCGCTTCGAGCGTGGCCAGCGTCGTCGCATGCAGCTGATGGGCGAGCAGCACGAAGTAGCCTTCGGCGGCGACGGCGAACCCGGCGAGCAGGTAGTTGTCGAACGTGCCCGACAGCGCGAGGCTGAGGGTGATGGCGACCGTCATCGGTGCGGTGACGGCGACGGCGGCGACGGGCAGGTTGGCGGCGAGCATGCTCGAGACCGCGATCACCAGCAGCATCAGGAACATCATCAGCGTGCCCGACACCGCCGCGAGCGCCGGATGGATCAGGATCGCCATCCAGCAAACGCCGTAGAGCAAGTCGAGCAGCACGAAGCGCGTGCGCCAGCGCCGCGTCGCCGCCAGCGACGGCTGGTCGGCGAGGAAGTTCGAGCAGTTGCGCACGATCGCGGCATGAATGCAGAGCACGCCGAGCGTCCATGCGCCAGCCGCGATCGTATGCAGCCAGACGCTGAGCATCAGGCCGGTTGCGACCACCAGCAGCACGACGATGTAGGAGGCGGAGATGCGGGTCTGTGCGTATTGGCGCAGCAGCTCGCGATCGAAGGCCGGACGTGTTCCCGACGTCGACGTTAACCGGTCGCGCGCCTCGCGCACCCGCTGCTGCGCGGCCCGGCGCTGGCTTGCTGGTGCAAGCGCCGGCGGATCTGCCGGAAGCTCGACGACCTCAGGCTTTTCAGCGGGTTTACTCATCAAACAACACAAATCCTGCCCGCGAGGTACGGGCTGCTTTCTGCATTGTCTATAACTGGGCCCAAATCCTTAAGACGGATTATAGACAACGAAAAATTTGCGTTAACCGCGCGTTAAATTAACGATTGTGGCGAGGCTCAGCGGAGCTGCATTCGCAGGCGGCGCCAGCCGATCACCACGCCCGTGATGCTGAAGACGAGGCCGATCGCGCAGAGGCCGACGATGAGAACCGTGCGCAGCGCCGCATGGGCGAGCAGGGCCGGAAAGTCGAGCGTGTGCAGCGCCTGATAGAGCCACCGATAGGCGCGTCGGGACGGATCGAGCTTCTCGAGCACCGCGCCGGACGCGGCGTCGACATGATACCAGGTGTCGCCGCAGATCACGCGATGGACCGGCGCGCCCGGCACATCGGAGACGAACGGATAGTCGTCGCCCGGCTCGACTTCGGTCGAGCGCCCGCAATCGCCGCGCAGGCGCGACACCGCGGCATTGACGTCGGCCGGCTGCAGGAAACGGCCGACGATGCGTGCTGATGCGCCGTCCAGCACCGAAATCTGCTGCTGGCTCGGCGCGCGCCGGGTGCGCTGATAGAGGCGGCCGCCGAAGGCGAACCACTCGATCTCGCGGACCTCGCCATGCACCGCCGCGAGCGCCGCCGTCGCCAGGCCGGTCCAATCCGGTGCGCCGACGAGAATGGCTTGCTCGGACGGCGTCAGATGGCCGGTCGCAAATAGCCTGCCATGGTCCATCGACAGCCAGCCGCTGACCATCCAGGTCAGCACGAACTGCATGCAGATCAGGCCGGCCCAATGATGCCAGAGGTGCCAGCCGTGGTAGCGCGAGCACAGCCGCGCCTTCCGATATCTCAGCCGCATCGGGCCGAGCAGCGCGCCGCTCACGGCGGCGATGACCGCCGCGAGCGACAGCCACCACACGACGGCGTTCCAGGCCGCCCAGTCCTTGCGCAGGACGGTCGGATAGATCCAATGGACGACGCTGCCGACGTAGTTCCAGGCGCGTTCGGACCGTGTCGTGTCGAGCACGACCTCGCCGGTGATCGAGGACACGTAGAGTTCGGTGCCATTGGGATCGTTGAGCGCGATCCGGTGCAGCGGACGATGCACGTCGAAACGGTTCGGCACCGTCCATTGGTCGTAGTGCTCCAGTGAGGCGATGGTGGCGCCATCGGCCTCGAGCCCGCGCCGCCGGGCTGCCGTGCGCGCGATCGACAGCACGAGGTCGGGGGCGCTCACATCGGCCGCGGCCAGCGTGTCTGCACGAATGGCCGCGCTGCGGCCGGCGGCCGAGATGACATAGACCGGACCATCCACGCGCTGCATCAGCCGGATGCGGTCGGGATGATCGATGCCACCTGCGACGAGGGCCTCCGCGGGACCGTGCAGCGACAGGGCGGTGTCGAGCACGGGCAGCGCGGCGAAGCGCTCGCTCTCGGTCTGCGCCGGGAACGGCACGTAGTGCATCACGATCCCGGTCGCGAACCACAGCACGAACAGCGGACCCAGCGGGATGCTCAGCCAGCGGTGCGTGAGGATCAGCGCCCGGATCATGCGGCCATCAGAACTTGAACGAGGCTTCGACCTCGTAGGTGCGGGGCGCGCCGAGGAAGATCTGGTCGGGATAGAACGGATCGCTCCAAGCCGCATAACGTTTGTCGGCAACGTTGCGGACGCGGAAGGCGAGCCGCGTGCTGGTCGCGGTGGCGAACAGCGGCACCCTCGGCAGGTCGACGAACGCGAACAGATCGGCGGTGGTGTAGGCGAGCAGTTTCACCGTGTTGGCATCGGTGCTCCAGCGATCGCCCACGTGGCGCACGGAGAAACCAAGCTCGACCGGCCACCAGCCGGGATTGAGGAAGCGGTAGGAGCCGCCGCCATTGACGATGACGGCGGGAATGTTGGGCGGCGTGTTGCCCGAGAACGAGCCGCCGCCGGCGAGATCATAATCGGCATAGCGGGCGCGGACATAGGCGACGTTGCCCCAGAGCCTGCTCTCGGGTGTCGGCCGCACGGCGGCTGCGACCTCGATGCCCTGAGATTTCACCTTGCCGGCCAGGTTGAGCTGCTGGCCGGCCTGGGCGCTGTAGACGTTTTTGCGTTCGATGTCGAAGGCGGAGAAGGTCCACTCCGCACGGCCGTTCCACGCGAGCTGCTTGACGCCGGTCTCATAGCTGCGGGAGTCCGAGAGCGTGAGGTTCTGGGTCGGACTCAGCAGGAAGATGCTGTCGGCGGAGATGTCGGTGGCGGTCGCATATTGGCTGTAGAAGGTGGTGCCCGGGAACACTTCCCAGGTGTAGCCGATGCGGCCCGTGACCGGCTGCCAGCTCTTCGAGTAGGGGAAGCTGCTCTTCACGACGCCGTTCTTGTCGATCGAGTTGCGGTCGAGCGAGAACGGGTTGTAGCGCAGGCCGCCGACCAGCGCGAAATTGTTGGTGAGCTTCAGCCGGTCTTCGAGATTGAGTGCCACGCTGTCGATGGTGGCGGTCTGCAACTGCGTTCCGAGCGGGCCGTAGACGCCTCGGTCGAAGCCGGTCAGCGGAATGCTGTCACCCGGGAAGATCGCCGCGCCAGGCCGCGTGAAGTCGGTATGCGAGCTTTCCACCGCTGTCACGAGCCGGTTGGCCAGACCGAACAGGTTGGCGTTCCAGGTGAGGTCGGTGGTGTTGCCGACCATGTTGTGGTTGTGGTGGACGAAGAACCGCTCGCGATCGACGGTGTTGGTGGTCGCGTTGAACGCCGAGACCTCGTTGTTGTACCAGTCGCGGCTGGCGTTGTAGTTGTAGACTTGGCTCCGCAGCCTGACGTCGTTGCTCAGGTCCCATTCGAACCCGCTGCGGACCCACGATTCCTTGATCGTCTTGTGGCCGTCGACCACGTTGTAGTTGGTCGACAGCGTGCGGCCGTCGATCGTGACGGCGCCGAGATCGGTGCCGTTGTAGGCCGACACCTTGGTGCCTGAGACGATGCCGCTGGTCGCGTTGGCGCCGCTGAAGGTGACCGGCACCAGCGGCGTGCCCTCATAGGGCTTGGCCTTGTAGTCCTTGAACTCGGCGGCAAAGAAGGTCTTGAAGCTGTCGGACAGCCGGTAGTCGAGCTGGCCTGAGACATGGATATTCTTGAACTCGGTGTCGTCGATGAAGCCGACCTCCCTGGTCCGGCTGATGTCGAAGCGATAGTCCAGGCCCTTGACGGTCGTGCTGCCGCCCGAGCCGAAGCCGCTGCGGAACGTGCCGCGCTGGTCGAAGCCGACGAAGGCTTCGCTCTCGATCGGGCCGGTGTGCGGGGTCTTGGTCACGAAATTGACGGTGCCGCCGACCGCGCCCTGGCCCGAGATCAGCGAGGAGGGGCCCTTGAGAAACTCGACCCGGTCGAGGTTGAACGTCTCCATCGTCAGCGCGGTGAAGCCGGTCGGGCCGATGTTGATGCCGTTGTAGAGCACGTTGACCTGATTGCCCTGGAAGCCGCGCATCGCGAAGCCGACATCGTTCGGGGCATCACCCGCGCTGACGCCGGCGGCGCCTTTCACCGCGTCGACGGTCGTGTGGTAGCCCTGCTCACGCAGCGTCTCGGCGCCGACCACCTCGATCGAGGCCGGCAGCTCGCGTACGGTGAGGCCGAGCCGGCTGCCGCTCGCGGGCGTCGCATTGCCGTTGAGCGGCGTGGTGGCCGCCGTGTTGGACGAAGGCCGCGTCGGCGCTGCTGCGGGCGTGGGCGCGGCCATGCGCCGGGACGCCGGAGGTGTGGTCCGACGGGCGGCTTGGGTCGAGGAGGGCGCGCGGCCGGCCGCCGGGCGCTGCCGCGGCGCATCGACCGTCACGTCCGGCAGCAGGGTGTCTGCGGCGGCCTGCCTCCCGTCCGGAGGGGAGGTCTGTTGGGCATAAGCCGCCGGCACCGCCGACCAGCCTGCCACCAGCAGCCCCGCAAGCGATATCGAACCCCAGACGTCGCGCACGCTCATTCCGCTCCCCATCGCAGCAGCCGGCTTTCCGGCCATCTGCGCCCCCAGCCAACGTTCATGATCACCACGACGAGAGTTAGCTCAGCCCAACGGATATGTAATGTTATAACATTACATATCCATTTTTCTCTGAGTGGGTGTCTCGACGATCGGGCAACACATGCGAACGATTAGCGATTGCAAGGGGTATCAGCGAGTCGCAGATGGCGCAATGGCGCCCGTCCGCGGCGGACGTATCCCGCCGCGTGTCTGCGGCAATACATGGGGGAAGGCAGATGAGCCGGGGCCTGCCAAGGTCCCGGATCGGAAATCTGCCGCCGCAGCACACGCGCAGCGGCAGATCGATCAGTCGGAGAGCGGCGGAATCACTTCTCCAGCCGGGCCAGCAGGCTCGACGTGTCCCAGCGCTTGCCGCCGAGCTTCTCGACCTCGGAATAGAACTGGTCGACCAGCGCGGTCACCGGCAGATGGGCGCCGTTGCGGCGCGCTTCGCTGAGGCAGATCGACAGGTCCTTGCGCATCCATTCCACCGCAAAACCAAAGTCGTATTTGCCGTCGTTCATGGTCTTGTAGCGGTTCTCCATCTGCCAGGACTGGGCGGCGCCCTTGGAGATGGTCTCGATGACAGCGGGAACGTCGAGGCCGGACTTCTTCGCGAAATGGATACCCTCGGACAGGCCCTGCACGAGGCCGGCGATGCAGATCTGGTTGACCATCTTGGTCAGCTGGCCGCTGCCGGCCGGTCCCAGCAGCTTGCACATCCGGGCATAGGCCGCGATCACCGGCTCGGCGCCGGCATAGGCGTCGGCGGTGCCGCCGCACATCACCGTCAGCACGCCGTTCTCGGCGCCGGCCTGGCCGCCGGACACTGGCGCGTCGATGAATTTGAAGCCGGCCTTGGTGGCTGCGGCGTCGAGCTCACGTGCCACTTCAGCCGAGGCGGTGGTGTGGTCGACGAAGGTCGCGCCCTTCGCCATGCCGGCAAATGCGCCGTCCGGGCCGATCGTGACCGCGCGCAGGTCGTTGTCGTTGCCGACGCAGCACATCACGAAGTCCTGGCCTTCCGCGGCCTGCTTCGGCGTGGGGGCTGCCTTGCCGCCGAACTTGTCGGCCCATTCCTTCGCCTTGGCCGCGGTACGGTTGTAGACCGTGACCTCGTGACCGCCCTTCTTCACGAGATGTCCTGCCATGGGGAAACCCATGACGCCGAGACCGATGAAAGCGACTTTAGCCATATGAGCTACCTTGACCTTGGGGTTCTGCCGACAGCCTTGAGAGGGCCGGGCTGTTCTTGAAAGGAACACATCAGCATCCGGCGCGGGTCGCGGCGGTGCTGGACGCCGCACCATAACGGCTTGAGAGGCGGGGGCAACGGCTTCGTGACGGATGCGAAAGCGGCGCCGCGTGCTAAAGAGGCATCATCATGACGGCTTGCAAAGCCGTCATTGCGCAACGAAATCCAGTCAACCAACGAACCAGCCAGGGGAGTGTCTCGCATGGGCGTCAGCGTCGGCGTGCTCGATCATTTCAACATCCGGACCCGCAACCTCGCCGAGACGGTCCGCTTCTATGAAGACGTGCTCGGGCTGGAGAACGGCGCCCGGCCGAACTTCGCCTTTCCTGGCGCCTGGATGTACAGCGAGGGGCGCCCGGTGGTGCACCTCGTCGACATCTCGCCGACCTCAGAGGCACAGAAGCCGGACTCCGGCGTCGTCCACCACGTCGCCTTCGTCAGCCGCGGCTTCGCCGGCATGAAGGCGCGGCTCGCCGCCAAGGGCATGCCGTTCGAGGCGCGGCAGGTGCCGGGCGGGGAGCTGTGGCAGATCTTCGTGCGCGACCCCAACGGCGTGATGATCGAGCTCAATTACGAGGCAGCGAAGGAGCGGGCCGAGGATGCGCCGGTCGAGACCGCCTCCGACATCGGAACCATGGTGGCGTTTTGAGCCGGTCGGCCTTATGAAGCAGCGCAACGCAGGGCCGGAGCGGTGCCGTCGCAGACGACGGAAGATCATGTCCGGCCAACGGGATAGGGCGCGACGATGTGGCGCGTTCTGAACTTCTTCAGGAGACGCGCCGTGAGCGTGACGCAGCAGCAGGTTATCGAGGCACTCAAGCGGGTCCGCTCGCCACGTGGCGTGGCGCTGCCGGACGCCGGCGTGCTGTCGCCGATCACGGCCAATGACGGCAAGGTGTTCTTCTCGATCAATGTCGAGGCCAGCGAGGCCCGCGCCTGGGAAGACACCCGCGCGAAAGCCGAAGCCGCCGTGCGCGCCATACCCGGCGTGACCATGGCGATGATCGCGCTGACCGCGGAGCGCAAGGCGGGCGCTGCCGCCCCGCCGCCGCGACAGGGCGGCGTGCAGCCGGTCGCGGCGCATCGTCCGCATCAGCACCAGCATCCGGCGGACTCGCCGATGTCCCGGCAGGCCGCGATCCCGGGTATCGCGGCCGTCATCGCGGTGGCCTCGGGCAAGGGCGGTGTCGGCAAGTCGACCACCGCGATCAATCTCGCGCTGGGCTTGCGCGATCTCGGCCTCAAGGTCGGGCTGCTCGACGCCGACATCTACGGCCCGTCGGTGCCGCGGCTGACCGGGCTGCAGGAAAAGCCCAAGCTCACCGACGACAAGAAGATGATTCCGCTGTCGCGGTTCGGCCTGTCGATCATGTCCATCGGCTTTCTCGTCGACGAGGACAGCCCGATGATCTGGCGCGGCCCGATGGTGATGTCGGCGATCAACCAGATGCTGCGCGACGTCGCGTGGGGCACGCTCGACGTGCTCGTCGTCGACATGCCGCCGGGCACCGGCGACGCCCAGCTGACCTTGGCGCAGAACGTGCCGCTGAAGGGCGCCGTGATCGTGTCGACGCCGCAGGACCTGTCGCTGATCGACGCCCGCCGCGGGCTTGCGATGTTCCGCAAGGTCAACGTGCCCGTGCTCGGCATCATCGAGAACATGAGCTACTTCCAGTGCCCGCAATGCGGCACCCGCTCCGACATCTTCGGTCATGGCGGCGCGCGCCACGAGGCCGAGCGGCTCGGCGTGCCGTTCCTCGGCGAAATCCCGCTGCACATGGACATCCGCTCGACGTCGGACGCCGGCAACCCGGTGGTCGAGAGCGAGCCGAAGGGTCCACATGCCGCGATCTACCGGGCCATCGCCGCGTCGGTGCGGGATCAGCTCAAGGATGCGATCGCCGCTGCTTGATGCACTGCAGCGAAGCGTGTGCGACTATTGGACCGTTTGTCATTCCAACGTCGCGTTTTCGCTTAACCGGTTCCGTGCTAAAGCCCGGCCCGGATCGCCTTCGACCGTGTGCGGCCAATCGCATCGGCGGATAAATGCTTTTTCAACGGGAAAACGCCCCCAACAAGGAGATGCCTTAATATGAAGCGTCGTGATTTTCTGAAGGTCTCGGCCGCCGGTGCCGCCGCGTCGGCAGCGGTGGCCTCGCCTGCGATCGCGCAGTCGATGCCCGAGATCAAATGGCGGTTGACCTCCAGCTTCCCGAAGTCGCTCGACACGATCTATGGCGGCGCCGAATATATGGCGAAGCAGGTTGCCGAGATGACGGACAACAAGTTCCAGATCCAGGTCTTCCAGGCTGGTGAGCTGGTGCCGGGCCTGCAGGCGCTCGACGCGACCTCCAAGAACACCGTCGAGATGTCCCATACGGTGTCGTATTATTACGTCGGCAAGGACCCGACCTTCGCGATCTTCGCCTCGGTGCCGTTCGGCCTGAACGCCCGGCAGCAGAACTCCTGGCTATATCAGGGCGGCGGCAACGAGCTCGCCAACGAGTTCTTCAAGAAGGCCGCCAATGTCATCGGCTTCCCCTGCGGCAACACCGGCACCCAGATGGGCGGCTGGTTCCGCAAGGAGATCAAGACCGTCGCCGACCTTTCGGGCTTGAAGTTCCGCATCGGCGGCATCGCCGGCCAGGTGCTGCAGAAGCTCGGCGTCGTGCCGCAGCAGCTCGCGGGCGGCGACATCTACCCGTCGCTCGAGAAGGGCACCATCGACGCCGCCGAGTGGGTCGGTCCGTATGACGACGAGAAGCTCGGCTTCCAGAAGGTGGCGAAGTACTACTACTACCCGGGCTTCTGGGAGGGCGGTCCGACCGTCCACGCCTTCGCCAATCTCGACAAGTGGAACGAGCTGCCGAAGCACTATCAGTCGATCCTCGCCAACGCGACGGTCAATGCCAACACCTGGATGGCCGCGCGCTACGACCAGGTGAACCCGGCGGCGCTGAAGCGCCTGGTCGCCGGCGGCACGCAGCTGCGGCCGTTCACCAACGAGGTGCTCGAGGCCTGCCTCAAGGCGACCAACGAGCTGTGGGGCGAGATCTCGGCCAAGAACGCCGACTTCAAGAAGGTCATCGACGCGATGCAGGCCTACCGCTCGGATGAATATCTGTGGTGGCAGGTTGCCGAGTATACCTACGACAGCTTCATGATCCGCTCGCGTACCCGCGGCTGATCGCAAACTTCAGATCGGCGGATCGACGTCAGCCCGGCCTCGCGAGAGGCCGGGCTTTTGCGTTGCGACAACGTTTCGCAATGGCACTCCGACGCACTTTGATCCACACTGGAACTGAAGCCTCACAAAGAAGGCTGCTCAGGAAACGAACACAATGACCCCCAGGGAGGGAAGAACTATGAAGCGGAGAGACTTCATCAAGGTGACCGGGCTTGGCGCCGCTGGCGCGGCCGCGATCGCAGCGCCGGCCATCGCACAATCGATGCCGGAGCTGAAATGGCGCATGCCGACGAGCTGGCCGAAATCGCTCGACACCTTGTATGGCGGCGCCGAGATCATGGCCAAGGTGGTCGGTGAGGCCACCGACAACAAATTCCAGATCCAGCCCTTCGCCGCCGGCGAAATCGTGCCCGGCCTGCAGGTCCTCGACGCCGTGCAGAACGGCACCGTCGAAATCGGCCACACTGCGTCGTACTACTATTTCGGCAAGGACCCGACGTTCACCTTCGGCTCGTCGGTCCCGTTCGGGCCGAACATGCGCATCAACCAGGCCTGGTACATGCTCGGCGGAGGACGTGAGATCCTCAACGAGTTCTACGCGAAGTACAATGTCGTCTCGCTGCTTGCCGGCAACACCGGTTGCCAGATGGGCGGCTGGTTCCGCAAGGAGCTCACCGGCGTCAACGATCTCAAGGGGCTGAAATTCCGCGTCGGTGGCTTTGCCGGCCGCGTGCTGCAGAAGCTCGGCGCGGTGCCGCAGCAGATCGCCGGCGGCGACATCTATCCGGCGCTGGAGAAGGGCACGATCGATGCGGCCGAGTGGGTCGGACCGTACGACGACGAGAAGCTCGGCTTCGTCAAGGTCGCGCCCCACTACTACTATCCGGGCTGGTGGGAGGGCGGACCGATACTGCTTTCCTTCGTCAACCAGGATCGTTGGAATGCGCTGCCCAAGAACTATCAGAAGATCCTCGAGCATGCCGGCCATTATGCCAACAACTGGATGATGGCGAAGTACGACCAGAGCAATCCGGCGGCGCTGCGCCGGCTGCTCGCCGCCGGTGCCAAGCTGCATGCGTTCTCGCCGGAGATCATGCAGGCCTGCCTGAAGGCTGCCCGCGAGCTGCACAACGAGGTCGCGGCCACCAACCCCGACTTCAAGAAGACCTATGAGTCGCTGTCGGCCTTCGCCGGCAATGGCTACTCCTGGTTCCAGGTCGCCGAGATCGGCTACGACGCCTTCATGGCGCGCAATCCGCTGAGCTGAGACCGGCGCCGTATCGCGTCAGGAGCCAGCGACAAAACAAAACCCCGGCGCGTTGCGCCGGGGTTTTTCGTGGGCGGAGCGATTGCGCGTCGCGGCCATCACTGCTTCGGCGGTCCGACATCGATCTGAGGCGGGCCGAAATCGAGCGGCGGCGCGTCGATCTGCGGGATCTCGATCTTGATCGAGTTCGGATCAACGGTGGAGAGCGAGCCCTTGTAGTGCATGACCATCGAGGGGAACAGGATCACCAGCATCACCATGATCAACTGGATCACCACGAACGGCACCGCGCCCCAGTAGATCTGTCCCGTGGTCACCGGCTCCATCCTCTTGCCGGTGACACGGTCGAGATAGGACTCCTTCGGTGCCACTGATCGCAAATAGAACAAGGCAAAGCCGAACGGCGGATGCATGAACGAGGTCTGCATGTTGACGCCGAGGATGACGCCGAACCAGATCAGGTCGATGCCGAGCTTTTCGGCCGCGGGTCCGAGCAGCGGGATGATGATGAAGGCGAGCTCGAAGAAGTCGAGGAAGAACGCCAGCACGAACACGAAGGCGTTGACGAAGATCAGGAAGCCGACCTGACCGCCGGGCAGCGAAGTCAGCAGGTGCTCGACCCAGACATGGCCGTTGACGCCGTAGAAGGTCAGCGAGAACACGCGCGCGCCGACCAGGATGAAGACCACGAAGGCCGACAGCTTGGCAGTGGATTCCACCGCCTGGCGGACCAGGTCGAAGCTGAGCCGCCGCTTGATCGCACCAAGGATGATCGCGCCGGCGGCGCCCATCGCGCCGCCTTCCGTCGGCGTCGCGAGCCCGATGAAGATCGTGCCGAGCACCAGGAAGATCAGGAACAGCGGCGGCACCATCACGAAGGTGGTCTGCTGCGCCATGCGGGACAGGAAGCGGTATCCGGTGGTGCGCTCCAGCACCCAGTTCACGACGGCGACGGCGAAGGCGAACACGATGCCGTAGAACATGCTCAGCACGACGAAGTCGGCGCCGTGATATTCCGAGCCGCGCATCATGAACCAGCCGAACACACAGCTCGCCAGAAACAGCACGCCCAGCGATTTCAGGCCGCGGTCGCCTGAGTCCTCCCGAAAGCCGATCGCATCGGCCGGCAGGCCGGGGGCCGATTTCGGGAAGATCATGCTGGTGAGGAAGGCATAGGCTGCATAGATCGCCGACAGCACGAGGCCAGGGATGAAGGCGCCTTCGTACATGTCGCCGACGGACTTGCCGAGCTGGTCGGCCATGACGATCAGGACCAGCGACGGCGGGATGATCTGCGCAAGCGTGCCGGAGGCGGCGATGATGCCCGAGGCAAGCCGGCGGTCGTAGCCGTAGCGCAGCATGATCGGCAGAGAGATCAGGCCCATCGAGATCACCGAGGCGGCGACCACGCCGGTGGTGGCCGCGAGCAGCGCGCCGACGAACACGACCGCATAAGCGAGGCCGCCGCGGATGGTGCCGAACAGCTGTCCGATGGTGTCGAGCAGATCCTCGGCCATGCCGGATCGTTCCAGCACCAGGCCCATGAAGGTGAAGAACGGAATCGCCAGCAGCGTGTCGTTGTTCATCACGCCGTAGACGCGTTCCGGTAGCGCCTGCAGGAAGTCCGGCCGGAATTCGCCGAGCCCGATGCCGACGAGGGCGTAAAACAGGCCGACGGCGCCGAGCGAGAACGCTGCCGGATAGCCGAGCAGCAGCATCACGACCAGCGACCCGAACATGATCGGCGCCATATTGGCGATCAGAAACGCTTCCATTGGATGATCCCCCAGCCCGCCGCTTACTTCTTCTCGATCGCTTCGACGAGGTGCTCGACCTCGGCCTCGATGCCGTGGGGCTTCGAAGCGTGGGGATCCGGGATCAGCCCGCGCATGACCGCGATGCGCTTGATCAGCTCGGACACGCCCTGCGCCAGCAGGAAGGCGAAGCCGAGCATGATGAGGGACTTCGCCGGCCATTGCGGCAGGCCGCCGGCGTTGCTCGATTGCTCGTTGATCTCGATGGAGCGCAGGAAGAAGGGCACGCTGGTGATGATCATCACGATGCAGAGCGGGATGAGGAAGAGCACGTGACCGACGACGTCGATGGTGTCACGCAGCCATTTGGGCATCATGGCGTTGACGATGTCGATGCGGATGTGCTCGTTGTCGAGCAGGGTCCAGGGGGAGCACAGCAGGAAGACGGCTGAGAACAGCACCCATTGCAGCTCAAGCCAGGAATTCGACGAGGTGTCGAGCGTCTTGCGGACGATGGCGTTGATCGTCGAGATGATGACGGCGAGCAGGATCAGCCACGCCAGCCGCTTGCCGGTCCAGGTCGTGAACGCATCGATCCCACGGCTCAATTTCAGCAACGCTTGCAACGCAATCCTCCCCCAAATGTCTTGCGACGTCCCATGGCCCGTTCTGGCTGCGCAGCACATGGCGCAACGGCCTATCCGGCCCGGCAGGCTCAAAAACGGGGGCACCATTTCAGCGCCTCGTGTTGCCGTCAATCGGAAAAATGGGCAAAAATGAGCGTTGCCGCAACATGTTGCAGCAGTGGCGACGCCGCGCCACAGCTGTCGCAGGTCGCCGGGGCCTGGCGATCGCCGGCCGGCGAATGAAGGTCAACGGGCCGAGCGTGAGGGCGGGGGACTCTCGGGTGCGGCCGACGGACCACGTCCGGTGCGCAGCGGTCTTACAGCACCACCACGCCGGAATGCTTGGCCTTGTTTTCGGGTTCGACGTGGATGGTGATCCAGCTGTGCTCGTCGTCCTCGCGCAAGGCTGCCTCGATCCGGTCGCAGATTTCGTGCGCCTGGTTGACCGACATCTCGCCAGGCACCACGAGGTGGAACTCGATGAAGGTCAGCTTGCCGGCATGGCGGGTCCGGACATCATGCGCCTCCAGCGCGCCGCCGGCATGCTGACTGATGATCAGGCGAATGCGCGCCAGCGTGGCGTCCGGGACCGCTTCATCCATCAGCCCGCTGGTGGATTCCTTCAGCACCTGCCATCCCGACCACAGGATGTTCACGGCGACCAGCACGGCCAGTGCCGGATCGAGGATCGGCAGCTGCAACATCACCGCGAGGCCGAGGCCGACCACGACGCCGCCCGAGGACACGACGTCCGTCAGCAGGTGCCGGCCGTCTGCCACCAGCGCCGGCGACCGCAACCGCTTGCCCCGCGTGATCAACAGCCAGCACCAGACCGCATTGATCGCGCTCGCCAGCGCATTCACCGCGAGCCCCTCGACGGGTGCGGAAAACGCCCGCGGATCGAAGAAATTCCCGTAGGCCTCATGGATGATGAGCAGCGCCGCCACGACGATCATGACGCCCTCGATCACCGCGCTGAAATACTCGACCTTGTGGTGACCGAACGGATGGTTGGCATCCGCGGGCTTGGCGGCGATGCGCACCGCGACGAGCGCGACCACGGCGGTGACGACGTTGACGATGCTCTCGACGGCATCGGAGTAGAGCGCGACCGAGCCGGTGATCCAATAGGCGAGATACTTCAGGCCGAGCACGATCGTTCCGACCACGAGGCTGCCGATGGCGAGCTTGAGCGATTGCGAGGCCATGATGTCCTGATCCGATCCCGCGCTGGGGTACCCAACGCTGCGGCGGAACGCAACCAGGGTGGACGCGGTTCGGTGTCGGGAAGGGACTGATAACCCCGGTTTTCTGTGGCCGCCGCGACTGCGTCTATCGGCGGCGCGGCCCCGATCGAAAACTGATCTGTGGACAACAGAAAGTCGCGCCCACGGACATGGGCGCGACCGTGTCGCGGCAAACGCCGATCGCAATGACGCCGCCGACTACTTCTCTTTGATGACCGTGGTGGTGCTGGTCGAGCTGCCGACCGTGCCTTCGTCCTCACAGACCTTGGTCTGGCGGATGCGGTCCTCGGCTTCCACGCGGCTGGTGAACGCCATCGGTCCGATTTGCGTGACGACCTCGCGGTCGGCGGGGCGCGTGGTGGTGATGGTGCAGCGATGGCTCGGTCCCTGCACGATGTAGTATTCGTCAGCGAGCACTGGCGCGACCGATCCGATGATCACTGCGCCGGCAAGAAGAAGGGGTGCTTTCATCGTCGCCTCTCTTTTCAAGAACAGCCAAAAGGGGAGCGGGATTGATGAGGAGTTTTCTGCCTCGTCGTTCGATGCTCCGTGTTTGCAACTCGGCCGGCTGGTCGCAGTTCCGGCGGTTCAAGCGGAGCCTGTATTGACGCGGTGCAGTGTCGGCAGCGATGGACGCGAGATCTCGTCAGGGCGCAGCCACACGCGCGCGGTGGCGCGCTTGCCACGGCCCCAAGCGGTCGCGCCGCGGTTGGCAGGCGAACCGCCGATCATGACCTCGTCTCCGCCTGGTGGCGTCGGCGGTTCAGAGCAGCCTGACGGTCACCTTCGCCTTGCCGGTGTTGTTCGGATAGAATGCATCGTACACCCAGGGCAGCCCGATCACCGCGTCATTGACATAGAGGAACAGCTCACCGCCGCGCTCGGCCTTGAAGCGCGCTTTGTAGGCTTGAGGTGTCGTGTTGGGGGCGGGAACGGGGTCGAGGAAATATTCGTCGACGCCGGTCTCGCCGACCCTGGCGATCAGCCGATACCAGGGACGGAAGAGAACGCGGCGCAGCAGGATGCCTGCGCGGAACGTCCAGCGGGCGTAGCCCCGGACCGTCGAGGTGCGATAGCCCGCGGGGGTGACCGGACGCCCGGCATCCTCCCACGGGTCGGTCATGGTGACGACGATCTCGTAGGAGAAGCCGGGACGGACGCTCAACCCGGTGGGAGCGCAAACCGCATCGGTCGAGAAATCCCTGGCATCCTGCGGAATGCCTTTGTCGACTGCGACGAGCTCGCGGGCAGGGGTGCCATGGCAAAAGGCGCCCATCGAATCCGCGGCGTTGAACAGGAAATGGCTGATCAGCGTGGCTGCGAGCCAGACGGTGCCGATAGCGAGCAAGAACGGGCCGACATGCCGCTTGCCGTTCCTGATGGCAAACTGATAGGCGCGATTGGTCCGGAGCGCGTAGATGGCCCGATGCAGCGGGCCGGACGGCATCGGGGGCGATGCCCGTTCGCGCCAGATCACGCGCATCCGGTCGCCGATGCGGTCGCTGAGGAATGTCCCGAGCGCGGTCAGCATGACAAGGATGATGATCCCGCCGGCGAACCATTCGGGGTTGGCGGCGTACCAGTCCGTCCACCAGTGCAGCGATGTCGGCAGGAACGATTCGATCAGCCTGACTGCTTCGGAGACCATCCTGATGCGCGAGTCGTATTCGTGCGTGCGATCGAGGTCGTGGAACAGCCAGAAGGCCGCGAGGTGCAGCGAGGCCGCCAGGGTTGCGAAATAGGCGAGGCGCCTGAACCACACCAGATTCCACAGCTTCTCCTGGGCCGCGAACCGGGCGGCCGCGCCGGCCGGCGTTTCGAACGTGGTCGGCCCGAGCGGCGTCAGCGTGCCGTCGTAGCGGACGATCATGTAGTTGTCGGGCAGCCCGATGGGCGCATAGGCATTGCAGCCGCTGTCGATGCGGTCGAAGACGCTTTCGTGAATCTTCGGCATCGACACCTGGACGCCCGCCGCCGGGTCGTTGCAGAGCTCCGACACCTTGCGCGGGCCGTATCGATAATAGGACCCGAGCCCGGAGCGCGAGTTGTAGAGGCGTCCGTCCTTGTCCTGCGACGTGACGATCGACTTGATCGCATCCGGATCGGCCTCGGGCGCGGTCTTGAAGATCAAGCCCCGTTTGACGGCCTCGCCGACGAGCCAGGTCAGGGGAACATAGGAGACTGAATCGTCCGGATAGCCGCCGCCGACATTGGCGTGCATGCCGACGAACCAGACCTGCACCAGTCTTTCGTCATCGATCGTCCTGGCATCCTGCGGCTTGGTCTCGCCCCCCTCGGTCCAGAGCACCGGGTGGAAGGTCGTCCTCTCGTCGTCGAGCGCGAGCGCGTGGCGCGCGCATGTCACCCGCGGACTGAGCACGCGATTGGGAAGCTCGAGCGGCCACACCCAGTTGGAGATGCCCCGCGTCATCTCGTCGATCGGTAGCCCATAGGCTGCGACGGTGTCCCACAGCCCGATGAACTCGATCGCCGGGAGGCTTTTTCGCTCGATGAGGTCGAGAGATTTACGGCCCATGATGCGGTCGATCACCGGCACCAGCACATGATCGCGAATCCAGCGGAGCGGCACTTCGATCCGCCAGATCGAATGGTACCCCTTGGCGCGATAGGCGCGATAGGCCTTCACGGCGCCGTCGTGCAGCTCAGCCTCGGTGTCGGCAACGATCAGCCCCTGATCGAGCATCAGCGCGGCGAGCACCCGCACGGTGAACGCGCCGCGGCTGAAGCCGAACAGATAGATCTTCGAGCCGTTCGCGTGGTCGTAGTTGCGGCAGACGAACTTGTAGGCATCCAGGATGTTGCGCTTGAGGCCGAAGCCGAACGCGCCGCCGAGCAGGGCGAGCGGAACGAACGACGATGTGCCGACGCCGTCGTCATACTTGGCCGCCTGGGCGTTGCCCTGCAGGTCGAGCGCCTGGAACATGCGCCAGACGTTGGTTCGCCACACGCTCGAGGCGGCGTTGCCGGTCCCGTCGGACAGGATGATGATCTTGGGACTCGCCATGCAAAGGACCCCGCTCGACATTGAGAGCCGAGGAGCGGAAGGGTAAACTGAAGGAGAGAGAAATCAACCTGAGATGGTGTGAGGCTTTCGGCGGCGTGGCCGGAGGATGCGGAGGGCGCCGCTGCAGCGACGCGGCGACCCGAGGACGAGAAATGCACTGCCCTGCTACCGAAATGCCGCCGTCACCGAAATGCGGTTGCCGTGGCCGTTCGTCGCCCTTCAGGCCGAGTTGATGCGCTCGACGAGATGCGCGCGCGAGGGCGCCGGGTCGAAGCGATCGCCGAAATATTGGGTCTCGTGCGCTACTCCGCCGTCCCGGAATTCCATGACGCTCACCACGTAAGACGGCACGCCATCATAGGTCAGGACCAGTTCGGTCACCCACAGATCGCCGCTCCCGATGATTCGGCGCACTGCGAAGCGCTTCCTGCTGGGCTGCACGAAGCGGCTCTCCTGAATGTTGCGCCGGCCGTGGATGCGTTCGCCCGATTGCGGATAATCCAGCACGGCATCGTCGCGATAGATGTCGTGCTCGGCTTCGAAATCATTCACGTCCGATGCATCCCAATGGTGCTGCAAGGCAGCGCGCGTGGCGCGGTCGTCCATGACAATCTCCCATTCAGGCGCGCGCTCTCGTTGCAGAGCGTACGTCGACACGCCAGAGAAGGGCGCATCCTCGAGGCGCTCGCGCGTTGATGCAGGCATCCGCCGGCTTCGCAGCCATGATGCATCATAGGACGATGGCTGACGTGGCACCACTCCGATGCGAACGGCGGGAGATGCGAAGGAGCGAGCTCTCCGCGTGGGTGGCTCTGCGCGACAACGCTGCCGCTGTCACGCCGGCCGCGTCGCGATCCAGATCACGTGACGGGCGCCGCCGCCGCGGCCGGTGGCGCGGATGTTGATCTCCTCGACGGCGAAGCCGGCCTTGCGCAGACGCGGCGCAAAGCGATCATCCGGGTGTGATGACCACACCGCCAGCACGCCGCCGCGGCGCAGGGCGGTGAAGGCGGTGCGCAGGCCCGAAGAATCATACAGCGCGTCGTTGGATTGCCGCGTCAGTCCCTGCGGGCCGTTGTCGACGTCGAGCAGGATCGCATCGTAGGTGCCGCGCCCTGCGGCGATCAGCTTCACGACGTCGCCCTCGTGAATGTCGACGCGCGGATCGGCAAGGCTTGCGCCGGACAATTCGGCCATCGGCCCGCGCGCCCAGGCGATCACGGCCGGCACCAGCTCGGCGACGGTGACACGGGCCTGCGGACCCAGCACCGTCAGTGCCGCCCGCAAGGTGAAGCCCATGCCGAGGCCGCCGATCAGCAGCCTCGGAGCCGGCTCGGCCTTGATGCGGGCGCAGCTCAGGGTTGCCAGCGCTTCCTCGGATCCGTGCAGCCGGCTGTTCATCAGCTCGTTCGAACCGAGCTTGATCGAGAACTCCTTGCCGCGCTGCATCAGCCGCAGCGGCTCACCGCCGCCGGGCACGTCTGCGGTGTCGATCAGCTTCCAGGGAATCACGGGCGTCTCGCGTCAGTTCGGTTGCGGCATTCCACGCGACGGAGTCGCCACGCTGGAGCCTGCTTACCATGTTGCCCGCATCCCATGCCAAGGGGCAGCCGCCACTCTCGCGACGACCTGCATCGCGTCGTTGCGCGTCATTGCGGTAGGGACACCAGCATCCAGGCGCCCGCGGCACTGCAAGCAATGCCGGCCGCGCGCGCGACCCATCGTCCGACCGGAGTCAGTTTCTCAAACAGCACGAGCAGGGTCAGAATGGCAATCCACATCACGCTCATCACCCCGCCGACGAACAGCAGCGCCATCAGAGCCCAGCAGCAGCCCGCGCAATAGCCGCCGTGTCGAAGCCCCAGCAGCACGCAGCCCTGCAGGTCGCCGCGAAAGCCGCCGTGACGCATCAGGAACAGAAGCGGCGACTGGCATTGGGCAAGGCAGGCGCTCTTCAGCGGCGTCCACTGATAGATGCCTGCCGCGATCAGCACGATGGCGCCGAGCAGATGGTTGTCGATCGCCATCCGCGAATCCAGCAGCGCAGTCCGCTCCACACCCCATTGCAGGCCGGTCGCCACGAGCGAAAAGCCGCTCCAGGCGAGCAGATAGCCGGCCGCAAACCAGCCGGTCGCAGCGAACGGCTGGCCCTGCGCTCGGCCCTGCCGACCTACACGGGCGTACATCAGGATCATGGGCGCCGCCGAAGGCGCCATCATCCCGACCATCATCACCGCCCACATCAGGAACACATAGGCGAACTCGATCGCGCGCCACGGCTCGCCGGCCGGCAACATGATTCCGATGCCGGCCGGGATCATGCGGAAGCCGGTCATGTCCATGCCGCCCATGTCCATGTCGTTGGCAAGCCAGAGAACATAGGCCCATGACAGGGCGACCATGATCGCGATCGCGCCGCCGACGATCCAGCGATCGCGCCGCAGCACGGCTTCCAGGGTGCTGCCGGCCATCTGCAAGGCGGGTTGCCGGCCTTGCGCCACGTCGAACTAGGCCTGGTTGGACCAACTGATCGACGCGTACAGGCCGTTCTTGCCGGAATTGTCCCAACGCATGCCGTGATCGCTGTAGGTGTTGCCCGCCGCGCCGACGGCGAGCGCCATCCTGTCCGGGCTGACGGGATGGCCGATGTTCACCCACATCTCTCCGCTCGGGTGCATGGTCGGCAGCGGCTCGACGGACATGTGCAGAATGTCGGTGATGTCGGCGGATCGCGTCTTGCCGTCGATCCGGAAGTTGATGGCGACCTTGCGCACGCCGAGATTGGTGCTGATCAGCGGCGTGAACGCAGCCATCGGGCCGCCGGCAGCCCCGGTGAAGATCGCGGCCATCGCCTCCGTCTGCGGATCGTCGGCGCGCTGATCGACATAGGCGGCGATCGACCAGTCTCCATCCGCCATCACGCCGGGCGCATGGAGCATCACCGCCGCGTTGAGGCCATCGAGCGCGACATCGCCATAGCGGCCGGTTTCGATGTGGAACAGCAGCGGTACGTTGCAGAACCCCTCGGTCGGTTGCGCGGTCAGGGGAGGGGCGGCCGACATGAGGCACGGACACAGCAGGCTGCAGCTGCAATTCTCGAAATAGTCACCGGACAGGTGCCATGCGACTGGGTCTGCCATCGCTGTCTCCCGCTAGGCCGAACCGACAAATTGCTTTCGAATGCGCGATCTGCAGCTGAAAGCTACGCCGCATGGGGACGTGCCGCAAGCCGATAAATGATCAGTCTCCGCGTCGTGACTGCGCCTCGGGCCGATCCGCTCATACGGTATGCGTGATCGTCGGCTGAATGGCCGGCCAACAGCCCGGCTCCGACTGCGATTGATCGCAGGGCCCGATGGTTATGGACTCCGACTACCCGCCCGTCACGCTCATGTGCCGGCTGACGCTCGGACGGTTGTGGCGGCGGTCGATGATGAAGTCGTGGCCCTTCGGCTTGAGGCCGATGGCGCGGTCGATCGCGGCGCTGAGCTCCTCGTCGCTGGCAGAGGCACGCAGCGGCTTGCGCAGGTCGGAGGCGTCCTCGTGGCCGAGGCAGGTGTGCAGGGTGCCGGTGCAGGTGACGCGGACGCGATTGCAGCTCTCGCAGAAATTATGCGTCATCGGCGTGATGAAGCCGATCGTGCCGCCGGTCTCGGCGACGCGGACGTAGCGGGCCGGGCCGCCGGTGGTCTCGTCGAGGTCGGTCATGGTGTAGGTCTGCGCCAGACGCGCGCGCAGCAGCGACAACGGCAGATACTGGTCGATGCGGCCCTCGCCGATCTCGCCCATCGGCATCACCTCGATCAAGGTCAACGCCATGCCCTTGCCGTGCGCCCAGTCGATCAGCGAGGGGATCTCGTCCTCGTTCATGTTCTTCAGCGCGACGGCGTTGATCTTCACGGCGAGACCTGCGGCGCGCGCCGCCTCGATGCCGGCCAGCACGCGCTCGAGATCGCCCCAGCGGGTGATGGCGCGGAACTTGTCCGGGTCGAGCGTGTCGAGCGAGACGTTGATGCGACGGACGCCGCAATCGGCGAGCTCGGCGGCATATTTGGCGAGCTGCGTCGCGTTGGTCGTCATCGTCAGCTCGTTGAGCGCGCCGCTCTTCAGATGTCGCGACAGCGAGCGGACCAGGCCCATCACGTTGCGCCGGACCAGCGGCTCCCCGCCGGTGAGCCTGAGCTTTTTGACGCCCTTGTGGATGAACGCCGAGCACAGCCGGTCGAGCTCTTCGAGCGTCAACAGGTCGGCCTTCGGCAGGAAGGTCATGTCCTCGGACATGCAATAGAAGCAGCGCAAGTCGCAGCGGTCGGTCACCGAGACGCGCAGATAGCTGATGCGGCGACCGAACGGGTCGGTCATTGGGCGCGTCAGGGCGGTGTCACTCAACGTCTCTGCGGTCATGGAAAGCCTTGGCTGGTGGCGGCCCAGGTGGCGGCGATGCCACGCGGCGGCCGCGCAAGCGCGGCCGGATGTCGGTCTCACGACAATCTAATCATGATCGCCGCGCCCCACAATCATCGACGTGGATCCGTCGATGCTGCAATGCAGCTTCGCCTTGGCAAGGGGACGCGCGGGACGACGGTCCGCTATTGGCGTCCCGGCGCGGGGGCGGGGAAGGCGGACCCGGTGGCCGCTGGTGCGTCCGGCGCAGCGGCGGACTTCTGCGGCTTCGGCTTCTTCGGCCGCATGCGCTTGACGGCCTTCGGCGGCGCGCCGGGCATCGGCTGCAGCTCGGCGACGACCGGGCTCGGGTCCATCACCACCGGCGGCGAGGTGTTGAAATCGCCGGAGTTGCGGATCACCTGCACCGGGATGGTCGCGGGCTGGTACTTGTCCATCGTGAAGGTGACGCTGAAGCCCGCATCGGGCGCCGGCACCGAGACGGTGCACGGCGTCTTGCAGCCCGGTCCGAGCGAGGTCTTGGCGTCGGCGCCCGGCGGCACGGAGTCGAGCTGCACCGGAACCTCGGGCGCTGCCATCTTGAAGCTGTCCATGGAGAAGGACGAGCAACCGGCCAAGCCGGCTCCCGCAACCGCAATTGCGATGACACGCCGCATCATGATGTCCGCCCCACAACCCTGCGGCCATCGGCCGCAATCCCAGGGCGACCATAGGAGCGTCAGAACAGCGGCGCAACTGCGGTCAACCCTATTCTCAACAGAACGTTAACGCACCGCAAGGTGCGGATTCAGGTCGACAGGGCAGTGGGTTAGGGTGCGATGCGGCAGTGGAATCGCAAGTCCGTTCAGGCGATCCTGAACGATGGGCTGAGGGCCGCGACGGCAGCCGGCAGCTCGCGCATGTGGTCGATCAGGTGGTCCGGATTGAGCTCCGCGATCGGTACGTCGGTATAGCCAAAGGTGCAGCCGATCACCGGCACGCCGGCGCGGCGGGCGGCGCCGACGTCGGTGCCGGCATCGCCGACCATGATCGCGGCCCCGACCTCGCCGCCGGCCTGCGCGATGGTCTGGCGCAGGATCGCCGGATCCGGCTTGGCGACCCCGAACGTGTCGGCACCGCAGATCGCGGCGAAGCGGGAGGACAGGCCGAGCTGGTCGAGCAGCCGCTTCGACAGCCATTCCAGCTTGTTGGTGCACACCGCGAACTGGCAGCCGCGGCCGGCAAGCTCGTCGAGCGCCGCCTCCAGCCCCTCGAAGGGGCGCGATTCGATGGCGATGTTCTCAGCGTAGAAATCGATGAAATCGGTGGTGAGGCGGCCGATGTCATCGGTGCTGGCGAAGCGACCCTCCGCCTCCAGACCGCGCTCGATCAGCTTGCGGGCGCCGTGGCCGATCATCTTGCGGGCCGAGGCCAGCGGCACCGGCCGCAGACCCTCGCGCTGCAGGACGTGATTGAGCGCGCTGATGAGATCCGGCGCCGTGTCGACCAGGGTGCCGTCGAGATCGAAGACGATGGTGCTGGAGATGGGCATCGGTATCCGCTAGCGGCCGGCTCATGTCCTTGCAAGAGGCCCGCAATGGCATTTTGTCCGATTTCGTGGCCGGCGAGAGCTAGGCCCCGCGTCAAAACATCGCTAGATATGCGCCGGCTTTCGGCCCCCGTCCGTGGGGGTCTCGGGGTGTGAAGGGCGGGTTCCTTGGTCGACATGGATGCATTGAAGCGGCAGGCAGCGGCGCGTGCGCTGGAGGAGGTCGAGAGCGGCATGAAGCTCGGTCTCGGCACCGGATCGACTGCCAAGCATTTCGTCGATCTGCTCGGAGAAAAGGTGCGCGCCGGGCTCAAGATCGTGGGCGTGCCGACCTCGGAGGCGACAAGGGCGCAGGCGCAAGCGTGCGGCGTGCCGCTGACCACGCTCGATGAGATCGACCGGCTCGACATCACCATCGACGGCGCAGACGAGATCAATCCGGCGCTCGACCTGATCAAGGGCGGCGGCGGCGCGCTGCTGCGCGAGAAGATCGTCGCCAGCGCTTCGGATCGCATGATCGTGATCGCCGACGACAGTAAATGGGTGGCGCAGCTCGGCCGCTACCCGCTGCCGGTCGAGGTGGTTCCGTTCGGCCTCGCCGCGACTCAGCGCGAGATGAGTGACGCCTTCGCCACGGCCGGCGTGTCCGGGCCGATGAGCCTGCGCAAGTCCGCAGACGGCCACGTTTTCGTCACCGATGGCGGCCACTGGATTATCGACGTCCGCCTTGGGGAGATCATGGATCCCCCGCGCTTGGCGGGTCTTTTGAGCGCAATTCCGGGCGTGGTCGAGCATGGGCTGTTCATCGGCCTCGGCAGCACGGCGATCCTGGCAGGCGCACAGGGAATTCGCGTTATCCAGCGGCCCTGAGCGCGGCACGAGGCTGCGCTCATGGCGGCAACTCACAGGAGACTTGGAATGAAGAGCGTGTTCAGAATCTTGCCGGCCGCCGGAATCGTGCTGGCCTTGGCCTCGGCAAGCCCGGTTGCGGCGCAGGGCCAGGCACCTGCGCTGAAGCCGGCCTCGCCCGCCTGCATGGCCGGCGCGCGCGAGATTCTGGGGATGAAGAACGCGGCTGCGATGTACGCCAATGCCGTCCCCGGCATCGTGCAGCAGACCAAGCAGGCGCTGCTGCAGTCCAATCTCAACTACCAGAAGGACCTCGACGAGGTCGCCGTGGTGGTCGCGCAGACCTACGCCGGCAAGGAGAAGGAGATCGGCGAGAAGATGGCGCAGATCTACTGCAACGAGTTCTCCGACCAGGAGATCGCCAACCTCGTCGCCTTCTACAAGTCTGCCATCGGCCAGAAGCTGCTTGCGGCGGAGCCGAAGGCGATCCAGATGAGCATGCAGGCGATGAACCTGTGGGCGGCGGAATTTTCCGACACTGTCACCGCGCAGTTCCGCGCCGAGATGCGCAAACGCAACAAGCCGATCTGAGGCTTGCGGCCGAAAGGCCAGGTCGGGGGAGAGATGGCTGAATTCGACGTCGACCTGTTCGTGATCGGTGGCGGCTCGGGCGGCGTGCGCGCCGCCCGCATCGCGAGCGGCTATGGCGCCCGCGTGATGGTCGCCGAGGAATACCGCATGGGCGGCACCTGCGTGATCCGCGGCTGTGTCCCTAAGAAGCTGTTCGTGATCGGCTCGCATGTCCGTCAGGAGATCGCCGATGCCGCCGGCTTCGGCTGGACCATCCCGACCGCGACCTTCGACTGGCCGACGCTGATCAGGAACAAGGACAAGGAGATCGCCCGGCTCGAGGCGGCCTACACCAGCAACGTCGAGAAGTCTGGCGCCAGGATCGTCAAGACCCGCGCGGTGCTCGAGGACGCCCACACCGTGCGGCTGACGACCGGCGAGACCGTCCGCGCCAAATACATTCTCATCGCGACCGGCGGCGCGCCCAACCACGGCACGCCGATTCCCGGCATCGAGCACGTCATCTCCTCCAACGAGGCGTTTCATCTCGACGAGCTGCCGCGCCGCATCGTGATCCAGGGTGGCGGCTACATCGCGCTCGAATTCGCCTGCATCTTCGCCAATTTCGGCTCCGACGTGACCGTCGTCTATCGCGGCGACAACATCCTGCGCGGTTTCGACGAGGACGTCCGCAAACATGTCCGCTCCGAGATGGAGAAGGAAGGCATCACCATCCTGACCGGCTGCACGGTCACCAGCGTCGACAGGCACGGCCAGGACTACACCACGCATCTGTCGAACGGCTCCAGCATCGCCTCCGACAAGGTGATGTTCGCGATCGGCCGCCATCCGGCGGTGGCCAATCTCGGCCTGGAGAAGGCCGGGGTCGCCATCAATCCAAGGAACGGCGGCATCGCGGTGGACGCGTTCTCGCAGAGCTCGGTGCCGAGCATCTACGCGATCGGCGACGTCACCCATCGCTTCAACCTGACGCCGGTCGCGATCCGCGAGGGCCACGCTTTTGCCGACACCGTGTTCGGCGGCAAGACCGTGCGCGTCGACCACGCGGACATTCCGACGGCCGTGTTCTGCCAGCCTGAAGTGGGCACGGTCGGTCTCACCGAGACGCAGGCGCGCGAGCTGTACGACCGCGTCGACATCTACAAGACGAACTTCCGCCCGATCAAGGCGACGATGTCCGGCCGCGATACCCGCGTTCTGATGAAGCTCATCGTCGATGGCGCGACCGACCGCGTGCTCGGCTGCCACATCGTCGGCGACATGGCCGCCGAGATCACGCAAGCGGTGGCCATCGCCATCAAGATGAAGGCGACCAAGGCCGATTTCGACGCCACCATCGCGCTGCATCCCTCCGCCGCCGAGGAGCTGGTGACGATGCGCACGGTGACCGAGCGCCACGTGCGGCAGGCGGCGGAGTAGGGCGCCAACTGCTTTTGGGGCTCGTGCGCGGCCGGCGTCCGTAGCGACTGCGGTGGGCCAGTGCTCACGGTCTGACGACGGTCCACACCGTGGCCGATCGGACTTGCTGCCGTTGGAACCGTTCAGCGGTTGGAGAGCGACCAGCATGTCCCAGGATGATTGCCTTGCGACCTATCCGCCGCTCAACACCCTGAAGCCCGTTGCCGAGAACATCTGGATCGTCGACGGGCCCGTGATCCGCTTCGGCATTCCCGGGCTGAAATTTCCGTTTCCCACCCGCATGACCGTGGTGCGCTGCGCTTCCGGCGATCTGTTCGTCCACTCGCCCACGCCATTGACGCCGGCGCTGCGGGCCGAGATCGACCGGGAAGGCCGCGTGCGCGACATCGTCGGTCCGAATCGCATCCACTATTGGTGGATCCCCGACTGGCAGGCGGCCTTTCCCGACGCGGCAATCTATCTGGCGCCGGGCATTCGCGCGCAGGCGAAGGGCCGCATCGAATTCGAGGGCAGGCCGCTGGATCGCAGCGGTGGCTATCCCTGGGATGATGAGATCGCGACCTTGCCTGTCCTCGGCAGCTATATGACGGAGGTCGTGTTCTTCCATCGCCCTTCGCGCACGCTGATCCTGACCGATCTGATGGAGAATTTCGAGCCGGCCAAGATCGGTGCCGGCTTGGCGCGCTACCTGAGTTGGATCGGGGGCGTCGGTCCGCCGCATGGCGGCCTGCCGCGCGATCTCCGGCTGACATTTACCTGGCGGCACCGACCCGAGTTGCGGGCCGCGGTCGAGACCATGCTGGCGTGGCACCCCGAGCGGATCGTGATCGCCCATGGCGCCTGGCACCGGACGAACGGCACTGAGATCCTGCGCGAGGCATTCTGCTGGTTGCTGCGGCCTTGAACCGGCGGCAGGGCTTCACGAGACCGGCCTTCGTGATGCCGTGCTTTTCTCTTCCCGCGACGGACGTATAAGCTCGTGCGATTGAGGTTGGCGCCAGGCATCCCTCGGCCGCGGAGGAGCTGGTGACGATGCGCACGGTGACCGAGCGCCACATGCGGCGGTCGGCGGAGTAGGTGGACGACCGCGACGCGCGGCCGGGTCAGGGGCCGGCTCGCCGGTAAAGCGCAAGGGCGCCGGCAAGGCTCAGCAGCGCGCCGCCGCAGATGCGATCGAGCCAGAGGGCACCGGAGCGCTTGAGGAAACGCATCGCTTGCGAGCCCGCGCTCGCGTAGGCGAGCATGATCAGGACATCGAGCATCGCGAAGGTGAGGGCCAGCGTGAGATATTGCGGCAGCTGCGGCGCGGACGGCACCACGAACTGCGGCAGGAATGCCGAGAAGAACAGATAGCCCTTTGGATTGGTGATCGCGACGAGGAAGCTTTTCAGAAACAGCGCGTGCGGCTGTCGTGACCCGTCCTTGCCGTCTGCGGACGCCGCAAGGTCGATCGACCCGCTGGACCGCAGCAGCATCAGCCCGAGATAGGCGAGGTAGGCCACGCCGATCCACTTCACGACCGAGAACCAGAATTCTGAAGCGGCCAGCAGCGCGCCCAGACCGACCGCGACGGCGCCGATGAGGATGAAGTCCGAAGCCACCGCGCCGGCGATGCCGGCCCAGGCGCGGCGTACACCGACACGCGAGCCGTTGGTGAGGGCCAGCAGCACCGTCGGACCGGGGGTCGCGATCCCGATGAAGGCGACGATGGCGAAGCTGAAGAGCGTAAGAGCGTTCACGTCAGAATAGCCTCGTTGGCGGAAGACGCGGCAATAGGGCGCGGTTCGGCCGCGAACGCAAGACGTTCCTTGGAGGCGGCCAGCGATCGTCTTCGCTGACGCACGCTCGACCTGCCGGATCGCCAAGAGGCTTGACTCCCTCCGGAAAACGCCGGGCGCGATTGCCCGTTCAGCGCTCCACCCGTGAGGCGGTCAACTTCGTCGCGACGTAGGGCAGCGCGAACAGATACAGCCCCGTGCCGAGCAGCACGATGAGCGGAATCAGCGCCAGCAGGCCGACCCACAGCGGGGCTTGCGTCTGCGTCATCGCGGCGATGTTGACGATGACGGCGACCGTGAAGGCGATTGATACCCAGCGATGGACCTGCCGGACGGTGTTGTTCCAGTTCAAGTGCTTCTCCCCTGATGACGTCGTGATGCGCACGCCTCAGCCGAGGCGCGCGACGCTCTGTTCGAGCGCATCGAAGAATTTCGGCCAGCCGTAGCGTGCGCCCTGATAGGCGCGGGTCTGGTCGGCTGCGAAGCCGGTCTGCTCCATGCGCAGGTGCGTGCCCAAGGCGGTCGGCGTCAGCGTCCAGGTCACGACGCTGTCGAGGCCGGCCGCCGCCCAGGTGTAGGACAACGTCTTGTGCGGCTCGATGGTCACGACCTGGCAGTCGACGACGCCCCAGTCGGCCTTCAGCTTGAAGCGATGATCGACCGACGGCGCAAAGTCGTTGGTCATCAGCCACTCCGCGATCAGATGCGGCTGCGTCAGCGCGCGCCAGAGTTTTTCGGGCGGATGCGCGAATTCGCGCTCGACGACGACGGTGCGGGTTTCTGGCGCAGGTGAGCTCATTGATCCATCCTGTTGAGCAGAGTGTCGAGTTGGTCGAACCGGCTCTCCCAGAACGCAGCCATCCGGCTCGTCCAGTCGAGCAGCGGCGCCAGCGCCTTGGGTTGCGCGCGGTAATGCGTCTGGCGGCCTTCGCGACGCTCTCGCACGAGGCCCGCCTGCTTGAGCAGGCCGAGATGCTTCGACACCGCCGGCTGCGATACGCCGGCCTTGGCCGTCAGCGCCCCGACGGTCTGCTCGCCATGCCGGCACAGGCCTTCGAAGATGGCGCGCCGCGTCGGGTCGGCAAGCGTTCGGAACAGCATGTCAGGAGAGCGCGGCATTCGATACATAACTCGTTGGTTATGGATAAACGCATAACCGGTTGGTTATGGATTGGTCAAGCGGAATCCTTCGCCGGTCAGGCGCGATGGCGTAGCGCCTCGAACAGAACCCCGAAGGCGGGCGTGCTCTGCCCGACGAGCTCGCTTTCGATCGTCTCGGACCGCGGCCCGATCCGGTGCAGCAGACGCTCGCCGGCCTCGGTGGGAGCGACCGATCGCGTCGTGCTCGACAGCAGCCGCACGGCGAGCAAACGAGATTCCGCCGCCGAACACGCCTTCGTGACGAGCTCGGGGATCACGGCCACAAGGGACGGCCAGGGGACGTCGCGGTGCTACCAGCCTGACAGCAGTAGCTGGAGGTGACGGAGATGCAGGCCAACGAGACCCCGCCGCGGCGCAAGCTGTCGATCACGCCGCAGGCGGCGCTGGCGGCGAGCGTCCTCGCCATCTTTCTGCTCCTGCACGTTGTCGCCGGTGCGATCCTGCGAGGTGCTGCCATGCGGGACGGCACGCAGGCGAAGCCGGTTTCGACGCTCCCATCCCACGATTGAAGCTCGCTCATTTCAACCCTCATCAGCCGGAGATATTCATGCCCGGGCTCGCCTCTTTCTTGTTGCTCAGCGCCGCCGTGTTCTCTGGCGCCTTCGTTTCCGGATTGGCCGGATTTGCCTTCTCGGCCGTGGCCGGCGCGATCCTGCTGCATGGTCTGCAACCGCTGGAGGCGGTGCCGCTGATGATGGCGTGCAGCGTCGGCGTGCAGGCGACGAATCTGTGGGCGTTGCGCAACAGCATCCGGTGGAAGGACAGCCTGGTCCTGATCCTGGGCGGGCTGCTCGGCGTGCCCTTGGCGCTCTGGCTGCTGCACAACGCGGACGCCCGGCTGTTTCAGCAGGTGTTCGGAGCGACGATTGCGATCTACGCCGCCACCATGCTGTTCAAGCCCGGCCTCGGCAGCGTTCGACGCATGAGCAGACATCGCACGGCGATCGTCGGATTCGGCGGCGGTCTGATCGGTGGCCTGACCGCGATGCCCGGAGCATTGCCGACCATCTGGTGCGAGATGCACGGCCTGCCGAAAACCGACCAGCGCGGCCTGGTGCAGCCCTTCATTGCCGTGATGCAGATCGCCTCGCTGGGGATGATGCTGGCCCGGCGGGACCTGTCGTCGAGGGTGATCGTCGATCTCGCGCTGAGCATTCCGGCTCTGCTCGCCGGCACGGCGCTCGGCATCTTCGCCTTCCGCAGGGTCAACGACACCTTGTTCAGGAGGCTCATCCTGAGCATTCTGCTGCTGTCCGGCGTGCTGCTTGTTGTCTGACCCCCGGCCGGCTCAATCGCGCCGGCGCCGACACGCCCTGCGATGAGGGCCGGCGACGGCCGTCACCCGACCCAGCCGGTCGCGATGGCATTCGCCCAGTCGTGCATGCCCTTGCGTCGTGCGAGTGCCGCCATCGGCGCGGGATCGTACGGCACATAGCGGATTGTCAGCGACCATCGTCCAAGCCGTTGCTCCGCGATCGCATAGCAGGCATCGGGCGTCCCGGTCTCGACGTGGTAGCCGTGCGGAGGGCGGCCGCGATAGCCGGGTAGCCCGACGCTGCCGGGATTGACGACGAGCCGGCCATCGCTGAGCCGGACAATGCGCGGAATGTGGCTGTGTGCGCACAGGATCAGCGAGGCATCGATGCCGGCGGCCCGTGCTTCGATACGCGCAAGGGGGCTCTGACGCAGCGTGCCATAGGCGGTGACCTCATCGAGCCAGAACACGGCGTCGTCGTCCGGCGCGGCATGGCACAGGAAGACGTCGTCGTGATAGATCAGCGTCGCCGGCTGCGCCGCCAACCAGCCGACATGCACCTGATCGAGGGCGCGGACGTCGCTGCGCCCCGTGTCTCCCGCACGATAGAGATCGATCATGTGCCGGTCCTGATCGCCCCGGATCGACGGAAAGTCGCGCGCCATCAGCATCTCCGCCGTTCGAACCGGTTCGAGCGGGCCGCTGAGATGATCACCGAGATTGACGACCTCATCGATGCCGAGCGCCGCAATGTCCTTCAGGACCGCGGCCAGCGCGTCGGAATTTCCGTGAATGTCGGCAATGGCCGCAAACCGCATGGGAGCCTCCGTTCAGAGAACGGCCGGCAGGGATTTTCCATGCGGGACACGTTCGCTTTAGCTGCATTTTGAGACGCGCCCGCAAGCTGATGGTCAAATCGGCGCTTGACGGTGTTGATAGCATGGGCCGTCGGGGGCGAACAACCTGTAGGCAGCAGTCGTGCAGCTCGAGCCGTGTTGCCGCTGATCTCTGAAACGCTATTCTCCGGCGCCGCCCTTGTTGTCGTGCGGTAGCGACCGCAGAGCGGTTTGGAATATCTCGGCTGCTTCGTTGGAGCGGTTCAGCAAGCACCATTTTAGCCCAAAGATTTCGCTTTACGAATATCAGAAATCATGCTCTATTGTGCGCATCCCGCCTCGGTACGGAGGGGCGTAGCGCGCGATCGTCACGACACGCGGGGCGGGGAGCGATGGCCGTGGTTTTGCCGCAGCGTGTCCCTGGATGCGCGGACGAACGGCGAGGCCGCGGACGCGAAGTCGCAGCGTGCTGGCACCCCGACGCTGGTGCTACGTTCGCGACGGCGCTTGCGCGCCGCGCGGGCAATGGTGGCCAACAAGCCCGGCGCACCAGGCAGACTGCGTATAAGCGTTAAGACCATCGCGCAGGGAAGGCCGGGCGTTCTCGGCTGCACCTGTGGTACCTGCCGCCTGCATTTTTTCTCGCAGGCGGGCCGCAGGCGTCAGCCGACGCCTGGCCTTCCCTGCGCCCTCCGACTTGACGAGGGTGAAAGAGATGAGCATGACCCGGGCAGTGTCTGTCGCGGGATTGCGATGGTGTGGCTTGTGCGAGAATCCCACCACGCACTCCGCTGTCATCGCCCGGCTTGAACCGGGCGATCCAGTACGCCGCGGCGTCTCGATCCAATCATTGCGATCCCTGGACGACCGGACGTCCGGTCAGCCGGACGATGACAGCGTGGGCGCTGTCGCGTGCAACATCGAAATATGTCGCTCGGGTGCGACCATCTCCACCCTGCGGAATATTTTCCACGCTTGCCAAGCTCTATCCAACGGTCCAAAAAATCTCCAACCACCTGGGACGAAACGACAGGAAGCGGAGACGGAGTTGACCATCAAGGGCAAGGCCTACATTGCCGGGATCTATGAGCATCCGACCCGGCATGCACCCGACAAATCCACCGCGCAGCTGCATGCCGAGGTCGCCAAGGGCGCGCTCGAGGATGCGGGTCTCAGCGCGAAGGATATCGACGGCTATTTCTGCGCCGGCGACGCGCCGGGCGGCGCGTGGCCGATGGTCGACTATCTCGGGCTGAAGGTCCGGCACATCGACTCCACCGAGACCGGCGGCTGCTCCTATCTCATCCATGTTGGCCATGCCGCCGAGGCCATCGCCGCCGGCAAATGCTCGATCGCGCTGATCACCTTGGCCGGCAAGCCGCGCACCGGGCCGATGCCGCCGCGTGCCGCTGGCGCCGAGGCCGATTTCGAGATGGCCTATGGCGCCACCACCCACAACGCCTATGGCATGTGCGCGATGCGCCACATGCACGATTACGGCACCACGTCGGAGCAACTCGCCTGGATCAAGGTCGCGGCCTCGCATCACGCGCAGTACAATCCGCATGCGATGCTGAAGGAGGTCGTCACGGTCGAGGACGTGATCAACTCGCCGATGATCTCCGATCCGCTGCACCGCATGGACTGCTGCGTCGTCACCGACGGCGGCGGCGCGCTGATCGTGACCACGCCGGAGATCGCCAGGAGTCTGAAGAAGCCGCTGGTGCGTCTCATCGGCCATGGCGAGGCGATGAAGGGGCCGCGCGGCGGCAAGGACCTCGATCTCACTTATTCCGCCGGTGTGTGGTCCGGCCCGCGCGCCTTCGAGGAAGCGGGCGTGACCCCCAAGGACATCAAATACGCCTCGATCTATGACAGCTTCACCATCACCGTGCTGATGCAGCTCGAGGATCTCGGCTTCTGCAAGAAGGGTGAGGGCGGCAAGTTCGTCGCCGACGGCAATCTCATCTCCGGTGTCGGCAAGCTGCCGTTCAACACCGATGGCGGCGGCCTCTGCAGCAACCATCCCGTCAACCGCGGCGGCATGACCAAGGTGATCGAGGCCGTGCGCCAGCTGCGCGGCGAAGCCCATCCCAAGGTGCAGGTGCAAAACTGCGATCTCGCCATCGCCCATGGCACCGGTGGCCTGCTCGGCGTGCGCCACGCCGCCTCGACCTGCATTCTGGAGCGCGTCTGACGTCCGAAGCGAAGAAACTGCCGGCCCCCATCACCAATCCCGAGACCAAGGCGTTCTGGGATGCCGCCGCCGAGGGCAAGTTCATGATCAAGCGCTGCACGGCCTGTGGCGAGGCGCATTATTTTCCGCGCTCGATCTGCCCGTTCTGCTTCTCGGACCAGACGGTGTGGGAGCAGAGCGCGGGCGAGGGGGAAATCTACACGTTCTCGATCATGCGGAAGTCGCCGACCGGCCCTTACGCGATCGGCTACGTCACCTTGAAGGAGGGCCCGTCGCTGCAGACCAATTTCGTCGATTGCGATTTCGACGCGTTGAAGATCGGCCAGAAGGTGAAGGTGGTGTTCAAGCCGACCGACGGCGCCCCGCTGCCGTTCTTCACGCCGGTTTAGGAGAGGGAGCAAAGATGCATCCACGCGTCATTGCGAGGAGCGAAGCGACGAAGCAATCCAGAGTCCTTGCGCAGCCCTGGATTGCTTCGCTCCGCTCGCAATGACGGATGCGGAACGAGCGGTGTGCTCCACGACGAGTGCGTAGGGTGGGCAAAGGTGCAGAGCGCCGTGCCCACCGTTCTACCAAGAAAGGCGGTGGGCACGCTTCGCTTTTCCCACCCTACAAAGAACGAGGTTTGGGGAGGCAACATGCCGATCAACTACGATGAGCTGATGGCGATGAAGGCGATCGGGCAGAACTACGCCTACACTGATCGCGAGGTGATGCTCTACGCCTACGGCATCGGCATGGGGGCCGATCCGATGGATGAGAAGGAGCTTGCCTTCGTCAACGAGGCCACGGCCGGGCCGCGTCCACTGAAGGTGGTGCCGACCTTTGCCTCCGTCGCCGCCTGGGGCGCAGGCCCCGGCGACATGAAGCTGAACCGCGTGCTGGTCGTCGACGGCGAGCGCGACATCACCTTTCACAAGCCGCTGGCGACCGCGGCGAAGATCACGGCCGATTCCTCCGTGCTCGCGGTGTCCGACAAGGGCAAGGACAAGGGCGCGGTCATCCGCCATCAGACAATCTTGCGCGACGAGGGCGGCGCTCCGCTGGCGACCCTGGTGGCCTCGCGCTTCGCCCGCGGCGATGGCGGCTTCGGCGGTCCCTCGGGTGGCATACCCGACCCGCATCCGGTGCCGTCGCGTGCACCCGACCGCAGCGTCGAGATTTCGACGCGGCCCGACCAGGCGCTGATCTACCGCCTCTGCGGCGACCGCAACCCGCTACACTCGGATCCCGAATTCGCGCGCCGCGCGGGCTTCCCGCGGCCGATTCTGCACGGCATGTGCACCTACGGCCTGACCTGCCGCGCCGTGCTGCAGACCTACGCCGACTACGATGCGTCAGCCTTCCGCCAGCACGCCGCGCGATTCTCCTCGCCGGTGTTTCCCGGCGAGACCGTGACGGTCGATCTGTGGAAGGACGGCGACGTGATCTCGTTCGAGGCGCGGGTGAAGGAGCGGAACGTCACCGTGATCAAGAACGGCAAGACCGTGCTGGGTTGATTATTGCCATGTGAGGCACGTCTGTTAGTTGCCGTCAAGCCCGGCCATGACGGGCAACAAAAGACACGGCGCAGGAGGAGACACCCATGGGACTGCTCGACGGCAAGGTGGCGCTGATCACCGGGGCAGGTGGCGGTCTCGGTGAGGCCTATGCAAAACTATTCGCACGCGAAGGCGCGGCTGTGGTGGTCAACGACCTCGGTGGCCCGCGCGACGGCTCCGGCTCGGACCTGTCGATGGCCGAGCAGGTGGTGGCGGCCATCACCGCTGAAGGCGGCCGCGCCGTCGCCAACGGCGCCGACATCTCGACCATGGCCGGCGGCCAGTCGGTGTTCGACGATGCCATCCGCCATTTCGGTCGCGCCGACATCCTGGTCAACAATGCCGGCATCCTGCGCGACCAGACCTTCGCCAAGTCGAGCGAGGCCGACTGGGACAAGGTGGTCCAGGTGCACCTCAAGGGCACCTTCTGCTGCACGCTTCCCGTGTTTCGCTGGATGCGCGACAATGGCGGCGGCGTCATCGTCAACACCTCCTCGACATCGGGCCTCATCGGCAATTTCGGCCAGTCCAATTACGGCGCCGCGAAGGGCGGTATCTGGGGCCTGTCGAACGTGCTGGCGATCGAGGGCCGCAAGTACAACATCCGGGTGTGGACCTTGGCGCCGGGCGCACTGACCCGCATGACCGCGGACCTGCCGCGCTACAAGGAAAACCCGGGCGCGGCGCTGACGCCCGAGGGCATCGCGCCAGCCGTGCTCTACATGGTCAGCAGACTCTCGGGGGATCAGACCGGCAAAGTGCTCGGCGTGTCCGGTCCGCGCGGCGTGCGCGAGTTGCGTATGATGGAAATGGACGGCTGGAGACCGCCGTCGTCGGCGTGGAAAGCGGAGGACATCGCCGCCCATGCAGAGGAGATATTCTTTTCGGAGGCCGATATAGCCAAGTCCGCACGGCGGTTTTGATGTATTCAGGTCGTCATTCCGGGCCTGCGCCTGGCGCGTCCGGAATGACGCCAGAGAGATTGGAGACCAGACGAGATGAAGCTCACCGCCGCCGCCAAAGGCACCTTCGCGATCGCGCCGACGCCGTTCCATGATGACGGTCGCATCGACGAGGCCTCGATCGACCGGCTGGTCGATTTCTATGCCGAGGCCGGCTGCGACGGCATCACCGTGCTGGGCATCATGGGCGAGGCGCCGAAACTGGACGCCGCTGAATCCGAGCAGGTTGCAGTGCGCTTTGCCAAGCGGGCCAAGAACCTGCAGATCATCGTCGGTGTCTCCGCGCCGGGTTTTGCCACCATGCGCGCACTGGCGCGCGCCTCGATGGATGCGGGCGCTGCCGGCGTGATGATCGCGCCGCCGCCGAGCCTGCGCACCGATGATCAGATCACGAGCTATTTCAAGCAGGCCCAGGAGGCCATCGGCGAGGACGTTCCGTGGGTGCTGCAGGACTATCCGCTGACGCTGAGCGTCCAGTTCACGCCGGCCGTCATCCGCAAGATAGTCATGGACAGCCCCTCCTGCGTGATGCTCAAGCATGAGGACTGGCCGGGCCTGGAGAAGATCTCGACGCTGCGCGCGTTCCAGAAGGACGGCTCGCTGCGGCCACTGTCGATCCTGTGCGGCAATGGCGGCCTGTTCCTCGACTTCGAGATGGAGCGCGGCGCCGACGGTGCCATGACCGGCTACGCCTTCCCTGAAATGCTGGTCGACGTGGTCAAGCTGTCGCAGGCGGGCAAGCGCGACGCCGCGCATGACCTGTTCGACGCGCATCTGCCGCTGGTGCGCTACGAGCAGCAGCCGGGGGCAGGGCTCGCCGTGCGCAAATACGTGCTGCAGAAGCGCGGCGCGATCGCCTCCAGCGCGCAGCGCAAGCCGGCCTCCGCGATCACGGCCGCGGCCAGGGCCGAGGTCGACTATCTCTTGTCGCGCGTGGCGCGTTACGACGCGCGTGCCAATCTGCAACCTCGTGCCACCGCCGCGGAGTGACCATGGCTGACGCTGCCGCCGTCCGTCCCGCCTCGACCGTGCTGCTGCTGCGCGACAGCGCAGTCGCGCGCGAGATCGAGGTGTTCATGATGGTGCGTCACCATCAGATCGAGTTCAACTCGGGCGCCCTGGTGTTTCCCGGCGGTAGCGTCGACAGAGGCGATCAGGAGATCGCCGGCAGGCCGGAGCTCTATGCCGGCGACGAGGGTCTTGAAGCCGAGGCGCTCGGCTTCCGCATCGCCGGGGTGCGCGAGACCTTCGAGGAGAGCGGCATCCTGCTGGCGCGGCTGCGCCGATCGGACGCGCTGATCGATGCCGCTGCCGCTCGCGACATCGAGGCGGCGCATCGTCTGGCACTGTGCGAGGGCAAGATCAGCTTTCTCCAGGTTCTGGAAGCTCACGGTCTGGTGCTGGCGCTCGATGCGCTCGTTCCCTACGCCCATTGGATCACGCCCGAGGGCATGCCGAAACGCTTCGACACCTGGTTCTTTCTGGCGGCGGCGCCGCCGGACCAACTCGGCGCCCATGACGGCCGGGAATCGACCGACTCCGTCTGGGTCTCGCCGCGCGAGGCGCTGGCCGGCGGCGAGGACGGCCGGTTCAAGCTGCCGTTCCCGACCACGCGCAACCTGATCCGGCTCGGCAAGCAGCCCGCGGTGGCCGACGCCCTGGCGGCGGCGCGGGACATGGACATCGTCACCGTGATGCCGGTCATGACCAAGACCGCCGAGGGCGGTCGCCAGCTGCGCATTCCGCGCGAGGCGGGCTATGATGGGGAGGTGTTCGAGTTCGGTGCGGCCGGTTAACCGCACAGGCTATTTTTCGTCCGGCGGATGATGCGCGGACGAAAATTGTTCTCTATATGTTCATTTGGCCGCCCAGCGGCTCGTATATAGTGCGGTTCCGACCATCGGATCCCATGAGTAGATTACCGGACCTCGACACGGCCTGCAGCAGCCTCCGATCGATGACGATCGGGCGGATGATCTTTGGCAGCTTTTTGCTGCTGCTTGCCGTTATCACCGCGACCAGCATGGCGAGCGTGATCGCCATTCGGCATATCGATTCGACCTTTGCCGAGTTGCAGCGGCTGCAGGGCGTCGGCGATCTCGCCGAGGAGATCGACCAGCGCATGAACGAGCTGCGGCTCGCGGCGCGCGATTTCGTCACCGATCCCGGCTCGCGCTCCGACCGTGCCATGGAGGCCGCGACCGAGCTCAGCGCGCTCCTGAAGAAGACGCGCCTGCAGCTCGCACCGGAGCAGCAGGCGACCATCGACGGCGTTGCCCAGCGGCTCGCCAATTACCGCGAGGGCATCGACCGCATCAGCGCGCTGATCGCGCGGCGTGCCGAGCTGCTGTCGGGTTTGCCGGCGGCGCGCGAGAGCTTCGAGGACGCCATCGCCGGCCTGACTGGTCGCGCCACGGCGCGGGCCTTGTTCCAGGTGCAGAATCAGGTCGGCGCGGCGCTGCTGGCGCGCGACCCGGCCGGCGCCGAGCAGGCCGCCCGCAGCATGCGCGCAATGCCGATCGAGGACAGCGCGCTTCGTGCGGCCGCCGACCGCTATGCCGAGGCGATCATCGCCATTGCCGGCACCGAGGACGAGATCGCGCGCCTCGACAAGGAGGTGCTGGGCATCGAGGGGCGGCTGATCGGCCGGGTCACCGAGTTGCTGCGCGCCCTGAGCGCAAGCCAGGGCAAGGTGCTGTCGCGCGACTTCGCCCGCACCTTGGCGGAGACGAAATGGCAAAGCATCATCTTCGGCACGGCGGGCGTTCTGATCGGCATCTTCGCTGCGTCCTTCGTGGTCCGGCGCACCGTGCGGCCGCTGGCCTCGATCGCGCGCTCGATCAGGGCGCTGGCGGCGGGCGAAAAGGCGGCGTCGATCCCGCAGACCGACGTTCAGAACGAGATCGGCGACATCGCGCGGGCGGCGGAAGTCTTCCGGCAGACTTTGCAGGATGCCGACGCGGCGCGTGAGGCGGCGGTCCGCGCGCTGGCCGAGCAGCGGCTGGCCGAGGAGAGCTATCGCAAGCTGTTCGAAGCTTCGATCGACGGCATCTATGTGACCACACCGAGTGGTCTCGTGCTCAATGCCAATCCGGCGCTCGCGCGTATCATGGGCTACGAATCCGCGAGCGAGCTGATCCAGAACGTCAACGACATCGCGGATACGATCTATGTCCATCCCCTGGCGCGCGAACGCTATCAGCGGCTGATGCGGCGCGACGGCATGGTGCGCGAGTTCGAATACCAGGTGCGCCGGCGCACCGGCGAGGTCCGCTGGCTTTCGGACAGCGCCACGGTGGTGCGGGATGAGAACGGCGAGGTGATTCGCTACGAAGGCGTGGTCCGCGACATCACGGATCAGAAGCGCGCCGAGGACGCGATCGCTGAAGGCCGGCGATTGCTGCAGCAGGTCATCGACACGGTGCCGGCGGTGATCAACGTCAAGGATCGCGAGCTGCGCTATGTCCTGATGAACCGCTACATGGCCGGCATCTTCAACGTCGAGCCCGAGGATGCGCTCGGCCGCACCACGGGCGAGCTGATGTCGCGCTACGGCGCGAACAAGACGGACTCGAACGACAAGCGCGTGTTGGCGACGAAGGCCGGCCTCGGGTTCTACGAGGAGGAATACCTCGATTCATGCAACGTCATGCGGCAATGGCTGGTCAACAAGCTGCCGCTTCTCGACGCCGACGGCGAGGTCGACAAGATCGTCACGGTGGCGCTCGACATCGGCGAGCGCAAGAAGAGCGAACTGGAGATGCGCAAGGCCAAGGAGGCCGCCGAGACGGCGCTCCGGAACCTGCGCGACACCCAGGCCTCGCTGATCGAAGCCGAGAAGCTCGCGGCGCTCGGGCGCATGGTCGCCGGCGTTGCTCACGAGGTCAACAACCCCGTCGGCATCAGCCTGACGGTCGCCTCCGCGCTCGAGCGCAAGACCGAGCGCTTCGGCGAGGCGGTCACGCGGGGCGAGCTGCGGCGGTCGAGCCTCAACGAGTTCATCGAGATGAGCCGCAGCGCCGCGGGGCAGCTCGTCGCCAATCTCAATCGCGCGGCCGAACTGATCCAGTCGTTCAAGCAGGTCGCAGCGGACCGCAACTACTCGGACCAGCGCACCTTCGATCTCGCCGATCTTACCGAGCAGGTGGTGATGAGCCTGCGCCCGGGTGTGCGCAGACAGAACCTGACGGTGAACGTGGATTGCCAGCCCGATCTGGTGATGAACAGCTACCCCGGGCCTTACGGGCAGGTCCTGACCAATCTGTTCCTCAATGCGGTCGCGCACGCGTTTCCGGACGGCAGGAGCGGTGTGATCGAAATCAGGGCGCGGGAGTCCGGCCGCGACAGTGTCGAGATCGTCTTTTCCGACAATGGCTGCGGCATGTCGCTCGACGTCCGCCGCCGCGCCTTCGATCCTTTCTTCACGACGCGCCGCGACCAGGGCGGCACCGGCCTGGGCCTTCACATCGTCTACAGCATCGTGACCAGCCGGCTCGGCGGCCGGCTCGATCTGGACTCCGAGCCTGGCGCGGGCACGCGCATCCAGATCATTCTGCCGCGGGTCGCACCTCTCGAGCAGGCGGCCGAGTAGGGAGATCTGCGTAAACCCCCGGATTGACTCTCACGAAGCCGAGATCGAATCGAAATCTGGCCCGGTTGATGCATTTCCATCCCGCGCACCCTGGGGTGGTGCAGGAGCCAGATGGACCAGATGGAAATGAGCAAATGGATCGTGTCCCGCGGCCATGGGCCGCATCGCGCTGATCGTGCCGACATCAGCAACACGGGTTCGAGGCGGCAGGCGGTCGCGCGATGGAAGCCGCCTGTCCAAGTCAGCAGTGCGGCGCTGTTGATCGCACTCGCCGCGCCACCGTCACTGGCGCGTGATCGCGGCCAGTATGCGAACTCGTCGCCGGAGATCAAGGCATGGTTCGACGGTCTGCGCAGCGGCAAGGGCCCATGCTGCTCTGACGCCGACGGCAGCGCCGTCAGCGATGTCGACTGGGAGAGCAGGGGCGGTCGCTACCGCGTCCGTATCGAGGGGGAATGGCTCGATGTTCCCGACGACGCGGTCATCACCGAGCCCAACCGTGTCGGCCGCACCATGGTATGGCCGATGCGCGGCTATCAGGGCCTCCAGATTCGCTGCTTCATGCCGGGCAGCATGACGTAGCCGTGCGGGACGGCGGTCAGACGTATTTCTTGTCGCGCTCCAGGAGCTCGATGGAAATGCCCTGCGGCCCGCGGATGAAGCAGATGCGAACACCGGGGCGGATCGTGGTCGGCTCGGTCGTGAAGGTGACGCCTTTGGCCTTGAGCTCGGCGGCCGCGGCGTCGATGTCCTTCACGGTGAGGCCGAAATGATCGAGGCCCTGGTGCGGCGTCATAGGCGGCGCGTTGATGCCGTCGCCCGGCTCGACCTTGGCGATGAACACGCTGGCACCGCCGAGCCGGACGTCGATGCGGCCGGGATTGCGGATGATCTCGCCGCCGAGAATGTCGTGAAGCCAGCTGGCGGTGGCTTCCGGGTCCGGGCTGCGGAGATGGATGTGGTCCCACGTGACATTCAACATCGTCGAGATCTTTCGAAAGAGTGAACCGCCCGCGGCGGGGCGGCGTTTCTTGAGGTGTCGGCAACTGTGCGGATGTCTACCGGTCTGTCAGCGGCCGCGCCAGCCCGGCCGACCGACCGGTATCCGGGCCTGCCCTCCAATTGTCGGCTTTGCATGCAACCCTATCGATGTTTGCCGATTGAAGCTTCCAGATGCCCCCGCCGGGCAGCCGATGGTGCAGACATGAGCGCGGGTCTCTTTCGTTTGCTGGGACGCAAGCCCGATGCCGCGGCGTCGCTGGCCATGCGCCGAAGCGACGGAGCGTCCATCCCTTTGGGAGCCGCCGTGTCGGGGTTGGCCATCTTCGCGCTGGTCATGTTCAGCACAGTCGGGTGGCTGATCATGTCGGTCGAAGAGGAGGAGGTGGCCGACCCCAGCCTCACGCGGGTCGGATCGGCCCCCCCGAGCAGCGGCTACGAAGGAGACGAGGACGGGACTGAGACGTCGCGTCGGCTCTCGCCCGTGGTGCCCAGTCTGGCGGATGCATCCAATCCGCACCCCGATTCGTCCCCCGTGGTCGGCTCCGGCCGGAACGTCATGGACGCGAATGCCAGCCTGTCGCCGACGATGCCGCCTGCGTCATCCCCTGCGCTCGACCCGGCGGCTCTGTCCGGCCTGCGGATCAGTTCCCAGTCCTGGCGGCGCGGCGGTCTTGGATCGAAGGCGCTGGTGACCTTCACGCTACGGAATGCCAACAGTTTCGCAATCAAGGACATCGAAATCACCTGCGCCTTCAGCCGGCGGGACGGTGGTCACGTCACCGACCGCCGACGGATCGTGCCCGGCCAAGTCGGGTCGCGCAGCCGGAAGACCTTCGTGGCGGTCCATGTCGGATTCGTCAACGTTAACGTCAGCGCGGCCAAATGCGCGCTGGTTGCAGCGACGAAAATCTAATTATGTCGCGCTAGTCTCCCGCGGTCTTTGAACCCGAGCGTTCGACGCGGGAACATACTGTCATGATCCTCCGTTAGGTGGATGTCGGCGCAGGTGCCGACGGAGCGGTAAATTATGCCCATTCTGCGTTACTTTATGTTCGTCGGTGGAACTCTGCTGGCGCTGCTCGTCCTGGCGGATGCCGTGCTTCCCAGCGTGCCATTGCCTGCAAGCCTGTCGTCTGCGTCGGATCTTCCCCCGGTGCGCATTCAGTCCACGAGAAAGTGGCCGGAGCGGATCGTGATGGACACCTCGATCGCCACGCCAGCTCCGGTGAAGCTCGCGAAGGCGGAGCAGCCTGCAGCAGAAGTCGCCAAGAGCAGTCCCCGAGACGCCTTCGCGCAGATGAGCGCCGTCGAGGCCAACCCGCAGGTTGCGGCAGTGAAGGCCGCCGAGAAGCCTCGCGCGACCCGGATTGCCGACACAGGCAAGCCGGCTGCAGAGGTGAAGAAGCGAAGGATCGCAAGAGCTCATCCGGGCAGACCGATGATCCTGGTCGCGCAGCAGCCGCGTGTCGGCTCTTTCGATTGGACCTGGTAGTATCGATCGTCCGCAGTCCCTGGTCGATCCAAGCAGTCCCGCTGCAATCGCGCCGCGGGGCGGTTGAACTCGCGCGGGCTGTTGCGCCGTTTTTCACGCCGCCACACTGCCTTGATCTTGCGCAAAGTGCGCTCCTTCCGGAACGCCTAGCGTCTCTGCATGGGACCTGGGAGCGTTTGCCCGGGGACCCAGGAGACGCTGAATGACGACTACCACGCCCACCCTCTCAATCTCGCCGGAGAAGGTCGCCTTCGTCGTGACCAAAATCCACAAGCACGAAATGGAAGCGACCGAACCCGAATTGCTGGCAGATTTGGCAGATGACGACGCGGCGCCCGGTACCGCTGGGCGAGGCCTGAACACTGACAGGTCGGAGCTCGTCAGCTTCATCAGGGGCCTCAATGTCGACGAACAGATCGATCTGGTCACGCTGATGTGGCTGGGCCGGGGCGACGGCTCGCTGGACAATTGGGATGAGCTTCGTGCGCAGGCCGCTCAGGCACACAACAATCGCACCGCGACGTACCTGATCGAAACTCCGATGCTCGGCGACTATCTGGAGGAGGCTCTCTCGGAGTTCGGCCTTTCCTTGGAAGATTTCGAAGAAGGCATATAGCTGGGGGCAGTTTCTCCCGATGGGCTCGCCAGCACATTCTTCGCTGCAATTCGGATGATGGAGTAATCTCATGGACAAGATGAAGGTCGGAACCGGTGATTGGATCGTCGTGTGCGACGGGCGCAAGGCGCTGATCCTCGAGAACGTCGGTGACAGCATGTTTCCGAACCTGCACACCAAAGAGGTCCGTGAGCAGGAGAACGACCGCACGAGCGCTCAGGGCACCGACGCTCCCGGCTCGGTGCAGCAGTCATTCGGCAATGCTCGGAGTTCAGTGGATCAGACGGATTGGCATGATCAGGCTGAGCGCGCCTTTCTCAAGCAGCTTGCTGATCGCCTGCATCATGCTGTCATTTCAGGCGAAACCAAAGCCGTCACGATGGTGGCGTCGCCGCGCGCGCTCGGGATCATCCGCGCCGACTATTCCGACGCGGTACGAAAGGCGCTGCATGGCGAGGTCCACAAGGATCTGGTCAAGCTTCCGGTCTACGAAATCGAAAAACAACTGCTCGCCTGAGTCGGGCTTTCTCATGCCAATGACTGTCCGGAGACCCTGTTCGCGGTCCCGGTGACCGCGACGGGATCAATGTGTGCTTTCATGCGACGGTGTCGATTCCGGCGCAGCAGGCACCAAGCTTGCGCCCAGGTGCGCAGCTCCTTTTTCGACGATCTCGTAGCCGCAATCATCCAGCCAAGCGATCAGGCGATCGGCCATGGCGTAATCCCAGGTCGGGTAGGAGCGTGCGATGACCTGGCGTGGTGTGAGCTTGCGAGACATTGGTGATCCTTCCCTGATCTCATGCTGCTCGATGAAACGTCGAGCGTTGGTCTTGTCATCTTGAACCCCAGAACGGGATGCGCAGTTCCTGCGCCGCCCGAGCGCTGCCACTTGAGGAGCGCCGATCGTTCACAGCGCCCCGGCGGAAGGGGCTCCATTCATCGAGCGCCGATCAGGTGTGGCCGCGCGTCATCGGTCACGAGAGCCGCGGTGCGCTCCGGCTTCTTCTCCACGATCTCGTAACCGCAATGATCGAGCCATGCGATCAACCGGTCCGCCATGGCATAGTCCCAACTGGGATAGGATCTGGCGATGACTTCGCGGACTGAAAGCTTTCGTGTCATGATGTCGATCTATCGCTCCCTGCATTCGCCACGGCCCGTCCGGCACGCATCCGGACGATCCAAGGCTGGCCGGCAGTTCGTGCCGCCGGCTCCTGATGTTGTTTGGCTCGTCACGTTTCTAAGCGCGCGCGCCCCAACGCCTTGATCAACTGGCGTGGAGAGGTGACTTTTTCGCTTCCGGCTCGCCCAGGCTGCGCAATCATCGCCCAACATGGTGAAAACCTTCTCGCTACATGGTTTCCCATTCCCGTGCACGGATATGGCGCAGTCGTGCGCGTAGTAGGGCTGGAGTGTGGTGGCGACGCGGTGTTTCGTCACAGGCTGGCGGCGACGATCTCCGACGAAATCTCAGCCCGAGCAGGCGGGGACAGACGGAGGAACGGTTTGGCACCTTCATGGTTTCCGCTGGGGCGCGGTCGCAGGGGCTCGTCGCCTCAGAGCCAATGGAGCGAAGCGATGAGGCTGATGTTTTGGGTCGTGCTGCTGACCGGCCTTGCGGCAGGGGCGGGCCGGTTGGTCGCCAATGAGTCCTGCGGCCCTGGGTGCCACGTCGCGCCGAATGGCGGCTGCGTCGTGAATGGCTGGGAGGTAGGAGCGCCGGTGTGGAACGAATGCCCTGCGGGCGCTCGGCCAAGGCCGCCGTGCGGAACCGCGTTCAAATGGAGCAAACAGGCGAAGGCCTGTGTCAGCAGGTGAACATACGATGGCTGATCATCGGCGCGGGAGCGTGGATCGGACTGCCGGCTGCCGCGAGCCTTGCCGGGCCTTGTATCAGGAGGCAGACGAAGCTGCTGCCGTTGGCGACACGGGCGAGACGTCCAAAGTGAACAGGCGCTGATCCCCAGCGGTCTCCGAATGCGCCAGCACCTGTTCGAGCAAGGCGATGACCGCGACCGCCCGCGCCCGTTCGTTGGTATCGTCGTAGCTCGTTGTCGCAAGGACGGTCCCGTTGGCTTCGCACATCGCCTTGATCTCAACAATCATCGTTGCATCCCTTGCCGTTCCGGAGGCCTGAGATTGGCGGCAATCATGTTAAATTCGTGCAAAATGGTCCGAATAAACCGCTGGTAGAAGGGCACCGCGAAGCAACGGGCCGACCGATGACCCGGCGCGCTCAGACCGGGCTCGCATGGATCACGTCGCGCGGTGCGCTCGTGCCGAAGGCTTTCCGTAACCATGTTCGCGAGGGCGCCTCGATGAGCATGTAGGTGACCCAGGCCATCGCCGTCGCAATCGCAACGAACAGACCGAGCCGCAGTGCGAGCTCAAGAGCGCCAGGAGCATCTGACTTTCCGATCATCGCAAGCCGAATGAGAAAGGGATGCAGCAGATAGATCGAATAGCTGCATTCGCCACCAATGATCAGGGCTCTGGACGACAGCCAAGCGGCATGACCGTACCGACTGGCTGCGACGAAGACGATCGAAAATCCCGAGATCTCGATGAGACGTACGGCAAGTTCGATCGCGAACGACCAGCCGGGCAGACGAGGCTGCAGAAACAGCAGCACAGGCGCACAGATGAGGCTCGCCAGCGAAAGCCAGAACAGGAGCCTCACGCAGCGTCGCTCCCGATCACCGACGCCGGCATCCGCGCGGCTCCTGTAGATCATGGCGGCAAGGCAGCCGGCCAGGAACTGAGCGATGTGAAGATAGGGAGAGTAGTAGGTCAGCCACTGCATCCCGTTTTGCGTAAGGCTCGGCGCGGCGGCCCGTAGCAACGCATCGCCGAAGGTGAAGGCGGCCGCGATCGTCAGCGCGAACGTCACGATGTTCGCCAGCGCGATCCAGATGATCGTGGGCAGCCGGACGACGGCTGCAAACAGCAGGCAGACGAATGGAAACAGCAGGTAGAAGAACAGCTCCACGCTGATGGACCAGAGGTGCTGCAGCGACGGCACGACTGCGACCAGCATGGTGCCGTTCTGCACGGGAAACCAGGCTTGCGTCATCGTGAGGATGAAGCCGAGCGACGGGGCCGAGAGACCTCGCGCGATCACGACGTATGCGACGACTGCGAGCGTAATCACGGCGTACATGGGGTAGAGCCGGGCGAAGCGCGCGATGGCAAATTCGCGAAGAGCGCTTCCGAGCGGTTGCGACTGGAAGCGTGCGGCATAGTTGAGCCACAGGACGAATCCGCTCAGCACGAAGAACATTGTCATTCCGATGCTGCTGACTTGTGCGATGAGCTCGGGCAGCAGGCCTTGCGCCAACGACGGGGCGCCATGGCCGACGGCGACCGTTGCGGCCGCGACGAAGCGTAAGCCGGTCAGCGAGCCGATGAAGCGTTGCTCGTTCACTTTGAGGGATGGTCCTGATGCTTGGGAGGCGCTCCGGCTGTTGTAGAAACAGCAGGGCCTGGAGGCAACCCGACGCCGGCCGGAGACGGGGATTGCCGCCCGCTCGAGCGACGATCTGGCGTTCAGGCCAGAGATGACTCTGCACCGTGATCGCTCCGACGTCCGCCGTGGCGGCGTTGCACGTTGCTGTCAACGAACTGAAAAATATAGAAAAATTAGCCTTGGCATCGGCGGCCAACGGTCGAGCGATTTCCCGGCGCGGCAGACGATCGGCGGGAAGGTCGGGCAACAGGCCGACAGAGTTTGAAGAAATCCGGGTAGAGCAGCTCCTGCAGCGGATCGTGCCTGTTGCGAAAAGCCGCCGGGACTCCTCGATCCGCGGGAGGTGACGGCCAGGGCCATGGTCGCACCTGCGTGGGGTGCGGAGCCCCCGTCCGGGCGGGGGCCGGGACCGGATTGCAAATGGACTCGCAAACCGGCGGCGGCTAGTTATTTGTCACCCTCCGGCTGGTCATTTTGCATGACGCTGAGCGCTTGAACGAGGACGGAAGCCGCCTTGCCCGCTGCGCCATCTCAGCTCACCGATCAAACCGTCAACACCCAGCTGACGACGAATTGCAATGCGCAGGTGGCTGCAACGTTCGACACGAATGACAGCACCTGGGTGACCTTCTTTTTCAACGGTACGATCCCGTGCTGGAGAGCGCTGGTGTCGATTGGCGAAGTAGAGGTCGAACTGACCGAGGACATTGCAATTGCAGGCATTGTCCTGCGCAAGGGGCTGACGGTGACCATGCACCCGATGGGTCGCTACTACACGGTCACGATGAGCGGGGAGATTGTCGATTCCGGAAAGGAGAGCAGCTTTACCGGATTCGTGCTCGGCTCGTTCATCCGGTCCGCAGCGATGAAGCGAGCGATGCAGATGCTTCGGAAACAAGTCAGCCGCTGAGCGACGCCCGGCTTCGCCCGAAATGTAAACACCAGAATGTGACCGGGCGTTGGGGGAAGACTGTGATCTGGCCCGATTGACCACCGTCGCGAACCCTGTTACACGCCACAACCTCTGATAGATTTCAATCATTGGTAGCTTAGTCGATTTTCCATTCGTTTCAGCCGCGCCGGCAGTTGCGTACTGCGGGTTTTGATCTGTGTTTTATAAAAGGAGATAGCCATGGCTCATCATGAAGGCGTGCGTTTTTCGGCTCCTGCCGTCGTTACCACTCCCACAAGCCCCAACACCGAGGTCGTCGCGACGCCGACGGGCGATCAAAACAACACGACGCAGCTCGTGTTCGAGTATCAGGGGCGCATTCCGGTCTGGACGCCGGTGGTCTCGCAGGCACAACCTCAAGTCGTTTTGGCGGCTGACATCACGATCGGCGCAACGACTTGGCGCAAGGGCATTACGATCCAGTATGCGGCGCTGGGATCGACCCAGTACACCGTGACCATCATCTCGGGCGAGATCGTGGACGATCGTGGGCTCTACTTGCTCCAGGGCGTGACGCTCGGCATCTTCCCGATCGGTTTGGATGTCAAGGCAGCGCCATCCGCGACCGCACGGACCGAGGAATATCCGCGCGCGGCCTTCACGGCGCTGCCGACGGTGAACACCCCGACCAGCCCGAACAGCAACGTGGTGACGACGCCGAGCGGCGACACCAACAACACGACCTACGTCTCATTCCAGTACCAGGGACGAATTCCGGTCTGGACGCCGATCGTCTCGCAGTCCCAGATCACTGCGGTCCTCGCCGCTGATATCACGATCGGCGCGACGACGTGGAAGGCGGGCATCACGGTGCAATATGCTGCGCTGGGCTCGGCCCAATATACGGTGACCATCATCAAGGGCGACATCATCGACGATCGTGCCCTCTATTCACTGGCGGGCACCTTGCTCGGCATCTTCCCGATCGGGTGATACGAGCATGGACGCGTCCGCGTCAGCGCAGTTCGAGCAGGTCGACTCCTCTGCGATTTACGAGACCAGGGTTGCCGGCTCGGTTGGCTGGGCCGGCTACCTTCTCGGCACGGGCTCGTCTCTGCCACCGTTCATCAATTACGACGACTCGCTGAAGAAGTACGGTGGCAGTTATTTGTTTGCGACACAGCGGCCCGCCGATCTCGATCGGGATCCCGGCGGGTTCGCCGAGCGTGTCCGGGCCTATATCAGCAAGGCGACGCGCAATCGTGCTGTCGTCTGGCTCGCGTCGGCCAACCCGGTCGCGTTCGGCGACTTCGAGCGCTATGGCGTCTCCTTCATCAATCTGCCGCCGGTCTACCAGGTCTCGGGCAACCTGAACCTGTGGTTTGCCAGCAACGCCAAGTTCTACATCCTCGATCAGAGCCGGATCGATATCGAGGGTGGGGCGCTGCGCCTGTCGGGCTCGGCGCTGAGCTCACCTCCGTTCATCGGCTTTTCGGGCAAGGGCGACAACCCGCTGGGCATTCGCCTTGCGCCGACCTCCAACAATCGCATCTACGCCTATGTGCCGTTCGGCGGCGCCAACACCGGTTGCGTAACCTTCGATGGGCTGCTCGATTCGAAGCAGGCGTTCGTCAGCCAGGGCTTGGAGCAGGGCATCCGCTACGTCATCAACAACAGCGCGACGACGTCGCTGCAAGCTGCGCAATATGCAGCCATGACGGTGGCGGCGTTGCCGTCGCAGCTTTCGATCGCAGGTGCCTTCGACCTCGGCGATCCGGCCAACCGCGTGATCGGCCGAGAGCAGCTCGAGCAGGGGTATCTGCGTTCGGGGTTCGCCATCAAGGGGGCGCCTGCGCTGACGAGCGAATTCCGCACGACCGGCGGGCGTGTCGTGCAACTGACGCCGCTCGGGGCTAGCAGCACGGATACGGCGCCGGCGCTCGGAGCAGGGGGCTTCGCCTTTGCGACCAGCGCCGCGAAGACGGCCGCGGTCGACACTGGCACGACCTATCTCAGCCTGGCCGGCCACTATGCGCTCGGCGCCGATGGCAGTTCGACGGGGCAGCTTGCGAAGCTGATGGGTGGACTATTCGGATCGGAGGCGCTCAGCTTCAAGGCGTACGACGCCAGCCAGCCCGCAGCGCAGAACGATCGTCTCAACGCCATTCCCTCGAAGCCCGGCTACGCGCCGGTGTTCCCATTCGAGACGGCGGATCTCAACCGTCCCGCGAGCGGTGCCGTTGCGCCGCGCCTGACCGACGACCACCAGACCTCCTGGGTGACCATCGTCGCCGGGGGCGGGGCCGTCGACTATCTGGCCGAGCCCGAGGGCAGCGCGATCTATAGTACGGCCGCGGCCGGCGCTCCGAATGCGGAGATCCTGCAATCGGCACCGCCATTCATGCCGCTCGCCCAGGGCAGCGACAAGACGTTCCCGCTGGCGCCTTATGGAGCTGCTGCGAGTAGCGGCCTCGATGGCGCGACGCTCGTCCAGTTCGAAAGCCAGATCGTGGCTGCAACCCGCAAGTCGCTGATCTCGAGCTATGGCAGCAAGACGTGGTCGGCGCGTGTGCAGGCGGCGCGGGCTCACGCGTTGCGCGGCACGCTGCCGGACGGCCCGAGCACCGATGGGACGACGCCGCAGGGCTTCATCATCGAGCGAGATCCGACGACGGGGGCCTATCTGAAGGTCAGCATGGCGCAGTCGATCGACCGCGACGGCAACACCCTGCCATTCGCGCTATCCGCTCCCTCCCAGGCGATGCAGGACGCCTTGCAGACCAACCAGCTCTTTCTGGTCGCCGTCAATCCGGAGCCGTTCGGCACAGGCGCCCAGTTCGCCAACACCGTCAATATTGCGGGCTGGACCATGACCGCGGCGGTCGGCGCCGGCGCCTCTGCCACCGCCTACCGCAACGTGATGATCATGAAGTTCTGCTCCGGCTCGTTGCTGGAGCGGGTCACGAATGCCAATCGGTGGACGTCCGCGGAGCAGTTCTCTTTGTTGCCCGGCACACCGCCGGTCACCGCTGCGCTGTCCTACACAGGCCTGTCGCAATGGCTACAGGACTACATCGCGGACGCCATCGCACGCTCGAAGGGACCGTCCGGCCCATTCTACGAGAATTTCGCGCGCATCGCCCAAGACCCGAACTGGACCGGCGTCATCGTGCTCGCGGCCGACCTCGGCCAGCGTGACATGCCGCCCGAGATTGCGGGGCTTGCCGCCGGCATCGACTTCACCCGCTTCAACGCCCATCATTTCGGCTTCACCGTCAGCCGCGTCACGGTCGACGGCCGGAGCGGTCGGATCACGATGCCGCAGGGCAATTCGAGCCTGTTCGGCCTGATCGACTACGAAGACCCGCGCTATGCGATGAACATCTCCAACGGCGTTGCGCCTGACGTGCCGGTGGCGGTGCAGATGAGCGGCGAGTTCGATTTTACCGTGCTGCAGCTGCAGTCGTTGTTCGAGAACGCCAGGCTGACGCGGTTCGACAGCCACGTCCAGCTCTCGGTCGCGGCGCTGTTCGGCGCGCCGGTGGCGCGGCTGTACTCGCGCGGCAAGCCGCAGCCTTTCACGGGAATCGTGCTCAAGGGCAGCTATGTCGATCAGGGCGGCCGCGGCGCCTATGTCTTCGAGCAGAACACGACCAACGTGCTGACCAGCCCGTCGAACGTGCTGCCGGCCGTGGCCTTCGACCGGGTGCAGTTCAACACGATTGGCATCCAGGACCAGGGCGCCACGGTGGCGAGTAACTTCCTCGTCTGGGGGCAGCTCGATTTCACGGCGCTTCAGAGCACCATCGGAGAGACGCTCGACCTGCTGTCGTTCGGCAGTCCGCCGGATACGCCCGAGGAGGCGCTCGGTGTCGGGCTCGCCTTCTCCGGCCTCGTCATCGGCATGACCTATCCGCAGGCGACGCCCGGAGCCAAGAGGTTTGGGGTCGCGACCGGCAACCTGGCCTGGAATCTCAACGGCTCGACGATGCGCGACACCAGCCTGTTCCGCGGCTTCGCGCTGCAACTGAAGAGCTTCGTCAACGCGACCGGTGATCAGAAGCCGTCCGATCTCGGCTTCCTGCCGGTGACGTCGCAGCTCAACCTCACCGAACTCGAGGGGCCCTGGTTCGGCGTCGTCTACGACATCACGCTGGGCGGTCCGGGGGCGCTCGCCTCTGGCGTCGGCTTCCAGTCGCAGCTGCTCGCGGCATGGTCACCGGTCACCACCGGGTCGGATGCGCAGCACGCGGTCTTCATCGGCATGAGCCTGCCGGGCGCGGCGCCCGGCGCCAGCCTGTTCAGCATCCAGGGCGTCATCAAGGTTGCGGTCGGGGCGATCTCGATCCTGCGCCAGCCGGTGCCGACCGCATCGGGACGCAAGCTGTCGGATGACGGTCCGAAGTGGTTCTACTGCCTGCGGATCGACGATATCGCCATCAAGATATTCGGCATCGCCAAGCTGCCGCCGTCCGCCAACATCCAGTTCTTCCTGTTCGGCGATCCCGACAACACCGGCAGCCTCGGCTGGTACGCCGCCTATGTCGCCGACGACAATCCGGGCTGCGAGCAGTCGCTCGCATTCGCCGCACGCAAGCCCGAGCTTCAGGAGCCGTCATCATGACGCGGATCCTGTTCTGGAATATCGAGAAATTCTCGATCAACAAGATCTTCTCGGCCTCGATCAAGCGGCAACGCGGGCATGGCGGTCTCAACGACATGCAGAGCGCGATCCAGCGCCGCGCGGTGATCAATGCCGTGCTGACGGCCGTGCAGCCGGACATCATCGTCATCATCGAGGTGAGCTCGGGCGACAATGCGCCCAACGCGCTGGCGAGCCAGACCGGCGGCATCAATGCGCTCGCCATGGTGCAGTTCGGGCTCAACAACCCCGCCACGATGGTGGCGGGCGGATGGAACGCCGTGCCGCCGCTCTACACCGGGGTCGGCGGGCGCTCAGAGACGGTTGGCATTCTCTATCGCCGCACCAACACCGCTGGCACCCTCAACCGCTACTTCACCGGGCCCAACATCTGGACCGGCGGGCATGGCGGCGTGTCGGTGCCGCCGGGCGGCGGCGTCGCCACGCCGTACAATGGCATGGTGGTGCCCCTCGGTGCCGTCAACGTCAATGGAATGCTGGTGCCTCCGGGCCTGGGCGGAGTGCGCCAGATCCCTGCGGGTGCCCAGCACAATGGCGGCCTCAACGAGGACGTCGTCGCGGCGCGGATCGCCTTCACGACCACGCTCGGCGCTCCTGTTGCCTTTGCCGGGCTGCGCGAGCCGTTCATGGCGACGTTCACCGAGGCCAATAATCTCGGCGTCGTGCAGCGAGACCTCACCATCTTCGGCATCCATTCCCCGCCGAACAATCCGGCGGCGGCGAACTACATCACCACGCTGTCGACGATCAACGACGTCGTCGGCGCTCTGGGCGTGAACGAGACGCGGGTGATCGGCGGCGATTTCAACGTCAACCTGTTCGCCGTCAATGGTACCGCCTCGGGCCTCTATAATCCGCTCACCGGCGGTCCCGGTGCCTACACGCTGCTCGTCAGTCCGACGGCGGTGGGCGTTCCTGTCAATCTCGACCAGTACAAGGGTTATTTCTCTACCCATATTCGCGGCAAGGACAAGACGGCGGCGTCCAAGTTCCTCTGGTCCAACGGCGGCGGGCCGGGGCAGAGCTTTTATCCCGGCTACGGCTATGTCGGCTCGAACTTCGTCGCCGCGCCGTTCTACTCGATCGACAACGTCCTGGTCTGGCCGCACAACGGCATGCACAACTATCAGACCACGATCATGAACACGGTGACCGGCACGCCGATGAACGCGGTCATGGCGCCGCCGGACAATCCTCCCCCCGGTGCAATCGCTTTGGCCAACCAGTTCACCGCGCCGCCGATGGGGTGGCCGGGCGCACCGACGGCGGCGAACTATCCGGGGATCGGCGGTGCCGGAAATCTGACCGGCTGGAGCAACTACGGACGCGTTCGCAACACCAGCGATCACTTCGGCATCTCTGCCGACATCTGAGGGAGCGCCGGCTGATGAGCGCTATCGACAATCTCCGTGCCGCTGTCGAAGCCGCCGCCGGCGACACCGCCTTCGCGCTCGATGCCGCCTTCCTGACGGCGGGCCTCGCCGATCCCGCCGTGAAGGTCCCCGCAGACTACGACGCCTGGCTGAGCCAGGCCTTCTTCCTCAAGGCCGCGGCCGACTTCAAGGTGACGGTGGCAAAATCCGATGTCGGGCCCGTCGAAGGGACGGCGTTCACGGTGCAGTCGGCGACGATCCCGTTCATCGGCGCCTCGGCTCCGCTGGCCGCGAAGGCCACGCTTGTCTTCACCGTGGACGGCGACCAACTGATCGTGCAGGCCGAGGCGACGCCATCGAACTGGACCTGGACCAGCAGCTTCGCCTTCATGGGCGGCTTCCCGTTCAATCAGTTCGGCACCCTGAAGAACGTCAGCTTCGTGTTCTCGACGGCGACCGGCACCTACCCGTATGGTGACTCCGCAGGGCGTGCCGTGAGCGGCGGCGCGGTGCAGAATTTCGTTGCCAAGGTCGCTCTGCCGGATGTCGCCAAGCCGTTCCTGCTGCTGTTTCCAGGCCTCACCGCGCCGACCGGCGATCTGCTGCTGAGCGGCGCGCTCAACATGGACATCTTCAACGGCGAGACCGTGCTGTTCCCGCCGGGGCAGCTGCGGGCCGCGATCCAGGACGGCACGTTCAAGCTCGCGTCGCAGTTCACGGTCAGGGATCCGAGCCTCGCTCTGACCATTCCCGCGCCCGATGGCGCCGATGAGGTCGACGGCGTGCTGGTGCTGGCCGATCCCGCCGATCCGGATGCCGGAGATCAGGCGCCGACGCTCGCGATCTCCTCGCAGTTCGACGTCGGCAGCACCGGCTCCTATCAGCTCGACGTCGAGATCACACCCGGCGCCGATGCCAACTATTCGGTGGCACTTGCCGTCGTCGAAGGCGGCGCGCCGCTGACGCCGGCCACGGTGATCGAGGTGATGGGCGGCAATGGCGGCTATCTCGCCGCGACTCCCGATGTGCTGCAGCAGTTCCTCGCCTTTGTCGGTCTCAACGGCTTCTCGATCGCCGGCACGCTCGGCCGCTCGCCGACGATCACGGCGGTCTCGATCGAGATCGGCAGCTCGAAGGATACGAGCTGGCAGATCCTGCCGCCGACCGGGGTGCTCGACTTCAAGATCACGAGCTTCGCGCTGCAATGGTCGATGGCCTATCCGTTCGACGGCACCAAGCGGCAACAGACCTACGACTTCACGACCGAGTTCGTACTGGCGCCGAGCGTCTTCAAGGGGCCCGACGGCGAGGGCGACGGCGTGTTCACCGTCCAGTTCACCTCCGCGAAGCAGTTCTTCGCATCCTTCGCCGGGACCGCGAAGCTGAGCGACTTCCTGACGGCACTGTCCGGCGGTGCCGTCGTGCTCGACGTCGAGAATGTCGGCGATTTCGAGCTTGGCGACATCGCGGTCGCGGTCGACTACGGCGCGCAGAGCTTTCAGTTCGACGCCGGCTTCAGCCTCACGCTCAATCTGCTCAAGATCAACAACCAGCCGATCCTTGCCGTGCGAGAGGGGACGGTCTCAATCGCGGCGCAGACTCCGACGCAGACGCCAGACGGGGGCAATGCGACGACGCTGCTGCGGGCGGCGCCGCTGCCGATGCTGCGGACCTCGCGAGGGGGCGCGCTGCAAACCGCCTCGCAGACGCAATGGAAGTCGAGCGTCGGAGGCTTCCTCGATGTCGGCCCGTTGCACACCAAGGTCAGCGTGACCTATGACGGGTTCGAAACGCCGAAGCGGTGGGACCTCGCCGCCTCGCTGGAGGAACCGCTCGAGGTCTCGGACCTGATCAACCAGTTCTTTTCGCCCGGCAGCGCCTACGGTTTCCCGAGCTTCCTGCCCGGCGACCTCATCATCTCCGAATTCGCGATCACCGCGACCATTCCGGCCGAGCAGGGCGAGCTGAAGACGAGCTACGACATCACCGTCGGCTTCAGCTGGACGTTCGCCTTCGGCGATCAGACCGTCGGCATCGATCCGGCGCGGCTCGGCGTCAGCTATGACGGCCAGAAGCCGGCCCAGCAGCAGTTCTCCGGCTTCGCGCAAGGCACCTGGATCTACTCGGCGATCAACCTCAAACTCACGATGGGCTATGAGTTCGAGACGACGGAGGCGGGCTCCAACAACATTCTGTTCGTCGAGTGGGAGGGCTTTCGAGCGGATTGGGAGAGCGGCAAGGAGCTGGTCACGTTCAGCCTCAAGGGCTGGAGCATCGGCTCGCTGGTGCAGGCGCTGGTGCGTACGCTCGGCAATCCTTACTTCACGCTGGATTCGCCATGGGACCTGCTCAACCAGATCTCGCTCGATGCGCTGCGTGTCAACGTCTCGCTCAAGAGCGGCGAGAGCTTCTCGCAGCGCCTGTCGGCCAGCTACGAGCTGTCGAGCCCGATCAATCTCGGCTTCATCAGCATCACCGCGCTGACCTTCCGTCGCGGCACCGACGGCAAGGTGACGCTCGCCATCGAGGGCTCGAGCCCACTGGTCGCCGACGATCCGGCGTTCAAGAATCTGCTCGATCCGGCCAAGGGGCAGGACGTGCAGAACCTGCCGTCGGTGCCCGGCCGGGGCGAGGAATGGTTCAAGCTGTTCCTGCTGGTGCTCGGGCAGCGCATCGGCATCACCGGCCATTCCAGCTTCAACAGTACCAAGGAGGTGATCTGCGCACTGCAGTCTGTCCCCAGCACGACGGGCAAGATGAATCCGGTCGATCCCAATGCGGACGACGGCGGGACGCCCGGACTGCCCTATTACGACCAGTCCAACAACTGGCTCATTGCCGGGCATCTCGGCCTGATGAAGGTGGCCGGCGCCTGGTCGATCGATGCCATGCTGGTGTTCAACGACCCGAATCTCTACGGCCTGCGGCTGGCACTCGCCGGCGAGAAGATGGGCGGGCTCGCCAACCTCGTCGTCGACATCCTCTACAAGAAGATCACCGACGACATCGGCGTCTACCAGATCGACTTCACCTTCCCGGACATCATCCGCAACCTCAATTTTGGTGCGGTGTCGATCACGCTGCCGCAGCTCGGGATCAAGGTCTACACCAACGGCGATTTCTTCATCGACATCGGCTTCCCGTACAATCTCGATTTCCGCCGCTCCTTCTCGATCTCGGTGATCGTGTACGGCGTGCCGGTGCTGGGCGCGGGCGGCTTCTACATCGGCAAACTGTCTAACGCGACCTCGACCAAGATCCCGAAGACCAACCTCGGCACTTTCGATCCCGTCATCGAGTTCGGCATCGGGCTGCAGCTCGGTCTAGGCTACAATTTCGAGAAGGGGCCTCTGAAGGCGGGCTTTGCGCTCACCGTCTTCGGCATCGTCGAAGGCGTCGTGGCGCCGTGGCATCCCTATGACCCCGCGCGCACGCTGGCATCGCGCGCCAGCAGCAGCGCGCTGCAGAGCGACTATTATTTCAAGCTGTCGGGAACGGTCGGCATCATCGGCCTGCTGTATGGCAGCGTCGACTTCGCGATCATTTCAGCCTCGGTCAATGTCAAGATCGTGCTGTCGATCCAGCTCACCTATGAGAGCTATCGCGAGATTCCGGTGGTCGCCAACGCGAGCGTGACGATCAGCCTCAAGGTCAAGATCAATCTCGGCCTGTTCTCGATCTCCATCAGCCTGTCGTTCTCGGCCCAGGTCTCTGCGACCTTCGTGATCGGACAGACCAGCACGGCGCCATGGGAGGTTCAGGGGGCACGCGCCGACGCGCTGCTGATGCAGCGGGCTCACGCGCGCGGACCGGACGCGGCCATGCGGCTGGCGCGCAGCTTGAAGCCGCGACCGAAGCGGCTCGGGCCCGCTAGCGCCCGCCGGATGGGCCTTGCCGCCGCAGATGGCAACAAGCCGAAGCTGTCGCTGATGGCGGGCGCGCAGTACACCGTGCTTGCTCCGGAGGCAGCCACAGACGCAGCCTCGAACCAGGGGGCATTCGTGCTCCTGCTCGCAATGGACGCGCCGGATGCCGCGGCGAGCGCGCCGTCCGCCACCAAGACGTCCTTCGATGTGCTGGCCGAGGTCTACTTCCCCTGGATCATCGACGCACTGGGAAACGAGAGCGGGGATGCGGCCGAGCTCACCGAGACGCTGGCCATGTCGGTGACGCTCACCCAGCTCGAGGCCTATGTCGCGCGTCTCGCTGACACGGCCGATCCGTTCCTGTCGATCAAGGGCCTGCTGCAGTTCCTGGCCGACGGCTTCACGCTCGACATCTTCAATCCGGCGACGGCGCAATCGTCGGGGCTGAAGACCAAGCTCGATGCCGGTTCGGTGCTGTTTCCGGTGTTCGACGGATTGAAGCTGCAGGTCCCCGGCATGTCCGGTGGCCAGACCTCGCCGATCGCGTTCGAGACCTACACCACGGCCACGCCCGGCTACGCGACCGCGGTCAGCAAAATATTCGCGCAGGTCGCCGCGAACATCGAGGCCCAGAACAAGGAAACGCGCCGGCTTGCCGCGGAGACCGATGCGAGCTCGGCGGAGTCGATGGCGGCCCTGGTGTTCGTCGACACCTTCACGCTGATCGCGCGCCAACTGCTCCAGGCCGCGGCCGACGCGCTGCAGAGCTATGCCTATCCGCTGACCCCGACGAGCAGCATCGGTGCCATTCTCGATGAGCTCAACGGGATCGCCGGCAACGCCTTGACGATTGCGGATATCGTACAGCCCAATGTCGACCATGCCTTGGGGGCCGGGCTGTCCCTGCATATCGACGGCCTCGAATATGTGGTGCAGAGCGGGGACACCCTGCAAGGCATCGCCGGCCGCTATTCCGATGCGGCGTTGCCGCCGCGCTGGATCACGACGCCGGACCGCCTGATCGTGGCCAACCGGGCCCGTCACATGCTGCAGGGCGGCGTCGTCCTGCTGCTCACCAACAGCCACGGCCAGGAGCAGATCTGTGTGACGCGGCAGGGCGACAGCTTCGACGACATCGCGCTGCAGCTCGGCGCGATCTCGATCGACGCGCTCGCTGCACAGAGCGTGCTCTACGGCGTCGCCGGCCTGCTGCAGCCGACCTTGCCGCTCGCGATCTGGCCGATCGCCTACAGGACCGCAGGGACCTCCGGCCCGTCATCCGATACCTTGTCGACGGTCGCGAGCCTGTTCCAGACCACTGCGGTTGCAGTGGCGGACGCCAATCGCGGCGTCGCCGGCCTGTTCTCGGTGCAGGCGGAGCGCGGCCTGCTCACGGTCGGCAGTCTTCAGGCCCTGTCGGTCGGCGCGTTGTGGTCGGCCATCGCGGCCACGGGCCAGGTCGGGCAGACCGCCGGCATGGTTTCGCGCTTCCTGGTCTATGGGTTGCGGCTGCCGGTCCGGGATGGACTGACCCTGTCGCCTGCGTTCCTCTATCCGAGGACGCAATCGGGCTACGGCGTCTATCAGCTCACCGGCCAGCAATTCCCGACGCCCAGTTCTGCCACGAGCTACAAGGTCGGCTTCGCACGCGAGACTCAGAGCCACGGCGTCCCGCTCGATTTCATCTTGCTGAACGACACCACCGACCTCAGCATGGACGTCGATCTGAGTCAGGCCTATGCCGCGCTGAACGTCGTCGTCAGCTGGGCCAGGGCGCCGGGCAATTTCGTCCCGAGCCCGACGTTTGCGGCGCTGCCGCTCGCCGAGCGTCAGCCGCGGCCGTTTACCGCCAGCGGCTACGCGCGCTGGTCGAGCGGATCCGTCGCGAGCCTGTTGGCTCTGACGAACCGCAGCGGCGTGGCCGCGGCGGCCGATGCCGGCGCGCAGGTGCAGCCGACGCTATGGAGCCTGCCGCCGGCGCAGACCAATCTGGTCGCCACGCGGGAGCAGTCGATCCGCGCGGTCATGCCGGATCTCCGCTCGACCTTCGCGCTGCTGCCGAAGTTCCAGCCGCAGACCGGGCGCAGCAATCCCGCGACCGGACGCACCGACTATGCGGACCTGGGGCGCTGGGCCTGGTGCACGCGGCTCGATATTGAGATCAAGCGTCTGCCGGACACAACGGCGCTGGCTGCTCAGGGCACCGGCGCAGGCGATCTGCCGAGCGGTCCGGCATCGGCGCCGTCGCTGCCGTTCGTCTATGAGCTCGTCGGACCCAGCTCGGAGGACGCGGTGCGGCTGCAGCGCATCCTGACCGCCATGGATGCGCTGGGCGAAGGCATCGCCTCCGCCGTCTTCCTGCTCTACAACCAGTCCGGACCCGGCGCGCCGATGCTGGTGACGCCTGCGGACGCCGACTTCCTCGCCTTTATCACCCAGACCAACCTGTCGACCGAGACCAATCCTGCGGCGGCGCTGCGCCTGATGCTGAGCGCCGAGGACGCTCCGCCGCGCGGCATTGCCAATTCGCCGGCGCAGTTCATCCGCCTGATGTGGGAGCTCAGCACGGTCCGCAGCGGCGGCTACTATCTCTACTACGAGAACGTCGAAAGCGAGGAAGGCCTGCCGGCGGCCGTCTTCGATTCCTCCGGCTCTGGCATCGTGACAATGGTCGTGACGTTCGCGGCGCAGGGCAGCGAGTCCTTCGGCACCACGCTTCCCGACTTCGTCAACGCCTTCGTGACGACCGACGCTGTCGATCCGCAGAGCGATCTGGTACAGACGGTGTCGCTCGCCTCGACCGCCCAGACGGCACCGGTTGCGGCGGGAGCATCGCTCGATGCGCTCGCGGCGATCTACGGCCCCGGGCCCGGGCGGATCGCCGAGGTCAACGCGACCAAGCCGCTCGCCGCGGGCGCGCTGGTGCCGATCGTGGGCGCGGTGCGCCAACTGACCGACGCGGATCTGGTTCGCGGCACCGGGGCGGCCATCGACGCGCAGGCCACGCTCGACAAGCTCGCCAGACTGTTCTCAGCCGGTGCAGTCCATCCGATCACCGGCCAGGACATCGCCACATTCAATCCACAAGTCGCTGTTGCGCTGGCCGCCGTGTTCTACATCCCGCCGCTGGCCTATCAGGTCAGTTCCTCGGCCGCGCCCGGGATGAGCTTTGCCAGCATGGCCTCCTATTACGGGTTGGATGTCGACCTGATCGCCCGTGGCGCCAGCGCAGCGCCCGGGCTGTTCCCGGTCAATGCCGTGCTCGATCTCGATCCGCAGCTGTTCTCCCTGCGCGACCAGTTGCCACCGCAGAACATCGGGTTCTCGTTGACGCGCGACAATCTCGGCCTGCCGCCGGACGATCCAGCGGCGCCGGACTTTGCCAAGAAGACGATGTATCAGCTCTACACCTCGCTGGCCGCGGGACTCGCGGGCAACGTCTTCTACAAGGCTACTCCGCTGGGCATGCCGTTCGGTCCCCAAGACCATGACGACGATGAGTCCAGCGCGTTCGAGAGCCATGCGCGCTCGGCGCGGACGCGCGGCGACCGCCTGGCGCAGGTCGCGATCGCCGATCTCGACTATCGCCAGTCCATCGGCATTGGGGCGCAGTTCGCGCTGGTCAACGCCGCGCCGGACCCGTCTGATCCGGATCTGCCGCCGAAGGCGGCCAATCCCTATCTCGGCGTCGGCACCATGGCGCAGGTCGCGCTGCAATGGCGCGATATCTTCGGCAACACCACGGTGACACCGTTCGAGGCGCCGCCGCAAGGGTACCGCGGCGCGCTCAACGGGGCTGCGGTGTCGATGCTGTACCGCGATGAGCTGATCGGGCTGGGGTCCTGGATCAATACCAATGCCAGCTACAGCTATGACGCGGCGGGCGGTGCCGCGTTCAAGCTCGCATTATCCCTCAACGCCGCCGCCTATGCCGGACCGGACGGAGCGGCGCGGGCCGCCGACGATCTCTCGCTCTACACCCGAATCTACTATCAGCTGCATCAGGATTATTCCGCCGATGTCGCCGTCCCCGTGCCGGGTGTCTCCGGTAACGCGGTAGCGATGCGGCTGTCGAATTCGCTGCTTGCCAAGCCCGACGTGGACCTCACCGATGCGCAGGCGGACATCATTCGCAGCTATGTGCGTGCGTGTGTGCTGTATCTGAAGCTCGTGACGCGCGGCCAGGCGCCCGCAGCCCCGGCTGTGACCTTGTCGCTTCCGGTCGACGTCAATGCGATCGCCGCCGGCAACATCCTCGAGCTCGATGTCACGCTCACGTTCAGCCGCAATCCGCTGCTGGTCGATCCGGCGGTGGCGGCGTTGCAGGGCGACACTGGCGTGGCCGCGGCGATCCTGCCGCGCGCCGACGGCGACGGCAATGTATCCTACACGGAGTTCAGCAAGGTCGTCGAAACGGTCTTCGTCACCGCCGACTGGTATCTCAAGGTCGGGCAGGGCCTGTCTCGCGACGGCGAGGATGCGGCCGACGGCGCTCAGCAGCTCTGGGCCGTCCGCTTCGGCAAGGCGGCCGGGCAGGGCATCCATTTCAAGCTGGGCACGTCACCGAGCTATTTTGCGCCGAAGCCGATCGCCAAGGCGCTTGCCAGCGGCGATGCGACGATCACGCGCTATGACAGCGGCGACACCGACACGCTGCATCTCGACGGTGTCGATCTGAACCAGTGGTTCCAGAGCGCGCTGGATGCCATCGATCAGTTCCTGTCGGCCGACTACGCGCCGCACGCGTTCATCCTCGACCGGATCGACGGCGTGACCGATCCGCTCAAGGACGGTTCGCTGGGAAGCGTGCTGACGACCAAGGAATCGCTGGCCGATACGATCAGCCTGAAGACGCTGCCGGTGCTGTCGACCAGCGCGGGCGATCCTTCAACCGGATTCGCCGCCAGCGAGAAGCTGCGCCAGCAGCTGCTCAATCAGCTTGGCGCAGCCTATCGGGCCGGTGCGGCCGTCGTGTTCGGATTGACCGAGGTGACCGGCGGAGGCGATAGCAACCCGGCCGGTCCGCCGAACCTCTACGGTCAGCCGGGCGGCAGCATCAAGGGCGCCGCGGACAATCAGAATTTCACGCTGACGCCGACGCGCATCCCGCTCGGCGAAGTCTACGATCCCGCCAGCAAGACCTGGTACGATCCGCGGCTGGCCTTCGTGTTCGCCACCAAGAACGTCGTCGACCAGGCCTATGTGCCGCTCGAGCTCACGCTCTCGCTCACTCATCTCGAATTCGCGCGGCGCACCGTCCCCGGAATCGACGGCTATGTCGATTCGCGATGGCTCGCCTTCGTCAACGGGCCGTTCAGCTATCCGCTGGGGACGCAGGTCACCAACATTCCCGTGGTCAACCGCGATCTGCCGACGCCGCCGACGGTCTCCGCGCAGCAGGCGCGGCAGCTCACCGGCGAGGGCACGACCGATCCATCGAAGCTGAACGCCTGGGGTTATTCGTTCGACTACCTCTATCAGCAGGCGGCAGCCGACGCAGTGTCCTGCACGATGGAGTTCAACCGGCCGACCGAGCCGACGCTGCGCGGCTCGGCCAGGTTGAGCGGCGAGCCCGACCTGTTCACCGCGCTCGCGCAATTCGTCACCAACTATCCGGCGATCCTGCGCGACCTCAACCAGTATCTGGTCGGCATCGACGGCGCCGAGCCGGATCCGGCGACGCTGGCCGCCGCGCGCAAGGCGACCGCCGCCTTTGCGCTGGAGACCAGGCAGATCGCGGATGCCTATGCGCGGGAGACGGTCGGGCCTGCAAGGCTGGCGGTCGCACCGGCGCATGTGATCGTGAAGTTTCTGTCGACGCTCGACAGCACCAGCGACGGGCACGCGCGCACCAATCTCGTCAACATCACCATCGATGGAACGGCGGCGAGCTGGAATGCGGCGGCCAACACGATTTCGAACGGCACGACCACGCTTCCGGCGCCCGCGATCGCGATTGCACCCGAGCTCTATACGCCCCAGGCCGTGCCTCCGGCAGAGCTGCCCGTCGGCGTGCAGATCGCCTACGTCTATGCGCGTCAGGTCGACGGCAAGACGGTTTATCTCGGCGAAGAGGAGGCACGTGGGTTGCCGGCCCGAACCGTTTCGATCGCTCCGCTCGACGTGCTGCTATACCAGAGCGGCTGGGCGTCGGTGTTCGTGCAGCGCAATCTCGCGCTGTTCCCGCTGGCAGATCTCAAGACCACCAGCACCAACCCGGCGTTCCTGTTCCAGACGCCGGAGGTGCGGTTCGCGTCCACAGTGGTTCCGCAGCTGAACTACACGGCGTTCTCGCTCGACGCGATGTCGGGGGCGACCGGTGACCTCGACGCGCGCCTGACGACGTTCTTCGCGGGGCTCTATGCCGGCGGCAATGGCGGCACCAGCGACGAGGTCGCGATGCAGGGCATGTACAGCTACGAGATCGTGGCCGGCCAGCCGGCGATCCCGCGCGTGCGGCTGCCGATCAACCTGCTGACGCCGACCCCGTCAGCGGTCGATCCGGGCGTGAAGCCGCCCTTCGTGGCCCCGTTCGCGCAGATGATCGATACGTGGCGGGCGACGACGAAGCCAACGACGTCGGGCCGTGCCCGCGTCGAGATCGAGCTGAAGGTCTTCGGTGGCGTCGGCGATGCGACGCAGCCGTTGATCCAGGTCGGCCGGCTCACTCACGACATCGCGAGCGCCTGAAGGCCGCCGGTCCCGGCATCGAAACTGCGGCGGTCGCCGGAGATGCTCTCGACATGCCGCCCGCAGCGTCGGGTGGTACGGGCTCAAGGGTCGAGTGCTGGGTCGGGTGATGACTGGCGCGCTCGGAGAGATTCGAACTCCCGACCCTCGGAATCGAAATCCGATGCTCTATCCAGCTGAGCTACGAGCGCGCGATGCGGGCCAAATCTCCCGCGTCACCGGGATACCAGACTTGGATGGCCAAGGCCAGCCTCCGCAGGACATGAACGGTCATGCGCCGAAGCTGGCGGGGCGTCCATGGATGGTGTCAGAAGCAGGGATGCCGGCGTCGGTCCTGGCCGATATAGGCCGCCGAGCTCTGGTAGCAGTGGTTGGTGGAAGGACCGTCATAGAACGCAAAGGTGCCGGGCAGCGGGCCGGGGCCATAATTGTGCAGGAAGCTGATGGCGTAGGGCAGCCCGTAGTGGTGGCGATGATGCCGATGATGGCTGCGCGCCTCGGACGTGGCCGGCACCAGGGCGGCAATTGACACGATCAAGGCGGCGGCGAGGGATGCGAGCTTGCTCATGACTTTTCTTCTCCGGAAAACGACGTCAAGGCCGGCCGTCTGGCTGATAGCCTAACGCGGAAGTGGCGGAAAGGGTGCGCAAAAGGCGATAACCCGTCAAAATTTTGGCCTTTTCCGCGTGCTTAAGAAGATCATGACAAGGTCCGGCAAGTGCCGTCGTGCATTGGGCCCGAGGCGTTGTCGCGACAGCGCCAGAAAAGACCGGGTTTGCCGTCCGATCCATGAATCGCCTGATCCCAAGCGTCGTGCTCCTGCTGGTCGCCGCTAGCCCGGCGCGTGCGGATTTGCACATTACGCGCGACCATGGTGGCTACATCGAAGAGTACAAGGCCAAGTACAGGCACGTCAGGGAAACGCGTCAGCGCGTCATCATCGACGGCATCTGCAATTCCGCCTGCACGCTCGTCTTCGGCTTCGTGCCGCTCAACAGGATCTGCGTCACGCCCAGGGCCAGCCTCGGCTTCCACCAGGCCTATTACGACAAGGCGTTCACGTTCGGCATCAAGGTCACCAGCATGGAGGGGACGTCCGAGCTGATGTCCTATTACCCCGATTCGGTGAAGGACTGGATCCGGCGCAACGGCGGGCTCACCACCGAGATGAAGCGGATCAAGAACGGCATCGAACTCTGGAAGATCGTCGACCCCTGTCCCGACGTCTGGTGAGGGCACCGCCCGCACTGAATCTCTGTCCCAGCAGACCTCTGCCGGCAATCCAATCGCAAGCCGGCCCGGCGTCCGCGCGGCATCACCGGTCGCTGCGTCGCGCCGCGGATGCCAGGTCCCGGCTCCCAACCGCACGGCGACAAACGAAACAATCCAGCGCCAGATCGTCCCCACTACCGGGCACTGGATTGTTTCGCCAAGACCATCAGCGAAGGTGACGAGTCGCCTTCGATCCCGAGCCAGGCAGAATCAGCGCTTGGCCTTCTTCGTCTTCTTCGCCGCTTTCTTGGTGGCCTTCTTGGCCGTCTTCTTCGCAGCTTTCTTGGCCGCCTTCTTCACGGTCTTCTTGGCGGACTTCTTGGTCGCGACCTTCTTGGCCTTGGCGGCGGCCCGCTTGGGTGCAGCCTTCTTAGAGGTCTTCTTCGCGGTCTTCTTGGCCGCTCGTCGGGCCTTAGGTGCCGTCGTGATCACCGGATCCTTCGGTGCCTCGGCGGGCATGCTGGTCTCGGTCACGGTCGGATCAGAGAGTGGAGTGTCGTCCATATCGGGTCCCCCGATTTGTTGGAAACCCTGCGACGATAGCTGGATTCTCTGTGCTGTCAAAGCGCACCCCAACTAATCACTTGTGCGCAAGCTCGCGTAGGCTGCCAGCGCGCGCTCCCGCCCGGGCTTGTGATCCACGATCGGCGCCGGGTAGGTGCGGCCGAGTTCAACCCCGGCCTCGGCGAGCTCGAGCGGCTTCGCCGCCCAGGGCTGGTGGATCAGCGTGGCCGGCAGGCGCGCCAGCTCCGGCACCCAGCGGCGGACATAGGTCCCGCGAGAATCGAATTTTTCGCCCTGCAGCACGGGATTGAAGACGCGGAAGTAGGGCGCGGCGTCGGCGCCCGATCCCGCAACCCATTGCCAACTGGCCGGATTGCTGCCCGGGTCGGCGTCGACCAGCGTGTCCCAGAACCACTGTTCGCCGAGCCGCCAGTCGATCAGAAGGTGCTTCACGAGCAGCGAGGCGACCACCATACGGACGCGGTTGTGCATGCTCCCGCTATGCCAGAGCTCGCGCATCCCGGCATCGACGGTCGGATATCCGGTTCGCCCGCGCTGCCAGGCCTGCAGCGCTGAATGATCCTGCGCCCAGGGAAAGGCATCGAAGGCCGGCTGCAGATTGCGGGTTGCGAGGTCGGGATTGTTGTAGAGCAGGTGGCGGCTGAACTCGCGCCAGCCGAGCTCACTCAGGAACTTGTCGATGCCGGCGGCGGAAGCTGGACGCTCGGCGGCGGCAAATCGCGCCGCATGCCAGACCTGGCGCGGGCTGATCTCGCCGAAACGCAGATGCGGCGACAGCCGGGAGGTCGCCTCGATGTCGGGCCGGTCGCGATCGGCGGCATAGGTCTGCACGGCCGTTTCGAGAAAGCTGGCGAGGCGCGCCTGTGCCGCGCGCTCGCCGGCTTGCCATGACGCTCGCAGGCCGCCGGCCCAGTCGGGCTTGCGCGGCTCGAGCGCGAGCTCACCGATCGGCAAGCTTGCGCCGCCGGGGGCGTGCGACAGCCGGGGCGGCCGCGGCAGCGGCTTCGGCGGATCACCCAGAGCGAGCACCCGCTTCCAGAACGGTGTGAACACGCGCGGGCCGCGCCCATCCTTGCCGCGCAACTCGGCCGGATCGACCAGAAGGTCATCGGGAAACACGCGTGAAGAGACGCCGATCTCGGCGAGTGCTGCTTCGACGCCGGCAGCCACGGCGCGGGGGCCGGCCTGCGCGACGTCGTTCCAATACACCGCGCTGGCCCTGGTTTGGCGCGCCAGCTCGCCGAGCACCTTGGCCGCGGAGCCGCGCCGGATCACGAGCTCGGCGCCGAGCGCATGTAGTTCGGCCTGGAGTGCACGCAACGATTGCGCGAGCCACCAGCGCGCCGCGCCGCCGAGCGGACGCAACCCAGGGCTTTCCTGATCGTGGACGTAACTACAAACGATCCGAGTGCCCGACTTCGCTGCTTCATGCAACGCGGGGTGGTCAGACAGCCGCAGGCTCTCGCGAAACCATACGATGATGGGGGAGGAGGACATGATCAGGGTATCTTATTGCCGTTTTTATCGAGAGTTCCGGTATTCTACGCTCCGGAAAATAACCGCTTTGAAACCAACTACGGGCAGTTTGAGATTCAGTTGCAGTTCCCCTGGAAGGTTTATCTCGTGTCCGTCAAATTGAAGCTCGGCACCAAGGCGCTGATTGGCGCCGTTGTCGTGATCGCCCTGAACACAGCTCTCGTGGTCGGCGCGGCGTACTGGTCGCTGTCCTCCGATTTCACGGATCGCGCCAAACGCGACATCGAAGGCAATCTGCGCACCTTCGCGCTGACGTTCACCGAAACGTTCGGCGACGCGAAAGTCAGCGTGCAGAACGGCGTCGTTACGCGCATCGAGATTCCGGCGATTCCCGAGATCAAGGATCACGCGATCGTCGATCGCGCGGTGTCCTATGTCGGCGGCAGCGCCACGCTGTTCGTGGTTGATGACAGCGGCCAGTTCGTCCGCCGCTCGACCAATGTGAAGAAGGAGAATGGCGACCGCGCCGTGGGCACCCAGCTTGCCGCGGATCATCCGGCGCAGGCGCTGCTGCGCCGCGGCGAGGCCTACAAGGGCCCCGCGACGCTGTTCGGCAAGTCGTTCATGACCGCTTATTTTCCTGTCACCAATCCGGCTGGAAAGGTGATCGGCATTCTCTATGTCGGCGTGCCCATGGCCGAGCTCGACGCCATGCTGTCGCAGGCGATGCGGACCATGGTCGTCGCCGCTGCGATCGCCGCGCTGCTGGTGCTCGGCTTGACCATGCTGGCGGTTCGCCGCGTCACCAAGCCTCTCGCCGCGGTGACCGACGCGCTCACCGCCATCGCCGAGGGCCGCGAGGACGTTGCGATCAAGTCCGATGACCGCAGCGACGAGATCGGTGAGATCGCCCGCAGCCTGGTCGTGTTCCGCAGTGCCGCGAGCGAGCGGCGCCGGATGCGCGAGGAGCAGACCGCTGCGGCCGCAGCGGCTGTCGAGCAGCGCAAGGCCGAGCTGCAGCGTTTCGTCGATTCGTTTCAGGCCAGCATCGGCGGCATCATCGAGAACGTCTTGACCTCGTCGGGCGAGTTCGAGCGCGAGGCGCGCCAGCTCACCCAGACGGCGCGCACCACCGCCGACCTGTCCGGCCACTCGGCCGGCGCGTCGGAGACCGCATCCGAGCACGTCCGCACTGCGGCTGCTGCATCGGACGAGCTGTCCGGCTCGATCGCCGAGATCATCCGCCGCGTGCAGGAGTCCAACGCCATCGCCGCCGAGGCGGTCAACCAGGCGACCGCGACCGACCAGCGCATCAAGGAGCTGTCCGACGCCGGCAACCGCATCGGCGACGTCGTCAAGCTGATCACCTCGATCGCCGAGCAGACCAACCTGCTGGCGCTCAACGCCACCATCGAGGCCGCCCGTGCTGGTGATGCCGGCCGCGGCTTCGCGGTGGTCGCTCAGGAGGTCAAGACCCTGGCCGGCCAGACCGCCAAGGCGACGGAGGAGATCTCCAGCCAGATCGCCAACATGCAGACCGTGACCCAGGAATCGGTCGACGCCATCAAGGCGATCGGCTCGACCATCGAGCGCATCAACGGGATCGCCGCCTCGATCTCCGCCGCCGTCGAACAGCAGCGCGCCGCTACGCAGAACATCACCCAGAGCGTCCGCTCGGCCGCAACCGGCACCGCAGAGGTCGTCGAGAACATCCGCAGCGCGGCGCGCGGGGCAGGCGAGACCGGCGAAAGCTCCAACCGGATGTTCGCCTCGGCCCAGGCGCTGTCCGGCGAGAGCCTGCGGCTGAAGGCCGAGGTGCAGAAGTTCCTCGACGGCATGCGCGCGGCCTGACACACGGCTGCTCACCCGTAGCGCAATCGTGGCAGGATGGTCACGATGCCCGGAAACAGCGTGAGCAGAAGCACGAAGGCGATCATGATGAGGAGGTGGGGGGCGGTCACGCGCGCGATGTAGCCGAGACCGTCCTCCGTCAGGCCCTGGATCACGAACAGTGCCCGGGACGACAACAGAGATCTGCGCAAGCGTCTCAAGACATGACCTCGCATTCCCGCGGCACGATGAGCCCGAGTTCTGCGGCCTGTTTACCCTCTGCAAAACGAGAGGGCGCAGGGAATGCCGGGTGAAGGCCTCACCCATGGCCCGCCTGCAGAAAAAATGCAGGCGGCAGGTACCACAGGCAAAGCCGATTCAACCGGCGGGCTCAATCGGTGGTCGCAACACCAAGTGTTTTCATTCGTGACAGCAGCTCGTCAAGCGCTTCTGCTGGAGTTTTCCATCCTAGCGTCTTTCTCGGTCGGGAATTGAGCGCTGCGGCCACGGCGGCGATCTCGTCAGCATCGTAGACGCTCAGATCGGTACCTTTCGGGAAGTACTGCCGCAGCAGGCCATTCGTGTTCTCGTTCGTGCCACGTTGCCAGGGGCTTCTTGGATCGCAGAAGTAGATCTGAAGGTCTGTATCGATCTTGAGGTCACTGTGTTGAGCCATTTCGGTCCCCTGATCCCAGGTTAGCGAGCGGCGGAGTTCTTTGGGCAAGGTGACGATGGTGCGCGTGATCGCATCGCGTACCGCTTCAGCTCCGTGTCCGGAGAGCGCAGGCCCATCCTTCGTACGTGGGCCATCGTCAAACCCCGGCAGCCGTGGAAGGTGCAGGAGCATTGTAAACCGCGTGCTGCGTTCGACCAGCGTGCCGATTGCCGAGCTGGCGGAGCCGACGATCAGATCTCCTTCCCAATGTCCCGGCACAGCTCGATCCGCGACTTCGGCCGGACGCTCACTGATCATGATCTCTGGCGATATGAAGCCTTTGCTGCGCTTCCGCGTACGCGCTCGGGGCACGCGCAGCGCACGTCCCGTTCGCAAACAGGACGACAACTCGCGTTTCAGCGCTCCTCGGCCCTGAACAAAAAGCGCCTGGTAAATGGCTTCGTGGCTGATGCGCATCGCCTCGTCATCCGGGAAGTCGATCGGTAAGCGCCGGGCAATCTGCTCGGGACTCCACGCTTTCGTCCACCCCTGATTCTGGCTAGAGCCCGCACGACCGGCCTTCCGCCGAACGCCGCCTGGAGGTGCGACAAACCCTGCAAGCCGCTCTTCAACATAAGCGCGTAAGGCGGCGTTGCTTGCAAGCTTGCTCGGCTTAGGACGCCGGGCCGATCGATCTGCATGCCACTGGGCGGCCGTCGCCCGATAGGCCATCTTGCCGCCGTGCGTGGCCGCATTGCGATCGAGTTCACGGGAGATGGTCGAGGGAGATCGATTGAGACGCCGCGCTATCTCTCGTACAGAATGGCGCTGCGCATTCAGCAGCGCAATCTCTTCGCGCTCAGAAAAAGAGAGGTGCCGTCCGGAGAGCGGCTTCGCTGAAGGTCGGAACATTGCCGGTGCCACGCCGCCCGCTTTTCGAAATAATCGGGGGCCGACAGCATCCGATAATCCAGCAGCCAGCGCAGCATTCTCGCTGTTCAACCCAGCGGCAATCCCACGCCAAAATTTCTGCTGTTCCGCACGCCCCGCAACTGGTGGGCGCCCCAATGATCCCAGCTTGCCCCGCGTTGACCGTTTCTTTCGAATGCCCATCGCAACCTCCTCATCGAGTGTTGCGACGACCAATTGAATCCGCCCCGGCATTCCCTGCGCGATGTCTTCACGCTTATACGCAGTCTCCCTGGTGCGCCGAGCGTGTTGGCCACCATGATCCGCGCGGCGCGTTAGCGCCGTCGCGAACGTGACACCAGCTTCGGGGTGTCAGGACGCTGCGACTTCACGTCCGCGATCATGCCAGTCGTCTGCGCGAAACGCGCGTCCGGCATGGTTCGCGGCCACCGCATCCCGCACCGACGTTCGTGACGACGCGTACGTCCCTCTGCATGGGGCAGGACGACGCGGATCATACACGATTTACGAGAAAACGAAAGAGGAAAATTCGGCCTTTTCGAAATGGGGCGGGCGACCTCCCAGCGGCGGTCAGGCGTGATTGCTCTCTCCGCGGCCAGGCTCGATCTTCTGATCCGGTCTCTGCAGGGCCGCATACACGGCGCCCAGCACGACGCTATACGCCTCGACCATCGCCAGCGAAAACAGCGCCGGGCCGGCGCCCAGGCCGAGCGACGTTGCGAACGGTCCAAGGCCGATGGCGGGAAACAACCCGATTCCGAGCAGCAACCAGCCGGCGAGCCCGAGCAGGAAGCCTTTGGCGACACCGCTGCCGCCGGGCAGGCGGTGGAAGAAGCGCCCGAACAGCAGGCCGATCAGGAAGGCTCCGTTGAGCTGCGAGAGCAACCACAGCGGCGCCCCATCATGCATCGCTCGGGCGAACAGGGGCGAGAGCGTGTCGAGAAGCGCCGTGGCGGGATCGAACTGCGGCAACAGGTGAAGCCGGCTCTTGAGCTCCATCAGGCCGATATGCGCCAGCGTCCCGCAGCCCGATGCGACCGCCGATGTCCATATCCAGCGATAGCTGCGTATCGTTGTCATCTCCTCAATTCGCCATGGCTCTGCAGTGATCCGTTGATCTCGCTCAAGCACGAAAGCTCGCCGCGCGCTTAGTTTGCGCAAACTCATCGGTGCCACGTCAAGGAGTTCTGCCATGCGATTAGATCCACGCGCGCTGGTCTTCGCGGCCGCAATCGTGACCGTCACCGCCGCACCGGGCGTTGCCCAGCCGGGCGCGGGCGGACCAGGGTGGGGCCCCGGCATGATGATGGGGCCGGGGATGATGGGCGGTCGGGGCTTCGGCTTCCTGTGCAATCCCCGCATGGCCGGATTTGCCGAATGGCGGATGTCGCAGATCGAGGCCGCCATCAAGCCGAACGACACGCAGCGGGCGCGGCTCGATGATCTCAAGGCGGCATCGGCCAAGGCCGCGGAGCTGATCACGAAGGACTGCCCGGCGACGCCGCCGGTCAAGGCGACCGACCGCCTCGCACTGGCGGAACAGCGCCTCGACACGATGCAGCAGGCGATCAAGATCGTCCGCCCGGCGTTTCAGGCGCTGTACGACTCGCTCGATGACAAGCAGAAGGCGGCCATGGACGCCAGCGGTCCGCGCAACTGGGGCTGGCATCACTGGCATTGGCCGTGGAGCGACGAGTAGCCGAGAGCTGGCGCGGCAGTGGCCGCGCGTCTCGCCTTCCCGGCCGCGCGGCCGTCGACCATCGGTGTCGTCCGGGCGGGCTGGGCGCACTGAGCAGGACGGCATTTGACCGTTCACGGCCCTCGTGTTCCGGCGCGGCATGGCGTAAAGCAGCCGGATCGAAACGAGGTTTCCCGTCACTTGTCCTTTCCCACGACGAATCCGCCGCTCGCCCGCGCCCTGGCCGAGCGCAATTATGAGACTCCGACGCCCGTACAGCTCGCCGTGCTTGCACATGACGCCGTCGACCGTGACCTGCTGGTTTCGGCGCAGACCGGCTCGGGCAAGACCGTGGCCTATGGGCTGGCGCTTGCGAAGAACCTGCTCGGCGAGGCCGAGCGGTTTGCGCGGGCGACCGCGCCGCTGGCGCTGATCGTGGCGCCGACGCGCGAGCTTGCCTTGCAGGTGCAGCGCGAGCTCGCATGGCTCTATCAGCACGCCGGCGCGCGCGTCGTCTCCTGCGTCGGCGGCATGGATCCGCGCCGCGAGCAGCGCGAGCTCGAGGCGGGCGCCCATATCGTGGTCGGCACGCCCGGGCGGCTGTGCGACCATCTCCGGCGCGGGCGTCTCGACATCTCGGAATTGAAGGCCGTGGTGCTCGACGAGGCCGACGAGATGCTCAATCTCGGCTTTCGCGAGGACCTCGAGTTCATCCTCGAGACCACGCCGGAAACGCGCCGGACCCTGCTGTTCTCGGCGACCTTCCCGCGCGGCATCGTGGCGCTGGCGAAGCAGTATCAGGACGACGCGTTCCGGATCGAGGTCGAGGGCGACGAAGGCGGGCATGCCGACATCGAGTACCGCGCCATCCGCATCGCCGCCGACGATGTCGAGCACGCGGTCGTCAACGTGCTGCGCTTCTACGAGTCGCCGAGCGCGATCGTATTCTGCAACACCCGCGAGAAGGTGCGCCACCTGCAGGCGGCGTTGCTGGAACGCGGCTTTTCCGTCGTCGCGCTGTCGGGTGAGCTGACCCAGAACGAGCGGACCACGGCGCTGCAGTCGCTGCGCGACGGGCGCGCGCGGGTGTGCGTGGCAACCGACGTCGCAGCACGCGGCATCGATCTCGCCAAGCTCGACCTCGTGGTCCACGCCGAGCTGCCGAACGATCCGGAGGTGATGCAGCATCGCTCGGGCCGCACCGGCCGCGCCGGCCGCAAGGGCGTGAGCGTGCTGCTGGTGCCGCCGGCGCGGCGGCGGCGGGCGGAAACGCTGCTGAACCTCGCCGGCATCGAGGCCGCGTGGGGCGCGGCGCCGCAAGCTGATGAGATCCGCAAGCTCGATCAGGAGCGCATGCTCCACGACCAGGTGTTCACCGAGGAGACGACGGCGGAGGATCTGGCGCTCGCGCAGGCGCTGCTGGCGGAGCGGTCGGCCGAGGACATCGCCGCCGCATTGGCGCGGCTCTATCGCGCGCGGCTGCCGTCGCCCGAGGACATTCTCGATCCGGGCCAGGATCGCGGCCGTGCGCGGGAGGATCGCGGTCGCGACACCGCCAGGCCGGCGCGCGGCGAGGAGCGGCCGCCGGCGCCCCGAACGAAGACAGGAAAGCCGTCGGCGCGCCACGGCATGGGCGAGCCGAGCGTCTGGTTCCGGGCGGCGATCGGGCGCAGGAAGAATGCGGAAGCGCGCTGGCTGCTGCCGATGATCTGCCGCCGCGGCGGCATCGACAAGCACGACATCGGCGCCATCAAGATCCAGGACACGACGACCGAGTTCGAGATCGCCGCGCGCGTCGCCGACGCTTTCACTGCGAACATCTGCCGTCCCGACAAGGAGGACAATATCCGGATCGAGCCGCTGGCGGGCGCGCCCTCGGGGCAGGCGTCGCCGGACAAGCCGCGCGCCGACAAGCGGCCGCCGCGCCGCGAGGCGGACGAGACGGCCTACCATCCGCTGCAGCACGATGAGCCGCGCGGGGGCAGGGACGCCAAGCCGCGCGGCAAGCCGCATCGCGAGGGGCCGGCGAAACCCGGCCAACAGCCGGCGTTCGCGAACAAAAAGCAGCATCGCGACAAGTCCAGCCACGGCGGACAGACGTATTCAGACAGACCCTCGCGGGCGAAGGCGCCGGGTGGAAAGAAGGCCAAGGCCAAGCGCCGCGGCTGATCGGCCCGGCCCGGGCGGAGGCTGCCGTCGCTCCGCGTTATCGGCAGGACCAGGGAGGAGCCGCGCATGAGCCGGTACGCCGTTCTGTATTTCGCGACACTGGCCGTGCTGCTCGGCTTCGACATCCCGTTCCTGAGCGTCGTCGCCAGGGGCTTCTTCCAGTCGCAGGTCGGCGAGATGCTGGGCGAGATCCGCCCCGTGCCGGCGGTGCTGTTCTATCTGCTCTATGTCGTGGGCGTGCTGATCTTCGTCAGCGGGACGGCCGACGCGACATGGCGCTCGACCTTGCTCTACGGCGCGCTGTTCGGGCTGTTCTGCTACGCGACCTTCGAGCTGACGTCGCTGGCGATGCTCAAGCAATGGACCTGGGCGGTCGTGGCGGTCGACATCAGCTGGGGCGTGTTCGTGACGGCGGTGTCGGCGACACTCGGGCTGCTGATCGCGGACTGGGCGACGCCACGGGGCTGAAGTGGCGTCGGCCCGAAGCGCTCAGAGTTCGAGCCCAGTCTATCGAGATCCCGGGTCCGCCTCTGCGAGGCGTCCCGGGATGACGTCGTTAAACGTCGTTTGCCGCCGTCACTTCGGCTGCGGCACCACGCGCAGATACGGCTTCGGCGCCTTCCAGCCGTTCGGATAGATCGTCTTGGCCTCGTCGTCGGACACCGAGCCGGCGATGATGACGTCCTCACCCTGCTTCCAGTCGGCGGGGGTGGCGACGCGATGCTTGGAGGTGAGCTGCAGCGAGTCGATGACGCGGAGAATTTCCTGGAAGTTGCGCCCGGTGGTCATCGGGTAGACCAGGATTAGCTTGATCTTCTTGTCGGGCCCGATGATGAAGACGTTGCGGACGGTCTGGTTGTCGGCCGCGCTGCGCTTGGACGGATCCCCGGAGATCGCCGCCGGCAGCATGTCGTAGAGCTTGGAGACGTTGTAGTCGGTGTCGCCGATCATCGGGTAGTTCGGCGCGGCACCCTGCGTCTCGCGAATGTCCTCGGACCACTTGGCGTGGTTCTCCACCGGGTCGACCGACAGGCCCATCAGCTTGACGCCGCGCTTGTCGAACTCCGGTTTCAGCCGCGCCAGCGCGCCGAGCTCGGTGGTGCAGACCGGGGTGAAATCCTTCGGATGCGAGAACAAGAGGGCCCAGCTGTCGCCGATCCAGTCGTGGAATTTGATCTTGCCTTCGGTGGTTTGCGCCTCGAAGTCCGGGGCAGTGGAGCCGATCTGGAGAGCCATGGCAGTCCTCAATTCATTGCAGTGGCGGAAATAAATTCTTCTAAACACTATAGGAAATACTGCTCCTCAAGGGAACTGTCTCACGAGAAAGAGAAAAAGATTTCTCTGGAACTCACGGAGCCAACAACTTCTTTTGAGTTCCCGCGCTGCGACGAAACATCCGTGAGACGACCGGTTGCCCAGATTTCGCCATCTGGCGGTCGCAACACGCCGCCCCCTGACGGCCCTCGGCATTGAACCGTGATCGAGGTCACTGCGGCAAATCGGCAACCGATACAAAAACCCACAGCAGCGTTTCGAACCGTTAACCACTCGTTCAGACGCGCGCCGACAAGGTGGGTCAACACAGCAACTGAGAAGAGAACATGGCTACCTCTGCACCAAAAACCATCGGCATCGATGGTCTCGAACCGTCCTCCTGTGAGACCGCTGCTTTCGCGCTCGGCATCGTGCGCGACGGCGTGATCACCGGTGAGGGTCCGACCACCGCGGGACGCGTGCATTTCTCCCGGGTGCTCGATGCCGACGACGTCGCCTGGTGCGTGCGCATCCTCACCGCCGCTGCGGTGAACGATGCCCCGGTGAGCCGTGCCGAAGCCGAGGCCCTGTTCGCGATCGACCAGGCCGCGACCGAACGCAACGATAACGGCCGGTTCGAGGACCTGCTCGCCAAGGCGATTGCGCATCACACCGCCTCCGCATCCGGCCTGCCGGTGCCGCCGCGCAGCGTCGCGCTGGCCGCCGAGACCGACATCGCGAGCTGGGCGCCGGCCAATGCGCGCGGCGTCCGCACCGACGTGCTGGAATGGGTCGCCAAGCAGATGCGCGGCAAGCGCCAGGGCAACCGCGTCCTGAGAGCCATGGTCGCGACGCTCGTCGGCGTCACCGTGCTGCCGCTGGCGCAACTGCCGTCGATGATCGACATCGGGATGTAAGCGCAGCACGCCTCATCCACGAGACCGAGTTCGAGGAGCGCGATGACATCATCGCGCTCTTTTCTTTTCGGCGTATGCGTGGCGTGCGTCGGCTCCTGTAGGCGCAGACCCGCTGCTTGACGAGGCGGACCGGTGGCATTGAAATACTCCGCTGGCGCCGGTGCACCTGCCGTGATTGCGCAGATCGGGGGATATCGTGGAGATCGTGATCCGAAGCCTCGAAGCTTGGCTTTTTGGCTTCGTATGTGCGCTGCCCTACATCTGGAACAGGCGTTACGTTCCGCGGGTGCTCCTGAGCGCGTTCGCGCCGATCCTGTTCCAACTATGGCTGTTGTGGAATCTCAAGGGAGCCTGGTTCGCGGTCGCGCGGGACTTCGCGTTCTCTGGCGATCTTGTGCTGGAAATCTTAGGAGGGATTTGCGCCGCACAGGTGAGGCTTATTCTGGCGCGCTGGGGCTTACAGACCTCGAACGATCGAGGTCTCATCGATCGTTTGCGGAGTTTGCACTCGGTGGTGCTAATGTTGCTGTCGCTCGCTGCTGCTGCCCTGGCGACATACCTCATGCTCGAGTGGACATCCGGGTTCGAATGGCAGCCCTACATCGCGATCGTGATTGCGATCATGTCTGTCGCCATTTGTCTGGCGTGGCTCTATCGGCTCAACACGATCGCGTTTGTCTGGACCGGGGCCGCGGGCGGCTATCTCGGCAGCTTTGTCGCGGCCGTGCATCGCGAATGGGACATCATCACGGCAACTGCGAGTCGCCAGCACTATGATTATGCAATCGAGATGCTCATGATTCCGGAGTACTTCCTATTTGCTGCGGCCGGCGCGCTCGCAGCGGGACTGATGATCGGCTTCTCGTTCGTTGCGCTCAGACTGCAGCGCATGCGGACCACGATAGCTGTCCGTGCGTCTGGCTAGACGAGTGTTTCCTTAGAACCGACGGTGGTTGCTGGGTTGAGCTCTCGCCGTCTCCACGGCTGTCATGCTCCGCGAAGGCGGAGCATCCAGTAGTCCGCGGCAGAAGATATTGAACCGAGACGTCACGGCGTACTGGATCGTCCGCCTTCGCGGACGATGACAGCGGGGGTCTGCACGTCCATATCAATATGGCCAGGACTTTGGAAACGGTCGTCTAGTGCCAATGCGAATTTGCAAGGCGGAAGGAGCCTTTGACCTAGCAAACAAGAATGCCCCGCTTTCACGGGGCACTAAGTCTTTTGGTCTTGGACGGGCGTCGCAACGCCTGACTACTTCGCCGCCGCCTTCTGCTTCGGCGCTTCCTCGTCCAGGCCCACGGTGCGGCCGGGGAAGCCGGCGACGTCGAAATAGCGCTGGGTGCCGACGCGCTGCAGCTTCAGCACGGTCCGCAGGCCGCCGGCGGCCGGGTCCGACTTGATGACGTCCGACGTCGCCTTGGGCGTTGTGCCGTTCGGCATCGCCTCGGTCATGATGCGGCCGATCAGCTTGCCCTTCGGCGCGACCTTGAGGTCGAGCAGCTTCGCCGCGGTGATGCCGACATCGGCATTGCTGACGGGCAGGGGATCGACGAAGCCAGCCTTGAAGTCGGGTCCGATGGCCGCCATGAAGTTGTAGGTGTCGCCGCGGCCGAACGAGCCATGCATGCCCTGGCCCTGGCGCAGCACGGTGTCGGCGACCTCGACCTGGCAGTTGGACGGCTGGTCGCAGTCCGGCGCGACGTAGGAGCGGAAATTGACCACGATCGCCGGGTGCGGCGTCACCGCCTTGCCCTGCAGGTTGATCCGCGACAGCGGCAGCGTGCCGGGAATCTCGCCGAGCTTGTCGTCGACGAAGATGCCGGAGACGTAGTCCTGCGCCAGCAGCGCCTTGACGGTGCGGCGGGCGAGCTTCCTGTCGTTGTTGGGCAGATAGATCAGGTCGGAGCCGCCATTCGTGGCGACGACGAGATCGGGCTTGGCAGGATCCTTGCCGAGCACGCCGTTGCCGGCCTTCGGGTGCTTGCCCTCAGATACGGCCGCGTTCTTGTCGTTGGGATCGAACAGCGGCAGATCGAGCGCCTTGGCGAGGTCGATCGCCAGGAAGCCCATCGGCAGGAAATCCTTCGGCGTGTCGTCGTAGCCGACCTTGGCCGACGGGCTCGTCTTGCTCTCCTTGGAGATGGTCGAGAAGCCGTGGTCGGCCTGGACCATGATGTTGGTCGAGGCGGCAAGCCCGAGATCGTCGAGCGCCTTGCGCAGCGCCGCCAGATTGTCGTCGGCATTCCTGATGCCGGCCATCGAGGTCGGGCCGTTGATGCCCGGCGTGATGGTGTTGAGGCTGTCGCCGTGATTGTGCTGGCTGCCGTCCGGGTCGCGCGACCAGAACACCAGAACGAACGGCTTGTTGCGGGCCTTGAACATCGGCAGCACCGCCTTGGTGGCGACGTCGACCATGTAGGCCTGCTGCGCGACGTTGGCCGAGGTCGTGCCCGGCGTCTTGGCGTCGCCCGCCTTTCCGTTGTCGCCGCGCGACGGCGTCGCCAGCGGCAGGCCGGCCTTGGTCATGGCGTCCTTGACCTCGTCGGTCACCGGCACGCCATTCTTGTTGCCGGTGGAGTCGTCGATCACGATCGAGGAGGTCGCGCCGGGCTTGCAAGGGCAGCCGGTGTGGTCGAACAGATAGGTCGGGCCGAGCTTGCCGATCGCGGCGGTCGAATAACCGGCCTTGCGGGCAAGCTTCAGGATCGTGTCCTCGTTGAGGTAGTCGCCGTTGAAATGCTCGTCGATGTCGCCGAGCACGGCGTCGTTCTCGATGAAGGGCACGACGGTATCGCCGGCCGGCGCCGAGGTGTAGCCCGTGAAGATCGTGTTCGAGAATGTGCCGGTGTCGCCGAGATAGTGGCCGGTCGCCATGGCCGAGCCGTTGGCCATCGTGAAGGTCGGAAACAGCGAGTGCGAATTCTTGAAGTTGACGCCCTTGTCGCGGACGGCGGCCATGGCCGGGGCGGTCTCCGGCGTCACCTTGAGTGCACGCAGGCCGTCTGGAATGAACAGGATGAGATTATGGGGGGTGGCGTTCTGCGCAAATGCGGCTCCAGACGACAGCAAGGTCAGTCCGGCGCACAGCAGCACGAGCGGGCGGCGCATTGAAAACTCCTGAAGGCAATCGGCGGAATCGCGGCGTCTCGCCGCAGGGAAGAGCTTTAGTTTTGCCGGGTGACAGTTTTGTTACAAGAGGCTCGGAGGCCGCCGACAGCGCTCCGGGCAGGATTTTCTTGCGGCGGGCTCGTCGGTGGCAGGAACTAGGGTATGGCTTTCTGGTTGTCGGCTCACAATCAACAGGAGCACACCATGCCTGCCGACAAAGACCTCAACGAGCTCTTCCTCGATACCCTCAAGGACATCTACTACGCCGAGAAGCAGATCCTGAAGACGCTGCCGAAAATGGCCAAGGCGGCGCAGTCGGAGAAGCTGGCGGCGGCGTTCGAGAAGCACCAGGAGGAGACCGAAGGCCAGATCGAGCGGCTCGAGCAGATTTTCGAGCTGATCGGCAAGCCCGCCCGCGGCAAGAAGTGCGATGCGATCGAGGGCATCATCGACGAGGGCAAGGAGATCATGGACGAGTACAAGGGGACCCAGGCGCTCGACGCCGGCCTTCTTGCTGCAGCGCAGGCGGTCGAGCACTACGAGATGTCGCGCTATGGCACCCTGAAGGCCTGGGCCCTCAAGCTCAACCTGCCGAAAGCCGCCAAGCTGCTCGACCAGACGCTGAATGAAGAGCGGAAGACCGACGAGACGCTGACCAAGATCGCTGAGACCGCGGTCAACTACGAAGCTGCGGCCTGATCGTCAGGTCGATCGTGACCCCAACGCCGCCGCCAGCGTGCCACCAGCGCCGGCGGCGTCGTCACGAGTCGCACCGTTGGTGGCTGGTTGGAGCCTGCCAAGGTGCCGACCTCGATCTTCTCCCGCCGGTTTGCGTCTTTCCCTGCGTTCTGACGACAGGGCTGCAAGTCGGTCGCTGCCTATCGGATGGTTCCGATCCCGGCCAGGATGAGGTCGATGCCGGCAAGAAACTGCTCGCGGTCGTCGTGCTCGCGCAGGTCCGTCGCCACGCGATGGGCGAACGGGTACTCGGCGGAATCGAGCTGCGCCCATTGCGCGGCGACCGATCCGAGGAACGCCGCACGGTCTGTCTCGCGCGGCAGCAGGCGGGCGTTCGCGGCGTTCTGCCCGGCCACGCCGAGGATGTAGTTCACCAGCGCAGACGCGGCATCGAACAGGGCTCTTTCGGGGACACCGAGCGTCTGGAGCCGTCCGCCGACGCTTTCGACGATCTGCAGCATCGCGGACCGCCACGGTTCACGGAAAAGCTGGGCGCCGACCCACGGGTGGGCGTCGATCGCATCGAACACCCCGAGCGCGACGGCACGGATTGCCTGTCGCGGCTCGGCATCGCCGCCGACGCCGGTCATGACGCGGGCAATGACGTCATCGGTGGCCGCTGCGAGCAAGTCGCTCTTGTTGGCGACGTGCCAGTAGATCGCCCCGCTCCCGGTTGCCAGCCGAGCCGCGAGCGCGCGGAAGGTCAGAGCGCTTTCGCCGCCGGCGTCCAGGATCTCGATCGCCGCCTCGACGATCTTCTCCTTCGAGAGCGCGTCCGCGCGCCGTTCCGTCCGTATTGATCTGGTCGCCATGACCATCATCTTGACATGATTGGAACGTTGTTCCAATCAACTTTCATGGAACGGTGTTCCAGGCCGGTTGAAAGGCAGATGATGACGACACCCGTCACGATCGTCGGTGCGGGCCTCGGTGGCCTCACGCTCGCACGCGTCCTCCATGTCCACGGCGTCCCGGCGACGATCTATGAGGCGGAGCCGTCCGCGGAAGCTCGGACGCAAGGCGGCCAGCTCGATATTCACGAGCACGACGGGCAACGTGCCCTCGCAGACGCCGGCCTCATCGACGCGTTCCGTGCGATCATCCATGACGGCGGCGCGGCTTCGCGCGTGCTCGACCCGCATGGCACGGTGCTGCTCGCACAGGCCGATGACGGTCGACGCCCCGAGGTGTTGCGCGGCGATCTGCGGCGGCTTCTTCTCGATTCCCTTCCAGAAGAGACGATCCGGTGGGGCAAGAAGCTGACCGGCGCCGTGCCCCTCGGCGACCACAGGCATGAACTGAGATTCGCGGACGGGTCGAGCGTGGTCACGAGCCTCCTGGTCGGCGCCGACGGCGCCTGGTCGAAGGTTCGGCCGCTGTTGTCGGCCGCCAAGCCGGAATATGTCGGCACGACGTTCATTGAGACCTACCTGCATGATGCCGACGAGCGGCACACCGCGGCGGCCGAGGCGGTCGGCGGCGGCGCATTGTTCGCGCTCGCTCCGGGGCAGGGGATCTTCGCGCACCGCGAGGCGGATCGTGTTCTTCACGCCTACGTCGCGCTGAACCGCTCCGCCGCGTGGATCGCCGGCATCGACTTCACGGACGCTGCCGCTGCGACCGCCCGGATCGCGGCCGAGTTCGACGGATGGGCGCCCGCGCTCACCGCGCTGATCACCGACGGCGAAACCCCGCCGGTCCCGCGCATGATCCACACGCTTCCGAACGACCATCGATGGGATCGTGTGCCTGGAGTGACGCTTCTCGGCGATGCCGCGCACCTGGCGCCGCCGGCGGGCGAGGGCGCGAACCTGGCGATGTTCGACGGCGCCGAGCTCGGCAAGGCGATTGCCGCCCACCCCGGCGACATCGAAGCGGCACTCACCGTCTATGAAGAGGCGTTATTCCCGCGCAGCGAGTCGGCGGCCGCGGGCGCGCACATGATCCTCAAACTCTGCCTCGGCGACAGCGCGCCATTCGGGCTCGTCGACTTCTTCAACGGAGCCCTGGAGCGGTAGGGGCTCCCACACTCATCAACGTGCCCATCGCGAATCAATCGATGTCAGATCGCTGCCGCCAGCGCCGCGATCAGCGCGGGCGGTGTTGCGACGAGTCCGACCTTCAGGAACTGCCAGGCGGTCACCTCGATCTTCTCGCGCCGCAACGCCGTCAGCCAAAGGATGGTGGCAAGCGAGCCTGTGACCGAGATGTTCGGGCCGAGATCGACCCCGATCAGGATGGCCCGGATGACCTCATGCGGCAGGTGGTCGCTGGCAGCGACGGAGCCCGCAACCAGGCCGACCGGCAGGTTGTTGGCGATGTTGTCGGCCACTGCGGTGATCAGGCCCGCGGCCCACGCCGTGCCGTGCGGCGACGACGTCACGCCCTGGTGCAACCAGGCGCTGAGCTGTCCGATCGCGCCGGCGCGGCTTAGACCCTCGACCATCACGAACAGGCCGCCGACCAGGGGCAGCACACCCCATGAGATGCCGCGGATCACCGGCCAAGGCGATTGCCGGCTGACCAGCAGGATCGCGGTCGCCGTGACGACGCCACAGACGAAGGTCGGCAGGCCGAGTTGCACGTCGAGCGCCGAGGCAGTCAGAAGCACCGCTGCGATGGCGCCGATCCCGAACGCGGCGAGCCGGCCCTCGCGGCTCAGGTGCGGTTTCTCGACATCGGTGCGCAGCGTCTCCTCACGGAGCGCGCGGCGCTGGGTCAGCCATAGCGCGACATAGGTCAGGGCGATCGCGGCCATCGAGGGCAGGGTGAACTGGCGCAGCCATTCGGTGAGATGCGGCATGCGTTCGCCGAACACGACCAGATTGGCCGGATTGGAGATCGGCAGCACGAAGCTCGCGGCATTGGCGATGAAGGCGCAGACGTAGAGATAGGGCAGCGGCGAGGCGCCGGCGGCGCGGGTGGCGGCATAGACGGCCGGCGTCAGCACGATCGCGGTGGCATCGTTGGAGAGCAGCACGGTGACCAGGGTGCCGACCGCATAGACCAGCAGGAACAGGAGCTGCGGCGAGCCGCGCGCGTGCTCCACGGCATAGGCGGCCAGATAGTCGAACAGGCCCTCGCGGCGCGCCAGCTCGGCAATCAGCATCATGCCGATCAGGAACAGATAGACGTCGACGCCCTTGCGGATGCCGGTGAGCGCTTCAGCGACAGGCAGCAGGCCGAGCGCGACCAGCAGGATCGCGCCGGCGACGGCCCACACGGCCTCGGGCAGCCGGAAGGGGCGGATGATGACGCCAGCGGTGGCGGGAATGATGATGGCGTAGGCGAGCCAGGTATCGTGCAGGGACATGATCAGGGATCGATAGAGCAAATCATTCGGCGGGGATAGCGGGCGAGGGCGCCGCATTCGGGTGCGCGGCCTCTGCTCCACCGGTCTCGGGAAGCAGCAGCCAGCATACGATCACGGCGAGCGCGGCCGCCGCGCCGAGCACCAGGAATGCGGCGCTGTAGCCGCCATGGACGACGACCAGGCCCGCCAGCGCGGTCGACAGCGCCGCGCCAATGCTCTGCGCTGTGATCACAGCGCCCTGCGCAATGTTGAAGCGTCCGGTGCCGCGCATCAGGTCCGCGACGATCACCGGCATGATCGCGCCGAAGATGCCGGCGCCGACGCCGTCCAGTAGCTGCACGCCGACCAGCCACGCCTTGTCGTCCGATAGCGTATAGAGCATCGCGCGCAGCGGCAGGATCAGCAGCGCCGTCAGGAAGAAGCGCTTGTGGCCCCAGCGGTCGGCGCGGGCGCCGACCAGCAGCGCCATCGGTACCATCACGAGCTGGGCCGCGGCGATGCAGGCCGACATCAGGCTGGTGCCGAGATTCTTGTCCTGCAGCGCCAGCTTCTGGCCGACCAGCGGCAGCATGGCGGCGTTGGCGAGGTGAAACAGCGCGACGCAGACCGCGAAGATCAGCAGCGGACGGCAGGTCAGGAGAATGCTGAGGCCCGAGGGCTGCTCGCCCCGCTTCGGGCGATTGCCCTCCGCCTGATGCGCCAGTCCGCGCGCGACGTCATGGTCGATGGCGCGCTCGGGGATGGCGAGCACGCTGATGAGGCTGCCGGCCGACGTCACCGCCATCAGATAGAACACCGCCGACGGTCCAAGCGCATAGGCGGCAGCGCCGGCGATGACGGCGCCGACCGTGTTGCCGGCATGGTTGAAGGTCTCATTGCGGCCGACCCGCGCGGTGAAGGCTTTGGCGCCGACGATCCCGAGCGACACCGCCGCGATCGCCGGCGCGAAGATCACGCCGGCGGCATTGGCGATGCTCTGTGAGATCGCGACCGGCCAGAAGCTGGTCATGAGAGGTAACAGCAGCGAAGCGGCCGTGACGACGATCGCGGCTGATATCATGACCAGCCGTTTTGCCCTGGTGGCGTCGACCAGCGCGCCGGCGGGCGTCTGCGCGACGATGCCCGCGATCGTCGCGAGCGACATCACGACGCCGATCGAGGCCTCGTCCCATTTCTGCTCGGTCAGGAGATAGATCGCGAGATAAGGGCCGAGCCCGTCACGCACATCGGCCAGGAAGAAATTGGTGGCGTCGAGCGCATGGCCGGCGCGGGCCAGGTCCTTGCCGCTATCGAAGTCCGCCATGCCGCCTCGTTGCGCGTGATCCATCGCAACAGCGGTGTACGCCATTTGGTTCCGCAGGGCCCTCGGTGTGACCCACTCCGTCCACGTGGCATTCCGGGGCGCGGAGCGCGCACTACTCAGCGCGGCAGCGGCGCCTTCTCGGCCATCGCCTTGCGCAGGATGCGCGACAGCGACTCCACCGAATAGGGCTTCTTGATCAGCTCGAAGCCGTGATGGGCGTTCTCCGCGAGCACGTGGCTGTAGCCGGATGTCAGCACCACCGGCAGGCCGGGATAGCGGTCGCGGATGATGCCGGCGAGCTCCAGGCCGTTGATGCCGGGCATGATGACGTCGGAGAACACGAGGTCGACCGCGAATTCGTCGTTCGCCAGGATTGCCAGCGCATCGGCGGCATTGGCGACGCGGCGCGTCACATAGCCGAGATCCTCGAGCAGCTCGGTCGAGAACTGCCCCACCTCGTCATTGTCCTCGACCACGAGCACGCGGTAGCCGCGCCCGATGGTCGCCGGCTCGATGCGCGCGGAGCCGGCTTCCGTGCCGGATTGCGGAGCCGTGGCCTGCGGCAGATAGATCGTGAAGGTCGCGCCGTCGCCGATGCGGCTGTCGACCGCGATGTCGCCTTCGGACTGCTTGGCGAAGCCGAACGCCTGGCTGAGGCCGAGACCCGTGCCCTTGCCGACCTCCTTGGTGGTGAAGAAGGGTTCGAAGATTGCGTTGAGATGTTGAGGCGCGATGCCGCCCCCGGTGTCGGCGACCGAAATCGCGATGAAGGCACCGGGCCGGGTGCTCTGGCCACGCAAGGCCGGGATGCTCTCGGTCCGCTGCACGCCGATCTTCAGATGTCCTTCACCGTTCATGGCGTCGCGCGCATTGACGGCGAGATTGATGAGCGCGGTCTGGAATTGCGCGACGTCGGCGAGGGTGAACAGCCCGCTGTCCGTGACCGCGAGCTCGATCTGGATGCGGCTGCCGACGAGAGGACGGATCAGTTGCACGACGCTCTCGACCTGCTCGCCAACATTGAACACCTGCGGCGTCAAGGGTTGTCGCCGCGCGAAGGCCAGGAGCTGCGCGGTCAGCTTCGAGGCGCGCTCCACCGTCTCCGAGATCGCATCGACATAGCGCCGGCGCCGCTCCTCGGGAAGATCGCGGCGGCGCAGGAAGTCGGTGGCCGAGCGGATGATGGTGAGCAGGTTGTTGAAGTCGTGTGCGACGCCGCCGGTGAGCTGGCCGATCGCCTCCATCTTCTGCGACTGCCGCAACAGCTCCTCACCCTGGATGCGCTCGGTCACGTCGATCGCCTCGGCGACCGCGCCGGTCACGACATCATGCTGGTCGAACAGCGGCCGCATCGAAAGCTCGAAATGCCGCTGGCCGCTGGCGAAGTCGAGCCGCATCTCGGTCCGAAAGCTCTCGCCGGCGAGAACGCGGGCGAACGCCTTGCGCAGCATCTCGGTCACGCCCGGCGTATGGGTGAACCAGGGCGCATCCCAGAGCGGCTGGCCGATGACGTTCACTTCACCGGCGCGCATGCCGGCGACCGCGATGCGGTTGGCATGCATCACGCGGCCCTCGACGTCGAGGATGGCCTGATACTGATTGCTGGTGTCGAAGATCGCGCGCATGCGCGCTTCATTGGCCTCGAGCTGGGCGGTGCGCTCCCTGATCCGCTCTTCGAGGGTCTCGTTGATGCGGCGCAGCTCGATCTCGGCCTGCTTGGCGGCCGTGACGTCGTGAGCTACGCCGATGAAACCGACATGTTTGCCGTTCGCATCCCAGCGCGGCTGCGATTCCGATCGCAGCCAGCGCCATTCCCCGTCGGCGCGCCGGTAGCGTGCCTCGAGGAAGAACGGCTTCAGCGAGCGCTCTCCCGACTGCTGCTGCTCGAGGATGCGCGGAAGGTCCTCGGGATGCAGCACCTTGCGCCAGTCGAAGGCCAGCGCCTCGTCAGGGGACATGCCGAGGAAATCGATATAGGCGCGATTGACGAAGGAGCGGGTGCGGTCGAGCTTCGTCACCCAGATCGGCACCGGCGCGCTGTCGGCGATCAGCCGGAAGCGTTCCTCGCTCTCGCGCAGCTTGGCTTGCGCCAGCATCTGGTCGGTGACATCGATATGCGCGCCGACCAGACGGATCGCGCGGCCGTTCCAGTCACGCTCGATGCGGGCGATGACGCGGACCCAGCGGATCTCGCCGTCGCTGGGACGGATGATGCGGTATTCGGTGGTGTAGTCCTCCTGCTTACTCTTGACTGCAGCAATGAAGTCCTGCTCGGCCTTGACGCGGTCGTCGGGATGCACGCGTCTGACCCAGTCTTCGTGAGTCTCGTGGACAGCCTCCGGCGGCAGGCCGTGAATGATCAGGTATTCGGGGGAGCGGCGGTTGCGGTAGCCTTCGCGCAGGTCGACCTCGACGCCGCCGACCCGGGCGATCCGCTGGATGCGCGCGAGCTCCGCCTCGCGTTCCTGCAGCGCGCGATAGGCCTCATCGCGATCGCGCGCTATCTCCTCGATATGCTGGCGCAGCGCATCGGCGGCAGCCTCCGGCCTCACTTCGTCTCTGGGCGCATCCGCGCTGTTCATGCTGACCTGCACTGATGTGGCGAGCAGTCGCCCGAGCATTCCATCGCGGGTGTTCGGAAGCGTGGCGACATTGGGACCAAGGAAAGCAAACTGACCAGAGATTATGGCGGGCAAACGCCGGCATGACGTGAACGTGAGGGCAGATAAAAAGTTCCGTGCTCCCGGAACGGACTGTTACTGTCGTGCGTCGTCAGGCCCTGAACACCGCAACACGAAGGTCCACGCTGTGAAGCTCTTCGTCTGTCAGGCCTGCAAGAACATCCTGTATTTCGAGAATCGCAGCTGCGGGCGCTGCGGCCATCAGCTCGCCTTCATGCCGGAGCGCCAGATCCTGTCGGCGATCGAGCCGGCGGAGGAGGGCTTTCGGACGCTCGCCGACCACGGGACGGGGCGCTTCTTCTGCGCCAATGCCGAGCACGACGCCTGCAACTGGCTGCTCGAGATCGGCGAGACTTCGGGCTTCTGCCGCGCCTGCCGGCACAACGGTACGATTCCCAATCTGTCTGATCCCGCGCAACTCGCCGGATGGCGAGAGCTGGAGGTGGCCAAGCACCGGCTGTTCTATTCGCTGATCCGCTGGAAACTCCCTGTGAAGACACGGATCGAGGATCCCGGGCACGGGTTGATCTTCAACTTCCTTGCCGATGACCCCGCCGGTCAGCAGAGGGTCCTGACCGGCCACGACAACGGCCTCATCACCATCGCTCTGGCCGAGGCCGACGATTTCGAGCGCGAGCGGCGCCGGCTCGAAATGGGCGAGCCGTACCGGACCTTGCTCGGTCATTTTCGCCACGAGGTCGGGCACTACTTCTGGGACGTGCTGGTGCGCGATGCCGGCAGGCTCGAGGAATGCCGGGCCATGTTCGGCGACGATACCCAGGACTACGGCGCGGCGCTGAGGCGGCATTACGATCAGGGGCCGCCGGTGGACTGGCAGGACAATTTCGTTTCGGCCTACGCCACCACACATCCGTGGGAGGATTTTGCCGAGACCTGGGCGCACTACCTCCACATCGTCGATACGCTGGAGATGGCCTCCGAGTTCGGTATCGAGATCGATCCGCCCGCCGACCAGATCGGCGGGCTGACGGCGCGCGTCACCTTCGATCCGTACGTCGCGGAGGACTTCGACACCATCGTCAACGCCTGGCTGCCGTTCACCTTTGCGATGAACAGCGTCGCGCGAGCGATGGGCGCGCGGGATCTCTATCCTTTCATCCTGACGCCGCCGGTCATCGGCAAGCTGGGCTTCATCCACCGCCTGGTGCGGCAGGGTGCACAGCAAGAGTCTGTCGCTCTGGCTCCCGAAAAGCCACAGGCCGAGCCGCAGCAGGAAGAGATCGGGGCGGCGTGATCCGCCTTGACTCTTGAGAACATAAAGTGAACATGAAGGCGTGACCGGAGCGAGGACCGTCATCGCGCATGCAGCCCAGATCGCAATCCAAGACCAATGCTCAAGCCGCGGACAGCGAAGACCTCGCGCTGGAGGCCGCCGTGGACGAGGCCATCGCTGCCTGCGAAGGCGATCCGCGGGCGGCCATTCGTGCCCTGATCGTTGCGAACGATTTCCTTGAGACCGAGGTCGGCGAGCTGATGAAGGCGGTGTCGCACGCCTATGCCCGCGGACGTTTCCACAGCTATTCCGGCTGACGGCAGGGGACACGGCTGGCATGCCTCGCCGGACGGCAGGGGCGGAACGAGAGGCGGGTTGCGCGCGGGCGATTTTGGTATAGACGAACCGGTCAAGCTCGCGGTGTTACGCCTGTGCCACGAGCGGGGAGCCCGCCCAAAGGTATCAAGCAAGAAATGTTCAAAACCATTCTGATCGCGAACCGCGGCGAGATCGCCTGCCGGGTCATCAAGACCGCCCGCCGCATGGGAATCCGAACCGTTGCGGTCTATTCGGAAGCCGACCGCGATGCGCTTCATGTCGAGATGGCCGATGACGCCGTGCTGATCGGCCCGCCCGCCGCCGCCGAGAGCTATCTCCTGATCGACCGCATCGTCGAGGCCTGCCGCAAGACCGGCGCCGAGGCGGTGCATCCGGGCTACGGCTTCCTGTCCGAGCGCGAGGCTTTCCCGCGGGCATTGGCCGAGGCCGGCATCGTCTTCATCGGCCCCAATCCCGGCGCCATCGCCGCCATGGGCGACAAGATCGAATCCAAGAAGGCGGCCGCCAAGGCCAAGGTCTCGACCGTGCCCGGCTTCCTCGGCGTCATCGAGGACGACAAGCACGCCGTGCGCATCGCCGACGAGATCGGCTACCCCGTGATGATCAAGGCCTCCGCCGGCGGCGGCGGCAAGGGCATGCGCATCGCGCGTTCGACCGCCGAGGTCGCCGAGGGTTTCAATCTCGCCAAGGCCGAGGCCAAGGCTTCGTTCGGCGACGATCGCGTCTTCATCGAGAAGTTCATCGTCGATCCCCGCCACATCGAGATCCAGGTGCTCGGCGACAAGCATGGCAACGTGATCTATCTCGGCGAGCGCGAATGCTCGATCCAGCGCCGCAACCAGAAGGTCATCGAGGAGGCGCCGTCGCCGCTGCTCGATGAGGAGACGCGGCGCAAGATGGGCGAGCAGGCGGTCGCGCTCGCCAAGGCCGTGAACTACGACTCCGCCGGCACCGTCGAGTTCGTCGCCGGCCAGGACAAGAGCTTCTACTTCCTTGAGATGAACACCCGCCTGCAGGTCGAGCATCCCGTGACCGAGCTCGTCACCGGTATCGATCTCGTCGAGCAGATGATCCGCGTCGCCGCCGGCGAGAAGCTTTCGCTTGCGCAGAAGGACGTGACGCTGACCGGCTGGGCGGTGGAATCGCGCGTCTATGCGGAAGATCCGTTCCGCAGCTTCCTGCCGTCGATCGGCCGCCTCGTGAAGTATCGCCCGCCGGCCGAGAGCAAGGCTGACGGCATCACCGTACGCAACGACACCGGCGTGCAGGAGGGCGGCGAGATCTCGATCTATTACGATCCGATGATCGCCAAGCTCGTCACCCATGCGGAGTCGCGGGCTGCCGCGATCGAGGCGCAGTCGACCGCGCTCGATGCGTTCTATGTCGATGGCATCCGCCACAACATCCCGTTCCTGTCGGCGCTGATGAACCATCCGCGCTGGCGCGAGGGCAGGCTGTCCACCGGCTTCATCGCCGAGGAGTTTCCCAAGGGCTTTGCCGCGCGTGCGCCGGAAGGCGAGATCGCGCGCCGGCTGGCGGCGGTGGGCGCTGCGATCGACCACGTGCTCGGCGAGCGCAAGCGGCAGATCTCGCAGCAGATGATCGGCCGGCCGGTGAAGCGACAGGGCCGCCGCGCGGTGTGGCTCGGGCGTGACGAGATCCTGCTCGACATCACCAGGGAGAACGGCGCGATCACGGTCCGCTTCGTCGGGGCCGACGGCAAGGTCGGCCCGGCGCATCAGTTGGTGTCGGACTGGAAACCGGGCGATGCGGTCTGGCACGGCACCATCGATGGCGCGGCCATCGCCGTGCAGACGCGCCTCATTGCGAACGGTGTGCGGCTCGCGCATCAGGGCGTCGAAGCGCCGGTCTACGTCTACACGGAAGCCGAGGCGACCGCGGCGCGGCTGATGCCGGTCGTCACCGCAGGTGATAGCGGCAAGAAGCTCCTGTGCCCGATGCCCGGCCTCGTGGTCTCGATCGCCGTGACCGAAGGGCAGGAGGTCAAGGCCGGCGAGACGCTCGCCGTGGTCGAAGCCATGAAGATGCAAAACGTGCTGCGCGCCGAGCAGGACGGTACGGTGAAGAAGATCCACGCGACAGCCGGCGCTACGCTCGCGGTGGACGCGCTGATCCTGGAGTTTGCGTAAGCTCAGAAGTCGACGTCGTTGCGAACGAAGCGACTTTGTCCGCCGAAGCCTGTAGGCGAAGGCGGAAGCAATCCGGGGCTCGGGAGACGACTCCGGATTGCCTGGTCGCGGAGCCTGTCATCGGGCCGCGCTTTGTGCGGACCCGTTGGCTCCTCGCAATGACGGGAGAGAGGAGGCGAGGATGACTTTCCGTGCACGTCGAGAGGCGCTCCGTGCGATCCTCGCCGGCGATCGCTGCATCCATCCGGGATCGGTATACGACGCGATTTCGATCCGGATCGCAGAGGACCTCGGCTTCGAGCTCGGCATGTTCGGCGGCTCGGCTGCTTCGCTCGCCGTGCTCGGCGACCCCGACATCGCGCTGATCACGCTGACGGAGTTGGCCGAGCAGATGCGGCGAATGTCGCGCGCTGCCGCGCTGCCGGTGCTGGTCGATGCCGATCACGGCTACGGCAACGCGATGAACGTGCGCCGCACGGTGCAGGAACTGGAAGCGGCCGGTGCCGCGGGTCTCACCATCGAGGATACCCTGCTGCCGCAGGCTTTCGGCGAAGCGAAGCCGCAACTGATCTCGCTTGCCGAAGGGGTCGGCAAGGTGAAGGCCGCGCTCGATGGCCGCGACGATCCCGCGCTGGTCATCCTGGGACGGACGGGCGCCGTTTCCATAACCTCGCTCGACGACGCGATCGCGCGAGCCAGGGCGTATGAGGCCTGCGGCGTCGACGGCCTGTTCTTCACCGGCATTACCGCGCGCGACCAACTCGATGCGGTCGCGGCGGCGACGACGCTGCCGATCGTGCTCGGCGGCGCGCCGGAGGAGATGTCCGATCTCGGCTATCTCGCCTCGCGCCGTGTCCGCGTCGCGCTACAGGGCCATGCGCCGATCGCCGCGGCGACGCAGGCGGTGTATGAGACGCTGAAGGCGCTCCGCGACGGCGCCTCGCCGAAGCAGCTCAAGGGGCTGCCGTCGGCGGAGCTGACGGCACGCGTGATGCGCGAGGCGGATGTGAAGAAGCGCCTGCGCGATTTTCTGGGGCTCGGATCATGATCGATCGCGCCATCGTCCACGTCTTGGTGCGCGGCCGCGTCCAGGGAGTGGGTTATCGTGCCTGGGTCGAGGACCAGGCCATCCTGAACGGCCTCGAAGGCTGGGTCCGCAACCGCACCGATGGCAGTGTCGAGGCGTTGTTCGCGGGTCCCTCGGACGACGTTGCCGCCGTGTTGGCAGCCTGCCGCGAGGGACCGCCAGCAGCGCATGTCGATGCCGTGATGGAAAACCCGGCGACGGCCGATCAGCTCAAACCGCGCCGGCCGGGCGAGGCGTTCTCCGTGTTGCCGACGCTCTAACGACACGGCGCGCGAGCCCGCCGCTCACCCCGCCGAGATCACCAGCGCCTGGATGCGGCCCTCGATCGGTCCGTTGCCGAACCGGCGCGCCAGCGCGTCCGCGGTCGCCTGCGTCACGGCGGCGAGGCCGGGCGTGCCGCGTGCTTCGATCTCGCCGCGCATCGGTGTGCCCTGGCAAAATGCCGTGGCCGGGTCCTGAGGCGACGCCGCGCGGCTGCGATGCGTCACCGTCTCGATCGCGATGTCGGTGAAGCCCGCTGCGGTCAGATCGGCCTCGATCCGCCCGGCATCGAAATAGCCGTGCGGAGTCCGGGTGAAGAACTGCGGCGGGCTTTCGGGGAAGACCTGCTGCAACGTCTCGTGAACGACGTGAGGGATTTCATTCTCCTCGATCCGGTCCCAGACGTTGAAGACGAAACGTCCGCCGGGCCTGAGCACGCGGCGGGCCTCCGCATAGCCCTTGACGCGATCGGGGAAGAACATCGCGCCGAACTGACATGCGACGGCATCGAAGCTCGCATCGGCAAAGGGCAGGGCCAGCGCATCGGCTTGATGAAATGCGATGCGGTCCGCAGCGGCGAGATGGGTCTTCGCCTGCGCCAGCATCGGCTCGTTGAGGTCGGTGGCGGCGATCCGGACCTCCGGCGGCAGTTGAGCATGCAGGGCCCGCGTAACCACGCCGGTGCCCGCCGCCGTCTCCAGCACGTCGCGCGGCAGGTACGCCGCGATGCGCCGCGCGAGGTCCAGCGCATAGGGCACGAAGATCAAGGGGACCATCAGTTGATCGTAGATCTGTGGGATCGATCCAGTGAACGCCTTGTCGGATGCCGTCATGGCTTGCTCCTGTTGCAGAGGGGGCAGGCGGGGAACCGGGCGGGTCGGCAGGCGCAAAATGTGCGCCGTAACATCCGTCGGGCCAGCTCCCAGCCCGGTTCAAAGCCGGGTCTCTTGACATTCATCCTCGCCCGTCAGATATTTCTGTTATGACAGAAATTACAGGTCATCGAAAACTTCCGCCCGCCGTCGAGCGTTTCATCCTCAACTGGGGCGATATGGGCGACCGGTGGGGCGTGAACCGCTCGGTGAGCCAGATTCACGGGCTGCTGTACCTCGCCGAGAAGCCGATGACGGCGGAGGACATCGCCGACACGCTCGGCATGGCCCGCTCCAATGTCTCGAACTCGCTGAAGGAGCTGCTCGCCTGGGGCTTGATCCGGCGCGTGCCGATCCTCGGCGACCGCCGCGATCATTTCGAGGCCGAGACCGACATCTGGGAGGTCGCACAGCGGATCGCGGCCGGCCGCAAGGAGCGCGAGATCGATCCCGCGATCGCTGCGCTGCGCGCCTGCGTCGCGGAAGCGACCGGCGATCCCGCGATCAGCACGGTCGCAGCCAGGCGGCTGAAAGACATGCTGGCGTTCACCGAGCTGGTCGACCGCTGGTACGTGCAGATGCTGAAGGTGCCGCGGCCGCGTCTCGTCGCGCTGATCAAGCTCGGCGAGAAGATCGCAAATCTGCTGCCGTCGGGAAGATCAAGGTCGTAGATGAGCGGAGGGCGTCATGGTGACCATGGGACATCTCGGACTTTCAACGCCCTCCAACGCCCGGCTTCATGACGATCACAGGTTTCGTGCGCTGTTGTCCGCCGAGGATTGGGGACGGCTGCCGGTATCGATCTGGCGCCGCTTCTCCAAGAAACTCGCCGACGGCGCGACCGTCGTCTATGTCGGCGAGGTCGATCAGGCCGAGATCAGTCGTGCCGGCTTCTGGTTCGCGCATCTGGCGCGGCTGATCGGCGGGCCGCTGCCGACGCACGCAGACATCGGTGTGCCGATGATCGTCGCGGTGACGGAGGACGCGGCGAGAGGCGGCCAGATCTGGACGCGCATCTGCGGACGCCCGCATGGCTTCCCTCAGGTGATCCATTCCGCCAAGCGCTTCGCCGGTCCGACGGGGCTCGAGGAATATCTCGGCTGGGGCCTTAGCATGAGCCTGCGCGTCGGCGTCGCCGATGGCGCGCTTCATTTTTATAGCGCCGGCTACACGTTCGACTTCGCGGGCCGGCGCTGGGCGCTGCCGGCATGGCTCACGCCCGGCGACCTCACCGTCACCCATTCCGATCTCGGCAGCGGCGTCTTTCGCTTCTCGCTCGAGATCATCCATCCGCGCTTCGGGCGCATCATCCGCCAGAGCGCCGTATTCCGGGAGTCCGCACCATGACGCCGCTGCTCTGGTCCCTGATTGCGCTTCAGATCGTGATGGGCGTGTTCGACACCGTCTATCACCATGAGTTCACCGAGCGCCTGGCCTGGCGCCCGTCACAGCGGGGCGAGCTCAAGCTGCACGGCGTCCGCAATATGCTCTATGCGCTGCTGTTCGCCGTCATCGGCTGGTGCGAGGTGCATGGATTGTTCGCAATCCTCGTGCTCGCGGTGCTCGTGGCCGAGATCGGCATCACCTTGACCGATTTCGTCGAGGAGGATCTGACGCGCAAGCTGCCGCCGAGCGAACGCGTGAATCACACGCTGCTCGCCATCAACTACGGCGCGATCCTCATGCTGCTGGTGCCGCTGCTGATCGGCTGGGCGATGCAGCCCTCGGCGATCGTGCCGGCCTTTGCCGGCTTGCTGAGCTGGATTGCGGCTGCCGCCGCGGTTGGCGCTGCCCTGTGCGGCCTGCGCGACTTCACCGCGGCACGGCGCCTTGCGCGGATGTCGCAGCCGGATGCGGCCGGGCTGGTCGCGGCGCTGCCGCCGGCGCAGACCATCCTCATCACCGGCGCGACCGGCTTCATCGGCGCGCGGCTGACGGCCGGTCTCACCGCGGCCGGCCATCACGTCGTCGCCCTGGTCCGCGACCCGGCCAAGGCCGCCATGTTGCCGGCGCCGCTGACCTTGATCACCAGTCTCGATCAGCTCGCGTCCGACACCCGTGTCGACGCGATCGTCAATCTTGCCGGTGAACCGATCGGCAATGCGCCGTGGACCGCGGCCAGGCGCGCGACGATCCTGCAGTCCCGGCTGGCTACGACGGAAGCCGTCTTATCCCTGATTGCGCGGCTCGACCGTAAGCCGAAGGTCTTGGTCAACGGTTCGGCGATCGGCTGGTACGGCCTGTGGCAGGACCAGCCGCTGACCGAATCCGCCAAGTCGCATGGCTGCTTCAGCCATGACCTCTGCGACGCCTGGGAGCAAGCGGCTCGCGGTGCCGAAGCGCACGGCGTCCGCGTCGCACTGCTGAGGATCGGGCTCGTGGTCGGCCGCGACGGCGGCTTCCTGGCGCGGATGCTGACGCCGTTCGAATTCGGCCTCGGCGGGCCATTCGGCTCCGGTCTGCAATGGATGTCCTGGATCGAGCGCGACGATCTCGTTCGGCTGATCGCGCATGTGATCGCGACGGAGGCCATCACCGGGCCGGTCAATGCGACGGCGCCGCTGCCGGTGCGCAATCTCGCCTTCACCGCCGAACTCGCGCGCTGCCTGCGGCGTCCGGCGCTGCTGCGCGTCCCCGCCGGCCTGCTGCGCCGGATCGGCGGCGACTTCGCCGAGGAGCTTTTGCTCGGCGGCCAGCGCGTGGTGCCGAACAAGGCGCTGTCGAGCGGCTTCGTGTTCCGGCATCAGAGCCTGCGTAGCGCGCTCGAAGCCATCCTGTGAGCGGTCGAAAAAAGCGTCACGATTGCTCGGCGCGTGCCATCGTCGCCGATGGCAGCTCGCCGAACGTGGCGCGGTAGTAGCGGGCGAAGTGCCCGGCATTGGCAAAGTTGCAGGCGGCAGCGGCCGCTGCCACCGTGATTTCGGGGTCGCCGGAGCGCAGCATCTCGTGGGCGCGCCGCAGGCGCACCGATTTGGCAAAGGCCATCGGCGAATAGCCGCGCACGCGCTCGAACAGACGGAAGATCGAGCGGGCGCTGACGCCGGCTTCGCGCGCCAGGCGCTCGATCGTGATCGGCTCGCGCCAGTTGGCCTCGATGTAATCTTCGAGCCGCTTGACCAGGCCGAAATCCGGCATCGGAGAGGGACCCAGGAGCGTGTCGCGGAAACGATGACGGCTGGCGCAGAGGAAGGCGACATGCACCGCATCCTCCAGCTCGCGATAGACCGCGGCGGGGAACGCCGCATCCTGCTCGTTGAGCTGGGTCGTCAGGAAATCCAGCAGCCGCATCAGGTTGCGGGCCTGCGGATCGGCGGCCGGAATGGCAGGGTCGATCGCAAAGTCGGCGCGCGGCTGTACGCCGACCAGCGCCGTCAGGCGCCGTCGCAGCGCCTGGGGATCGAGCCGCAGAGTCAGTCGCCGATGGCCACCCTGGCACGCCATCTGCCATGGCACGCCGGCCGGCGCGACTGCGAACTGATGCTCATTGACGTCGGTCGCCTCGCCGGGAGTGCAACTGACCGCGCGTCCCTTCAGGGCGATCTGCACTCTCATGAAATCGGCGGCGCGATGGTCGCAGACCATGTCGCAGGTCGTGGTGCCGAACGCGAGGCCGATGGTCTCGAGCTCGATCAGGTTGACGATCGCCTCGAAGCGCTCGGCGTTCCTGAAGTCGACGCGCTCGGCGCCGAGCCGGCGCCCCGCGAGGTCGCGCAGCACGTCGGCGTTCGAGGTTCGGATCAGCGCGTGGCGATGCAATGGTTCGAGGCCGGTCGCGCCGGTCGAGGCCGGGCTCGGCTTTGCTGGGGCGCTGACGAGGTCAGCTGCGGTCAAGAGACGGTTCAAGCCGCTGCTCCTGAACTCGGATGATTAATCCATGCTACATCAGGCTCCGCGGGCGTCAATTACTTCGAGATCGCGGCGCTTCGGAATGCTGCGGCCAGCGTGCGCAAGGCCGCGCGCTTGGCCGCATCGCCCGCCTTCGCATGCAGCATCACCTTGGAGCGGCCGAGCTTGGGCAGGCCGAGATCCGTTCCGACATCGATCAGTCCGCTGGGTGCGATCCGGCGGGCCAGCGGCGCAATCGCAAGACCGGCCCGCGCGGCGGCCGCAACGGCCGTCACTCCGCCGCCGACGAACGTCTCGCTGAAGCTGATTCGGGCGCGCTCGAGCGCGCGGACCGCGATGCTGCGCACGCCACAGGGCGGCGCGAGCGTGGCGAGCGGCAGCGTGCCGGCCGCCGGCAGACGAAATCTGGGAGCTGCGAACCAGCCGAACTCGTCCGTGATCAACGCCTCGCCACCGCGGCGGCTCGCCTCCTGGCGGACGATCACGGCGTCGAGCTTGCCGGCATCGTAGCGGTCGAGCAGGTCGCGCGAGAAGCCGATGCTGACCGACAGGACGAGGTCCGCCATGGCAGCATGCAACTGCTCGAGCATCGGCACCAGCTCGGGGCCGGCGACGTGATCGCTGATCCCCAGCGACAACAGCGGCCGGGCACGAGGAGCGCCGGTCAGCGCGAGGTCATGTGCGGCAACCAGCGCGCGGGCGTTCTCGGCGAAGGCCGCGCCGTCGGCGGTGAGCCGGACCGCGCGCGGCGAGCGTTCGACCAGCCGCTTTCCGAGCAGCGCTTCCAGGCGCTGCAGCTTCAGGCTGACCGCGGCCTGCGTGGTGCCGAGCGTCTCGGCCGCCCGGGTGAAGCTGTGCAGCTCGCTCACCAGCAGAAAGGCGCGGACGGTCGCGATGTCGAGCGTGGCTGTCATATGCGATCGTTATCATTGATATCCATCCCGATAAGATACCAAAATGACAGGCGCGCGGCTAGCTTTGCTGTCGAGGCGCAGTCACGCGCTGGATACCGGGAGCCAACCATGCCGTTGATCAACATTGTCTATGCCAGCCAGCGCCGCTCGCCGTCGCTGAAGAAGGCCATCGCGGACGCCGTCACCGAATTGACGGCGCGGATCCTGCGCAAGGATCCCAAGGTCACCGCCGTCATCGTCTCGGAAGCGGATGCCGCGGACTGGTTCGCCGGCGGCGCCTCGCTGGCGGAGCAGGGGCTTGCCAGCTACTGGATCGACGTTCACGTCAGCGAGGGCACCAACACCAAGGACGAGAAGGCCGCCTATCTGGCCGCGGTGTTCGCGCGCATGGCCGAGCTGATCGGCCCGCTGCATCACGAGACCTACCTTCATGTCGACGAGGTCAAGGCGGATGCCTACGGCTTCGGTGGCTTGAGCCAGGAGCGCCGCTATGTCGCGGCGAAGCTCGACGTGCCGCCGCAGCAGGGCGCCGCGTGAGCTCATGCCGTCTCCGGCTGCGCGACGCTGACGGCGCCGAAGACGCTCTCGAACGCCTGCCGGAACGCGATGTCGACATCGGCGAGCGTCACCGGCAGGCCGAGATCGACCAGGCTGGTGACGCCGTAGCGCGGATCGGTCACGCCGCAGGGCACGATGGCTTGAAAGTGCGACAGGTCCGGCTCGACATTGATGGCGATGCCGTGAAAGGTGACCCAGCGCTTCAGCCGCACGCCGATCGCGGCGATCTTGTCCTCATGGCCCTCGCCCTTGTCGGGCCGTTTGACCCAGACGCCGACGCGATCCTCGCGCCGCTCGCCGTGCACGTTGAAGGCATCGAGGGTGCGGATGATGGTCTCCTCGAGCGCCGCGACATAGGCTCGCACATCCGGCCGGCGCCGCTTGAGGTCGAGCATGACATAGGCCACCCGCTGGCCGGGCCCATGATAGGTGACCTGGCCGCCGCGCCCGGTCGGCACCAGCGGAAAGCGCGGATCGCGCAGGTCTTCGGCCTTGCCCGACGTACCGGAGGTGTAGACCGGCGGGTGCTCGAGCAGCCAGACCATCTCCGCGGCCTCGTGAGCGGCGATCGCGGCCGCCCGTGCCTCCATGAACTCGGTGGCCTGGGCGTAGTCGATCAGCGAATCGGAGATGCGCCACGCCACGGCGTTGCCGGGGGGGCCAGCAAAGGTGGTCAGGTCGAGTGTTTCGCGGCTGTTAACCATTGGCTAACCACAACATGGTGATGTCTGGGCAACGAAAATCCAGTCGTGACTTCGGTGGTCCTGCAGTGTCAACCCTCGATAAAGTGACAGTCGACCTGATGGTCGTTCTCGGCACCTGCTCCATGCCCATCCACCAGGTTCTGCGCCTGTCCCGCGGCGCCATCATCGAGCTGGACGCCACCGAGGCCGACGACGTCAAGGTGCTCGCCAACAATCTGCCGATCGCAAATGGGGTGGTGCTGGTCGACCGCAACCGCATCGCGGTCGAGGTCAAGCAGATGCTGCCGCGCTCGCCGACGCCGACGTCGCGATAGCGCGCCCCGGCCAAGCCAAAACCGTCCACAATCCGGTATTTTAGGGCAGGGCGGGCCTTGTCCCCCCGACATCGATTTGATACACGGGCGCCACTGATCCGGTGCCGCCCTTCCTCTGGCTCCGGCTTCTTCTTCGCGCTCGTGGCGGAATTGGTAGACGCGCTGCCTTGAGGTGGCAGTGGGTAACACCGTGGGGGTTCGAGTCCCTCCGAGCGCACCATAAACCCACGTTTTCCCTTGAAATCCTTACAGTTTTTTCCGGATGTTACCCGGGAATGTTACCACTTCGTTCCCGCTCAACGTTCCCGTCCTGTTTTCCGCGACAGGCCGCAGAAAATCATCCAGTGACTGGCCCTGGTCGAACGCGACCACCTTGTCCATCCCGCTGATGCCGAGCTTCTCGCGGTTGGCCTGGGCGATGTAGTGCGCCGGCATCTTCGGGTCGGTCCAGCCGAACATCGCCATCATCTGGCTCTCGGTGCACTCGGCGTAGGCGGCCACTTCGGCGCGCGCCTTGCGCACGCCATGGCAACTCTTCTTCGCCTCGTTGACGCCGGCGAGAATGGCATATTTTTTGAACTTCATCGCCCACGCCTTCTTGTTCATCGGCAGCACGCGCCCCTTTACGCGCTTCCCCGTAAAGACGTCGGCGCCGACGATTCCGGCCGCTCTTGCGGCCCGCAGGCTCTTGGCGAACTCCGGGTGCACCGGAACGGTCACCATCGTATTGCCCCGGCTTTTTTCGGTGGTGATCTGGACGGCCATCTTGCGCACGATCTGGCGCAGGTGCGGCGGCCCGAAGCGATGCGCGTCCCCAAGCCGCAGGAACGTGTAATGGAGGATGTCGAACATCAGCCGCGCCTCGGTGCCGAGCGGCCATTTGGCCCGGTATTGGGCCATGTCCTCCTCGGTCCAGGGCAGAAAGCCGCCGCTCTCTCGCGACGCCCGCGCCTTCCCGGAGCGCAGGCCGATGGTCGGATCGTCGTCCTCGTCCAGGTGGCCCTCATCAATCATCCAGCGCATCATGCCGCGCAGAGCCGATAACAGATTGCCGGCCTGGGAGGGGGTGCGCGCCTTCATCTCCGCCTTGATGACGTTGCGCGTGAGGACCGCAAATGGCTTCTCGCCATTCTCGATCAGAAGGCTTTCGATCAGCCCCGTCCGCTGGAGCCGCGTTGTCTCGGCAAGACCGGCATGGCCGACACTGAGATCGCCCCGCCAATGGTCGCTCTGCCTGTATCCGTGCCAATACCAGCGCAGTGTCCCGGGCTTCGGCGGCGAAGGAGGCCGCGCAGGGCAGGGGTCGTTGCGCTGCTTCTGAGCGTTGAGGTAGTCGCTCTCCTGTCCATAGAGCGCTATCTGGGAGGCGATGGCGGCATCGACCTCCGCATCGAATTCTGAAGAACCGTACGCGGCCTTGATCCGGATCTTTGGCAATTTGTTGCGAAGCTGCACGTAGTAACGCAACTGACCGCGCTGGCTGACATCGACGTAGAGATAGCGGCGCTCCGGTTGACCGGGCTTGTTGGTTCCTTTGACGCGCCGCATCCGCAACACTCCTCCGAGTGCGGCGACCGCCGCCTCATAGGCAGCATCGAACGCTCTCGTACCGTAGTCTTCGGCGATCCCGATCCGGCGTCCCTTCCGGCTGACCTTGACGTACCAGCGCAACGATCCGGATTCGGAATAGTTGAAATAGAGGTACATGCGACGATCCCCGGGCGCGCGGGGATCGGGACGTTCGGTCTCAGGCATTGGTCGGCTCCGTGAACCAATGCCTGGAGTCTACGAATCCTCCGATTCGGCATCAACGGTGAAAGGTGCGTTTCACCCGCTTTCGGTGCCATTGAGGCGGCGCGCAAGAGCTTCGGACGGCGTCCAGAATTCGTCGAAATTGATCTTTGGCTGAGGGGTGGATGGCGCGCTCGAGGTAAGAGCGATCCTGATCACGCCGTCCGTATCGACCACGACCTCGGTGGCGCCAGCTTCCTTTGCGGCGCGGATCGCGCGCGCAATATCGGCCTGTGTGACCCTGGCTGGGCGGCGGGGCATCGAGGATCTCCATCCGATCTATGATCGCCGTCGGACTGTGCTTGTCCGGCTCTACGAAACGCCGAGGGCGATCGCCGGCAAGAAACGCCGAAATGCGCCATTGAAACAGTGCTGGGTCTCTCGGTGGAGAACGTTTGGCGGGGATTGCGCGTGAAACGGCCAGTCGGTGCCGAGTCCGACGATTGACGGCATGAGGCGCCGTTGCGGCAGATCCGCTTCCGACGGCACCCGAACCGGCGCTATTGGCCTTTTGTCGTCGGTTTGACGGGGCCGTCGTCCCGCAGGGCACGGTACCTCTTGCGCAATTCGTCCACCGCAATTCGGTCGAGCTCACCTCGTCGCTGACGGTCGCGCAGAATAGCACGATCCTCCGCCGACAGGGCGATCAGGAATCCCCAGCCTTCGCCCCTGTCCGGGAACAGCTCGACGATCCGCAGATCGAGCCGCGCGGCATCATCGTCGTCATGGACTGCCTCGATCGGCTTGGCCTCCAGATGTCTGCGGGACGCCCGAAGCAGATGGTTCGCCGAGGGCCGTGATCTGTTTTTATCTGTTTCTTTATAAGCAGGTCCCTTAGGGCCCCGCGGTGCTTCTTTATACGCAGGTCCCTTTTGGACCCGCGGAGCCGCAGGTCCGTTTCGGCCCCGCGGCGGACCAGCGACGTTGGCAGGTACCGGCACGTCGCGGACGACATAGTCGATCTCACCGAACCGTTGTCCGTCCGCGAGCCGCTGCTGCTCGCGAGTGACGTAGCCGGCCGCGATCAATTCACGGAAAATGCGTTGCAGTTTCTTGCGGCCGACCAGAAGCGTTCGCCCGATATGATCGAGACGGACGCGCCACTTGTGTGGGCGTGACAGCAGGAAACCGAGCACGCCCTTGGCTTCGACCGAAAGCCGTTCATCGGTGAACACGGCATTCGGCACGATCGTGAAATGCGCCCTATGCTCGCGGCGAACGATGGTCAAGCGTGCGCCCCCAATTCATCGGCCGTTGTCAGCGCAATCGACCGGGACCGAGATGCGGGAAGACCAGCAGCGCCGCTCATGAGCGTTGCGAGCTTGGGAGCGTTCACGGCCTCTCTCAGCCGCGGCGGCCGGAGAGCAGGGCGGCCGTATGGAAGAGGTTGCTGAAGGTCGTTGACCAGGGTCGGCTGCAGTGGAAGCCCACGGGGAGACCCCCGTGCGCCAGCCTCGGCTGATCCTGAGCCCGATCCCGGGCAGGTCAATTTGATCGCAGGCCAATCGAGAATGCCTGGGGACGCGCTCTCGCCGGCTGCAGTTGGATTAGCTTCCGTAACAGGACGTGGTTGTTGGGAGAGAGGATTGCGGTGGCGCATGAGCGAACATGCCATGGCAAACGCGAGCGATCATCATGCCGATCCTGCGATCCGCTTCGACAAAGTTGCTCATGTTTCGATTATGTGCCGGTCATGTCCCGGATGGAAAAAATGCGCCCCTCTAGAGCAGCCATCGCTCGTCACCCCGGCGATCCGGTGTGTTGATCCACCAGGGCCAATTCTGTGCAGTCTCGGATCACCAACGAAAGCACGTTCATCCGTCGAGTGTTCAATTCCGCCGATCCCACGCAGACATACGCTATGGTGCGAATAGTGCCGTTCGGAGGATTGATCCACCTCACCATGTTAATTTGAACAGCAACAATGATCTTTGTGAGTGCCAAAGCGCTGGTAGTCAAAACAAGCGCTTACGACCGTCCAACCTACGACGCGGAGAGGCGTTTTTATCTTGCAGCTTTAATCGGTCGGATGTTCTGCGTCTCTGCCACGACCTTGTTGGCCACGATCGTCTTCGTCGCTTTCGCCATCGGTGCTCTCCATCCTCATCGTCAAGAAAACGTCTGCAGCGCAGCCTGATCTGCAGCTCTTTGACAGCGAGGAGTCCCAGTTCGCCGTGCAGCTTTCCGCGCTCAGCGACGGCATCGCGCCGCTGCACGATGGCAGCAGCATAGCCGTCGCGGCGCAATTTTCCATCGGTCTGACGGAGCCACGTCACAGGCAATTTGGCGCGATCGCGCTACCGCTTCGCAGGCAAGATAGCGTGCGTTCCGTCGTCTTCGATCTGCACCGGTCCTCATCCGCTGACAGCGGAGCTCCATCACTTCGCGCGTCGTTCTCGACGCCTATTCGTTGCTGCAGGATTGCTGCTTTGGTTCATGCCAGGGCTCCCAGCAGCCTGCGGTTCTTGCGTTTGGCATGCGCGGCAACGTCGGCGGCGCTGACGGCCTGATCGCCGCAATACACCGTGCCGTCGCACCACATCGCGTGCATGATCACGGCGAGTTTGCACGCCACCGCGACCACCGCCTTGCGGTGTCCAGAGCGCTTGGCGACCGCCGGTCCCAGGTCTTGACCTTGTCCCGACGCTTGAAGCGCGTCAGCAGCGCGCTCGCCGCTTTGCTGTACGCGGACCGCGGGTATCAGTCGATACCCGGTCTTCCCTGCGCCTCTTCTTCGGGAGGAGAGGTCGAACGAAAGCAACGCTCGGGCGGAGGCCGCCGCGAGATGGCCGAGCCATGCCTGCTGTTCGAAACGTGCAGAAAGCTTCCTGTGACGATGCCCCGCGCCGGCGTTGCGCAGGGCGACGCTGATCGGTGCGGTCTTGCCTCATCGTTGCCGATGGCGCCAGGACCGGGATGTCCGGTCGGCGTCCAGAAGCACTCCCTCTGATCGGCGCGTTCTGCCGGGAGCGCCGCAAGTTGGCCGACAGGGACGGCATGTCGCCAAGCTGCCGCATGTCAAAGCCAGGCGCCGATGGCCCGTCGGCTCGGCTTTGCCTTGCGCGGCGCAGGGTCTGGCGTCCTCATTTTACCCGCGGACTTGACATAACATGCTGGCAAATCACGTGATTGTTATGCATATACGTTCCCGTTGAAATCGCTGGAAACGGTCCTGTGAGCTCGGACAACGGCACATTGAACATTGGCCTGCGCCTGCGGCGGGCCCGGTTGGCTAAGGGCATGCGCATGCGCGACCTGGCGCAAATCGTCGGTTGCGACGAGAGCATGATCTCCAAGATCGAGGCCGGCAAGGTCATGCCGTCGCTGCCGATGCTCGACAAGATGGTCCGCGCGCTCGACCGCGACATGGCCTCGTTCTTCGGCCTGAGGGTCGACGACTACAAGCTGGTGCAGAAGCCCGAGGATCGGCTCAAGGTGCATGTCGATGCGCTGCGCGGCGGCAAAGGCGTCGTCTATGAGCGTCTGGTGCCGGTGGCTGCTGGGAATCTGCTCGAAGCCAACGTTCACGTCGTGGCGCCTGGTGGCGAGAAGGTCGATCTCATCACCCACCAGGGCGAAGCCGTCGGGTATCTCGTGTCGGGCACGATCGAGCTTACCATCGACGACACTACCTATCTGATGACCGCCGGCGACTCCTTCTTCTTCAAGGCGTATCTGACCAACAGCTATCGTAACGTTGGACCGGACGAAGCGCGGATCGTCTGGGTCAACACCCCGCAGGTTCACTAGGATCCGGTTCCTCGGGGGGGGGCAGGGCAGCCCAGTGATGATCGGATCGCTGCATGAATTTCATGCACGTGATATGAAGGAATGCAGTGGCGTCTGAAGCCGCGGAGTTCCTCAACCTCGAGGCGGGGCCGTCTCGGCGAGAAACGGCCTGTATTTCGTATCTCCTGTATTTCAAGGGGGCTGCGCCAGTGGTGGCATAGTGCTTGCTTAATCGTCGACATGACTGTGATGCATGCCAACTGCCCCTGGCTGCGTCTGACTGTCGATGGGGCCTCACCAGCTGACCCGGGCGGCGAAAGCCGCCGCAGCAGCGAATGATGGCAGGCGCACCGCTGATGGCTTTCGTTTGGAAACGACTGCTCGGCACCATCCCGAGCCTGGTGGGCGTCGTCGTTCTCACCTTCTTCATCTCGCGCGCACTCCCGGGAGATCCCGCGGCCTTCTTCGCCGGGCCTGCCGCGAATGCCGCGTCGATCGCCAGCATCCGCACGACGCTCGGCCTTGACCGTCCGCTGCCGGTGCAGTTCGTGAGCTACATCGCCGACCTCGCGCAGGGCAATCTCGGCCGCTCGCTCACGACCGGGCAGCCGGTGCTGACCGATCTGCTCGAACGGCTTCCCGCATCGCTGGAATTGTCGTCCTTTGCGCTGCTTTTCGCGATAGGCATCGCCATTCCGATGGGGGTCTGGGCGGCGACCCGCATCAATGGCCGGGTCGATCATGCCTGCCGCGCACTGGTCACAGTAAGTGCCGCCTTTCCGACCTTCTTCGTCGGCCTGCTTTTCGTCTACCTGTTCTACTTCATGCTCGGCTGGGCGCCGCAGCCGCTCGGCCGCCTTGACGAAATCGCCTTCTCGCCGCCGCCCCGCGTCACCGGCGCCTACACCATCGACGCTGCCATCGCCGGCGACTGGCCGGTGCTCCGCGCGGCCCTGGCCCAACTGATATTGCCGTCGATCTCGCTCGGCCTTTTCGCGCTGGCGCCGATCGCGCGCATCACGCGGGCCGCGATGCTGGAGGCGCTGAGCAGCGATTTCATCCGCACCGCGCGTGCCAGCGGCCTGCCGGTGCGCAAGATCCTGATGACCTACGCCTTCCGCAACGTGCTGCTGCCGGTCTCGAGCGTGCTCGGCATGGTGTTCTCCTTCCTGCTCGGCTCCAACGTGCTAATCGAGCAGGTCTTCGGCTGGCAGGGCGTCGGTGCCTATGCAGTGGCCGCGGTCATCGCCTCCGACTATGCGGCGGTCCAGGGCTTCGTGCTGATGATGGCCGTGCTCTACGTGCTGCTGAATCTCGCGGTCGACGTGTTCGCGACCCTGGTCGATCCCCGCGTGCGGTTCGAGGGCTGAGCCATGAGTCTGATCGCGCTCGCTCGCAACACCGGCTACGCGTTCGGCGAAAATCGTCTGACGCTGGTGGCTGCGCTCATCCTGGCGCTGCTGGCGCTGTGCGCGATCTTCGGTCCGTCCATCGCGCCCTATGATCCCTTGCTCACCTCGGCCGCCGCCAAGCTCGCCCGGCCCAGCCTCGCGCATCCGTTCGGCACCGATGCGCTCGGGCGCGACATCCTGAGCCGGGTCATCGTCGCAACTCGCCTCGATCTCGGCATGGCCGTCTCGGCGGTGGCGCTGTCGTTCGTGGTCGGCCTCGCGCTCGGTGCGCTCGCCGGCTATTTCGGCGGCTGGACCGACCGCATCATCGGCCGGGCGATGGACACCATCATGGCGTTCCCGCTGTTCGTGCTGGCGATGGGCATCGTGGTGGCGCTCGGCAACAGCGTCGCCAACATCATCATCGCCACCATGATCATCAACCTGCCGTTCTACTGCCGCTTCGCCCGTGCCGAGGTGAACGTGCGGCGCGAACTCGGCTATGTCGAGGCGGCGCGGATGGGCGGCAACGGTTCGCTGCGCGTCCTGATCAACCATATCGTCCCGAACATCTTGCCGCCGATGATGGTGCAGGCCTCGCTCAACATGGGATGGGCGATCCTCAATGCCGCCGGCCTGTCCTTCATCGGGCTCGGGGTCCGGCCGCCGACCCCGGAATGGGGCATCATGGTTTCGGAAGGCGCGAGCTACATCATCTCCGGCGAGTGGTGGGCCTTCATGTTCCCGGGCGGCGCACTCGTGCTTGCGGTGTTCTCCTTCAACATGCTGGGGGACGGACTGCGCGATCTGCTCGATCCGAGGAAGCGCGTGTGATGGCGCAGCTCGAGATCGACGATCTCTCGGTGGAATTCCGCACCCGGCACGGCGTGGTGCGGGCGCTGGACGGCGTCAGCCTGTCGGTCTTTCGCGGCGAGATCGTCGGCGTGGTCGGCGAAAGCGGCTCGGGAAAATCCGTCACCGCCTACACTGTGATGGGCCTCAACGATGAGGCCGCAAGGATCACGAAGGGTGCGATCACGATGGGCGGCATCGATCTGCTCGCGGCGCGGCCGGAGGCGATGCGAGAGCTGCGTGGACGCGAGATGGCGATGATCTTTCAGAGCCCGCGCACCGCGCTCAACCCGATCCGCAAGGTCGGCAAGCAGATCGAGGACGTCCTGCAGGAGCATGCCGCGCTTCCGAGGCGCGATCTCAAGGCAGCTGCGATTGCGGCGCTGGCGCGGGTGCGCATTCCCGATCCCGAACGCCGCGCGGAGGCCTATCCGTTCGAGCTCTCCGGCGGCATGTGCCAGCGCGTGATGATCGCGATGGCGCTGGCCTGCACGCCGTCCGTGCTGATCGCGGACGAGCCGACGACCGGGCTCGATGTGACGACCCAGGCCGTCATCATGGATCTGATCCGTGAGATGAGCCGCGCGACGCAGATGTCGACCCTGCTGATCACCCACGATCTGGGCCTTGCCGGGGAATATTGCGACCGGATCGCGGTGATGCATGCCGGGCACATCGTCGAGATTGCGCCGACCGAACCGCTGCTGGAGCGTCCGGCGCATCCGTACACGCGCCGGCTGCTGGCGGCCACGCCGGTTCCGGATTCGCGGCTCGACGATCTCAATGCCATTCCGGGCCATCTGCCCGATCTGCGCGGCGCGCTGCCGCCGTGCCGCTTCAGCGGACGCTGCGAGCTGAGGCAGCCCATCTGTGACGAGGCGGAGCTGCCCTGGACCGAGTTGTCGCCCCAGCACCTCGTGCGTTGCCGGTTTCCGCTGTCATGACGGCGCTGCTCGAGGTCAGGTCACTGTCCAAGTTGTACCCGATCAAGCGGGCGGGGAAGGGGGCGAACCTTCATGCGGTGGACGATGTCAGCCTGATGATATCAGCCGGAGAAAGCGTCGGTCTCGTCGGTGAGTCCGGCTGCGGCAAGTCCACTATGGTGCGCCTCCTTGGCCGGCTGATCGATCCCACCGCGGGCCAGGTCCTGATGGATGGCGAGGATCTCACCGCGATCGCGCAGGCGAAGTTTGCCGCCTCGCCGAACCGGCGGCGCATCCAGGTCGTCTTCCAGGATGCGACCGAGAGCCTCAACCCCTCCTTCCGCGCCTTTCAGGCGATCGCCGATCCCTTGAAGCGGCTGATCGGCCTCAGCGACAGCGCCGAGATCGCGCGCCGCGTTCACGCCACCGCCGCCCTGGTCGGGCTGCCGGACGAACTGCTGCAGCGCTATCCGCATCAGCTCTCGGGCGGTCAGCGCGCGCGCGTCGGCATCGCGCGCGCGGTCGCCGTCGAGCCCTCGCTGCTGATCCTGGACGAGCCGACCTCGGCGCTCGACGTCTCCGTGCAGGCCGTGATCCTGCGGCTGCTCGCCGATTTGCGCGCGCGGCTGTCGATGAGCTATCTGTTCGTGTCGCACGATCTCAACGTCGTGCGGCTGCTCTGCTCCCGCGTGGTCGTGATGTATCTCGGCAAGATCGTCGAGATTGCGCCGGCGGAGGCGCTGTTCACCGCACCACGTCATCCCTACACGCAGGCATTGGTTGCCGCGATTCCAGATCCGGCGCGGCGTGGCGAAGCGCGGCCCCGGCTCGACGGCAGCCCGGCCAGCCCGATCAATCCCGATCCCAACGTCTGCCGCTTCTACGGACGCTGTCCGAAGGCGGCCGACCTCTGCGCCAGCGCCATGCCGCCGCTGCGCGCGGTGGGACCGGATCATTTCGCCGCCTGCCACTTCGCTGTTTCACCCGCTGGAGGAAACGATGAGCGCTGACAACGAAATCTGCCGCATGGACGCCGTCACCGTTGCGGCGAAGGTCAAGGACAAGACTCTCTCGGCCACTGAGGTCACCGAGGCGGTCCTGCGCCGCATGGACAAGCTCGAGCCGCACATCCATGCCTTCTGCACGCCGACCCCCGACGTTGCGCGTGCTGCGGCCGCCGCCGTCGACGCGAAGATCGCGGCTGGCGAGGATCCCGGCCTGCTCGCCGGCGTGCCGATCGGCATCAAGGATCTGGTCGCGACCAAGGACATCCTCACCGTGATGGGGTCGCCGCTCTACCGCGACTTCGTGCCGGATGAGGACGACATCGTCGTCGAGCGCCTGAAGGCGGCCGGCGCCGTCATCATCGGCAAGACCAACGTGCCGGAGTTCGGCTACAGCGGCGTCGGCCATAATCCGGTATTTCCCGCGACCCGCAATCCCTGGAATCTCGACATGACGTCTGGCGGATCGAGCGCCGGCTCCGGCGCCTCGGTCGCGTCAGGCGTCGCGCCGTTCGCGATCGGCTCCGACGGCGGCGGCTCGATCCGCATTCCCTCTGCGCTGTGCGGCCTCTACGGCATCAAGGCATCGATGGGTCGTGTGCCGCTGTATCCGGGCTGCCGCGACGAGCGCTATCCCGGCGTGTCGAGCTGGGAGTCGCTCGAACATGTCGGACCGATGAGCCGCACCGTGGCCGACTCCGCGCTGATGCTCAAGGTGATCACCGGGCCCGATCCACGCGATCGCTACTCCATCCCGTCGGCTGATTTCGACTACGTCGAGGCGACGAAGGAGAGCATCAAGGGCCTGCGCATCGCCTACAGCGAAGACTGGGGCTATGCGCCGGTCGATCCGGAAGTCAGGCGTGTCGTCTCCGAGGCGGTGCGCGTGTTCGAGACCGATCTGGGCTGCACGGTCGAGCGTGCCAATCCCGGCTGGGACGATCCGTTCCCGCATTTCTGGACCATCGTCGCCGGCGACACCGATCTCACCGGCATGCGCCGGATGATGAAGGGGCGCGAGAAGGAGATGTCGCCCCATCTCGTCGCGCTGCTGCAGCGGCAGTGGACGGCCGAGGAGTTCACCGACGCCAAGATGATCCGCCAGATGGTCTGCAACCGCATGTGGCGGTTCATGGCCAACTACGATCTCCTGATCACGCCGACGCTCGCGGTGCCGGCCTTCCCACTCTACATGCAGGGGCCGGAGATCATCGAAGACAAGATGGTCACGACCGGCGACTGGCTCTGCTTCACCTTCATCTGCAACCTGACCGGCCAGCCCGCGGCGACCATTCCCGCTGGATTCACCAAGACGGGTCTTCCTGTCGGGATGCAGATCATCGGCCGCCATCTGGCGGACCGTACCGTGCTCGCCGCCTCCGGCGCCTTCGAACAAGCGTGTCCGTGGGCGCACAAATGGCCGAAGCTGCTGAGCGAACTCGGCCTCTGACACTGCCTCCGCCAACCACCCAGAAAGGACGCACGATATGAAGCTCTATCGCAGTCTCGTTGCAGCGGCGTTGCTCACAGCGTCCGCTGTGCTGCCCGGCGCCGCCGCGCATGCGGCCGAGATCGCCAAGGATACCCTGGTGATCGTCTCGGAGATGGGCCCCAACGGCCTGGACACGATGGTGCCGACCGCCAACGATCACAGCCGCATGGTGGTGTGGCAGGCCTATGACCGGCTCGTCAGCCATGGCGAGAAGACGCTGGCGGACGGCACGGTGTCCTACGACGCCAAGATCATGACTCCGGAGCTGGCCGAGAGCTGGGAAGCCAGCGAGGATGGCAAGACCTACATCTTCCACCTCCGCAAAGATGCGACGTTCCACGACGGCACTCCGGTCACCGCCAAGGACGTCAAATGGTCGTTCGACCGCGCCATCGCCGCCGGCGGCTTTCCGGCGGTGCAGATGGCCGCGGGATCGCTCGTCAAGCCCGAACAGTTCACGGTGGTCGACGATCACACCTTCAAGGCGACGTTCGATCAGTTCAACAAGCTGACGATGCCTGACCTCGTGGTGCCGGTGCCGGTCATCATCAATTCCGAGCTGGCCAAGAAGCACGCGACGGCGCAGGACCCGTGGGCATTCGACTGGGTGTCACGCAATGATTGCGGCGGCGGTGCCTACAAGGTGGAGTCCTGGTCGCCGGGACAGCAGACCGTCTTCACGCGGTTCGACGCCTGGAAGTCCGGTCCGCTACCCAAGCTCAAGCGCGTCGTCTACCGGCAGATCGCCTCGGCCGGCACGCGCCGTGCGCTGCTGGAGAAGGGCGACGTCGACATGTCGGTCGGTCTCCCGCCGAAGGACTACGCCGAACTGGCAGAGCAGGGCAAGGTCACGATCATCGGCGTGCCCGTGCAGAACGACCTCGTGTTCGTCGACATGAACGTGAAGATCGCCCCGTTCGACAATCCGAAGGTGCGTGAAGCGATCTCCTACGCCATCCCCTACAAGGAGATCGTCAGCTCCGCGCTCTACAACCGCGCCAAGCCGATGTTCGACGGCGACCCGGCCAAGCCCTATCCTGATGCGACCTGGCCGGTCCCGATCAAGCATGGCCAGGATCTCGCGAAAGCCAAGCAGCTGCTCACCGAGGCCGGCTTCCCGAATGGCTTCAAGACCACGCTGTCGATCGATCTCAGCGAGTCCACCGTGCGTGAGCCGACCGCGATCCTGATCCAGGAAGCGCTGAAGTCGATCGGCGTCGAACTCACGATCGAAAAGGTCCCGGGCTCGAACTGGTTCGCCCAGATGGCCAGCAAGACGATGCCGATGGTCATCGCCGAGTTCTATGGCTGGCTCGACTACCCCGACTACTTCTTCTTCTGGACCTTCCATGGCGGTAACAATTCGGTGTTCAACACCGCCAACTACGTCAATCCCAGCCTCGACAAGGTGATCGACGAGGCGCGCTTCACCCGGGATCCCGAGATCTACAAGACCAGCCTGAACAAGATGGTCGACATCGTGATGACCGATCTGCCGCGTATCCCGCTCTACACGCGCTTTGCCGACTATGCGATGCAGAAGAACGTCAAGGGCTTCGAGTACTGGTTCCACACGCATCCGGACTTCCGCAAGCTCTACAAGGAGTGATGCGGGATGAGAGGACGGCAGGCGCGCTCGCGTCGGGCGCGCCTGCTTTTCATCGGGGACATCTCGTGCAGGACACTCTCGGGGCCTTCATTCCTGGCGCCATCATTCGGCGGGCACCGCACCGGTCGGGCCCGTTGTCTGGCCTGACCTTTGCGGTCAAGGATCTGTTCGATGTTGCCGGCGAGGTGACCGGTTGCGGCAATCCCGACTGGGCCGCCACGCATGACGCCGCGGAGGCGGACGCCTGGGCTGTCGACGCGCTGCTGGGCGCCGGCGCCGCGCTGACCGGCAAGACCATCACCGATGAGATCTCGCTCGGGCTGCTCGGCATTAACAGGTTTGACGGAACGCCGCTCAACCCGCGCGCGCCGAATCGCGTCCCCGGCGGCTCGTCGAGCGGCTCGGCCTCGGCCGTTGCCGGTGGCCTGGTCGATGTCGCCCTGGGGACCGACTCCGGCGGGTCCGTGCGCACGCCCGCGAGCTTCTGCGGGATCTACGGCCTGCGCCCGACGCACGGCCGTATCTCGGTCGCCGGCCTGATGACTCAGGCGCCGTCGTTCGACACGGTGGGCTATTTTACGAGGGACGCGCAGACGTTCAGCCGGGTCGGCGCCGTGCTTCTCGGCGAGCCGATCGCGGACGCCTTGCTCCCGGAGATCGTCATTGCATCTGACTGTTTCGCGCTCGCCGATGCGCCGGCCTGGGACGCGCTGCAACCGGTTGTCGGCCGGCTCGGCAATGCGACGGCAACCCATTCGTTGCCTCTGGCTGACGGTGAGCTGCTCGACTGGGCACGCCATCAGCGCGTCCTGCAGAAGAGCGAATTCCACGCGACGTTTCGCGACTGGATCGATCGGGTGAACCCGCGCTTCTCCTCGGAGGTGGCCGGCGCCTTCGCTGATGACGGCCGCATCACGGTGGACGAACTCGCTGCCGCCAAGGCGTTCCGCGCGGCCGCCGCGAAGCGTCTCGACGATCTCCTGGACGGGCGGCGCGTGCTGTGTCTGCCGACCTCGCCCATTCTGCCGATCGCGCGCAATGCGCGTCTGTCGGAGATCCGCGCTGCCGTGCACCGGATCGTCGATCTCACCTGCATCGCCGGACTGACGGGGCTTCCGCAGGTGAGCCTGCCTGTGGCGACATCCGGCCCGATTCCGGTTGGGCTGTCTTTGATCGGCTGGCGCGGCGGCGATGCGCCGCTGATCGCTGCAGCGCGCACGCTGGCCCGGGACTTCTCCATTGGCCTGTTCGAGGAGCAACCATGACCGACGTCAAGGACACGAGGACGCTGACGCTTCCAGGTGGGCTCAAGGTGCTGAACGCGGCCATCGCGGAGGCGACGCGGATCGGACAGCCCATGTGCATTGCTGTTGTCGATAGTGGCGGCAACCTGCTGGCGTTTGGGCGCATGGACGGTGCGAAGGGACTGAGCGTGACCTCGTCGATCAACAAGGCGCGGACCTCGGCGCTGTCGGGGACGCCGACGGGCGGGGCTCATGCGGACGTGGAAATCCAGGTCACCCTGGCGCATGAGAGCCGCTGGACCAACCTGATCGGCGGGCTGCCGATTTGCGTCGACGGCTTCATCCTCGGCGCAGTGTCGGCGGGCTCCGGGTCTGGTGCGCAGGATCTCGCCGTCGCCCGCGCTGGCGCGGCCGCCATCCCCGGCGCCGACATGTACATCGACTTCAAACCCATGGGGGCAGAAGATACAGGGATCATCAGGGGGACGACGCACCAGGGGCAGGTCTGACCACCCAATCTCCTGCGTGAAAATGCCTGGCGATTAGCTCGAAACCAAGGTGCGGTTATGTGGGAATTGGCGGTCTGAAGACGGCGGTTATGCTGAAGAATACTGGCGCCAGAAAGTGCCCATCTCCGTTCGATAAGCACCGTTTCGGTCCGCTTGCGAGATAAGCCATTGAAATCGCAACCGACGTCTCCGCCCTCCGAGCGCACCATCCCTCTCTCCCCAAAACTTCAAATCTGTTTGCGGTTTGTTCCGTCCTCGCGCCCTTTGTTCGGGCGATGGGCTGCGATCCCGCGGCGCGATGGCGTCCGAGTTGTGCCGGTCGTTCCGCCCTCGAGAATGAGAGGGCGCAGGGAATGCCGGGCGCTGGCCGCACCCATGGCCCGCCTGCGAAAAAAATGCAGGCGGCAGGAACCACAGGTTCAGCCGAGACATCCCGGCATTCCCCGCGCGATGGTTTTCACGCTTATGTCGCGATCTCCCCGGTGTCCGGCTCTTTAGCCACCGTCGCCCTCGGGATCATCGCCCGACGACTTGGCGCCAGCATCGGGGCGCCAGGACCACGCGTCTTCACGTCCGCAAACCTGCCGTTCGTCGGCGAGCCCGTGAGCCCGCTGCAGCACGCCTGCGGCCACCGCATCCCCAGACCCCACGTCTCGTGACGATCGCGAAGCGCCCCTCTCGGCGGGTCCAGGATGGTGATACACAAACACGTATTCGGAAAAATAGCAACAAGATTATTTTCTTCAGAAGGTCTGGACGGGCCAAATCAGCTTGATGACGCTGATGGAGCCTGTCGCGTCGTGCACCCCGACTCCGCCGCACGTGACGCTGCCATGGGATGGCAAAGCGACGCCGAAGGCGACGCGTGCCCACCATTGGCGCCAGTGGGGGCGGTGGGCACGGCCCATGAGAGATCGTGCATGACGCCATCGCTGTTGGCGCGCCTTTGCCCGCCCTGCGGCGCCTGCGTGGCGTCATCGCTCAACCATGATCGCCAGATGAGCGGGGGCGTGCCGCTATCACGTCTGACGGAGTTCGGCCGTCAAATCAGCAAGCCTGAGTTCGTGCAGCTCACGACTGGGCCGGCTTGGTTGCGGCCGCAGCTTCCCAGCCGGGCTCGACCGGGACCATGTACCAGGTCGTCAGCACGACTTTCGAGAACAGCCAACGGCCGCTTTCTCTGACATATTCATCATCGAACCGGCCGCCGACCATGAGGCTCTTGCCGTTGAGAACGGGACGGCCGTCGAGATGGCTGTAGCCTCTGCCGCGGTCGCCATCGATTTCGACGACGTGCGCGTGGATGAACTGGCGCGCCCATTTGATCGGGAAATTGAGGAAGAAGTCGCGGATCGCCTCGCGGCCGGTGACCGGTGGCCGTCCGCCATAGGACACCGTGGCGTTCTCCGCGAAAAGATCGGCCAGATCGGCGACGCGCTCCTGGTTGACGTATTCGTGGTACGTGCAGCGCAGTGTCCGGATCGCCTCGCGATCGTCATGTTCGGCGAGGCGCTTCTCGAGCGCCTCGATCCTGGCTCTGAGATCGACGTTGTCGTCTGAGTTGCTCATGGTTCATCCGTCTCGGCAGGGAGGCCGTCTGGCTGGAGGTGCTGGTGATCACCGATGATGTTGCGGAGCCGCTCCTCGACGCGGAGCCGTACCGCTGGATGCGGAAGGACGTAGAATTCGTCGTCGTGGATGGCCTGGATCGTCATCCGGGCCACATCGGCGGCGCTGACCTCGGATGCCGCCATTCCCGCTCTGACGCGCAGATCATACGCTGCAGTGTCGGGGTTTGTTGAAGCCAGATGTATGGGGCGATGTCGGCCTGAGTCGGCGATGGCAGTCTTGACGAGCGAGGGGCACAGCACGTTGACCTTGAGAGGAGAGCCGGCGAGCTGAAGGTCCTTCAAGAGGCACTCGGACAAGGCGACGACCGCGTGCTTGCTGGCGCAGTAGACGCCGGAGCCCGCAACGGCGGTCAACCCCGCGGCTGACGCCGTGTTGACGATGTGGCCCTCGTCGCCTGCAGCCATCATGCGCGGCACGAAGCTGCGAATGCCGTTGGCGACGCCCAGGAGGTTGACTCCGAGCACCCATTTCCAATCCTCGGGAGTTGCGGACCAGAGCGGGCCAAGCGCCGCGACACCGGCGTTGTTGAAGAGCAGGTGAACGTTGCCGAACTCCTCAAATGCAAGGTCGGCGAGGCGCTGAACCGCCTCGACGCTGGACACGTCGCACTGTGCGGTGCGCACGGCGATCCCGCTCGGCATCAGGTCTTTCGTGGCTGATAGTCCGTCGCGATCGACGTCGGCGACAACGAGCTTCATTCCTTGCGCGGCGCAGGCCGCAGCCAGCTCGCGGCCGATGCCGCTCGCAGCTCCCGTGATCACCGCGACCTTGCCCCCGAGCTGCTTCATGCCGCGCTGATTCCGCCGTCCACGGTGAACACCGATCCGGTGATATAGCTCGCGGCCGGCGATGCCAGCAGCAGGCTGACGCCGGCAATCTCGTCGGGCATCCCAAGCCGGTTCATCGGCACCATGGCCTGGAGCGGCGCTGTCGCGGCCTCGTCCAGCAGGCGGCCACCGCCGAGCCCTGTCCGGAAGAAGCCGGGCGCAATGGCATTGACCTTGACGTCGAATGTGGCGAGCTCGAGCGCGGCTTGCCTGACCAGGTTCACGACCGCGGCCTTGGCGGCCGCATACGCATAGGCGGTCGCTGCCGAGCCTCGCAATCCTCCGACCCATGCCGTGACCACGATCCGGCCGCTGCGCTGCACCTTCATGTGTCGCGCCGCAGCCTGGATGGTCGCGAATGCACCGGTCTGGTTGATGGCGAGAACCTCGCTCCATGCAGCGAAATCGACGTTCTCGATGTGGCCCTGCGGCAATCGAATTCCGGCTCCCCCGCTGATTCCGGCGTTCGCGAACATCACGTCGAGCCGGCCCTTGCGCGTGACGACGTCATCGACCGTCCGCCGGATGGCGTCTGGATCTGCGACATCGACCGTCGCGATATCTGCCCCCGGGATGATCTCCTCGCCGATCCGCCTCAGTTCCTTCTCGTTCCTGTCAACCAGGATCAAATCGGCGCCGTTGGCCGCCATGGTCCGGGAAATGGCCAGGCCAAGTCCGCTCGCGGCCCCGGTCACAATGGTGACGAGGCCGTTGACTGCGAAGAGGCGTTCGGCCGTCAGCGACATGAGGGGCTCCTCGTTTCGACATGGCCGCCCGTTGCGCCTCCGGCCGAGCCGCGTCGTGACGCCGCCAAGAGACAAGCGCAGATCATGGCCGAGACTGTCGCAATCGCGACAATCGATGCACGAAATCACCCTAGCTTTGAGCCGGCGAGGGGGCCGGGACGCAGGTCGCCGCGCGCAAGAACATCAACAATTTCGAGGGGGACGGGCGGTCCATGACAACCGAGGCAACGAATGTTGTGGTGTCCATCCCAGGCGTCGAGGTCTCGACGTCCGGACGATCCCGCTCATGCCATTCGCCGAGGACAGCCACCCGGCGCCTGCTGAAGAAGACAAAGTGAGAGGATGAGAGCCGATGATCATCGTTGTGGGATCTGTGGATGGGCTTGGCGAAAGCTTTGATCGTCTGATGAAGATCTGCCTGGCGCATGTGCATCGTTCGCGTGCGGAAGACGGCTGCGTGGAGCACACCGTGCAGGTTGATTGCGAAAACTCCCTCCGTCTGCGCTTCTTCGAGCGCTGGCGTGACGCCGTCGCGCTCAAGGCGCATTTCGCCCGACCCGAGTCACGGGCGTTCGTGCAGGAGGTCGCCAAGCTGTGCGCGAGACCGCCAGTCATGACCATCTATGAGGCCGAGGAAAAATCGTTCTAGCGCCAGCCGGCCCACAGGTCTGACGCGCATCATTTTACCCCACCCGGCGACTCGCGCTGGGGTGGGCCTGCACCGCAGCGAACCCGACCACCTCGATTGATCTCCGCTAGACTGATATGGGATCACAGATGTCGCGACAGCGACAAAGCCCGTCTTCATGTGTGGCGACGAATGAACAAAGCGGTGCTCAAGGCTGTTCTGCGCAGGAACAAGTGGTTTGCCGGCCTTCCTTCGTCATTGGCGGACAGCATTCTTCGTCTGGGTCGCATCCGAAACGTGGACAACTCCCTGATCTATTCCGCGAGCGACTCCCGGGACGGATTGATTGCCCTGGTGTCGGGGCAGGTGCGACTGACCAGCTTTTCGCTGTCCGGCAATCCCTCCTTCCTGCTGATCTCTTCGCCTGGATCTTGGATCGGCGTCACCTCGGCCCTCGACGGGCGCCCCTATGGCTACGATGCGTTCGCCGTTGGCAGGGCGGTGCTGTTTCACGTGAGCCAGGAGCGGTTCGAGGCGCTCATCAGCGAGAGCAATGAGTATTATTCTGCGTTCGTCCGAATGGTCTGCGATCATCTGCGCGTCTCGATGCAGAACCGGATCATTCTGCGCAATCGGCGTCCACTTCACCGGCTTGCGCAGGAATTGCAGAGGCTCGCAGAGAGTCACGGGCGCCAGACCGAGAAGGGGATGATCATCGATTTGCGATTGTCGCAGGAGGACCTCGCGGTGATGATCGGGGTCGGCCGGCAGACGATCAATCGACTGCTCAAGAGTCTCGAGCAGGATGGAATTGCGACGGCAAAGTACGCGTCGGTCACGATTCACGACCTGGAGGCGATCGAACGTCTCAGTTCGAGCGACCCCGCGGAGAGCTAGGCATCACCAGGCCAAAGGCGAGCTTTGCGCTCGGGTCCTGTCTGGCGCCGAGCCCTGCGTATTCCAGCGGGCGGCGCGTCTGAACTAAAAGATGCCGCCGTTCGGTCCGGGTTGTTCAAGGCGTCATCTCGAGAGCGACGGCTTCCCTCGCTGTGGCGACCGCGAGGACGCCGGGCGGCCACGAGACCGCACAGTAGAAGCGCGCCTCGTTCATCATGGCGATAACGATCCTTCCGCCCGCAGGTCATGGAATTCCGGTAAGTCGCTGAAAGGGCGCGATAATCGGCGTTCAACCCCGATCCACTGCGCCTACTACCTTCCGCCTATGAGAGCCGGGCGGAGCTGATGCTGTAATCGCCCCGTTGCTTGCAGCGCGACTGCTCATCTTGGGGCTGGCGCACGCGCCATACGACCACAACAAAGACATAAGCGGAGGGAACTGATGAACTTCACGAGCAGGAGATTCTTGGCTGGCATCTCGACGGTTGCCTTCCTTGTCGCCGGCACGCTGGGCGTCCGCGCCAACGACTCGGCGCTGAAGGCCGCCAGCGAGCCCGGCGCCTGGGCGATGGCCGGGCATGACTACGGCAACACCCGGTTCAGCCCGCTCAAGGAGATCAACACCGAGAACGCCGGCAAGCTGTCGCTGGTCTATTCGTTCTCGCTGGCCTCGCTACGCTCGAACGAGGCCTCGCCGATCGTGATCGGCAACACGCTCTACGTCTCGACGTCGTGGGGGCCGAAATACGTCTATGCGCTGGATGCCGCGACCGGCGCGCGCAAATGGACCTATGAGCCGGACATTCCGGACGATACGCTGCAATATGCCTGCTGCGACGTGAACAGCCGCGGCATCTCGTATGCCGACGGCAAGCTGTTCGTCGGCCGGCTCGACGGCAAGCTGACCGCGCTCGATGCCGCCACCGGCAAGGAGCTGTGGACGTCCAAGGTGGTGGACTACAAGCAGGGCTCGGTGATCACCTCGCCGCCGCTGGTCGTGCGCGACAAGGTCATCACCGGCTTCGGCGGCGGCGAGTACGGCGTGCGCGGCTCGCTGCAGGCCTACGACATCAACTCCGGCAAGATGGTCTGGCAGACCTACACGGTGCCTGCGCCCGGCGAGCCCGGCAGCGAGACCTGGAAGGGTGACACCGGCCTGCATGGTGGCGGCGCGGCCTGGCTGGTCGGCTCCTACGATCCGAAGAGCGACACGGTCTATTGGGGCACCAGCAATCCAGGTCCCTGGAACACCGCCGTGCGCTCGACCGGCAATGGCGATTTCGGCAAGCTGACCAATCTGTATACGGCGTCCACGCTGGCGCTCGATCCGAACACCGGCAAGATCAAGTGGCACATCCAGACCACGCCTGCCGATGCCTGGGACTATGACGGCGTCAACGAGGCTATTCTCGCCGATCTCAAGGTTGGCGGTGCGGCTGTCCCGACGCTGATGAAGGCCGACCGCAATGGCTTCTTCTTCGTGGCCAACCGCGAGACCGGCAAGGTGATCTCGGCCGAGAAATACGTCTTCGCCAACTGGGCGCAGAAATGGGACACCTCGACGTTGCGCGCGGTCGAGGATCCGGACAAACGGCCGGGCCCCGGACATCCCGTCAAGGACGTCTGCCCGAACCTGATCGGCGGCAAGAACTGGCAGCCGATGTCGTACAATCCGGACACCGGCCTGGTCTACATCCCGGCGAACAATGTCTGCATGGACTGGTCGGTCAGCGACGTCTCGTACAAGCGCGGCGTGTTCTATCTCGGTGCGGAATTCCCGACCAAGGAAGGCCCCGGCGGGTTCCTCGGTGAACTCATCGCCTGGGATCCCGTGAACAACAAGAAGGTCTGGTCGATCCAGGAAGACCTTCCGTTCAACGGCGGCACGCTGAGCACCGCCGGCGGCTTGGTATTCTCCGGCAATCTTCACGGCGACTTCCGCGCCATCGACGCCAAGACCGGCAAGATCCTGTGGAAGAAGAATCTCGGCTCCGGCATCGGTGCCGGTCCGGTGACCTACTCGGTGGACGGCAAGCAGTACGTTGCCGTCGTCGTCGGCCGCACCGCCTCGATCCCGGCGTTCCTGGGCGAGATCGGCAAGAAGATGACGAACGCAGCTCCCGAGGGCGGCGCTCTGTTCGTGTTCGCGGTCCAATAACCGCAACGCTCGCGACGGCTGCGCGTGGCCCCGGCCGCGGGGACACGCGCGGCGTTCAGCCAATCCGCATCAAGCGGACGAAGACGGCCCGGCCGCGAGACCGAGCCGTACAAGCAGATAGACAAGACCTGAGGGATCGAGGATGCGCCTGAATCGCCGTCAGACTGGCTCGAATTGGCGGGCCACCGCCGAACTGGCAGCAAGCGCGACGGCTCTCGTCGCCTTGGTGGCCTCCACCGTGCTGGCCGCGTCGGCGGCGGGCCGGGCCAACGAGGCGGAGCCGCTGCGACTCTGCGCGGACCCGACCAATCTTCCGTTCTCGAGCGACAATCCAACGCAGCCGGGATTCTATGTCGAGGTCGGCCAGGCGCTGTCGCGTGAGCTCGGCCGCCCCGTGACGTATGATTGGTACAAATCCTATTTCGGCAAGCGCACCGTGCGCGTGACGCTGCTGGGCAAGCAGTGCGACGCGATGATCGGCCTGCCGCTGTCAGCGGACTTCATGGGACCGGCCGTGATCTTCTCGCAGAAGATCGCAACCGAAACCTACGCGCTCGTCAGCCGCGGAACGTTGCTCGTCCATGGCATCGACGACCTCCGAGGCAAGCGGGTTGCGGTGCAATACCAGACCACGCCGCAAAATCTGCTGGCCCAGCGCGACGACATCGAGAAGGTGACGGTGCTGACACCGAACGAAGGCTTGGCGGCGCTGGCCCACGGCAAGGCCGACATCGCCTTCATCTGGGGGCCGGTTGCAGGCTGGCTGAACAAGACGATCTACCAGAGCAGTTTCCGGATCCAGCCGGTCGAGGGCGACGGTCTGTCCTGGGATGCCGCGATCGGCCTTGCCAAGAGCTCCACGCAATTGCGCGATCAGATCGACGCCGCGCTGCCGCAGCTCGCACCGCGGATCGCCGAGCTGGCGGTCAAATACGGGCTGCCGAGCGAGCCGTCGATCAGGCTCGGCGCCGTGCCGCGCCCGATCAAGCTGGCGTCGGCGACTGACCCTGCTCAGCTTCTCCGCCAGCCGGTCGCCGAGGCCGCCGTGATGAGGGTTTCGGACTCGACTGCGAGCGAGTCGAAGACCGAGGCGGTGACGCTGGGCAAAGAGATCTTCAACGGCACCTGCGCGCATTGTCACGGACCCGACGCCGTGCAGGCGGAACGGCGCATCGACCTGCGACGGCTGCGGACCCGCTACGGCGAGGACATGCGCGACAAATTTTGGACCACCGTGCATGAAGGCCGTCCCTCCAAGGGCATGCCCGCCTGGAAGGAGGTCTTTACCGACGACCAGTTCGAGAGCATCTATACGTTCCTGCTGACCGTGCAGTCGTCAGAAACGGCAAATTGAAGGAGGGGCACCGGCCGACACGATCTGCCGGATCCACCCGGCACGTGCTGGCGGCGAGTGAAGGTCGGACATGACGCGCTTTCTGATCATCGACGATCATCCGCTGTTTCGCGAAGCTCTCGGCAATGCGGTGCGTCTGGCGCATCCCGACGCCGAGATCTTCGAGGCGCTGTCGATTGCCGATGCGCTCACCACCCTCGCAATGAAACCCGACATCGACCTGGCGCTGCTCGACCTGACGCTGCCCGATGCCATGGGCTTCTCGGGATTCCAGCGGCTTCGCGCCGCGTATCCGCGGCTTCCGGTCGCGATCGTCTCGAGTGAAGAGGACCAGAACGTCGTGCGCGAGGCGCTTTCGCTCGGCGCGGCCGGCTATCTGCCGAAGTCGACCTCGAAGCGCGAGCTGACGTCGGCGATCGAGCGCGTGCTCAGCGGCTCGATCTCGGTCCCGAAAGACTTCGTGCCCGTCGTCGAGCGCCCCGGGAAGGGGTCATCTCGCGCGCTGCAGGCGCGTCTCGAGGAGCTGACGCCACAACAGCTTCGCGTCCTCGACCTGATCAGGCGTGGCTATCAGAACCGGGAAATCGCCGGCGAGCTTCAGCTTGCGGAGTCGACCGTCAAGGCGCACATCACCGAGATCCTGAGAAAACTCCGTCTGTTCAGCCGCAACAAGGCCGTCATCGAGATCGGCAAGATCGCGCTGAACGTGCCGGCCGACCGGCAGGGATCGCGCACCGCTTCGAGTCGAAAGCACCCGTAGCGAATTGTTGCGCCGCACGACTCCACGGCCACCGCAGGCGTGGCGACGTCGATGGCGTCTTGGTCGTTGATTGATGCCAACCAACGCGGTATCGCTGATGCTCCGGTTCTGACGTTCCTTCGAAGACGCAGCCCGCACGCTGGTTGAATGTCGGATCCGCGACACTGAATGATCCGGATCTTCGATCCGGCCGGGGGAGGCAGGCACGTGGCTCGATTGCTCATCGTCGAGGACCATCCGCTGTTTCGGGAGGCGCTGGAGAGCGCGATCCGCGCCGCTCTGGCTGATGCCGAGATGCGCGAGGCGACGTCCGTCGACATGGCCGTCGGGCTTCTTTCATCTCCGCCGAGATTCGACCTGATCCTGCTCGACCTCTCGACACCCGGAACGACCGGACTCTCCGGCGTCATCCGCATCCGCAAGACCGCGCCGCGCACACCGATCCTGGTGGTTTCCGCGCATCGGGACCCGGACCTCGTCGCCCATGTTCTCGCGCTGGGTGTCTCCGGCTACATCTCGAAATCGACTTCGAAGCAGCAACTTGCCGACGCGATCAAGGCCGTGCTGGGGGGCGAGGTCCATGTTGAAGGCGGCTCCCTCTGCGCCAGCGCGCGCCGTGGCCGACTTCCTGCTCAGGACCTCCTGAAGCGTCTTCACGAGCTGACGCCGCAGCAACTGCGCGTGCTCGACCTGATCCGCCGCGGACTGCAGAACAAGCAGATCGCCTATGAGCTCGGGATCTGCGAGACGACGGTGAAGGTCCACGTCTCGGAGATCCTGCGAAAGCTTCGCGTCATGAGCAGGACCAAGGCCATCATCGAGATGGAAAAGATCGACTTCGTGAACCTCATCGGCGAGCCGCGCACGCCGGCTCGGGCAAACGGCGCTGAGGCGCTCATGACAGCAAGAACGACAACAGCGCGCGAAGCTCCGCAGGCCTGACCGGCTTGGTCAAGATCTCGAGCCCGTATTGGCTTGCTTCCCTGGCTGCGTCCTCGGAATAGTCGGCGGTCACGATCATGGCCGCAACATCTCGGCCGAGGAATTGCCTGATGTCCCGGATGGCGGCAAGCCCGCTCTCGTCGCCATCCAGGTGGAGATCCGCGATGATCGTCTCGGGGACCGCCCCGAGCGCACTCAAACGCTGCAAAGCGTCATTCAACGACGCCGTCGCCACGACGTCGCAGCCCCATTTTTCCAACAGACTGACCATGGCCTCGGCGGTGGCCAGGTCGTTTTCGATCAGCAGGATCTTGGCGCCTTCGAGCCCGCCATAGTCGTGGTCGACGTGATCCGCAGGATGCGGATCCGGCAGTACGGCTGCCGGGTCGGCGCGGTCGAGCTCGAGCTTGAATGTGGACCCATGTCCAACCCGCGAAGCCAGCCCGACCTCATGGTCCAATGCTTTGGCGAAGCGACGGACGATCGACAGGCCCAGCCCGAAGCCGGCTTGATCCTCGGCGCTCGGCTGACCGCGCTGGAATTCGAGAAAGATCGCTTCTTGTTGCGGTTTGGGAATGCCCGGACCGGTGTCGTGGACCTCGATGCGAACCCGGCCTGCTCCCGGCCCCGGCCGGCATCCCATGACGACGCCGCCTCGCCGCGTGTAGCGCAGAGAGTTGGCGAGGAGGTTCTGCAAGATGCGCCGCAACATCATGGCATCCGAGACCACGGCGATCGAGCACGGACAAATGCGCAGGGACAACCCGCGTTTGGCCGCGATCGGGGCGAATTCGCGTTCGAGCGGCTCGAACAGGGTCGAGAGCAGAACGGGCCTGACATCGGGGCGCAGGGCTCCGGCATCGAGCTTGGCAATCTCCAGCAGGGACCGCAGCAGATCCTCGAGCATGGCCAGCGAATGGTCGACCTGGCCGACCATGGCCGTTCCGCGATCAGACGAGACTTCGTCCGCCAAGGTCGAGAGCGTGAGCCGCGCGGCGTTGAGCGGCTGAAGCAGATCATGCGTAACGGAGATGAGAACCGAGGATTTCAGGGAGCTGGCCGCTTCAGCCTGCTGCTTGGCCCGAAAGAGGTCCTTGTTGGCGGTTTCGATCGAACGCAGCGCATCACGCAGCTGGCGCGTCCGCTCGCGCACCTGCTGATCGAGCGCGATCGCCGTTTCGAACAGCGAGAACGCATTGAACTGCTGGTCCATCGAGCGTTCGACCCGGGACATCAGCGCGGCGTTGATCTTCCTGAGCTTGGCCGCCTCGCGCTGCAGGTCTTCCGGAGACCCCGCGGCGGTCATGGCTGCGCCGCTCCACGTTTGCCGATCGCGACCCCGGTCAGCGTCTGATTGACGTGCATTGAACCGTACTGCTCGCCATAGGTATGGAATCCGACGATCCGGTTGTCGCGATAGAGATCGGACATTTCCCGCGCAAACTGATGCTGCTCTGCGTCAAGACGCCTGAGGATGCACTCGAAACCGATGAAGATCGAGACCTCGCCGATCTCGTCGCGGACCTCGGCCAGCATCTCGCGGGCGGCCGCCACGGAGTTGCGTGACCTCGCCGCCGTCAGCACCATTCCTTCGTCGATCGCGCAGAAGAACCGGAGCGAGCCGTCAGGGCTGACGCGCTGAATCGAGCGCGCGAAATAGGAGCCTCCCACGCGCACCAGGACCGGATGGGCCGCAAACAGGAACGGGTCGAGCTCGGAATCGGCTATTCCGATCGCGCGACAATATTCCTCCGCCGCCGGCTCGGCATTGAGCTGCTTGACGATACGCTGCTCGAGATCGGCCTCCGTCACCACCATCTTGGTCGAGGTCGGCTCGAAATTGTCGCATTTGAACAGCCGGAACGGCAATGACGTCCTGATCAGGATCAGCACGGCCATGTCCGTGTGGGCCTTGCCGTCGTGAAAGACCCAGGTGCGCTCGAACCGCAGACCATCGCCGGCCGATCCGCCAACCAGGGGAATATTGTCGAGCGAGGCGTAGATCGCCGACATGATCGCCTCTTCGCGCTGGCACATGCCGTCGATCAGGACGAGCCCGAACACGCCGTCGTCGTCGCGACCACCGTGCCGCGACAGGTCCTGCCTCATCTGGTTGCCGAGGCGACGTCCTTCATCGACGCGAAAGCCCGACAACCCGAAGATGGGCTGTGCGAATACCGTGAAATCCTCGGCGGCAAATCCGAGAGCGACGACGCTGTTGTCGTCCCAGCCATCGGGCGACAGCTCTCCGGCCGTCGTACAGCCGTATACGGGGACGTCCGCAAGACGGGTCGTCACCTCCACCATGAACTCGTTTGGATCGTAGTGGGGCGACAGGAAGATCAGCACCATCGCCAACCCGTCGGCCGGCAACTGGCCGCAGATGTCGGCCGCCGCAGCGGCCTCCGTCGCAGCCTTGGACTTTGCAGCAGTCACGCCAGACGGACGCGGGGGCCGAGGATCGGCGTCTCCCATCGGGCACCTCCCAGAACGACACTTTGGGCTGTTGGCGATCGTTCGTTTTTTTAGAAGATTAGGCCAATTGAGCAGCAACGGCAACCGCGCGGCTTGATCCAGGACAAGGACTCGGACCGGGCTGTCGTCCGATCATCCGCGCGGATCTGCTCACCGGCCTGTCGCGGGGGGCTGGCCCGCGCCCGCTCCGGATCGAAAAGGGAAAGATTTCGCATGCTCCGCCGCATCGCTCTTGTCGCCGTTCTCGCCTGCCTGGCACCGAGCGCCCGCGCGCTCGACGGAAATCCGGCCGCCGGGAAAAGCATCTTCCAGCGCATCTGCCAGAACTGCCACTCTGCCGAGATCGGCGTCAACAAGGTCGGCCCGAGCCTCTGGAACATCGTTGGACGGCAGCCAGCGGCTGTGCCGGACTACGCCTATTCGGAGAGCATGAAAAAGAACAATGCGCCCTGGACCGCGACGGCACTGGATGCCTATATCGCCGATCCTCGCGGGGACGTTCACGGCGTCAAGATGTATTTCAAAGGATTGGCGGACGCGAAGGAGCGGGCCGACGTCGTCGCCTATCTCTCGACTCTGAAATAGCGTAGCCGGGGAAGCTGGCGATTTTGCCGACGCTGCAGGCCGCGCCGTTGGAAAAGAGCCGTTCGCCGATTCCGACTGGCATCGTTGGCGCGCTGGCCCAGGGCATCATCGCTATGAGCGGGTTGGGTGTCGGGCCAGCGTTTTCTGCAAGCGGTTTTGAGGCTGCGGGTACCAGGCATGTCACGATGAGCTTGGATCACCCTTCTTTCGAAGCGAAAGCTTCAGGGCGACGCCCCCAATTCTCGAATCCTCGATCCACAGTCGGCCATCATAGAGGCTGGTCAGGTCGCGGGCGATCGCCAGACCGAGCCCAGTGCCGGGCTTCGCGTCGTCAAGTCTCGTGCCCACGTCGAACACGCGCATTCGGTGTTCCACTGGAATGCCGGGCCCGTCGTCCTCAACCGTGATCAAGACGGTGCTGTCGAGATCCTCGATCGAAATCACGACGCGGTCACGTGCCCATTTTGCCGCATTGTCGAGCAGGTTGCCGATGAGTTCGGTCAGATCGTTGGTGTCGCAGGCAACGACGACGTCCGCTGCTCCTTCGACTTCGAACCGCCGGTCGTGCCCTGGGCTGAATCGCGAGTAGGTATTGATGACGCTCCTCAAGACGTCTGCGACGACCGCAAACGCACCTGCATTCGCGATCGTGGAGGCCTTTGCGCGCGCCGTCTGGTAGTCGATGAGCAGCGCCATTCGCGAGCACTGCTCCGACAGAATCTGAGCGTGGATCTCCTGACCGGACGCTTTCAGCCGTGCTGCCTCCTCGTCGAGAATTGCCAGAGGTGTCTTCAGCGCGTGTGCAAAACTTCCTGCGAGTACGCGAGCGCGATCGACCATGTTGAGATTTGCCGCAATCATTCCGTTCAGCTCGGTGACGAGCGGCATGATTTCCTCCGGCAGGTCCTCAGGCAGCCTTGAGGTCTTGCCGCTACGCACGTCCACGATGGCGCGACTCATGCGCTGGAGCGGCCGCAGGCCGTAAACGACCTGAGCGTAGGCGGTGCCAACCATGGCGAGGGCCATGATACCAAGCGTCGCTATCAGCGTCAGATTGAGGTGCTGCATCTCGTCACTAATCAGTCGCTCGTCTGCACCGACACGGATTTCGACGGGTTGCCCGAGGCGAGACGGCTCGCTGATGTTTCGGACCATGCGCATCGGCCCAGTCGGTCCCTCCACACTAAGCGCCGTGGAGGAGGGCAGGGAACCCTCGCGACTCTGGTCGGGCGTGAATGAAAGGAAAAGGTCATCCTGCAACGACGGCGAGCGCGCGCTTTCGCCGTTCTGCAGGATGACCTGCCAATACATTCCGGACCGGGCAGGGGAGAAACGCGGATCGCTCAGATCGCGGGCGATGAACAGCCGCTGCGTGGCGTCGAGTTCCACGAGATCGGCGAGCTCGCGGGCGTGATCCAGCAGGTCATGATCGAAGTGGGCCTCGACGACACGGCGAATGACGATCGAGAGCCCGAGCCCGCTGGCGAACAAGACGATGGAAATCCAGATCGCGGCGACCGCGAGCATCCGGGCTCGGAAGTTGCGGCTGAACATTGCTCTACCCGAAGCGATATCCCATGCCTCTGACGGTGCGAATGCAGTCACGCCCCAGCTTCCTCCTGAGCCGGGCAATGTAGACTTCGACCGTATTGGAGTCGCGATGGTCGCTGCTCGGATAGATGTGCTCCAGCAGCTCGGTCTGCGACACGATATGATCGGCGCGGCGCATGAGGAGTTCGAGAACGCGCAACTCGAGTGCAGTCAGGTCGACGATCTCCCCGTCCTTCTTGACCAGGCCGGCCGCCGCGTTGAATTCGATCTGCCGGAGGCGGAGCACGGCGTCCGGTCTGCTGGAGACCCGACGGAGCAGCGATTTGACCCGCGCGACGAGCTCCTGCGCCTTGAAGGGCTTTTCGAGATAGTCGTCCGCGCCTGCGTTCAGGCCGTTCACACGCTCGACCCAGCCGCTGCGGGCGGACAGGATCAGCACCGGCAGCGTGTGCCCGGTATGACGCCAGCGTTGCAGCACGTCGAGGCCCGAAATGCACGGCAGGCCGAGGTCGAGCACCGCGGCATCATAGGGCTGGCTGTTGCCCAGCATCCAGCCCTGCTTGCCATCGGTGGCGAGATCCGCCTCGAAACCGGCATCGGCCAGGCTTTCCCTGATGCGCTCCGCGTAGATGGGCTCGTCCTCTATGAGCAGAATGCGCATTGCCATTCCTCCGGTTGCCGAACGGGTTCCGACGATGCGGACACGCTGATCGGGCCTCGAACGCTATGGATTGATCCCGAGCTCTCTGGCTGCGTCAGCGATGCGCGTGCGCTCCGGGACGTCCTCCGCAAAGACCGACAGTGCGCGTTGCAGCGACTGTTTCGCCGCCTCGACATCGCCCAACACCACCCGCGAGCGGATCAACTTGATCCAGCCTTCTGCATCGCGCGGTGATTGCTCGAGTCGGCTCGCAAGGCCATCCACCATGCCCCGGATCATGAGGTTGCGGTCCTGTGTGGACATGCTTTCCGCCTTGCGGATGTCCTCGGCGCGGGGGCCGCGCGGCTCCGCCGGCTCGGTCGCGGAGGTCTTGCCGGAGCGCAGGAGTTCCTGCATGCGCTCGGCGGACAGGTTCGGCCGGGCAGGCGATGGCGAGCCGCCGTCCTCTCCGAGCTCGCGACGAAGCGCGCCGAGCCGCTGCTTGAGATCGGGCAGCCACGGCTCGTTCGGATCGGCCTCCGATACGATCGCCGCCCAGTCGGCCATCGCACCCCGTTTGTCTCCCTCCTGTTCTTTCACGACGCCGATGAAGAAGCGGGCGCGCGCGTCCTTGGGATCCAGTTTGAGTGCTTCGTCGAAGTCCGCGCGGGCTTCGGACGTGACGGTGCCGTCCGCCGCCCGCACCAGCGCTTCGCCGCGTGCGCTGCGGTATTCTGCCGAGCTTGGCCGCAGCTCCATTGCGCGCGCATAGGCCTGTGCCGCCTCTGCAAAGCGCTCGATGTTGAACAGCGACCAGCCCAGCAGCCGCCATCCGTCGGCATCCTTGGGATTCCGCTCCAGTCTCGTCTGCACACGCTGGATCATCTCTTCGACCGGCGGCAGTCCGCTGCTCTGCTGCGGTCGGTCGCGACCGTCCTGGCTGGTCATCTGCTCCAGCGAGGCAATGGCCTGGGTGCCGGCGTCGGATCGCGCCTCGCCAACCGACCTCGCCGTGGTGCTGCTGGCGGTCTGGCCCGGTCCGGCCGCGGGGACATCCGGATTTCCGACAACCGCATACAGACCGACGGAGCCGAACACCACCGTCAGCGTGACGACACTGAGCGCAAATTTTCGTTCGGAGCTGGCGAGGGAGGGCGCCGGCGGCTGTTCGGCGGCCGCTGCGGCGAGAATGCGCCGCTTGATCTCGCTGGCCGCGTTCTCGCCATCCGACTTGTCGATCAGGCCGCGTGCGGTTTCGTTCTCGATCTCGCGGAGCTGGTCGTGGTGGACGGCAAGTCCCTGAGCCGAAGCCAACCGTCTCCGCTCGTAGCTGCGGATGAATGGCGTCGATATGAGCACGGCGGCCACGGAAATCATCGCCGTCAGGATCAGCCACAGCATCATGAAAGGCTCCGTCGATCGAGGATCGCCTCGATGGCTTCGAGTTCGTCGGCGCTGAGCGGAGCGACGTGCTCCGCCTCGGGCGCACTCGCATTGGCTGCCGCCCGGCGCACGTAGCGGCCGAAGCCGACGGCGGCCGTGAGCAGGGCGAGCAGGGGACCGATCCACAGCGCGATGGTATTCCACTGCAAGGGAGGCTTGAGCAGGACGAAGTTGCCGTAGCGTGCGACCAGGAAGTCCACCGCCTGCCGGTCGCTGTCGCCGGCCTGCAGGCGATCGCGCAGCAGCACCCTCAGATCATGCGCCAATGGAGCGTTGGAGTCGTCAATGCTCTGATTTTGACAAACGACGCAGCGCAGCTCCTGGCCCAGCGCGCGCGCGCGGGCCTCCAGTCCCTCGTCGCGCAACATTTCGTCGGGAAGCACCGCACGAGATGGCGACCATGTCGCCGTCAGCACGAGCGAGCTGACGAGCAGCGCTTCGGCCGCGCGCTTGATCCGCCGGCAGTTCATGACTCGCTCCTGAGTGCCTTCAGCAGAGGTTCGAAATCGTCACGCCATACATCTTCGGTCAGCGGGCCGGGATAGCGGAAGCGGATGCGGCCGGCCCGATCGATCACGAAGGTTTCGGGAACGCCGGTCACGCCAAGATCGATGCCGGCCCGGCCGGACTCATCGGAGCCGACACGGGCATAGGGACTGCCATGCTTGGCAAGCCAACGTTTGCCGTCGTTCCGATCGTCCTTCCAGTTCAGCCCATAGATCGGGATCGCGGAGCTCTCTGCGAGCTTGAGCAGCATGGGATGCTCGACGCGGCATCCAGGGCACCAGGATGCGAAAACGTTGAGCAGGACCACGTCGCCCTGCAGGTCGGTATTGGCAAGACCGCCGCCCTTGCCGTCGAGCGACGCGAGCTGGAAACGCGGCGTCGGCTTGTCGATCAGGGTCGAGGGCATTCGCTGCGGATCGTTGGTCAGGCTGAAAGCCAGTCCAGCGGCCAGTGCGGCGAAAGCCACGAGAGGTATGAGATAGGGGAGGCGCGGCATATCTCGTCCTATTCAGCAGGAACGGCAGTCGGTACGGCCCGCATCGCCCGTCGCGGAGCACCGACACGAAATCTCCGGTCGGCCAGCGAGATGAAGCCGCCGAAAGCCATCATCAGTGCGCCGATCCAGACCAGCGGCACCAGAGGGTGATAGTAGCAGCGCACCGCCCACGCGCCCTTGTCGTCGGGATCACCGAGCGTCACGTAGACGTTCCAGATCAGGTTGGTTCGAATGCCAGCGGCGGTCGTCTGCTGCTGTCTGACGGGATAGAAGCGGCGCTCGCTGGAAAGCTGCGTGAACGGCTTGCCGTTCCGCGTGATGTCGAACGTGCCACGCTCGGCTTCGTAGTTGGGGCCTGGAAATTTTCCGATCGAGCGCAGCTTGATGTCGTAGCCCGCGAGCTGCAGGCTCTGGCCCGGCCGCAGCATCTGCACCTTCTCGCTGGCCCACGCGGTCATCCCGGTAATGCCTGCGACGGTGACGCCCATTCCCGCATGGGCCAGCACCAGGCCGTAGACCGCGAGCGGGGTGGTGCGCGCGAGGTTGAGCGAGGTCGCCAAGGGAGTCGTCATGCCGAGGCGGACGCGATGAGCCAGCACCATCAGCGAGCCGATCACGAGCCAGACGGCGATGCCGAAGAAGAACGCAACCAGGAAACGCTGTCCGAACGTCGCGACGAGGATCGCGACGGCAATGAATGCCGCAAGTCCCCCGGCCAGGCGGAGTCGTTGCAGGGCCGCAACGAGGAGATCGCGCTTCCATTTCAGAACCGGGCCGATCACCATGGCAAGCAGCAGCGGAACCATGATCGGAACGAACGTCAAGTTGTAGTAGGGAGGACCGACGGAGATCTTGTCGTTTCCAAGCATGTCGACGAGGAGCGGGTAGAACGTGCCGAGAAACACGGTGGCCACGGCTGCCGTGAGCAGCACATTGTTGAGGACGAGGCCGCTCTCGCGGCTGACGGCTGCGAACAGCGCACCGTGCTTCAGGCTTGGGGCCCTGATCGCATACAGCGTCAACGCCCCGCCGGTCGCCACCAGGATGAGCGCCAGGATGAATGCGCCACGCGACGGGTCCTGTGCGAAGGCATGAACGCTGGTGAGCACGCCGGACCTCACCAGGAAAGTCCCGATCAGGCTCAATGAGAAGGTCACGATCCCCAGCAGGATCGTCCAGCTCTGGAGGGCGCTCCGTCGTTCGACCACCAGGGCGGAATGCAGGAGCGCAGTCCCCGCAAGCCACGGCATGAAGGAGGCGTTCTCGACGGGGTCCCAGAACCACCAGCCGCCCCAGCCGAGCGTGTAGTACGCCCATGCGCTGCCCAGCGTGATTCCAATCGTGAGAAAGCACCAGGCCGCGAGCACCCACGGTCGGACCCAGCGGGCCCAGCTGGCATCGACCTTTCCCTCGATCAGCGCGGCGACCGAGAACGAGAACGCCATCGAGAAGCCGACGTAACCCAGATACAGAAACGGTGGATGAAAGGCGAGGCCAGGATCCTGCAAAATCGGATTCAGTCCGTTGCCTTCGAGGGGAGCATCGACCAGCCGCGCGAACGGATTCGACGTCGAGACGATGAACGCCAGAAAGCCGAGGCCGATCATGCCGTGCACGCCGAGAACGTTGCTCTGCAGCCGCTCCGGAAGGTTCGTTCCGAACAATGCAACTGCCGCGCCGAACAAGGAGAGGATCAGGACCCACAGCAGCATGGATCCCTCATGGTTTCCCCAGACTCCGGAGACCTTGTAGAGCAGCGGCTTCAGCGTGTGCGAATTCGCTGCGACGACCTGGACTGAAAAGTCGGAGTGGACGAACAGCGACGTCAGGCATGCGAATGCGATCGCGACGAACAGAAACTGAGTCAAGGCAGCGTGACGAACGAAGCCGGCGATCATCGCGGATTGGCGGCGCAGCGCTGCGAACGGAACGATCGACTGCACCAGCGATACGAGGAGCGCGAGAATGAGCGCAAACGATCCGACCTCCGCTGTCATGTGGTATCTCCGACTGCAGCGGATATTCCTGCAGCTAACTATCAAGTGTCTGTGATGCGCCGACAATCAATGCGCCGAATGAGGCATCATTCGTACGGAATGATGATGATCCATCGACGTGCATCGTAGTGTAACTGCAACTCATTCGCACTCACGGCCGGAGAACGGTATCATCGGGGCGTCTTGGTACTTAGTGTTATATTTATTGAGATATAGCGCCCGAATCATCTGCCGCGCCGTCGAGCAACGAACGCGACGTCGACCGCATGATAGGCAGGGTGGCGAAACGAAATCGTCCGCTATTCCAGAAGCTTGGCGATATCGCCGTGACCGCTGGCAGCGGCGATGTCCGTGGCACGTTCGCGGCGCTTGTTCCTCAACTGCTTTTCGGCACCGGCGGCGAGAAGGCTGTGCGCAATGCCGATATTCCCCTCATGGGCCGCCATCATCAGCGCGCTCATGCCCTGGCCGTTGCGCATGTTCGGGTCGGCCTTGCGCCTGAGAAGCTCACTGACGACATCCGCAAGCCCGGCGCGCGCGGCGAGGATGAGAGCGGTATTTCCGCCTCTTGTCGCGCGTTTCGGGTCGGCCCCATGGTCCAACAGAAGCAGCGAGGCCGCGGCGCTGCGGCCCTCGATGGCATTCAGCAACGGCGTCTTGTCGTCGGTGTCCGCGCGGTTGACGTCCGCACCTGCGCGGATCAGTTGTCCGATCGCGTGCGTATTGCCATTGCCGGCCGCGTGCCAGAGTGCGGTGCGGCCCCGCCCATCGGCGGCGTTGAGGTCGGATCTCTGAACGAGTTGCCGATCGAGCGGGCCATTTGGGCACGACGCGACCGCGATCATGAGTGGGGTCCGGCCGTCTGCCAACGCGGGCAGACTGCCGGAGGCGCCGTCGAGGAGCGCGGCGATAGCGGCGCCGTTGCAGCGGCTGAGCGCCATCAGTAGTGCGGTCGCGCCATCTCCACGCGCTGCAGACGGGTCGGCCGCCTTGGTCAGCAGCAGTTTGATGATGTCTCCATGATCCTTGTCCGCTGCCAGCATCAATGGCGTGTCGCCGCGCCGATTGCTGGTGTTCGGATTGGCTCCCGAGGCGAGCAGGAGCTCCACCAGCCGAAGATGCCCGGCGGCCGCGGCGATCGCCAGAGGCGTATCGCCGTCCTCGTTGACCGCGTTGACGTCAGCCTTCGCAGCGATGAGCTGGCGCATCGGATCGAACTGGCCGCGCAGCGCGGCGTCGATGATGGCCGGATGGCCGTTTCGCATGGCGGCCTGCGCATCGAGCGTCGGGGGCGGCCTGCGCGCAGCTTCGCGCGCCGGCTCCCCGGCGCGCGGGCGCGCATTTCGGTTGACCATGTCGGCCAGCAACTGCTCGGCGGGCTGATAGCCGGCCGCCGCCGACTTGCGTAGCCAGTCCCGCGCCCGGTCGGGATCGGCCGGCGTTCCACGGCCCGCAAGCCACATCGCTGCGACATTATACTGCGCCTTGACGTGTCCCTTCCTTGCGCTTGCCTCCATCCATTTGAACGCCAGCGTGTCGTCTGCTCTGGTGCCGAGACCGGCGCGGTAAAGTGATGCAAGTCGGTACTGCGCCTCCGGATTGCCGGCGCTGGCGGCGCGCTCGAGCAGCTTCAGTGCGTCCTCGGGATGTCCGGCGCGGATCGCGGCATCGGCCGCCTGGCTCGCGGATGCTTCGGAGCTCACGCCGGCCGGCGTTTCGCCGGCCGGGGCGACCGACGGCACGGTCGAGCCGACGAGACAGATCAGGGGGATGATGACGTAAGAGGACTTAAGCCGTGCCATATTTCGTCTCGACCTCGATACCCATGCTCTTCAGGAATGCGGTGGGCAGAATGCCGCCGACGCACACGATGACGGCATCGTTTCGGATCGTGCTCGTGCTGCCATTGGCATCGATCTCGACGTCGTCATCGCCGATCCGTTTGACTGACGAATTGTAGATGACGCGGAGCCGGCCCGATTGCGCGGCTGCTTCCGTCCGTTGACGGTTCTTCAGCTTGGCGCGACCGAACGACTCGCTGCGATGCGACAGGGTCACCGTCGTTCCAGGCTCATCGGCGATGGAGCATGCGGCTTCCAATGCAGCGTCGCCGCCGCCGACGACGAGCACGTGCTGGCCGCGATACTGCTCGGGGTCGACCAGTCGATAGACGACCTTGGTCTGCTCTTCGCCTGGAGCCTCCAGCTTGCGCGGCGTTCCGCGGCGCCCGATCGCCAGGAGCACGGCATGCGTTCTGTAGCTGCCGCGGTTCGTCCTGACGTCGAAGCCTTCTCCGACTCGCGTGACGGCCTCGACGCGTTCGCCGACGTTCACCTTGAGGCGGGATTTGCGCACGATGCTCATGAAGAAGGCGATCAACTGCTCCTTGCTGAGCTCTCTGAAGTTGAACTTGCCCGCGAGCGGCAGCGTGAAAGGTGCCGTCATCACCAGCTTGCCGCGGGGAAAGTGCGCGACGGTGCCGCCGAGCGAGTCCTGCTCGAGCGTGACGAAGCGCAGCCGATGCTGCAGGCAGGCGAGACTGGCGGAGAGTCCGGCCGGACCGCAGCCGACGACCACGACGTCGAGCATATCGGACTTGCCGATGTTCTTGACCTTGCGGACGGAGTCGATCGCCTGGCGTCCCTGCTCGATGGCGTTGCGGACCAGCCCCATCCCGCCGAGCTCTCCGGCGATGAAGATGCCGGGCACGTTGGTCTGGAACGCCTCGTCCACGTTCGGAATGTCGATGCCGCGCGTTTCGGTGCCGAACACCAGCGTGATGGCGTTCACGGGGCACACCGCCTTGCAGGCGCCGTGTCCGATGCAATGCGAAGGCTCGACCAGCGACGCCTTGCCGCCGATCAGGCCGAGAATGTCGCCCTCCGGACACGCCCTGACGCATGAGCCACAGCCGATGCACAAGGCAGGATCGATGATGGGATGGAGCGATGCCGGCTCGAGAAGACCGGCGTCCTTGGCGGCCGAGAGCTTCGCGACGCTCTTTATTTCCTTCCGCTTGCGCACGGCCATGTAAGTGGCCCAGACGCCGAGCATTGGCGCGGCGTAGACAATCAGGAGATCGATCGCCATGTCGTCTCTCTCTTTCTTACGAACTAACAGCGGAAGATAGAGAGTCGCCGACCGCGAACTCCGCGTGAAAAGGTCGGATGCGGTGCTAGATGCAAATTCCTCTCAAGAGATGCCGACATAGAAATTCCAGAATGATCTGACGTCTTGGAGACCAGGATTGGATCATTCGTTGAACAGATGCCGTCGGCGGAAATATGGCTCGCACTGATTTCGGACTAATGACGTCGGTGTCGGAAGACGGAGAGGGTTGTTGCAAGTGGTTATCACTAAGTTCTCTCTCGACTGAGATCCGGGGCTCCGCGAACGGGTCTGGCTTCCGCCGATCCGGCATTCGGGATTCACAGGAAACGTCGAGGTCATGAGCAGAGCAGCGGTCGCTCGCGCGAGCGGCAATCCTCTTCGAGGAACCATTCCGGTCGTCATCACGGTCATCGTCCTCGGAGCGATTGCCGTCGGGTGGCTGCAGAAGGAGGAGGAGTATATTACGCCGGGCTCCGGCACCGGATACTGGCTCGGGATCTACGGCAGCGTCGCCATGCTGTCGCTGCTGGCCTATTCGATGCGTAAGCGCTTCAAGTCGCTGCGCGGCATCGGCTCGGTGCCGTTCTGGTTCAGGACCCACATGCTGCTCGGGGTCATTGGTCCCGTGCTCATCCTATTCCATGCGAATTTCCAACTGGGGGCGCTCAACAGCAACGTGGCATTCTTCACCATGCTGATCGTGGCGATCAGCGGCGTGATCGGCCGTTACATCTATGGCAAGATCCATATGGGCCTCCATGGCGGGAGAGCGCGTGTCAAGGAGCTGCTCGCCGAGGCCGAGGCAATGCGAACGGAGCTCGGTGAGGAGATGCAGGCCGTCTCGTTCGTGTCGCGGGAGCTGGCTGCCTTCAGCAAGGGGCTCGACAACAAGGTGCCGCGAACTGCGTTGGGCAGCCTGCGGACCGGCGCGGTCATCGCAGCGCGGACGAGACGGCTGCGCGCCAATGTGGTTGCGGAAGCGCGCCGGCTCATTCGCGCCGAAGCCAAGCGCGCGCGATGGTCGTGGTCCGAGCGACGGCGTCGCGAGAAGCGAATCGAGGAGGTGGTGCGGCGTTACGCCGCCGCAGTGCGCAAGGCCGCTGAGCTGACGTTCTTCGAACGATTGTTTTCGCTGTGGCATGTGCTTCATCTGCCGCTGTTTTTTCTCATGCTGCTGGCGGGCGTCGTTCATGTCTGGGCCGTCCATCACTATTGACGGAGTTGCGTGATGCGGTGGCGTGTTGCGGTCGTTGTCGCCGTCCTGGCCGGCGTTGCCATGCTATCGGCCGGAGTTCGAGCACAGACGTTGCTGGAAAAGCTGGTCATGCCCGGCCCGCTGGCCGAGAAGCATGCCAAGCTCGAGAGCGAGTGCGGAAAGTGCCACGAAGCCTATACCCGGAAGGCACAGTCGGGCCTCTGCCTCGATTGCCACAAGGAGATTGCCGTCGATCGCAGGCAGCGTGAGCGCCTGCACGGACGCGACCAGGCGGCGCTGAGCCAGGAGTGCAGGCAGTGTCACTCCGACCACAAGGGGCGTGGAACCGACATCGTCCAACTCGACAAGGAAACCTTCAACCACGACGTGACGAACTACCGGCTGGTCGATGCGCACAAGACCGTGCCTTGTGCGGGATGTCACGTCGCGAAGGTGAAGTTCCGCAACACGCCCTCGACCTGCTTCGAGTGTCACAAGGCGCTCGATCCGCATCGCGGCCGGCTTGGTGAACGCTGCGAGAACTGCCACACGGCGGTGAAATGGCGCGCGACCAAGGAGTTCGACCACACGAAGACCCGGTTTCCCCTCGTGGGCGCCCACAAGTCGGTCGCTTGTGCGACGTGCCACTCCGGCGAGCAATACAAGGATCTGCAGACGTCGTGCGGCTCATGCCACCGTCTTCAGGACGTCCACGGCGGCCGCTTCGGCGACAAGTGCGAGACGTGTCACGATCAGGAGAAATGGAAGACGGTCCGCTTCAATCACGACAAGACCCGCTTCCCGCTGCGAAATGCTCATGCCAAGGTGAAGTGTGAGAGCTGCCATACGGGTGATCTCTATCGGGACAAACTCGCGACGTCATGCGTGTCCTGTCACCGCAAGCAGGATCCGCATCAGGGCAAGCTCGGCGAACGCTGCGAGACGTGCCACAGCGATACGGGCTGGCGGAAGAAGCTCACCTTCGATCACGAGATTACGCGTTTTCCGTTGATAGGTCTGCACAAGTCGGTGCCTTGCGAGGAGTGCCACCGGACGCCGACCTACAAGAATACGCCGATGGCCTGCGAAAGCTGCCACAAGGATTTCCACCAGGGGAAGCTTGGAGGGCGGTGCGCCAGCTGTCACAATCCGAATGGGTGGCGGCTTTGGCGTTTCGATCACGCGCGGCAGACACGATTCCCGCTGGTCGGTGTCCACCAGAAGATCACGTGCGAGGCCTGTCACAAGGCCAAGTCGCCGCCGGATCTGAAGTTGCCGATGGATTGCTTCAGCTGTCATCGCAGCTCGGACGTGCACAATGGCACCTTCGGTCAGACGTGCGAGCGCTGCCATGTCGCAACGGGATGGCGCAACGTTCAGATCAGGAACTGATTCGAACGGCTGCGTTGGCCGCACACAGCGTCTGAGATCGTGTCGAGCTGACATCGGCTCGCAGCGGCTATCAGTTCGCATGCAGATCAATGGCTTGCGTGATGAGCTTGCGGGACCATTGCGCGCGCGCGACGTCAGAAACCTTAACCTCCATTCAGCTTGAGTTCAGCTTGGCCCAGTTTTGGGCCAGCTTTGCGCGTCTCTGGAAGCCCTGTCGTAGGCGTAGCGAAGGCTGCGTGATCTGGCCGATGACTCCGTCGTCGCCCGATCGATGCAGCGCTCGATCAAGGGAGCACGGAGCGTTCCGAGTATTCGGTGGCTGGGGAAGACGTGCCGCCGGGCCGTAGGGGAAATCCGCAAGGGTGTCTTGGATTTGTCGGGGCGACCGCCGAGCAGCGGACGCTCAACGGTCTCGGCTGGGTTGGGGTCGGCCGGTCTCCGTCGGATGTCCGGCTGGCGATCGAGTCGAGAGTGAAGAGCGGAGTTGGAGTTGAGCAGCTGCTACAGCAAGCTGGGGCTGGTGGCGCGAGCCTCGCACCGTATGGTGCAGTGGCTGCTCGCCTGTATGCTGCTCGCTCTCGTGTTGGCAGGGCATGCTGCCGCGCAGAGCTCATTCGACCATGCCTCGACAGGTTTTCCGCTGACCGGAAGCCATGTCGGGGTGGAGTGCTCGTCCTGTCACGTCGGCGGGCGGTTCAAGGGCACGCAGACGCAGTGCGCCAGTTGCCACAACGGCGCGCAGACGGCGGGCATGTCGGTCAACCACCCGATGTCCACGAGGCGATGTGAGAGCTGCCACCAGACCTCGACATGGAAGGACGTTCGGGCGATCGATCATACCCAGGCGAAGGCGTCATGTACGACCTGCCATAACGGCGTGATGGCACGAGGCAAGTCGAAGAATCACATCACGACGACGGCGCCATGCGATGTGTGCCACAGGTCGACGGCGAGCTTTCGCATCAGAATGAAGATGGACCACGCCGGCATTGTCGCCGGTTGCGCCAACTGCCACAACGGGACGACGGCGCGCGGCAAGTCCAGCAACCATCTCCAGACCAATCTGCCGTGCGAGTCCTGTCACACCAGCACGGCGAGCTTCGGCGGCGCGGCGTTCAAGCACGCGGCGACCGACACCAATTGCGCCACCTGCCACAACGGCAAGACCGCACAGGGCATGACGACGCCGCCGCACATCCCGACCGGGACGCTGCAGTGCTCGAACTGTCACAGCAACACCGCGGCGAGCTTCGCCACCTACACCATGAACCACGCCGCGGTGGCGACGGCGCGCTGCGACAGCTGTCACAACGGCAACTACACCGGCCAGGGCACCAAGGGCGCCATGGGCACGGCGTCGTACCCGAACCACGTCGCCACCGGCGGCGCCGACT
>NZ_JAUETB010000008.1:0-308968 GCF_032484495.1 Bradyrhizobium sp. SZCCHNS3052 | reverse complement strand
CCGCGTTGACCGTTTCTTTCGAATGCCCATCGCAACCTCCTCATCGAGTGTTGCGACGACCAATTGAATCCGCCACCGGCATTCCCTGCGCGACGGTCTTCACGCTTATACGCAGTCTCCCTGGTGCGCCGGGCTTGTTGGCCACCATCACCACGCGGCACATGAGCGCCATCGCGGCTTGATACCAGCGTCGGGGTATCAGGACGCTGCGACTTCACGTCCGCAAGACATCGTTCGTCGGCACCCTCGTCGAAGAGAATGCTGCGATCCCTCGCGGCCATCGCATCCCCACCTCGCGTGTCGTGACGATCGCGCGCTACGCCCCTCTGCGGTGAGGCGGGATGCGCGTAGACAATCATGATTTCAGATAAATAGCAATAGGTTTATTTTTATCGGAATTCGTCCCGCCGCATTCCGCCGTCGTTCCGCGACCATTGCAAGTCTGCTGCGCTCGCCAGCGACTGCGGTCAACGTCGCCCCTGTCCCATCCTCACCACCGCGGCATCCGGAACGGCAGCATGGCCTGGACGATCGGCATCTGGAAGCGGTCGAGCGACAGGCTCTCATGCATCACCTCGACATCCTCGCCGTGCAGACGGGCGGCGAGATGGGAGCGCGCGTAGAACGGGGCGTCCTCCAGCGTGTTCACGACGCGCACCGGTGCGTCGGCGTCGGCGCGGGCGCTGCGGTCGACCCGCCACAGGGTCTTGCGCAAAGGCGCCTCCGTGAGCGGCGTGATCGATTCCAAACGGCCCGCGGGGTCGACGTGCAGCGCGAGCGACGTATTGGCGCCGTCGCGCGCGACCGTGTCATACGAGATCACGGTGCCGGTGCGCGTCGCCGCGCGCGACCATTGCCAGCTCTGGAAGTCGCGCCCCAGCGGCGCGTCGCCATGGTTGATGTCGAAATAGCCGTCGCCACGCCAGCGCAGATCGGGATGATCGAAATCGACCGACACGCGGCAGCATGGCGCGATCGGCTGCCAGCGGTGGCGTCCCTCGGCATCGAGCGTGAACGCGATCTCGTTCAGCGCCGTCGGCACGACGCGGACGCGACCGCGCAGCGGCAGCGGCCAGGGCACGCTGACCTCGCTGATCTCGATGGTGAGTTCGCGGCCGTTCCAGGCGAGGCTGCTGGGACCGAGCCCGAGGCTGGCAGATTCGCGCGTGATCGCGCCGCGGCCGCGCTCGGTCATGGCCCAGCGCCGCGCACGCGCGCCGTAGAGCGCAACGTTGAGCGCACAGTGATTTTCGGGATCGGCCGCTCGCCGCCGCCGCGCCCACGCGTAGTACGGCGAGAACACGCTGCCGACGAAGGCGATGAGCGTGATGCCGAATCGCCCGTCATCGCTCAGCGCGTCGACGTACCACCATGCATAGCCGTCTTCCGGGACAATGCGGTCGAAGCGAGGTCCGCGATCGCCCGTGCAGCGGCCATCCGGCCCGACAGCGCCGCCATCGGCACGCCCGGTCCCGGATGCGCGCTGCCCCCCGCCACGTAGAGCCCCGGCAGCTTCGTCGGCGCGCCCGGCCGCTGGAACGATGCCATCCAGCCGTGCGAGCTGCGGCCGTACAGCGCGCCCCCCGTGCCCGGAAACATCCGGTTGAAGTCCGTCGGCGTCGTCACGCGGGTCAATTCCGGCGTCGTCGCGATGCTGAGGCCGCAGCGCTGCAACAGGTCGAAGGTCTGGCGGGCACATTGGCTGATCTCCGAGGGAGCAAAGCTGTGATGGTCACCGGTGGCGGGGGCGTTGATCAGCACGAACAGCGGCTCGCTCGTCGCAGCCTCGCGCGGCTGGTCGTCGCGCACCTGCGCGCAGACATAGACGGTCGGCTCCTGCGGCATCGTGCGACGGTCGATCAACTGCTCGAACTCGGCGCGGGAGTCGCGCGAGAAGAACACGTTGTGACGCAACAGCGGAAAGCCGTCGGCGCGCGCCATGCAGCTCCAGGTCATCGCCGAGAGCGAGCGCGCCGATTCCGGGATGGCGGGGAGGGCTCGCGCCGCCTCGGGTCCGAACAGGCCCTGCGCCAATGCCGCGACATCGGCGGTGGCGATGACGGCGTCGGCGGCGATCTGCTCGCCATTGGCGAGCTGCACGCCCGCAGCGCGGCCGGCGTTCGTCGCGATGCCGGCGACCTCGGCGTCATAGCGGATGGTGACGCCGTGGCGCCGCGCCAGCGCCGCGAGGCACGCGGCGAGCTCGTGCATGCCGCCGTCGATCAGCCAGACGCCGGACTGCTCGACATGGGCGACCAGCATCAGCGTCGCCGGCGCATGGAACGGCGACGAGCCGCAATAGGTCGCGTAGCGGCCGAACAATTGCTGCAGGCGGGCATCGTGGAAATAGCCGCCGAGCGCCTTCCACAGCGTCTGGAATGGGCGGATCGCGGTGAGGTCGCGAAAGCCGGCGGTGCGCAGGAGATGCGTCATGCTCGGCGCCGGCGTGCGGATGAAGGGATCCTTGAGCACTTCGAAGATGCGGCGGGCATCCCGGCAGAACGCGCGATAGCCCTCGGCCTCGCTGCGTCCGGCGAAATGACCGATGGCGTCGGTCGATTGCTCCTCGTCGGCGAACAGATCGAGCGTGCGGCGATCGGTCCAGGCGTGACGCGCGAGAACGTCGAGCGGCGTCAGGGTGAGATGATCGTCGAGTGCGGTGCCGATCTCGGCAAATAGCTCGTCGAACACCCAGCGCATCGTGAACACGGTGGGACCGGAGTCGATGCTGACAGGTCCGATCGCGATCTGGCGCATCTTGCCACCGGGTACGGCGGCGCGCTCCAGCACGGTCACGGCAGCGCCGCGCGCGGCGAGGGTGAGCGCGGCGCTGAGGCCGGCGACGCCGGCGCCAACCACGATCACGCGGTGATCGGCCATCACTTCTGCTCCTGTCCGCCCGGCCCGACGCAGGAAATGTCTAGCATGATTTACAGTATGTGTGTAAGTTGAAATTTACATAGGCGAGGGCCGGCATGGCCTCGCGGCAGGGGAGGCTGGCATGGACGTGATGGCCCGGATCGAGAAATCCCTCGTCACAGCGGTCGCTCTGGCCGACCGGCCTGGATGCCCGCCGCGCCTCTCGGCCGCCATGCAGTCCGCGGTGTTTCCCAAGGGGGCGCGGGTTCGTCCGCGGCTCTGTCATGCGGTGGCCAGCGCCTGCGGCGACGACGAGCCGGCCGCGACCGATGCGGCGGGATCCGCGATCGAGCTGCTGCACTGCGCCTCGCTGGTGCATGACGATCTGCCTTGCTTTGACAACGCGGCGTTGCGACGCGGGCGGCCCTCGGTGCATGCCGCGTTCGGCGAGCCGCTCGCGGTGCTCGCGGGCGACGCGCTGATCGTGCTCGCCTTCCAGACGCTGGCCAAGTCGCGCTGCTCGCCGCTGCGGCTGGCGCAGCTGATCGCGACCATCGGCGATGCCGTCGGCGTACCGCATGGCATCTCGGCTGGACAAGCCTGGGAATGCGAGCCGCAGATCGATCTGTCGCGCTATCACCGCTCGAAGACCGGCGCGCTGTTTGCGGCGGCCACCGTGTCGGGTGCCGCTGCGGCAGGGCATGAGAATCCGGAAGCGTGGCGCACGCTCGGCGAGACCATTGGCGAGGCCTATCAGGTCGCCGACGACATTCGCGATGCCGCCAGTGACGAAGAGGAGGCGGGCAAGCCCGTTGGCCAGGACGCCGCGCATGGCCGGCCCAACGCCGTGCTGATCTATGGGCTCACCGGCGCCGTCAGCTATCTGCACGATCTCGTCGCCGACGGCATCCGCACCATGCCGCCTTGCGCCCACGCGCACGAGCTGCGCGTCCTGATGGAGCAGGAAGCCAAGCGCCTCGTGCCGCGCCGCCTGGCGGCGTCGGCGGCGTGATTGTTCGGCCGCATGGGATGGCGACGGTCTCACCACACGAGCGTTGCTCACCCTCCCCTGGAGGGGGAGGGTCGACGCGCGCGAAGCGCGCGGCGGGGTGGGGTGACAGCCCATCCGCGCGCGCAGTGCCGGTGATACCCCGCAGGCTTAGGCAGGCGCAGCGAAGAGCATCGGGACTCATAAGCACCAATTTCCGAGCCCACCCCACCCCGCCGCGCGCTTCGCGCGCGGCGACCCTCCCCCTCCAGGGGAGGGTGGGCACCTGCGTGTGTCGAGCCATTCGGACCAATCAACTGCGTCAGCCAGCGCAACCTTTGTGGTTGGAGCCCTAGCGCCATGCCCGGGGCCATCCGCCACAACGCGCCGGCGCCGGTCAGCTTCGGCGATCGCTGGCGCGGCTGGCGGGACGGGCTGCTGGCGAGTGCGGCGTTCCAGCGCTGGGCGGCGGCGTTTCCGTTGACGCGGCCGATCGCGCGCAAGCGTGCCGCGGAGCTGTTCGATCTCTGCGCCGGCTTCGTCTACTCGCAGACCTTGGCGGCCTGCGTGCAGCTCGATCTGTTCGAAGGCTTGCGTTCCGGCCCCCGCGATGTCGCGACATTGGCGTCGCGCGCGGCGATGGCCCCCGACGCGATGCTCAGCCTGTGCGAGGCGGCGTCCGCGCTTCAGCTGCTCGAGCGCCGCGGTGCGGCGCGCTACGGGCTCGGGCCGCTCGGCGCGGCGCTGCTCGGCAATCCCGGCATCGCCGCCATGGTTCGACATCACGCCGCGCTGTATGCCGATCTCACCGATCCCGTGGCGCTGCTGCGCGGACATGACCGCCAGCGCCGGCTCGCACAGTACTGGCCGTATGCGCTGGACAAGACCGGCGATGCGCTGACACCCGACAGCGTCGCGCCCTACACGGCGCTGATGGCGGCGTCGCAGCCGATGATCGCGGACATCGTCCTCGCAGCCTATCCCCTGAGCGGCCACCGTTGCCTGCTCGATGTCGGCGGTGGTGACGGCAGCTTCCTCGCCGCCGCCGCGCGGGCTGCGCCGCAGCTGCAGCTCAAGCTGTTCGATCTGCCGGAGGTCGCCGCGATCGCGCAGGAGCGTCTCGCCAAGGCCGGCCTGGCCGATCGCGTCACGACCACGGCCGGCAGCTTCTACGATGATGCGCTCCCGACCGGCGCGGACGTGATCTCGCTGATTCGTGTCGTGCACGATCACGACGACGACGCCGTGGCGCGGTTGCTCGCGAAGGTGCGCGCCGCCTTGCCTGACGATGGCGTGCTGCTGCTGGGCGAGCCGATGCGCGAGGCGGCCGGCGGGGCCGACGGCGTCAGCGCCTATTTCGAGATCTATCTCCGCGCGATGGGACAGGGGCGGCCGCGCAGCGCCGCCCGCTTGCGCGACCTGCTCCAGGCGGCGGGTTTTTCGCAGGTGCGAGTACTTCGTACGCGAATTCCGCTGATCGCAAGCGTGATTGTCGCGAAAAGCTGACACCCGGACTGTAAATAAATATTGACACTTCTTTCAGTCAGGCTAACCTGACACCCGTAACTAAGCGGGCGTCGCCGGGGAGTTGGGCTATGGACGCGATCGCCGTCGTACTGGGGAGGCCGAGGCAATTGTCGCTGCAGCACCTGCTGCTCGCAGACGTCCCGGACTGCCTGACCGTCGACATCGAATGGAGCGCGATCAGCACCGGCACCGAACGGCTGATGTACGAAGGCCGCATGCCGCAGTTTCCCGGCATGGGCTATCCGCTCGTGCCGGGCTACGAGGCGGTGGGCCGCGTCGCGCACGCCGCCCCGCATTCCGGTTTTCGTAAAGGCGAGCGTGTGTTCGTGCCGGGCGCGGCGCGCTGCTTCGGCGAGGTCAGGAGCCTGTTTGGCGCCGCCGCCTCGCGCCTCAACGTTCCCGCACAGCGCATTGTTGCGATCGATGAAACGACCGGCGAGCGCGGCGTGCTGCTGGCGCTGGCGGCCACCGCCTATCATGCATTGTCGATCGGTGGTGACGGTCAGGCCGAATGCGTGGTCGGCCATGGCGTGCTCGGCCGTCTGCTGGCGCGACTGATCGTGGCGATGGGTGGCGATCCGCCTGTGGTGTGGGAGAGCAATCCGGAGCGCGCCATCGGCGCGACCGGCTATCGCGTGATCGATCCCGCAGAGGACAGCAAACGCGACTATCGCCTGATCTTCGATGCCAGCGGCGATGCCGGCCTGCTCGACAGCCTCATCGCTCGCTTGGCGCCGCGTGGCGAGATCATCCTCGCCGGCTTCTACAGCGCGCCGCTCACCTTCTCCTATCCGCCGGCCTTCATGCGCGAGGCGGCGATCCGCGTCGCCGCCGAATGGAAGCACGAGGATCTGCTCGCGGTGCGCAATCTCATCGACACCGGCAGGCTGTCTCTGGACGGGCTGATCACGCACCACGCCGACGCTTTGTCCGCGGAGAGCGCCTACCGGACCGCGTTCGACGATCCGTCATGTCTCAAAATGGTCTTGGACTGGAGAGCTGCCGCATGAATGCCCCGACCAAGATCAGTGAGATGACCGATGCTCTGCGCGCCGAAGCGGCGATCGAGCCGGATGCGCCGTCGACGGCTGCACCGAAGAAGGCCACGCAGATCATCGCGATCTACGGCAAGGGCGGCATCGGCAAGAGTTTCACGCTCGCCAACCTGTCCTACATGATGGCCCAGCAGGGCAAGAAGGTGCTCCTCATCGGCTGCGATCCGAAGAGCGACACCACCTCGCTGCTGTTCGGCGGCAGGGCCTGCCCGACCATCCTCGAGACCTCCTCGAAGAAGAAGCTTGCCGGCGAGGAGGTCAAGATCGGGGACGTCTGCTTCAAGCGCGACGGCGTGTTCGCGATGGAGCTCGGCGGGCCCGAGGTCGGCCGCGGCTGCGGCGGACGCGGCATCATCCATGGCTTCGAGCTGATCGAGAAGCTCGGCTTCCACGATTGGGGCTTCGACTACGTGCTGCTGGACTTCCTCGGCGACGTCGTCTGCGGCGGCTTCGGCCTGCCGATCGCGCGCGACATGTGCCAGAAGGTGATCATCGTCGGCTCCAACGATCTGCAATCGCTCTACGTCGCCAACAACGTCTGCTCGGCGGTGGAGTATTTCCGCAAGCTCGGCGGCAATGTCGGCGTCGCCGGCATCGTCATCAACAAGGACGACGGCACCGGCGAGGCCGCCGCATTTGCCGAGGCGACCGGCATTCCGGTGCTGGCCTCGATCCCGGCGGACGACGACATCCGCCGCAAGAGCGCGAGCTATCAGATCATCGGCCGGCCTGGAACGCCCTGGGCGCCGCTGTTCGAGCATCTCGCCAAGAACGTCGCCGAGGCGCCGCCGCAGCATCCGCACCCCCTGACGCATGACGGCCTGCTCGGTTTGTTCAAGGGCTCGGATGTGGGACGCGGCGTCGTGCTGGAGCAGGCGACGCTCGAAGACATGTGTGGCAGCGCCGCGGTGACCAAGCCGTCGCTCGAAGTGATCTACGACAATTTGTGATGGGATCGGCCGACGAGCGGAATGTAATGCAATGAGCGATCCTGTGGTCCATCAGGCAATGAGCGCGCAGAGCGGCGCAGAGGCAGGCCTCCTGCCGGTGCAGCCCGAGGCGCTCGGCTGTCATGCCGGCAAAGCCGAGCTCAAGAAGGCGGCGGATGCCGCCGGCAAGAGCGAGGTGCTGGCGCGCTATGCCGCGGATTATCCGGCGGGACCGCACGACCAGCCGCAGAGCATGTGTCCGGCGTTCGGCTCGCTGCGCGTCGGCCTGCGCATGCGCCGCACCGCGACCGTGCTGTCGGGCTCGGCCTGCTGCGTCTATGGCCTGACCTTCACCTCGCATTTCTACGGCGCCCGGCGAAGCGTCGGCTATGTCCCGTTCAACTCGGAGACGCTGGTCACCGGAAAGCTGTTCGAGGACATCCGCGACGCCGTGTTCAAGCTGGCAGATCCCACCAACTACGATTGCGTCGTCATCATCAATCTCTGCGTCCCCACCGCCTCGGGCGTGCCGCTGCAGATCCTGCCGAAGGAGATCAACGGCGTCCGCATCATCGGCATCGACGTTCCAGGTTTTGGTGTGCCGACCCATGCCGAGGCCAAGGATGTGCTCGCCGGCGCGATGCTGAACTACGCGCGCCGCGAGGCGGAGCAGGGCCCGGTGCAGGCGCCGCGGGCGCCACGCGGCGACAAGCCGACCATCACCCTGCTGGGAGAGATATTCCCCGCCGATCCCGTCGGCATCGGCATGATGCTGGCGCCGCTTGGCCTCGCCGCAGGCCCCACCGTGCCGACGCGCGAATGGCGCGAGCTCTATGGCGCGCTGGATTGTGCGGCGGTGGCGGCGATCCACCCGTTCTATACGGCTTCGATCCGCGAGTTCGAGACGGCGGGCCGTCCGATCATCGGCTCGGCGCCGGTCGGCTGCGATGGCACCGCGGATTGGCTGGAAGCTGTCGGCAAGACCTGCGGCGTCGGGCGCGCGCAGATCGATGCGGCCAAGACCGCGGTGCTGCCGGCAATTCGCGCGGCGCTTGCGGCCACGCCGATCCGCGGCCGCATCACGCTGTCGGGATATGAGGGATCGGAGCTGCTGGTCGGGCGTCTGCTGGCCGAGAGCGGCGCCGATCTGCGCTATGTCGGCACCGCCTGTCCGCGCACGCGCTGGTCGGAGGCCGATTGCGCCTGGCTCGAGAGCCGCGGTGTGCGCGTGCAGTACCGCGCCTCGCTGGAGCAGGATCTCGCGGCGGTCGATGAGTTCGCGCCGGATCTCGCCATCGGCACCACGCCGGTCGTGCAGAAGGCCAAGGCGCGCGCGATCCCGTCGCTCTACTTCACCAATCTGATCTCGGCGCGGCCGCTGTTCGGCGTGTCCGGAGCCGGCTCGCTGGCGCAGGTCGTCAACGCGGCGATCGCAGGCAAGGCGCGCTTCGACGAGATGCGCGACTTCTTCGAAGGTGTCGGTGAGGGCGACAATGCGGGCGTGTGGCAGGGCACACCGGTCGAACGTCCCGAATTCCGCGACAAGTTCCGCAAAGCGGTCGCGGCGCAGGCCAGGAAGCGCACGTCCGGGGAGATGGTGTGATGCTGATCCTCGACCACGATCGCGCCGGCGGCTATTGGGGAGCGGTCTACGCGTTCACCGCGATCAAGGGCCTGCAGGTCGTCATCGACGGCCCCGTGGGCTGCGAGAATTTGCCGGTGACCTCGGTGCTGCACTACACCGACGGCCTGCCGCCGCACGAGCTGCCGATCGTCGTGACAGGGCTTGGCGAGAACGAGCTCGGCCAGAAGGGCACCGAGCAGGCGATGAAGCGCGCCCGCGCGGCGCTCGATCCGGATCTGCCGGCGGTGGTCGTCACCGGCTCGATCGCCGAGATGATCGGCGGCGGCGTCACGCCGGAAGGCTCCAACATCAAGCGCTTCCTGCCCCGCACGATCGACGAGGACCAGTGGCAGAGCGCCAACCGCGCGTTGAGCTGGCTGTGGAGCGAATACGGCCTGCGCAAGATCCCGGAGCGCAGGCCGCGCAAGGACGGCGAGAAGCCGCGCGTCAACATCATCGGCCCGATCTACGGCACCTTCAACACGCCGTCGGATGTCGCCGAGATCCGTCGCCTGCTCGAAGGCATCGGCGCCGAGATCAACATGGTGTTTCCGCTCGGCAGCCATCTCGCCGATGTCGGAAAGCTGGTCGATGCCGACGTCAACGTCTGCATGTATCGCGAGTTCGGGCGGCTGTTGTGCGAGACCTTGGAGCGGCCTTATCTGCAGGCGCCGATCGGGCTGCATTCGACGACGAAATTCCTGCGCTCCCTGGGCGAGATGCTCGGCCTCGATCCCGAGCCGTTCATCACCCGGGAGAAGCATACGACGATCAAGCCGCTGTGGGACCTGTGGCGCTCGGTGACGCAGGACTTCTTCGGCACCGCGAGCTTCGGCATCGTCGCGTCCGAGACCTACGCGCGGGGCCTGCGCAATTTCCTGGAGACCGAGCTCGGGCTGCCCTGCAGCTTCGCGATCTCGCGATGCGCCGGCGCCAAGACCGACAACGACGCCATCCGCAAGGCCATCCATGAGCGGCCGCCGCTGGTGCTGTTCGGCAGCTATAACGAGCGCATGTATGCGGCGGAAGCCGGCAGCCGGTCGATCTACATCCCGGCCTCGTTCCCGGGGACGGTGATCCGCCGCCACACCGGCACGCCGTTCATGGGCTACTCCGGCGCGACCTATGTCGTGCAGGAGGTCTGCAACGCGCTGTTCGATGCGCTGTTCAACATCCTGCCGCTCGCCACCCAGCTCGACCAGATCGCGGCGACGCCGGCGCGACTCGAGCGTGAATTGCCGTGGGATGACGGCGCCAAGCTCGCGTTGGATCAGATCATCGAGACGCAGCCGGTGCTGGTGCGGATTTCGGCGGCCAAGCGGCTGCGCGACGCGGCGGAACGCGGCGCGCGCCAGGCGGGGCTGGACAAGGTGACGGAAGATGTTCTCGCGCATGCGCGGTCGCAGCTCGCAACGGGCCAGGCCGCGTAGGGCACGAGGATAGCGGACAGGGAGAGGACGATGTCGTTATACGAGCGCATTGATCGTGACGTCGCGCCGAGATCGCGCGAGCGCATCGACTATCTCCTGGTCTACGCGGTGTGCTTCGCCGTGCTGATGGTCGAGGGCGTGCTGCGCCGGATCGGCTCCATCATCACCGGCCAACGGCCCGCGCCGCTCGGCGCGATCGTCGGTGAAGCAAGGATCAAGGCCGCGAACTGCGCGACCTCGTCCTTCATGGGACTTTGAGTTCGAGAGCTATGAGTTCGCTCTCCAAGGCTTGCTAGGAATTCGTGCGGCTCGCCGCATGGATGCCATCCCGGCGACGGGATGGCGCTTCGACGCCGCTCATCTCGGTGAGTGGCATCCGGCCGAAAGGCCAACACCAGGAGGTACCACTATGGTGGACGTACCAAACAAGGGAGGCTCTCTGTCGGGGCTGACCGAAGCGGAGGCGAGGGAATTCCATAGCATCTTCATGACGAGCTTTGTGGTCTTCACGGCGGTTGCGATCGTCGCCCACATTCTCGCCTGGATGTGGCGTCCCTGGCTGCCCGGGCCGACTGGCTACAAGGCGGCGGCGCTGGATGGGGCGACCCATTACGCCAATATCGTGCTCTCCTACCTGACCTGATCGAAAGGAGAAAACTATGTGGCGCTTGTGGTTGTTGTTCGATCCCCGCAGGGTTCTCGTGGCTCTCGGCGTGTTCCTGTTCGGGCTGGCATTGGTGATTCACTTCATCCTGCTCAGCACCAACCGGTTCAACTGGCTGGAGGGACCGCGTGCAGCGAAGACGTCGTCGATCTCCGAGCCGGCGACCCCGCTGAAGCTCAGCTAACAGCTCGACGACCAGAGGGAAGCGGACGTGCGACGGCGGCAGACCCCGTTCGCCCGCTTCCCAAATCCTCTTGTCCACGAATTCACGACACGACGACACGACACGCAGCATATCGAGCGACGGGCAGCGGAGGCAGGACCGATGGCAATGCTCAGCTTTGAACGAAAATACCGCGTCCGCGGCGGCACGTTGATCGGCGGTGACCTCTTCGATTTCTGGGTCGGACCGTTTTATGTCGGCTTCTTCGGCGTGACGACGATCTTCTTCACCTTCGTCGGCGTGGCGCTGATCCTCTACGCCACGGCGCTCGGACCGACGTGGAATCTCTGGCAGATCAGCATCAACCCGCCCGATGCCAAATACGGGCTGTCGTTCGCGCCCCTCACGGAGGGCGGCTTCTGGCAGCTCATCACGGTGTGCGCGCATGGCGCATTCGTCTCCTGGGCGCTGCGGGAGGTCGAGATCTGCCGCAAGCTCGCGATCGGCTATCACGTACCGTTCGCCTTCGGCTTTGCGATCTTCGCCTATTTCACGCTGGAGGTGATCCGTCCGGTGCTGATGGGCTCGTGGAGCTACGCCTTCCCCTACGGCATCATCACCCATCTCGATTGGGTGTCGAACACCGGCTATCAGTTCGGCAACTTCCACTACAATCCTGCGCACATGATCGCGATCACGTTCTTCTTCACGACGTGTCTCGCGCTCGCGCTGCACGGCGGACTGATCCTCTCGGCGAGCAATCCGGGCCGGGGTGAGGAGATGAAGTCGCCGGAGCACGAGAACACGATGTTCCGAGATCTGATCGGCTATTCGGTCGGCACGCTCGGCATCCACCGGGTCGGCCTGTTCCTGGCGTTGTCGGCCGTGTTCTTCAGCGCGGTGTGCATCGTCATCTCCGGTCCCGCCTGGCTGCTGCCGGAAGGCAATGCCTGGTCGGACTGGTGGGAGTGGTGGCGCAGGGTCCCGATCTGGTCGCCGCCGCAATGAGTTCAAGGAGAGGTCACCATGGCCCAATACCAGAACATCTTCACGCAGATCCAAGTTCGCAGTGCGATCTACCCGGGCATCCCGATCGAGCCCGGAATCTGGGAGCGGCTCGGCAAGGGCAGCTTCAACTACTGGTTCGGCAAGGTCGGCGACGCACAGGTGGGGCCGGTCTATCTCGGCTTCCTTGGCCTCGCCTCGCTGATGTCCGGCTTCGTCGCGATCGAGATCATCGGTCTCAACATGCTGGCGTCGGTGAACTGGAGCCCGCTCGAGTTCATTCGACAGTTCCCGTGGCTGGCGCTGCAACCGCCGGCGCCGGAATATGGCCTGCAGATCTTCCCGCCGCTGCAGGAGGGCGGCTGGTGGCTGATGGCCGGCTTCTTCCTGACGACGTCGATCCTGCTGTGGTGGGCGCGCACCTATCGCCGCGCCCGGGCGCTCGGCCTCGGCACGCATGTGTCGTGGGCGTTCGCGGCGGCGATCTGGCTCTATCTGGTGCTCGGCTTCATCCGGCCGATCTTCATGGGGAGCTGGAGCGAGGCGGTGCCGTTCGGCATCTTCCCGCATCTCGACTGGACCAACAACTTCTCCATCACCCACGGCAATTTGTTCTACAACCCATTCCACATGCTCTCGATCGCCTTCCTGTACGGATCGGCGCTGCTGTTCGCGATGCATGGCGCGACGGTGCTCGCGATCAGCCGCTACGGCGGCGAGCGTGAGCTCGAGCAGATCGTCGACCGCGGCACGGCCTTCGAACGCGGTGCGCTGTTCTGGCGCTGGACGATGGGCTTCAATGCCACGGCCGAATCGATCCATCGCTGGGCCTGGTGGTTCGCCGTGCTTTGTCCCTTGACCGGCGGCATCGGTATCCTACTGTCGGGCACCGTCGTCGACAGCTGGTTCGACTGGGGCGTGAAACACGGGCTGGCGCCGCCGCGCTGACTGCTGCAGGTCGAGGCATGTTGGACAGAGTCGAATTGGATCGGATCGAGACGGCCGGACGCAGCGCGCGCCCGGCCAGTCTCTTGCAGGCGATGCGCGAGCGTACCAAGACGCTGCACGTCACCGCGGAGCGGACCGGGATCGTCGCCGAGCTGCTGCGGGGACGCGGCACGCGGCAGGCCTACGCGTTGTTGTTGCGCAATCTGATGCCGGTCTACGAGACGCTCGAAGCGGAGCTGCTCCGCCATCAGGGAACGCCGGTGATGGGCCGCATCGTGCGGCCGGAGCTGCATCGCAGTGCTGCGATCAAGCTTGATCTTGCGTGGTTCGATGCGAGCCCTCTGCCGCTGCTGCCCGAGGCCATCGCCTATGTCCGGGTCATCCAGGAAGCGGGAGCCGGCTCCGGCCATCGGCTGCTGGCCCATGCCTATACGCGCTATCTCGGTGATCTCAGCGGCGGCCAGATCATCAAGAAGATTCTCGCGCGTTCGCTCGAGCTACGGCCCGAGGCGACGTCGTTCTACGAATTCCCCGAGATCGCTGATATCCCGCGGTTCAAGGACGACTACCGCGACGTGCTGGAGCAGGCCGGCGCGGCGATGGCGGAGCATGAGACCGTCGTCGAGGAGGCGGCATTGGCGTTCGAGATGAACATCACGCTGTCGCAAGCGCTGCAGGAGGCGGCCGGGCTGAGAACGTGATGTGCGGAGGCCTGATTGATCCTTCGCCATCGGTTTGGTCGAATACGATCGCGTGAGACCCCGCGTCCTCCCCCGGGGGCGGTGGGCTCCGCTCCTCCTTTCCGGCAGGGCAATCGCATATGCCCTTCCAATTCGGCCCAGCCGCAACTTGGATCGCAGAGGCCGACGTCGGGAGATTTTCGAATCCAGATTGGCTCTCCGGAGGCAGGACGGACAAGGCAGTCGAGGTCGCCCGGACGAGAGCTGCGGCCCGCCGTCACTCTTCGCTCTGCGAGCGGTACCACACCAGGTGCTCGAGGATCTCCAGTGTCCGCGTGGTCGAATTGCGGATGCTCTCCAGCATCTCCGGCATGCTGCCGGCCTGTGCTCCGTGCGTCACCTCGAGCGCCGCGAGCTGCGCGTTCTCCACGGTGGAGGCAGCGAGCTCCTTGTAGATCAGGCTTGCGCTCTGATCGAGCCGCAGCGTCGGCCGGCGGGCGCCGTCGATCTCTTCCTGGAAGCGCGCGCGGGCCGCCTCGGCGGTCTTGCGCTCGGTCAAGTCCGAGAAGATCAGCACGAAGCCGAGCACGCGATCATACGGTGCGATCACCGGGTCGGCGCGCACCATCAACGGCCGTTGCGGCGAGGCGCCGCCCGTCAGTGTCAGCTCGCCGCGCCAGCTCCGCTTGTTGCGCATGAGGTCGTCGAGATTGGCGCGGAATTCCGCCGGCGCCGTGCAGTAGCTGCCGAGATCGCGCAGATGCGGGATGTGCGGATGCGGGGCGCGCAGCTGCTGCTCGAACGCTTCGTTCATCAGCAGGATGCGGCCCTCGACATCGGCGATGATGACCGGCTGCTCCGAGCGCAGCACCTGAGCGCTGATCGTGGCGAGCTGGTCCTGCGCGATCACCATGCGGACCGAACGCAGCTGCAGCGCCACGTCGGCGACCGTTTCGCTCACCGCGCGGGCGGAGGCGAGCTCGGCGCTCGACCACGGCTCGGACTTGCCTTCGACCAGCTGATGCCATTTCGCAAACGAGCGCCGCGGCGACAGATCCGACGGATCGTCGCCGATGATGACGGCCTTGAGCGGATCGCCGCCCCAGGTCACCGTCCGGACCTGCTCCGGCCGGAACCACAACAGATACTCGCCCTCGCTCGCCGACAGCGGAGCGGCGATCAAGCCGCTGGCGATCGAGCGGATGTCGGCAAAGGACGGCTCATCGAGCGTCAGCGAGCTGGTCGCCGTCAAGCCCTCGGGGGCTGCTCCCGGAGTGTTGCGCCGGCGATCGAGCCAGGCGGCGAGGTCGCGGATGCGCTGCGTCGACGGGACGTCGCCGGCGGTCGTGACCTGGCCCTCGAACAGCAGCGCCGCGCCGCTGGCACCGAGCGGCTGCAGCAGCGACTGCGAGCCGTCGAACAGCGCGGCCTGCCATTCGCCGTCGCGCGACACCGCTTCGACCAGCCGCTGCTCCAGCCGGCGCACGACCAGCTCGGACTGGCTTTGGGCAAAGCTCTCCAGCGCCGCGATCCGGATCGCGCAGGTCTCGGCCAGCGCCTCGCCTGCCGCGCGAATGTCGAACGGCACGAAGCGCGGCTCATAGTGATGGCAGGCGATCAGTCCCCACAGCCTTCCGCTGACCATCAGCGAGCACACCAGTGTCGCGCCGACACCCATGTTCTGCAGATATTTCTGGTGGATCGGCGACATGCTGCGCAGGCAGCTCAGGGACATGTCGAGATCGCGGCCGTTGAGCGGCGAGATGCGCGGCTGCAGCGGCACAGGCCTGTAGTTGACGTCGACCAGGAGGCGCACCCGGTTGCGCTCGTAGAGCCGGCGCGCGATCTGCGGAATGTCGGACGCCGGATAGCGGTTGCCGAGAAAGGCCTCCAGATCCGGCCGCCGCCGCTCCGACAAAACCTCGCCATGGCCATCTTCGTCGAAGCGATAGACCATGACGCGGTCGTAGCCGGCGATCTCCCTAAAGATGGTCGCCGTCTCGTCGCACAGGCCGAGCAGCGATGAGGCTGAGGTGATGCGGTGGAAGGCGCCGTCGAGCGCAGGCGCGATGTTGGTCGTCTTCGTCGCCGGCTCCAGCTCGACGATCAGCCCGCCATTCGAGGGCCGGTGAAGCGTGCAGTCGACCCGGCGCGGCGGCGCCCCGGCGGTGCATCGCAGGGTCATCGGAGCCAGATGGAGCGGGCTGTTGAGATGCGGCAGGATCTGCAGCGCGAGATCGCCGCCAAGATCGCGTAACGGACGTCCGACCACGGAGCCAGTGTTGAGGAAGGCGGCCGCATTGGTGCTGGCCTGGATGACGATGTTGTCGGGCTCCTTGACCGCCAGGAGAATGCCGTGCGGCTGGATCGAGCCTGCGAGATGAATCTGTTCACGCTCGCAATCCGCAAGAGTAGCGTGGCCGAAGGCCGGCGTTGTCAGCGGAACGGGCAACTATCTCCCCTTTTCGGTTTCCTCGTCGCTTTCTTCGAGCTGGCTCAGATTATACCGATCGAGCTTGGCGTAAAGACTCTGGCGGCTGAGGCCGAGAATTTCGGCAGCCGACGTCCGGTTCCCGTTGGCGAGCTCGAGCGCAGCGCGGACGTAATGCTGCTCGACGACTTCGACCGTGCTCCTCACCAGGTCGCGCAATGGTGTTTTGCCGACCGATTCGTTGATGCCCGCGAGGGCGACCCGCAGATTGTCATGCTCCGCCGTGGGCGACAACCGCCTGGCGATGTTGCGCAACACCAGGCCAATCCGGCGCTGGCCGTCGAGGCCATGGGCGGCGGCCGAGATCTCGACCTCGGTCTCGGTTCCGAGCTCGCCCTGGATCGTGGTCGACAGCAGCCGGACGGCTCCATGGCGCTCGACGTTGGAGATCAGCACCGAAAGGTCGGCGCCGGGGCGCGTCAGCCACCGGCTGAGCTTCTCGCCGATCAGCGCCTCTTTCGATCCGACCTCGACCAGCTCCAGGAAGGCCCGATTGGCGCGCTTGACGGCACCGGTGCCATCGATGCTGATGACGGCATCGGGAAGATTGTCGATCAGCGCCTCGGGATCGTCGGGCAGCGGACCGGGCTGCGCGGCCTTGCCGATCGGCGCCATCTGCAGCAGGAACATCGGGGCGGTGTCGCTGCTCATCAGCGATCCCCGGAGCATCCAGGGGGCGGTGTCCTGGCCGAGGTGAATCACGATGCCCGGCGCCTTGCCCTGGTCGCGGACGCGCCTCAGCATCAGCTCCACCGGCTCGCGATCCTTTTGCGGGATCTCCTGCAGGAACTCGCGGCCCACCAGATTGTCCCGGCGCCGGCTTGAAACGCCGAGCGCGGCTGCCGCCGTCCGATTCGCTTCGACGATGCGCAGATCTGACACCTTCGTCAGCAGCACAGCCTCGTTGGAATCCTCGATGACCAGGCGGTAGCGCGTCTCGATCTCGCGCAGCTTCCAGTAGTCGCGCTCGATGGTCTGCTGGGCCGAGATCAGCCGGGCCTGGAGCTCCGCGACCGCCTGCAGATTCTTGCCGATCGCCAGCATGCCGGCCCGGCCACCGAGTAGCACGGTGGTGAATTCCATCGGCAGCTCGAGACCGCTCGGGAATCGCTGCGTGATCTGTCGGAACGCGGAAATGCCGGTCCGCCTGGTGTCCTGCATGATGCGCTCGATCTTCTCGCTCGCATCATCGACGATCTCGGACCAGGGACGGCCGAGCCAGATGTCGACATTCTCGGCTGACATGTTCGGCGACAGCGTCGCCTCACGGATCACGCCGTCCATGTCCAGCAGCAATGTCACGTCGGGTCGTGGACCGTGAAACTCGGCCATGGTCTTGGCACCCGTTATCTTGGCACCCTCTTGAGACGCTCGGGGGATCGCGGCCAGTTCATTTGGCGCGCATTTTGAAGGTGTTGCGCCCCATCCCGCTAACGTATTGAGAGTCTTGAGAATGTCGTTAGCCCATGCAGGGCGCTCGCTGTCAAGGCTTATTTCAGAGCATCCAGCTTTCGTTGGTATCCCTGCGCTTATTGCATGTTCGAGCTGCGACTTAATCACTCGGGTGAGAATGACAAGATATCATGACACTGATAAATGTAACGATGAGGTCACATGGGCTAACGGAACGACAAACTGGGAGGATGCACATGCTCAAGGCGGGTTTGGTTGCGGCAGTCGTGGTTGCAACGTCGGGAGGCGCCGCATTGGCGCTGGACGGCGGCGACGCTGCGAAGGGCGAACAGGTCTTCAAGCAGTGCATGACCTGCCATCGGATCGGACCGGAGGCGAAGAACGCGGTCGGTCCCGTGCTCACCGGCGTGGTCGGCCGGCCTACCGGGACCTATCCGGGCTTCGCCTATTCTGAGCTGAACAAGCATGCCGGCGAGGCCGGGCTGGTCTGGACCGAGGACAACATCTTCGCATACCTCCCAGATCCCAACGCCTTCCTGAAGAAGTTCCTCACCGACAAGGGCAAAGCGGATCAGGCCACTGGATCGACCAAGATGGTGTTCAAGCTCGCCAACGAGCAGCAGCGCAAGGACGTCATCGCGTATCTGAAGACATTCTCCGAGAAGAAGTGATCGGTATCTGCCGACCCCTCATCGCCAGCGCTGCCGCAGATCGGCGGCGTTGGCGAGACCCGAGGCCGCCAGACAGCCTGCGAGCCAGAACCAAGGCGCCCCGATCAGCGCGCAGCGCAGCGCCAGCAGCAGGAACACGCCGGCGAGCAGGTTGGGCAGCAGTCCAAGCGGGCTGATGCCGCGGCGGTGCCGCTGCCAGATCCACGCCACGGCGGCGAACTCCACGGCGACCACCGCGAGGATCAGGTCGACCAGATGCGGGCTGCGAAACAGCTCACCCATTGCGCGAGCCGCTAGGCGGCCCTCGCGAGCCCGGTGAGGTGCGCGATGTTCTTGAAGAAGATGCGCACATGCGACAGCGGCTTGGCGCGGACCAATTCCTTGTTCATGTAGGCGTCCCAGGTCAGCTGCTGGACGTCCTTGTCACGGCAGATCGCGACGAAGCGCTCGCGGCGGGCGTCGTTCGTGTACCAGTAGCGCTGCATCATGCCGAGGATGAAGAACACGGCGCCATGCTTGCGCATGAAGGATTTGCGGGCGGTGGCCAGGGCGGCGGCATCGCCGGTCTTCAGGAACAGGGCGACGGCCTGGGCCGCGGCGCGGCCGCCGGCCATCGCGTAGTAGATGCCTTCACCGGAGGCCGGGGCCACCACGCCGGACGCATCGCCGGCCAGCACAACGTCGCGGCCATTGTCCCACCGCGACAGCGGCTTCAGCGGGATCGGCGCGCCTTCGCGGCGGACGGTTTCGAGATCGTCGAGCGCGGCGGCCTTGCGGAATTCGGCGACTGAGCCCCGCAGCGAAAAGCCCTTATGCGCGCTGCCGGTGCCGATGCTGGTGGTCGGTCCGTGCGGAAACACCCAGCTGTAGAAGTCCGGCGACAGCCGGCCGCGATAGACGACATCGCACCGCGCGGCATCGAACACCGGATGGCTGCGGTCCGGCGAGCGGACGATCTCGTGATACGCGAACACGTAGCGCATCTCGCTGGCTTCGGGGATGCACTGGCGCGCCACGGCCGAGACCGCCCCGTCGGCGCCGATCACGGCGCGGGCCCGCACACGGTCCTCGCGCACGCTGCCGTCGTCCATGCGCCTGACATAGTGCACCACCGACTCGCCGTCGTCGTCGCGCGCGATATGGCTGAAGGTCCCGGTGCGGCGAATCGCGCCGTTTGCGGCGGCGCGCGCGCGCAGCCATTCGTCGTAGTGCTCGCGATCGACCATGCCGACGAAGCCGCCGTCGATCGGCATGTCGACGTCCCGGTTGCTCGGCGACACCATGCGGGCGCACGAGATTCGGGCCACCAGCAGATGGTCGGGAATCTCGAACTCGGCGATCAGCCGCGGCGGAATGGCGCCGCCGCACGGCTTGATGCGACCGGCCTTGTCGAGCAGCAGCACATGATGACCCTTGCGGGCGAGATCATTGGCGGCGGTGGCGCCGGCGGGACCGCCGCCGACGACCACGACATCAAAGCATTCCGGGCTGGAGGAGGGGCTCATCGGTCATGCTCCCAGATTGGCCGGCTGCGCCGCCAGCGTCGGTGATGGCTCGCGCGGGCGCTTGATCCAGATCGCGAGCCAGGCGGAGAGGACGAACAAGGCCGCTTCGGCGGCGAACACCGCCGCGTAGGCCGAGGCGGTCGTCGGCATGAAATGGCGCGCGGCGTCGGCCGCCGCGGTGCCGACAAAGCCGCCGATGCCGAACGAGATTGCCTGCGAGGCGCCCCACAGGCCCATGCGCGTGCCCTCGCGGTTGTCGCGGCCCTCGCTGACCATGTTCATCATCGCGCCGATCGCGGCGATGGCGTAGACGCCGTTGGTGATGCCGAGCAGCAACACGGAAGCGCGCAGTGGCCAGGCCGGGCCGACGGTCGCGGCCGCAACCAGGCTGAGCAGCGCCAGCGCCGAGGCGAGGCAGCCGCCGATGATCCACGGCTGCGGCCGCATCCGCCAATCGGCATGCAGGCTCGCCATCGCCGGCATCAGGATCATGCCGATCAGTGCACCCATGTGTTGCACCGATGAGAGCTGCGTGGTCTGGCCCGGCGTCATGCCGAACACGCTGCCGGCGAACGGCTCCAGGATCAGGTCCTGTGCGCTGTAGGCGAGCATCGAGACGAAGATGAAGATCGCGAAGCGCCGCGCCTGCGGCTCCCGGCAGATCTCGCGGAAGTCCTGCATGAAGCCCGACCGCTCCGCGATGGCGGAGGTCGTCTCGGCAGAGGTGTCGGGCTGCTCGATGCCCCAGACGCCGAGCAGCGTCAGCACCATGGCGATCGCCGAGACCGTGCCCGACACCAGCATCAGCCGCTCGCCGGAGAACGGATCGAGCGCCTTGCCGGCCACCGCCGTGGTGACGATGAAGCCTGTGATCATCATGATCCAGGCGATCGAGGCGGCGGCGCTGCGCCGCTCTGGCGCGGTCCGCTTGGCGAGCAGCACCAAGAGCGACGTGCCGGCGGCGCCGACCCCAATGCCGATCATGATGAACGCGATCACTGCGAGCGCCAGGCCGAGGGCGAGGTGGGCTGCCATCAGCGCGGTGGCGGCTGCGGCCAGCAGGCCGCCAGCCGCGAGCACGGCCATGCCGCCGACGATCCAGGCGAAACGACGCCCGCCGACATCGGAGCCGTGGCCGAGCCAGGGCCGCAGCACCTGCATCGCATAGTGGATCGCGACCAGCAGGCCGGGGATCATCGCCGGCAGCGCCAGTTCGATGACCATGACGCGGTTGAGCGTCGAGGTCGTCAGCACCACGACCGCGCCGAGCGCGGTCTGCACCAGGCCGAGCCTGACGATGCCGAACCAGGACAGAGGAGCGGGCGCAGCGTTGCTCATGCCGACAACCCCGCCAGCGCGAACGCCGTGACCAGCATGCCCAGCACGTAGAGCAGCACGCCCGTGCCGTTGTACCAGGGCGCGAGCTCGCGCGGGTTCGTCATCAGCCGCCGCATCAGCACCAGCTGGGCCGCGATCAGCGCAACCACGATGATGGCGTGGGCCGGGCGGCTCCAGACAATGAGCAGCGTCAACACCGCAACCTGCGCCAGCGCCATCGTGATGCAGGCGAGGCGCGCGGCGCGCTCGGCGCCGAGCAGCACCGGCAGCGAGTTGACGCCGCTGACGCGGTCGCCGCCGATCGACTTGAAGTCGTTCAGGGTCATGATGCCGTGCGCGCCCGCGCTATACAGCAGGGCGACCGCGAGCACGGGCCAGGACGGCGCCTGCGCGCTCATGATCGCCGCCGCGGTGATCCAGGGCAGGCCTTCGTAGCAGAGGCCGACGGCGCTGTTGCCCCACCAGCCGTTCTGCTTGAGCCGGATCGGCGGCGCGCTGTAGGCCCAGGCCAGCGCGAGGCCAAGCGCCGCAGCAGCAAAGCCCCAGGTGCCGAGCAGGGTGGCGACGCCGAGCGACAGCACCGTCCAGATCAGCGCAATATAGAGACCCCAGCGTCCGGGAATGCGGCCCGACGGGATCGGGCGGTCCGGTTCGTTGAGCGCATCGACATGGCGGTCGAACCAGTCGTTGACGGCCTGGCTGGTGGCGCAAACCATCGGCCCGGCGAGCATGAGACCTGCGATCACGACCGGCCAGCGCGGCGCCAGTGGCGCGCCGGACGAGATCACGCCGCAGCCGAACGCCCAGATCGGTGGAAACCAGGTGATCGGCTTCAACAGCTCGAGAACGGCCGAGGGATGAAGCCGGGGAGCGAGGGGGACGGGCGCGATCTCGGTCATTGCAACTGTTCCCCCTATTCCAACTGGCTGTCTTCTTCGCTCGGCTCGGCAAGGCCATAGCGCCGCAGCTTGACGTAGAGGCTCTGGCGGCTGAGGCCGAGCATCTCGGCGGCGGTGGCGCGGTTGTCGCCGGTCAGCTTGAGCGCGGTCTCGATGCACATCCGCTCGATCACGTCGGTGGTCTCGCGCACCAGCTCCTTGAGCGGCACGCGGCCGATCAGCTCGGCGAGCTGCTCGCGGGAGCGCGGAATATAGCCGTGGTCGCCGCCGTCGCCGGAGATGCGCGGGCCGACGTTGCGGATGGTGAAGCCGAGCCGGGCCTGGCCGGGCGCCCCGACCGTGCTGGCGGAGATCTCGACGTCGACCGGCGAGCCGTGCTCGCCGCGGACGACGCTGGAGAACAGCTTCACGCTGCCATGCTGGCGCAGATTGGTCAGCATGACCGAGAAATCGATCGCCGACTTGCCGATCCAGCGGTCGATCGTCTCGCCCATGATCTGGTGCATGTTCTCGATCTGGGCAAGCTGGAGGAAGGTGGCGTTGGCGTGCAGCAGGCGGCCGTCCATGTCGGTGATGACGAAGCCGTCGGGCGCCGATTCGACGAACTGCACGAGCTGGGTGTTGACGTCGGACGTCCTGGGGAGCGCAGGCTGCGACGTCTGCGGCGAGAACCGCAGCAGGAACAGCGACGAGTTGTCCTGCCGGAAGAAGGTGCCGTCGAGCAGATAGTCGCGGCCACCGTCGAGCCGGATCTTGGCGCGTTCGATCTTGCCCTGCGAGCGGATCGCCAGCGACAGGGATTGCGACATCGCCATGTCGTCGAGCAGCAGCACGTCGGGAAACAGCTTGCCGATCAGATTGGCGGCGCCATGGTCGAGCAGGGCGGCCGCGGCCGGATTGGCCTCGACGATGCGATGGCTCACCGCATCGACGATCAGCACCGGCTCGGCCGTGATCTGAAACAGGATCCGGTAGCGCGATTCGGCGTTGCGCATGCGCGAGTAGTCGCGCTCGATGGCAACTTGCGCCTCGATCAGCTTCTGCTGGAGCGCGGCGGTGGCGCGCACGTCGCGGCCGACCGCGATGAAGCGCGCCGCGCCCTTGATCGCCACCACCGCGAACAGGATCGGGATGTCCGGCCCGCGCGCGGCCGGATAACGCACCTCGCGCCAGCGCGACACCTTGCGCTGGGAGGCTTCGGCGAGCAGCAGCTCTGGCTTGGTCTGGCTTTCCTCGGACACTGTTGCTTGCCAGGATCGGCCGATCCACGCGTCTGTGTTTCTCAGTTCAAGCGGCAGGCCGGCTTGTTGAAAAGCCAGGTCCTGAATGTTGCCGTCGGCGTCGAGCGCGAGCGCAATGTCGGACGCTGCGGCCACCAGCATGCCCGCAACATCCGCATTGAGGTCGCCAAGCGACTCTTTCGGAGCTCTGAACGCCCTCACCAACGCCGTTGTCCTCCCAGTCAAGGAGCTTTCGCGCGGCAAGTCTCGTTCCAGCATTCATCTTCACTGCACCCTCAGCTATCGCCGTTCGGTCAGAAGACTGACGACGTGCCGGGCTTGCGAAGCCTCTCTGCTCGGATCGGAGACGACACCGTCGCCGCCGACCAGGAGAACGAGTTCAGGCCGTTCAATAAAAGCAGGACCGCAGACCAGCACGCCGACGTCCTGGTTGGAGGACTCGCGCCGGACCATCCTTATGTTCGAGGCAAGATCGTCAAGCTTCTTGTCGCTGTTGGCGAAGAACTCGACGACGTTGAACCACTGCGAGCGAAGCGTCTCGACGAAGCCGCGATCGGCCGTGTCCGGCTCGATCCAGGTCTCGAAGCCGTCGCGACGGAAGAACTCGCCGGCCAGCACGAGACCGAACATCATGTGGCCCAGCTCGCGCCTGTCGCCCGGCGCCGTGGTCAGCAGCACGCGCAGCCCCGCGGGCGCGACCGAGAGCTCGGCGCAGAAGGCCGAGCTGAAATGCCGCAGCAGCTGCTGCAGCCGCCACAGCGCGAGCGTGACGTCGGCGAAGTCGCGCTCGTCGTCGGCCCACAGATGGCGCAGATGGTTCGCGGTGGGGACCAGGAGATCGAGATAGATGCGTTCCAGGGTCTCGCCGTGATCGCGATGCGCCTGGATGCAGGCCACCGCGCCAACATCGTCCGCATCCAGCACGAGTTCGGCGAAATCGGCCGCCTCCTGCGCCGAGGCCGTGATGATTGCCGGGACGCGTTCGAGCGCGGAGGCATGGGCCATCACGAGCCGCGGAATGATCTCGGCTTCGATCGCGTCGTTGAGTTGAGGGTGACGTGTGTTGCGCAGCGGCGCGATGATGCGCGGCGATGCAGGCGCATGAAAGCCGGGCTGCCCACGCTTCGTCCGAAAGCGGGCTCGCGGAAATCGGGCTGTCTCATTGAGCTCGGTCATAAGCGCCTCCCCTCCATATGAGCGCACGTCACTCGTTGCGTCAATATTATTTGACGTCAATTTTGATTGACACTCTTCCTGCCCAGGTCTAGCGTTTCCCCATCGGGCTCGCACTCGGGGATTTGCGATGCGCCACCTGCGAACTGCACAACGTAGCGCTGATCAGACCGAGTGCGATGCACCACAAATCCCCCTGTGGTTGTCGTCATCGCATCACTGGGCACCGATGTTGTCAAATCATCTTTACACACGGTGTGACGCCCAGTTCACATCCGCCACCGATCCGTCGCTCTGGAGCCAGCTCTGCTTCACCCCTGAACCGGCGCCGCGTGCAAAGCGGCAAGCGCTTTACACGCCTGAGGAAAAGCGCCGGCGCGACGCCACGCCATGGACCCTGGTGCAGGGCATTCTGGCGCCGCTGCAATTTCTCGTCTTCCTGATCAGCCTCGGACTCGTGGCGCGCTATCTCGCGACCGGCGAGGGACTCTGGCTCGCGACCGCCTCGGTCGTTCTGAAGACAGCGCTGCTCTACACCATCATGATCACCGGCTCGATCTGGGAGCGGGTCGTGTTCGGGCGTTATCTGTTCGCACCGGCCTTCTTCTGGGAGGACGTGTTCTCGATGCTGGTGATCGCGCTGCATACGGCCTATCTGGCCGCGATCATCGGTCATATCGGCAGCGCCCAGCAGCAGATGCTGCTCGTGCTCGCCGCCTACGCCGCCTACGCGATCAACGCCGCGCAATTCCTGCTCAAGCTGCGCGCGGCGCGGCTGCAGGGCGAGGCGATGGCGCCGGCCGCCGTCACCAGCGTGGAGCGCGCGTCATGACCATTCACGCGCAAGCCTGCACCGTTTCAGCTGCATCGTCACCGGATGGTGTGCTGCGCGAGCGCGGACAGCGCGAGGTGTTCTGCGGCCTCACCGGCATCGTCTGGCTGCATAGGAAGATCCAGGACGCGTTCTTCCTCGTCGTCGGCTCGCGCACCTGCGCGCATCTGATCCAGTCGGCCGCCGGCGTCATGATCTTCGCCGAGCCGCGCTTCGCCACCGCCATCATGGAGGAGCGCGATCTCGCCGGCCTCGTCGACGCCAATGACGAGCTCGACCGCATCGTCGCGCAGTTGCTGGCGCGTCGGCCCGAGATCAAGCTGCTGTTTCTGGTCGGCTCCTGCCCGTCGGAAGTGATCAAGCTCGACCTGTCACGCGCGGCGCTGCGGCTGTCGCAGCGCTTCTCACCTGATGTGCGCGTGCTCAACTACTCCGGAAGCGGCATCGAAACGACGTTCACGCAAGGCGAGGATGCCTGCCTCGCGTCGCTGGTGCCGGTGCTGCCCACCGCCGATCGCAGCTCGGCGCCGTCGCTGCTGGTGGTCGGCGCGCTCGCCGACGTGGTGGAGGACCAGTTCAGGCGGACCTTGGCGGCAATCGGCGTCGACCAGGTCTCCTTCCTGCCGCCGCGCCGCTCCTCGGAGCTGCCCGCGATCGGCCCCGAGACGCGCGTGCTGCTGGCGCAGCCCTTCCTCGGCGACACCGTGCGTGCGCTCGAGGAGCGCGGTTGCCGCCGCATCGCTGCGCCATTTCCGCTCGGCGGCGAAGGCACCGCGCTGTGGCTCGCAGCCGCCGCCGACGCCTTCGGTGTCTCTCGCCCCCATGTCGAGCGGACCATCGCGCCGCTGAAGGCGCGGGCCGAGCGCGCGCTGGCGCGCTACCGCGCGCAGCTCGCCGGCAAGCGCGTCTTCCTGTTTCCGGACTCCCAGATCGAGATCCCGCTGGCGCGTTTCCTGGCGCGCGAGATCGGCATGGAGCTGGTCGAGGTCGGCACGCCCTATCTGCACCGCGATCATCTCGCCTCCGAGCTGGCGCTGCTGCCCGATGGCACGCAGCTCAGCGAAGGCCAGGACGTCGAGCGCCAGCTCGACCGTTGCCGCGCCGCGCGGCCCGATCTCGTCGTCTGTGGGCTCGGCCTCGCCAATCCGCTGGAGGCCGAGGGTCTCACCACCAAATGGTCGATCGAGCTGATCTTCACGCCGATTCAGGGGTTTGAGCAGGCCGGCGATCTCGCCGAGCTGTTCGCGCGGCCCTTGCTGCGGCAAACCCGACTGGCGGTGTGAGATGCAGCTGTCGGTCTGGACCTATGAAGGACCTCCGCACATCGGCGCGATGCGCATCGCGACCGCGATGCGCGACGTGCACTACGTGCTGCACGCGCCGCAGGGCGACACCTACGCCGATCTCCTGTTCACGATGATCGAGCGCCGCGACCGCCGCCCGCCGGTCGCCTACACCACGTTCCAGGCGCGCGATCTCGGCGGCGACACTGCGGATCTGCTTCAGAGCGCGGTGCGCGCCGCTTACGAGCGCTTCCAGCCGCAGGCGATGCTGGTCGGCGCGTCCTGCACGGCCGAGCTGATCCAGGATGATCCCGGCGGGCTCGCGCAGGCCTTGAAGCTTCCCATTCCGGTGATCCCGCTCGAGCTGCCGGCCTATCAGCGCAAGGAGAATTGGGGCGCCTCGGAAACGCTCTACCGGATTGTACGGGCGTTGGCTGCGTCTTCCGCAGATGGCTCCCCCCGCCGTGAAAGGAAGACAGGCGCCCGTCCAGTCTGCAACCTGCTTGGTCCGACGGCTCTCGGCTTCCGTCACCGCGACGACCTCGCGGAAGTGACCAGGCAGGTTGTGGAGCTCGGCATCGAGATCAACGTCGTCGCGCCGTGGAACGCGACGCCGGCCGATCTCGCCCGCCTTCCCGACGCCGATTTCAACATCGTGCTGTATCCCGAGATCGCGCTGACGACGGCGCAATGGCTCAATCGCCAGTTCGGCCAGCCTTTCACGCGCACGATCCCGATCGGCGTCGGCGCGACGCGCGACTTCATTGCGGAGGTCGCAGGCCTCGCCGGCGTCGATGCCGCGCCGGTGCTGGCGCGCAGCGAGAGCCGGCTGCCGTGGTACTCGCGCTCGGTCGATTCGACCTATCTCACCGGCAAGCGTGTCTTCATCTTCGGCGACGCGACCCATGCGGTCGCCGCGGCGCGCGTCGCGACGCAGGAGCTCGGCTTCGAGGTCGTCGGCCTCGGCACCTATGCCCGCGAGTTCGCCCGCGAGATCCGCGAAGCCGCCGCGATCTACGGCGTGGAGCCGCTGATCACGGATGATTACCTGGAGGTCGAGGCCCGCGTCGGCGAGCTGCGCCCCGAGCTCGTGCTTGGCACGCAGATGGAGCGCCACATCGCCAAGCGGCTCGGCATTCCCTGCGCCGTGATCTCGGCGCCGAGCCATGTGCAGGACTTCCCCGCGCGCTACTCGCCGCAGATGGGGTTCGAAGGCGCCAACGTGCTGTTCGACACCTGGGTGCATCCTTTGATGATGGGCCTGGAGGAGCATCTGCTCGGCATGTTCCGCGAGGACCATGAATTCGCCGATCACGCGCCGTCGCATCTCGGCGCAGCACCGGCCGCGCCGCCGCAGCAGCCGCAGCTGCGCGTCGTCGAAACCAACGTCACCACCGAGCTTGCCTGGGCGTCCGACGCCGAGCGCGAACTGACCAAGATCCCCTTCTTCGTGCGCGGCAAGGCCCGCCGCAACACCGAACGATTCGCGCGCGAGCGCAACGTCAACCTGATCACGCTCGAGACCTTGTACGATGCCAAAGCGCATTTCGGTCGCTGACGTCACACCCATCCGGGTGGTGATCGTGACGATGGACAGCCATCTCGCCTCGGCTGCCGTGCGCGCGCGCACGGCGTTGCAGGCGGAGCTGCCCGGGCTCGATCTGAAGGTGCATGCGGCCGACGAGTGGGGCTGCAATCCGACCGCGCTCGAACATTGCCTCGCCGACATCGCCACCGGCGACATCGTCGTCGCCACGATGCTGTTCATGGAGGACCACATCCAGCCGGTGCTGCCTGCGCTGCAGGCGCGGCGCGATCATTGCGACGCGATGATCGGCTGCCTGTCGGCCGGTGAGGTGGTGCGGCTGACGCGGCTCGGCAAGCTGACGATGTCGGGCTCGGCCACCGGCGTGCTCGGCCTGTTGAAGCGGCTGCGCGGCAGCAACCGCTCCGGCAATTCCAGCGGCCAGGGCCAGATGAAGATGCTGCAGCGGATGCCGCGTCTGTTGCGCTACATCCCCGGCACCGCGCAGGACCTGCGCGCCTACTTCCTCACGCTGCAATATTGGCTCGCCGGCTCCGAGCAGAACTTTGCGAACATGGTGCGCTTCCTGGTCGGCCGCTACGCCGACGGCCCGCGCGCCGCGCTGCGTGGCAAGACCAACGCGGCCGAGCCGGTGACCTATCCGGATGTCGGCCTCTATCATCCGCGGCTGTCGCCGCGGATCATCGAGCGCGCCGACCAGTTGCCGGCCCTGGCGAAGCCGGCCGGCCGCGTCGGCGTGATCTTGATGCGCTCCTATCTGCTCGCCGCCAACACCGCGCATTATGACGGCGTGATCGCAGCGCTGGAGGCGCGCGGGCTTGCGGTCATTCCGGTGTTCGCCTGCGGGCTGGACTCGCGCCCGGCGATCGAGCGCTATTTCCAGAAGGACGGCGTCGCCACGGTCGATGCCGTGATCTCGCTCACCGGTTTCTCGCTGGTCGGCGGCCCCGCCTACAATGACGCGCGCGCCGCGGAAGAGGTGATGGCCGGCCTCGACGTGCCGCTGATCGCGGCGCATCCGCTCGAATTCCAGACCGTCGAGCAGTGGCGCGATGACGCGCGCGGGCTGACGCCCGTCGAAGCCACCATGATGGTCGCGATCCCCGAGCTCGACGGCGCCGTCGGCCCGACCGTGTTCGGCGGGCGCTCGGCGATGGCCGATGCCGGCCGTGACATGGCCTCACTGCCGGAGCGCGCGACGCAACTCGCCGCACGCGTCGCCAGGCTCGTGGAGCTGCGCCGCTCCGCGCGCGCCGCGCGCAAGCTCGGCGTGGTGTTGTTCAACTTCCCGCCGAACGGCGGCAGCGCCGGCACCGCGGCCTATCTCTCGGTGTTCGAGTCGCTGCACAATGTGATGACATCGCTGCGCGCGGCAGGTTACACGATCGACGTCCCCGACACCGTGGACGCGCTGCGCGCACGTGTGCTCAAGGGCAATGCCGAGCGCTTCGGCACCGCCGCCAACGTCGCGGCGCGCATCCCGGTGGATCAGCATGTCCGGCGCGAGCGCCACCTCGCCGAGATCGAGAAGCAGTGGGGGCCGGCGCCCGGCCGTCACCAGACCGATGGCGCCAGCCTCCTCGTGCTGGGCGAGCAGTTCGGCAATCTGTTCGTCGGCCTGCAGCCGGCGTTCGGCTACGAAGGCGATCCGATGCGGCTGCTGTTCGAGCGCAGCTTTGCGCCGACGCATGCGTTTGCGGCGTTCTATCGCTGGCTGCGCGAGGATTTCCTTGCCCACGCCGTGCTGCATTTCGGCACCCATGGCGCGCTCGAATTCATGCCGGGCAAGCAGGCCGGGCTGTCCGCGGAATGCTGGCCGGAGCGCCTGATCGGCGACCTGCCGAACTTCTACATCTACGCGTCCAACAACCCGTCCGAGGGCGCTCTGGCGAAGCGGCGTGGCGGTGCCACCCTGATCAGCTATCTCACGCCCTCGATCACCAGCGCCGGCCTCTACAAGGGGCTCGCCGATCTGAAATCCTCGCTCGACGCCTGGCGCAATCTGTCGCCGGACGCGACCGAGCAGGTGAGGGGCGACAGCGCGGCGCTGATCCAGGCGCAGGCGGCGGCGGTCGATCTTGCCGCGGCCGAGCCGCTGTGGGGCGACGAGCGCGATGCCAGCATCGGCGCGCTGTCCGCGAGCGTGCTGGAGCTGGAATACTCGCTGATCCCACACGGCCTGCACATCGTCGGCGCGCCGCCGCCCGAGGGGCAGCGGACCGAGCTGCTCGACCTCGCCGGCATCGCCGATCCGGCCAAGCGTGCCGAGCTCGACAGGATGCTCGCCACCGACAGCGAGACGCCCGCGATCCTGCACGCGCTCGACGGCGGCTATATCCGTCCGGTGCCCGGCGGCGATCTGCTGCGCAACACCGACGTGCTGCCCACCGGGCGCAACCTGCATGGTTTCGATCCCTTCCGCATCCCCAGCGCCTTCGCGCTCAAGGATGCCGAGCGCCAGGTCGCGCGGCTGCTCGCCCGCCATGCAGGTGAAGGCCACAAGCTGCCTGAGACAATCGCGCTGGTGCTGTGGGGCACCGACAATCTCAAGACCGAGGGCGGGCCGATCGCGCAGGCGCTGTGGCTGATGGGCGCCGAGCCACGCCATGACAGCTATGGCCGCCTCTGCGGCGCGAAGCTGATCCCGCTGGAGCAGTTGGGCCGCCCGCGCATCGATGTCGTCATCACTCTCTCGGGCATCTTCCGCGACCTGATGCCGTTGCAGACCAAGTTGCTCGCCGAAGCAGCGCTGCTTGCGGCGTCCGCCGACGAGCCGGCCGACATGAATTACGTGCGCAAGCACGCGGTCGCGTTCCAGGCCGCGCATGGCGGCGAGCTGGCGGATGCGTCGCTGCGTGTGTTCGGCAATGCCGAGGGCGCCTATGGCGCCAACGTCAACCACCTGATCGATTGCGGCGCCTGGACCGATGAGGACGAACTCGCCGACGTCTACACACGGCGCAAGGGCTTTGCCTACGGCACCGACGGACGCCCTGTCCGGCGCGACGCGTTGCTCGGCCATGTGCTGGCCGGCGTCGATGCGGCCTATCAGAACGTCGACTCGGTCGAGCTCGGCGTCACCACGATCGACCATTATTTCGATACGCTCGGCGGCATCAGCCGCGCGGTGAAGCGCGCCAAGGGCGAGGCGGCACCGGTCTATATCGGCGACCAGACCCGCGGCGAAGGCACGGTGCGCACGCTGTCGGAGCAGGTGGCGCTGGAGACCCGTACCCGCACGCTCAATCCGAAATGGTACGAGGCGCTGCTCGCCCACGGCTATGAGGGCGTGCGCCAGATCGAGTCGCATGTGACCAACACCGTCGGCTGGTCGGCCACCACGGGCCAGGTCGCGCCCTGGGTCTATCAGCAGATCACGACGACCTTCGTGCTCGACCCCGCGATGCGCGAGCGGCTTGCCTCGCTCAATCCGGCCGCGTCGGCGAAGATCGCCAACCGACTGATCGAGGCGCATGAGCGCAATTACTGGACCCCGGACCCCGACATGCTCGACGTGCTGCGCAAGGCGGGGGAAGAGCTCGAAGATCGCCTCGAAGGCGTGGGAGTTGCCGCATGAACGTGACATTACGACCGCCGCTGACGACCGCGCCGCGACGCCCCGACGGGGCCGGCAGCGTGCAGGTGCAGCTCGATCCGAACGTCGTCATCGACACCGCGAAGGTGTTCTCGGTGTATGGCAAGGGCGGCATCGGCAAGAGCACGACGTCGTCGAACCTCTCGGTCGCGCTGTCCAAGCTCGGCAAGCGCGTGCTGCAGATCGGCTGCGATCCCAAGCACGACTCCACCTTCACTTTGACCAAGCGGCTGGTACCGACGGTCATCGACATTCTCGAGCAGGTCAATTTCCACGCCGAGGAGCTGCGCTCGGAGGACTTCGTCTACCAGGGTTATAACGGCGTGATGTGCGTCGAGGCGGGCGGGCCGCCGGCCGGCACCGGCTGCGGCGGCTACGTCGTCGGCCAGACCGTCAAGCTGCTCAAGGAACACCATCTGCTCGAAGACACCGACGTCGTGATCTTCGACGTGCTCGGCGACGTCGTCTGCGGCGGCTTCGCAGCGCCCTTGCAGCACGCCGACCGTGCGCTGATCGTGGCTGCGAACGACTTCGACTCGATCTTCGCGATGAACCGCATCGTCGCCGCGATCCAGGCCAAGTCGCGCAACTATCCGGTGCGGCTCGGCGGCGTGATCGCCAACCGTAGCGCCGCGACGGACCAGATCGACAAGTTCAACGAGCGGGCCGGATTGAGGACGGTGGCGCACTTCCCCGATCTCGACGTCATCAGAAAGAGCCGGCTGAAGAAGTGCACGCTGTTCGAGATGGAGGCCTCGCCCGACGTCGAGCGCGCCCAGAACGAGTATCTGCGCCTCGCCGCCTCGCTGCTCGCCGGCAGCGAGCCGATGCAGGCGGTGCCGCTCAAGGACCGCGACATCTTCGATCTCCTTGGTTTCGATTGAGTAGGGCTCTCTCCGATGACCTCAGCGCAATATCTCGCCCGCCGCAGTGAAGTGGAGACCTATTTCGACCGCACCGCGGTCGCCGCCTGGACACGGCTGACGTCGGATGCGCCGGTCGGCCGCATCCGCGCCACGGTGCGGGCCGGCCGTGACGAGATGCGGCGGACGCTGCTGTCATGGCTCCCGCTCGATCTGCGCGGCGCGCGCATTCTCGACGCCGGCTGCGGCACCGGCAGCTTCTCGATCGAGGCGGCCCGTCGCGGCGCCGATGTCGTCGCCGTCGACATTTCGCCGACCCTGATCGAGATCGCCCAGCGCCGGCTGCCCGACGACATCAGCCGCAACGCCATTCAGTTCGTCGCCGGCGACATGCTCGATCCCAGGTACGGCGGCTTCAACTTCGTCGTCGCGATGGACTCGTTCATCCACTACCGCGCCGAGGATGCCGTGCGGATTGTCGCCGGTCTGGCCGCTCGCACCTCCGACGCGATCCTGATGACCTATGCGCCGCGCACGCCGATGCTCGCCGTCATGCATGCCGTCGGTGGCGTGTTCCCGCGCGGCAACCGCGCGCCGTCGATCGAGCCGGTCGCCGAGCAGAAGCTGTATCGCCTGATCGCCGACCATCACGATCTCGCCGACTGGCGCTGCGCCCGCAGCCGCCGCATCGCCAACGGCTTCTATATCTCGCAGGCGCTGGAGCTCCGCCCGGCATGAGCGCACGCGCACCATCGATCATGCAGGCGTGGATGCGGCTGTCGTCGCGCTATCTGCCGTTTGCGGATGCCGCCTCGACCGAGCTGCCGCTGTCGCGCCTGATGCGGCTGTCGCTGTTCCAGGTCTCGATCGGCATATCGGTGGTGCTGCTCAACGGCACGCTCAACCGCGTCATGATCGTGGAGCTCGGCGTGCCCTCCTGGCTGGTCGCGACCATGGTGGCGCTGCCGCTGGTGTTCGCACCGCTGCGGGTGCTGATCGGCTTCAGGTCCGATCATCACCGCTCGGTACTCGGCTGGCGCCGGGTGCCCTACATCTGGATGGGCACCCTGTTGCAGTTCGGCGGCCTCGCGATCATGCCGTTCGCGCTGCTGCTGCTGTCGTCGGCCGATGCGCCGGGCCAGGTGATTGCCGGCCGTCTCGGTGCGGCGCTCGCCTTCCTGCTGGTCGGCGCCGGGTTGCACACCACGCAGACGGCAGGCCTGTCACTCGCGACCGACATCGCGCCGGAGCATTCGCGTCCGCGCGTCGTCGCCTTTCTCTACGTGATGCTGATGTTCGGCATGATGGCGAGCGCGCTGACCTTCGGTGGGCTGCTCGCCGAGTTCAGCGAGATGCGGCTGATCCAGGTGATCCAGGGCGCGGCGCTGACCGAGATGGTGCTCAACGTCATCGCGCTGTGGAAGCAGGAGGCGCGTGATCCGTCGCGCACGTCGGCGGCCCGCGAGCGGCCGCGCTTCGGCGACTCCTGGCGACACTTCCGGGAGGCGGGTGGCTCGGCACGCGTGCTGCTCGCGGTCGGGCTCGGCACCGCCGGCTTCACCATGCAGGACATCCTGCTGGAGCCTTACGGGGCTGAGATCCTGCATCTGACCGTCGGCGAGACCACGGCGCTGACCGCCTTGTTCGCCGCGGGCACGCTGGCCGGCTTCGGTCTCTCCGCGCGCCGCCTCGGCAAGGGCTCCGATCCCTATCGGATCGCCGCCGTCGGCGGACTGGTCGGGCTGTTCGCCTTCTCTGCTGTCATCTTCTCGGCGCCGCTGGCCTCACCCTTGTTGTTCCGGATCGGCACCACGCTGATCGGGTTCGGCGGCGGGCTGTTCGCCGTGGGCACGCTGACGGCGGCGATGGCACTGGTGCAGAACGGCGAGAGCGGGCTTGCGCTCGGTGCCTGGGGCGCGGTGCAGGCGACGGCGGCGGGGCTCGCGATCGCCGGAGGCGGCGCCATTCGCGATGTGATGTCGCAGCTCGCGCTGGATGGCCGCCTCGGCGTCGCCCTTGCCGGTCCCGCGACCGGCTACAGCATCGTCTACCACGTCGAAATCGCGCTGCTGTTCGTCACGCTTGCGGTCATCGGACCGCTGGTGCGGCGGCGAGCGGCGGAGCCGCAGCAACTACAATTCGGAATCGCTGAATTCCCAGGTTAGCCCGGTCGGGGAGGAAACCATGCAGACGTCTTTCACGAGCTACATCGATGTCGCCCAGGTGGTGCTTTACGGGTTCTGGGTGTTCTTCGCAGCCCTGATCTTCTACCTGCGCACCGAGGACAAGCGCGAAGGCTATCCGCTGCAGTTCGAGGGCCGCGTCGGCCGCCGGACCGCCTCGAGCGGTCACGGCTTCCCGACCCCGCCGAGCCCGAAGACCTACCACATGCATGGCGGCCGCACCGCGACCCTGCCGAACTGGGACAACGACCGCGCCGATGCGCCGGTGACGCCGATGTATCCCTGGCCGGGCACGCCCTACCTGCCGACCGGCAATCCGATGCTCGACGGTGTCGGTCCGGGCTCCTTTGCCGCGCGCAAGGACGAGCCGGAGCTGACCATCGACAACATCCCTGCGATCGTGCCGCTGCGCGTCGACGGCAGCATCTTCATCGCCTCCGAAGATCCGGATCCGCGCGGCATGCCAGTGCTGGGTTGCGACGGCAGGCTCGGCGGCAAGGTTCGGGAGGTCTGGGTCGACCGCGCCGAGATGCTGATCCGATACCTCGAGGTCGAGGTCGACGGCATCGTCGGACGTCACGTGCTGCTGCCGATGACCATGGCCATCGTCGACAGGTCGCGCAAGGCGGTGCTGGTCGATGCCATCCTCGGCTCGCAATTCGCCAGCGTGCCGGGGCTTGCCAACCCCGACCGGGTCACCAAGCTCGAGGAAGACAAGATCGTCGGCTACTATGGCGGCGGTCATCTCTACGCGACTGCTGCACGGCAGGAGCCGCTGCTGTGAGTACGCGCAGGGAGATGGACACGCTGATGCTGCCGGAGGGCGAGCGGCTGCTTTGGCAGGGACAGCCCACGGTGAAGGCGCTGCTGCTGCGGGTGTTCCACCTGCGCCTGGTGCTGGCTTATTTCGCGGCGCTGTTCGGCGCGCGCGTTGTGGCGGGCGTGCTCGATCATCAGCCGCTCGCGGCCTCGGTCGTCGGCGCCTCGTCGCTGGTGACGCCGGTGGCACTGGCGACGCTGCTGCTCACCGGGCTCGCGGTGCTCTACAGCCGCACCACGCGCTATACCATTACCAGCCGGCGCGTACTGCTGCAGTTCGGCGCCGTGTTGCCGATGACCCTGAACGTGCCGTTCAAGCAGGTGGCACGGGCGGATGCGAAGCTGTTCTCCGATGGCTCCGGCGATCTGCCGCTCGGCGTCACCGCGCAGCAGCGGCTGTCGTATCTGCTGCTGTGGCCGCATGCGCGGCCGTGGCGGCTGAACGAGGTCGAGCCGATGCTGCGCGGCGTTCCGGACGCCCGCAACGTCGCCGAGATTCTTGCCAAGGCGCTGGTTGCGGCGTCGGATGGCGCCGTCGCCGCGCAGCCGCTGCCGGCAGCCAATGGTCAGTCGCAAGGCGCACCGCCGGCGGCGGTCGCCAGCGCGGCGTGATCGGGAGGAGGGCGCGATGAGCAACGCCGATAGCCATGCCGAAGCCGAGATCATCATTCCGAAGGGCGCGCTCCGCGCGGCCTTCGCGCTGGTCGCCTTTGCCCTGCTCGCGGCCGGCGTCGGCCGGGTCACGGGTATCGGCACGGTGCGCAACGACCACGTCATGGCGGTGCAGTCGACGGCGCTGCGGTTCGAGGACCGTGCCGATGGCGGCATTGCGGTGGTGTCGCCCGACAGCGGCAAGCTCGTGACCGTGGTCGAGGCCGGCGGCGATGGCTTCCTGCGCACCGTGCTGCGCAGCATGGCCTTCGACCGCCAGCGTCACGCGATCGGATCGGGCCCGGCGTTCACGATCAACCGCTGGTCCGACGGCCATCTGACACTGGACGATCCCGCCACCGGCCGGCGGATCGATCTCGCGCCGTTCGGCGCCGACAACATGCGCCGGTTCACGGGATTGATGGCGATGGGAGAGCCGCGATGAGAGGATTATGGGCCGCCGGGCCGCGCCGCTTCGAGATCGGCTGCAGCATCGAGATCGAGCAGACCTCCGAGACCTTGCATGCCCATGTCACGCTCGACCGCGACGTCAACATTCGTCCGGGCGACGAAGTGCTGATCCAGGGCGCGCCGATCGTGGTGAAGTTCGGCGAGCAGCTCAACCTGCGCCGCACCGCCACGGTGGTGCGGGCAGGTCCCTTGAAGCGCCTGATGATGCATGTCGCGGGCTATCTCGAGCTCACGGAATTGTACGACGTCAGCTTTTCGGACGGGAGGGTCAGATGATCGCGATGGAAGGCGGAAGCGGCAACATCTCCACCAAGATGGCATTGGAGGACACGATCCTCACGCCGCGCTTCTACACCACCGACTTTGCGGCGATGGACCGGCTCAACGTCGACCTGGTGCGCCGCGAATGGGATGCGGTCATGGCCGAGCTGCGCGCCGACCACAACCGCAAGCACTTCGTGCGCACGCCGGAATTCGAGAAGGATCTGAACGAGCTGCCCGAGGCGCTTCGCGTGGAGTTCAAGGACTTCCTGGTGTCGTCCTTGACCGCCGAGTTCTCCGGCTGCGTGCTCTATGCCGAGATCAAGAAGCGGATCACCAATCCCGACATCCGCGAGCTGTTCCAGTTCATGAGCCGCGACGAGGCGCGCCATGCCGGCTTCATCAACGAGATCCTCAAGGATCACGGCATCGGCGTCGACCTCAGCTTCCTCACCAAGACGAAGAAATACACCTACTTCAAGCCGAAGTTCATCTTCTACGCGACCTATCTCTCCGAGAAGATCGGCTATGCCCGCTACATCACCATCTATCGCCAGATGGAGCGGAATCCCGAGCGCCAGTTCCACCCGATCTTCAAGTGGTTCGAGAGGTGGTGCAACGACGAGTTCCGCCACGGCGAGGCGTTCGCGCTTCTGATGCGCGCCGATCCGAAGCTGCTCAGCGGCCTCAACAAGCTGTGGATCAAGTTCTTCCTGCTCGCGGTGTTCGCCACGATGCATGTCCGCGACCACATGCGCCCCGCCTTCTACGAGGCGCTCGGCATGCCGGTGGACGAGTACGACATGCGCGTGTTCCGGATCACCTCGGAGATCTCGCGCCAGGTCTTTCCGGTCATGCTGGACATCGACAATCCGCGCTTCTGGGCCGGCTTGAAGCAATTGCGCCAGGTGTCGGAGGCGATTGCCGATGCCAAGGCACAGGGGGGCATCATGGGCACGCTGAAGCGCGCTGTGCTGCCGCTCAAGGCGGCGCTGACCTTTGGCCGGCTGTACATGCTGCCGGCCAAGAGCAACGAGCTGCCACGGGAGATCAGGCTGCAACCCGCCTGGTGACAAGGAGCCGGCCATGGGCGCGACCGCGATTGCCATTCCCTACGTCGTGTTCGTCTGGTGGTTCTCGACCGGCGCCGTGCTGGTGCTGGTCAGGCTCGCCGCCCGCCATCCGGCCGCGTTCAAATGGGGCACGGCCGCGGCGTTCGTCGCGGCCCTGTCGGGCGTCGCGGTGTCGAGCCAGGCGGCGGAGGATGCCAACGCCTATTGCGCCTTCACCTGCGCCATTCTCCTGTGGGGCACGGTCGAGATGTCGCTGCTCGCCGGCTGGATCACCGGCCCGCGGCCCGAGTCGTGCCCGCGGAACTGCACGCCGGCCTCGCGCGTCTGTTTCGCGCTGCAGGCGATCGCCTATCACGAGTTGGCGCTGATCGCGACCGCGGGCCTCGTCTTCGCGGTGACATCGGGCGCGCCGAACCGGCTGAGCTGGTGGACCTTCGCGGCACTGCTGGTGCTGCGGCAAAGCGCGAAGATCAATTTGTTCCTTGGCGTGCGCACCCTGAACGACGAGCTGCTGCCGCAGCAGGTCCGCTTCATGCGCAGCTATTTTGCCAAGAAGTCCACCAACCTGTTGTTTCCGTTCTCGATTGCCGCGGCGACCACCGCGACCGTGATGGTCGCCGCTGCCGCGATCGGCGCAACGTCATCGTTCGACGGCGCCGCGCTGTCACTGCTCGCATCGTTGATCGCGCTCGGCCTGCTCGAGCATGGCTTCATGGCGCTGCCGATGCCGGTGATCAATCTGTGGCGCTGGAGCGCGCCAGTCGAGCCTGCCGTGCCAGCGATGGCGGTCGTGGCTGCCGCTCCCGCACCAGTGCCCGCGACGCCTTTGGTCCGGCCGGTGCTCGCGGTAGTCTCTCCTGCGCCGCAGGCCGAGCGTCCCGTCTCTGTTCAGAAGAGTGCAGCAGCCGCAGCACGGCAGCGGCTCGAAGAGCAATTCCGCCAGGCCTATCGCCAGGCCCGCGCTGACGCGCAGGCGCAAACCATCACCGGACTGGCCGCAGTGCCGGTCACGCCGCCGGTCGATCCGAACACGACAGCACAGGGGGGAGTACCATGAACTACGAAGACTATTTCCGCCGCCAGCTCGACGGTCTCAGGCGCGAAGGACGCTATCGCGTATTCGCCGACCTCGAGCGCAAGGCCGGCGCCTTCCCGCGTGCGACCTATCGTGGCCCCCATGGCGAGCGCGATGTGGCGGTGTGGTGCTCCAACGACTATCTCGGCATGGGCCAGCACCCCAAGGTTCTGGAGGTGATGCACGAGGCGCTCGACCGCTGCGGTGCCGGCGCCGGCGGCACCCGCAACATCAGCGGCACCAACCACTATCATGTCCTTCTGGAGGAGGAGCTCGCCGATCTCCACGGTAAGCAGGCTGCGCTCTTGTTCAACTCCGGCTATGTCTCGAACTGGACCTCGCTGTCGACCTTGGCTGCGCGCATGCCCGGCTGCGTGATCCTGTCCGACGAATTGAACCACGCCTCGATGATCGAGGGCATCCGCCACAGCCGCTGCGACACCCGGATCTGGCGCCACAACGACGTCGCCGATCTCCGCGACAAGCTGTCGGATCTCGATCCCAAGGCGCCGAAGCTGATCGCGTTCGAGAGCGTCTATTCGATGGACGGTGACATCTCGCCGATCTCGGACGTCTGCGACGTCGCCGACGAGTTCAACGCCATGACCTATCTCGACGAGGTCCACGCCGTCGGCCTGTACGGTCCGCGCGGCGGCGGCATCTCGGAGCGCGACGGCGTGGCCGATCGCCTGACCGTGATCGAGGGTACCCTGGCCAAGGCGTTCGGCGTGATCGGCGGCTATATCACGGCCTCCAACACGGTCTGCGACTTCGTCCGCAGCTTTGCCTCCGGCTTCATCTTCTCCAGCTCGCTGCCGCCGGCGGTCGCCGCGGGCGCGCTGACCAGCATCCGGCATCTGAAGGCCAGCAATGCCGAGCGCGCCCGGCACCAGGACCGCGTCGCTCGGCTGCGCCGCCGGCTCGACGAGGCCGGCGTCAGCCATCTCGGCAATCCCAGCCATATCGTGCCGGTGATGGTGCGGGATCCTGTGCTGTGCAAGCGGATCAGCGACATCCTGCTCGACCGCTACGGCATCTATGTGCAGCCGATCAACTATCCGACGGTGCCGCGCGGCACCGAACGGCTGCGCATCACGCCGTCGCCCTATCATTCCGATGCGGATATCGAGCATCTCGTTGCGGCACTCTCGGAGATCTGGGCCGAGATGGGTCTCGCCCAAGCGGCGTGAGGTGACGCTCTTCGCGCGGCGTTTGAGCCAGATCAAGTTGTCAATATATCTTGACGTTAAGATAGATAGACGAACTGATAATCGGGGAGAACGCCGTGCGGATCTTGTTGCTGCATCCGAATTATCACTCCGGCGGCGCCGAGATCGCCGGCAACTGGCCGCCCGCCTGGGCGGCCTATATCTGCGGCGCGCTGAAGACCGCGGGCTATACCGACCTCCGCTTCATCGACGCGATGACCAACGATCTCTCCGAGGATCAGGTCCGCGCCATCCTGCGCAGCGAAAAGCCTGACGTGATCGGGTGCACCGCGATCACGCCCTCCATCTACAAGGCCGAGCGTCTTCTGGAGATCGCTCGGGAGGAGCACCCGGATGCGCTGACGGTACTCGGCGGCATCCACGCCACCTTCATGTATCAGCAGGTGCTGACCGAGGCGCCGTGGATCGACGCCATCGTGCGCGGCGAGGGCGAGGAGATCATCGTCGACCTGATGCGCGCCCGCAAGGACGGCCGATGGGCGACGGACCGCCGCAGCATCAAGGGCATCGCCTATCGCGACGGCAGCGAGGTCGTGGCGACGGTGGCGGCGCCGACGGTGAAGAACCTCGATGCGATCACGCCGGATTGGAGCGTGCTCGAATGGAGCAAGTACATCTACATCCCGATGAACAAGCGGGTCGCCATCCCCAACATGGCGCGCGGCTGCCCGTTCACCTGCAGCTTCTGCTCGCAATGGAAGTTCTGGCGCGACTATCGCATCCGCGACCCCAAGAAGGTGGTCGATGAGATCGAGACATTGATGCGCGAGCACGATGTCGGATTCTTCATCCTCGCCGACGAGGAGCCGACCATCAACAAGAAGAAATTCGTCGCCTTCTGCGAGGAGCTGATCCGCCGCGACCTCAAGATCCTCTGGGGTATCAACACCCGCGTTACCGACATCCTGCGCGACGAGGCGCTGCTGCCGTTGTATCGCAAGGCCGGCCTGATCCACGTCTCGCTGGGGACGGAAGCCGCGGCGCAGATGAAGCTCGACCGCTTCAACAAGGAGACCACGGTCGCGCAGAACAAGAAGGCGATCCAGCTCTTGCGCGACGCCGGCATCGTCGTCGAGGCGCAGTTCATCGTCGGGCTGGAGAACGAGACCCGCGAGACCCTGGAAGAGACCTACCAGATGGCGCGCGACTGGAAGCCGGATCTCGCCAACTGGGCGATGTACACGCCCTGGCCGTTCTCCGATCTGTTCCGCGACCTCGGCGACAAGGTCGAGATCTTCGACTACGAGAAGTACAATTTCGTCACCCCGATCATGAAGCCGGACGCGATGGACCGCGGCGAGCTGCTCGACGGCGTCATGAACAACTATCGCCGCTTCTACATGCACAAGGCGCTGTTCTCCTATCCGTGGGCCGGCTCCGGCGCGCGCCGCCGCTATCTGCTCGGCTGCCTCAAGGCGTTCCTGAAGTCGGGCTTCGAGCGGAAATTCTACGATCTTGGCCGCGTCAATTACTGGGGGCCGCAGTCCAAGGGCAAGGTCGATTTCGGCTTCGATACGTCGCGCAGGCGCGCCGATCCCGGCAAGATCGAATGGAAGACGAGCCATAATCGCAAGCTGAGCGGATCGCAGCAGGCGCAGGTGATGGCCTGTGGCGGCGGCGCCGGGCAGATGAGCGAAGAGGCCGAGACGAGGGTGCATTGAGATGCACGGCACGCGCGCCCGGCACACTCAGCTGCCGCGCGCTGACGCCGCGCCTGACCATCAGGACGGCGTTGCTGAAGGCTACATCGCCGGCCGCATCGGTCCCAACGCGATCATCCAGATCGCGGAGGCCTTGCGTCTGCTGCACGGCGAGGAGCCGGCGCGCCGCGTATTCGCGGCCGCGCGGCTCGACACCTATCTCGCGACGCCTCCGGCGGCGATGGTCGACGAAGCCGAGGTCACGCGGCTCCATCGTGCGCTTCGGACCGAGATCGATGACGATGCTGCGCGCGCCGTCAGCACCAGGGCAGGGCGGCTGACGGCGGCCTATCTGCTCGCGCATCGCATCCCCTCCGCGGCGCAGCGCGTGCTCCGGCTGCTGCCGGCCCGGCTCGCGAGCCGCGCGCTGACGCGGGCGATATCCGCGCATGCCTGGACGTTTGCCGGGACCGGCACCTTCACCGCACGCCCGGGCCGGCCCACCATCTACCAGATCAGCCATTGTCCGCTGTGCCGCGGCCATCACGGCGATCACGCCATCTGCGACTTCTACGCTGGGACGTTCGAGACGCTGTTCGCAACGCTCGTGCATTCCGACGCCCATGCGCGCGAGATCGCCTGCGAAGCCCGGGGTGACGAGGCCTGCCGGTTCGAGATCGGCTGGTGAGACGGCGCCATGCGAGACGCGACACCGCAATGGCATCGGTTGTCGCGCTCAGCTCGGCAGAAACCGCGCTCCTTCCTTGCCGAGGAAGTCCAGCATCGCCTGCGCCGGCGGCAGCAGCAGCTTGTCGGCGCGCCGCACCGCGTGCCACTGGCGGATGATCGGCAATCCCGCGACCTTCAACGTCACCAGCCGCCCCTCGCCGAGCTCATGGGCGACGGTGTGCTGCGAGATGAAGGCGATGCCGAGGCCGGCGATCACGGCCTGCTTGATGGTCTCGTTGCTGTCCATCTCCATGCTGGTCTTCGGCTTCAGACCATGCTTCTCGAAGAATGTCTCCATCAGCAGCCGGGTGCCCGATCCCGGCTCCCGGGTGATGAACACCTCGCCGGCGAGATCCTCGGCCGCGATCCGCTTGCGGCGCGCCAGCCGGTGGTTGGCTGGGGCGATGATGATGTGCGGGTGCTTGCCGAACGGCCGCATATCCACGGGAACGTCGGCCGGTGGCCGGCCCATGATGGCGATGTCGAGATCATAGCCGCGCAGCGCCTCGCGCAGGCTGTCGCGGTTGCCGATCCGCAAGGTGACGTCGATCTTGGGGAAGCGCCGCGAAAATTCCGCGATCGCAAACGGCACGAAATACTTCGCGGTGCTGACCGCGCCGATCGCCACGCGGCCGCCGCTGCGTCCCGCCAGAATGTCGAGCGCCTGCTCGCAGTCCTGCAGGGCGGCTTCGACGCGCTCGGCGAGTGCCAGGACGCTGCGGCCGGCCTCGGTCAGGATCATGCCGTCGGTGGTGCGCTGGATCAGCGGCAGCCCGGCGAGTTCCTGAAGATTGCGAATCTGCAGGGTCACGGCAGGCTGAGTGAGGTTCAAACGGCCGGCCGCAGACGTCACCGAACCCGAGTTTTGCACGGCAGCCAGCGCCCGAAGCTGGCGGATGGTGAGATCGCGAGAGAAGTGCCGGCTCATGGAACCCTCGATGAGATCGCCAGTATAAGGAAAACTTTGGTCTATCCAAAGATAATGAAATTTCCCTAATTAGGCAAATCGAGTGTTGATAGCAGCGCGGCACGACGCATTCGTGCGGCTTCATCAAGTTCCCGGCAGAGGAGCTGATGGCGAGGGAGTGGCCCATGAATCACCAAATCGATCAACATCAGACATTGCAGGCACATCTGGCGGCGCAGGGTGCCGACGCCGATTGCGCCGCGGTCATCGAGGCTCTGGCCGGGGCGGCGCGCGAACTCGCGCGGCAGATCGCGGTCGCGCCGCTGTCCGGCGTCGACGAAGGCGCCGCCACCGTGAACGCCGACGGCGACGTCCAGAAGGCGCTCGACATCGTCGCCGACAATCTGATGCGGGATGCGCTGCGCCGGGCTCCGGTCGCTGGCATCCTGTCCGAGGAGGTCGACCGGCCGGAAACGGTCAATGCTGCTGCCCCACTTTGCGTGGCGATCGACCCGCTCGACGGCTCGTCGAACCTGCAGAACAACATCTCCGTCGGCACCATCTTCTCGATCCGCCCGCGGGGCCGCGACGTGCTCTCCAGCTTTTTCGAGCCCGGCACGGCACAGCTTGCCGCCGGCTTCTTTGTCTATGGACCGCAGACCTGCCTGGTGCTCGCCATCGACCATCGCGTCGATCTCTACGTCCTGCATCCGACCTTGCACGAGTTCATGCTCGCCAAGTCCGGCATCCGCATCCCGCAGGATACGCCGGAGTTCGCCATCAACGCGTCGAACCGCCGGCACTGGAGCGGGACCGTGCGCAACTATGTCGACGAATGCCTGTCGGGCGCGGCCGGCCCGCGCGGCCGCGACTTCAACATGCGCTGGATCGCCTCGCTGGTCGCCGAGGCCTATCGTATCCTGATGCGCGGCGGCGTGTTCCTCTATCCGGCCGACTCCCGCCCCGGCTATCGCGAGGGCCGGCTGCGGCTGGTCTACGAAGCGCATCCGATGGCGCTGATCATGGAATGGGCTGGCGGCTCGGCCTCGAGCGGCCGTTCGCGCATCCTCGAACTGTCGGCGCGCTCGCCGCATCAGCGTGCGCCGCTGATCATGGGCGACGTCCGCCTTGTCCGCGACGTCGACCAGCTGCATGAGGGCATCGAGCCGCTGTTCGAAACCAGCGATGCGCCCCTGTTCGCGCGGCGCGGCCTGTTCCGCTGAGCCCGCCTGTCGAACGCGCCTTCCGGAGAAAGTTCATGTCACGTCGTCATCCCATCATCTCGATCACCGGCTCGTCGGGCGCCGGCACCACGTCCGTCAAGAAGACCTTCGAGAACATCTTCCGCCGCGAGAACGTCAAGGCGGCCTATATCGAGGGCGACGCCTTCCATCGCTACAATCGCGAGGAGATGCGCCGCAAGATGGTCGAGGAGGCCGAGATCGGCAATAAGCACTTCAGCCATTTCAGCCCCGACACCAATCTGTTCGAGGAGCTCGAGAAGACCTTTCGCGATTATTCCGAGACTGGCACCGGCATGACGCGCCACTACGTCCACGATGAGGAGGAGGCGCGGCTTTACGACACAAGGCCCGGCAACTTCACCGAGTGGAGCCGGCTGCCGGAGGACTCCGATCTGCTGTTCTACGAAGGCCTGCACGGCGCCGTTGTCACGGACAAGGTCAACATCGCGCAGCACGCCGATCTGAAGATCGGCGTTGTTCCAGTGATGAACCTGGAGTGGATCCAGAAGCTGCACCGCGACCGCGCGTCGCGCGGCTACACCACCGAAGCGGTCACCGACACGATCCTGCGCCGCATGCCGGACTACGTGAACTACATCATCCCGCAGTTCTCCGAGACCGACATCAACTTCCAGCGCGTGCCGACGGTCGACACCTCGAACCCGTTCGTCGCCCGCTGGATCCCGACGCCCGATGAATCGATGGTCGTGATCCGGCTGAAGAACCCGCGCGGCATCGACTTCCCCTATCTGCTCTCGATGATTCCGCAGAGCTTCATGTCGCGCGCCAATTCGATCGTGATCCACGGCGCCAAGCTCGATCTCGCGATGCAGCTCATTCTCACCCCCATGATCATGCAACTGATGGACCGAAAGAGGCGCACGCTATGACCGCCACCGCCGTGCAAACGCTGGCTCCGAAAGCCGATCCCAGCCATGCCGAGATGGCGAATGCCATCCGCTTCCTGGCCATCGACGCCGTCGAAAAGGCGAAATCGGGTCATCCGGGCATGCCGATGGGCATGGCCGACGTGGCAACCGTCCTTTTCTCACGCTTCATGAAATTCGATCCCGCCGATCCGGCGTGGCCCGATCGCGACCGTTTCGTGCTGTCGGCCGGACACGGCTCGATGCTGCTCTATGCGCTGCTGCATCTGACTGGCTACGAGGCCGTCACGATCGATGAGCTGAAGCGGTTCCGGCAATGGGGCGCCAAGACGCCGGGGCATCCTGAGTATGGCCACACGCCTGGTGTCGAGACCACCACCGGTCCGCTCGGGCAGGGCATCGCGACGGCGGTCGGCATGGCGCTCGCCGAGCGCCTGATGAACGCGCGCTATGGCGACGATCTGGTCGATCACTACACCTACGTGATCGCCGGCGACGGCTGCCTGATGGAGGGCATCAGCCACGAGGCGATCTCCCTCGCGGGCCATCTCAAGCTGAATCGCTTGATCGTGCTGTTCGACGACAACGGCATCTCGATCGACGGCTCGACGGGTCTTGCCTGCTCCGACGATCAGCTCGCACGCTTCGCGGCGTCGGGCTGGGCGACGTCCCGCATTGACGGCCATGATCCCGAAGCCATCGAGGCTGCTATCGCGGCGGCGCGGCAGAGCAACCGCCCGAGCATGATTGCGTGCCGGACGACGATCGGCTTCGGCTCACCCGGACGGCAGGGCTCGGAGAAGGCGCATGGCGCGCCGCTCGGGCCGGAGGAGGTCGAGAAGACCCGCGCGGCACTGCACTGGCCGCACCGTCCGTTCGAGGTGCCAGCCGATGTGTTGGTGAGCTGGCGCGAGATCGGCGCGCGCGGCCGCAGCGTGCGCCAGGCCTGGAAGGAGCGTGCGCGCAAGCTGTGCACCGCGGACCGATCGCCGTGCCATGACGCGCTGAACAAGAAGCTGCCGGCCGCCTATACCGAGCGCATGGCGCAGTTCATCGCGCAGCTCACGGCCGAGCGGCCGAAGATCGCTACCCGCCAGGCCTCGCAGAACGTCATCGATGTCATTGCGACAGTGCTGCCAAATCTGCTCGGCGGCTCGGCGGACCTGACGCATTCCAACCTGACCAAGGCAAAGACGCACAAATCCGTCACGCCGGCCGCAATGGATGGCAACTACGTCCACTATGGTGTGCGCGAGCACGCGATGGCTGCGGCCATGAACGGCATCGCGCTGCATGGCGGCTTCATTCCCTATGGCGGCACCTTCCTCGCGTTCGCCGACTACAGCCGGCCGGCGATTCGCCTGGCCGCGCTGATGGGCATCCGCGTTATCCACGTGATGACCCACGATTCCATCGGCCTCGGTGAGGACGGCCCGACGCATCAGCCGGTCGAGCATGTCGCGAGCTTGCGCGCCATTCCGAACCTCCTGGTATTCCGCCCGGCCGACGCCGTCGAGACGGCGGAAGCCTGGGACTGCGCGCTGCGCGCGGAGACCTCGCCGTCGGTGCTGTGCCTGTCTCGGCAAGCCCTGCCGGCCTTCCGCACCGAGGCATCGGATCACAACAAGGTAGCGCTCGGCGCTTACGTGGTCATCGAGCCCGAGGCCGGTCGCGACGTAACTTTGATTGCGACCGGCTCGGAGGTGGCCATCGCGCTGGAGGCGGCCAAGCTGCTGGCGGCCGAGGGCGTCCAGGCGGCGGTGGTGTCGGCGCCGTGCTTCGAGTTGTTTCGCGAGCAGTCGGCAGAGTATCGCGCCGCGGTGCTCGGCCACGTGCCGCGCATCGGCGTGGAGGCCGCGATCGAGGGCGACTGGGCGCGCTGGCTCGGCGATGCCGGCGAGTTCGTCGGCATGCACGGCTTCGGCGCCTCGGCGCCGGCCGAGGTGCTGTACCGCGAATTCGGCATCACGCCTGCGGCGGTGGCCGATGCGGCGATGCGCAACATCATCCGGGCGCGGGCTTCCTGAGCCGCGCCGCCAAACAGAACATCGAACCAGGGACGGAGACCAACATGGCGCGGATCACGCTCAGACAATTGCTGGACCATGCGGCCGAGCGCGGCTACGGCGTGCCGGCGTTCAACATCAACAACATGGAGCAGGGGCTGGCGATCATGGAGGCGGCCGCGGCCGTCGATGCCCCCGTGATCATCCAGGCCTCGCGCGGCGCGCGCTCCTATGCCGGCGACATCATGCTGTCCAAGATGATCGACGCGCTGGAGGAGATGTATCCGCAGATCCCGCTCTGCCTGCACCAGGACCACGGCAATGACGAGGCGACCTGCGCCACCGCGATCAAGTACGGCTTCACTTCTGTCATGATGGACGGATCGCTCAAGGCCGACGCCAAGACCGCGGCGGACTACGACTATAATGTCGACATTACCCGGCGCGTCACGGACATGGCACATTGGGTCGGCGCCTCGGTCGAGGGCGAACTCGGCGTGCTCGGCTCGCTCGAACATGGCGGCGGCGAGCAGGAGGATGGTCACGGCCTCGAGGGCAAGGTCAGCCGCGAGCAGCTGCTGACCGATCCCGACCAGGCGGTCGACTTCGTCCGCGCCACCAAGGTCGATGCGCTGGCGATCGCGATGGGCACCTCGCACGGCGCCTACAAATTCTCGCGCAAGCCGGACGGCGAGATTCTCGCCATGAACGTGATCGAGGAGATCCATCGCCGGCTGCCGAATACGCATCTCGTCATGCACGGCTCGTCCTCGGTGCCGCAGAGCCTGCAGGACATGTTCAACCAGTTCGGCGGCGAGATGCCGCAGACCTGGGGCGTCCCGGTCGAGGAGATCGTGCGCGGCATCCGTCACGGCGTGCGCAAGGTCAACATCGACACCGACTGCCGGCTGGCAATGACCGCCATCTTCCGAAAAGTCGGCGCGTCGTCGAAGAGCGAGTTCGATCCGCGCAAATTCCTGAAGCCCGCGATGGATTCGATGCGCGAGCTCTGCCGCGAGCGGTTCGAGCAGTTCGGCGCCGCCGGCAATGCATCCAGGATCAAGGTGCTGCCGCTGTCGGAGATGGCCAAGCGCTATCGCTCCGGCGCGCTCGATCCGCGAATTGGGGGAATGACCGAAGCTGCGTGACGTCCACAGCCACAACGAAAATCCAGGAGGAACACATGAACGACCAATCGATCACGGTGCGCGGCAAGGATCGCTACAAGTCCGGCGTGATGGAATACAAGAAGATGGGCTATTGGGAGCCGTCCTATCAGCCCAAGGACACCGACGTCATCGCGCTGTTCCGCGTCACGCCGCAGGACGGTGTCGATCCGACCGAGGCCTGCGCCGCGGTCGCCGGCGAATCCTCGACCGCGACCTGGACCGTGGTGTGGACCGACCGTCTGACCGCAGCCGAGAAGTACCGCGCCAAGTGCTACCGGGTCGAGCCGGTGCCGGGCTCGCCCGGCAGCTACTTCGCCTATATCGCCTATGACCTCGATCTGTTCGAGCCGGGCTCGATCTCCAACCTGACAGCCTCGATCATCGGCAACGTGTTCGGCTTCAAGCCGCTGAAGGCGCTGCGGCTGGAAGACATGCGGCTGCCGGTTGCCTATGTTAAGACGTTCCAGGGGCCGGCGACCGGCATCGTCGTCGAGCGCGAGCGGCTCGACAAGTTCGGCCGGCCGCTACTGGGCGCCACCGTCAAGCCGAAGCTCGGCCTGTCCGGCCGCAACTACGGACGCGTCGTCTACGAGGCGCTGAAGGGCGGGCTCGACTTCACCAAGGACGACGAGAACATCAACTCTCAGCCGTTCATGCATTGGCGCGAGCGCTTCCTGTACTGCATGGAGGCGGTCAACAAGGCGCAGGCGGCAACCGGCGAGATCAAGGGCACCTACCTCAACGTCACCGCGGCGACGATGGAGGACATGTATGAGCGCGCCGAGTTCGCCAAGGAGCTCGGCTCGACGATCGTCATGATCGATCTCGTGATCGGCTACACCGCGATCCAGTCGATGGCGAAATGGGCGCGCCGGAACGACATGATCCTGCATCTGCATCGTGCCGGTCACTCGACCTACACGCGGCAGCGCGCGCACGGCGTGTCGTTCCGCGTCATCGCCAAATGGATGAGGCTCGCCGGCGTCGACCACATCCATGCCGGCACCGTGGTCGGCAAGCTCGAAGGCGATCCGAACACCACGCGCGGCTATTACGACATCTGCCGCGAGGACTTCAATCCGATGCGGCTGGAGCATGGCGTGTTCTTCGACCAGAACTGGGCCAGCCTGAACAAGCTGATGCCGGTGGCCTCCGGCGGCATCCATGCCGGCCAGATGCACCAGTTGCTCGACCTGCTCGGCGAGGACGTCGTGCTGCAGTTCGGCGGCGGCACGATCGGCCATCCGCGCGGCATCGCCGCCGGTGCGACCGCCAACCGCGTCGCGCTGGAAGCGATGATCCTCGCCCGCAATGAGGGCCGCGACTACGTGCATGAAGGTCCGGAGATCCTGGCCAAGGCGGCACAGACCTGCACGCCGCTGCGCGAGGCGCTGGAGATCTGGAAGGACGTCACCTTCAACTACGAATCGACCGATTCGCCGGACTTCGTCCCGACCGTGACGCCTGCCGCCTAACAATCGTTCGATGCGACGCCGCGATGCGAGCCGGACACCGGCTCGCCCGTTTCAGCGATATCAGGAGACATCAACATGCGCGTGACCCAGGGTTGCTTTTCTTTCCTGCCCGATCTGACCGACGAGCAGATCTCCGCTCAGATCCAGTATTGCCTCGAGAAGAATTGGGCCGTGAACATCGAGTTCACCGACGATCCGCATCCCCGCAACACCTATTGGGAGATGTGGGGCCTGCCGATGTTCGACCTGCGTGACGCCGCCGGCATCATGCACGAGCTGACCGAGTGCCGGAAGATCTACGGCGACCGCTACATCCGCATCTCGGCCTTCGATTCCAGCCATGGCTGGGAATCGACCCGGTTGTCCTTCATCGTCAACCGGCCGCAGAACGAGCCGGGCTTCCGGCTCGACCGGCAGGAAACCGTCGGGCGCAATCAGCGTTATTCGACGCGGTCCTACGCGGCCGAGCGCCCGGAAGGCCAGCGTTACTGATCCCTGGCGGGCGGAGGTCGCTGCTGCGCCTGCAGGTCTGCGGCGTGGCAGGGAACTCCGCCCGGAGCGGCCATATCACCTTCTATTTGCCGTTGCTTCGTTGCTGCCAGGTTCGCAATCGAACGCACGGCGATCTGATGCGAACGTCCAGAACGGAGCACCAGCCGATGATGCAGGCCACGCAGACGGACACCACCGAGGCGACGCCGGTCGACACCGTCGACCTGCGCCGCGAGTTCGAGAGCGTCGATATTGCGCCGGTGCTGGAGCAGCTCGACCGCGAGCTGGTCGGGCTCACCCCGGTCAAGACGCGAATCCGCGAGATCGCCTCGCTGTTGATGATGGAGCGGATCCGCCGCAAGATGGGGCTGGCGACGACATTTCCGACCCTGCACATGTCGTTCACCGGCAATCCCGGCACCGGCAAGACCACGGTCGCGCTGCGCATGGCCGGCATCCTGCACCGGCTCGGCTTCGTGCGCCGCGGCCACGTCATCAGCGTCACCCGCGACGACCTCGTCGGCCAGTATATCGGCCACACCGCGCCGAAGACCAAGGAGGTGCTGAAGAAGGCGATGGGGGGCGTCCTGTTCATCGACGAGGCCTATTATCTCTACCGTCCCGAGAACGAGCGCGACTACGGCCAGGAGTCGATCGAGATCCTGCTGCAGATCATGGAGTCGCAGCGCGAGGACCTCGTGGTCATTCTTGCCGGCTATGCCGACCGGATGGAGAAGTTCTTCCAGAGCAATCCCGGCTTCCGCTCGCGCATCGCCCATCACATCGACTTCCCCGACTATTCGGAGGCCGAGCTGCTGACGATCTCCGAGATGATGCTGGAAGGGCAGAATTATCGCTTCACGCCGGAGGCCCGCGCCGCTTTCGAAAGATACATCGCCGTCCGGCGCACTCAGCCCATGTTCTCCAACGCGCGCTCGATCCGCAACGCGCTGGATCGGATCCGCCTGCGCCAGGCCAACCGGCTGGTGTCGCGGCTCGACCGCGTGCTGACGTCCGATGACGTGATGTCGATCGAAGCCAGCGACGTGCTGGCAAGCCGCGTGTTCGCCAAGGGGGCCGACGCGGGGGACGGCAGGGTGGAGGTGCAATCATGAGTCTGGCTCTGGTGAGGAACGCGCCGCTCGACGACCTCCGGCGCCGCATCGCCGACGCCGGCGCACTGATCTTCGACGTCGACGGCACGATGGCCGAGACCGAGGAGATCCATCGCGAGGCCTTCAACGAGGCGTTCGTCGCGGTGGGCATCGACTGGCACTGGGGCCGCCGCATCTACAAGGAGCTGCTGCGTGTCACCGGTGGCAAGGAGCGCGTCCGTGCGTTCGACCAGATGCGGCGCACGGGTCCGCCGCTCAGCGACGCCGTCGTTGCCCGGCTTCATCGCATCAAGACGGAGCGGTTTGCCGCGCTGATGGCCGACAAGGGCTGCCCGTTGCGCCCGGGCGTTCAAGCATTACTGGAGGCTGCCTCGGCCCGCGGGCAGCGGCTCGCGATCGCGACGACCACCACGCGCGCCAATATCGATGCCCTGTTGGCGCCCGCGCTGGGCGCGAACTGGGAGGCAGGATTTGCCGCCGTCGTGGCGGCCGACGATGTCGTGCGCAAGAAGCCTGCGCCCGATGTCTACCTGGAGGTCTTGTCGCAGCTCGATCTACCCGCGGCCAGTTGCATCGCGATCGAGGACTCCGGTAACGGGTTGATGGCTGCGACCCGCGCCGGCGTTCCCGTGCTGATCACGCGCAGCCTCTACTTTCATGACGACGCGTTCGACGGTGCGCTTGCCGTGTTCGACGATCTCGGGGAGCTTGTTACCTGAGGTATTTTGAGGTGTTTGTGCTGATGCGTTGCCGATTATGTACGCCACCATGCGCATAGCCGCGTGGCGTGGTCGTTCTATTGCCGTCTCGACAAGAACGTGTAATCCCTTGACGACATATCTTCATGTCGAGTCGAGGTCGTTGAGTATGGCCCGCACGCAGGCCAAATTGAAACGTACGGACGTTGCACGCACGGAAGCGTTTCGCGGGCGGGTGGGACGGCCGCCGAAGGCGCTGGCTGGAAATATCGAGGAACGTATTCTGGACGCTGCGCGCGCGGTGTTTCTCGAGCGCGGCTTTGACGGCGCCAGCATCGACGAGATCGCCGAGCGCGCCCCCGCCAGCAAGCCGACGATTTATGCCCGATACACCGGCAAGGCCGCATTGTTTGCCGCCGTCGTCGCGCGGTCCATCAACGACGTGATGAATCTCGGGTCCTACGCGCCGGTGGCCGGCACCGCACAGGAAAAGCTGGTTGGACTGGCCATCGCCATCGTCGATCGGGCGCTGAAGGACTCGCTGGGATTGTTACGGGTCACGATCGGGGAGGCTTACCGGTTTCCCGATCTCAGTTGTCAGTTTCATGACGTCTCGCGCAAGCGGGCCACCCATGCTGTGGCGGTGCTGCTCGGCGAGACGATCGGCGCCTCGGCCACGACCGCTCGCCGGACGCCGTCGAAGGCGTCGGCCGTTTCTGCCGAGATCTTCATCGATCTGATCGTCATGCCGGTGATCATGCGCTCGCTCATGGGCGAGAGCGAAAGGACGATCCGCAGGGAGCTGCCCGGCTTCGTCCGTGACCGGGTCAAGACGTTCCTGGCGCTGCAGCCGAAGGTCTGAGCAGCGCGATCAGCGTCGCCGGAGCGATGACGGTTCGAGCGTCACCTGCTTGAGATCGTTGCCGCTGACGACGACCACGACGAAGGCGAGCTTGCCGTCCTTGTTCATCAGGCCGCCACTGATCGCCCGGCCGGCCGCCGAGCGCTCGGCGATCCGAATCGCATCCGACATCTTGAGCCGGACCGTGGTGAGGGCAGCCAGGCTGTTACGATCGCTTTCGCTCAGTCCATCCACGGTGGAGAACAGCACGCTGTTGCGCACCTTCGCCGTGGTGCCGTCGATGTCGGATTCCCAGATCCGTCCGCTCTGCAGGGTTCGGACCTTGTAGACGGGCGCGTCGAGCCCACCCTCGAAGCTGATGTCCGCGGTCTTGGAGCCCGGATGAATCCTTTCGGCGATCCGCAGCGCCTGGTGCAGTGACACCTCCGTCCGCCGGAACTTGTCGAGCTCGCGATCGATCGTCTCCTGGCTCAGTGCCGGATCGGTGGAGGCTGACGGATCCCTCTCGGTCTGCATGCCGGAGCCGGTCCCGGCGACCGCGTGCGCCAGGGGCGCCCATGACAGCAGGATCAAGGTCAACAGAATGATTCGTTTCATGACGGCCTGCTGTCTCCGATCTCGGTCGGTGCTTGTAGAGCATTCCCTCGGAAAACGGTTGTGTTAAAACGAAACTGTATCGTTTTATAATTATGGGCAGCGTATATGTCAAGGTTACGGTACCGGCGGCGTCATGTAGTCGGTGTCGAAGCCGACGCCGTGGCCCTCGGGGATGGAGGGGCGATCGCCGTCATGTTGAAGGCCAAGCCATTGTGCCTGGCGAACTGATAGGTGGCGGGAGATAGCTCTGGATCTCGCGTTTGCTCGTCACGGCCAGCGAGCGGATCGCGATCGCCTTGGCGCTGTTTTCGACCGGCTGGAAACCGGTGGACGTCCGGCCGGTCATGATGATGTAGATGGCGCTGATCACGATTGCGGGAGCTGCATCCTTGGAACCCGCACGGCCACGCATGTCGATGGGCGGCTGCGCAATCACGGGTGCTCGGCGCGTTCATCTGCGGCTAATACGCCGCCGGCTATGATTTTCTTCCATTTCCGATAGGTTGTCGCCGTTTCAACCGGGAGCGGCCGATATTGCCGCGCAGCGGCGTCCGATGTCCCGATAGGGGTCACGATGCAGGCCGCATCGGCGGACGCGACCAGAGGAGTCTGAATGATTAAGCGCCGGGCCATGATCACCTTCACGTTCACCGTCGCGACGCTGCTCGCAGCCTGCGGCGGCGTTGCGCAAGCGGCGCAGTGCGGTTCGTCGCCGGCGGGGTTCGAGGCGTGGAAGCGCGAATTCAGCGAGGAGGCGCGGGCGAAGGGCGTCGGCGGCGCCGCGATCGCCGCGCTGATGCAGACCAACTACGCCTCCGCGACGATCGCCGCCGATCGCGGCCAGCGCAGCTTCTCGCTGTCGCTCGATCAGTTCCTCGCCAAGCGCGGGGCTGCTGCGATCGTCGCGCGCGGCCGCCAGCTCAAGCAGTCGCAGGCGGCGATGTTCGCCTCGATCGAGCAGCGTTACGGCGTGCCGCCCGGACCGCTGATCGCGATCTGGGGCATGGAGAGCGCGTTCGGCAGCCAGCGCGGCAATCAGCACATGCTGTCGTCGATCGCGACGCTCGCCTATGACTGCCGCCGTCCGGAGTTCTTCACCGACCAGCTCTATGCCGCGCTCAAGCTGATCGACCGCGGCGTGCTCTCGGGCAACACCCGCGGCTCGATGCATGGCGAGGTCGGGCAGACGCAATTCATGCCGAAGAACATCCTCGCTTACGGCGTCGGCAATCTCGACGTCGCCGCCAACGCGCTGGCCTCGACCGCGAACTTCCTGCGCGCCAACGGCTGGAAGGCAGGCGCCGGCTATCAGCCGGGCGAGCCGAACTTCGCCGCCATCGAGGCCTGGAACGCCGCCGGCGTCTATCAGAAGGCGATCGCGCTGATGGGCCGCCAGATCGACGGCGGCGGCTCGGCCGCGGCGCGCTGACGGGCCCGCGACTGATAGACATGTCCAATGAAAAAAGCGGCGCTTCATCACTGAAGCGCCGCTTCTCTTTGGTGTCGGTCAGTCGGCTTGTCGCCTCAGGCCTTCAGATCGAACCGGTCGAGGTTCATCACCTTGGTCCAGGCGGCGACGAAGTCCTTGACGAACTTCTGCTTGGCATCCGAGCTGGCATAGACCTCGGCCAGCGCGCGCAACTGCGAGTGCGAGCCGAAGATCAGGTCGGCGCGGGTCGCCGTCCACTTGATCGCGCCGGACTTGCGGTCGCGGCCCTCGAAGGTGTGCTCGCCCTGATCGACCGGACGCCAGGCCACGCCCATGTCGAGCAGGTTGGCGAAGAAGTCGTTGGAGAGCGTCTCGGTCTGCTCGGTGAACACGCCATGCTTGGAGCCGTTGGCGTTGGCGCCGAGCACGCGCAGGCCGCCGACCAGCACGGTCATCTCCGGCGCGGTCAAGGTGAGCAGTTGCGCCTTGTCGACCAGCAGCTCCTCGCCCGACAGCCACTGCTTGCCGCTGAGATAGTTGCGGAAGCCGTCATGGGTCGGTTCGAGCACCGCGAACGACTCGACGTCGGTCTGCTCCTGCGAGGCATCGGTGCGGCCGGGCGCGAACGGCACGGTCACCTCGACGCCGGCCTTCTTGGCGGCCGCCTCGACGCCGGCATTGCCGGCCAGCACGATCAGGTCGGCGAGCGAGATCTTCTTGCCGCCGGAGGCCTGCGCGTTGAACTCCTTCTGGATGGCCTCGAGCGTCGAGAGCACCTTGGCGAGCTCGGCCGGGTTGTTGACCGCCCAGTCCTTCTGCGGAGCCAGGCGAATGCGCGCGCCATTGGCGCCGCCGCGCTTGTCCGAGCCGCGGAAGGTCGAGGCTGAGGCCCAGGCCGTCGACACCAGTTGCGACACCGACAGACCCGAGGCGAGGATCTTCGCCTTGAGCGCCGCGACGTCCTTGTCGTCGACAACGGGATGATCGAGCGCCGGCACCGGATCCTGCCAGATCAGATCCTCCTTCGGCACCAGCGGGCCAAGGTAACGCACCTTCGGACCCATGTCGCGATGGGTCAGCTTGAACCAGGCGCGGGCGAAGGCGTCGGCGAACTGATCCGGGTTCTCCAGGAAGCGGCGCGAGATCTTCTCGTAGGCCGGATCGAAGCGCAGCGCGAGGTCGGTGGTGAGCATCGACGGCGCATGCCGCTTCGACTTGTCATGCGCGTCCGGTACCGTGTTGGCGCCGGCGCCGTGCTTCGGCTTCCACTGATGCGCGCCGGCCGGGCTCTTGGTCAGCTCCCATTCGTAGCCGAACAGATTCCAGAAGAAGTTGTTGCTCCACTTGGTCGGCGTCGTCGTCCAGATCACTTCGAGGCCGGAGGTGATGGTATCGCCGCCCTTGCCCGAGCCGTACTTGCTGGCCCAGCCGAGACCCTGCTGCGCGATGTCGGCGCCTTCCGGCTCGGCCCCGACCAGCGACGCATCACCCGCGCCGTGGGTCTTGCCGAAGGTGTGACCGCCGGCGATCAGCGCCACCGTCTCTTCGTCGTTCATCGCCATGCGGGCGAAGGTCTCGCGGATGTCGCGCGCGGCAGCCAGCGGATCGGGATTGCCGTTCGGGCCTTCCGGGTTGACGTAGATGAGGCCCATCTGCACGGCAGCGAGCGAGCCCGCGAGCTCGCGGTCGCCGCTGTAGCGCTCGTCGGCGAGCCACTTGCCCTCGGGGCCCCAATAGATGTCCTGCTCGGGCTCCCAGGTATCGGCGCGGCCGCCGCCGAAGCCGAAGGTCTTGAAACCCATCGATTCCAGCGCGACGTTGCCGGTCAGCACGAACAGGTCGGCCCAGGAGATCTTCTGGCCGTACTTCTGCTTGATCGGCCACAGCAGGCGGCGGGCCTTGTCGAGGTTGGCGTTGTCTGGCCAGCTGTTCAGCGGCGCGAAGCGCTGCTGGCCGGTGCCGGCGCCGCCACGGCCGTCGCCAATGCGATAGGTGCCGGCGGCGTGCCAGGCCATGCGGATGAACAGCGGACCGTAATGGCCGAAATCGGCCGGCCACCAGTCCTGCGAATCGGTCATCAGCGCGTGCAGGTCCTTGACCAGCGCGTCGAGATCGAGGCTCTTGAATTCCTTGGAATAATCGAACGCCTCACCGAGCGGATCGGAGAGGTTCGAGTGCTGATGCAGGACCGAGAGATTGAGCTGGTTCGGCCACCAATCCTTGTTCGAAAATCCCTTCAAGCCGCCCGAAAACGGGCACTTGCTGACGTCATCCATGTTTCTCTCCTGACGTGATCGTCATGGTTCCCCCCTGGGGTGGGAGCCGGGACCCTACGCGGCTGCTTCGATCAGGGGAAATTGAGATTGGTGATCGCAACGATAAGATTATCTGATGAACCTGGTCTGACGCCATCCAAACGCATATGGACACGGTGCGTAACCGCTGCATCTCAAGATTGTGGCCAGGGAAAATTGACTCCGCGGCGGTGAACGATAAGATAAACTGATGATACATTTGACGATGCGGCAGCTTCGCTATTTCGATGCGCTGGCGCGTCTCGGCCATTTCGGCCGCGCCGCGGAGGCCTGCGCGATCTCGCAGCCGGCGCTGTCGATGCAGATCAAGGAGATGGAGGACGCGCTTGGCGGCGTGCTGCTGGAGCGCAATGCGCGCCAGGTGGTGCTGACGCGATTCGGCGAGCAGCTCGCCGAGCGCGTGCGCGAGATCCTGCGCTCGGTCGATGAGCTCGGCGACTTCGCCCGCGCCTCGCGCGACAAGCTCACGGGCCGGCTGCGGCTCGGCATGATCCCGACGATCGCGCCCTATCTGCTGCCCAAGGTGATTGGGAACCTGACGCGCAGACATCCCGAGATCGACATCCACGTCCGCGAGTCCAAGACGCCGAAGCTGATCGAGGAACTGGTCGAGGGCCGCCTCGATGCCGCGATCGTCGCGCTGCCGGTGTCGGAGCCGTCGCTGACCGAGGTCGCGCTGTTCGCGGAGAGCTTCCTGCTGGTGCGGCCGCCGGAATATGAAGGCGCGGCGGTGCCGAGCAGCGAGATGCTGCGCGAGATGCGGCTGCTGTTGCTGGAGGAGGGGCACTGCTTCCGTGACCAGGCGCTGTCGTTCTGCAACATGCAGGCGCCGCGCGAGATGCTCGATGCCTCCTCGCTGTCGACCCTGGTGCAGATGGTCGGCGCCGGCATGGGCGTGACGTTGATTCCGGAGATGGCGGTCGGCGTCGAGACGCGGTCGGCGTCGGTGTCGCTCGCGCGCTTCGCCGATCCGCAGCCGCAGCGTACGGTCGGCATGGTCTGGCGCAAGACCAGCCCGCTCGCCAAGCAACTGATGCAGATTTCCGAGATCGTCGGCAGCGCGGCCGAGGGTCTGCGCAAGCAGGCCGCGGCAGCGCAGGGCCGCAAACGGCGAAGCTGATCCTTCGGGACCATCCCGTCCGAGGCGGCCTTGTCCTTCCCAAGGAAGGACATCCTCCACGAAATTGGCCTTGATCGCATCCGCTGCTGCGCTCGCGTTGTCGAGCCAGCTCGCCTTGGCTGATAGCAGCGGCACGGGTGGCAGCAGCGCCGGCGCCTCCCGCGACGCGACAACCTCAACGCCGGGCGGACCCGGAAACGCGACGGGGACGACCGGAATGGGATCGGGCGCGGCGGGAGCCGCCGCTGCGGCGGGGAACGGATCGGGGCGCACGCCATCGGCGCCGAATGACGCCCCCGGCTTGCTCGACAACAACAGCCCGAGCACCGGCGACGACAATTCCGGCAGCTCGAGCAATCTCGGCCGGCATTGAAGGGATGACATCGATGTATCGCCGGCGATCGCGCTTTTGCAATGGAACGGTCGTGCCGACAGGCGGTTCGTAGCGACGAGCAACTCATTTGCTCGTCGCCGCGATCGCGGCGGAGGACTGCGCCGGATGACCTTCGCGGGCAGTCATGCGTGATGACCTTGGTCGAGGAGTCCTTGCGATGCGAAGCTTGAACTATGTGGGAGCGCTGGCCCTGTCCGGCGCGCTGCTGGCCGGAGCGAGCGCTCCGGCGTTGTCTGCACCCGTCACTGCGCTGTCGGCCGCGGCGAAGGCTGACGTTGCGCCGCTCAGCACGGTTCAGGTCCGCTATGGCGGCTGGCATGGCGGCGGTTGGCGTGGTGGCGGCTGGCGTGGCGGCGGCTGGGGCTGGGGAGCAGGCGCGCTCGCGGCCGGCGCGCTTCTCGGCGCCGGGATCGCGGCGACGGCATCGCCTTATTACTACGACGATCCCTATTATTATGGTCCGCCCTACGGCTATGTCGGCGTCGGCTACGGGCCGTATTACGGCCGTCCCTACTATGCCCGTCCGTATTGGCGGCATCGTTATTATGGCTGGGGTGGTCCGTGGGGCGGCCCCTGGTGAGATCGGCTGATTGGTTCCGGATGCCCTGTCGTCTGCGCGAGCGATCGCGCAGACGATTTCGTGTTTGCTGCGAGCTGATCGTGATCGCGTGGCAGCCAAAACGCTGAAGGCAAGTTGATCTTGCTCAAAGCTGCTCCTCGCTCCCGTGGTCCAATAAGTTCGACACGGGAGAGGAGCCGGAAATGCAAACACCAGTTCAAATCGAATTTGAAGGGATTCGCGTCTCCGCTGAAATCCGGGCTGCCGTTGAGCAACATGTCGCGGAACTGGAGAGCCGCTTTGGCCGGATCACTGCGGCGCGCGTCATGGTCAAAGGTCCGGGTGGTCATCACCAAACCGGCGGTCAATATCTGGTGAGCGTTCGGCTGGCGCTGCCCGACGGTCGGGAAGTCCACGTTGGACGTACCCCGAAGCTGGATGAACGGTACGTCGACTTGACCTTCGCCGTAGACAACGCATTCAAACGCGCGCGTCGACAATTGCAGGACCGGGCGCGACTGATGCGTGGCGATGTCAAGACGCACGAGCCTCAACCGATCGGAACCGTTGCGCGTATCGATCCAAGCGGCCAGTTCGGCTTTCTGGAAGCCGCCGACGGCCACGAAGTCTATTTCAACTGCAATAGTGTCGTTGATGGCGGATCAAGCATCGTGCCCGGCGCCCGCGTAAGCTACGTCGAGGAGATCGGAGAGAAAGGACCGCAGGCGAGCACGGTCAGAATGCTCGGGAAACATGGGCTGCGGGCTTAGATCGGCGGCCGAGACGCGAGCGGCGAGCAGGTTTGACGTTGGAGGTAACCGATGATTGGTGATCGCCTGCGCTTGTTCTGTCTTCATGGCACGGAAGGGCTTGGCGAAAAAATCGCTCACGCGCTTGGATGCCGTCTCGCCGCTGTCGAAGAACGCAGCTTCGAGGACGGCGAACACAAGGTGCGGCCGCTGGAAGTTGTCGCCGGCTGCGACGTCTACGTTCTGCATAGCCTCCATGGCGGTCCTGACGAGAGTCCGAACGACAAGCTATGCCGGCTGCTGTTCCTGGTCGGAGCGTTGAAGGATGCCGGTGCTGCGCGGGTGACGGCGGTCGCACCGTATCTGTGCTATGCGCGAAAGGATCGTCGCACCAAGGCCAATGACCCCGTCACGATCCGTTATCTTGCGACCATGTTCGAGGCGATCGGTGTTGACGCAGTGGTGGCCCTCGAAGTTCACAACGAGGCCGCGTTCGAGAACGCGTTCCGTTGCCCATCGGTAGCGCTGAGCACGGCGCCGCTCTTGATCGGCAGGATCAAGGCGATCGCGGCTGATCGGCCGATTGCCGTGGTTTCGCCGGATCTCGGAGGCGGCAAGCGAGCGGACCTGCTTCGCGAGGTTCTTGGGAAAGCGCTCGGCCGTCCGATCGGCAAGGCATTCGTGGAGAAGCATCGCAGCTCCGGCGTCGTTTCGGGCGATTTGTTCGCCGGGGAGGTGGCGAACGCGCTGTGCGTGATCGTGGATGATCTCATCAGCAGCGGTGGAACCCTGGTGCGGGCGGCGAAGGCGGCCCGTGCCCATGGAGCCGAAGAGGTGATAGCTTGCGTCGCGCACGGCCTGTTCATGCCGGGCGCGGCAACGACGCTCGCCGACCCTGCGATTGGCCGCATCATCGCGACCGACAGCGTGCCACCGTTCAGGCTTCCGCCGGGCGCGGTTCGCGATAAGCTCGAGATTGTCTCGGCGGCGCCCCTTCTCGGAGAGACCATTCGTCGGCTGCACCACAACGAGCCGCTGACGGAGCTGCTTCCGTATCAGGATTGATCCCCCCGCAATTCAAATTCTGGCTCACGCCGTGAGCTGCCGCTCAAGCTGCGCTGCGTCCGCCTTGGCAAGTTTGAGATAGGTGCGCGCCAGCCGCGGCCATTTTTCCGGCGTCCGTGGATGGGCGTCGGCGAGATGAGCGATGGATAGCCTGGCGCGCAGCATGGCGCGGCCAATCCGATAGAACAAGAACAGTCCGCTGGCCGGGTCATCATTGAGCTGGACGGCCAGATATCGCCGAAGCCTCTCACCGACCCACGGTCCTCCCAGTCGAGCGCATTCCAAGTGCAGGAAGGCAATTTCGTCCAGTGCATCCGACGTCCGCAAGCGGGCATTGAACTCCAGGCAATCGATGATGGGGAAGGGAGGGCTCAACCAGATATGTTCCGGCCGCAGATCGCCATGGCCGTCGAGGACGAGCCGGTGATGCACCCGCTGCGCCAGTAGATCGGTCCGCTGCCGCAGGAAACGGCATTGCAGGTTGGCGATGCGCTCGATGGTGCCGCGGGGCAGGTCGAAGGCCGACTCGAGCAAACCTCGCCGATCCGCCAGAACTGCCTTTTGCAGGGTCACCATGTAGCTCTCCGGATTGATCATGATCCGGCGCGCATGCGAATAGAAGCGGCTCAGGCGACTTGCCAAACCATCGATCTGGGCCTGGGAGACCTTGCGATCGCGAAGCCCGACTTCGAGCGTCTGGCCTTCGTCGAGCCGGCGCATGACGACGAGCCAATCAACGATGTGTCCGCCTCCTCCGATGGCGTAACCACCCGGCGCAGCCGTCAGCGGCACCACGCCGTGATAGACGTCGGGCGCCAGCCTTCGGTTCAGCGAAACCTCAGCGCGGCAGGCCTCTGCGCGGCGCTCAAGGCTGGAGAAATCGAGATATGGAAAATGAACCGGCTTCTTGAGCTTGTAGACGCGCTCGTCAACCATGAAGACCCAGGACATGTGGGTCTCCCGCGTGATCACAGCGTCGGGCGCCGGGACATAACTGTCCGGCCGGCTGAGAAACGCCACCTTGCGAGCAAGAGCGGTCGCGCTGCCATTCTCAGCGTCCTCGCCCCAGGGTTCATTCTGCCATCCGGGCATATGATGCCTATCGCCAATCGAGGCAGCCGGCAGCTTGATACGGATCAATAGCAGTGGCTGTCCGGCTCATATCCTGCCCCTCTTCCGCATGAGGTCTGCCATGCTGTTCCAGAACCGAACCGATGCCGGCCGGCAACTCGCCGAGGCGCTGCTCAAATACAAGGGGCGGCACCCGGTCGTTCTTGCGCTGCCACGCGGCGGCGTGCCGGTTGCGGCGGAAGTCGCAGCAGCCCTCAATGCGCCACTCGATCTGCTGCTGGTCCGCAAGATCGGGCTGCCGGGGCAGCCGGAGCTCGCAATGGGCGCCATCGCGGATGGTGAGGGCATGACCACCATACGTAACCAGGACGTGATCGAGCTATCCGGCGTCACCTCCGAAGAATTTGAGGTCGTCTGCAGGGAGGAACGTGCTGAGATCGAACGGCGCCGCAAGCGCTATCTGGGCGATCGGGCTCGCGCCGAAGTCAAGGGGCAGGTTGCGATCATCGTCGATGACGGCGTTGCGACAGGCGCAACCACGCTTGCCGCCATCAAGGCTGTTCGGAAGCAGGAACCGAAAGAGCTCGTGCTTGCGGTCCCGGTCGCGCCGCCGGACGCCATCAGGAAATTGCATGCGGAAGTCGATGCCGTCGTCTGTCTGCATGAGCCTCAGGAGTTTGGCGCGCTCGGCTATTTCTATCGCGACTTTCATCAGGTCAGCGACGACGAGGTGATTGCCACTTTGAGGCAGTTTCCATCAAGCAGATCCATGCACGCCTCCTGACGAGCCGGCATCTAATGGTCGTGGGGCAGCGGCTCCCAGCGGTCGCCGACCTTCGCGTAGGATCGCTTCACCGCTGCCCAGGCTGTGCGGTGAGCAATCTCTTCCTGCCGTTCGTCTTCCGCATGGGCGGCAAAGGCGTGGTTGAATGCTTCCCGATAGATGTCCTGCGCGTGTGATGGGAGGTGAGCGCGAACAGCAGGGGGAAGATCGATGTTTGTGCGATAGGGCATGGCTCTTGCCTCGGACGCTCACTGCCGCGCCTTGCTCGCGACGCCGCGGCGTTTCCACCAAAGAGGATAGAGGCAACTTGCTTCCGCCTCTTGACCGGCGTCAAATAGGGATGCGCAGACATCGAAGGGATGGCTGACGTCATGTGAGCGCCGAGGACATCGATGGACCCGTTACCGAGCGCGCTGCTAACCGATCTGTATCAGATGACCATGATCGAAGCGTACCTTGAATCGGGCCAGACTGATACAGCCGTATTTGAGTTCTTTGTGCGCAAGCTGCCGCCTCAGCGCAGCTTCCTGATGGCGGCCGGACTGGAGCAGGCGCTCGATTTCCTGCAAAACATACGGTTCTCGCAAGACGAACTCGGCTGGCTTGAGCGAACGGAAAGGTTCAGCAAGTCGTTGATCGACTATCTCGCCAATTTCCGCTTCACCGGCGAGGTTCACGCCATGCCGGAAGGCACCGTGTTCTTTGGCAACGAACCGATCCTTAGGGTTACGGCTCCTTTGCCGGAGGCGCAGCTTGTCGAGACGCGCCTGATCAACATCATGCATTTTCAGACGCTGATTGCCTCCAAGGCCGCGCGCTTGGTCTTACTCGCGCCAGACAAGCTCCTGGTCGATTTTGGCTTGCGTCGCTCCCATGGTGCCGAGGCAGGGTTGCTGGCCGCCCGCGCGAGCTATGTCGCTGGGTTCTCCGGTACGGCAACCCTCCTGGCCGAGAAGTCATTCGGCATTCCGACCTATGGCACCATGGCGCATTCGTTTGTTCAATCCTTTGATGACGAAGCTGCAGCATTCGAGGCGTTTGCGCGCGCCAGGCCAGAGAATCTCGTCCTGCTGATCGACACTTATGACACCGAGGCGGCCGCGAGGAAGGTCGTCATGCTGGCGCCCCGATTGAAGGAGCTTGGAATTGCGGTCAGCGCCGTGCGGCTTGACAGCGGGGATCTGTCTGCGCTCGCCAAGAAGGTGCGCTGCATTCTGGATTCCGGCGGACTCAAGGACACCGGCATCTTCGTCAGTGGCGGGATAGAGGAGGGTACCCTGATTGCCTTCGCTCGGGATGCGACGCCGATCGACGGTATCGGCATCGGCACAGGCCTCGTCACGTCGTCCGATGCGCCAGCACTCGACTGTGCCTATAAGCTGCAGGAGTATGCGGGCTTGCCGCGTCGCAAGCGCTCGACGGGAAAAGCCACCTGGCCCGGCCGCAAGCAGGTTTGGCGCCGGTATGACAGGGATGGTCGTATGCTCGCAGACATTCTTTCCACCGAGGAGGACCAACAAGAGGGGGAAACGCTGATCCAGGCAGTGATGCTCGGCGGACGCCCTATCGCCTCTCAACCTTCACTTCACGACATCCGGGCTCACGCGCGCCGGCAGCTCGATCAGCTGCCTCCGGAGCTGAGAACCTCCAAAGCGGTCGCGCCCTATCCGGTGCAGATTTCAAGCCACCTTGAACAGCTGGCAGCTGTCACCGACCGGATAGGCTCGCGTCCCTGAATTCTGATCTGCATCAAGGGAAGCGGCTCGATCCCTCTCTAGCTTGTCAAGCGACGGAGGTGCATCGATGCCGGTACAGAATGCCGAAATTGCAGAGATGTTCGACCAGACCGCCGAACTTCTCGAGATCAAAGGCGACAATCCGTTTCGTTCGCGGGCCTATCGCAATGCTGCGCGGGTGATTGAACGTCTGCCCAAGAGCATCACCAACCTCTTGAAGGCGGGTGAGGATCTTTCCGAGCTGCCAGGTATCGGCAAGGATCTGGCAGGAAAGATCGAAACGATCGTCGCAACCCATCATTTCGATGTGCTGGACAAGCTCAAGCGTGAACTGCCCGGCGATCTCGGAGAGATCGCGGCACTCCCGGGCTTGGGTCCGAAACGCGTCAAACTGCTCTACGACAAGCTGGGCGTGCGGTCACTCGCGGACCTCAGGCGCGCGGTGAGGTCGGGTCGGCTGAGAGAGCTTCGGGGCTTCGGTGCCAAGAGCGAGGAAAAGCTCACCGCGGCGTTGGCCAAGCCTCGAGCCGAGAGGCGCTTCAGACTATCCGAGGCCGAAGCCGAAGCGGAAGCACTCCTCAGCTATCTGAGGCCAGACGCGACCGATGGACAGGTGATCGTCGCCGGAAGCTACCGTCGCAGGCGCGATACCGTCGGTGATCTTGATATCTTGATGGTGGCACGTGACGGCCACGCCGCCGGCGGGAGACTCTCTCGATACGACAATGTCGCCAATGTGCTCGCTCATGGCGATACGCGGACGGCAGTGGTGCTGCGCTCCGGGCTGCACGTCGACCTGCGCGTTGTTCCTGAGGCCAGCTACGGCGCCGCGCTGATGTATTTCACCGGATCCAAGGCGCACAACATCTCCTTGCGCGGACTCGCTAACGATCACGGCTGGAAGCTGAACGAATATGGCCTGTTCGCCGGCAAGCGGCGCATCGCCGGAGCAACCGAGGAGGAGATCTATGGCAAGCTCGGGCTGCCCCTGATTCCGCCCGAGATGCGCGAGGATCGCGGCGAGATCGCGCTCGCAAAAGCAAAAAAGCTCCCGAAACTGATTACGCTGTCCGATATTCGAGGCGACCTGCACGTCCATTCCAAATGGATCGACGGCACCGCCGCGATCGCCGAGATGGCGACTGCCGCCAAGGCAAGAGGCTATGCCTATATGGCTCTGACCGACCATAGCCAACATGTCACTGTCGCCCATGGTCTCGATGCCGGACGTCTGTCGCGTCAGATCGACGAGATCGGCCGTTTGAACGACCGGCTGGATGGATTTACGGTGCTGAAAGGCGCCGAGGTCGATATTCTGGCGGACGGACGCCTTGATCTGCCTGACAAGATCCTGTCGCGGCTCGATCTGGTCGTTGCTTCCGTTCACTACAAGTTCGAGCTCTCGCGCAAGATGCAGACCGAGCGCATCATCCGGGCGATGGACAATCGCCATGTCTCGATTATCGGTCATCCGACCGGACGGTTGATCGGGGACCGCGAGCCTTACGAGATCGACATGGAAGCCGTCATTGCGGCGGCGGGCGAGCGCGGCTGTCATCTCGAGCTCAACGCCGACCCGGACCGGCTCGATCTCAACGATATCCATGTTCATGCCGCCAAGTCCGCGGGCGTCAAGCTGGCGATCTCGACGGACGCACATTCGACGGCTGGATTCGCCAACATGCGTTTCGGCGTCGATCAGGCGCGCCGAGGCTGGCTCGAAGCCGCAGACGTCATCAACACTCAACCGTTGTCGCGGGCGAAGAAAATGCTGAAGCGCTAGCCGGATTGTTTGATCCTTCGCAACGTTGCGCACGCGATGTTGCGTTCTCTTAGGCAACAGCACAGGAGGGGTGAAATGGGCTTCGAGAAGAAGATTGGCACGGTTGCGACCGCGGCTGTCCTGACCCTCGCACTGCTTGCACCCACGGGTGCCGACGCTCGCAACGGGCGCATTGCCGCGGGAATCGTCGGCGGCCTGGCTGCCGGCGCGCTGTTCGGCGCGGCCCTCGGCGGCGGCTATTGGGGGCCGTATCCCTATTACGGCTATCCGGGGCCAGTCTATTACTACCCACCGGCACCGTATTGGGGGCCAGGACCGTTCTGGGGACCGTACGGATACGGCGACTGCTATGTCCGAGCTGTCCGACACAGGCGGCATGTGCATTACGTGCGGGTCTGCTATTAAATCCGCTTGCACTCGAGCAACGGGCGGGGCTGTTAGATTGCCGCGGAGAGCCAGACGCATGTCGGGGCGTTTCAAGTTTCGGGCTCTGGGCCTCTTCGTCGGACTGCTCTCGTGTTGGCCGACAAACGTGGACGCCGCGAACCTCAGCAAGGCAGCGCAACGAGGCAGGACCATCCTGCAGGAAAGATGCGGGCGCTGTCATGCGATCAAATCGGTTGGCGAAAGCCCGCTCGAGAATGCTCCGCCGATGCGCGATATCTACGCCCGGTTCAATCGGCGCGAGTTGCAGGCGGAGCTGTCGGAAGGCATGGTGTCGAAGCACAGGGACATGCCGCAAATCGAATTTTCCGACGAGGACGTGTACGCGATCATGAGCTACCTCTACATTCTTGCAGTCAGGAAATGAATGCTCGCTGGTCAGGAAAGCGCTGATCCCTGCACATCGAAGCTCACTTGGGAAGCTCACTTGGCCGGCTGCGCGGTCCATTCGACGGTCCGGCGGCATCGCCGCTGGTCTGGCGACACGCGATTGGGCCGGTACGAAGGCGTCCCGTCGCTGAGTGCGCGGCGGGCGTGCCGGGCGGGGCCAGATGACCGGACTACGATTTCAATTCGCGGATCTGCACCGGCAGATGGTGCATCAGTTTCTCAAATTCACCGGGATCGAGCTTCTCCCACGCGATCTCGAACACCCCGCGAATGACGGTCAGCGGCGCGATGGGAAATTGCTGGGGCAGCTCCATTGCGACGTGATCCGCGAAGTCGCTGGCATGTCGCTCCTTGGTCGGCGTTCCCGCCGCGTGCCAGTTCTCGTAGTAGATCCCGCGCAGGAGGATCGGCAGCTGGGCGCCAAGCTTGATCGCCACCTCCGGAGGTACGCGATCGCGCAACGCATGCAGAACAGCCCGGAGCGCGTTGTAGGCCTGTTGACGACTACCGAGATCCAGCTTCTCCTCGATCGCCTTGAGCCAGACATTGGTCTCCTGAATGGTGTGATCCAGCGCGGTGACGCCTGTTACGCTCATGATGCGTTCTCCTAGATTGGCCACAATAGAGGCATCCCGGATCGACGGCGTCTCCGCAATCACGTCCGTTGTCATGATCGGTGAGCACAGATGCCGGCCTCGATTCAATGCGACAGCAGGGTCGGGATCGTCATCGTTCTCAGCATTTCACGGGTGACGCCGCCGAAAATGCCTTCCCGCAGGCGGGAATGCCCATATGCCCCCATCACCAGCATGTCGAGACTTTCGTCGGCGGCCAGGGACAGGATGGACGGCTGAATTTCGGAATGCTCTGCCGTCAGCTCGAGCAGCGTTGTCGTAAGTCCGGCGCGAGCCATATGTTCAGTCAATTTCCGCGCTGAGGCCTCGGTGGGAGCAACCTGCGCCTCATTGATCGAAATCGTGACCAGCGCTTCTGCCTGAGAAAGAAACGTTCTTGCGTCCTTGAAGGCGCGGGCGGCAAGGCGGCTTCCATCCCAGCAGATGCCGATACGGTTGGCCCTGAAGGTGCCGCGGAAGATATGCGGCACGAACAGGACGGGTCCGCCCGCCTGGAGCAGGATCTCCGTCGCAGTCCTATTGTCGTAGCTGTCCCGTGTTGCGTCCGTCTGCAGGACCACCGTCAGTCCATAGAGCCTGGCCGCAGCGCCGAGCGCGGACGCGGCTTCACCGGGCAGGTCCTCGACCGAGCGGCTTGCGTGAGAGATGTTCGCATTCCGGGCTTCCGTCTCGAAAATGGCGAGTGCAGCCGCGCTGCGTTGGGCGGCGCGTTGCCGCTCCATTTCGAAGATCTCTGAAGCGGCGACTGCTGCGCCCGCGCCTCCATCGACCACATACGCGCTACTGGGCGGGATGTATCCGACTGCAATCGCATCGAGATGGGCGTCGAACCGGGCAGCCAACGAGACGGCGGCATCAACGACAGGCTGCGGTGGCTGCTCGGTCGGAATATGCACGAGAATGTCGTTGATATTGATCACGACGACCTCCCTCCGGGACCCAATCCATACTCTCCGTCGGATGAAGCGGCATGTTGACTTGAATCAACAGTCAATGACCGGCGGTCACTAACCGGTCCGCGCAAAATTGTTGCTACGCTCGGGGAGGGGGCACGGCCCCGTTTCGTGGTCTAGCGTCACACCGGAATTTCGGGTTCCGCTAGCCGTTCGCGCTTTGGCTCCGCGATTTCGGTCATCGTCGCCTCGGTGAGCAGGAGGATGCCGGCAACCGACACCGCGTTCTCGAGGGCTGTCCGAACGACCTTCGCGGGATCGACAATGCCGGCCTCGACGAGATCGACATATTGCTTGCGCGCGGCGTCAAACCCGAAACTGCCGACGCCACTCAGCATGCGCGCCACGACCACGCCGCCATCCGTTGCCGAGTTCTCCGCGATCTGGCGAGCGGGGGCCTCGAGCGCGCGCTTCAAGATCTGTACACCGGTCTTTTCGTCGCCTTCGCAGAGTGCTTCCTCCTTGCCGACGGCTTCGATGCATCGAAGCAAGGCAAGCCCGCCGCCCGGCACGATACCTTCTGCAACGGCCGCCTTCGTCGAACTGATGGCGTCGTCAAGCGCCTCTTTTCGTGATTTCATCTCAGCTTCAGTCGGCGCTCCGACACGGATAACGGCAACCCCGCCCGACAGCTTGGCGAGCCGCTCCTCAAGCTTCTCCTTGTCGTACTCGCTGGTCGTTTTCTCGATCTCGCGGCGGAGTTGTTGCAGCCGCGCATCGATCTGGCTGCGTTCGCCCTTGCTGCCGATCAGCGTGGTGTTTTCCTTGTCGGCAACCACACGGGCGACATGTCCCAACTGCTGCAAAGTGGTGTTTTCGAGCTTCGAACCGAGATCGTCGGAGATGACCTGGGCGCCAGTGAGGATTGCAATATCCTGCAACATCGCCTTGCGTCGCTCACCAAAACCGGGCGCCTTGACGGCGCAGCCTTTGAGCACGCCGCGAAGCTGATTGACGATGAGCGTGGCCAACGCCTCGCCTTCAATGTCTTCGGCGATGATCAGGAGCGGTTGTGCCGACTTTGCGATCTGTTCGAGCAGCGGAATGAGGTCGCGCAGGGCGCTTATCTTGTGGTCGCACAACAGGATGAATGGCTCTTCAAGAACCGCTTCCATGCGATCGGCATCGGTCACGAAGTAGGGCGACAGGAAGCCGCGGTCGAATTTCATCCCTTCCACCACGTCGAGCGACGTTTCGGTGGTCTTGGATTCCTCCACCGAGATCACTCCATCGCTGCCGACTTTCTCGAGCGCGTCGGCGACCAGCGCGCCAATCGATGGATCATTGTGAGCCGAAATGGTGGCGACCTGAGCTCTTTCCGCCTTTGTCTTGACGGGGCGCGCCATGGCATGGAGGGCCGCTATCGTCGCGTGGGCAGCGCGGTCGAGGCCCCGCTTCAGATCGATGGCACTGGCGCCGGCGACCACGTTCCTGACGCCGTCGGCAAGAATCGCATGTGCCAGGATCGTCGAGGTGCTTGTTCCGTCGCCAACGAGATCGCCGGTCTTCTCCGCGGCCTGACGCAGCACCTGCGCTCCGAGATTCTCCTCCGGATCCTTGAGGTCAAATTCCTTGGCGATCGTGACGCCGTCGTTGCATACGATCGGGGTGCCCCAGCTCTTCTGGATCAACACTGATTTTGATTTGGGGCCGAGCGTCACGCGCACGGCGTCCGCAAGCAGCGAGGCTCCGCGCAGGATCTTTTCACGGGCCGCGGAATGAAACAGCACCTGCTTGTGAGGCATCAATCGCTCCTCAGAAGGACGGCTTTCATCAGATCAAGATAGAAGTGACGCCGTTTTGGACGCTTGATCCTGATCAAGCCTAGGCCTGGGAGCAACTCGCCGGTCGGATGCCGAGTGGTCTTGCATTGCCCACCGAGCAAGCCTACGCTGTTGCAAGCTTTAGTAGAAAACAGCTTTGCTGCGGTAACGCGCCGCGCAGCTTGCGCTGCGAAATTCATTGGGAGCGGGACGTGCGCTCTATTCCAATTCCTCGGCTCAATGGGGCTTTTTGGACCATCGTCCTTCAACTGATGGCCTGCTTGCTTCCCGGCCTCACCTGGGCCGATGCTCCCGGCAAGCCGGCGTTGACGGTTATTCTCGCGCGCAATGAAATCCTCGCCGGCCAGACGATGGGCTTCAGCATATGGATCGAGAATGCGACCGAAGCCAGGATCATGGACGCGGGTCTTAGCTTGTTTGGTCCTCCTTCTTTGAAGATCGGAAGCCTCGGGCCAGACGGCACATGCGACGTGAAAGACACCATCGGTCTCGGCACCGTTGAGCCCGGTTCGACTTTGGTGCGCAGCAGAATGTGCCTCAAAGCCGATTCCAGCATCGCAGAGCGGGACGAGAACCTGGCGTTCAGTGTCAGTTATTCGCTCCAAAACGTGAAGGACAACAAAACGATCGCCGGCGCATCTGTTGCGGAAAAGAAGATGAGCATCGGTCTTTTCGGGACTGAGAGCGTGGGCGGTGTTTCGCTCCGCCTCGCGTCGTACGTCATTCCCGGCACGTTCTTCTTGATGATTTTGCGGCTATTCGCCCCCAAGGAGTCAAGAGTTGAACTGGGCGCGACCGAGTCCGTTACACTCAGCATCTTTATCTCGACTCTTTTGTTCCTTGGGACGGCGTACCTCATTCCTTCCTTGCAGCTGCATTTTGCGGGGATCGGATCGACTGTGAGCGCGATCGCGTTTCTCGCGCTGTGTGGCGCTGCAATTGTGCTTGGCGGAATCTTGGCTGCCGTCTTGCAAGGTATTTCGATGATCGGCGCCCGGGAGCGCAACGCGCGCATTGTCCAGGAAACCGACAGGGTCGGCCCGATCATTCAGAAAGCCGTGCGTGCGGCCGGGGGCAAGCTCGATCCGGTTATGATGATCGCGGATGGCAAGCAATATTTCGGCTCGCTTGTCGTGCCTGCAAGCAATGGCGGCAGGATTTTGCTCGGCTGGTTTCAGCTCAAGGCGCCTGATGCGAAGTGCCGATCGGAAATGAAAGAATGGTTCGATAAAGACGAGTTCATCAAACCCATTGATGCAGCAGCCCGATGGGGAGTCGAACCGACCATGTTCGACCCGATCAAGGAATCAAGAGCCGGCAATCTTGAGCCGACCGAATTTCTCTGGATGTACTTTGACGAAAAGGCAGCGCGGTTGCCGGCCGGGCGCGAGGATCTTGCACAAATGAAACCGCTCACCTTAACCTGAAGAGCCGGCCGGGACCGGCCTTGCGGCCGGTCCCAGGAGATCGCTGCCGCCTTGCTCGCCTGGTCGGTAAGCACTGGCGACATATTTGGGCAGTCGCCCAGCTGTACAGCTCGTTGAGAATAGCGCGCAAAGCGCGAGAAGACAATGGTTTGCGGATGACCGGCGAAGCGAGATGCCGGGGATGCTGCGCTTGTGAGGAAATCGATCTTGTGAGGAAATCGATAATGGCGCGCGCTGTCTATTGTGTTTTTGACGTCCACCTCTGGTCGCAGCCGTTCGTTGCGGCCGATTTTGATCCACGGGTTCACTTCCTTTGGTCCTCTCGTGATTATCGCGAGATGCGCAGCCAGGGGGCCAAGATCGAGCTCGCGAACCTTGTCCTTCTTCCACTGAACGATGAATTCGACCTGCGTCGGAATCACTTCTGGCCGCGCTATCAGGCGGTCGCTAGCAATATCCCGGGGACCATAACCTCGTTTGGAGATGCCTGCGATCTCGTGTGGCCTCTACGCTGCAGGCCCAAGAATCTCGACTTAACGCTGAACGAGGCCGTGTGGCACAAGGCGGGGAGAGTGCGGTCAACCATCTGGCTGTGGCCGTTCGGCTGGTCTTCCATGCTCGAGATCGACCTGCCTGCAGACGATGAATTTGACGGGCTGCTGGATATTGGAATCGCGTTGCGTGAGAAAGACCCGGCGCCTTTGCTCTTGAAGGGGAAGGCGGTCGGGGTATCAGGCGCGCTCGCTCATCTCTCCCAACTCGTCAGGCAGGATCTGTGCACGCCGGCCGCACAGGGAAAGGCGATGGAAACGACCCGCCTTCCGCGCTACGTAGTCTGCGCGCTTGAACTGTCGAAAGGATTTCAGATCCGTGAGAACATTCCTGTAGCGGATCAGATGCTGCTGATCGGGGCCGTGCGTGGACAGGAGCTCGACCTTGCCAAGTTTCTCAGCAATCGTCCGCTATTTACTCGGCTCGGCTACGGCAATTTTGCCGTTACCGATTTCGATGCGGGGACCGCAATCGTGCAGCGGCATTGGCAGGACCGGCCGGGCACAAAGCTCGAAAGCAATCATTGCTTCTACGTCAACACACGAAACTTTTTCTCGATTTTTCTGACACTTCACCGAATGATCGCCTACATCACCGTGAAATCAAAGGACGATGCAAGGGCGGTGGCGGCCGCATCGGTGCTTGCGTCGTTACCTATCGAGTACCAGAACAAGCTCTGCTCGGATTTCGCAGCCAACTACGCGCCGCTGCACGGCGTTCCTGTTGCCGGCAATAAGAGTCCCGCTGGGCCAGCTTCTTGAGGCAACCGTATGCAGTATCGATCCGCTGATCGTTCAGTGGATCGCAGGTTGAAGTGCAGGGACATACGAAGCGGTCTTGCGCGAGGTGCGCCGCCGGGTGCCGCGCTCACAGGTGCATCGCAGGCCTTGCGGCGCATGCGGCGGGCTCAACACGTCAATCGGCACCAGGTGCGCCTCGGAACACGTCCAAGACATCGTTCCACATTGCCGGCGTCATTTCCATCTCGTGGCGCACGTCAGGATAGAGCCTGAAGTGCGCGTCCAGCCCGGCAGCGTGGTACAGCTGCCGTGCGGGCCAACCAGCTTAACGACCGGCTCTGCGTCCTCGCCGCACGTGAAGCCAACCGTGCCATACAGACGCGTGCGGCTGTCAGGGCTGTTGCCGAAGGAGGGGAAGATCTCGCCGCACACGCTGCGCCACACGGCGGCGACGTGGCTCATGCAGCGGCACGCTATCCGGGGCAGGTCTCAGGCCTTCTCGGAATGTCGGTCAAGGTGCTGCTCGACACCTTCGGCCATCATCATCCCGGACTGCATGCGCGAGGCCGCGGCCGCGATTACCTCGAGGGATCGCAAGCAGAACGTATCGGTGGTCGAAACGGTGGTTCACCTCGAAAAACACTTGGCGCGTGAGCCGTAAACTCTTGAGCTCATTGGTGGGCCCGGCAGGACTCGAACCTGCAACCAGACCGTTATGAGCGGTCGGCTCTAACCATTGAGCTACAGGCCCCGCGACGCTGAGGTCTTGCCGGCGGCGGGCAGGAGCGGGCCTGCCCGGCGCGGCGTCGGAACCCCAACGACGGCTCGGGCTCCGTTTACAGCCTGGCCAGCCATCCGGCAATGCCGCTGCCCGATTGTTTTGGCGCGCTTCCGTCGACGCCGGTCCGTCCCGGCGCGCCGCGACGCTAGTCCACCGAAACCCCGGCGAATTCCACCACCTTGCGCCACTTCTCGGTCTCGTCGACGACCAGCTTGCCGAACTCCGCCGGTGTCATCGCGCGCGGGATGCCGCCGGTCTCGGTGAGTCGCGCCACCAGCTTGGGGTCCTTCAGCGCCTCGCCGACCGCCTTGTTGAGGATCTCGACGATGTCGGGCGGCGTGCCCTTGGGCGCCGAGATGCCGTAGAAGCCGACCGATTCGTAGCCCGGCACGGTCTCGGCGATCGCGGGCACGTCCGGCACCGTCGGCCAGCGCTGCGGCGAGGTGACGCCGAGCGCGCGGACGCTGCCGCCGCGCGACTGTTCCAGCGCCGTCGGGAGGTTGTCGAAAATCAACTGCACCTTGTTGGAGATGATGTCGGGAAAGGCCAGCGCCGAGCCGCGATAGGGCACGTGCAGCATGTCGCATTTGGTCATCGCCTTGAACAGCTCGGCCGCCATGTGCACCGAGGTGCCGTTGCCGGAGGACGCGAAGGCGATCTTGCCCGGGTTGGCCTTGCAGTAGTCAATGAACTCCTTGACGGTCTTGGCCGGCACGTCGTTGCTCACCACCAGCATATTGGTGAGCTGCATGATGCTGGCGACCGGTACGGTGTCGCGGATGAAGTCATAGGGCAGCTTCTTGTAGAGAGAGGTGCTGATCGCGTTGTTGGGCGCGACGAACAGCAGCGTGTAGCCGTCGGGCGGCGAGTTGATCGCGGCGGCGGCCGCGATGTTGCCACCCGAGCCGGTGCGGTTCTCGACCACGACCTGCTGGCCCAGGTGGTCGGACAGCCACTGCGCCATGATGCGGGCGACGATGTCGACGGGCCCGCCGGGGGCAAAGCCGATCAGCCAGCGGATGGGACGGTCCGGATAGGCGGCGAGCGCCGGTCCCGGTTTGGCGGCGAGTCCCGCCGCGACGATCAACCCGAACAGCAGCGCGCGCGCCAGCTTCATGCTCGTCTTCCCCCATTGATTGTTGTCGTTCAGCTCGCATGCGGCGGCCCGGTCGCCCCGGCCGCCGATCGTTCAGTGCGCCGTCACTTCTTGATCAGCGGGCACGCCGGATCCGGCGGGCCGAACGCGTCATCGCCTTTGATGGTCGCGAGGATCTTGTAGTAGTCCCAGGGATATTTGCTCTCCTCCGGCGATTTGACCTGCGCCAGCACGAGATCATGCACCATCAGATTGTCGGCTCGCAGCTTGCCGTTGCGGGCGAAGAAGTCCTCGACCGGCGTGTCCCGCATCTTCGCGGCGACCGCGAGGGGATCGTCGCTGCCCGCCGCCTTGATGGCGTTGAGATAGTGCATGACGGCGGAATAGACGCCGGCCTGCCACATCGTCGGCATCCGGTTCATCTTGGCGAAATAGCGCTTCGACCATTCGCGCGTCTTGTCGTCCATGTCCCAGTAGAACGAGGTGGTGAGCAGGAGCCCCTGCGCCGCCGGCAGGCCGAGCGAATGGATGTCGGTCACCAGCGCGAGCAGCGCCGCCATCTGCTGGCCTCCCTTGAGCAGGCCGAACTCGGATGCGGTCTTGATCTCGTTCATGTTGTTGGGCGGGCCGGCGGCGATGCCGATGATCTTGGCCTTGGAGGCCTGCGCCTGCAGGATGAAGGACGACAGATCGGGCGTCGCGAATGGCGGCCGCACCGCGCCCACGACCTTGCCGCCATTGGCGATGACGACGCTGGAGGCGTCGCGCTCAAGCGAATGGCCGAAGGCGTAGTCGTCGGTGATGAAGAACCAGCTGTCGCCGCCGCGCTTGACGACCTCCTTCGCCGTGCCGGTGGCGAGTGCGCGGGTGTCGAACACCCATTGCATCGCGTAGGGCGAGCAGAACTTGCCGTGAAAATCGGCGGCACCGGTCGACTGGGTGATGAACAGCTTCTTCTTCTCGGTGGCGATGGTCTGCACGGCGAGGCCCACCGCGGAGACCGGCACGTCGACGATGAGATCGACCTGCTCGGTGTCGTACCAGCGGCGCGCGATCGCGGCGCCGATGTCGGGCTTGAGCTGATGATCGCCGACGATGACGCTGATCGGCTTGTCCAGCACCTTGCCGCCGAAATCATCGACCGCCATCTGCGCCGCGGTGACGGAGCCTTGTCCGGTCGGCGTCGAGGCCGGGCCGTTCATGTCGCTGAGCACGCCGATCTTGACGACGTTGTCGGAGATCTCGGCCTGCGCGGCGGTCGTGACCAGCAGCGCGGCTGCGGCCCACGCCGCCCGCTTCAAACAGCTGAGTTGCAATCAGTCCTCCACCGGTAGCGGCGTGACGCCGTTGTTTGTTCCGGCTCTGCCGGCCGGTCCGCCTATCTGCAATCAATCCAGGGCGGCCGTCAATCATGCCGGACGGCGGAGCGGTGGAGCGATCCCGTGCGCTGCAATGCCGCAAGCAGTGAGGTCGTCGCGCACGCGCGCAGGATTCTCGGCCGTTCAGGCCTTGGCGGTCTTTTGCTCCTCGTGCGCAGCCTCCCACACCTCGCGCGCGGCGTCCGCATTCATGAGCGCGATACCGACCCCCACGATCAGGTCGGGCCAGATCGAGGGCCACACAAAGGCGGTCACGAGACCGACCGCGATGATCGCGATGTTGGCGAAGGCGTCGTTGCGTGCGGACAGGAAGGCGGCGCGGGTGAGGCTGCCCTGGTGGTCCCTGACCCGCGCCAGGATCAACGCGCAGCCGAGATTGACGATCAGCGCGCCGAGGCCGGTCACGGTGAGCGGCAGCGGTGCGGGTACGATCGGCGTGAAGAACTTCTCGCCGGCGGTCCACAGTCCGGCGACCGCCGGCGCCAGCAGGATCAGCGCCAGCACCTTGCCGAGTAGCGCCCGCCGCGGGGCGCTCCAGCGCAGCGCCAGCGCAATCAGGATGTTGACCGAGGCGTCCTCCAGAAAGTCGACGCTGTCGGCGAACAGCGACACCGAGCCGATCGCCAGCGCCACGGCGAACTCGATGCCGAAATATCCGAGATTGAGCGCGGCAACGGCAAGCACGGCGCGGCGAACGATGGTTGTCGCGTCCATCAGGCGTCCTCAATCCTCGAGAGCTGCGAGCCGCTCCGCCTCGGCGAGGTCGACTGCGGTATTGGCATTGAAGAACGGATCCAGCGGCACCGTCGGCCAGCTCACGATCGCGACCTTGTAGCGCGCCGTGAAGCGGGTGACCTTCCGGATGTCCTCCGCGACCAGGGCGTGCCGGAGATCCTCGCGCAGCCCGACCGGCCACAGTCCGATCACCGGGTGGATCTGTCCGCCGGACGCCGCCAACGCCAGCTTGGCCTGCTCGGCCGCCTGCGCTGTTGCCAGCCGCGCGACGAGATCACGCGGCAGGAATGGGCAGTCGCCGGCGGCGCTCAGCATCCACCGGGCCTCCGGCATGTGCGCCGCAACCCAGTCGAGGCCGGCGAGAATGCCGGCGAGCGGGCCCGGGAAGCCTGCGACGCCATCCGGCACGACGGGCAGACCGTTGCCTGCGAACCGCGCGGGGTCGCCATTGGCGTTGAGGATCAGCCGGCTGCACTGCGGCGCCAGCCGCGCGATCGCGCGCTCGAGGATGGTGCGGCCGTCGACCATGCGCAACGGCTTGTCGCCGCCGCCCATCCGCTGCGCGCGACCGCCGGCGAGCAGCACGCCGGGGATCGAAGTCGAGGTCATGGCTGTCATCGCGGGTTCGTTACCACGACTGCTGCCAGGGCGTCAGCGTTGCGCCGCGCGCGATCCACCATTTGCGCCTGCCCGGCGGCCATGCCGGCATGGCCCTCCCCACGGGCCCTTGCCTGGTCCATGGGGCTGCTGGCATGACATCGCCAAGCGTGGACGTGGCGTTCCACGGGGCCTTCGGGCCATCGATCGATCCCGCGCTCCTGGCTGTGCGAAAAACGCCGGGGCCTTTCTGGAGACCGCGATGAAAGTCATCGGCCTCGCCGGCTGGAGCGGCGCCGGCAAGACCACGCTGCTGACGCGGCTGATTCCTCATCTCAGGGGGCAGGGAGTGCGCGTCTCGGTGATCAAGCACGCCCATCACAAGTTCGACGTCGACGTCCCGGGTAAGGATTCGTGGCGGCATCGCGAGGCCGGGGCCGAGGAGGTCCTCGTCGCGTCGGGCACGCGCTGGGCGCTGATGCACGAGCTGCGCGGAGCAAGGGAGCCCGCACTCGCGGAGCTTCTGGCGAAATTGTCTCCCGTCGATCTGGTCGTCATCGAAGGGTACAAGGCCGGGCCGCATCGCCGTATCGAGGTGCATCGCGCGGCCAATGGCAAGCCGCTGCTGTTTCCCGACGATCCAGGCATTGTCGGGCTCGCCAGCGACGGCGATGTCGAGACGGCGCTGCCGCGCGTTCATCTCGACGACATTCCGGCGATCGCGGCGCTCGTCCTACATCTGGCGACGCCGCGGGCGGACGTTCTCGCGCTGTGCGACAAACCTGGTGTTCCGTGATGGAGCTCGCGCGAGCTCGCACCTGTATCTTCTGGCATCCCAGGAACCCGGCTCCGAGTTCCATAGGAGGCTGCCGCCCCGGTTGACGTCCCGGAACCGCTTCTCCATGGTCGCGCGCATGATGATGACGAGGCTGGATCTGACGGGCCTGAAGTGCCCATTGCCGGTGCTGAAGACCCGGAAGGCGCTGCAGACGCTCAAGGCGGGAGAGCGGCTCGAAGTGTGCTGTACCGACCCGCTTGCCGTGATCGACATCCCGAATCTGGTGCGGGAGACCGGAGATCGGGTCGAGAGCGTCGATCGCACCGAGCACGGCATTCTGTTTCGGATCGAGAAGGCCGCGGAACCGGCCGGATCCGTGCGGCGGTGAACATCCTCTGCTGCGGGCTGCTCGAACTACGTAGTTCGCGCGCTGTCTTGGTCGGACTGTCAAGAGATTGCGCTGCTTCCTATCGTCGCAGCGGCGCCAACCCGAGCTCACAACAATGCCGCGTTCTCAGTCCAGGCTTGCGACGCTGTTGCAAGGCAAGGACAAGTTGTTCCTTCTTCACGTTTCCGCGAGCGCGCGCATGCGGCTATGAGCGTGTCCGTCGCTGACGGTCGGTACATCTCATTAGTTGATTTCATCAGGGATGGTCGTGACGCGTCGAGAAAGTAATCGAGAGCAACATGACTACAGCCGGGAGTGGCGGTCGCGTTGGTTGCACGTGAATTTGTGTGTGTGTTAGCAACACATTCGCGCTGCAGTGCGATCAATCCACCAAGATTGACCGATTATTACCATTTTACTATCGACAATTTGCCTCGGTTCTGCACCAATTGGGGCGCTTTCCGCGGAGGTTGCGGGAGACGAGTCATGCCCGCTGGGGAGCGGGCCAGGCAGACCAGCGGCACAAGAATGGTGAGGGCATAACGTCTCGGGTGGGGTGTTATGCGCATCGAGGCAGTGATGAGCGTTTGTGCGTTGCAAGACTGCTCTGGTACGCGATAGCGGGCGGGGTGAGTGGGCGTATTGATTCTGATCAAGGGGACAGAACATGACGTTGTTGCGTTGGACGAGAGTCCGTAGGGGAGGGATGCATGGCTACCATTGAAAGCGCGGGCACGCTCCCGGGCGCGCAGGCGGGGATCTTCGATCGTGAGCACACGGTCGCCAAGGCGGGGTTCAACCGCTGGCTGGTTCCTCCGGCTGCGCTGTGCATCCATCTCTGCATCGGCATGGCCTATGGCTTCTCGGTGTTCTGGCTGCCGTTGTCGCGCGCGATCGGCGTGACCAAGACCCAGGCCTGCCCGGACATGACCCTGGTGCAGGAGCTGTTCACGACGAGCTGCGACTGGAAGGTCGCGAGCCTCGGCTGGATGTACACCCTGTTCTTCGTGCTGCTGGGCGGCTCCGCTGCCGTCTGGGGCGGCTGGCTCGAGCGGGCCGGACCGCGCAAGGCGGGTGCCGTCGCAGCCTGCTGCTGGGGCGGTGGCCTCTTGATCGCGGCGCTCGGCATCTATGTTCACCAGCTCTGGATGATGTGGCTCGGTGCCGGCGTCATCGGCGGCATCGGCCTCGGCCTCGGCTACATCTCGCCGGTGTCGACCCTGGTGAAATGGTTCCCGGACCGGCGCGGCATGGCGACCGGCATGGCCATCATGGGCTTCGGCGGCGGCGCGATGATCGGTGCTCCGCTCGCCAACCTGCTGATGAACTACTTCAAGACCCCGACCTCGGTGGGTGTCTGGGAGACTTTCGTCACGATGGGCGTGATCTACTTCGTCTTCATGATGATCGGTGCCTTTGCCTATCGCGTCGCTCCGGTCGGCTGGCAGCCCGAAGGCTGGACGCCGCCGGCGGTCAAGAAGGCGATGATCTCGGAGCACCATGTGCACCTCGACAACGCGCACAAGACTCCGCAGTTCTGGCTGGTCTGGTGGGTGCTCTGCTTGAACGTGTCGGCCGGTATCGGCGTGATCGGCATGGCCTCGCCGATGCTGCAGGAGATCTTCGCCGGCAAGCTGATCGGTCTGCCCGACGTCAGCTTCAACCAGCTCGACGCCGGCCAGAAGGCCGCGATCGCGGGCATCGCGGCAGGCTTTGCCGGCCTGTTGTCGTTGTTCAACATCGGCGGCCGCTTCTTCTGGGCGTCGCTGTCGGACCACATCGGCCGCAAGAACACCTATTACTGCTTCTTCCTGATCGGCATCGTGCTCTATGCGCTGGCGCCGACCTTCGCAGCGATGGGTTCGAAGCTGTTGTTCGTGGCGGCCTTCGCCATCATCCTCTCGATGTATGGCGGCGGCTTCGCGACGGTGCCTGCCTATCTGGCCGACCTGTTCGGCACCCAGTTCGTGGGCGCCATCCACGGCCGTCTGCTGACGGCCTGGGCGACGGCCGGCATCATCGGTCCGGTGGTCGTCAACTACATCCGCGAGTTCCAGCTTGCCGCCGGCGTGCCGCGCGACCAGCTGTACAACACGACGATGTATATTCTCTGCGCCATGCTGCTCGCCGGCCTGATCTGCAACTTCTTGATCAAGCCCGTCGATGACAAGTGGAACATGAGCGCGGACGAAGTCGCGAAGTACCAGGCGGAGCTCGCCAAGAACGAGTCGGCGATCCAGCACGGGTCGTTCGGCATCGGCAAGGGCGGTCTCGACGTCAAGGCCGCCCTGTTCTGGGCCTTCGTCGGCGTGCCGCTGGCATGGGGTGTCTGGAAGACGTTGGAAAGCGCGGTCAAGATCTTCTGACCGATCGACGATGAGACAAGCGGGGCGGCCGGATCGGCCGCTCCTTTTTTTGCGGCGCAGGGGCTTGGTTTCCGGACGACTGAATCAGCGCCATCGCCGCGCAAAAGAGCGCGGTGTAGCCGATCATCTCGTCCCAATGGTTCAGGCCTGCGGCGAACACGCCCTCGCGGCGCAGCACCGCAAGCATGGCACACAGGATCATGGTCATCCAGAGCAGGGCGGCGAGGCTGCGACCGAAGCCGATGCGGCCGAACGTGGCGAACAGGATGAGGATTGCTAGTCGCAGCACAAATCGCAGCAGGACCCTGGCCGCCGGAAGCTCAGCGGGCCTGTCGGTGGGGATGAGCATCGCGCAGGTAATACCGGCTCAGAAGTTGTCGCAGCAGAGCAGGTCGGCAAGCCCGGGTTCGGCCTGGACGCCGCGCCTTGCGTCAGTCTGCGAGACGCCGGGCTCGAGACGGCGGGCCTCGGCGGCTGCGTGGAGAATGGCGAGGGCGAGATCGGCGTGGCGGGCTTCGACGCAATGATCGAGCCAGTCCGGCAATTCGCGCTGTTGCGACAATGCGCAGTGCCATTCGCCGTCATCATAGGCGATGCGCCGGAGCTGCCATCGTGGCAATTGCAGCGCGGCCAGCTCCAGCGCGGCATCGATCCGCGCGTCGGTCTCCAGCAATCGTGCGATCCGCAGCCGGCGTCGCCCTCGCGCCGACAACGGTGAGACGCCCTCGTCTTCGCCAAGCAGGGCCGTCAGCATCGCCGTCGTGGTCTGCGCGAGTTGTACCCGCTCGGGCACATCCGGTCGTGTCGTCAAGGCAGCCATGCCGGCCTCCCGTCGTCAGTGAGCGATGGCCCGATGGGCCTTGATCGGCAATGTGGTCGACGGCGGCGTAGGAATGCGAGAGGGGCGAAGGCGGGAAGAAATAGCCGGCGCATAAAGACGCCGCGGCGGCATGGCCGGTTCATATGCGGCTGCGGCCGCGCGGTTCTGCCGGGGGGCGCGAGAACGCCGCGGTCTTTATGAGTTTCCTATAACTCTGTCGGCAGTGCTGTCTCGAAAACCTATGAGGCCGGATGCCATCTGTCCGCCATGGAACGGACCGTGGCCGCACCGGCGCTCCCGGCCGCTCCAAGCGTTGCGCGTCTTTCGCGCGCATGAGGAGCACACCATGCTGGACATCCTGATGCTGGCGCTGGCCGCCGGCTTGTTCGCCCTGGCGATCGGCTACACCTACGCCTGCGAGCGGCTCTAGGAGACGAGCCATGATCTTCGACTATTCGCTCGCCGGCGCGGTATCGCTCGGCCTTCTGATCTACCTCACCTACGCGCTGTTGCGGCCCGAGCGGTTCTGACCGCCACCGTCGCACCTTCAAGGACAACATCCCCATGACTGTGATCGGCTGGATCCAGATCCTGCTCTACTGCGCCGTCATCGTCGCGCTTGCCAAGCCGCTCGGCTGGTACATGACGCGCGTCTTCAATGGCGAGCGCACCTTCCTGTCGCCGGTGCTGCGGCCGGTCGAGTCCGCAATCTACTGGATCGGCGGCGTCGACGAGCGCCGCGAGCAGCATTGGCTGACCTACACGGTCGCGATGCTGCTGTTCCATGTCGGCGGCTTCCTGATCATCTACGGCGTGATGCGGCTGCAGGCCGTGCTGCCGTTCAATCCCGCGGGACAGTCTGCGGTCGCCGAGGATCTCTCCTTCAACACCGCGATCAGCTTCCTGACCAACACCAATTGGCAGAACTACGGCGGCGAGAGCACGCTCTCCTATCTCGTGCAGATGCTCGGGCTCACGCACCAGAACTTCCTGTCGGCCGCGACCGGCATCGTGCTCGCGATCGCGCTGATCCGCGGCTTCTCACGCGCCTCGGCGCGGACCGTCGGCAATTTCTGGGTCGACGTCGTCAGATGCACGCTCTATGTGCTGCTGCCGCTCTGCATCGTCTACACGCTGTTCCTGGTCTGGCAGGGCATCCCGCAGACGCTCGGGCCCTATGTCGAGGCCACGACGCTGGAAGGGGCGAAGCAGACCATCGCGGTCGGCCCGGTGGCTTCGCAGGTCGCGATCAAAATGCTCGGCACCAATGGCGGCGGCTTCTTCAATGCCAACGCCGCGCATCCGTTCGAGAACCCGAACGCGCTGTCGAACTTCATCCAGATGCTCTCGATCTTCGCGCTCGGTGCCGCGCTGACCAACGTGTTCGGCCGCATGGTCGGCAACCAGCGCCAGGGCTGGGCGCTCCTCGCCGTGATGGGCGTCCTGTTCATCGCCGGCGTCGCCATCACCTACTGGGCCGAGGCCAACGGTACGACCACGTTGAACGCGCTCGGACTGACGGGCGGCAACATGGAAGGCAAGGAGGTCCGCTTCGGCATCGTCGCGTCGTCACTGTTCGCCGTGATCACGACGGCCGCCTCCTGCGGCGCGGTCAATGCCATGCATGACAGCTTCACCGCGCTGGGCGGCATGATCCCGCTGATCAACATGCAGCTCGGCGAGATCATCATAGGCGGCGTCGGTGCCGGCCTCTACGGCATGCTGCTGTTCGTGGTGCTCGCGATCTTCGTTGCCGGCCTGATGGTCGGGCGCACGCCGGAATATGTCGGCAAGAAGATCGAGGCGCGCGAGGTCAAGATGGCGATGCTGGCAATCCTGGTGCTGCCGCTGATGTATCTCGGCTGGACCGCGGTCGCGGTGGTGCTGCCCTCGGCCGTCGCGTCGATGGCCAATGCCGGTCCGCACGGCTTCACCGAGGTGCTCTATGCCTATACCTCGGCGACCGCCAACAACGGTTCGGCCTTCGGCGGCCTCACCGGCAACACCTTCTTCTACAACCTCACGCTCGCGTCCTCGATGTTCGTCGGCCGCTTCTTCATGATCATTCCGGCGATGGCGATCGCGGGCTCGCTCGCCGGGAAGAAGTCGATCCCGCCCTCGGCCGGCACGTTCCCGACCACGGGCGGCCTGTTCGTCGGCCTCGTGGTCGGCGTCATCCTGATCATCGGCGGCCTCACCTTCTTCCCGGCTCTCGCCCTCGGTCCGATCGTCGAGCATCTCGCGATGGCCGCCGGCACCGTGTTCTGATCTCGGAGCAACCTCCATGGACACCATGAAACTGCAGAAGCGCTCGTCGATGTCGACGATGCTCGACCCGAAGATCGTGCTGCCGGCCATCAAGGCCGCGGTTGTCAAGCTCGACCCGCGGTTGATGATCAGAAACCCGGTGATGTTCGTGGTCGAGGTCGTCGCCGCGCTCACCACGGTGATCTTTCTGCGCGACGTCGTGACCGGCGGAGCGGATCTCGGCTTCACCTTCCAGATCATTCTCTGGCTGTGGTTCACCGTGCTGTTCGCCAATTTCGCCGAAGCCGTCGCCGAAGGCCGCGGCAAGGCACAGGCGGATTCGCTGCGCAAGACGCGCACCGAGAGCCAGGCCAAGCTGCTGATGGGCACGAACCCGGCCGATCACACCTACAAGCTCGTGCCCGGCACCAGCCTGAAGGTCGGCGATCTCGTGCTGGTCGAGGCCGGCGACACCATCCCTTCCGACGGCGAGGTGATCGAGGGCGTCGCCTCGGTCAACGAGGCTGCGATCACCGGCGAATCCGCGCCCGTCATCCGCGAATCCGGCGGCGACCGCTCGGCGGTGACCGGCGGCACGCAGGTGCTGTCGGACTGGATCCGCGTCAGGATCACGGCCGCGCAAGGCTCGACCTTCATCGACCGCATGATCAAGCTGGTCGAGGGCGCGGAGCGGCAGAAGACGCCGAACGAGATCGCGCTCAACATCCTGCTCGCCGGCCTCACCATCATCTTCGTGTTCGCGACGGTGACGATCCCGAGCTACGCGGCCTATGCCGGCGGCTCGATCTCGGTGGTGGTGCTGGTGGCGCTGTTCGTGACCTTGATCCCGACCACGATCGGCGCGCTGCTGTCGGCGATCGGCATCGCTGGCATGGACCGCCTGGTGCGCTTCAACGTGCTGGCGATGTCGGGCCGCGCGGTCGAGGCCGCTGGCGACGTCGATACGCTCCTGCTCGACAAGACCGGCACCATCACGCTCGGCAATCGCCAGGCGACTGCATTCCGTCCCGTCAAGGGCGTGAGCGAGCAGGAGCTCGCCGACGCGGCGCAGCTCGCCTCGCTCGCCGACGAGACACCGGAGGGCCGCTCGATCGTGGTGCTGGCCAAGGACAGATACGGCATCCGCGGCCGCGACATGGCCGAGCTCGGCGCCACCTTCGTGCCGTTCACGGCGCAGACCCGCATGAGCGGCGTCGATGCCGGCGGCTCCTCGGTGCGCAAGGGTGCGGTCGACGCCATCCTCAATTCCATCGGCGGCGGCCCGACCCAGCCCGTCTCCGGCAGCACGGTGCGCGCGGTCCAGCCGGTCGAGAGCGAGCTTGTCCGCGAGATCCGTGCCATCTCCGACGACATCGCCAAATCCGGCGGCACGCCGCTCGCGGTCGCCAGGGACGGGCGCCTGCTCGGCGTCGTCCAGCTCAAGGACATCGTCAAGGGCGGCATCCGCGAACGCTTCGCCGAGCTGCGTCGGATGGGCATCCGCACCATCATGATCACCGGCGACAACCCGATGACCGCGGCGGCGATTGCCGCCGAAGCCGGCGTCGATGATTTCCTGGCGCAGGCGACGCCCGAGGACAAGCTCAAGCTCATCCGCGACGAGCAGGCCAAGGGCAAGCTGGTGGCGATGTGCGGCGACGGCACCAACGATGCGCCGGCGCTGGCGCAGGCCGATGTCGGCGTTGCCATGAACACCGGCACGCAGGCCGCGCGCGAAGCCGGCAACATGGTCGATCTCGACTCCAACCCGACCAAGCTGATCGAGGTGGTCGAGATCGGCAAGCAGCTCTTGATGACGCGCGGCGCGCTGACGACGTTCTCGATCGCCAACGACGTCGCCAAATATTTCGCGATCATCCCGGCGATGTTCCTGGCGTTCTACCCGCAGCTCAACGTGCTGAACGTCATGAACCTGGCGAGCCCGCAGAGCGCGATCCTGTCGGCGATCATCTTCAACGCGCTCGTCATCATCGCGCTGATCCCGCTGGCGCTGAAGGGCGTCGCCTACCGCGCCATCGGCGCCGGCGCGCTGCTCGGCCGCAACCTGATGATCTACGGGCTGGGCGGCATCATCATTCCCTTCATCGGCATCAAGGCGATCGACTTGATCGTGACCGCCTTGAATCTGGCCTGACACCACAAACCCCGTCATCGCGAGCGAAGCGAAGCAATCCAGGACTGTCTCCGCCCTCACGACGCTGGATTGCTTCGTCGCTTCGCTCCTCGCAATGACGGGAGAGACACAGGAGACTCACATGCTCAAAGAAATCCGTCCCGCCATCTTGGTCCTGCTCGCGCTGACCCTGATCACCGGGCTGCTCTACCCGCTCGCCATGACCGTCGTCGCCGGTACCATCTTTCCGGCGCAGGCCGAGGGCAGCCTGATCACGCGCAACGGCAAGGTGATCGGATCGGCGCTGATCGGTCAGGAGTTCAAGGACGACAAATATTTCCACGGCCGTCCGTCGGCGACCTCGGCCGCCGATCCGAACGACTCCACCAAGACGGTTTCTGCGCCCTACAACGCCGCCAACTCGTCCGGCTCCAATCTCGGCCCGACCAGCAAGGCGCTGGCCGACCGCGTCAAGGAGGACGTCGACAAGCTCAAGGCGGAGAATCCCGCGCAGGCCGTGCCGGTCGATCTGGTGACGACCTCGGCGAGCGGGCTCGATCCGGACATCTCGCCGGAGGCGGCGCTGTTCCAGGTGCCGCGGGTGGCCAAGGCACGCGGCTTGCCGGAGGCGAGCGTCCAGGCCGTGATCGCGCGGCAGACCCAGGGCCGTCTGCTCGGACTGCTCGGCGAACCCCGCGTTAACGTGCTTGCGCTCAACCTGGCACTCGATGCTGCCAAACCGCAATGACGCCTTGAAGGTCTTGGTCTTGGCGCCGAGGTCCCTCCGTCTATAATGCCGCATGGCCAGTCAACGCCGCGATCCCGACCAACGTCCCTCGCCGGAGGCCCTGCTCGAAGCGGCCCGGCGGGAGGACAGTCCTGCCGGCAAGCTCAAGATCTTCGTCGGCGCCGCCCCCGGCGTCGGCAAGACCTATGAGATGCTGTCGAGCGCGCATGCCAAGCTGAGGGCCGGCGTCGACGTCGTGATCGGCTTCGTCGAGACGCATGGCCGCGCCGAGACCGAGGCGCTGGTGCGCGGCCTGGAGATCGTCCCGCGCAAACGTATTTCCTACAAGGACCAGATCGTCGAGGAGATGGATCTGGATGCCGTGATCGCGCGCCGCCCCAAGCTCGCGATCGTCGACGAGCTCGCGCATACCAATGCGGCGGGCAGCCGCCACCCCAAGCGCTATTTCGACGTCGAGGAGCTGCTGTCGCACGGCATCGACGTCTACACGGCGGTCAACGTCCAGCACATCGAGAGTCTCAACGACGTCGTCGCCCAGATCACGCATGTGCGCGTGCGCGAGACCGTACCGGACTCGATCCTCGACCGCGCCGACGCCATCGAACTGATCGACCTCACGCCCGACGATCTGATCCAGCGACTGAAGGAGGGCAAGGTCTATGTGCCCAAGCAGGCGGAGCGGGCGCTGGAGCATTATTTCTCGCCCGGCAACCTGACCGCGCTGCGCGAGCTCGCGCTGCGCCGGACGGCCGAGCGCGTCGACGAGCAACTGCTCACCCACATGCAAGCCAATGCCATCGCCGGCCCCTGGGCAGCCGGCGAGCGCATCCTCGTCTGCGTGTCGGAGGATCCGCGGGCGACAGGGCTGGTGCGCTACACCAAGCGGCTCGCCGACCGTGTCCACGCGCCGTGGACCGCCGTTACCATCGAGACCCGGCGCAACCTGCAGCTCACGGACAAGCAGCGCGACCGGCTCGCCGATACGCTGCGGCTGGCCGAGACCCTCGGCGGCGAGGCGCTGACGATTCCGGGCGTCGGCCGGCGTATCGCGGATGACCTCATCAACTTCGCGCAGGCCAACAACGTCACCCAGATCATCATCGGCAAGTCGAGCCGCTCGCGCCTGTTCGAGATCATCAGGGGCTCCGTGGTCCACGACCTCGTCAGGCGCGCCGGCAACATCAGTATCCACGTCATCGCCGGCGAGGAGGCGCCGGACACCACGAGCAGCTCGGTGCAGACGCGAGCACGCAACGAGCCGCTGCAGCCGAAGCCCTATCTGAAGGCGCTGCTGATCACGGCTGTCGGCCTTGGCCTCGCCGAGCTGATCCAGCCCGTCTTCGGCATCGAGAACGTCGATCTGGTGTTCCTCACGGCCGTGGTCGGCGTCGCCGCACGCTACGGCCTGTGGCCGTCACTGCTGGCGAGCCTCGCCGCCTCGCTCTGCTACAACTTCTTCTTCCTTCCGCCGCTGTATACGTTCACGATCACCGATCCGACCAACATCGGCGCGTTCTTCTTCTTCATGCTGATCGCGATCCTGGTGTCCAACGTCGCCGCGCGCGTTCGCGTTCAGGCTGACGCCGCCACCCACCGCGTCCGGACCACCGAGCAGCTCTATGCCTTCAGCCGCAAGCTTGCGGGCACCGCGACCCTCGATGACGTGCTGTGGGCCACGGCCTATCAGGCGGCGTTGATGCTGAAGGTACGGGTCGTGCTGCTGCTGCCGCAGGACGGCAAGCTCACGGTCATGACCGGCTACCCGCCGGAGGATCAGCTCGACGACGCCGACCTCGCCGCCGCGAGCTGGGCCTGGAGCAACGACCGCGCCGCCGGGCGCGGCTCCGACACGCTGCCGGGCGCCAAGCGGCTGTTCCTGCCGATGCGCACCGGGCGCGGCTCGATCGGCGTCATCGGCATTGATGACGATCGCACCGGGCCGCTGCTGACGCCGGACCAGCGCCGGCTGCTCGATGCCCTGGTCGACCAGGGCGCGCTCGCGATCGAGCGCGTGCTGCTGGTCGAGGACATGGACAAGGTCAAGCGCACCATGGAGCAGGACCGGCTGCGCTCGGCGCTGCTCACCTCGATCTCGCACGATCTGAAGACGCCACTCGCCTCCGTGCTCGGCGCGGCCTCGACGATGCGCGATCTCGCGGCCCGGCTGTCCGACAAGGAGAAGCTCGACCTGCTCGCCACCGTAATCGACGAATCCGAACGGCTCAACCGCTTCATCGCCAATCTCCTGGACATGACCAAGCTGGAATCCGGCGCAATCGTGCCGAACGCCGCGCGCCACGACGTCGGCGAGATCGTCGGCAGCGCGCTGCGGCGCGCGAGCAAGATCCTCGCCGGTCATCATGTCTCGCTGGAGCTGGCCCCCGATCTGCCGATGGTCGAGGTCGACGCGGTGCTGTTCGAGCAGGTGCTATTCAATCTGCTCGACAACGCCGCCAAATATGCGCCTCCCGAGACCTCGATCGCGATCCGCGCGGCCCGCGACAACAACTGGGTCATGCTCGAGATCCGTGACGAAGGCGACGGCATTCCCGCCGCGGAGGTCGAGCACGTGTTCGACAAGTTCTATCGCGTGCAGAAGGGCGACCAGGTGCGGCCCGGCACCGGTCTGGGGCTCGCGATCTCGCGCGGCTTCATCGAGGCGATGCATGGCCGCATCTTCGCCGGCAACCGCACCGATCGGCCCGGCGCGGTCCTCACCATCCGCCTGCCCGTGCCGGCGCAGGCCAGACCGCTGGATACGGCCGCATGACCGGCGCTCCGATCAAGGTGCTCGTGATCGACGACGAGCCGCCGATCCGCAAGCTGCTGCGGATGGGCCTGACCACGCAGGGCTACGAGATTCTCGAAGCCTCGAACGGCAGGATCGCGCTGGAGCTGTTGGGCCAGGAGCCGGCGCTGATCATTCTCGACCTTGGCCTGCCCGACGTCGACGGGCTCGAGCTGCTGCGAACCATCCGTGGCCGCAACGAGGCCGTGCCGGTCGTGGTGCTGTCCAGCCGCGGCGACGAGGCGGGCAAGGTCCAGGCGCTCGATCTCGGCGCCGACGACTACATCACCAAGCCGTTCGGCATGGATGAGCTGCTGGCGCGGCTGCGCGCGGCGTTGCGGCATCAGTTGCAGGTGCAGGGCGAGCGTCCGGTGTTCCGCACCGGCGATCTCTCCGTCGATCTCGTCCGCCGCATCGTCAAGGTCGGCGACCGCGAGATCAAGCTGTCGCCCAAGGAGTACGATCTGCTCCGCGTCCTGGTGCAGCACGCCGGCAAGGTGCTGACGCACCGCTTCCTGCTCAAGGAGCTGTGGGACGAATTGACCGACGCGCAATATCTGCGCGTCTATGTGCGTCAGCTCAGGCAGAAGATCGAGGCCGATCCCGAGCGCCCGCAATTCGTATTGACCGAGACCGGCATCGGCTATCGGCTGCGCGCGCCGGACTGAGCTTTGGCCGTATCGGCCGACTGGTCCTGTGTGTCAGGGGCGTTGGCATCGCCATTCGATGGGCGAGCTTGCGTGTCCCGCGGGCGGCATCAGCTCGTTTCGTTATATTTTCGAGCAATTTTGACCAGCCGGTCATCTCGCGCTGCGGCACAGTACGTCCGCTGGCGCCCGTTCTCTGGATCAACGGATGATCGAGACCGCGGTCGTGCCACCTCATCGGCGCAGCTGATCGTGCGTTTGCATGCACGACGGTGTAAACACGGGACGTGCCATGTCTCGGCTTGTCAGAACACGATCTGAATTTGGGGGGACGAGGCTGCCGACTGCGGCGCAGAGATTGTCATCGGCGATACCGGGAAGAGCATCATGCCTGAAATTCATCTCAATCAAGGTCAGCCCGACGCGTTGCAGTGCCGCTTCGGCATGAAGGCCGGCCTATGTCCCGGTGAGGGGTTCTGCGCGTTCGATCTTTCAGCCTGCAGGGACTGTTCGAGATCGCAGCACAAGATCCAGACCTTGACGGGTTCGGAAGACCCGATGAGATCAAAGATATTGCACACCTGGATTTCGTTTGCCGTTCGTCCATCGACGTCGTTCTTGGCTCCCATCAGTGAGGTCGGTCATGGAAGAATACATTCATCTGCAGAACCTCATCCTGTTCAGGAAACGTCTCGCTGAATTCAACGATGAGTCCAAGCGGACGGTGCTCCTGAAATTGCTGACTGAGGAAGAGGCCAGGGACGCATCATTCGGAACGTCGCCTTGTCCAGTTGCGCCTCATGCGGCGGATCAGAACGTCTGATTGGCTTCTCGGTCTATCCGTCATCGAAACGACGAGCGCGAAGCTGCATTGGAATCTCGATGTATCGGCGGGCTTCGATTCCCGCGATCGTGAAAGCATGGGTGGAGGTACGCGGCATCAGCTTGCGCTTTGGAACTTTCGTCTCGCCGACGCGGTTTACGTGTCGCAATCGGGAGGATGTTCATGGCACGACAATACTCGCGCAAGGCATCGGCCAAGGTCGGCCGGGCCATGAAGAAGCGCAAGGCCGGCACGCTGCGCAGCGGCGGTTCCGGTCGCAAGGTCAAGAGCCGCAAGCAGGCCATCGCGATCGGCCTGTCGGAGGCGCGCCGCGAAGGCAAGAAGGTGCCCGCGAAAAAGAGCGCGAGGGCCTCGGCGAAGAAGACGGCCAAGAAGGCGAGCAAGAAGAGCACGAAGAAGACTACCAAGAAAACGACGAAGAAGAAGTCGAAGAAGAGCTGACGAGGCGATCATTCGGGCTACGATCATCGCGCACGCCATGACCCGCAGCCGTCGCAAAATTCTCCGCTGTCGTCCCGGCGAACGCCGGGACCCATAACCCCAGGGAGATGTTATTGCGCGGGATGTGGGACAAGTCTTGTCTTACAACACCCGCCGCGGAGTATGGGTCCCGGCGTTCGCCGGGACGACGGCGGTGGGTGTGGAGGCCGCTTGCGCCACGCAGGCAGCTGCTGGCTTTCACCCCGCCTTCCTCTGCCGCGCCGCCGACCGATGCGCCTTCTTCGCCGGGCGTCGATGCGTGCTCGTCCGCCGCGACGCCGCACGCGCTGTCTTTTTTCGGCTCTTGCCGTTCAGGCTCTGCTTCAGCGCATCCATCAGGCTGACGACGTTGTCGGGCCGCTCCGCCGGCTCCGGCAGCTTGATCGGCTTGCCCGAGGCCTTGCGCTTCACCAGCGCCTTCAGCGCGGTCTCGTACTGATCCTTGAACTCCGAGGGGTCGAAATGGGCTGCCTTGGTCTGCAAGATGTGGCCGGCCAGCTCGACCATGTCCTTGCTGATCTTCGGCGCCTTGATGTCGTCGAAGAACTCGGCTTCGTCGCGCAGCTCATAGGGAAAGCGCAGCGTGGTGCCGAGCATGCCCTTGCCCATCGGCTCGATGGCGATGACGTGCTCACGGTTGGTCAGCACGATCCGCGCCAGCGCCACGCGCTCCTGGTCCTTCATGGCGTCGCGGATAACCGCGAAGGCGTCGAGCGCCGCCTTGCCGTCGGGGGCGATGTAATAGGGGTGGTTGAGATAGCGCTGGTCGATCTCGTCGCGCGGCACGAAGCTATCGATGTCGATCGTATGGTTGCTCTCGATCTGGACCGCCTCGAGCTCCTCCGGCTCGATCTCGACATACTGTCCCTTGGCGAGTTCATAGCCGCGGCCCTTCTGGTCGCCCTCGACGATGTCGCCGGTCTCGGCGTCCACCATCTGCTGCTTGAGCCGGTTGCCAGTCTCGCGGTTGATCAGATGGAAGCGCGTCTTCTCGACCGACGTCGACGCCGGATAGAGCACGACGGGGCAGCTGACGAGCGAGAGTTTGAGCGAGCCTTTCCAGTAGGCGCGGGGGGCCATCGTGGTCTCCTTGGACAATCCGAACGAGGCTGCAACGGGCAAGCATCGGTGTGGGTTCCATGAGCCCGGCGAAGGTCGCTTCGGGAAAAAATAATTCGCTTGACGACTTCGTAAAATCAGCATTATGGTCCGGACCGTTCCGTTGCGTCGGAGGGGACGTATCGCGGTCGTCACGGACGTCGGCAGCGGAATGCGATGGGTGTGCCGGGTTGCAGCGTGATTCAGTCGCGCCGACGAACAATCCGGCATGCACGGTCAAGTCGCGCGGTCCTGATACCCCGATGCTGGTATCCAGCGCAATGCGCGCAGGCGCATTGTCGTGACACGGTGGCCAACAAGCCCGGCGCACCGGGGAGAACGCGAAGCAGCCGTTAAAGCCGTCGCGCAGGGAGGGCCGGGATGTCTCGGCTGCACCTGTGGTACCTGCCGCCTGCATTTCTTTCTGCAGGCGGGCCATGGGGGCGGCGAGCTCCCGGCCTTCCCTGCGCGCCCTCTCGACTGGCAGAGGGCGGACGCCAGCACAGCCTGGGCCCTCCATGAGCCGCGGGAACGCGGAACTTTGCCCGAAGTTATCCTGCCGATGCGGCCGGTTCCACGAGTTCGCCGGCTTTGCTACGCTACCACTCAACGCGAGGGATCACCGTGGCGCTCGGGAAGCTTTCCACCTATCGCAAGAAGCGCGATTTCGACAAGACGGCGGAGCCGTCCGGCGACGCCAAGGTCGCGCGTACGGCGCGGCCGCGCTTCGTCATCCAGAAGCATGACGCAACGCGCCTGCACTACGACCTGCGGCTCGAATTCGACGGCGTCTTCAAGTCGTGGGCCGTCACCAAGGGGCCGTCGCTCGATCCGCACGACAAGCGACTTGCGGTCGAGGTCGAGGATCATCCGCTCGACTACGGCGATTTCGAAGGTACGATCCCGGAAGGCGAGTATGGCGGCGGCACCGTCATGCTGTGGGACCGCGGCTATTGGGACAGCGAGGACCCGGAGCGCGGGTTCAAGAAGGGCGATCTCAAATTCACTCTCGAGGGCGAAAAGCTGCATGGCAGCTGGGTGCTGGTGCGGATGCGCCACGATCGCACCGGCGGCAAGCGGACCAATTGGCTGCTGATCAAGCATCGCGACGAGTTTGCCCGGGAAGGCGAGGCCAACGATATCCTGGATGCCGACAAGTCGGTCGCCTCGGGCCGCACGATGGAGCAGATCGCGGCCGGCAAGGGCAAGGCGCCGAAGCCGTTCATGCTCGCCAAGACGCAGCGCATGAACGCGGATGCGGTGTGGCACTCCAACCGCAGTGACAGCGAAACCAAGCCGACTACGAAGGCCTCATCACCGAAAGCGAGGGCCGCGAAGGCAAACGGCACCAAGGCCCGCGTTGCGCCGAAGACGGTATCGTCGCTGCCCGACTTCGTGCCGCCCGAGCTTTGCACGTCGGTCGCGCAACCGCCGAGCGGCGAGGGCTGGGGGCACGAGATCAAGTTCGACGGCTACCGCGTGCAGATCAGGGTCGAGGGCGGCGAGGCAACCCTGAAGACCCGCAAGGGCCTGGACTGGACCGCCAAGTTCGGCGCGATTGCGGAGGAGGCTGCGAAGCTGCCGGACGCGATCATCGACGGCGAGATCGTCGCGCTCGACAAGGACGGCAATCCGAATTTCTCCGCCCTGCAGGCGGCGATCTCGGCGGGTGAAACCGACGAGTTGATCTTCTTCGCCTTCGACCTGATGTTCGCCGAGGAGTTCGACCTGCGCCGCCAGCCGTTGCGCGAGCGCAAGGCACGGCTGGCGAAGCTATTGAAGGCGCATATCAAGGGCAAGACACCGCGGATCCGCTACGTCGAGCATTTCGAGAGCGACGGCGAAGCCGTGCTGGAGTCGGCGCGCAAGCTGTCGCTGGAGGGCATCGTCTCCAAGAAGCTGGACTCGGCCTATCATTCGGGACGGACGGAGAGCTGGACCAAAGCCAAGACCAGGCCCGGCCACGAGGTCGTCATCGGCGGCTGGAAGACGACCAACGGCAAATTCCGATCGTTGATGGTCGGCGTCAACAAGGACGATCATCTCGCTTATGTCGGGATCGTCGGCACCGGCTTCGGCCAGGACACGGTGAAGGAGATCATGCCGGCGCTGAAGGCGGCGGCATCCGACAAGAGCCCGTTCAGCGGCAAGAACGCGCCGCGCAAGACGCGTGACGTGCATTGGCTCAAGCCCGAGCTGGTCGCCGAGATCGAGTTTGCGGGCTTCACCGGCGACGGCAATGTCAGGCAGGCCTCGTTCAAGGGACTGCGTGAGGACAAGCCGGCGCGCGAGGTCGTTGCCGAGGCGCCGGTGGTGACGACGAAGGTTGCCAGGCCGGTGGCGCGGGCCGCCGCGAGCGTCGCGACCGTGGGCACCACGCTGCACAAGACGCCGTCACGCACGAAGGGCTCGGCGACCGTGATGGGCGTTGCGATCTCCAAGCCCGACAAGGCGCTGTGGCCGGACGCCGGCGACGGCGAGCCCGTCACCAAGCTTGATCTTGCGACCTATCTGGAAGCCGTCGGCAACTGGATGATCGGGCATCTGAGGGGGCGGCCGTGCTCGATCGTGCGTGCGCCTGATGGCATCGGTGGCGAAAAATTCTTCCAGCGGCACGGCATGCAGGGCATGTCCGACCTGCTGGAGCTGGTCAAGGTCTCGGGCGACCGCAAACCGTATCTGCAGATCGACCGCGTCGAGGGATTGATCGCGGTGGCCCAGGTCGCCGCCGTCGAGCTGCATCCATGGAATTGCGCGCCGGACGCCTATGACGTCCCGGGTCGGCTGGTGTTCGATCTCGATCCGGCGCCGAACGTCGCGTTCGAGGAGGTGATCGCGGCCGCCAAGGAGATGCGCCAGCGCTTGAAGAGCCTCGGACTCGAGAGCTTCTGCAAGACCACGGGCGGCAAGGGTCTGCATGTGGTGACGCCGTTGCTGCACGGCGCGCGCGACGAGGTGAGCTGGCCCGAAGCGAAGGCGTTTGCACAGGGCGTGTGCCAATGGATGGCGAACGACCGCCCGGAGCAGTACCTGCTCAACATGTCGAAGAAGCTGCGCAAGGGGAAGATCTTCCTCGACTATCTGCGCAACGACCGGATGTCGACGGCGGTCGCCGTGCTGTCGCCGCGCGCTCGCGAAGGCGCCACCGTGTCGATGCCGCTGACCTGGGCGCAGGTGAAGAACGGGCTCGAACCCGAGCGGTACACGGTCCGAACCGCGCCGGCGCTCTTGCCCAAGACCAAGGCGTGGGAGGGCTATGACGACGCGGCCGGCGCGATCAAGCCGGCGATGAGGAAGCTCGCGAACGAAGTGTAAGGGATGCGATGCGGGGGCGCAATCAAGGCCAGGCCGACGTGGCGCGGCCACGTCAGCCCGAGCTGATCAGTTGGATGGCTATGAGATCGATCGGATCAGATGCGTCCGAGCAGGACGAGAATCAGCACGATGACGATGATCAGGCCGAGGCCGCCGCCGCCGTAGTAGCCGGTGCCGTAGAACGGACCGCCGCCGATGCCGGAAAAGCCGCCGAGCAGGGCGATGATGAGAATGATGAGGATGATAGTTCCGATGGACATGTGCTTCCCTCCAGTGCCCGGCAGCGGGGCGACAACGTGCTCTGCCTTCGCCGAGGAAACTGGTTGGAACTTCGAAAGTTCCGCGTGGGAACAAGTAAAATGCAGCGTGTGTCTTTGCGGTCGTAGCCACCGATGACTACGTAGAGAGGGTTGTTAGTCAGGAGATCGCGATGTCAAGACCGCTTGTCGTTTCCATTCCGCATCGCCTCGGCAAGGACGAGGCCGTGCGCCGGCTCCAGGCCGGGCTCAGCCGCGCCGCGACCAGCGTTCCGGTCCTGAAGGTCGACGAAGAGCGCTGGGAGGGCGACAAGATGATCTTTCGCGTTCGCGCGCTCGGTCAGGCAGCGTCGGGCCATGTCGACGTCGCCGACGATCACGTGCGTGTCGAGGTCGTGCTGCCCTGGCTGCTGCAGCGCTTTGCCGAGGCGGCGCAATCCGCGATCCGCAGCCGCGGCCAGCTGCTGTTGACGAAGAAGAGCTGATCAGGTCGGCGCCGCTGCTGTCCGACGTCGACCAGGCGGGTGGGCTGCCGCGTCGGTCCGCGCCGGGATCGCCGCTGCAGGCAAATGCGTGAAGATGGAGGACACCGCCAGGATGCCGTCCTGCATGTCCGCCGGTATGTAGCCGCGGGCATGAACCTCGGCTTCGAAACCATCTGCGTGAGGCCACACCCGGCCACCGTCGGTGAAGGGTGCAAAGTTGCGCACGGTGACGACGATGACGGCGTCGCGCCCACGCCGTCGTGCGAATGCAATGATGTGATCGGCATGACGTCCGCTCACCTCGAGCGGCTCGTAGGAGCCGTTGGTGAACACGGCGGGCATCTGGTTGCGAAGCTTCAGCAGCTCCCGCGTCCAGGCGAGCTTGATGCGGCCGTCCGGCCAATGGTCCGCGAGGTGGGCCCAGTCGGGAGTCTCGCATGCACGCAGCGCGTGCTCACGCGCGGCGAAATCGACCGGTCGGCGGTTGTCGGGATCGACCATCGAAAGGTCCCAGAACTCGGTGCCCTGATAGAAATCCGGCACGCCGGGCATCGTCGCCTTCAGCGTGAGCTGGGTCAGCGAGTTCAGCGCGCCGAGCAAAGCCAGCCGCCTGGAAAGCGTCTCCAGCGACTGCAGGAACTCGGGCGAGCGGTCGCGATCCAGGATGCGGTCGATGAAGGCGCGCAGGCCGTTCTCATAGGCCTCGTTCGGATTGAGCCAGCTGGTCTCCTCCTTGCCCTCGCGCGCGGCCTTCAGCGCATAGGCCTGCAGCCGCTCGGGCAGGGTGCCATCGGTGCCGCTTGCCGGCCAGATGCCGACGAGCGTCTGGTACAGCATGTATTCGAACGCCGCCGAGGGCGCGCGCATCTTGCCATCCGTGATGACGTGCGGCGCGTTCAAGGTCTTCCAGCGCGCCATCGCGGACGTCCAATCGTTGGGCAGCTCGGTGATGGCGGCGAGCCGCGTGCGCGCATCCTCGCCGCGCTTGGTGTCGTGGGTAGCAGTGGCGGTCATGCCGTGCGGCCAATGCCTGGCGCGGTCCCGCATCAGCTTGTGGAAGTCGGCGATCGCCAGAGCATGCGCCGCTGGATCGCCACCGACCTCGTTGAGCGCGAGCAGTCGGTGGAAGCGGTAGAAGGCGGTGTCCTCCAGCGACTTCGCCATCATCGGCCCGGTGAGCTGCTGCACCTTGAGGGCGAAGCGGCGCACACGCGGGACGCTGTGGTTGGTGCTGCGGTCGCGCTTGATGAGATCCATGGTCAGCGCATCGCGCAGGAACTCGAAGATCGAGCCGTCGGAGGCGAACCATTCGGCCCGGGCGCCTGCGATGGCGTGGTCGATCAGCTTGCGGTCGGTCTCGGTCGGGCCGGCTGTGGTGAGATAGGTGCGATAGACCGGGAAGTGAAGAACATACAGCTCGAGCGCCTGGCGCAGGATGTCTTCCGAATAGTCGCGCGTCGAGTAGTGGCCGTTGGCGATGCGCGCCAGCAGGCGGGTCAGCACGGTGAACTCGCTGGTCAGCAGAGTCTCCAGCACGCGCCGCTTGGCCTCCTTGATCACAGGCGCGAGCTTTGGCGGCTTGTTGCTGATCTGGCGCCAGATCTCGTCCAAGGGCTCCAGACCTTTGCCCTCGATCAGGACCTGGGTGATGACGTTCATCCACTCGTAGCCGGTGGTGCCGTGCACGCCGGCAAAACCCGGCAGCTTCTCGTGCTCGCAGAGAATCTTCTCGATGACGACGTAGAACGGCCCGGCTGCAGGCCCCCGAGCGTCGCGGATCAGCCGCCGCAGGCGCTGGAAATATTGTGCGGGATCGCGCAGGCCGTCGATATGGTCGAGCCGCAGACCCTGCAACTGGCCATCCGCGATCAGCTTCTTGACCAGCCGGTGGATCGCTTCGAACGTGCCGGCATCCTCGACGCGCAGGCCCGCCAGCGTGTTGACGTCGAAGAAGCGGCGGTAGTTGATGTCGCTGGACGCAAGCCGCCAATGGCCGAGCTTGTAGTGCTGTCGCTCCAGCAGATGATGCAGAGCGAGCGTCTGCGCACCACGGTCGCCGGCCTTATAGGCTGCGATCCCCTGGGCAATGACGTCGGCCGCGCCGGGAATGGCCTTGAGGGCCGCCTTGAGCACCGGCGCTTCCTTGCGGTTCGGATGGCGCAAGCCGCGATAGCGCGACGCCAGGTCGAGGATCGCCTTGCCGGCCTCGCTGCTCTCCTCACCGGCCTCCTTGACGATGATGCGCAATACCTCGCCATAGCGCTCGGGCGCGATCGGCAGCCGATGCTCGAAGTACCAGCAGGAGAACGAGCCTTCGTCCGGATCATAGCGCAGCTCGATGTCGCCATGTTCGAGCGCGTGGCCGTAGGAGGTGCCGATGATCGGCAGCAGCACGCCGCCGCGCGCGCGGTACGGCAACTGGTCCCAGTCGATGTCGAACGAGGCGGCGTGCGGCGAAGCCTGGCCCCATTCGAGCACGTCGAGCCACCATGGATTGTCGTCGAAATGCACGCCGACATGGTTCGGCACGAAGTCGAGGATGAGGCCGAGATCGTGCTGCTTCAGCGCCGCGCACAGTTTCGCAAAGCCGTCCTCGCCGCCGAGCTCGGGATTGAGCTTGGAATGATCGGTGATGTCGTAGCCATGCGTCGAGCCCTTCCGCGCCGTCATGAAGGGCGAAGCGTAGACGTGGCTGATCCCGAGCGCCTTCAGATATGGCACGACGCGTGCGGCCGATTCGAAGTTGAAATCACCCGTGAGCTGCAGGCGATAGGTCGCGAGGGGAATGGCCGGAGGCATGCTATCCCCCGATGCTCCAGAACACCGACCACGGCGGCAGGCGGTCTCCAGGCGTGCCGCCCCAGATCGGGGTGCCCGGGACGCCGGTCGGCGAAGCCGCGAGTTCCTTGTCGGAGACGTTGGCAAGCAGATTTAGCCGGCTGCCATCGCCCATCAGCCAATGCGCGCTCAGGCGACCGTCATCGGTCACGTCCGCCTCGCCGAATTTCGCTCCCGGAAGCCGCGGCGCAACCTCCTTGTGACGCACCGCAAGGAGCGCGCGCACCAGCGCGAGACGCTCGCGCCCCGGCGACTCATTGCGGGAGTCCCAGTCGATGATTGCGGACTGGAAGGTTTCGATGTCGAGCGGATCGGGAACCTCGTCGCCATATTTGGCGTACGCCCACTCGTACTCTCTGCGGCGTCCGTTGCGCACGGCAAGCGCGAGGTCGCCCTGGAAGTCGCAGAAGAACGGGAACGGCTGCTTCGAGCCCCATTCCTCGCCCATGTACAGCATCGGGACGGTGGGCGCGAGCAGCGTCACCGCGAGTGCCGCCGCGATCCCTTCCGGCGACGCCAGCGCCTCCAGGCGGTCGCCGAACACGCGGTTGCCGATCTGGTCGTGGTTCTGCAGGAAGTTGACGAACGCGCCGGGGGCCAGATGACCGCTCGGCTCGCCCCGCGGATCGCCGCCCCAGAATGCCGCGGGTTCGCCTTGGTAGACGAAGCCGGAGGCGAGCGCGCGAGCGAGATCGCGGCGCGGCGCCTGCTGGTAGTCGCCGTAATAGCCGCCGCTCTCGCCGGTCAGGATCACGTGCCAGGCGTGATGATAGTCGTCGTTCCACTGCGCGCGAAATTTGCCGCGCGGCGGCTCCTCTGCGGAATCCAGCATGCTGGCGCGGTTGTCGCCGTTTTCCAGCACGAGATGGATGTGCCGCCCGGTTGCTTCGACCAGCTTGCCCACGGCGGCGCTGAGATCGTGCAGCATCGGGATCTCACCCTCGTTGGACAGGATGTGATTCACGGCGTCGAAGCGCAGGCCGTCGAAGCGATAGTCCGTCAGCCAATGCAACGCGTTCTGAATCGCGAAGGCGCGCACTTCGGAGCACCGGTAGTCGATCGCGCTGCCCCACGGCGTATGCGCGTCGGTGAAGAAGGTCGGCGCATAGCGGCCGATGTAGTTTCCCTCCGGGCCGAAGTGATTGTAGACGACGTCGAGAAACACCATGATGCCACGCAGATGCGCCTCGTCGATCAGCGCGCGCAAATCATCGGGACGCCCATAGACGCTGTCCGGCGCGTAGAGCAGCACGCCGTCATAGCCCCAGTTGCGGGAGCCGGCGAAGTCCGCCAGCGGCATCAGTTCGAGCGCGGTGATGCCGGTTTCGACGAGATGATCGAGCTTGTCGATCATTGCGCGGTAGGTGCCTTCCGTCGTGAAGGTGCCGACATGGCTTTCGAGGAACACGGCATCCTGCCATGGACGACCGCGCCAGCTTTCGGAGCGCCAGGTGTAGGTACGGTGGTCGATGATTTCGCTCGGGCCGGAGACATCCTCCGGCTGGAAATCCGAGCCGGGATCTGGAACGTCGAGCTCGTCGTCAATACGGAACTTATACCGCGTGCCGGCGCCGACGCCGGCGACGTCGAGCGAATACCAACCGCCATCCCCGCGTTGCATCTCATGCTTGACGTCGAGGATCAGATCGACGCGCCTGGCGGCAGGCGCCCACAGCCGGAACGTCGTGCCGTCCTGCGTGAGCCGAGGTCCGAATTGACGGCCGTTCATGACTGGCCCGCATACGCCAGCACGGAGCGGGACGGGGCCTTGAGGTCCGCACCGGACGCGAAGTCGATCGGCGTCTGCTGGGCTTCGGTGGTGTTCAGGACCTGTTGCCACGTCTTGTACTCGGCAAGCTTGGGCAATTTGAATCCGATCTCTTCAGGGGCCGCGTTCAGAACGATAAAGATCGGAGCCTGCTCCTGTTCCACCGGGGCGAGCACGTAGGCGAGAAATCGTCCGTCAGGAAAGGTCCAGTCGGTTTGCGTCATCTCCTCCGCCGAAGGCGTCAGCCACAGCACGCCGAAGCTGCCGTCCGGGCGGCGGCCATCGAGCCAGCGGCGCGCGCGAATCTGGCCGAAGCGGCGGCGCAGCTCGGTCATGTGCGCGATGAAGTCGATGAGATCATCGCCCTCGCGGCCCATGCCGCTCCAGTCCACCCAGCCGACCTCGTTGTCCTGGCAATAGGCGTTGTTGTTGCCATGCTGCGAGTTGCCGACCTCGTCGCCTGCGAGCAGCAGCGGCAGGCCCTGTGCGAGGAACAGACAGGCGAGCTGGTTCTTGCGCGACTGCCGCCGCAGCGCCGTGATCGTCACGTCGTCGGTCGGCCCCTCATGACCGAAATTGTTGCTGTGGTTGTCGTTGGAGCCGTCGCGATTGTCCTCGCCGTTCGCTTCATTGTGCTTGCTGTTGTAGCTGAAGAGATCGGCCAGCGTGAACCCGTCATGGACGGTGACGTGATTGACGCTGGCGCGCTGGGTGCGGCCGTCATGGTTGAAGATGTCGGACGAGCCGGTCATGCGGCTCGACACCTCGCCGATCAGGCTGCCTTCGCCACTCCAGTAGCGACGCATGGCGCTACGATAGCGGTCGTTCCATTCGGACCATTGCGAGGGGAATGCGCCGACCTGATAGCCGCCGAGACCGACGTCCCAGGGCTCAGCGACCAGCTTGACGCTCGCCAGCACCGGGTCCTGGCGGATCGCGGTGAGAAAGCCGCTGCGCCGGTCGAAGCCGTGCTTCTCGCGCGCCAGGGTGGTGGCAAGGTCGAAGCGGAAGCCGTCGACGTGGCAGACCTCGACCCAGTAGCGCAGCGAGTCCATCACCATCTGGAGCACACGCGGATGCGTCAGGTTAACGGACGAGCCGCAGCCGGTGAAATCGTCGTAGAAGCGCGGATTGTCGGGCTTCAGCCAGTAGTAGGACGCGTTGTCGATGCCGCGATAGCACAGGGTGGGTCCGAGATGGTTGCCCTCGGCGGTATGGTTGTAGACGACGTCGAGCATGACCTCTATGCCGGCATCGTGCAGCCTTGCCACCGTCGTCCGGAAGGCATCGAGCGGATTGTCCTGCGCGTAGCGAAGCTCCGGCGCGAAGAACGAGATCGTGTTGTAGCCCCAGTAGTTGACCAGCTTCTTCTCGACCAGCATGCGGTCGTCGATGAAGGCGTGGATGGGAAGCAGCTCGATCGTCGTGACGCCGAGCCGCTTCAGATGCTTGATCATCGCCGGCGACGACAGCCCGCCATAGGTGCCGCGCAGATTGGGTGGGACGTCGTCGCGCTTGTTGGTCAGGCCCTTGACATGGGCCTCGTAGATGATCGTGTCCTCCCACGGGATCTGCGGCCGCATTTCGCGCCGGCCCCAGTTGAAGGTCTCGTCGATGACGACAGCCTTGGGCATGCCGCGGGCGTTGTCGCGCCGGTCGAACGAGAGATCCTCGCGCGGCGAGCCGGCGCGGTAGGCGAAATGGGCGTCGCTCCAGACCAGCCGGCCGGCGAGCCGCTTGGCATAGGGGTCGAGCAGCAGCTTGTTGGCATTGAAGCGGTGGCCCTGCTCCGGCTCGTAAGGACCGTAGACACGGTAGCCATAGAGCTGCCCCGGCGAGACATCGTTGAGATAGCCGTGCCAGACATCCTCCGTCCGCTCCGGCAGTTCGATGCGCTCGATCTCGCGCCGGCCCTGGCTGTCGAACAGGCAGAGCTCGACCTTCTCGGCATTGGCGGAGAACAGGGCAAAATTGGTCCCCCGTCCGTCCCAGGTTGCTCCGAGACGGGCGTGGCTTCCAGCGGCCAGGCGCATTGCGTCAGGCTTCCGGGAGGAGAAATACCGCTGCCATGGGCGGGAGGATGAGGTTGAGCTGGTGTTCTTCAGAGGCATGGACCTGGCCGACGTTGCCGACATTGCTGCCGCCATAATGCAGGGAGTCGGAATTGAAAGCTTCCCTCCATCTGCCGCCGAACGGCACGCGGACCCGGTAATTGTAATACACGTTGGGCGAAAAGTTCACGACCACGACGCAGCGCGCGTGCTCATCGAAGCCCTTGCGCACCCAGGCGAAGACGTTTCGGTCGGAGTCGTCGGTCATCAACCACTCGAAGCCGTCCGGCTCGCAGTCCCGCTCATGCAGCGCCGGCACGTTGCGGTAGAGGTGGTTGAGGTCGCGGATCAGGGCCTGGATGCCGGCATATTTGGCGTCGCCGAGCAGATGCCAGTCGAGCGAGGTATCGTGATTCCACTCGCGCTCCTGGGCGAGCTCGCAGCCCATGAACAGGAGCTTCTTGCCGGGATGCCCGAACATGAAGCTATAATAGGCGCGCAGGTTGGCAAAACGCTGCCAGTCGTCGCCCGGCATCCGGCCAAGGATGGAGCGCTTGCCGTGCACGACCTCGTCATGCGACAGCGGCAGGATGAAGTTTTCTGAAAAGGCGTAGTGCAGGCCGAACAGGATCTCGCCGTGGTGATATTTGCGGTGGATCGGGTCCTTGCTGATGTAGCGCAAGGTGTCGTGCATCCAGCCCATGTTCCACTTGTAGCCGAAACCGAGCCCGCCCATGTCGACCGGGCGAGACACCTGCGGCCACGCCGTGGATTCCTCGGCAGCCGTGGTCGCCTGCGGGAAATGGCCGAACACGTCGATATTGGTCCGGCGCAGAAACTCGATGGCCTCGAGGTTCTCGCGCCCGCCATATTTGTTCGGAATCCAGCCGCCGGACGGACGGCTGTAGTCGAGATAGAGCATCGAGGCGACGGCATCGACGCGCAGACCGTCGATGCCGTAGCGCTCCAGCCAGAACAGCGCGTTCGAGCGCAGGAAATTGGCGACTTCGGTGCGGCCGTAATTGTAGATCAGCGTGCCCCAGTCGAGATGCCGGCCCTGCATCGGGTTGGCGTGCTCGTACAGCGCGGTGCCGTCGAAATGGCCGAGGCCGTGCGGATCATCCGGGAAATGGCCTGGCACCCAGTCGAGCCACACCGCGAGGCCCTCGCGGTGGCACGCATCAACCAGCGCACAGAAGTCCTCAGGACTGCCGAAGCGGCTGGTCGGCGCGAACAGGCCGGTCGGCTGATAGCCCCAGGAGCCGTCGAACGGGTGCTCGCTGACCGGCAGGAATTCGATGTGCGTGAAGCCCATGTCGCGTGCATAGGCCGGCAGTTGCTCGGCGAGTTCGCGATAGGTCAGCCACTGGTTATTGTCCTTGCGCCGCCAGGAGCCGAGATGCACCTCATAGATCGAGACCGGCCTGTTCAGCTTGTTGATGTCATGCGGCGCCGGCCGAGGTCGCGGCAGGCTGGACTCGTCGACCACGATCGATGCGGTCTTGGGACGCATCTCGGCCGCGAAGGCCATCGGATCCGATTTCAGCGGCAGGTGCTCGCCCTGCGGACCGATGATGTCGAACTTGTAGTGGTCGCCGGCCCTGGCGCGGGGAATGAACAGCTCCCAATAGCCGTTGCCGCGGACGCGCATCGGGTGGCGCCGCGCATTCCAGAAGTTGAAATCGCCGACCACGCTGACGCGACGTGCATTGGGCGCGAGTACGACGAATCCGACGCCATCGACGCCGTCGAGCACCATCGGATGCGCGCCGAGCTTGTCGTAAAGCCGCTCATGGTTGCCTTCGCCGAGCAGATGCAGGTCGAAATCGCTCAGGATCGGCAGGAAACGATAGGGATCCTCGAGGTCGGTGACGTGGTCGCCGAATGTCGCCCGAAGCCGATAGCGCTGCAGCGACGGCATGGTCCCGGTGAACAGGCCGGCATCATGGATGCGCGTCAGCGCGGCGACGTCGCCGTGCTCACCGACCACCTCGACGCGGGAGGCCTCGGGCAGGAACGCGCGCACGACGGCCCGCCCGTCGACATTGTGCTGACCGAGATAGCGAAACGGGTCGGCATGCCGACCTTCGATGATCGCAAACGCCTCGGGAGAAAGATGGGTCATGAGGTCTCGCTGGCTGATGCTGGCTCGGACAGGACGCGAAGCAGGTTGCTCAATGCGATGCGCAACCAGTCCGGCCGGTGAGCCAGATCATATTCGAGCGCTCCGAGGGCTTTTTCCAGCATGAAAAAGTTAAGGAGCGCCTCCGCCGTATGCGGATCGTCCGGCCAGAGGCGCTGACTGGCCTTGATTTCGCGATAGCCAGCCAAGAAGGCGGTCGCGGCCTGGTCGCGCCATTCCGACAGCGCGGCGGCGATACGGCCGTGATCGTCCTGGCTCGCCCTCAGGGCGCGCTCCTGGGCGACGCGGACCGAGCAATCGATCGAGCGCAGGAAGCCTGCGATGTCGCGCGCCGGCGGCGCCTTGCGCCGACGCTCGGCAAGCGGCTGCTCCTCGTCACCGTCGAAGTCGATGATGAAAATATCGTCCTTGACGATGAGGATCTGGCCGAGATGGAAATCGCCATGCAGCCGGATGTCGCAGCCGCCGATATGGTGCGGGATCAGGCTGCTGAGGCGCTCCGACAGCTCGCCGCGCCTGGCGAGCACCTGGTCGACCAGCCCTCGTTCCGGATCCTTGAGGTGATCGCGGCGCTCGCTCAGGCCCGTGAGGATCCGGTCAGCCTGGCCGCGCAGCCGGTCGATCCAGTGATCGAGATGATCTGCGTTCGTGGGCTCGGGCGCGAAATCGACGATGTCGCTGCGCGAGGCGAGCGCCGCATGCAACTCGCCGACGCGACGGCCTGCCTGCGCCATGTAGCGCAGATAGGGCGACAGCTCCTCGCTCTGCCGCTCGTCGCCGCTCGCGGCGAACACGCGCTGGTCGTCGACGTAGCGATCGAGATAGGCGGCGCTGACGGTCCAGCCGTCGCCCTGGTTCTCGACGAAGCCGTGGACGCAGCCGACGGTCTGCCGCTCGCCCTCCTGGATCACCTCGACACTGCCGAGCAGCGGCGGGACATTGGCGAAGCCTACGGTTTCCGTGAGGAAACCGCCGATCTCGATCTCCGGGTGCGGACCAGCCTCCAGCTCGCGGCGGAGCTTGATGAAGAACTCGTTGTTGACCACCGCCTTGCTGCTGCAGCGGTCGGTCTCGATCACGCGCACCTGCTCCGATTCGCGGATCTGCTTGTCGGGAAACCGCGACGTCGGCCGGAATTCGAGGCGCACCCCGTTTTCCTCGACCGTCAACGCTTGCTTCATATTGTGCAGGAGCAGCGCAAGAAAGATCGGGCTCGTCGCTGCATCGAGCAGCGTTCCCTCGCGGGCGCCCTGGCGCACGGCGGCGAAGGCCTGCGGATTGTAGCGATCGCGATCGAAACGCACCCACTCGATCTGCATCGGCAGCAGATAGCGCCGCTTCTCGTCGCGCTCGGCGGCCTTGAAGAAGATCAGCCAGGGCCGGTTGTCGCCGATGTCGCAGAACGGGATCGCCGAGGTCAGCGTCGGATGGATCGCGTCCGCCGAGCGCTCGGGGTACCATCGTGCGCGCGCCAGATGACCGGGCAGAACGTCGCGTTCGAACACGCTGCGAGTGCGAGCCAGCGATACCCAGGTCGAGCCGAGCGGCACGACCAGCGTCTCGAACTCCGGTACCGCGCGCTGGATGATGGGCTCCGACTTCTCGCGCTCCTTGAGCTGGAACCAGTAGAATCCGTAGGGCGCGAGCGTGATCATGTAAGGCAGTTCGCCGATGGCGGGAAAGCGCGAGCGGCCGAGCATTTCGATCGGGACGCGATCCTTGAATGGCGAGAGATCGAGCTCGGTCGCCTGCGCCGAGCGCGACAGGTTGGCGACGCAGAGGATGACCTCGTCCTTGTATTGGCGGACATAGGCCAGAACCGACCGGTTGGCCGGGCGGATGAAGGTCATGGTGCCCCTGCCGAAGGCCAGCGTCGACTTGCGCACCGAGATCAGCTTCTTGGTGGCGTTCAAAAGCGACGACAGGCTGCGCGACTGCGCCTCGACATTGACCGCCTCGTAGCCGTACACCGGGTCCATGATCATCGGCGCGTAGAGCCGCGCCGGGTCGGCGCGCGAGAAGCCCCCATTGCGGTCGGGCGTCCATTGCATCGGCGTTCGTACGCCGTTGCGGTCGCCGAGATAGATGTTGTCACCCATCCCGATCTCGTCGCCGTAATAGATGATCGGCGTGCCGGGGAATGACATCAGCAGCGAGTTCATCAGCTCGATCTTGCGCCGGTCATTGTCCATCAGCGGCGCGAGGCGGCGGCGGATGCCGACATTGATGCGCGCACGCGGATCGTTGGCGTAGGTCGACCACAGATAGTCGCGCTCGACGTCGGTGACCATCTCCAGGGTCAGCTCGTCATGATTGCGCAGGAACAGCGCCCATTGGCAGGTCGCGGGAATGTCGGGCGTCTGGCGCAGGATGTCGGTGATCGGGAAGCGGTCCTCCTGGGCGATCGCCATGTAGATGCGCGGCATCAGCGGGAAGTGATAGGCCATATGGCATTCGTCGCCCTGGCCGAAATATTCCTGAACGTCCTCCGGCCACTGATTGGCTTCCGCCAGCAGCAGCTTGTCCTTGGCGTAATTGTCGAGCTCGACACGCAGGCGCTTGATGATCGCATGCGTCTCGGGGAGGTTTTCGTTGTTGGTGCCGTCGCGCTCGCAGAGGTAGGGGATGGCGTCAAGCCGGAAGCCGTCGACGCCGGCATCGAGCCAGCGTTTCATCACCTGGATGATCGCGTTGACCACGCGCGGATTGTCGAAGTTGAGGTCCGGCTGGTGCGAGAAGAAGCGGTGCCAGTAGAACTGGCCGGCCTCCGGATCCCAGGTCCAGTTGGACTTCTCGGTATCGGTGAAGATGATTCGGGTGCCGAGATATTTCTGGTCGGTGTCGCTCCAGACGTACCAGTTGCGGGCGCTGGAGCCGGGCGGGCTGCGCCGGGCGCGCTTGAACCAGTGATGCTGGTCGGAGGTGTGATTGACCACGAGCTCGGTGATCACCCGCAGGCCGCGCCGCTTGGCCTCTTGGATGAAGCGCTTGAACTCCTTCATCGTCCCGAAATCGGGATTGATGCTGCCGTAATCGGCGATGTCGTAGCCGTCGTCGCGGCCAGGCGAGGGGTAGAACGGCAGCAGCCACAGCGTGGTGACGCCGAGGTCCTGCAGATAGTCCAGCTTGTCGGTCAGGCCGGCGAAGTCGCCGACGCCGTCATTGTTGCTGTCGGCGAACGCCTTGACGTGCAGCTGATAGATGATCGCGTCCTTGTACCAGAGACCGTCGCCGTCGGGCTCGGTCTGCAGGCTGGGCGAATCCAGGGATGACATCAGGTTCATGAGGCCCTCACCTAGGAGAGAGGATGATGATGCGGCTGCGATCGGAGGCGTCTCGAAAGATGTCTCGGCCTCGACAGATGCGGCTCTCCTCAAAAGAGGGCAGAATAGGGGAGAAAGCGTCTTTGAGGGCGACGCTCTCGAACGTGTGCGCAAATTTGTTCACGGTGATGCCATTGACAATAAAACGGCGTCCCGGTTCGCTAGAAACCGAGACGACCCCAATTACAAAGCCGCAAGGCTCGTTTTGTTCCCCGGGGAACGACGGCCTTGCCGCGGCGTTAGGGGCTTATCCTCTTGCCGTCCCACAACAATTTTACGACGTACGACTTGCCGTTACGTCCAGATCGCGTGCCGAATGGATCTCTACAGCGAAGCCCATAGTCTCGGAATCCTGACAGAATTCTACGATGGTCAGGGGCACCGTCGTGTGACCGACGAAGCGGCCCTCAAGATCATCGTGGAGGCCTTTCCCCGGCCCACGCCGCATCGGCTGCTGAGCGATGCGGTGGTGATTCGCTCTGGGCAGCCCGCGCGCAGCCGCCTGACCGAGGCGGCGAAGCTGCCGGTCAGGTGGACCATCAGGCGTGGCGACGCTGAGATCGCGAAGGGAGACGCCGGCGAGGCCCTGGTCGAGTGGCCGGGTGATCTGCCGGTCGGCAGCTACCGCCTCGAGCTGGCGGATGCGTCGTCGTACCGCGAGGAGCTGCCGCTGCTCGTCGCACCGGCGAAGGCCTTCGCCGGTGATTTCGACCGTGTCTGGCTGCTGGCGGTGCAGCTCTACGGCATTCGATCCGGCCGCAACTGGGGCATGGGCGATTTCACCGACCTTGCCAATCTCATCACGCTTTGCGCCGAACTCGGCGCCGATGGCGTCGGCCTCAATCCGTTGCACGCGCTGTTCGACGATCGGCCGGGCGATTTCAGCCCTTATGCGCCGAACAGCCGGCTGTTCCTGAATGCGCTCTATGTCGATGTCGAGCAGGCCCCGGGCTTCGCGAAGGGGCCCGGCAGCAAGGTGCTGGAGCCGCTGCGGCAGGCCGAGCTGGTGGACTACAAGGGTGTGGCGGCGTTGAAATGGCCGGCCCTGCGTGCCGCCTTCGACGCTTTCATGGCTGCGCCCGACGCCGCGGCCGCTGCGGAGTTCAAGGCCTATCGGGCCGAGCGTGGCGAGCTGCTGGCCCGCTTCACCTGCTTCGAGGTGTTGCGGCATCGCTTCCTGAAGCCCTGGTGGGACTGGCCCGAGGAGTGGCGGCAGCCCGATGCTGCGCGCTGCGCGGCGCTGCTCAGCGGCCCCGACCGGAGGGAGGCCGAGTTCATCGCCTATGTGCAATGGCTCGCCGAGCGACAATTGCGCCATTGCCGGGATCTCGCGCATCGGCTGGGAATGAAGGTCGGCTTGTATCTCGACGTCGCGGTCGGCGTTCAATCCGACGGCTTCGATGCCTGGAACGAGCAGGGCGCCATTTCGCGCACGCTCTCGGTTGGGGCGCCCCCCGATCCCTTGAACACGGTCGGGCAGAACTGGGGGCTCGCCGGGTTCAACGCGCCCGGACTGGCGCTGAAGAATTTCGAGCCGTTCCGGGAGATGGTTCGGGCGTCGATGCGGCATGCCGGCGCGATCCGGCTCGACCATGTGCTCGGTTTGAAGCGACTCTATCTGGTGCCGCACGGATTTCCGGCCAAGCAGGGCGCGTACGTGCAGATGCCGTTCGAGGCGCTGTTGGCCGCGACCGTCATCGAGAGCGTCGCCAATGAATGCATCGTCATCGGCGAGGATCTCGGCACCGTGCCGGAGGGCTTTCGCGAACAGATGGCCGATTGGGGATTGTGGTCCTACAAGGTGATGATCTTCGAACGCGACGACAACGGCCGCTTCCGCGATGTCGACTTCTATCCGCCGAACGCGCTGGTGACGCTGAATACCCACGACCTCTCGACCTACGCCGGCTGGCGCTCGTTCGGCGATCTCAAGACCAAACGCGGGCTGGGCATCGATCCCGGTGAAAGCGACCAGGATCGCTGGGATGCGTTGGGGCTCTGGGACGAGGTGCTCCGCCAACACGGCATTCAAGCCAACGACGTCCACTCAGCGATCGCCTTCCTGTCGCGGACGCGGTCCCGGCTGCTGGTGATTTCCCTGGAGGATCTGCTGGAGGTGGTCGATCAGCCCAATATTCCCGGCACGATCGACGAGCATCCGAACTGGCGCCGCAAGATGCCGATCAAGCTCGAGGACATCGCCGGTGCGACCAGCGTCGCGGCGTTGAAGGCGGCGACCGCCGAACGGATCAGCCCGGCCGGCGTTTAGAACGGGGGGATTGCTGGGGGGCAGTTGCACGCGGATGCCAAATGTCCTGCAGGATCGAAGACTACGCCCTGATTGGCGATTGTGAGACGGCTGCCCTGGTGAGCCGGAACGGGTCGATCGACTGGCTGTGCTGGCCGGCGTTCGATTCCGACGCCTGTTTCGCCGGCCTGCTGGGTGATAGCAGCCACGGCCGCTGGCTGATCGAGCCGCGCGGCGACGTCCGATCGACGTCTCGACGTTATCGCGGCGACAGCCTCATCCTAGAGACACGATACGAAACTGCGACCGGCACCGTCGAGATGATCGATTTCATGCCGCCGCGGGGCAGGGCCTCCGATGTCGTTCGGCTGGTCCGCGGCGTCTCCGGCCGGGTCGCCATGCGGATGGAGCTGATCATCCGCTTCGGGTTCGGCATCGAGATTCCCTGGGTCAAGCGTTCCGAGGATCGCTCCGCGCTGCTCGCCATCTGCGGCCAGGACATGGCGGTGCTGCATACGCCCGTCGCGACCCGCGGCGCGGACATGACCACGGTGGCGGAGTTCGAGGTCGCTGCCGGCGAAACCGTGCCTTTCGTGCTCACCTACGGTCCGTCGCATCTGCCGGCGCCCAAGGCGATCGATCCGGATCAGGCGCTGGATGACACCGAAACATTCTGGGCCGACTGGTCGCGGCGCTGCACCTATCAGGGCGAGCATCGCGCACTCGTGATGCGCTCGCTGATCACCTTGAAGGCGCTCACCTACGCGCCGACCGGCGGCATCGTCGCGGCGCCGACCACCTCACTGCCGGAGAAGCTCGGCGGCCGGCGCAATTGGGACTACCGATTCTGCTGGCTGCGTGACGCGACGTTCACGCTGCTCGCGTTGATGAACTCGGGCTACACCGAGGAAGCGCTGGCCTGGCACAACTGGCTGCTGCGCGCCGCGGCGGGCGCTCCCGCCTACATGCAGATCATGTATGGCATCATGGGCCAGCGGCGGCTGATGGAGTGGGAGGCCGAGTGGCTGCCGGGCTACGAGGGTGCCCAGCCGGTGCGGATCGGCAATGCCGCGCATGCGCAGCTCCAGCTCGACGTCTACGGCGAGCTGATGGATGCCTTCCATCAGGCCCGCATGACCAAGCTCAAGCTGGACGACGGCACCTGGGACCTGGAATGCGCGGTGCTCGACCATCTCACCGACGTCTGGGACCAGCCCGACCACGGCATCTGGGAACGCCGCGGCGATGGCCGTCACTACGTGTTCTCCAAGGTGATGACCTGGGTGGCGTTCGATCGCGCGATCAAGAGCGCGGAGAAATTCGGGTTCAAGGCGCCGCTGGAGCGCTGGCGGCGGCTGCGCGAGACGATTCATCGCGATGTCTGCGCCAAGGGCTACGACGAAAGCCTCGGTAGCTTCGTCGAGTCCTATGGCTCGCGGCTGCTCGATGCCAGCCTGCTGCTGTTGCCGGCGGTCGGCTTCCTGCCGTGCTCCGATTCGCGCATTCGCGGCACGGTCGACGCGATCGAGGAGCATCTGCTGCGGGACGGCTTCGTGCTCCGGCACGATCCGCGCGAGGTCCCGCCGGACGAGCAGCAGCCGATCGAAGGCGCGTTCCTGGCCTGCACGCTGTGGCTGGCCGACGCCCATGTCCTGGCGGGCGATACGGAGAAGGCCGAGACGCTGTTCCGCCGCGTGGTGAACATCGCCAACGACGTTGGACTGCTGGCCGAAGAATACGACACCGAGGCACGGCGGCAGACCGGCAACTTTCCCCAGGCGCTGACCCATATCGCGCTGATCAACACGGCGCAAAATCTGAGCAGCGCCAAGAAGGCCAGCGACAAACCCGCAAGGCAGCGGTCGGGAGCCTGAGCTGCCGCGCGTCAGCCTGCGGATGAGCCTTGCGCGTTTTCCGCCAGGATCATCTCCATGGCATTGGCAAAGCCTTCGTCCTGGTTGGACGTGGTGATGCGCTTGGCTTTGCTCTTCACCTCGTCGCTGGCATTGCCCATGGCGATCGACAATCCGCTCACCTCGAACATCGCGACATCATTGTGCATGTCGCCGATGGTCGCGACCTGGTCGAGCGGAACGCCGAGCCGCTTGGCCATCGCCGTGACGAAGGTGCCCTTGTTGCGCCCGGGCGGAGTGATGTCGAGATAGTAGCTCTGCGAGCGGACCGCCGTCGCCTCGGTCCCCAGCGTCTGCTGCATCTGGCTCTCGCAGTGCGCCAGCAGCTCGAAATCGCTGCTGGCGCCGACGATCTTGCAGGCGTTCGACAGATAGGGGGAGAAATCGTCGACGATCGTCGGCTCCGCGCGTATCGCGCGCCGCTCGTTCGGGACGTATTCGCCGTCCGGATTGCGCGTCAGCCAGGCATCATTGGTGAAGACCCAGATGTCGACCCTGGATTGTTGGAGAAGATCGACGCAGCGCGCGGCGGCGGCGGGCGGGATCAGGCTCTGCTCGAGCGGGCGCATATCGGCGTCGATGATCGAGCTGCCGTTGAACGGGCCGACCGGAAGGCTGATCTGCAGCGGCTCGATCAGAAAGCGCATTCCGATCGCTGGGCGGCTCGAGGTGAGCGTGAAGGCGACGCCACATTCGTGCAGCCGTCGCGCCACCTTCGCGGCCCGCTCGGTCAGAACCTTGTCCTTGGTCAGCAGCGTGCCGTCGACGTCGGATACGACGAGAGCGATGCGGGTCATGAGCCCTTCCTGTTCGCGGGTCAGGCGCAGCCCCGACCGGCGTGAAGCTGTTGCATGATGTCGTCCACGATCGCCGCGACTGGCGCGTCGACCGAGACTGTAATGGGACGCTCGGCGGCGTCAGGTGGTTCCAGGGTGGCGAATTGGCTGGCGAGCAGGCCCGGCGGCATGAAGTGCCCCTTGCGATGGCTCATCCGTCTGCCGATCAGCTCCTGACTGCCTTGGAGATAGACCATGCGGACATCGTTACAGCCGCCGACCAGGATATCGCGATAGGCCTTCTTGAGTGCAGAGCAGGCGATGATGATGTGCTGGCCCGCAGTACGGCAACGCGCGATCTCCTGGGCAATCGCCTGCAGCCAGGGCCAGCGATCCTCGTCCGTGAGCGGGTGGCCGGCGCTCATCTTGGCGACGTTTGCGGGCGGGTGAAAGCTGTCGCCATCCTCGAAGCGCCAGCCGAGGCGTTGCCCCAATGTTTTCCCGATCGTGCTCTTGCCGGAGCCGGACACGCCCATGATGACGAGCGCATGGGGCAGGTCAGATGTCGCCACTTCGCCCCTCCGGCCAGGCCTCGCTGTCGATGAGCAGGATCGTCTCCCGATTTGAGCGGGCGCGATTGGCCGGCAGGTCCTCACCGGCCAGCACCCGCGTCATGATCGCGCGCTTGTCGGTACCGGCGATCTCAAACAGCATGGTTCGGCAGGAGGCGAGCGCAGGCAAGGTCAGGCTGATCCGCGGCACGAAGGGAGCGACGTGAGCCTTGTCGACGCCGACGACCCAGCGATCGGCGACATCAACGGCGGGAAAACCGGGGAATAGCGACGCGACATGGCCGTCGGGGCCGATGCCGAGCAGCACAAGGTCGAACAGCGGCCGCGCGGGGGCGAGCCGCCCGGCGCCGTAGAACGCTTCCAGCGTGCGCTGATAGTCGCGGGCACTGGCCTCCGGGTCCGACCTATCGGTCGCGATCGGGTGGATGTTGGCGGCCGGCGCGCAGGCATCGAGGAACGCGTGGCGGGCCATGGTCATGTTGTGCAGGGGATCTCCGGCCGGAACATAGCGCTCGTCGCCGATGAACCAGTGCACGCGCGGCCATGCAATCCGCTCGCGATAGGCGTCCGTCGCCAGCAGCTGATAAAGCTGCCTCGGGCTCGATCCCCCGGTGAGGCAGACGGCTATGGTCCCCGGATTTGCGTCGATGCGGGCCAGGAGATGTTCGGCCGCGACCCTCGCCATCGTCGCCTGGTCCGCGACTCGCACGAGTTTGCGGTTCTGCGGCCCGACCACGGCTAAACCAGCTTGCGCCAGCTGCGGCCGTCGCGGGCCAGGAGATCGGCCGCCGCCTCAGGTCCCTCGCTGCCGGCCGCGTAGGAATGCAGGCCATCGCGGCCGGCCTTCTTCCACGCCCCGATGAACGGCTCGACGGCCTTCCAGCCGGCCTCGACGCTGTCGGCGCGCTGGAACAGGATGTTGTCGCCGATCATGCAGTCATAGATCAGCGTCTCGTAGCCGGTGGCGGGCTCGGCCTGGAAATAGTCCTTGTAATTGAACTTCATCTGCACGCCATCGGTGCGGATGGTGGGGCCGGGCACCTTGGTGTTGAACTGCAGCGTGATGCTCTGGGTCGGCTCGATGCCGATGACCAGATAGTTCTCGGCCAAGGTCTCGATCGGCGTGCAACTGAACATCGCGAACGGCGCCTGGCGGAACTTGATCGCGACCTCGGTGCGCTTGGCGCCGAGCGCCTTGCCGGTGCGCAGATAGAACGGAACGCCGGCCCAGCGCCAATTGTCGATCGTGAGCTTGAAGGCGGCATAGGTCTCGGTGGTGCTGTTGGGGCGGACGTCCTTGCTCCTCAGATAGTCGGGCAGCTCGGCGTCGCCGATCATGCCAGCCGTGTACTGGCCGCGCACCGAATTGAGCAGCGCCTCCCGTTCGCTCAACGGCTGGATCGCCGACAGCACCTCCGCCTTCTCGGAGCGGACGGTATGCGCATCGAACCGTGCCGGCGGCTCCATCGCCACCAGCGACAGCAATTGGAAGAGATGGTTGGGGACCATGTCGCGCAGCGCGCCGGTCGCGTCGTAGAAGCTGCCGCGCGTGCCGACGCCGAGCTTCTCCTCGACGGTGATCTGCACGTGGTCGATGTGATGCCTGTTCCAGATCGGCTCGAACATGCCATTGGCGAAACGCAGCACCAGGATGTTCTGCACCGTCTCCTTGCCGAGGTAATGATCGATCCGGTAGATCTGGTGCTCGGTCACGAGCTGCAGAAGCTCGTCGTTCAGCTTCTTGGCCGAGGCGAGGTCGGTGCCGAACGGCTTTTCCACCACGAGGCGGCGCCAAGCCTTGCCGTCCTCGCGCAGCAACCCGACGCGCCCGAGCTGTTGCGCGATCGGCGCAAAGGCGCTCGGCGGCGTCGCGAGATAGAACAGCCGATTGCCGTGGGTCTCCCGCGCGGCTTCCAGCTTTTCCAGCTTCGCCTTCAACTGATCGAAGCTTTCCGGCTCCTTCGGATCGGCCTCGATCGCAGTCACGCATTGCAACAGGCGCTGCGCGATCTCATCCTCGATCGGGCGTGTGGCGTATTTGCGTAGGCCTTCCATGAGATTGTCGCGCAGTTGCTCGCTCGACATGCCCTTGCGGGCAATGCCGACGATGCAGAACCTGTCCGGCAGCAGATGATTGGCCGCGAGATTGTAAAGCGATGGCAAGACGAGCCGATGGGTCAGATCGCCGGTCACACCGAAGATCACGAAGGCGCAAGCGTCAGGCTTCTGATGTTGCGGCTGGTGCGGATGCAGCGGGGTCACGCGCGGTCGTCCCTGGGCTTGACGATCTCGGGCGCGCTCTGGCGCGCCGGGTCTGGGTGCTGTTCAGGCTCCTTGTGCCCGCCAAAGCCTTCGCGCATCGCCGAGAGAATCTTTTCCGCGAAGGTGTGCTCCTGGCGCGAGCGGAAACGGGCGAACAAGGCGGCGGTCAACACCTCGGCCGGCACCGCTTCGTCGATCGCCGCATTCACGGTCCAGCGGCCCTCGCCGGAATCCTCGACATAGCCGGAATATTTCTCCAGACCGGGCTGCCGCGCGAGCGCGCTGGCGGTGAGGTCGAGCAGCCAGGACGGAATGACGCTGCCGCGGCGCCACACCTCGGCGATGTCAGCGAGATCGAAGTCGAAGCGATGCGCCTCGGGCAGCGCCGCGCTGTTCGCATTCCTGAGGATGTCGAAGCCCTCGGCATAGGCCTGCATCAGGCCATATTCGATGCCGTTGTGGATCATCTTGACGAAATGGCCGGCGCCAGTCGGCCCCGCATGGATGTAGCCCTGTTCGACGCGCGGGTCGCGGCCGTCACGGCCCGGTGTGCGCGGGATGTCGCCGATGCCTGGCGCTAGCGTCGCGAAGATCGGATCGAGCCGGTCGACGACCGGCTTGTCGCCGCCGATCATCATGCAGTAGCCGCGGTCGAGGCCCCAGACTCCGCCGGAGGTGCCGACGTCGACGTAGTGCAGACCGCGCTCCTTGAGCGCCTTGCCGCGGCGGACGTCGTCCTGCCAGAAACTGTTGCCGCCGTCGATGACGACGTCGTCTCGGCTCATCAGCTTGGTGAGCTGCTCGACGGTGGCTTCCGTGATCTTGCCGGCCGGCAGCATGACCCAGGCGTGCCGCGGGAGGGCGAGTTTGCCGACGAACTCCTCGAGGCTCGCGGCGCCGGTGGCGCCCTCGGAAACCAGCGCGGCGACGGCCTTTGCGTCGCGATCATAGACCACGCAGGCGTGTCCGGCGCGCATCAGGCGGCGCACGATGTTGCCGCCCATCCGCCCGAGACCGATCATTCCCAATTGCATCGACGATGCCCTTCCTAGCTCAGCGCTTCACTGATCGCGCTGTCGAGCATCTTCAGGCCCGATTTCAGATTGCCCTTGAGATGGACCCGAAGAGCCCTGCGCCCGCGCTCGGTGAGTACGTCGAAGTCGCCGCGCGCCTGCGCCGCCTTGATCACGCCGAAGCTCGCCTTCTGCCCGGGGATCGGCAGATCCTGGGCATCGTCGGCCGTGATCTGGAGAAACACGCCGCTGTCCGGGCCGCCCTTGTAGGCCTGGCCGGTCGAGTGCAGGAAGCGCGGACCGAACTCGGCGCAGGTGGCGAGGTGCTTGGCATCGCGCAGCCTCAGCCGGATCCGCTGCAGCGTGTCGATATTGCCTGCGTTGCGGTCGATATAGCCGAGCAGGGCGATGTAGTCGCCGTCGCCGGCGCGGCCGAGATGCGCCTTCAGCCAGGACGCGAGCGTGCCGTCGGCGCCATGCTCGCGCAGGCTCTCGACGTTCTGTGCATCCGTGTAGAGCTCGCAGCCCTTGATCGAGACCACCGGCTCCTCGGCCGGCAGCGCGCCGCTCTGCTCGAACGCCGCCGTCAGTTCGCGGGTCTTGATCTTGGCCGATTCGACGTCGGGCTGGTCGAACGGGTTGATGCCGAGCACGGCGCCGGCAACGGCGGTCGCCATTTCGAAGCGGAAGAATTCCTGGCCGAGCTGGTCGATCGACTTCATGACGATGCGCACGACCGGATGGCCGGCCTCCTCGAGCGCGGCGAGCTTTGCATCATGGCCGGCCACGTCGTCGCCGCCGATCCTGATGTCGATGAAGAAGCGATCATGACCGTAGACCTCGGGCGAGGCGACTGGCTCGCCATCGATCGGGATGAGGCCCTTGCCTTCCTTGCCCGTGGACTCCGCGATCAACTGCTCGGCCCAGGCACCGAAATCGGCGATCTTGGGCGAGGCGAAGATCGTTATCTTGTCGCGGCCTTCGAGGCCGGCGAGACCCATCGCCAAGCCGAGCTGAACGCCCGGGTTCTGCAGCGGCGGCACGTCGGGCCCGCAGGAGCGCACCATTGACAGCGCCTGCGTAATCAGCCTGCGCACGTCGATGCCGGCGGTGGCGGCCGGCACCAGGCCGAACGGCGACAGCACCGAATAGCGGCCGCCGATGGTCGGCTCGCCGTGGAAGATGCGGGCGAAGCCTTGCGCCTTGGCCGCCTTCTCCAGCGACGAGCCGGGATCGGTCACGGCAATGAAGCGATGGCCGGCCTTCTTCGGCCCGATCGCCTCGGAGACGCGCGCGAAGAAGTAGTCCTTCATCGCGTTCGGCTCGGTGGTGCCGCCCGACTTCGAGGAGACGATGAACACCGTACGGGTGATGTCGATCGCCTTCTCCATCGCGCGCACCTGCGCGGGATCGGTGGAATCGAGCACGTGCAGCCTGGGGAAGCCGGCCCTGCGCGGGAACGTCTCGGCGAGCACTTCCGGCCCGAGGCTGGAGCCGCCCATGCCGAGGACCACGGCGTCGGAAAACTTCTGTCCCTTCACCCGTTGCGCATAGTCCTCATAATCGGCGATATCGGCTTTCTCCGCGCTGGTCAGCCAGCCCAGCCATTTGTGCTCGTCATGGCCGGTCCAGACCGTCGCATCCTTGTGCCAGAGCCGGCGGATCCTGGCGTCCTTGCGCCAGTCCTCGGTCGCGGAGGCGACCTTCTTCTCGAGATCAGCAGCAACGGCGATCGTCTGCTGCCCAAGTCCTGTCCCCAGCACGACGGCGCGCTTGTGCGCAACCGCGCCGTAGAGCTTGTCGGCGGCGTCCGCGAACTGCCTGACGCCGTCGACCACGAGATCTGCGGTGATGTCGTCGAGCGAGATGCCGGTCTTCGCCAGATCCTCCAGGGCGGCCTGGGCGGCATCGACGTCTTCCTCCAGGCTGTCGCGCACCTCTCCGTGATCGCGGAAGGCGTCCAGCGTGGCCGGCGGCACAGTGTTGACGGTGTTCGGCCCGATCAGCTCCTCGACATAGAGGACATCGCTGTAATCCTTGTTCTTGGTACCTGTGGAGGCCCAGAGCAGCCGCTGCGGCTTGGCGCCTTGCTCGGCCAGCCGCTCCCAGCGCGCGCCTGCGAACAGCCGCTTGTAATCCTGATACGCCATCTTGGCGTTGGCGATGGCGATCCTGCCCTTGAGCGCCGCCAGCCGCTCCTTCTCCGAGGGATCGTTGGCCTGGGCGATCTTCTCGTCCAGTTGCTTGTCGACCACGCTGTCGATGCGGCTGACGAAGAACGACGCCACGCTGGCGACATGCGACGGATCGCCGCCGGCGCCGACGTAGGCCTCGAGGCCGGCAATGTAGGCTTCGGCGACCTGCCGGTAGACGTCTTGCGAAAACAGCAAGGTGATGTTGACGCTGATGCCCTTGGAGATCAGGTGCTGGATGGCCGGCAGGCAGGCGTCGGTCGCCGGCACCTTGATCATCAGATTCCTGCGGTCGACCGCCTTCCAGAGCTGTTCGGCCTCGGTGATGGTCGCTTTGCTGTCCATCGCCAGATAGGGCGAGACTTCGAGGCTGACGAAGCCGTCATTGCCATCGAAGCGGTCGTAGACCGGCCGCAGCACGTCGGCAGCATTCTGGATGTCCTCGACGGCGACGGCCTCGAACAGCTGCGTCGGCGATCGATCGCCGTTCTTCAGCGCCGTGGCGATCGGCGCGTCATATTCATCGGAGCTGCCGATCGCCTTCTCGAAAATCGCGGGATTCGAGGTGACGCCCTTGACGCCATCCTCATCGATCAGCCGCTTCAGGTCGCCTTTGGCGACGAAGCCGCGTGCGAGGAAATCGAGCCAGACCGCCTGGCCGTGTTCTTCGAGAGCTTTGACCGGATTCATGATGCCTATCTATGTGCGTCGGCTTGCTTTTTCGGGTTCCCGCCTGGCGGCCTGCCAGGTCGTGGACCTCACATGAACAACTATGCGCCAGCCCACAGGAGAACGCCATTCATAATGGATTGATCCCTCTGGAATCCCAAGAGCTTCGCGCCGGGCTCGACGTGCCGGCGGCGCGCGCCCCGCGGGAGACGTGCAGGCAGCCTGAAGCCTGCTGCCGACCGTTCGACCAAGGCGTGGCGAAGGTTCGCCAAGCGCGGCCAGCGTTCGGCTCGCGTCGGCCTCCGCGACACCCGCGCGCCGGAGGTCTCCCATCGTCGCGAGCAAATGCCGTCGATCAAACCTTCTCCGCCTTGCAATGCCGGAAAGCGGCCACATGTGTTCTGGGTAATGGTGCCTCACGTCACGGATCAAGGCGAGCGTCTTGCGATTGTCGCGTCGGCTGCGGCTCGTGATCGGCGGATAACCCATGATGCTTTCTGCTTGCAGACATTCGGTGGCGAGCCGCAACCTGATCATGGCAATGATCAGCATCGAGTGATCCGTCCGGTTTCGGCCGCGCGTTACGTCACGGCATTCGATTCTAGCGGTGAACATGTGTGCGGATGGCTGTGAGATGCGCGCGTTCATCGCTCGCCTGATCACGATGACGTCGCGTGAGCGATGGTTGACGTGCGCGCAGCGGGGCCATCTGTTCGACCACCGTGGCCGGCGCGCATCATGTCGCGCCACGAATGAGACATTCGCTGCCTGGCGCAGCTGCGCGACCGTTGGCGTTCACTCGCGGTTCACTTCCGGAAGACAGACTGATCCCGGTGCTGTTTCGCCGCCAGTTCACGTGGCTTTCACAACACCTTGTGCGGCGCAGGAAGACTACGGTGCCGGGGTATTGCGGATGTTGCGAAGCAGAGACAATGGGGTACAAATGGAGAGAGTCGGCCGGCTTTTGCCGAACTATTGAGCGAAGTGCATGTTGATAGGGCATATGCTGCATGCACTTTGCGTTGCGGAAAAGGACGAAGACGGTGCCCAATGGGGGCTAGCGCGCTTCACTCTGAGTCGGTTCGGGATCAGCAGGAACGTACTTGGATCTCGGCCCGTTGCAGCAGTGCAGCGGAACCTACGTGGAGAGGGATCATGTACAACGATTCGTTGTTCAACGCGTTCGCAAGGTCGTTCGAGGCACGCAGCCAGACCGACATGTCGATGCAGGAATATCTAGAATCGTGTCGAACCGACCCGATGCGATACGCGAACGCCGCTGAACGACTACTAGCTGCGATCGGTGAGCCTCAGATGATCGATACGGCCAAGGACCCACGCCTTGGCCGTATTTTTTTGAACCGGACGGTTCGGCTGTATCCCGCGTTCGCCGGCTTCTACGGCATGGAAGACACGATCGAGCGCATCGTCGGCTTCTTCCGGCACGCCGCGCAGGGTCTCGAAGAGCGCAAGCAGATCCTCTATCTGCTCGGACCGGTCGGCGGCGGCAAGTCGTCGCTCGCCGAACGGCTGAAGCAGTTGATGGAAACTCATCCGATCTACGTGCTCAAGGCGGGAGATGAGTTGAGCCCCGTGTTCGAGTCGCCGCTCGGCCTGTTCGATCCCGACACGCTGGGCCCGATGCTCGAGGAGAAATACGGCATTCCGCGCCGCCGCCTGTCGGGCCTGATGAGCCCGTGGTGCTACAAGCGGCTCGAAGCCTTCGGCGGCGACATCTCGCAGTTCCGCGTCGCCAAGATCCAGCCGTCGCGGCTGCGCCAGATCGGCATCGCCAAGACCGAGCCCGGCGACGAGAACAACCAGGACATCTCCTCGCTGGTCGGCAAGGTCGACATCCGCAAGCTCGAAACCTACGCCCAGAACGATCCCGACGCCTACTCCTATTCGGGCGGCCTCAACCGCGCCAACCAGGGCATCCTCGAATTCGTCGAGATGTTCAAGGCGCCGATCAAGATGCTGCATCCGCTGCTGACGGCGACGCAGGAGGGCAACTATATCGGCACCGAGAACATCGGCGCGATTCCCTACAATGGCGTGATCCTCGCCCACTCCAACGAGGCGGAGTGGCAGAGCTTCAAGACCAACAAGAACAACGAGGCCTTCATCGACCGCATCTGCGTCATCAAGGTGCCGTACTGCCTGCGCGTCACCGAGGAGCGCAAGATCTATGAGAAGCTGATCCAGGGCTCCGAGCTCTCCGCCGCGCCGTGCGCGCCCGCGACCTTGGACACGCTCGCCAGATTCTCGGTGATGTCGCGCCTGCGCAAGCACGAGAATTCGACGTTGTACGCCAAGATGCGGGTCTATGACGGCGAGAGCCTCAAGGAGTCCGATCCGAAGGCGCGCAGCGTGCAGGAATATCGCGACGCCGCCGGCGTCGACGAGGGCATGGACGGCATCTCCACCCGCTTTGCCTTCAAGGTGCTGGCTGCGACCTACAATCACGACACGGCGGAAGTGTCGGCCGATGCCGTGCATCTGATGTACGTGCTGGAACAGTCGATCAAGCGCGAGCAACTGCCCGAGGAGATCGAGAAGCGCTACCTCGAATTCATCAAGGCGGATCTGGCGCCGCGCTACGCCGAGTTCATCGGTCACGAGATCCAGAAGGCCTATCTGGAATCCTACTCCGATTACGGCCAGAACCTGTTCGACCGCTACGTCGACTACGCCGACGCCTGGATCGAAGATCAGGACTTCAAGGATCCCGATACGGGACAGCTGCTCAATCGCGAGCTGTTGAACCAGGAGCTGACCAAGATCGAGAAGCCGGCCGGGATCGCCAACCCGAAGGATTTCCGCAACGAGGTTGTCAAGTTCTCGCTGCGCTTCCGGGCCCAGAATGGTGGCAAAAATCCGTCCTGGACCTCCTACGAAAAGATCCGCGAAGTCATCGAAAAGAGGATATTCTCGCAGGTCGAGGATCTGCTTCCGGTCATCTCGTTCGGTACCAAGAAGGACGGCGAGACCGAGAAGAAGCACGACGACTTCGTCGCGCGCATGGTCGAACGCGGCTACACCGAGCGGCAGGTCCGCCGGCTGGTCGAGTGGTACATGCGCGTGAAGCAGGCGGGTTGATCGTGGTCCGGCGCCGATGTTCACTGCAGGTGCGGCAGGCCATCGGTCTGACGTCGGCGCCAGGGCTACGAAACGAGCGAAACGTTCGACGCTGAGCTTCGCTGGGAGGCGTCGGACAGGCAGAGGGTGCCGTTGCAGTGTCGGGTCCGATACTGCACCGCGGCATCGCGGCGGGGGAGAGCAGGAGTCGAAGCCGCTGCAGCAGGAGGCGTATGGAACGTGGTCATGCACATCATTGATCGGCGCCTGAATCCGGGCGGCAAAAGTCTCGAAAATCGCCAGCGATTTTTGCGCCGCGCCAAGGCCCTGGTTCAGGGAGCGGTCAAGAAGACCTCGCAGGACCGCGACATCAAGGACGTGCTGGAGGGCGGCGAGGTCTCGATCCCGCTCGACGGCATGGACGAGCCTCGCTTCCGCCGCGAGGGCGGCACCCGCGACATGGTGTTGCCCGGCAACAAGAAGTTCGTCGAAGGCGACATCCTGCCGCGCTCCGGCGACGGCAGCGGCCGCAAGTCGGCGCCCGGACAAGGCGACAGCGAGGACGCGTTCCGCTTCGTGCTGAGCAAGGAGGAGTTCGTCAACCTCTTCCTCGACGATCTCGAACTGCCCGATCTCGCCAAGCGCAAATTCGCCGAGGCCGAGAGCGAGGGGCTGGTACGCGCGGGCTATTCGACCTCGGGTTCGCCGGCCAATATCTCGATCAGCCGCACCGTCACCCGCGCCTTGGCCCGCCGCGTCGCGCTGCGCCGTCCGCGGCCGGAGGCGATTGCCGAGCTCGAAGCCCAGCTGGAGCAGGAGACCGACGACGACAAGCGCGCCGCGCTTCTGGCCGAGATCGAGGCGCTGAAGGCGAAGGCCAAGCGCATCCCCTTCATCGACCCGATCGACATCCGCTACCGGCGCTTCGAGGCCGTGCCGAAGCCGATCGCACAGGCCGTGATGTTCTGCCTGATGGACGTGTCCGGCTCGATGTCGGAGCACATGAAGGACCTCGCCAAGCGATTCTACATGCTGCTCTACGTGTTCCTGACCCGGCGCTACCGCCATGTCGAGATCGTCTTCATCCGCCATACCGATCGCGCCGAGGAGGTCGACGAGCAGACGTTCTTCTACGGACCGGCGTCCGGCGGCACCTTGGTGTCGAGCGCCTTGCAATGCATGCACGACATCGTCCGCTCGCGCTTCCGCCCGTCGGACTGGAACATCTACGCGGCGCAGGCCTCCGACGGCGACAACGCCACCTCGGATTCCGAGAACGTCGCGCGGCTCTTGACCGACAACATCCTGCCGGTGTCGCAGTTCTTCGCCTATCTCGAGGTCGGCGAATCCGGCACCTATTCGTTCGAGATGCCCGACTCGGCGCTGTGGTCGCTGTATGAGCGGCTGCGCGCCAATGGCGAGCCGCTGTCGATGCGCAAGGTCCGCGACCGCAGCGAGATCTTCCCGGTGTTCCACGACCTGTTTCAGCGTCGCGGCACCACGCAGGAGAGGGCGGCGTCATGAGCGGGTTGCTGTTCGAGGGCGCAGACTGGAATTTCCTCACCCTGCAGCGCATCCACGATGCCTGCGAAGCCGTCGCCGAGAAGGAGCTCGGGCTCGACACCTATCCCAACCAGATCGAGGTGATCACGGCCGAGCAGATGCTCGACGCCTATTCCTCGGTCGGCATGCCCCTGTTCTACAAACACTGGTCGTTTGGCAAGCACTTCGCCTATCACGAGGCCTCGTACCGCAAGGGCCTGATGGGCCTCGCCTATGAGATCGTGATCAACTCCTCGCCCTGTATCTCCTATCTGATGGAGGAGAACACGGCGACGATGCAGACCTTGGTGATCGCGCACGCGGCGTTCGGCCACAACCATTTCTTCAAGAACAACTATCTGTTCAAGCAGTGGACCGACGCCGACGGCATCCTCGACTATCTCGATTTCGCCCGCGGCTACATCGCGCAATGCGAGGAGCGTTATGGCCGGCTCGCGGTCGAGCATACGCTCGACGCGGCGCATGCGCTGATGTCGCACGGCGTCGACCGCTATCCGGGCAAGAAGAAGCTCGACTTCCGCGAGGAGGAGAAGCGCGCCGGCAAGCGCAGGCTCTACGAGGAGGGCCAGTTCAACGATCTCTGGCGCACGGTGCCGACCGGCCCGGTCAAGACCAATGCGATGCTGAACGTCGAGCGGCGCCGCGCGCTGCTCGGCCTCCCGCAGGAGAACCTGCTCTATTTCCTGGAGAAGACCGCGCCGCGGCTGGCGCCCTGGCAGCGCGAGTTGCTGCGCATCGTTCGCCACATCGCGCAGTATTTCTATCCGCAGGGCCAGACCAAGGTCATGAACGAGGGCACGGCGACCTATGTGCACTATCGCATCATGAACCGGCTGCACCAGGACGGCCGCCTCACCGACGGCAACTTCCTGGAGTTCCTGCAGTCGCACACCAACGTCGTGTTCCAGCCGGAGTTCGACGATCCGCGCTTCTCCGGCTTCAACCCATATGCGCTCGGCTTTGCGATCATGCAGGACATCGAGCGCATCGTGAAGGACCCGACCGACGAGGATCGCGAATGGTTTCCGGACATCGCCGGCACCGGCGACGAAATGGCGGTGCTGCGTGACGTCTGGGCGAATTATCGCGACGAGAGCTTCATCAGCCAGTTCCTCAGCCCCAACCTGATCCGGCGCTTCAAGCTGTTCCATTTGCATGACGATCCGGCCGAACGCGCCGGCATCCTGGTCGACGCCATCCATGACGAGCGCGGCTATCGTCGCATCCGGCGCGAGCTGTCGAAACAGTACGATGTCGGCTACATCGACCCGAACATCGAGGTGGTCGATGTCGATCTCGCCGGCGATCGCCGCCTGATGCTGCGACATACGGTGGTCAAGGGCGCCCAGCTCAACGAGACCGACACCAAGCGCGTGCTGCAGCATCTCGCCGATCTCTGGAGCTACGACGTGTCGCTGGTCGAAGTCGACGCCGCCACCGACAAGGTGCTGAAGGAGTACGTGCTCAATCCCCGGATACAACCGGCGGCCGCCTAGCGCGGCCGCCAAGCCCTGAGCGACGTCAGATTTCCGCGAAGATCTCCAGCAGATTGCCGTCGGGATCCCTGAAGAACAGCGTCCGATGGCCGAAGGGCTGGTCCCTCGGCTGCTCCAGGAGCGCGACGCCCTTCTCCGTCAGCTCGGCCGCGCAGCGGTCGACGTCGACGCGTCCCACCTTGAAGGCGAGTTGAAGCGCCGCGCTTCCCGGCGGTGTCGGCTGGTGCGATGTCAGCCGCTGCGGCCGAGCGAGCGCGAGCGTGTTGGAGCCGATCTGAAATTCGATCCACCCCTGCGACAGTTCCCGGAGCAGCGGAAAGCCCAGGACCTCCTCGTAGAACTGCCGCATGACGTCCCAGTCGCGGGCGAGGATCACCGTGTAGTCGATGGCGCGAATGGCGCGAAATGCGGACACCCTCTTTACATCATTGGTCACGATCTCTCCCTCCCGGCCGGCCTCACCAAGCTTTTCCATCCCGCGTCGAGTGGCGCAAGGCTGATGAGCCCGCTATGGTGCCCGCCGTTGGCCGGGTGGTTGCAGCCGGCCGTTGCGGACGATGATCAAAGCTCGGGCGTAAGGCGCGTGGTTGGACCAAAGGAGACGGCGGCAACGGATCGGCGGGACCGGTTCATTCCGATACGCAAGTCCGACGTCCTGGACACCGTCATTTCGCATGGCGGCCTGGATGACGCCCTGGCGGCCGACCTGCGCCAGCTGGCGCACATGCTCGGCGCCATCCTGCACCACGAATATTTCGACGAGCTCGATCGGCTGCGCGACGTCTATTTCGACTTCGATCCCGAGGTCCCCGCCGGCCGCCATCGCTCCGCTCAGGAGCTCGACACCGCCTATTGCAACCTCACCGACGAATTCGTCCGGGTGCTGAGCGAAGCGAACTTCATCGAGATCAGCCACGATGAGATCGAGCGCGCCTTCGCCGAGCACGCGCTTGTCAGGGTCAAGCTGAGGGCGCCGGTCTCCGACTTTCGCGCCGTCCGCATGTTCCGGCGCGGCACGCATCAAGAGACCATCGAGGTCCCCATGCTGTATGGCCTGCGGAGGCGCAAGCAGGAGATCGAGGTCTACGACGACATCATCCTGATGGTCGCGACCAGGCCAGACGAGCCGTCTCAGAAGAAGCGCAAGACCGCCGCCTGGCGTGGCCGCAACAAGATCCGCGGCGGCGCGGTGCTGTTCAAATATTTCCGCCACATCGCGCGCTTCGACCTCGAGGCGCTGCTGCCGAACGTCCGCGTCGTCATGGGCCTGCGCGAGCAACTGACGCTGGGCGTGCCGGCGCTGGTCGGCGGCGTACCGATCCTGCTCAAGCTGGCTTCGACGCTCACCGTGCTGTTCATCGTCGCCGGCTTTTATCTCGGCCTCAGCGGCACCGTGCACGACAACGATACGGAGCAGGCGCTGGCGGCGCTGTCGGGCCTGTTCGCGCTCGGCGCCTTCATCCTGCGGCAATGGGGCAACTTCCATCGCCAGTCGCTGATCCATCAGAAGCAGGTCACCGACAACATCTACTTCCGCAACGTCAACAACAATTCCGGCATCTTCAACTATTTGATCGGCGAGGCCGAGGACCAGGACTGGAAGGAAGCGATGCTGGCCTATGGCGGCCTGCTGCTGGCGTCGGTGCCGCTCTCGCGTGCAGCATTGTGCAGCCATGTCGAGGAGTTGCTGCAGCAGATGTTTGGATTGAGCCGCGCGTTCAATGTCGAGGAGGCCTTGATCAGGCTGCGGGAGTTCGGCCTTGTGACCGGCGGAGATGACGCGCTGTCCGCGCTGCCGCTGCGCGAGGCGATCGCGCAGCTCGATCGCGTCTGGGCAAGCGCGTTGCGGGCGTAATCGTCATCAACGATGACGGGCCTCATGGTTCAAGACGCGCCTGCGGCGCTCCTCATGATGAGGAGCGAGGGCGCGGCTCACCAGGATATGCCGAGCTGTCGCAACGAACGATCTGACAGTTAGTTACTCCGTCATGGCCGGGCTTGTCCCGGGCATCCACGTGGTTATCAGCGTGCCGAACGACGTGGATGGCCGGGACAAGCCCGGCCATGACGTGGAGATAGACAAGCGCAAAGCTCCGATTGTGAAATGCGATAGCCCCGCCAGAAGCGGGCGCAATGCACTCCACCTTTGTCCTGAGGAGCCCGCCGGAGGCGGGCGTCTCGATGGACGGCTACAGAGCACACGCTTTCCACGCAGCGGTCTGCCTAGCGCAGACTCGCATTGATTTTGTCGAGCGCGGCCTGCCCAGGGCACAGATCCGCTGCCTCCAGCCGGTTGAGCGGTCGCTCCACCGTGTTGAGGTGGCTGTGCAGATCGTCGGCCTCAGGGTCGACATAGAGCAGGCCGGTCACGATCTGGCCTTGCGCGGCATGTTTCTGGAGGAAGGTCATGGCGCCGAGCCGGTCGTGCGGGTCGTAGTCGGCGTCGATCTTGCGCAGCGCCAGCCTGGAGCCGTCGTGCTGCTCGACGATCTGCACCGTGCCCGGATCCTGGTCGATCTCGATCGGATCGCGCCCGGTCAGCACGTCCAACCGGTTCACGGCATCGTTGTGCTCGCGGACATAGTCGAAGCTCTTGGTTGAGCCGGCGTGATTGTTGAACGCGATGCACGGGCTGATGACGTCGATGAACGCCGCGCCCTTGTGCCGGATGGCGCCCTCGATGATCGGCACCAGCTGCTTCTTGTCGCCGGAGAACGACCGCGCCACATAGGTGGCCCCGAGCTGCAGCGCGATGCCGACCAGGTCGATCGGATTGTCGGTGTTGGTGACGCCCTTCTTCGACTTCGACCCGCGGTCGGCGGTCGCCGAGAATTGGCCCTTGGTCAGGCCGTAGACGCCGTTGTTCTCGACGATATAGGTCATGTTCACGCCGCGCCGGATCGCGTGGGCGAACTGGCCGAAGCCGATCGAGGCGGAATCGCCGTCGCCGGAGACGCCGAGATAGATCAGCTCGCGGTTGGCGAGGTTGGCGCCGGTCAGCACCGAGGGCATGCGGCCGTGCACGGTGTTGAAGCCGTGCGAATTGCCGAGAAAGTAGTCCGGTGTCTTCGACGAGCAGCCGATGCCGGAGATTTTTGCCACCCGATGCGGCTCGATCGACAGCTCGAAGCAGGCCTCGATGATCGAGGCCGTGATCGAATCGTGGCCGCAGCCGGCGCACAAGGTCGAGATCTTGCCCTCGTAGTCGCGATGGCTGTAGCCGAGTGCGTTCTTCTTGATGCCGGGATGCTGGAATTTCGGCTTTGCGATGTAGGTCATGAGAGCACCCTGTCGCCCAGTGCCGTCATGGCCGGGCTTGTCCCGGCCATCCACGTGGGAGTCCGAGGAAAGAGAGGCGTGGATGCCCGGGACAAGCCCGGGCATGACCGTGGAGAGAGTGGCTGTAAAGTCATGACACCGCCTTGCGCAGCGGTGTGACCTTGATGTGGTCCTGGTGGTCGCCGATCGCATCGGCGATGAAGCGCGCCGTGATCGGCGTGCCGTCATAATGCAGAATCGGCACCAGCCGGACCGGGTCGATGCCGTTCTCGGTGACGATCAGCTGGCGCAGCTGCGCGTCGCGGTTCTGCTCGACCACATAGACGAAGTCGTGCTCGGCGATGAAGCTCGCCACGCTCGAATGGAACGGGAAGGCGCGGATGCGCAGGCGGTCGAGCTGACAGCCGCGCGCCTCTAGCAGTCCGATTGCCTCGTCCATCGCCGGCGCGGTCGAGCCGAAATAGATCACGCCATATCTGGTCGGCTTGCTCGCATTGGCCTGCAGCGGCCGCGGCACCATGTCCTGCGCGGTCTGGAACTTGCGCAGCAGGCGCTGCACGTTGTCGGCATAGACGGCGCCTTCCTCGGAATAGCGCGCGTAGCGGTCACGCGAGGTGCCGCGGGTGAAGTAGGAGCCCTTCGTCGGATGCGTGCCGGGGTAGGTGCGGAACGGAATGCCGTCGCCGTCGACGTCGAGATAGCGGCCGAAGTCGCGGCCTTCGTCGAGCATTTCCGCCGTCATCACCTTGCCGCGGTCATACTGCTTGGCGTCGTCCCACTTCAGCGGCCGGGACAGCCGCTGGTTCATGCCGATGTCGAGATCGAGCATCAGGAAGATCGTGGTCTGTAGCCGCTCGGCGAGGTCGAACGCCGCAGCGGCAAACTCAAACGCCTCCGCCGGATCTTCGGGGAACAGCATCACATGCTTGGTATCGCCGTGCGAGGCATAGCCGCAGGCGATCAGGTCGCATTGCTGCGTCCGCGTCGGCATGCCGGTCGAGGGGCCGGCGCGCTGCACGTTCATGATCACGGCCGGGATCTCGGCAAAGTAGGAGAGGCCGATGAACTCGGTCATCAGCGACACGCCGGGGCCCGATGTCGTGGTAAAGGCGCGGGCGCCGTTCCAGGACGCGCCAACCACCATGCCGATCGAGGCGAGCTCGTCCTCGGCCTGCACGATCGCGTATTTGGCCTGCCCGGTTTCCGGATCGTGCCGCAGTTTCTTGCAGTGGTTGCTGAACGCTTCGGCCAGCGACGACGACGGCGTGATCGGGTACCAGGCGCAGACCGTGGCGCCGCCATAGACGGCGCCGAGCGCGGCGGCGTTGTTGCCCTCGATGAAGATGCGGTCGCCGACCTTGTCGGCCTTCTTGATGCGCAGGCCGATCGGGCACTTCAAATTCTGCAGCGCCCAGTCGCGGCCGAGATGCAGCGCGTGGACGTTGGAGGAGAGCAGCTTCTCCTTGCCCTTGTACTGCTCACCGATCAATTGCTCGATCAGCTTCGGATCCATGTCGAGCAGCGCTGAGAGCGCGCCGAGATAGATGATGTTCTTGAACAGCTGGCGCTGGCGCGGATCCGAATAGGTCGAGTTGGTGATCGCGGTCAGCGGGACGCCGATGACGGTGATGTCGTCGCGGAACTTGGTTGCCGGCATCGGCTTGGTGGAATCGTAGAACAGATAGCCACCCGGCGCGATACCGGCGACGTCCTTGTCCCAGGTCTGCGGGTTCATCGCCACCATCAGATCAGTGCCGCCGCCGCGGGCGCCGAGATGGCCCGCTTCGGTGACGCGCACCTCGTACCAGGTCGGCAGGCCCTGGATGTTCGACGGGAAGATGTTGCGCGGGCTGACCGGCACGCCGTGGCGGAGCACGGCGCGCGCGAAGAGTTCGTTCGCGCTGGCCGAGCCGGAGCCGTTGACGTTGGCGAAGCGGACGACGAAGTCGTTTACGCTGCTGAGCGGCGCTTGCTGGGACATGCGTTACCTGCGTGAGTCGTCTCGATGAAGTATTTCTGCATGTCCCACGCACCGGTGGGACAGCGCTCGGCGCACAGGCCGCAATGGAGGCAGACGTCCTCGTCCTTCACCATCACCCGCCCGGTCTTCAGATCCGAGGACACGTAGAGGCTCTGGTCGGGATGCGGCGCCGGCGCCTTCAGGCGCGAACGCAGATCCGCCTCTTCGCCGTTGTCGGTGAAGGTGATGCAGTCCATCGGACAGATGTCGGCGCAGGCGTCGCATTCGATGCACAGCGTGTCGGAGAATACCGTCTGCACGTCGCAATTCAGGCAGCGATGCGCCTCGCCGAGCGCAAGCTTGACGTCGTAGCCGAGCTCGACCTCGGCGCGGATGTCCTTCAGCGCGACCACCTTGTCGCGGTGCGGCACCTTGAAGCGCTTCTCGGACGAAACGTCGTTGTCATAGCTCCATTCATGGATGCCCATCTTCTGCGAGGAGACATGCACCTCGGGCAGCGGCCGCTCGGTGATGTCCTCGCCGGACAGCAGGCGGTGGATCGACAGCGCGGCCTCGTGGCCCTGGGCGACCGCCCAGATGATGTTCTTCGGACCGAACGCCGCATCGCCGCCGAAGAACACTTTCGGGTTGGTCGAGACGAAGGTTGTCGGATCGACCACCGGCATGTGCCATTTGTCGAACGCGATGTCGCAATCGGCCTCGATCCAGGGGAACGCGTTCTCCTGGCCGACGGCGACCAGCACGTCGTCGCAGTCATAGGTCACATCGGGCTCGCCCGACGGCACCAGCGAGCGACGGCCGCTGGCGTCATATTCGGCCTTCACCTTCTGGAAGGTGACGCCGGTGAGCCTGCCATTGTCGTGATTGAAGGCGACCGGCACGAGATAGTTGAGGATCGGAATGTCCTCGTGCAGCGCGTCCTCCTTCTCCCAGGGCGACGCCTTCATCTCCTCGAAGCCGGAGCGCACGATGACCTTGACGTCCTCGCCGCCGAGCCGTCGCGCGGTGCGGCAGCAATCCATCGCGGTGTTGCCGCCGCCGAGCACGATCACGCGCTTGCCGATCTTGTCGGTGTGTCCGAACGAGACGCTGGAGAGCCAGTCGATGCCGAGATGGATGTTCGCGGCGGCTTCCTTGCGTCCGGGAATGTTCAGCTCCCGGCCGCGCGGCGCGCCGGAGCCGATGAAGATGGCATCATAGTTCTCGGCCAGCAGCGTCTTGAGGCTGTCGACGCGATGGCCGGCCTTGTAGTCGACGCCGAGGCCGAGCACGTAGCCCGTCTCCTCGTCGATGACGCTGTCGGGCAGGCGGAATTTGGGGATTTGCGAGCGCATCATGCCGCCGGGCTTTGGGTCGGCATCGAACACGGTGCAGTGATAGCCGAGCGGCGCGAGATCGCGCGCCACCGTCAGCGAGGCCGGGCCGCCGCCGACCAGCGCGATGCGCCGGCCGTTCTTCGGGGCAGGGCGCGGCAGGCGCTGATGGATGTCGTCCTTGAAATCGGCCGCAACGCGCTTCAGGCGGCAGATCGCGACCGGGCTTTCCTCGACACGCCCCCGTCGGCAGGCGGGCTCGCAAGGGCGATCGCAGGTGCGTCCGAGAATGCCCGGGAATACATTCGATTTCCAATTGATCATGTAGGCGTCGCTGTAGCGACCCTCAGCGATCAGGCGGATGTATTCAGGGACCGGAGTGTGTGCGGGACAAGCCCATTGGCAGTCGACCACTTTGTGAAAGTAGTCGGGGGCCGAGATATCAGTCGCTCTCATTCATACCCTGTCCGCGCGGCGAACCATGAGCGCGCGGCCTTCCTGACGTGAGGACGACTGCTTGTTCAGGATCGGCTAGGGATCGATGTGGGTCCGGAGCAGGTCCTGTTCGTCGCCCTTCTGTTTTTTGAATGGCTCAATTGAATAGTCTTATCAGACTAGAGCCATTCCAAGGCGCGCACAAAGGCAAATTTGCAAAGCTGCCCCTCATGCACAGTGTGCGGCGCCGCATTGCCGGCCTGATGCTGCCACGTGTTGCGATGCGGCATTTTCGGTGACGATAGATTGCGAGGATGACGATAAATTAAAGAATGGAGGGTGGAGCACGCGGGCTGCCACGCACTCCGCCGTCATGCCCGGGCTTGTCCCGGGCATCCACGTCGTTCCCAGGATGCCGCACAACGTGGATGGCCGGGACGAGCCCGGCCATGACGATGTGGAGAGAGGCGGGATCTAACTCACTTCGCCGCCGCGATGTCGGCGCGGCTCAAGTCCCACATCAGGCGATAGATGCCGGCCGAGATCTGCGTCGCCAGCGGACCGTCGATCGCCGCGAAGCGGGTGGTCATCAAGGTGGCGATGGCATGACTGTCGGTACCGTCGATGAGGATGAACCAGTCGGCATCGCGCGAGCTCGCAGGAACTCCAGCGGCGGGACCGGAGAGGTCGGCATCGCCTTCGAGCAGATGCATCGAGATGATGCCCCTCAGCTTGCTTGGGTCGAGCTCGATCTGCAGCGCGTCGCGCAACGCTTTGTCCTGCCCGGGTTTGGGCCGCAGGCGGATGATGCCCAGCACGGCGCCGCGACCGGCGCCGATCGAGATCGTGATGCGCGCGACGCTGCGGATCATGTTCTTGAACCGCGCCATCACCGCCTTCGACCATTCCGTCGGCGACTCCAGCCGGGCGCGGTAGGCCGCGCTGTCGAGCACGTCGATCGTTTCGGTCGAATACAGGCAGAGATATTTCGGGCTGCCCTGCTCGGCGACATAGCGTCGCGCCTCGATGAAGCCGGGGATGGCCACGCGCTCTTCGAGATGTTCGCTGTCATACCAATTGTTGAAATCGGCTTCATGCTCAGCATCGATGTTCATCGATGTCAAAAGCATGCCTTTCCCGGCGATGGGCATTGCAGATGTCCTTGTTCAGCGGCCAATTCCTCATGGTGAGGGCGTCACTTGGCGCGTCTCCCGGACAATGCTGCGCATTGCCCGGTGAACCATGAGGCGGGGGGATGTCTGGGGCCTCATCCTTTGAGACGCCATGCCGCGCATGGCTCCTCAGGATGAGGAGAGATGACCATGTGTTTAAGGCGCAGTCGTGCGCGTCGCCATATCGCAGATGGCTTTCATGACCGCATCGCGGATGCCGGGATCATAAAGATTGTGACCTGCGGCTTCGACGACACGGATTTCGGCGTCGCGCCAGATTTCGGCCAGGCGCGCGGAGGTGGAGGGCGGACAGAGCAGGTCATAGCGGCCCTGCACGATGATTCCGGGAATCCCGCTCAGCCTGCTCGCATTACGCAGCAACTGGCCTTTCGCCATGAAGCTGTCCTGCGAGAAGTAATGCGCCTCCATGAACGGCGTCGCCGGCAAGGCGGTGCCGGAGCGGATGGCGAGCCGATCCAGATGGGCGCGGGCGGGTTTGATCTCGGACAGCGCCCGCTCGGTGTCGTGCCAGGCGCGCGCAGCCGGGCCATGAATCGCCGGATCGGGATCGAGGATGCGGCGGAAATAGGCGTCGCACGGGTTGGCGCGTTCGTTCTCCGGCAGCATCTCCAGGAAGTCGCGGTGCAGGGCAGGGTGAAAGCGCGCCAGCGTCTCGCCGAATGCCGTCTCCACTTCCGCACGGGTGCCGAGGAACGTCGCCCGCAGCACCAGCCCCGTGACGCGCGTCGGGTGCGCCTGCGTATAAGCCAGCGCCAAGGTGGCGCCCCAGGAGCCGCCGGCGACGATCCAGCGGTCGAAACCGAACTTTTCGCGGATCGCCTCCATGTCGGCGATCAGGTCGGGCAGGGTGTTGTTGTCGCGGCTGCGCGCAGGACGCGAGCGGCCGGCGCCGCGCTGGTCGAACAGCACGGCATGGAAGCGCTCGGCATCGAACAGTCGGCGGTGATCCGGCTGGCATCCGGAGCCCGGCCCACCATGCAGATAGACCGCGGGAATGCCGCCAGCGCAGCCGCTGCTCTCGACATAGATCTGGTGACCGCCGGAGACATCCAGCCATTCCGACGTCAGCGGCGCGAACGGATCGCTGCGGCGCGCGGACGCGCGGCCGGCTTCGGCGTCAGGCATCATTGCTCTCAGGCGTGCCGCCGGCGAAGTTGCGATAGAGGAAGCGGTCCTGGCCCGAGGCCGCGTCACGCTCGGCCTGCTTGAAGATGCTCTCGTGCAGCGGCGACAGCGTGCAGGCCGGATCGGTATTCCCTGCATCGCCGGTCAGCGCGAACGCCTGGCAGCGGCAGCCGCCGAAATCGATCTCGCGGAACTCGCAGGACTTGCACGGCTCCTTCATCCAGCCGGTGCCACGGTAGCGGTTGAAGGCCTCGGAGTTCTGCCAGATCCAGGCGATCGAATGGTTCGACCGCACGGACATGAAGTCGAGCCCGGTGATGCTCTCGGCGGCGTGGCAGGGCAGGATCTTGCCCGAGGGAGAGATGTTGAAGAACTGCCGGCCCCAGCCGCCCATGCACTTCTTCGGCCGCAGCGCGTAGTAGTCCGGCACGACGTAGTCGATCGTCAGCGTGCCCTTCAGCCGCTCGCGCGCCTCCTCGACCAGACGGTCGGTCTCTTCGAGCTGGGCATAGGTCGGCATCAGGCTGGCGCGGTTCTTCAGCGCCCAGCCGTAATATTGCACGTTGGCGACCTCGAGCCGGTCGGCATCGAGATCGACCGCCATCTGGATGATGTCGGGCAGCTGATGCAGGTTCTGCCGGTGCATCACGGCGTTGACCGTCAGCGGCAGGTCGAGCTCGCGGGTCCAGCGCGCGACCTCGAGCTTCTTGACGTGGCCGCCCTTGTAGCCGCCGACGCGGTCGGCGATGCCGGCCTCGCTGCCCTGGAAGCTGATCTGGACATGGGACAGCCCGGCATCGGCCAGCTCCTTCAGCCGCTCCCGCGTCAGCAGCACGGCCGAGGTGATCAGGTTGGTGTAGAGGCCGACGTCGTTGGCATGCTGCACCAGCTCGACCAGATCCTTGCGCGCGGTCGGCTCGCCGCCGGAGAAGTGGATCTGCAGCACGCCGATCTCGGCGAGCTCTGACAGCACCTTCTTCCATTCCGTGGTGGTCAGCTCCTGTCCGGCGCGATCTAGCTCCAGCGGGTTGGAGCAATAGGGGCATTGCAGCGGACAGCGATGCGTGAGTTCGAGCAGTACGGCGAGCGGAATGCCGTAGGTTTCGGCCACGGAACCGCGTCGCTCCAGCACGGCGAGGCCGTCATTGCTGTCGATGGGCGGTGAGGTGTCGGTCAGCTCGGTCATGATGTCGTCTCCCGAACCTCGGTCAGGAATCCCTTGTCGGCGAGATCCTGCAGCATGGCAACCACATCGGTCGCGATGACGTCGCGAGGCGCGGCATATTTCGCCGCGAGCTCGTCGATGATATCAGCAACGCTGCGCGCGCCATCGCACAGCTTGAGCACCTCGACTGAGATCTCGTCCGGCGCCAGCACGCGCTCCGGCGCCAGGATCACCCAGACCTGCCGGGTCTCGTCGAACTTCAGCTTGGCATGCCGCGGCAGCACCACGCGGCTGGTCTCGGCAACTTGGATGTGACGCGGGGCCATGGCGGGTCTCTAGCCGATGATTGTTGCGTTCTGTCCGATGCCGCGGCATCGGCGGTGCCCACCCTCCCCTGGAGGGGGAGGGTCGTTGCGCATCGCCCGCGATGCGCAACGGGGTGGGGTGATCTCTCCATACGCACCGCGGCAGGTGGCTTCACCCCACCCCGCCTCGCGCTTTGCGCGAGCCGACCCTCCCCCTCCAGGGGAGGGTGGCACCGGTACCCTTGAGAGAGCCGCGAAGACCACGCTCAGCCCTCCTTCGGCACGAAGGCGCCGGGCGGGATGTGGCCCTCGACATAGGCGTGATACAGCGCGTCGAGCTGCACCCACAGCACGTTGGTCTTGAAGATCAGCGCGTTGCACACGGCGGCGCGCTGCTCCGGCGTGGTGGCGTGCTCCTTGACGTAATGCAGCGCGAAGTTCGCGTCGCGCGGCGCCTGGGTGAGACGGCGCTTGAAGTAGCTCATCGTATCGTTGTTGACGAAATCGTAGTGCTCGAGCATGCCGGAGATGCGCTCTTCATGGATGCTCGGCGCGAACAGCTCGGTCAGTGACGAGGCGATCGCCTCCAGCGGCGAGCGGTCGCGGCAGAAATGCACATAGGCTTCGACCGCGAAGCGGGTGGCCGGCAGGATGCCTTCGGTCGATTCGACGTAGGCCGTGTCGAGGCCGAGGCCTTCGGTCAGTTTGATCCAGCGCTCGATGCCGCCCTCGCTGCCGACATCGCCATCATGATCCTCGATGCGGTGCCGCCATTCCAGCCGCGTGGCGCGGTCGCGGAAGCGCGTCATCACCATCGCGTCCTTCAGCGGGATCGTCGACTGGTAGTAGTAGCGGTTGAGCGCCCAGGCCTGCACCTGGCCCTTGTTGAGCTTGCCGCCGTGCAGCAGCTTATGAAACGGGTGGTGGTTGTGATAGCGCGTCGCGCCGATATGGCGAAGTGCTGCTTCCAATTCGCTTGCACTGTTCAGCGTCACGCCGTGTCCGATCGACAGCGCCGTCATTCCGCTCAGATTGACCTCACTCACAGTACGATCTCCATCCCTTCAGCGGGGATTTCCCATCCCTCGCGTTCCAACGTTTGCCGCTCGGGTGAGGCGTGCAGCCACGCCGGATTGGAGTTGTTGATGTGCAGGAAGACCTTCCTACCGATCGCGAGGTCCGCCAGCTGCTTGATCGCGCCGCTTTCTCCGGACATCGCGATATGTCCCATGCTCTGCCCGGTCTTGTTGCCGAGTCCGGCCTGGATCATCTCGTCGTCGCGCCACACCGTGCCGTCGAACAGCACCAAGGGCGCGCCCCTCAATCTCGTTCTCAGATCATCGTCCACGCCGGCACAGGCGGCGATGACGTAGCAATATTGCCCGCCTTCGAGATCGGCGATCTTCAGGCCCAGCGTGTCGCCGGTCGAGGAGCTGCCGCCGGGATGCTGCTTGTCGCGCAGATACCACGCGCTCGTTCCCGAGACGGCGAAGGCCGTGATCTCCAGGCCCGAGGGCCGGCCGTCCTGCAGCAGCGGCCGGAACGGTACGTCGATCACGATCGGCACGCGCTTGACGGTCTCGTCCTTCAGCACATCGAAGATGTTGTTCGATCTGAGGATCGCAAGCACCTTGGGGTGCGCATGGATCGAGAAAGGTGAACTCTCGCGCATCGACAGCAGCCCCGTGACCGCGTCGATCTCGCCATTGGTCAGGATCACGCCGGCGATCGGACTGTGGCGCAGGGCGCCGGGCTTCGGATGCAGTTGCGGCGTGCGGGTAACCTGCTGGCGCAGATCGGGCGAGGCGTTGATCAGGAACCAGTTGGCGCCATCAGCGCTGACCGCGACCGAGGCCTGGCTGTTGCTGATCTCGGGATGATCGGTGCGCGCGGCACGGCACACGGCGCAGCCGCAATTCCACTGTGGCACTCCACCGCCCGCGGCGGCGCCCAGGACGACGAGGCGAAGCATGAGCCGTCTCCTGGAATTCAGCTGTGGTGGCGCACGCGATTACCAGCGGCAGGATCTCCGACAGGCAGGCTGACCAACGGTCAGGACCGCCCGCAGGGAAGGTGACGAGGGTGGGACATCCGACCAGCGTACGGGCTGGCACATACGCGGTCGCTGATCCCCACCCTCAAGCGTCGACGTCCTGATCGCCGAGACCTGGACGTCACACCCGCGAATTATTTGCGGGCCGCGCAGGCGTACATGTTGATTTCCATGCCGACCGGCACTTCAACGATCTTCGGTGCTTTCCAGGCCATTGTCCTCTCCTTCAAGTCGGGACGGTTATCGTCCTCAGCAATAAACTACCGTGCTACGAAAAGTTCGCCAGTGGAATCTTTTTGTTTGAGCCTCTCAGGCCTGTTTATTGCAGTGCGAAGTTGCAGATGCGAGTTGCTGCCGTTTTCGTCGGAACGAGCCGTGAAAACAACGAATTCGTGATCGATGGCTTCGCAACACCGTTCAATTCGGTCCCTAGCTTGGGGGGCTGAGCTGGCCGGATAAAGCAGTCGTGAGATGTTCGAGACTTCAAAACCCCAGCGCGCGACCCCATTGGAAGCTGATGATGCCTAGATATTTCTTCAACACACGGATCGGCGAGGAACTGGTCTCCGACACCGACGGCGAGGTGCTGCGCAGTCCCGACCGCGCCTGGGAAGTCGCGCGCGACATGATCAAGGAACTGCTGCGGACCGAAGGCGGCAACGCGGCGCTGATGACGGCCGTCATCGAGGTGACCGACGAGGACGGTGAGATCGTGCTGGAGTTCCCGTTCTCCGAAGCGATCTTCAACATGCCGGCGCAATCGATGACGCGCCATTGAGCGCAGAACGGCCGCATGGCCGTTTCCCGAACGCCCGCGTGCTTGCGGCCGAGATCAGACCGAATGGCGCGGGCGCGCGATGTCGCCGCGCGTGCTGGCGATGCCCATCTCGAAACTGTCGGCGATGCGGCGGGCGCGGACGATGAAGAGCTCCGCGAGCTCCGGCGCGAACAGGTCCTTCGCCGTCGCCTCGAACAGTTGCAGCCAGCGGTCGAAATGCGGCCCCTGCAACGATAGCAACAGATGCGGCCGCATCGGCGCGCCGCTGTAGCGGCCGGTCTTCAGGAACATCGACGACCAGAAATCGCTGATCCTGCCGATATGGTCGTCCCAATCCTCCACGGTACGGTTGAAGATCGGGCCGATCAGCTCGTCCTCCCTTGCGCGCCCGTAGAAGGTCTCGACCAGCAGGCGGATCGAGGCGTCGTCGAGTTCCGGATGTTGAACTGCGAGGGGATGGCGGTCAGGCTGGGCGGCAGGCATCGTCATGGCCTTGTATATAGGCACTCGCAGCGCCGATGGAAACGCCGGGCCGCCACGTCCGATCTTGTGGCGGCCCTGTCGTTCGCTCACGGCAGGCTGACGAACTCCACCCAGTTCGGCTTCTTGCCCACGGCGTAGGATTTCAGGCTCGTGAGCGCGCCGCTGGCCGGGTCGATCCGATACACCGTCATCCCGTTCGACACTTCGCCGACGGCGGCGAGATAGCGCCCGGTGGGATCGATGGCGAAGCCGCGTGGCTGGGTCTCGGTCGGCACGCTGCCGATCAGGCTCACGCGCCCGCTGGCCGCATCGACCTTGAAGCCGGCAATCGTGTTCGAGCCGCGCTCCGAGGCGTAGAGGAACTTGCCATCCGGCGTCACGTGCAGATCGGCCGCCCAGGGCTTGCCGGTGAAGCCTGAGGGCAGGGCGGTGGTGCGCTGCTGCTCGCTCCAGGTGCCGTTCTCCGCGTCATAGGCATAGACCGCGAGATCCGCGTTGAGTTCGTGCAGAAGGTAGATGAACTTGCCGTTCGGGTGGAAGATGAAGTGGCGCGGCCCTGACTTCTCCGGCGTCTTCACCGTCAGCGCCTCCTTGGCCGTCAGCTTGCCCGTCGCGGCGTCGAAGGCGAAGCCGAGCACCTGGTCGGAGCCGAGATTGGTCGCGAACACGAAGCGGTTGTCGGGCGAGGGCAGGAAGGCGTGGGCGTTCAGCCCGGTCGGGATCACCTGGCTCGGCGCCGCGACGACGCCATTGGCCTGGATCGGATTCACCGCCACCTTGTTGCCGCCATAGGAGGCGCTGAACAGCACCTTGCCGGTGCGGTCGAAGGCGATGTTGGCCATGCTGTCGGCGAGCGGCCCGTTGCCGATGTGGCTGAGCTGACCGGTCTTGGCATTGATCGCAAAGCTCTCGGCCTGGAACGGCTGCGAGCGGATTCCGGCGATCAGCACCGTCTTGTCCGGGCTGACCGCGAGCGGGGTCGACGAGCCCGGCTTGTCGACGCCGACGAAGGAAGCCGTCTGCGCCGGGGTCATCTCGCCGGTGGAAGCATCGAACTTGAAGACGCTGATGTCGTTGCTGTCGGCGTTGCCGACATAGGCATAGGTCTCGGCGTGGCCCGCGCGCGGCGCCAGCGTTGCTGCAGCGGCGAGAACGAATGTTGCGGCCATGATGGTGCCCGGTCTGATCATGTGGTTTCCCCCTTTTGTGATGTGCTTGCTTCAGCTCTTAAAGTCGAACGTGAAGCTTGACCAAGCCTGATTCCGGATCGATCGATGCAGGATGGGTATTGATCGCGACCGCACTTCGCACCCCTAACACGCGGCCAGTTTGTCTCTCCGTCATGCCCGGGCTTGTCCCGGGCATCCACGTCGGTCCACGCGCGCTGCACGACGTGGATGGCCGGGACAAGCCCGGCCATGACGAGGAGGCGAGGGCGAGTGCAACAAGACCCATGCGGTTTGCTGCCGAAGCTATGCTGGAGTGCCGCGCCGCGACGGCTTTCTCCCGGTAAGTGCTCGCGCTAGAACAAGCCCCGACACCACGGAGCTTCCCATGACCGATCTCTGGCGCCTGCCGGCTGCCGACCTTGCCGCCCTCATCAAGTCGAAGCAGGTCTCCGCCCGCGATGCCGCGACCGCGGCGCTGGCGCGGCTCGATGCGGTCAATCCGGCGATCAATGCCGTGATCGACCATCGGCCGGAGGAGGTCTTGAAGCAGGCCGACGCCATCGACTCCCGGCTGGCGCGCGGCGAGGATCCGGGGCCTCTCGCCGGCGTGCCGGTGACGATCAAGGTCAATGTCGACCAGGCCGGCTTCGCCACCACCAACGGCCTCAATCTGCAGAAGGACGCGATCGCCTCGGCTCACAATCCGGTCGTCAACAACCTGGTCAAGGCCGGCGCCGTGCTGCTCGGCCGCACCAACACCCCGGCGGTGTCCTATCGCTGGTTCACCAGCAACCTCATCCACGGCCACACCAAGAATCCGCGCGACCCCAGCATCACGCCCGGAGGTTCGTCGGGCGGCGCCGGCTCGGCCACCGCGGCGGGCATCGGCCATATCGGCCACGGCACCGACATCGCCGGCTCCGTCCGCTATCCCGCCTATGCCTGCGGCATCCACGGCCTGCGCCCCACGGTCGGGCGCATCCCCGCCTTCAATACACAGTTCCCCGAGCGCCCGATCGGCCCGCAGATCAGCGCCGTCTCCGGCCCGCTCGCCCGCACCATCAACGACGTCAGGATCGCGCTGGCCGCGATGTCGGCGCGCGACGTCCGCGATGTCTGGTGGATGCCGGTGCCGCTCGAGGGCCCGCCGCTGCCGAACCGCGTCACCCTCTGCGTCAACCCGGACGGGCTGAACCCTGTGCCGGAGGTCGTGGCCGCCTTGCGCGATGCCGCCAGGCGGCTGGAAGCCGCCGGCTGGACCGTCGAGGAGATCGCGGACACGCCGCCGATGCAGGAGGCCGCGCTGCTGCAGACCCGTCTCTGGCTCGGCGACGGCTACGAGGCGCAGCTCGCGGCTGCGGAAAAGGAGCGCGACCCAGGCGCGCTGGCCTGCCTGCGCGGCGTCAGTGACAAGGTTCACCCATTCGACCTGTCGCAGACGCTCGCGCGCCGCGCCGCGCTGACCCGGCAATGGCTCCTGTTCATGGAGCAGCATCCGCTGCTGCTGATGCCGGTGTCGGGCATGCTGCCGTTCGCCGATCAGCTCGACCGCAAGGACGAGGAGTCGTTCCAGCAGGTCTGGCACGCCCAGCTCACGCAGATCGCGATTCCGTTCTTCGGCCTGCCGGGCCTGACGGTCTCGACCGGCATGGTCGGCCGCGTCCCGGTCGGCGTCCAGCTTGTCGGCCAGCGCTTTCGCGAGGACGCGTGCCTTCTCGCTGGCGAAGCGATCGAGGCTGGCGGTACCCCGCCGTCGCCGATCGATCCGGTGCTGGGCTGATGGCCAGCATCTATGATTTCACCGCGACCTCGCTGAAGGGCGAGGAGGTGCCGCTGAAGCGCTTCGAGGGGCAGGTGCTGCTGATCGTCAACACCGCCAGCGCCTGCGGCTTCACGCCGCAATATCGCGGCCTCGAGGCGCTGCACCGCGCCTATGCGGACAGGGGCTTTGCCGTGCTCGGATTTCCCTGTAACCAGTTCGGCGCCCAGGAGCCCGGCACGGCCGAGGAGATCGGCGCGTTCTGCGCCGGCAAGTACGACGTCACCTTCCCGCTGTTTGCGAAGATCGACGTCAACGGTACCGATGCACATCCGCTCTACAAGTTCCTGAAGGGCGAGAAGACCGGCCTCTTGGGCTCGGCGATAAAATGGAATTTCACCAAATTCCTGGTCGATCGCCGTGGGAATGTGGTGTCGCGCCATGCGCCGACCACCACGCCCGAGGCGTTGAAGAAAGAGATCGAGGCACTGCTGTGAGCGACAACGAGACGACTGCGACCCCATTTCCTGACCGGCTGTCGGTCGATCCGAAGAGCCCCTATTACAATGCGGAGATCCTGTCGCGCGACGTCGGCATCCGCTTCAAGGGCGCCGAGAAGACCAATGTCGAGGAATACTGCATCAGCGAAGGCTGGATCCGCGTCGCCGCGGGGAATGCCAAGGACCGCCACGGCAACCCGCTGACCATCAAGGTCCACGGCCCGGTCGAGCCGTATTTCAAGGATTGAGGCGACTGCGCTGCGGGCCTCTGGTGGTCGTATCCGCCAACCTCTGGCCTCAGCGATGAGGCAAACCGCCAACCCAGGACTCGTCATGCCCGGGCCTGTCCCGGGCATCCCCGTCGTCATTCCAGGCGCACGACATGGATGGCCGGGACAAGCCCGGCCATGACGGTGTGGAGAAGGGCGGGGTCGAAGCAGCTTTAGCCCCCGCGTCGCGATGGGTAATTTAGAACGTTGGTCGTAGATATTTGAGCGTCGTTCAAAATTATATTGAACGTCGCTCACATTCCGCTACACTCACCCATATCCGCCCCGTCGGCACCGGTCCCGACGCGCGACGTCCCCAGGCGTTTGCGCGATCGGACCCCCTGCGTGCCGTCTCCCGGCGGGGTCACAGAGGGTGATGACGATGGCCTATTCGGAACAAGATCTGCGCGCCGCCGCCGGGGCAGGCGCGATCGGGCCCGACGAGTTGCAGCGGTTGCTGACCTACCTCGAGCAACAGGCGAAGGCGGGTCCGGCGGCGCACGCCAAATTCGATGCCGCGCATCTGCTCTGGTACGCCGGCGCGCTGATCGTGATCGGCGCCATGGGCCTGTTCTCGACGGTGGCCTTCTCGCAGATGGGCGGCCGCGCCCTGACGGCCTGCGCGCTCGCCTATGCCGCCGCCTTCGGCTTCGCCGGCGACCACCTCTGGCGCCGGAGCTTGCGCGTCCCCGGCGGCCTGCTGATCGCCATCGCCGTGTCGATGGCACCGCTCGCCGTCTACGGCGTCCAAGCCGAATTCGGCTGGTGGGGCAAGTTCGGCAAGCCCGGCACGGTTCATGACTTCTACGTCTGGATCAAGGGCAGTTGGCTGTTCATGGAGATCGCCACCATCGCGGCGGGCGCGATCGCGCTGCACTTCTATCGCGTGCCCTTCATCGTCGCGATCATGTCGGTCGCGCTGTGGTTCATGTCGATGGACCTCACGCCCTGGATCTTCAATGTCGGCCATTTCGACTGGGAGATGCGCCGCGTGGTGTCGATCTGGTTCGGCCTCGGCATTCTCGCGGTGGCGTGGATCGTCGACTACACCAGCTACAGCCGCGACTTCGGCTTCTGGCTGCACTTGTTCGGCCTGATGGCCTTCTGGGGCGGCGTCAGCGCCACCGAAGGCGCGACCGAGCTGGGCAAGGCGATCTACTGCCTGCTGAACGTCGGCCTGCTCGCGATCGCCGTCATCATCGTCCGCCGCGCCTACGCCGTGTTCGGCGCCATCGGCATCACGATGTATCTCGGCCACCTCGCCGACGTCGTCTTCAAGGACTCGCTGCTGTTCCCGTTCGCACTGTCGCTGATCGGCGTCGCGGTGGTCGCGGTGGGACTGGCGTATCACCGAAAGCAGAAGGTGATTGCGGAATGGCTGGCGGCCAATCTGCCGCCGGCGGTGCTGCGGCTGCGGCCGCAGCGAGCTGCTGCGTAGGCTGGACAATCAACTGAATGTATGGCCGTCCTATCGAACACCAGTGGCGATCGCTAAGCAGAAGCTGTGGACCGTAGCGGGAGGGAGTAGATATGGAGGAGCGGCTGCTACGCCTGCCGATCGCCGCAGTGTCCGGGCCTATGAAGCGAGAAGTCGTGCTCGCGGAAATGACGCGGCAGGACGGGGAATATGTAATCCGGAGCATTCCTGGGTTCGCCTATGATGTCGCATTGGACGATATCGTCAGAATTGTCGACCCGAATTCCGGTCGCTTCGAGGTCGTGTCGCGAAGCGGGCAAGTGTCTATTCGCGTTTTCATCGAGGGACGACTTGATAGGTCCGACGTGCACGCGGTGATCGATGCGGTTCTTTCTGAGAATGGAAAGTACGAAGTGGGAAAGAACAGTGAGGATGCTTCACTCCTGCTTCTGAGTCTTCATATCGGTCTGGGTCTAGACAAGATCAAGTCAATCATGAATTTGTTAGCTGGTCCCGGCGTTCAATGGGAGTTCGGTAACGTGTATGACGATCATGGTAACCTCACAAACTGGTGGGTGCATTGATATCGATGGCGAATGGCGTGATTGCGCTGGCGATCCGCGAAACTCTTCGTCAAAAATCGACAATGTCGTGCGACATATTTACTGCAGCGTCTCCGAACACCCGCGGAGGTGAAGGTCGTTCTGTCGCCGCGGAGCTGTGGATCGCAGCGTAACCTCTTACCTATCGCCATGATCACGCTGCCGATGGCGCAAGGTGCAGCGCCGACTTCAAAGCTCAACCCTCATGGTGAGGAGCGCCGAAGGCGCGTCTCGAACCATGAGGCCCCAGCAGTTGGCGGGGATGCGGGCTAAGATCCGTCCGGCGCGATGCCATGCAGTTCCAGTATCGCACCGACATATTGCTCGTAGTTGACCGAAAGGTCCGCGGTAACAGGGCGCTCGCGGTGGTCTGCTACGAATTGGCGAAGACTATCCAGCTGGCCGAGCTTGATGAGGAGAATCGGTAGGTACATGATGAAGGCAGGCGAAGCCCTTCTTTCATCGACAGCTGCGCGCCACAACGCCTCTATGTTTGTGTGCGCCTGAATGTACGGATACCCGAAAGTCCGGATGCAGTAGACGATGTCTTCCGCAACGCTTGGCTGCAACGCTTTGCCGCTGAAAGTCCAAGAAATCCTTGCCGTACCCTCGGCGTCTTGCTCGGCAAGCTGCTGCAGGTTGATCATGATCAAAGGTGGTCCATTTTCGCCGTGTTGCCATGGAGCCCCCAATCGCTTCAGCGCTTCGCTACTGGCTTTCAAGAATTCGTCGTTGAACAGTCCGACAACCGGGCCAAGGCTGTAGCGTCCTGAGTCAATGCCGACCCATCCTCGCCAGGCGTCGATCCACGGCTTGACGTAAATTCCGCGAGACGGCTGCCGAAAGCCATCCTCCGAGAGCAGTTCGAAAATGCGTTTCAAAAACTCCTGTGATGAACCCATGCTCGCCTCTTAGGCTCCAACGCTTCATGATCTGTACGGCGCGGCTACCGCTTCTGTCCAAGCAAGAACTTGGCGAGCCGTACACCTGCCCAAATCCCTAAAAGGCCGCCAAGACCGACGCCAACCACGACACCCAACAGCGCGACAATGCTCCAGTCGCTGTGAATGCCTCCTGGCGCGAAACTGAGGCCAAAAAAGCCGAGCGCCAGAGCCGCATATCCAAGAACGACCACGCCGAGCGCGCCGCCCACGAGGGCTGTGGAGGCAATGAATGATGCTCGTGTGGCTCTCCCCATTTACACATCTCTGGCAATAGGCTGTCCCCGGGGAAGCAATATTTCTCCTGCCATCTGTCGGGACCGGCCAGTCTGTATCGTCCTTCGAGCATACTCCTGCACACCGGCAGTGAGCCCTCAAGAACGAACCTGGAGCCATTGTGATGCGGATCACCGTCGAAACCACCGTCGCAGCCCCGATCGATCAGGTTTGGCGCGCCTATACGACGCCGGCCGAAATCGTGGAATGGAACGCTGCGTCGGACGACTGGCATACGACCAAGGCCACGGTCGATCTGCGGGAAGGCGGTGCGTTCTCGTCGCGGATGGAGGCCAAGGACGGCAGCATGGGTTTTGACTTCGCCGGCACGTACACCAAAATCGTCGAGCACAAGCTGATCGAATATGCCTTCGGCGACCGCAAGGCCGAGGTTCACTTCGAGCCGGGCCCGAAGGGCGTCGTCGTTCGCGTCGTCTTCGATGCCGAGATGATGCATTCGGTCGAGCAACAGCAGGCCGGCTGGCAGGCCATTCTCGACAGTTTCGCCCGACACGTGGAGGCGAAGCAGAAGGCGTCGTGAGGGCGGCGAGGCAAGGAAGCCAATCGAGCGGGGCTAGACGGCGTTGCTCACCGTGATAGGTCTGCTCGATCGGGTCATTCACGCGTGGTGCGCTGACCGCGCGCAACCCAACAGTGCGAGCACCCAATTAGAGATGCGACATGAAGCATGCAATAGGCGGACTATGGGTTGCGCTGGCGCTGGCGTGCCTGACGTCATCATCCATTTCGAAGGTGTCGGCAGACGAACTGTCGATCAGATCGCCGCAGTTCACTGCCGCTCGGGTGGCGGAGCGTTATTGCGCGCTCCACTATCCTGATTTCGATACGATCGGACGCCCGCCGGTCGTGATCGACAAGGGAACTGCTTGGGCGGTCTTCTATGAGCTACCCCCGGGGTTCGTGGGTGGCACTCCAGTCATTTGGGTAGACAAGGTGAGTTGGAGGGTATTGCAGGCCTATCGTGAACAATAGCGATATCAGCGAATTTCGGAGCCGGACAATCGAGTGAGTGATGGCACTGACGCTGACAAAGCGGTGGACACCCTGATAACGGTCGCGAGCAGAACTGCATTCCTTCTTGACAAATTCCGAAAATCAGCAATACTGCGCGCGTCCTGTCCTTTTCGCAGAGGGGCGTACGCGTCGTCACGAACGTCGGGGCAGGGATGCGGTGGCCGTGGAGGTGCTGGTAGACGACCGGCGCCGTCGCGGACGGAGAAGTCGTGTGGTCCTGGCCTCTCGACGCTGAGGTCAAGTCCGCGTTGTTGCTTGACGGCACGCGCGGGCGATGGGGCAAAAGAGCCGATCCCCAGGGAGAGCACGAAGGACACCGTTCAAACCATCGCGCAGGGAAGGCCGGAATGCACCGGTCGTACCTGTGGTTCCTGCCCCGTGCACTTTCTCTCGCACGGGGGCCATGGGTTGCGGCCAGCACCCGGTCTTCCCTGCGCCCTCTGTATTTGTCGGAGGGACATGTCGATACAGCACTCGGGCGCTCTGCGCCGCGAGGCTACGGTCGCACGTCCCCAGCTGTTTGAGATGTGAGAGCGGTCATGGCCCTGTTGCCACCGCAACTACCACGACACGACAGTCTGGCAATTTGTTGCTCGTCATGCCCGGGCTTGTCCCGGGCATCCACGTCGTTCCCAGGATGCCGGCCGACGTGGATGGCCGGGACGGAGCCCGGCCATGACGGGGAGAGAACTGGCCACAAACGTAGCTCATTGGTAGCTAAGCTGAAAGTTGGAGCTGCCTCAGGCCCTTACGGTCCGACGCCATCGGTGGGCACCGATGGCCGGCCTCACGCTGCGTGTCGCAGGCAAGTCCTACGACGACAGTCGCATATCCAGCAGCCGCCGGCCCTCGGCGCGCAGCAGCTTCTTCACCGCGCTCGAGGCCACGACCTCGCCGTCATTGGCATAGGCTTCGTGGTTCTTCTCGATGTCCTCGAGCCGATACAGGTAGTTCACCATCACGGTCGCGGATTCGCGCTGGCCCTTGGACGAGAGGTCGCCGAGCCAGTTGATGCGTTCGAGTCTCGCGCCGTTGCCGAGGTGGAAGCGGGCGACGGGATCGATCACTTTGCCCTTCGACGTCCGCGCCTTCAGGAAGTAGTGCGCGGCGAGCGGCTCGATCACCGGGCGCAGCTCGGCGGTCATCTCGGCATCCTCGACCCAGCGCGGCTCGTTCAGCAGCTTGAGCACGTTGCGATCCTCTTCGGTCGCATCGGTCGTCGACTTCAGCCAGTGCATGAAGCCGGGCACCGGCGACAGCGTGACGAAGGTGTCCAGCTTCGGCAGCTCGCGCCGCAGCTCCTCGACCACCTGCTTGATCAGGAAGTTGCCGAACGAGATGCCGCCGAGGCCGCGCTGGGTGTTGGAGATCGAATAGAATACGGCGGTGCGGGCGCGGTCGGCCGGCACCGGCGGACGATCGACGGCGAGCAGCGGCGCGATGGCGCCGGGGATGGTCTCGGTCAGCGCGATCTCGACGAAGATCAAGGGCGCATCGGGCATCGCGGGATGGAAGAAGGCGTAGCAGCGGCGATCGACCGGATCGATGCGGCGGCGCAGATCGTCCCAGTCGTGGATCTCGTGCACTGCCTCGTAGCGGATGATCTGTTCCAGAATGTTCGCCGGCGTCGACCAGTCGATCTTACGCAGCACGAGAAACCCCCTGTTGAACCATGAGCTCAAGAGATGCACGACGTCGCGATCGAGCGCGGCGAGTTCCGGATTGCCCTTGATGAGATCCAGGAGATCGGTGCGCATCGCCACCAGCTCGGGCGTGCCGCCCGGCGCGCGGTTGAGCCGGCGGATCAGCTCCTGCCGGCGCGGCTCGGAGGCGAAATGCAGCGCGCTCGCGCCTTCGTCCGATGGCGTCGCGCGCCAGTCGTCGATCGCCTTGGCGAGCCTGGCCTTGTCCGGCCCGAAATCATGCACCAGCGCGGTGAAGAACGCCTTGCGGCCCTCGGGGTCGAGATCGTGATAGCCGTCGAGAACGTCGCGGGCCATCGCCGTGCCCGAGGCCTCGCCGGCGCCGGACACCAGCGCCTCGCACAGCTCGGCCAGGCTTTTCGCATCATGCTTGTCGACAGGGGCGCCGCCGCCGCGCAGCAGCGTCCGGCCTCGCTCGGAAATTGTGGTGATCAGGTCGGTGAAAAAGGCGTTGGCCATCTGATGTCGGTCGAATCCCGGAGCGTGATGAAGGCGATGTTACATGGATTTATGGCAAAGCTGGCGACATTCAAACATAACAAATCGTCAACGCCGCCGTCGCGGCGTGCATATGCGGCCGGCGAGTCATGCACCTGTCTGCTCCGCGAATTCGGTCGGAGTGCGGCCGGTGACCTGCCTGAAGGCATGCGAAAACGCCGGCACGCTGGCATAGCCGAGATCGGCGGCGAGCTGCTTGACGGAGAGGTGACGGTCGGTGGACAGCCGCTCGATCGCGGCGGCGATCCGGGCACGCTGGCACCACGCCTTGAAGCTCAGCCGCGTCTCCGCCGCGAACAGCCGCGACAAAGTGCGGGCCGAGCTGCCGACCTTGCCCGCCAGGGTCGCCAGGTCCTCCTCGCTCGCGGGAGAGGCGAGGACGAGGTGGGCGGCACGTCTCGCGCGCGGATCCTGCGGCAAGGGGATGAAGGTCGAGGAATCCTCGGCGCGGCGCAATTCGAGCAGAGCGAGCCGCACCAGCAGCGCCGTCCGCTCCGGCCCGCCGTCCGCCGCGAACAGCGCCAGGATCGCCTGATGCAGCAGCGGCGAGACCTGCACGACGAACTCGCGGTCGAGCCGCGCGCCCCGCGTCTCCCGCTTCAGCCAGTCCAGCTCGAAATACAGCGTCCGCATGTGGCTGTCGGCCAGCATTTCGATGGCGTGGCCATGGCGCGCCGGCACCCAGACCGCGCGATCCGGCGGCACCAGCCAGCGTCCCCGCGGCGTCGTCACCTGCATCGTGCCGCGCGAGGCGTAGATCAACTGGGATTCACGGTGCATGTGCGGATCGAGCCGCGCACCTTTTTGATAGAGGCGCGCGATCAGATGGACGCCGGGCTCGGTCGTCACCCGGTCGGCGCCGAGCGGCTTCAATGGCGTGTCCACGATGGTCATTGGCGGCTTCTCGTTGGTCGCGTCGACTATAACCGATCCGTCAGGAATCGAGGACAGCTCCCATGAACAGCGCCCGCCGCGTCATCGGCTTCGTCAACGCGGCCCATTTCATCGACCATTATGCGATGCTGATCTTCGCAGCCGCGGTCATCATCATGGGCCCGGCGCTCGGCATGGCCTATGCGGAGCTCTTGCCCTATGCGACGCCGGGCTTCATCGCCTTCGGCGCCGGGTCGCTCCTGACCGGCTGGCTCGGCGACCGCTGGAGCCGGCGGCACATGATGCTGATCTTCTATCTCGGCATCGGCTTGTCGATGATCTCGGTCGGCTTGGTGCAGACGCCGTGGCAGCTCGGCGCGGCGCTGCTTTCGATCGGCCTGTTCGCCTCGATCTATCATCCGGTGGGAACCGCGATGCTGGTGTCCTATGCCGACCGGCTCGGCCGCGACATGGGGCTGAACGGCGTGTTCGGAAATCTCGGCGTCGCCTCGTCGGCGCTGGTCACCGGCGTGGTCGGGCAATATCTCGGCTGGCGCTTCGCCTTCATCGTACCCGGGGTGATCACGGTGGCGATCGGCGTGGTGTTCGCGCTGGCGGTTGCGCATGAGGACCGCCGGGGATCGAAGCAGGCGGCGGCGCAGGCCCGCGTTGCGCGCGACCAGATGTGGCGCGTGGTGCTGGCGCTGCTGCTGGTGGTGATCGCGATCTCGACGACGTTCAACGCGATCACCGTGGCGCTGCCAAAACTGTTCGCGGAACGGCTGGCGGGGCTGACGCAGAGCCCGGCACTGCTCGGCGTGATCGCGGCCGGTGTCTACGTGTTCGGCGCGATGACGCAGTATACGATCGGCCGGCTGCTCGATCGCCACGCGCTGAAGACGATCGCGCTGCCGCTGTCGCTGGTGCTGGCGCCGCTGCTCTATCTCGCCGCCGACGCGCGCGACTGGGCGCTGATCGTGGCCTCGATCGGCGTCGTCATGGGTGCGTTCGGGCAGGTCACCGTGAATGACGCCATGGTCGGCAAGTACACGGCCGAGGAGTGGCGCTCGCGCGCCTATGCGGTGCGCTACTTCGTCGGCTTCACCGCGGCAGGCGCCTCGGTCGGCCTGGTCGCCTGGCTGTATGAGCGCGGCGGCTTCGTCACCATGCTGCAGGCCTTCGCCGCGCTCTGCCTGGTCGCGGTCATCGCCGCGCTGATCCTGCCGCCGGAGCTTCCGGCGGCGCAACCGGCGCTGCGGCAGGCGCCGGCGGAGTGAGGATGCGATCCACCCAAATTTTCCCAATTGCCAGGCATCCGCCGCCGGCGCAGCCTGGGCCGATATGCACGTGCGCATACTGATGAGACCCGATTGGCCACCATGCGGGCGGCTGCGCTGGCGACAAGTCATTGAAGCACGACACCATTGAGGATCGACCGATGATCAATCGCTTCAGGAGAATGCTGGTGCTCGGGATGGCCGCGGCGGCCGGCCTTGCAGCAACGCAGGCGCTGGCGCAGAGCGATGCGCAGCGCAACGCGATCAAGTCGGCGTGCCGGTCCGACTACATGGCGAAATGCGCGAGCGTGCCGCCCGGCGGCACGGCGGCGTTCCAATGCCTGCAGAAGAACATCGCGAGCCTGTCCTCATCTTGTCAGACGGCGGTCAAGGCGCTCGAGCCTGCCGCGGAGGCCAAGCCCGCGGCAGAGGCCAAGCCTGCGGCAGAGGTCAAGCCCGCGGCAGAGACCAGGCCCTCGGCGGAGGCCAAGCCGCCGGCGGAAACCAAGCCTGCCGCGGAAGCTAAGCCGGCTTCGGCGCCGTCCGCCCCGGCCAAGCCGGCCGTCGCCGAGGCGAGCAAGCCTCCCGAGCCTCCGAAGTCAGCGGCGCAGCCGGCCGCGGCCGTTGCGGCCGTGCCTACGCAGTCCCCGGCGGCCAAGCCGGCTGCAGCGGCGTCAGCGCCCGCAGCCCAACCGAGCGAGGCGCAGGTGGCCGCGATCCGGAGTGCCTGCGGCTCCGATTACCGCAAGGTCTGCAGCAGCGTGCCGCCGGGCGGCGCCGCGGCGCTGCAATGCCTGGAGCAGAACAAGGCCAAGCTGTCCGCTCCCTGCGCCCAGGCGATGGCGTCTTCGCGCGGCGGCGCCGCGCCGGCGACTGCGGCTGTCGCCGCGCCCGCGGTGACAACCACTGCTGCACCGCCGGCGCTGGTGCTGCGACCGCTGCGGCCGCTCGAGGAGTTGCGCATCGTGAGGGCCGCCTGCGGCGCCGACGCGCGGGCGTTGTGCAGCGGCATCGAGCCGGGTGGCGGTCGAATCGCGCAGTGCCTCGCGGCCAATGCCGGCGCGCTGACGCCTGGCTGCAAGGGCATGCTCGCGCAGTTCGCGGCCAATCGCTGATGCGGAGCGGCTGCCGTCCATGGTTACCATCCGAGATGCATACGAGCGCGATCCACCCAAATTGTCACAATTGTCGGGCGGGGAAGTCCCAGGCAAGGTCGCGACGGGGTGGATATTTGACCAATGAGATCATGATCAGGAGTTTGAAGATGAGCGCCATTGTCTCACGTGCCATTATTTCCACGCTGTGCGGATTGTTCATCCTGGCGGCGATGCCGTTCGTGTCGATGTCGGATGCCAACGCCGTGGTCTGCGCTCGGGGCGTCGTGCGGGCCGGCTGCGCCGGTGCGGCGGGCGCCGTGGTGGTTCGCAAGCCGCCGGTGGCGGCTGCGGCGTGCCGCACGGTCATCGTCAATGGCGTCGCGGTTCGGCGCTGCGTTTAAGCGACGCTTAATCGGTTTTCGGTATCGAGTTATTTGAAACCGTAATTGCGACGCGCAAGTTTTGCGCGTCGCATGCTGCTTTGCGCAAGCGAGGTAAGTTGTATTTAACGGTGCTCCCGGCAAGGTGCGGCTCGTATCCAACCTGCAATCCAATGGGAGAGGGCCATGGCGTTTTGGCGCTGGCTGCGTGACGCAGCCCTGGCAGCTGCGGTAGTCACGTTTGCCGGCAACGCCGCCGGCGCAGCCGGCTTGAAGGAAGAAATCGCGCCGACCGGCAAGCTTCGTGTCGCCATTGCCGTTGGCCCCGCCGGCGGTGCGTTCTGGTGCGTCAAGTCGGACAGCGGCTATTCAGGCGTTCCGGTCGAACTCGGCAAGGCCATGGCCGCGCAGGTCGGTGTGCCCGTCGAGTTCGTCGAGCATCCGAATTCCAATGCGATCACCGATGAAGCTGCTCGGGGCGTCTGGGATGTGGCCTTCATGCCGAAGGACGCGGAGCGCGAAACCAAGGTCTCGTTCGGTCCGGTCTACGATTCGGTCGAGACCACCTTCATCATCCGCGCCGGTCTCGACGTCGCCAACATCGCCGCGCTGGACCAGGCCGGCACCGAGGTTGCGGCCATCAACGACACGACCGTGCTGCGCGGTGCCAAGGCTTTCCTGAAGAAGGCGACCGTCACCGGCTTCAAATCCTACGAGGAAGTCTATGCGCTGCTCAGCGCCGGCGAGATCGACGCGCTCGCGCTGGCGCGCGATCAATTGAATCTCATCGCCAAGCAGATTTCCGGCACCAAGGTGCTCGCCGAGACCTTCAAGAAGACGGACACCGCGGTCGCGGTGCCGCTGAAGCATCCGCAGTCGCTGGCCTTCGTCACCAAGTTCATGACGGATTCCAAGGCGAACGGTTTGCTCAAGAAGGCCTACGGCGCCAACAATCTGAGCGAGTCGACTTTGCTCACCCAGTAAGCGCACCCGACGCTGCTTGGCCGACTCTCCCACGCCACCGGCGGGGGAGAGCCATCGTCTCAGCCGGCACGCTTCATCGTCAGTTCGGCGCCCGCCTCACAATCGGATCGAGGCCGCTTTCCGCGATGACGTGACGCGCGTCCGGTGATTGCAGGAACTTGATGAGCGCCTCGCCGGCCTCCGGCTCCTTGGCGGCCGTAGCGATGCCGGCGGAGAACACGGTGATCTTCTGCAGTCCGGCCGGCAGCGGCCCGACGATGTCGATGCCCTTCACCGGCTTGAGCTCGCTGATCTGCTGAAAGCCGATCTCCGCTTCGCCCTGGGCGACGATCTCGCCGACGGGAGTGGCCGGAATCATCCGCGCCTTGCCTTTCATCTCGTCCTTGATGCCAAGCTTGTCGAACATCTCGGTGGAGACGTAGACGCCGCTCGCGCTGTCCGAATAGGCGATGGTCTTGGCGGCGATCAGCATGCGTCTCACGGCTTCCGCGTTCGAAATATCGGGATGCGGCGTCCCCGACTTGACCGCGACGCCGATCGGCGAGTTGGCGAGGTCCGCGCGGCTATCCGGCGTCACCTTGCCCTTGGTGGTGAGATCGCTGAGCGCGTAGCCCACCATGATGAGGACATCGGCCGGTTCGCCGCGCTCGAGGCGAACGGGAATCGCATTCGTGGTTGTTCCCATCGACGGGCCGTAGGCAATCGTGACCTTGTGACCCGAGCGCCGCTCGAATTCCGGCACCAGGGATTTGAACGCAGCGGTCATGCCGCCGGAGATCATGACGTGGACTTCTGCGGCTTGGGCCGCGGTGGTCAGGAGGAACGCGGCCGAAGCGGCGAGACCGATGGTGCGGAGATGGGTCGAGAGGATCATGGCAGGCTCCGAGGCGAACGGCTGGAGGCCGGGGCGCCTTGGATAGCCCGACTGTGTCGGGAAGGCCAGCGCTCCACAGGGCCGGCCATCCCTCTGCAATGCGTCGCGCTTGCGGCGTCACTGTGTCTGCAGCGCGGCGAGACTGTTCGCCGCCACCTCAGCCGGCCTGATAGGCCGGCGCGGATGCGAGAAAGTCGTTATACGCGTCCGCATCGGGCGGCGTGAACATCTCGGCCAATGGATTGCGCCGTCGGCGCTGAGCGCCGATGTCGGCAAGCAGTTCATCGAAATGCTTGAAGTGATAGGGCGCGACGCAAAGTCCGCCATACACGCCCGCGGCAGGGCGCTCGATCCGCTTGAAATGCAGCATCATCTCGATGTTGTCGCGCATCTCGCGCTCGCTCGGTTGATGCGCCAGCTGTTTGTCGGCATACCGCACCAGCCAGTTGGCGGCCATGTCCGCACAGAGCACGGTGCAGAAGCTCGAATTGAAGCCGACGAATCCCATGTCGGGAAGATCGGGATTGGCGATCAGCCGATAGAGCCGGTACTGCCCGTCCGGATCGACCAGTCTGGCGCGGTCGGCATCCGACAGAAACGGGACCCCGAGCTTGTAGCCGATGGCGAGGATCGCGACGTCGGCCGGAATTCGTTCGCCGCCGCTGGTCACGATGGTGTTCGGCTCGTAATGGCCGAAGGTGCCGTAGACGGCCTTGATCCGGCCGTCTGCGACCATCGGGAAGAAGTCGGGCGTCGCGATCGGGACTGAGCAGTTCACGCCGTCCTCGATCCTGCCCTTCGGCACCATGTTGCATTTGGCGAGCTTCAACTGCATCTTGAGCAGGCTTTCCAGGCCGCGCCAATTGGCCCAGACGAGCGGCTTGGCCAGCAGATGGGCAAGGCGCGAGAGCGGGCCCATGCCCCAGCTTGGGAACATCTGCTCCTGGGCGCGGATATAGAGGATGCGCTTGAAGTTGATCAGACCGCCGATGAAGTAGGGAATGCGCCACACCGCTTCACGAAGCACGATCGTGACCGAGCGCGCGCCGGAGCGCACGGCGTTGACCGCGATGTCGGTTGCCGATTTCGAGCCGCCGAGGACCACCACGTCGCGCCCCTTCGTGAGCGCGGCATCGTTGTATTTCGAGGAATGCAGGATCAAGCCGCCGGCGGCCGCGAATTGATCTTCGCCGCCAAGCGACAACGTCTGCGGCTCGTTGAACTGACCGGTGCAGACGGCGACGAAATCGAAATCCTCCCGGCGCGTCCGGTCTCCTGTTTTGAGGTCGAGGCTCCATCCAGGCTTGCCGTCACTGCGGCGCTGCATCGCAAGCACGGTCGTGTTCAACCGCATCAGGCGGATGAGGTCGTGGGATTTCGCGTAGTCGGCAAGATAGGCATGGACCTGCGGTCCCTTCGGCCATTCGGGGTAGTGATCCGGCATCGCCTTGTCGGTGTAGCGATAGAGCTCCTTGGGGCTCTGCGTCTGCACGTCGGGATAGGACCGCGCGGGCTCCCAGACGCCGCCGAGATCGACGCTCCGCTCGACGATGGTGACGTCGTGCCCGCGGGCGGTGAATGCTTTGGCTGCAGCCAGGCCGGAGACGCCGGCGCCGATCACACAGACATTCTTTCGGCTGATCATGGGACCTCCTTGTTGTCGAGCGCGCAGCCGCGTTCGGGCGGCATTCGCCCGCCGCGCTGCAGAAGCCCGCGAGAGTTTGATGGTGACGAAGGTTGCCCGGCGCGACCGAGGCGTGCGATGCCGACGGATGCGGCAGCATCGAAATCAGGGCGAGAAGGATCTCGCCGATCGCATCTCGTTCGAGCGCAGCCGCTGCTCATGCCGCAGGCGCACGGAGCCGATAGCGATGATCGCGCGCCGTTCGTACCGCAACAAAAGGGCGGGGGCGCCCGCTGGGGCCCGCGCTGCCGCCTAGTCGTTGGCCTCCGGGGGCAGGAAGTCGACCTCGTGTTCCGCCGAGATCCGCACCACTTCGGCTGGGTCGGCGAGATTGTCGAGCATGTTGAACAGCGCTTCCAGCTTCTGCATCGGGGAGACCCAGAACAGCGCGCGCGCCGGCTTGTCGGATTTGTTGAAGTAGCCATGCGGAATGCCGCGCGGCATGCGCACGAGGTCGCCGGCATTCGCCTTGACCCAGACGCCGTCGAGCTTGAGGTCGAGGACGCCTTCCTGCACCAGGATGAACTCGTCCTGGGTGGGATGAACGTGAACCGGCACGAACTGCCCGGGCTCGCTGTTGGTCTCGAAGGCGAACGTGGAGTCGGTGACGGCTTTCGGATAATAGAGCTGACCCAGGATATTCCAGGTCTTGCCGGCATAGCCGGTACCTGCGCGCGTGATGCCTTTTTCGAGTGTGATCATGCCGGATCTCCTTGCTGCACGCGTGGGAGGATCAAGCCGGGGCGACGCCGAGTCTATCCAGAAAACGAATCCCTCGACGTCAGTTGCTAATTATTATAGGTTTCAAACGATCTCGACGGGCGACGTAGGCCATGACTGCAGATGCAGCCGCTGATCGTAGTTGGAAGTCTCCGGCTGTGCCGCGGCTTACAGCCTATGGCCGTGTTGCAACGCACGATGTCGATGAGGCGGCTGAACAAATAGGCCGCATCTTCTGTCCGCATGGGCTGCAACCGGAGGCGGATACTGCGCGCGATTTCCTCGCTCTGCATAATTGCGCGGCATTCGATGGCTTTTCCATTAACTACGTCGCCTATGGCGGTGCGGTAACCATCGATCCGGGCTGTCTCGACCGCTTCTTTCTGCTGCAGCTCCCGCTGGCGGGGACCGCGCGGGTCTTTGCCGGGGCCGGCGAGGTCGCGACGGCGCCAGACCATGCGGCATCACTGCTGTCGCCGACATTGCCCACGCGGATGGTCTGGGACGCTTGCGCTCAGTTGATCCTGTTGCTCGACCGCCGTCTCGTGGAACAGCGCGCAGCAGCGCTGTCCGGGCGCGCGGTGCAACCGATCGAATTCGATCCCGCAATCGCGTTGTCGGGATGTCCTGGCTCGCGGCTCCGGGCTCACATGCTCGGGCTCGCGGACCTCGCCGAGCGTCTCGGCGGTGGGCGCGGCCTGCCACCGGTTGCGGCAGCCAATTGGCGCGAGACGCTGCTGGACATTCTGTTCGAGCAGCCCGGCAATGGCCTGGCGGAAGCGATCAGGCTGCATTCCGGCCGGGTCGAGACATTGCCGCAGGCCGTCCGCCGGGCGCGTGATCTTCTGGCAGCGCACGCAGCCGAACCGCTCGATCTGGCGCAACTTGCGGCGTCGTCAGGCGTGGGGATCCGGGCGCTGCAGGGCGGCTTTCGCCGCCATTTCGGGATGTCGATCTCCGACATGCTGCTCGACATCCGGCTGGCGCGGCTCAATGCGCAATTGATGGCGGCTCCACCGGAGGCGCGGATCATCGACATCGCCTTCGACCTTGGCTTCACCCATCTCGGGCGGATGGCGGGGGCCTATCGCAACAAGTTCGGGGAGGCGCCGTCGGCCACGCTGCAACGCGTGCAGCGCAGTCGCTTCACGAATTGACGTGCACGAAATCCCGCAGCAGCGGATAGATCTCGTTATTCCACTTCTTGCCGCTGAACACGCCGTAATGGCCGACGCCGGCCTGCATGTGATGGACGCGGCGATAGGCGCGCACATTGGTGCAGATGTCCTGCGCCGAGAGCGTCTGGCCGATCGAGCAGATGTCGTCACGCTCGCCCTCGACCGTCATCAGGCCGATGCGCCGGACTGCCTTCGGGTCGACGGGACGGCCGCGATGCATCAGTCTGCCTTGCGGCAGCAGATGCTCTTGGAAAACGTCGCGCACCGTCTCGATGTAGAACTCCGCCGGCAGATCCATCACCGCGAAGTACTCGTCGTAGAAGGTCTTGATCGTTTCGGCCTTCTCGACCTCGCCTTTGGCGAGATGGTTGGCGAGATCCATGTGCTGCTTGACGTGGCGCTCGAGATTCATCGAGACGAAGGCCGTGAGCTGCACGAAGCCCGGATAGACCTTTCGGAAGGCGCCCCTGCATTGAAAGGGCACGTAGTGGATCAGGTTGTCCTCGAACCAGTCGATCGGCTTGCTCTTGGCGAACTCGTTGACCTTGGTCGGCTGGATCCGCGTGTCGATCGGTCCGGCCATCAAGGTCAAGGTGGCGGGGCGCGACGGATGGTCGTCCTCGCACATCACGGCGGTGGCCGCGAGTGCCGACACCGACGGTTGGCAGATCGCGACCATGTGCGGCCGCGGACCGAGCTGGCTGAGAAAACTGATGAGATGATCGGTGTAATCTTCCAGACCGAAGCGGCCGTGATCGCGCGGGATGTCTCGCGGATTGTGCCAGTCTGTGATATAGACGTCGTGATCCTGCAGTAGCGTCTTCACGGTGCCGCGCAGCAGGGTGGCGAAATGGCCGGACATTGGCGCGACAAGCAGCACCTTGGGCTGCTCCGGCGCAGCGTCCTTCTTGAAGTGCAGGAGCGAGCCGAACGGCGTCTTGAACGTGACCTCTTCGGTGACGGCGAGTTCGCGGTTGCCGACCATTACGCTATCGATGCCATACGCCGGGCGGGCGTAGGTCAAGGCTGAGCGGGAGATCAGCTCAAGCGCGGCGGACAGACGCCGCATGGCGCGGCTGGATAGCCCTGATGGGATCAGGTTGAGATAGCGCATGGCGGCTGCCGCGCTCTGGCGCCACGGCTCGGTCAGGTCCATGTGGTTCTGATAGGCTTGGTACAGCAGCGCCATCGCGTCCGATCCATTACATGCATTGCTGTATGCAATATCGGAGCCAGAACGGCCGAGTCTTGCCTGAAAAACTGGCATGTCGCTTGCTCGATGATATCTCCGACGTATCCGGCTCCGCGCATGATGCCGGTCGCACGAGCGGCACGATGGGCGAACGACAAACGACAATGCGGCAAGAGGGTAGGGCGACATGGCCAAAGCGACGTTGACCATCAGCAGCAAGAATTACTCGTCGTGGTCGCTGCGCGGCTGGCTGCTCGCCAGGTTTGCCGGACTGGATTTTGACGAGGTGATCGTCGGTCCGGACGACGCATCGGCTCGCGCCGAGATCCTGCTGCTGTCGTCCTCGATCCTGGTGCCGTGCCTACGCCACGATGGTGCGACGATCTGGGATACGCTGGCGATCGGCGAGTATCTCAACGAGACCTTTCCGGAGGCGGGCCTGCTGCCAGCCGACCGCATCCAGCGCGCGCATTGCCGCTCGATTTCGGGCGAGATCCATTCTGGCTTCACGACCCTGCGGGCGTCGCTGCCGGTCAATCTCAAGGGCCACTTTCCGGGCTTCAAGGTCTGGACGCGGGCGCAGGCCGACATCGATCGCATCTGGGCGATCTGGCGCGACTGCCTGGACATATCCGGCGGCCCATTTCTGTTCGGCCAGCGAGGCATGGCGGATGCGATGTATGCGCCGGTGGTGACGCGCTTCGTGACTTATGACGTGAAGCTCGAGCCGCGGCTCAGGGCCTATGCCGACCTGATCATGGCGATGCCGGAGATGCAGCAATGGATCGAGGCCGCCAAGGCCGAGCCCGAGGAGATCGAGGAGCTGGAGGTCGAGTACTAGGTGTACTGCCGTCAGCGGCGCGTGCCCGCGGCCCTTTGCAGCCGCGGCTCCAACGGCTCACGCCGCGGGCAGCGGCTGCTCAATTTGAAGCCGGATTTGCGTCTTCTCGGCGCGTGGCGCGGGCTGTCAGCACGTCACCATTGCCGTGTGGCGTCGGCCAAAACCCGGTTGTCGGCAATCAGTTCGGCTCGCGATGCCGCCCTGGCCTACCGATCTCTGCGTTGCAGACAGGGCGTGGCGTGGTTTTCGCATGGCACAATCCGCTTTCGGACGTGGTGGCCGCTGTGGCCGATCGATGGGCCGCAACGGTCGCCGATGTCGCGATCAACCGGTGGAGGCCGTCATGAACCAGCATGCAGTGGTGACCAAGTTCTCGCACGTGAAGCCCGAGGACACCGACTACAAGGGCGGTGGGTTGCGCGACTTCTTCCTGTACCGCGATCTCGGCATCGCCGACGCCACCGGCGGCCAGGTGATCTGCCACCTCGTCAAGGCCAATCCGGATTGTCCGCCGGTGGATGGCACAGGTTGGCATCGCCATGATTGCGATTTCCAGATCGTCATCATGATGAAGGGCTGGGCCCGCTTCATGTACGAGGACAAGCCGACCCTGGTGAAGGCCGGCGACGTCGTGCACCAGCGTCCCGGCATCGTGCACTACCTCTACGATTATTCCCCTGACATGGAATATATGGAGATCGTCAGCCCGGCCGACTTCAAGACGGTCGAGATGCCGCCGGCGACCGACAACGTGCCGCCGGTCACGCCCTGGACCTGAGCGCCAGATCTGCCTCTCCGTTAGTCTTTGGCATCCGGTTGCGGCAAGCGGCCGGAGGCTTCCCCTCACGATGTGGTGGGTCGTCTCCGATGTGTCCGACATCTAGCGTGAACAGATCGCGCACCAGATGCGGCATCCGATTCGGACGCGATTCGTTCCAGCAGCGTTCCAAGGATTAAGACTGCAAGGAAGCGCCGTCGCATTTTGAAACACGGCACGCGCGCTGCCCGTCTCGCGCCTTGGTGCTCTACATTGCCCCTTGCGACCGGTCTGGCGCCGGTCCATCACCCGCGAGGGGAGCATCGATCATGACATTGACCACATTGGCTTGGCTCGCGCTCGCGGCCTACGGCGCGCATATTCTCGAGGAATACACGTTCGATTGGCGCAATTGGGCGCGGACGGTGATGAAGCTGCCGGTCGAGTGGAGCGACTTCTACGTGACGAACGCGCTGGTGGTCGTGCTCGGCGCGGTGCAGGCAGAGCTTGCCGAGACGTGGCCGCCGGCCGCGCTCACCTACGCGGCGCTGATGATCATCAACGCCGTCTTCTTCCACATCCTGCCGTTCCTGCGCAGCGGAGGCAGATTCTCGCCGGGGCTGGCGACGGCGCTGATTCTGTTCTTTCCGATTGCAATTGCGATGTGGCGGCGAGCGTGGGGTGACGGTGTGCTCGACGTTGGAACGGCTGCCCTCGCGATCGTCGCCGGCTCGCTGCTGATGGCCTATCCGGTCGTGATGCTCAATCTGCGTTCAAAACCATATTTTCGGCAAGACCGGCCCTGAGCAGAACTCAGGGCCCGGCATGATCAATAAGACGAAGCGCGATCGGCAACGAAGCTCGGCTGCGGACGGCGTCCATTGCGCTCGTCAAATCGCGCGCGCGGGAACCGCCAGCCGATGACGGTGGCTTCGAGCGCGCCGCCGGATTCCTTGTTGTGCCATTTGCCATCAATGTAGAAGCAGGGGAACGGCAGTTGATAGGTGCCGCTGTGATCCTCGCACAGCACCTCGACCGTCTGTCCGGGCGGCGGCTCACCGCTGCCGTCGAATTGCGCCAGCCGTTTTTCGCGCGTAGCCATTCTGTCCATCTCCCTAAAAACGGGTCCCAGCCGGAACTTCAATGCGCGATTGAGGTCTCAGTATGGTATCAATCAGGAAACTCCGTCAGTTCCACGCAAAATCATGTGTTGGGCAAGCCAATGAGAAAATTGTGATGCGAAAATTCATTGCCGCGCGAATCATCTTTGCCGCGAGCGCGCTCGCGACAGGTGTGAGTTCTGCCGGACATGCGCAGGATATTCCGGGCATCGAAATCTGCACTGCAGAAAAGGCGATGGATCGACGGACATCATGTCTGCAGAGCAATATCGATTTCCTGCAGAAGACGATGACCAAGCAATCGCTCGATCAGCAGCAGAAGCTCGATGCGGCGAATCGGCAGATCCAGGCGCTGAAGGCTGCGCTGATCTCGCAGCAGGGCCTGATCGACGAACTCAAGGCGTCGCAGGCGAAACTTGCGGACGAGCTGAGGAAGAAGGCCGATGCGCCGGCCGCCAAGGACGCGGCGCCGGCGAAGCCGGCCGGCAAATAGTACGGCCCGCAGCGCAACAACGATCAAGCGCATGTGGATCTCCGCGCGCAGGATCGGGCGCTTCGACAGGAGAGAGGCGTGTCCACCAACCCGGCCCAGAAAGCGCTCTGGTTCATCGAGAGCCATCTGTCGGCGCCATTGACGCTGGATGAGGTCGCGGCCATCGCCGGCGTGTCGCGCTTCCACATCGTGCGCGCGTTCGCGGCGGCGACCGGCGTCTCGGTGATGCGCTATGTCAGGCTGCGCCGTCTCAGCGAGGCGGCACGGGCTCTTGCCTCTGGCGCACCCGACATTCTCAGTCTCGCGCTCGAGGCTGACTACGGCTCCCACGAAGCGTTCACGCGCGCGTTCCGCGACCAGTTCGGCGTCACGCCGGAAGCGGTGCGCGCCCGTGCGCGCCTCGACGGCCTCGCACTGCAGGAGCCGATCCTGATGGACCAGACCCCGCTCGATGATCTCGCCGCCCCACGCTTCGTCACCGCGCAGCCGCTGCTCGTCGCCGGCCTCGGCGACCGCGTCAGCGTCGACAATGGCGCCGGCATCCCGGCCTTGTGGCGTCGCTTCAACGAGATCGTGGACGAGGTTCCGGCGCGCCGCGGCGTGGTGGCTTATGGCGTGTGCTGCAACGGCGACGATGCCGGCAATTTCGACTATATCGCCGGCGTCGAGGTGGCCGATTTTTCCGACCTGCTTCGGACCTTCAGCCGCGTGCGGGTTCCGGCGGCGACGTTCGCCGTGTTCACCCATGCCGGCCACGTCTCGTCGATCCGCCGCACTGTACACACGATCTGGAATCGCTGGTTGCCGCAGTCGGGCTATGAGGTCGCCGATGCGCCGAACTTCGAGCGCTATGACCAGCGTTTCGACCCGCTCACCGGCAATGGCGGCCTGGAAATCTGGCTGCCGGTGATCCGCTAAACATCGCGCGCGGTACCAACTTGCGTCGACACGCTGCAAGCGTCTCCCTCAGCAGGGCTGCTCTGCGGTCTCGCGCTCAGCCGCTTGCTTGGCAAGCCGTGGCGGCTTTGCGATAACCTCACGCCTAACAACCATGCGCCGCATGCGCGGCGACGAAAGCGGGAGGTCGTCCGATGTCCGACATGCGCGTGCTCGCCACAGATCTGGAATTTCCGGAAGGGCCCGTGGTGATGCCCGACGGCTCGGTGGTGCTGGTCGAGATCCGCGGCAAGCGCCTGACGCGGGTGTTTCCCGACGGCCGCAAGGAGATCGTGGCGCAGATTCCGGGCGGGCCGAACGGCGCAGCCCTCGGGCCCGACGGCAAGATCTACATCTGCAACAATGGCGGCTTTTCCTGGATTCCGACCGGCAAGATGATCATGCCGGGCCCACAACCCGAGGACTATCTCGGCGGCTCGATCCAGCGCGTCGATCTGCAGAGCGGCAAGATCGAGACCGTCGTCAGCCGCTGCGGCGAGCACGCGCTGCGCGGGCCGAACGATCTGGTGTTCGACCGTCACGGCGGCCTGTGGTTCTCGGACCTCGGCAAGCGCCGCGCCCGCGACATGGACGTCGGCGCGTTCTATTACCTCAAGCCCGGCATGAGCGAGATCGTCGAGGCCGTCCACGGCATTCTGCCGGCCAACGGCATCGGGCTATCGCCGGACGAGAAGACGGTCTACATCGCGGAGACGCCGACCGCGCGTCTCTGGGCCTACGATCTCGCCGAGCCCGGCACCGTGAAGCCGCGCGAGGTGATCTATCGCGGCGAGCGCGGCCGCCCGATCGCGGGGCTCGGAGGCTACCAGATGTTCGATTCGCTCGCGGTCGAGGCGAACGGCAATGTCTGCGTCGCCACGCTGGTGACCGGCTGCATCAGCGTGATCGCGCCCGACGGCACGCTGGTCGAGCAGGTGCCGACCGGTGACCGGGTCACGACGAACATCGCCTTCGGTGGTCCCGAGCTGAAGACGGCCTACATCACGCTGTCGGGCAGGGGTGAGCTGGTGGCGATGGACTGGCCGCGACCGGGCCTGGCGCTGAATTTTCTGAACAAGTGACGCTCTACGTGATAGTTCCGTCATCGCGAGCGCCAGCGAAGCCATCCAGGGCGGCACATGCGACTCTGGATTGCTTCGTCGCTCGCTCTCCTCGCAATGACGGACACTGCTGATGCCCTTTCTTGAACCAGTCACCCTTCGCGGCCCGCATGCGAGCCTTGTGCCGCTGTCGGCGGACCATCACGACGCGCTGGTCGAGGCCGTAAGTGACGGCGAATTGTGGAAGCTGTGGTACAACGCAGTTCCGAAACCCGAGACCATGGCCAAGGAGATCGAGCGGAGGCTCGGCCTGTTCGCCACGGGAAGCATGCTGCCGTTCACGGTGCTCGATGCCGACGGCCGTGTCGCCGGCATGACCACCTACATGAACGTCGATGCCGCCAACCGCCGCGTCGAGATCGGCTCGACCTGGCATGCGAAACGGGTGCAGCGCAGCGCGCTCAACACGCAGTGCAAGCGGCTGCTGCTGGCGCACGCCTTCGAGGCGATGGACTGTATCGCCGTCGAGTTCCGCACCCATTTCTTCAACCACCAGAGCCGGCGCGCCATCGAGCGGCTCGGCGCCAAGCAGGACGGCATTTTGCGCAGCCACCAGATCGCGCCGAACGGCACGCTGCGGGATACCGTCGTCTACAGCATCACCGCGGCCGAATGGCCGACCGTGAAGGCGCATCTCGACTACCAATTGAATGACAAGCCGCGCTGACCGCGCTATGGCCGCTTGCCGCCTCGCGCGGCTGATGATGACGAGACCGGGACGAACGACCAGATGGATACCTTCGACTATGTGATCGTGGGCGCCGGCTCCGCCGGCTGCGTGCTGGCGAGCCGCCTCAGCGAGGACCCTGAGGTCACGGTGTGCGTGCTGGAGGCGGGGCCGCGCGACTGGCATCCCTACATCCATCTGCCCGCCGGCTTCATCAAGACCTTCTACATGAAGAGCATCAACTGGGGCTATCAGCAGGAGCCGGGGCCGTACACGGCGGGACGCAGCATCTACGCGCCGCGCGGCAAGACGCTCGGCGGCTCCTCCTCGATCAACGGCCATGTCTACAATCGCGGCCAGCGCCAGGATTTCGACACCTGGGCGCAGATGGGCAATCGCGGCTGGAGCTATTCCGACGTGCTGCCGAATTTCAAGCGCATGGAGAAGCGCATCGGCGCCGGCGAGGACCAGTATCGCGGCCGCGACGGCAACCTCATCGTGACCACCATGGAATGGAAGGACACGCTGTGCGAGGCTTTCATGGATGGCGCTGTCTCGCTCGGTATCCCGCGCAACCCGGACTACAACGGCGCCATTCAGGAAGGCGTCTCATACGTCCAGCGGACCATCCAGAACGGCCGCCGCGTGTCGTCGGCGACCGCATTCCTGCGTCCGGCCAGCAAGCGGCCGAACGTCGAGGTTCGCACCCACGCCCATGCCACCGGCGTTGTGCTGGAAGGCAAACGCGCGGTCGGCGTGCGTTACAGCCGCGGCGGGCGCGGCGGGGCGCCGGTCGAGGTGCGCGCGCGAAAAGAGGTGATCCTGTCCGGTGGTGCCTACAACTCGCCGCAGCTCTTGCAGCTCTCGGGCATCGGCGCGCCCGCGCTGCTGCAGGAGCATGGCATCGAGGTGCGCCATGCGCTCAACAGCGTCGGCGAGGGCCTGCAGGACCATTACGCGCCGCGCACGGTGGCGCGTGTCAAGAACATCAAGACCGTCAACGAGCTCGCGCGCGGCCTCAATCTATGGGGCGAGGCGCTGAAATGGGCGGTGACGCGGCGCGGCATCCTGTCGCTGTCGCCGACCATGGTCTACTGCTTCTGGCACTCCGGCGAGACCGCGGAGCGCTCCGACCTGCAGCTCACCTTCACGCCGGCGAGCTACAAGGAGGGCGTGCAGGGCCAGCTCGAGGACGAGCCCGGCATGACGGTCGCTTCCTGGCAGCAGCGCCCGGAGAGCCGCGGCTACGTCCGCATCCGCTCCGCCGACCCGTTCGCGCCGCCGCTGATCCAGACCAACTATCTCACCGCCGAGCTCGACCGCCGCGTGGTCGTCGCCGGCATGAAGCTGGCGCGCCGGCTGCTGGCCTCGGCCCCGCTCGCGCCGTACTACGCCTATGAGGATTTCCCGGGACCGAAGGTGAACAGCGACGACGAGTTCCTGGCCGCGGCGACGCAGCGCGCCACCACCACCTTCCATCCCGGCTGCTCCTGCCGGATGGGCCCAGCGGACTCGACCTGGGCAACGGTCGACGACCAGCTCCGCGTCCATGGTCTCGAGGGCCTGCGCGTCGCCGACGCCTCGATCATGCCGCGCATGATCTCCGCCAACCTCAACGCCGCGACCTTGATGATCGGCGACAAGGCGGCGGACCTGATTTTGGGCAAGGCGCCGGTGGCGGAGAGTTTGTCGGCGTAGTTGGGGCCGTCGCCGCTTATCGTTCGAGCCCGTGTCGTGCCGCACGACCAGTGCGCCCCCCTCCCCCTTGCGGGGAGGGGGCGGGGGTGGGGGTCCCCGGGCGCTGAACTAAGTTGCAAGCTCACGTTCGGCAGATGGGCTTCGGCGTGAGCATTGACTTCGCCCTCTACGATTTAGTCTGTCTCGCGCGCGTTCAATCGCACATCATTGACAGTGGGACTCGTGGACCCCCACCCCCGACCCCTCCCGGCAAGGGGGAGGGGAGTGCACCGCCTGCGCGGCAGACTATGCTTCCGATCACGAGCTTGACTACTTCACCAGCCTGAATCTCCCGCCCTCGACCTTGATCAGGAACGCCGAGCGCTCGTCGTAGCCGTTGTGGTCGGTCGGGCTCATGTTGGAGAGGCCGTTGTTGAGATAGACGTCCTTGCCGTGCTCCAGTTCGTCGCGCAGTGCGGCGCGAAACTCTGCGGTGCCCGGCTTGGCCGCCTTCAATGCGCCCGGGATGGCGCGCTTGAGCAGCGTGGCGGTGTCCCACAGATGTGCGGCGAAGATGTTCGGCTTGTCACCATTGGCGGCCAGATAGGCTGAAACGAATTCGTCATTGGCGCGGCGGAACGGATCCTCCGCGGGGAGGTCGTCGGCGATCGAGAACGCTTCGCCGGCGAACACCGCGCCCTCGACATTCTCCTTGCCGAGCTTGATGAACTCCTGCGTCGCGACGCCATGGGTCTGGAAGATCCTCCCCGCATACCCGCGCTCGCGCAGCGCCTGTTGCGGCAGCACCGCCGGCGTGCCGGCGGAGGCGATGAACACCGCATCCGGATTGGTGGCGATCACCTTGAGCGCCTGGCCGGTGACGCTGGTGTCGCCGCGCGCATAGACCTCGTGCGTCGTCACCGTGAGCCCGAGCTTCGGCGCCAGCTTCGTCACCTCCTGATAATAGCCCTCGCCATAGCCGTCGGACACGCCGATGAAGCCGAGCGTCTTCACCCCGGTCTTGGCGATGTATTTGAGCATCGCCGCGGCCATGATGTCGTCATTGGGCACGACCTTGAATGCCCATTTGCGCTTGTCGTCCATCGGCTGCACGATCGCGGTCGAGGCCGCCAGCGACAGCAGCGGCGTCCTGCTTTCGAGCGCGACGTCGAGCATCGGCATGGTGACCGGCGTCAGCGAGGAGCCGATGATGACGTCGACACCGTCCTGGATCACCAGGCGGCGCGCGTTCTGCAGTCCCTTCACGCTGTCGGATTCGTCGTCGAGCGCGATGTAGACGATCTTCTCGCCGTCGATCTCCTTCGGCAGCGCAGCCACCGCCTTGATCTGCGGCTGCCCGAGCGCCGAGCCGGGCCCGGTTGCGGACACCACGATACCGACCTTGATGTCGGCGCACGCGGGCGAGCCGAAAGCCATCGTTGCAGCAATTCCGATCGCCGTGAGCGCGGCTCTCATCGCATATCCTCCCCGTTGAGCGTGCTCGGCGCGTTGACTGGCCGAGACTTTGGCCGATGAGCGTAGCCGGACCGGCGGCCTCGTGTCTGTCCCCGTGGTTGGTGACGCAGGGCGCGGCGCTTCCAGCCAGGGCGGGTTGCTGCTAGGTTTCGGCGAACAAAGAGATCCGGGAGGAACGCATGGAGGCTCAGGAGCCTGGCATCGAGGCGGCCGGTGCCGTCGGCGCGATGGTGCTCGCGATCGGACAGCCCGCATTTCCGCAAGTCCTGATCGAGACGTTGCGCATCGTTGCCGATGTCGGCCACTGCATGGTGTTCGCCTTCGAGGACCAGCGCTCGGCGCGCTGCCTGCTCAGCACGGGGAACATCGCGATCGGGCCCGACCTCGGCGCGGCCTATTCGGAGCACTTCCACATCGCCGATCCGAACCGGGATACGATCTTTCGCGAGCGCGCGGAGGCGCGCCACATCCTGCTGCCGAACTTCGCGCGCCGCATGTACCCGAAGGGCTACCGGAAGCTGTTCTTCGAGGACTCCGAGATCGTCGACAAGGCCGCCACCGCGATCTGGGTCGGCGAGCACTGCACCTACGTGAACTTCTATCGCACTGCTGCCCAAGGCGGTTTTGCGCCCCACGAGCGCCAGCGCATCGCCGCGGTCGCCCCGATCGTGGGGGCCATCGTCGCGCGTCATTGCCAGGATCGCGCTGCCGCGATGGATCCGGCCGACAGATTTGCTTCGTTGTTCGCCGCCGGCGGACCGCTGTCGGTCCTCACCGCGCGGGAGAAGGACGTCTGCCGTCGCATCCTCGAAGGCTTCACCTCCGAGGCGATCGCCGGGGCTCTCGGCATCGCCCTCAACTCCGTCTTCACCTATCGCAAGCGCGCCTATGAGAAGCTCGGCATCGCCTCGCAGAACGAGCTGTTCGCGATCGCCCTCCGCCTGATGACGACACCGCGGCCGCTGAACTGAGCGAGGGGCTCGCCCGCTGTCACCCATCGCCGGGACAGACGTTGCCGGAGCGTGCGGCTAGCCTGCGCCGTCAGAACCGGAGACCGAGAGTGAGCACAGCACCGCATTTCGACATCGATACCGCCGCGTTCTGGGCCGATCCCTATCCGGCGCTGGCTCGCATGCGCCAGGAGACGCCGATCGCCTTCGTGCCGCAGCTCGGCAGCACGCTGTTGTGCCGTCGCGACGACATCTTTGTCTCCGAGAAGCAGATCGACGTCTTCAGCTCACATCAGCCGCAGGGCCTGATGAACCGGCTGATGGGCCACAACATGATGCGCAAGGACGGCGCGGCGCATATGGCCGAGCGCCAGGCGATCGCGCCGGCGGTGTCGCCGCGCGCCGTGCGCGTGCACTGGCTGGCGCAGTTCCAGGCCCACGCCGACCGGCTGCTCGATGCGCTCGACCCGGCGAGGGATGTCGATCTCGTCGGCGATTTCGCGCTGCCGTTCTCGGCCGAGTGCCTGAAGCTGATCACCGGCCTCACCAACATGCGCTTCCAGGACATGAATGCGTGGTCGCAGGCAATGATCGACGGCATCGCCAACTACACCGGGGATCCCGCGGTCGAGGCGCGTTGCAACGCCGCGACATCAGGCATCGACGCTGCCATCGACGACATGCTGCCGGTGCTGGAGAAGACCCCGAACCAGAGCCTGCTTGGCGTGATGCTCGCCACGCAAATGCCGATGGAGAGCATCCGCGCCAACATCAAGCTCGCCATCTCGGGCGGCCAGAACGAACCGCGCGACGCGATCGCCGGCACGGTGTGGGCGCTTTTGACGCATCCCGAGCAGCTCGCGCTGGCCATCCATGGCGAGGTGCGCTGGCTCCAGGTGTTCGAGGAATATGCCCGCTGGATCTCGCCGATCGGCATGTCGCCCCGGCGCATCGCCAAGCCCTGGACGATTCGCGACGTCGCCTTCGAACCGGAGGAGCGCGTGTTCCTGATGTTCGGCTCGGCCAATCGCGACGAGGCGCATTTCACCGACCCCGATCGCTTCGACATCCGCCGCGACGTCTCCAAGAGCATCGCCTTCGGCGCAGGCCCGCATTTCTGTGCGGGCGCCTGGGCCTCGCGCGCGATGATCGCCGACGTCGCGCTCCCGACGCTGTTCGCGCGGCTCAAGAACCTGCGCCTGCGTGACACCGAGCCGGTGCGCATCGGCGGCTGGGCCTTTCGCGGCCTGCTCAATCTGCCGGTGACCTGGGACGCGACGCAGGATTGATCCTCGCCGCGGCCCTTGCGGGGGGGCGCCGTGCTCAGGCGGCCTCTACGCCCTGCCTGCTGCGATCGCCTGCGCCTCTGCGGCTGCGCGCTGCATGCTGGACGACATCTCGCCGGTGACCGTGCTCTGCTCCTCGACGGCGGCGGCGGTCGAGGTGACGTATTCGCTGACGTTCTGGATCTCGACCTTGATCGCGTTCAGCGCATTCACGACCTCGCTGGAGATCCCGTTCAGTCCGGCGATCTCCGCGCCGATCTTGTCGGTGGCGGCCTTGGCCTGCGTGGCGAGATTCTTGACCTCCGACGCGACCACGGCAAAGCCGCGGCCGGCATCGCCGGCGCGCGCCGATTCGATCGTGGCATTGAGTGCCAGCAGGTTGATCTGCCCGGTGATGTTGCCGATCAGCTCGACGATGCCGCTCATCGCCTGCGTCGCCTCGCTCAGGCGCTTGGCCTGCGAATCGGCGGAGGCGACCCGGTCAGCCGCCCCCATCGCGGTCTCGCGGGACTTCGTCATGGCCTCGGAAATCTCGCGCACCGAGGCGTTCAATTCCTCGGCACCCGCGGCGACGGACTCCATCATGCCGCGGACTCGCTCATTGCCCATCCGCACCAGCACTTGCTTGGTGACGTCGGTGGCGTATTTCACGACCTTGAACGGCTTGCCGTTGAGGTCGAGGATTGGATTGTAGGAGGCCTGAATCCAGACCTCGCGACCGCCCTTTCCGATCCGCTTGTATTCCGCGGTCTGATATTCGCCGCGGTTCAGGGCGGCCCAGAAGTTGCGGTAGGCCGCACCGTCGCGCTCTGACGGATCGACGAACATCGAATGATGGCGGCCCTTGATCTCGGACAGCGTATAGCCGAGCGCCTGCAGGAAATTGTTGTTGGCGTCGATGATGGTGCCGTCCAGTTCGAACTCGATCACGGCCTGCGATTTGCTGATGGCGGCGATCTGTCCGGCGAGATCGGCATTCCGAAGCTTCTGAGCGGTCACGTCGGTGGCGAACTTGACGACCTTGAAGGGCTTTCCGTTCTGATCGAACACCGGATTATAGGACGCCTGAATCCATACCTCCTTGCCGCCCTTTCCGATTCGCTTGTATTCCGCGGCCTGATATTCGCCGCGGTTCAGGGCGGCCCAGAACTCGCGATAGGCGGCACTGTTGCGCTCCTCCGGCGAAACGAACATGCTGTGATGTTTGCCCTGGATCTCCGGAAGGCTGTAGCCCAGCGCATTCAGAAAATTGTCGTTGGCGGTGACGATGGTGCCGTCCAGGTTGAATTCGATCACGGCCTGTGATCGGCCGATGGCCGCGACCTGAGCGCTGTAGTCGAGGTTCTGCAGCCGCACGCTGGCGTCGGACCACTCGACGACCGTTCCGGCGCGGCTTCCGTCCGGGTGCTTCAAGGGCTGCGCGATCAGATCGAACGTCCACTTGCCGATCTTGATGGTGGCCCGGTGCTCGGAGGCGAGGGCCTGCAGCATGCGGCGCTGGTGGGTCGGGTCCTTGTGGAAGACGTCGATGTTGGTGCCGATGAGGCCGTCGACGCGGAAGTTCGGCAACTGCGTCTTGAGATCGGCCTCCGCCTCACGCATCAGCGCCCGTACCGCCTCGTTCATGTAGACGATGTTGAGCTTGTCGTCAGCGACCATCACCTTCGCGGTGATCGCGTTTGCGGCCAGGGCGGCCAGGGATGCGGCGTTGTTCTTGCGGCCAAACATGATGGTCTCCTGTGCAAACGATCACGCCAGCGATGTGCACATCCTCGTGATCACGCGGTAGTTGCTGTGATCCAGAGACGGCGCTGACTGCGATCATTCCTGAACTCGATGATTCCCGTAAATTCCCGGGGGCTTTATTCAATCTAACAGCTCGTCAGTAAGATTCGGTTAGGCAGCAATCTGCAGAGATGTTCTGATTGTGCAGGAATGGCCGTGAATCTGCGGGGCGTGTTCAAGTGTCGCAGGGCCGGGATTGCCTTAGATCACGATCGACATGATCCTCGGCGCTAGGCTCCAACCAGATTGGATGGTATCGGCTTCGACATGCCAGAGAAGGACATTGCCGAAGTCATCGCGGTGCCGAGGGTGTTTCTCGACAGCCTCGGCATCGGCATCTCGATCGTCGACAGTGCAACGGGACATATCCGGTTTGCGAACGCCGAATGCTGCCGGATCGTCGGATACACGCTGGAGCAGCTCAAGACCGGTGGGCTGACCTTTGTCGATCTGACGCATCCAGAGGACCGGGAGCGCAATCGGCTGCAGCACGACAAGCTGCTTGCAGGCGAGATCGCGACCTATCAGCTCGACAAGCGCTATCTCCAGCCGGACGGAAGCGTCGTGTGGGGACGCGTGACCGTCAATCCGGTCAGGGACGCCAGGGGCCGCCTGAAGTGGTTCTGCGCCGTGGTCGAGGACATCACGACAACCAGGATCCTGGAAGAACAGCTTGCAGCCGCGGAGAAGCTCGCTGGGCTGTCGACGTTCAACCTGATCGTCGATGCAGACGAGTCCAAGGGAGATTTTCCGCCGGCGTCGCCATCGTCGCTGCGCGACATGTTGTGCCACGTGCATCCCGAGGATCGGAACGGGCTCGAGCAGGTCATCCGTCGTGCGATCATGAAGCGAACCGGCTACACGCGCGACTACCGGGTGCTTGGCAAAGCCGGTGCGGTGCGCTGGGTCCGTGGCATGGCGACCTCCGTCTACAGCCCGTCCGACGGACGAACCCATCTCGTCGGCGCGACGATCGACGTCACCGCGGATCATCTCGATCGCGATAGCCAGGTGCCGGAGTCCATTCGCAGGATCCTGGAACACATTGAGACGAACTGGGATCAGAAGATATCGATCCAGCAACTCGCGGTTCGCTACGGCGTCAGCCCCCGCACGGTCTATCAGTACTTCGCGAAGAGTGGTGTGTCCTTGGCCGAGAAGATCAAGCTGACGCGAATCCAACATGCGCACCGCATGCTGTATGATGCGAAAGCGGGTGACACGGTGACGTCGATCGCCCTGCGATGTGGCTTCAGCAATCCGGGGCATTTCGCCAGGGAGTATCGAAAGATCTATGGTGAGACGCCGTCGGAAAGTCTGAGGCAGGCGTCATTGCCGCCGGCGGCGCGGGGTGAAGCCGCCGCTGCTCCGTCCGCCCGCTGATCGTCAGCCGACCTTCACGGCATCACGTCTGGATGGAGCACCGGCCAGATGTGCCCGACGGGCAATCTCCGCATGCTTCGTATGCGCGAAATGCCCGTCGGGTTAGTTTGCCGCAGCCGCGCCGGCTTGCGTCGTCGGGCAAATCAGACCGATGGTCTTGCCCATCCCGCCTCGAGCAGAGGGACGTACGCGTCGTCACGAACGTGGAGGTGGGCTGCGATGGACGTGACGGCTGTGCCAGACGAGCGCAGGCGGCACGGACGGCGAAGTCGTGTGGTCCTGGCCTCTCGACGCTGAGGTCAAGTCCGTGGTCGTTGCTTGACGGCACGCGCGGGCGATGGGGGCAAGAGAGCCGATCCCCAGGGAGAGCACGAAGGACACCGTTAAAACCGTTGCGCGGGGAAGGCCGGGTCTGTCCGGCTGTACCTGTGGTACCTGCCGCCTGCATTCTTTTGAGCAGGCGGGCCACGGGCCTCAGCCGAGGTCCGGCCTTCCTCGCGCCCTCTCGTTGTTCAGGAGGGGCATGATTGCCGCATCACCTGGGCCTCATGGGCGGCGGGAAGGCGGCGTCGTGTCTTATGGGATGTCTCGGGCACAGTGTGATGGAAGGCGCCAACCGCAACCTCAGCCGTCGTCCCGGCCTTGCGCCGGGACCCATAACCCCAGGAATTTGTGTGAGGCACGCTGGTGGATCGATTTCGCTTCGCCACCATGGCCGGTGGCCATGGGTCCCTGTGTCTGGAAAGTCTGCCATGATGATGGTGGGCGGGAAGCCGTTGGGTCCTTGGCGCTAGACGCCGTGAGCCGGCTCGGTCTCCCGCCCGTTCCATTTATCAACCTGAACAGTTGCACGAGGCTGCGCCAACAGACCTCGCATCACAGGGACAGGCACCGTGATCGTACCTTTTCGTTGCGTCGGAATCGACGTTTGCAAACCCTATCTCGATATTTTTGATGAAGCCGTGGGGGCGCCGGAGCGCATCGCCAACGGGCCACAGGCCATCACACAGCTGGTGGCGCGTTGGGGATGCGATGTTCTGGTGGTCTTTGAGGCCACGGGTGTCTACGACCTCGAACTGCGCGAGGCCCTGCGTCGGGCGGGCATCCGCTTTGCGCGGATCAACCCGGCTCGAGCTCGCGATTTCGCCCGCGCCAGCGGCCAACTCGCCAAGACCGATCCGATCGACGCGCGAACGCTGGCAGCCTTTGGGCGCGCCATGCAGCCAGCCACCGAGCAGGCCATGACGCCTGCCCAAAGCGCCCTCGCCAGGCTTGCAAAACGGCGGGATCAACTGGTTGCCATGCGCGCCCAGGAAAAGAACCGCCGCAGCGAGGCCGAGGACCGCGCCATGGCCGAACGCATCAGCCGCCTGATCGAGGTCCTCAATGACGAGATCGTCGAGATCGAGGCCGAGATCAACGCGCTCATCAAAGCCGAGCCGGTGCTTGCGGAGCAGGCACAGCTGATGCGCTCCGTGCCCGGTGTGGGACCCGTCGCCTGCATGCAACTCATCACCCAGATGCCGGAACTCGGCCATCTCGGGCCAAAGGAGGTAGCCGCTCTTGCGGGCCTGGCTCCCTTCAATCGCGATAGCGGGGCGTATCGTGGCAAGCGCAAGATCGGCGGCGGCCGGAAGCGTGTCCGCGACGCCCTCTACATGGCCGCCCTCAACGCCGTCCGCCGCGCCGATCGCTTCAAGATCTTTTACAACCGTCTGCGCCAAGCCGGTAAACCCGCCAAGCTCGCCCTCATCGCCGTCGCCAGGAAGCTTCTAACCATCCTGAATGCCATGATGCGCGACCGAAAACCTTATGCGATCACTCCATCAACATAACAGTTGCCGGCGCAAGGCCGGGACGACACCGGTCGTGACGCGCGAGCTCTGGCAAACGAGACATCGACCGGCGCCACCATCGCGGTTCGCCTTACGCTTCCAGCGCCGTCCTGATCATGCGCGCGAGATCGGCGCTGACATACGGCTTTGCCAGCAGCAGCACGTCGGCATCGAGCCGGCCATGATGCACGATCGCGTTCTCGGTGTAGCCAGATGTGTAGAGCACCTTCAGTCCGGGGCGGCGCTTCTCGGCCTCGATGGCGAGCTGCCGGCCGTTCATGCCGCCGGGAATGATGACGTCGGTGAACAGCAGGTCGATGCGTTCCTGGCTGTCGATGATTGTCAGCCCATCGGCGGCATTGCTGGCCGACAGCGTGCGATAGCCGAGACGGCGCACCTGAGCCACGACGTAGTCGCGCACCAGCGCATCGTCCTCGACGATCAGGATGGTCTCGTCGCCGCGCGCGACCGCCGGCCGGCCGGGCTCTGCGGCCGGCGTCTCCGGCAGTCCGGCGGCGCGCGGCAGATAGAGCTTGACCGTCGTGCCGTGGCCTTCCTCGCTGTAGATCTTGACGTGGCCGTTCGATTGCTTGACGAAGCCGTAGACCATGCTCAGCCCGAGGCCCGATCCCTTGCCGACGTCCTTGGTGGTGAAGAACGGCTCGAACACCTTGTCGAGCAGTGGAGCCGGAATGCCCTGGCCGGTGTCGCTGACCGCGATCATGACGTAGCTTCCGGGCTTGGCGTCGCGGTTCAGTTGCGCGTAGTGCTCGTCGAGCGTGACGTTCTTGGTCTCCAGGGTCAGCTTGCCGCCGTCCGGCATCGCGTCGCGCGCATTGAGCGCGAGGTTGAGGATCGCGGTCGACAATTGGCTCGGATCGATCAGCGCCGGCGCGCTGTCATGGGCCAGCATCGATTCGATCTCGATCTGCTCGCCGAGCGTCGGCCGCAGCAGACGGCCGGCCTCGACGATGAGCGCATTGATGTCGGTGGCGCGCGGCTGCAGCGGCTGGCGGCGCGAGAAGGCGAGCAGGTGCCGGGTCAGATCGGCGCCGCGCTCGGCGGCGGCGCTGATCATGCCGGCGATGCCTGCGAGCTGGGGCTTGTCCTTGACCGCATCGGCAAGGATCTCGATCGTCCCGGTGATGACGGTCAGGATGTTGTTGAAGTCGTGCGCGACGCCGCCGGTGAGCTGGCCGATCGCCTCCATCTTCTGCGCCTGACGGACCTGGGCCTCGTTGGCCTCGATTTCCTGGAATCGCCGCACCATCGCTTCCGCGGCGCGGCGCTGCCGGATCTCCTCCTCGAGCTGCGCATAGGCCTTCTGCAAGGTGATGCGCGTCGGCAGCACCAGAAGCTGCGGCAGCATCTTGATCATGATGACGATGATTCCGATCGAGGTGACGCCGAGAAAGACGTTGATGACGTCCGTGATGGTCGAGGTCGGTACCCAGAGATCGACGATCGCAAGCAGGCGGGTGACCCCGACGACGGCCACGAAGGTCGCAAGCGCCCCGACGATTCCGCGGAACATGACGTCGCGCCAGCGCCGCCGCAGGAACGTGCCGACGACGAAGGCGATGGTGAAGAAGGCGCTGGCGATCAGTCCGTTGGATACGACCTGCAGCCATGCCCATACCGACGCTCCCTGCAGACCCGCCGCTTGCACCGTCAACGTCGGCATATGCAAATCATCCTCAACAACGCAACGCGCCAAAATCCGGGGGCGGCCCGGCCTGTCGTCGTCGCAACCCGAACGGATCATTCAGCTTTTCGTCTCCGGCGCAAGGGCAATGGCGGCTTCGACGCGCATCGCGGCAGGGCGCCCTCGCCGCGAATGCCGCTCCGCCGCGCGGCGTCAAAAGCCTGCCACACATCCTTTACCGCCCGGTCACGCGGTTGTTAACGCGCCGACCTAAGCCGCTCGACACCGTCATCACCATGGGGAATGAACGAGATGTCGAACACGATCGCGCACAACCGGCGCGAGTTCCTGCGGCTGCTCGGAGCGTCGGCTGCGACCGCCGCCCTCGGCCAGAGCATCGAGCGCGCGCATGCCATTCCGGCGTTCAACCGCCACGGCAGCATCGAGGACGTCAAGCACATCGTGGTGCTGATGCAGGAGAACCGCGCCTTCGATCATTATTTCGGCGCGATGCGTGGCGTCCGCGGCTTCAACGATCCGCGCGCCGTGAAGCTGCCGAATGGCAATCCGGTGTGGCAGCAGCCGAACGGCGCGGGGGCAGTGATGCCGTTCCGCGTCGACAATGCCGGCCAGGTCTATGTCGAGGACGTCGCCCATGGCTGGAACGACGGCCAGAAGGCCTGGAACAACGGCAACTACGACAAGTGGATCGCCAACAAGGGCACCACGACCATGACCTGCTTGAACCGGCAGGATCTGCCCTGGCACTATGCGCTGGCCGACGCCTTCACGGTGTGCGATTCCTATTTCTGCTCGGTGATGGGCCCGACCGATCCGAATCGCTACTACTTGTGGACCGGTTGGGACGGCAACGACGGCAAGGGCGGCGGCCCGGTCATCACCAATGCGGAAGCCGGCTACGACTGGACCACGTTTCCGGAGCGGCTGGAGAAGGCCGGCATCTCCTGGAAGGTCTACCAGGACATCGGTCTCGGCCTGACGGCGGAAGGCTCCTGGGGTTGGACCCAGAATCCGTGGATCGGCAATTACGGCGACAACTCGCTGCTGTATTTCCACCAGTATCAGAATTCGCAAGCAGGCAGCCCGCTATACGAGAAGGCGCTGCGCGGCAGCAACATCGCCAATGGCGGCACGTTCGAGAATCTGTTCGACGGGCTGCGCAACGACGTCCGCAACGGCACCCTGCCGCAGGTGTCGTGGATCGCAGCACCGGAGGCGTTCAGCGAGCATCCGAACTGGCTGCCCGGGCCGGGCGCCTGGTACATCTCCAAGGTGCTCGACATCCTGACGGCGAACCCGGAGCTGTGGAGCAAGACCGCGCTGATCATCAACTACGACGAGGGCGGCGGATTCTTCGACCATGTCGTCGGCCCGTATCCGGCGATGTCGCAGGCATGGGGCCAGTCGACCGTCGATGTGAGCACGGACCTCTTCGCTGGCGACGGAAGCCACGTTGCCGGCCCCTACGGACTAGGCGTCCGCGTGCCGATGCTGGTGGTGTCGCCGTGGTCGCGCGGCGGCTTCGTGTGCTCGGAAGTGTTCGACCACACGTCTGTGATCCGCTTCATCGAGCGCCGCTTCCATCACAAGGCGCCCGATCTGTTCGAGAGCAACATCCCGGCGTGGCGGCGCGCGGTGTGCGGCGATCTCACCTCGGCGTTCAACTTCACTTCGCCCAACGAAGGCATGGCGCCGCTGCCGAGCACGGCCGGCTACAAGCCGCCGGCCGCCGACATCACCTCCGGTGCCCGCTTCGACGACTATCATCCGGTGCCGCCGGCCAAGCAGGCGTTGCCGCAGCAGGAGCCGGGCATTCGCCCGGCGCGCCCGCTGCCCTACGATCTCAGGGTCGATGGCGACGCCGATGCTGCGCACAAGACGTTCGCGATCCGCTTCGCCAATCCGGGGCAGGCGGGCGCCTGCTTCCACGTCCGCTCCGGCAACACCGCGACCGGTCCGTGGAGCTACACCGTCGAAGCCGGGAAATCGCTGCACGGCGTGTGGGACCTCGCGGCCAGCGCCGGCCAGTACGATCTGTCGGTGTACGGCCCGAACGGCTTCTTCCGCCACTTCAAGGGCGGCGTCGCCACCACCGCCGCGCTGGTCGACGTCGATACGGTCCATCTCTGTGATTGGGATGATGACGACGATTCGCGCAGCCTTGCGATCGCGCTCACCAACAAGGGGGCGAGCTGTGTCGTGACACTGGCCGACAACTATACGGGACGCAGCGAGCGGCACCGCCTGCAGCGTGGCCAGCGGCTGGAGACGCGGGTTCGCCTGCAGCAGACCCATGGCTGGTACGACCTGACGGTCACGACGGACAGCGATGCCAACTTCAACTGGCAGCTCGCTGGTCACGTCGAGAACGGCCGGCCCAGCATCAGCGACCCGGCGATGGGCAGGATCGCCGCGACCTGATCGCGAACGATATCGGGATGCGCCCGGAGCGATTTGGGCGCATCCTCAAGATGACGAGGAGACGAGACCTTCGGGTGCTGCGTCGTCGGCATTGGGATCGCCGGGCGCCGTCGCCCAGGCAAGTTCGACCAGGGTGACGATGCGGCGGCCGGCGCCGTCGAGCTGGCACACGATGAGCCCCTGGTCCTCGATATAGGTCAGCAGGCGCTGCGCCCGGCGCAGCGAATGCGAGCCATAGGCGCGGGCGATCGCCGCATCGCTCGGGCAGGGGCGGCCGTCCTTGGCGGCGCGGGCGATCATCATGAACACGCCCTGCATGTCCTCAGGCAGCAGCGAGGCGCGCAGCGTGACGTCCTGCCAGCCGGCATCGTCGGCCGTCTCGTCGCCGCCGAGCCCGGCGCGGGCGCGGGTCAGCATGCGGCGGAACTCGTTGAGGTCGGGCACGGCCGTGCCCAGCCCCTCGATGCGGCAGCGGACGACGAATTCCTGGTAGAGCACGCCGACGGCGCGGAAGCCGGCGTCGGGCTCGGCCAAGACCGCGCGCAGCACACGCTCGACGCGGGCTTTGCGTTCGGCGAGCTCCTCCTCGCTGACGGCGGGTGCTGGCGGTTCGGGGCGCAGCTCGAGCGCGGCGGACTTCGCCGCCATGAGCTGGTCGAGCAGCTCCGGTTGCGGCTTGCGCTGCGGCCGCGCGTTGGTCTCGGGCGGCGGTGCGGCGAGAATCACCGCGCGGGCGTCCTCAAGCGAGGCCTCCGGCAGCGGCATCAGCCGCGGCGTCGCGTTGCGCGGCTTGGTGTCGGTCGGGCCGATGCGCAGGCCGAGCGGCCGGCGCGACAGCGCGGGGCCCAAGGCCATGAACTGGCCGCGCTCAAGGTCGCGGAACGCCTCGGCCTGGCGCCGCTCCATGCCGAGCAGGTCGGCGGCGCGGGCCATGTCGATGTCGAGGAAGGTGCGGCCCATCAGGAAATTCGAGGCCTCGGCCGCGACATTCTTGGCGAGCTTCGCCAGCCGCTGCGTCGCGATCACGCCCGCCAGCCCGCGCTTGCGGCCGCGACACATCAGGTTGGTCATCGCGCCGAGCGAGGCCTTGCGGGCCTCGTCGGAGACTTCGCCCGCGACGGCCGGTGCGAACAGCTGAGCTTCGTCGACCACGACCAGCATCGGGTACCAGTGGTCGCGGGAGATCTCGAACAGGCCGTTGAGAAAGGCGGCCGCGCGCCGCATCTGATTCTCGGCGTCGAGGCCTTCGAGGTTGAGCACCGTCGAGACGCGATGCATCCGCGCCCGTTCGCCGGCGACCTGCAGCGCGCGCTCGGTGTGGTCCTCGGCCGCGATCACGAGATGGCCGAATCGCTCAGCCAGCGTGACGAAGTCGCCCTCCGGATCGATGATCGTCTGCTGCACCCAGGGCGCGCTCTGCTCCAGCAGGCGACGCAGGAGATGCGACTTGCCGGAGCCGGAATTGCCCTGCACCAGGAGCCGGGTCGCCAGCAGTTCCTCGAGGTCCAGGGCCGCAGGCGATCCCGCCGCCGTCTGCCCCATCTCGATTGCAACCGTCATGTGCCCCGACTCAAGCCCGCTTCACGCAGAGGCTGGCGCTTAACAAGCGCGGGCGCGCACGTCGAGCGTTTGCAATGGACTGTCCCAGATTGCGGGATGGGCTGTGGATGGTTCGCAGATGGAACCCGATCGCGGGCTGCCCAGTTCCCTGTCGACGCGCCTCTTGCCGTGAGGGCCGGTGCTTGGCGCCCGCGCGCATTTGACGGTACTGTGCGGCGAAAAAGGGGCCAGAAGTGAACGAGCATTCGGATGCCGGTCACGCGACGTTCAAGGCGTTCGCGCGCGGAGCCGACTTCCTGCAGGGGGGCGGGGAGATGGGGGCGCTCATGCGCATCCATGATTGGTCGCGGACGCCGTTGGGGCCGCCCGAGAGCTGGCCTCAGTCCTTGCGCACTTCGATCAGCACCTGCCTGGACTGCGCGTTCCCGATCCTGATCTGGTGGGGCCCGGAGCTCGTCATGCTCTACAATGACGAGTATCGCCTAATCCTCGGCTCGCAGAAGCATCCCGCGGCGCTGGGGGCGCCAGGGCGCGCGGTATGGTCCGAGATCTGGGAGGTCATCGGCCCGATGCTGCGGCACGTCGTTAGGCTTGGCGAAGCGACCCGCTCACGCGACATGCCGCTGTTCATCGACCGCCACGGCTACCTGGAGGAGACCTATTTTTCGTTCTCCTATTCGCCGATTCGCGATGAGACCGGCGGCGTCGGCGGCGTCTTCACCCCCGTCATCGAGACGACGGCCCGGGTCGTAGGCGAGCGCCGTATGCGGACCTTGCGCGATCTCGCCGCGCGCGGCCGTGCCGACAGTCTGGCGCATGCTTGTCGCGAAGCCACCGACGTCCTCGCCGAGAATCCGCATGATGTCCCGTTTGCGCTGATCTACCAACTCAGCGAGGATCAGCGATCGGCACGGTTGTTGAGCGCCGCGGGGGGGCACCCGGACAGTGCAATCGCGCCGGCGCAGATTGCCCTCGACTGTGACGGGCTGTGGCCGATCCGGGCGGCGGCGCGCGCGGTGGCGCCGATTCGCGTCGTGCTGGATCGTGGGAAATTTGCCGGCGTGCCGACCGGCGCATGGCCCGAGCCGCCACAGCTGGCGCTGGTGCTGCCGGTTGCGACGGGCCGGGAGCAGGCGACGGCGATCCTGATCTGTGGCGTCAATCCGCGCCGCGCCCTCGATGCCGAGCACCAGGGCTTCTTCGATCTGATGGCCGCTCAGCTCGGCAGCTCCTTTGCGGAGACGCTGGCCTATGAACAGGAGCGGCGCCGCGCAGAGGCGCTCGCCGAGATCGATCGGGCCAAGACCGCGTTCTTCACCAATGTCAGCCACGAATTCCGTACGCCGCTGACGCTGATGCTCGGTCCGCTCGAAGATGTCCTGCTGCGGTCGCAGGCCTTGCCGCCTGCGGATCGCGACCGGTTGGAGATCGCCGAGCGCAATGCCTTGCGGATGCTCAAGCTGGTCAACACGCTGCTGGATTTCTCGCGGATCGAGGCCGGCAGGATGCAGGCAGTCTACGCGCCGGTCGACCTCGCGAGCCTGACCGCGGAGATCGCCAGCACCTTCCGCTCGGCGATCGAGGCCGCCGGCCTCAGGCTGATGGTGGATTGCCCGCCGCTGCCGGAGCCGGCCTATGTCGATCCCGAAATGTGGGAGAAGATCGTCCTCAACCTGCTGTCCAACGCGTTCAAATTCACCTTTGCGGGCGACATCGAGGTCCGGCTCGTCACCTGCGATCGTCATTTCGAACTGAGCGTGAAGGACACCGGGACCGGCATCCCGCAGCACGAGCTGCCGCGGCTGTTCGAGCGTTTCCATCGCGTCGCCGGCGCGTTCGGCCGCACCCATGAAGGCTCGGGCATCGGGCTCGCGCTGGTGCATGAGCTCGCCAAGCTGCACGGCGGATCCGTCGCAGCGACCAGCGAAGCCGGGCAGGGCAGCACGTTCGCGGTCAGGATTCCCAGGGGACGAAGTCATCTGCCGTTCGACCAGGTCGACGCGGCGCCAGCGCAGGAACCGATCCTTCGCGGTGCGCGGCCCTTCATCGAGGAGGCGTTGCGCTGGCTGCCGGATCCGCCGACGCTCGACGCGCACGCCGTTCCGGACATCGACATCACCACCCCGTCAGCTGACAGGGCCGGGCCGCGCCCCCGTATCCTGCTGGCCGACGACAATGCCGATATGCGCGACTATGTCCGCCGCCTGCTCGCCTCGCGCTACGATGTCGAGACCGTCGCCGATGGTGAAGCCGCGCTCGCGGCCATCGCCCGCGACAAGCCCGACCTCGTTCTGTCTGATGTGATGATGCCGCGCATCGACGGCATGCAGTTGCTTGCGCGGCTGCGCGCCGATGAACGGGTCGGCACCATTCCGGTGATCCTGGTGTCGGCCCGGGCCGGAGAAGAGAGCCGCGTCGAAGGCATGGAGGCCGGTGCGGATGACTATCTCATCAAGCCGTTCAGTGCGCGTGAACTGCTGGCGCGCGTCGAGGCGCATCTCAAGATGGCTCGTCTGCGTGCCGAAGCGACGGAGCGGCTGCGCGCCAGCGAGGAGCGCTATCGCGCTTTCGTAACCGCGAGTTCCGACGTCATCTATCGCATGAGCCCCGACTGGCGGGAGATGCGCCAGTTGCAGGGCAAGGACTTCATCGCCGATACAATGAACCCGAGCCAAGGCTGGCTCGCGAAATACATTCATCCGGACGATCAGGCGCAGGTGACTGCGGCGATCAGCAGGGCGGTCGCGACGAAAAGCATGTTCGAGCTGGAGCACCGTGTCATCCGGATCGATGGCAGCCTCGGTTGGATCCATTCGCGCGCCATCCCCATTCTCGGGCGTGACGGCGAGATCATCGAGTGGTTCGGGACGGCGCGCGACATCTCCGAGCAGAACAAGGCCGAACGGGAGTTGCGCAAGAGCGAGGAGCGCCTGCGCAGCGCGGTCGAGGTCGGTCGGCTCGGCCTGTGGGACTGGAACGTCGCGACCGGCGAGGTCTACTGGTCGGACGAGCACTTCCGCATGGAAGGCTATGGCGTTGGCGAACTGACTCCGAGCTACGAGGCCTGGGCGGCACGCATCCATCCCGACGATCGTCCCGCAGCCGAAGCTGCGCTTCACCGCGCGATGGAGGCGCACCAAGAGTATGTCAGCGAGTTTCGCGTGGTGCATCCGGGCGGCGCAATTCGCTACCTCTACGGCCGTGGGCGCTTCTTCTATGACGACGCGGGACGACCGATCCGCATGACCGGCGCCATGGTCGACGTGACCGAGCGGCGTGAATGGGAGGAGCGGCAGAAGGTGCTGGTGGCCGAACTGCAGCATCGCACCCGCAACCTGCTGGGCGTGGTCCGCTCGATGGCCGACAAGACGGCGCGCGCCAGCACCGATCTCGGCGATTTTCGAGCTCGCTTCCGTGATCGGCTGGATACGCTGTCACGCGCCCAGGGCCTGCTGTCCCGCCTCAAGGAGCATGATCGCGTCACGTTCGACGATCTGATCCGTAGCGAGCTGTGGGCTGTCGCCGGCGGTTCGGAGCGCATCGGGCTGTCGGGGCCGTCCGGCGTAAGGCTGCGGTCGTCGACCGTTCAGACCCTTGCCATGGCGCTGCACGAGCTCGCCACCAACGCGGTCAAGTATGGCGCGCTGGCGCAGCCGTCGGGCCGGCTCTGCGTGGTCTGGTCGCTCGAGCGCGAAGGCGCGGAGGGACAGCCCTGGCTGCATATCGAGTGGCGCGAAAGCGGCGTCGACATGCCGCCGCCAGACACGATGCCCAGCGGCACGGGGCAGGGGCGCGAGCTGATCGAACAGGCCTTGCCCTATCAGCTCAGCGCGAGGACCTCGTACGCCTTCGAATCCGACGGTGTCCGTTGCACGATATCGATTCCCGTTTCGCTCGCCACACTGGAGCTCGAGGATCATGCCTGAACGCTCGCTTCGCGACCGTCATATCCTCATCGTCGAGGACGAGTACATGCTTGCCGACGAGCTGCGCTGCGCCTTCGGCGACGCCGGCGGCACGATCCTGGGCCCGGTCGGAACCGTCCCCGACGCGCTCGCCTTGATCAAACGCGAGGGGCGGATCGAAGGCGCCGTTCTCGACGTGAATCTGCGCGGCGACATGGCGTTTCCGGTTGCCGATCTGCTGGTCGAACGCGGCGTGCCCTTCGTCTTCACCACCGGCTATGACGAATCGGTCATTCCGGACCGCTTCTCGAAGATCCTCCGCTGCGAGAAGCCGATTGCCGTCGATGGGATCATGCGCGCGCTCGGACGCCTGATCAAGAAGACGGCGCCGCAATGACGCGCCGGTCGGATGGAGCTGGGCGCCTCACACCTCGCGCCGGCTGAGGAAGGCGAGCCGCTCGAACAGGTGGACGTCCTGCTCGTTCTTGAGCAGCGCACCGTGCAGCGGCGGGATCAGCTTCCGCGGGTCGCGCTCGCGCAGCTGCTCAGGACCGATGTCCTCGTTGAGCAGCAGCTTGAGCCAGTCGAGCAGCTCGGAGGTCGACGGCTTCTTCTTCAGGCCGGGCACGTCGCGGACCTCGAAGAAGATGCGCAGGGCCTCCTCGACCAGTCGCTTCTTGATGTTCGGGAAGTGCACGTCGACGATGCGGCCCATCGTATCCGGATCGGGGAACTTGATGTAGTGGAAGAAGCAGCGGCGCAGGAACGCATCCGGCAACTCCTTCTCGTTGTTGGACGTGATGATGACGATCGGGCGCAGCTTCGCCTTGATGGTCTCGTTGGTCTCGTAGACGTGGAATTCCATCCGGTCGAGCTCGAGCAGCAGGTCGTTCGGAAACTCGATGTCGGCCTTGTCGATCTCGTCGATCAAGAGCACCGGTCGCTGCTCGGCCGTGAAGGCCTCCCACAGCTTGCCGCGCTTGATGTAGTTCTTGATGTCGGACACCCTGGAGTCGCCGAGCTGGCTGTCGCGTAGCCGCGAGACGGCGTCGTATTCGTAAAGGCCCTGCTGCGCCTTGGTGGTCGACTTGATGTGCCAGGTGAGCAGCGGCGCGTTGACGGCCTTGGCGACTTCCTCGGCCAGCACGGTCTTGCCCGTCCCCGGCTCGCCCTTCACCAGCAGCGGGCGCTCGAGCACGATCGCCGCATTGACGGCCACTTTGAGGTCGTCGGTGGCGACGTAGTCCTGGGTGCCGGTAAATTTCATTGCGTCTCGCTCATCGTTCGAACTTGTGTTGAGTGGCTACAGAGCGGCAGCGCCGCTGCGGCCTTAAGATGATGGCTGCCATCGGAAGCAGAAATAATCAAGCGCGCCTGATCAATGAGAGGATCACGAGCACGATGACGGCGCCGATCGTGGCGTCCAGGATCGCCCCCAGCGTGCCGCTGGCGAGCGCAATGTGCAGCGCCGGCAGCACGTAGCTTGCGACCAGCGCGCCGATGATGCCGATGACCATGTTGCCGATCAGGCCGAAACCTGCGCCGCGCACGATCAGCCCCGCCAGCCAGCCCGCGACGGCGCCGATGATCAGTGCTGCAATAATACCCATCAAAGCCCCCATTCCACCTGTTGTTCCAGGGATTGTAGAGCAAAATGCCGGCGGGTCCAGCGTGGGGCGTGGAGCGGCCCTTGACGCGCCCTCCCAGCCGCGCGATCTAATGGGCATGTTCCTGCAATTCTTCACAGCACTGCGCGATGCGCAGGTCCCGGTCTCCTTGCGTGAATATCTCACGCTGATGGAGGCCGTCGACGCCGACCTCGCCGAGCATTCGGTCGAGAACTTCTACTATCTCTCGCGCACCGCGCTGGTGAAGGACGAGCGCAATCTCGACAAGTTCGATCGCGTATTCGGCACCGTGTTCAAGGGGCTGGAGAACCTGCTCGACGCGATGGAGAAGGCCGAGATTCCCGAGGAGTGGCTGAGGAAGCTGGCCGAGAAATACCTCACCGAGGAGGAGAAGAAAGAGATCGAGGCCATGGGCTGGGACAAGCTCATGGAGACCTTGAAGAAGCGCCTGGAGGAGCAGAAGGGCCGCCATCAGGGCGGCAACAAGTGGATCGGCACCGCCGGCACCTCGCCGTTCGGCGCCTATGGCTACAACCCCGAAGGCGTCCGCATCGGCCAGGAGAAGAACCGCAACAACCGCGCCGTGAAGGTGTGGGACCGGCGCGAGTTCAAGGATCTCGACGGCAATGTCGAGCTCGGCATCCGCAACATCAAGGTGGCGCTGCGCCGGCTGCGCAAGTTCGCCCGCACCGGTGCGCCCGACGAGCTCGATCTGGACACCACGATCCGCGAAACCGCCAACCACGGCTATCTCGACGTGCACATGCGTCCCGAGCGGCGCAACGCGGTGAAGGTGCTGGTGTTCTTCGACATCGGCGGCTCGATGGATTCCCACGTCGCGCAGGTCGAGGAGCTGTTCTCGGCCGCCAAGAGCGAATTCAAGCACATGGAATATTTCTACTTCCACAACTGCCTCTACGAGGGCGTGTGGAAGCAGAACAAGCGGCGTTTCACCGACCGCACGCCGACCTGGGACGTGCTGCACAAGTACCCGCACGACTACAAGGTCGTATTCGTCGGCGACGCCTCGATGTCGCCTTATGAGATCATGGTGCCCGGCGGTTCGGTCGAGCATGTCAACGAAGAGCCGGGGTCGGTGTGGCTCGACCGCGTCATCCGCACCTATCCACACGCGGTGTGGCTCAATCCGGTGGCGCAGAAGCACTGGGACTATTCTGAGTCCACCACCATCATTCGCCGCATCTTCTCCGAGCGCATGTATCCGATCACGATTGAGGGATTGGAAGCGGCGATGAAGGAGCTGGTCCGGTAGGCAGTCCCGTCATTCCGGGCGGTTCGGTCCTGACCGACCACCCCGAATGACGAGGTCGAAACGGCGCCGCGCGACGGCTGGACACGACGAAGGAAGAAGGCATGCCCCAGACCATCACGCGCGGCATCAAGGCGCTGCTCGATGAAGCCAACGCCGAGATCGAGACGCTCTCGGCGGCTGAGGCGATCGCGGCGGCGAAGCGCGACGATGTCGTGATCGTCGATATCAGGGATCCCCGGGAGATCGAGCGCGAGGGCAGGATTCCCGGCGCGTTCTCGTGCACCCGCGGCATGCTGGAGTTCTGGATCGACCCGCAGAGCCCCTACGCCAAGCCGATCTTTCAGCAGGACAAGACGTTCATCTTTCATTGCGCCGGCGGCCTGCGCTCGGCGCTCGCGGCCAAGACCGCACAGGACATGGGTCTGACGCCGGTCGCCCATATCGGCGGCGGCTTCGCGGCGTGGCGCGACGCCGGCGGGCCGGTCGAGGCCTGGGCGCCGAAGAAGAAGGATTGATCGCTGCCCATCCCGCGCGGACTTGACCCGCGTGTCCATCGCTTCGACAAGGTGGATCGCCGGATCTCAAGTCCGGCGATGACGATTGAATGTGAAGTCCGGAGCTCTTGCGCATGACCATCCACGACGACCCTCTCGTCTCCACCGACTGGCTCGCTGCGCATCTGGGCGATCCCAAGGTGAAGGTGCTCGACGCGACCTTCAAGATGCCGGGTGTGCTGCCGCTGCCGAAGGACGATTATCTGAAGGCGCACATCCCCGGCGCCGTGTTCTTCGACGTCGACGAGGTCTCCGACCATTCCAATCCGCTGCCGCACATGTATCCGAGCGCCGAGCAGTTCGGCCGCGACGCGGGCCGGCTCGGCGTCAGCAATGGCGATACGGTCGTGGTCTATGATTCCGGCGGCTGGGTCGCCGCGCCGCGCGCCTGGTGGATGTTCCTGTCATTCGGCCACACGGATGTGCGCGTGCTCGACGGCGGGCTGAAGAAGTGGATGGCGGAGGGGCGCCCGGTCGAGAGCGGACAGGTCACGCCGGCGCTCGGCACGTTCAGCGCGAAGTTCGATGCCGCGCGCGTGCGCCGGATCGAGCAGATGGTTGCCAATCTCGCCGGCAATGCCGAGCAGGTGATCGATGCACGGCAGGCGCCGCGCTTCGCGGGCGAGGTCGCCGAGCCGCGGTCCGGCCTCCGATCCGGCCATATCCCCGGCAGCCGAAATTTGCCTTATGCGGAGCTGTTTGACGCGGCGACCGGCGTGATGAAGCCGCTCGACCGGTTGCGCGAGGCATTCGGCGCTGCCGGCGTCGATCTCGCCAAGCCGATCGTCACCTCCTGCGGCTCAGGGGTGTCGGCGGCCGTGCTGACGCTGGCGCTCTATCGTCTCGGCATCCGCGACACCGCGCTCTACGACGGCTCGTGGTCGGAGTGGGGCATCGAGAACGGTCCGCCGGTTGCGACGGGGCCGGCCTGATCGGCTGGCTCCGCCTATCGCGTGCGCGGCCCGGCAGCCTGCTGGCCGACCGCCTGCGGTTGACCAAACGGCTGCTGTCCGAATGGATCGGGGAAGGCAGTCTGTTGCTGCTGGGCGGCCGCGGCTTGCCGAGCCGACCGGAGCCGCTGGGCGATGCGCCGCTGCTTGGCGCGGCGCGCAGCGATCTGCTTCTCCCGGGCCTGGCGCTTCTTGAGGATGCTCCGGCGCAACTGAACGCTCGCGACCTTCACCGAGGCACGATGCTCGCTGGCGGCAGGCCGCTCCTGATGAGCCGGCTGTTCGGCCAGCGCGGCGAGCTTGGCCGCGATCGGATCGAGCACCGCCGGAACGGGCGCGAGCGCGGTTGAAGCGGCGGCTGCGGTCGTCATCATCGGATCGGCGCTGGCGATGACCTGAGGAACTGGCGGCGGTGGTGCGACCACGGCGGCCGCCGTTTCGCTCGACGCCCGCGGCGGGGCCGGCGCTGCAGTCTCGGGCGAGCTGTCCATGCTCGGCCTGTCGGACGCTTTTTCGACCGGAGCGACGATCGAAGCGGTCGTGTCCGGAATGGGGCGCTCCGGCTTGGTGCTCTCGATCCGGTCGTTCGTCGCGGACGCGGTCGCGACAATGGCGGAGGTGCGGGACGTGTCGACCGTTTCCGCGGGCAGCGAGGGCGTCGGCACGTCGGTGGCCACCGCAACGGGTGTCACTTCGGGCGCTTCTGTGAGCGGCGTCGCCGTCGACGGCGCGCTCGGCTGTTCGGACGTTGCCGGGGCAGCATCGGCCACGACCGGCGGCGGCGTCACCGGCGGTGTCGGAATCGAATCCACCCGCAGCACTGCGAGCACCGGCGTGGGCTCGGCCGGCGGTAGGAACGTCGTGAAGCCCGACGCCTGAGTCGTGCGCCAGGACGCGTTGCTGGCGAACTGCTCGTGGGCGGCGCGCAACAGGGCCGCGGCGCCCATGCCGAAGATGGTGAGAGAGATGGAACAGACGATCGCGGCGACCAGAAAACGAAAGCCGGGAAGCATTGACGGTAACTCTCGCCACGGCAGCGGGGACTGCCGAGACATTCGAGCCAGTAGGGAACGCGGTGATCACAGGGAATAGCCGCGTTCGCGACGAGGCCGGCTTCTGCCGTGCATCGCGAATCAGGCTCAGGTCAGAATACCGGAAGTGTTCCCGCCCGCTCGGCAAATCACGGCATCGATAGGGCCTGCGGGGGCTTCGCCGCACTTTTTCGGCGGCGTGAGACTTCCGTGCAACGACGGAGACATGATCACAAATTGCCGAAGTCGGGCCGCTCTGGCCGGAATTGTCTTGAATGCGCCGCTATCTTCGGCCATCTGGCACAGCAAAGGTCCCAATCGGCGGCTTGGGGATACTGCAAGGGCGATGATGATCAGACAAATCCTGACGGTTTGCGCGGTCGCGGCAGCGGGCGTGACGGCAACTTCGTTTGCCGAGGCACAGCAGGTCTATCAGACCGCGCCTGGAGCGTATTCACCGGCGCCGACGCCCTACCCGGCCGACGCGCGCGGGCAGGGGCAGGATTTTGACGCGCTCGACGATGAGGATGCGCCCGGCAATTCCGCGGCGTTGCCGCCACCCGGCCCGGTGATCTCGCCGGACGATCCGCGCTACGGTCGTCCAGCCAATGCGCCGGTTTATGGTGCTGCGGCTCCGACCGGTCCCATCCTTTCTCCCGACGATCCCCGATATGGACGTCCGGCCGGTGCGACGGTCTATGGGGCCGCTCCGACCGGCCCGGTGATGTCCCCGGATGATCCGCGGTATGGCCGCCCGGCTGGTCCGCCCCCGGTGATCTACGGTGATCGTCCCGCCTCCAGCCAACAGGCCTATGGTGGCGCCTATGGCAACAGCGCGCCTGGTGGCGACGCAGGCGCGCCGCGGCCGCCCGGCGCCGTCGGTGGCGCTCCCGCCGTCGCGGGCGCGGCGCAGGCCCCGTCCGCCGGAGATCGTCCGATGACGGTAGCAGCTCTGCCGCCTGAGGAACAACCCGACGCGGCGCCAGCGCCGCTGCCGGCGAACCTGCGCCGCCAGGAGGTCGACTTCGTCACCAAGGAGCCGCCGGGAACGATCGTCGTCGATACGCCCAACACCTACCTCTATCTGGTGCTCGGCAACGGCCGGGCGATGCGCTACGGCGTCCGCGTCGGCCGCGAAGGCTTCACCTGGACCGGCGTGCAGAAGATCACCAAGAAGACCGAGTGGCCGGATTGGTATCCGCCGAGCGAGATGATCGAGCGGCAGCCCTATCTGCCGCGCTTCATGGCCGGCGGTCCGGGCAATCCGCTCGGTGCCCGCGCGATGTATCTCGGCTCGACCGTGTACCGCATCCACGGCACCAACCAGCCGTCGACGATCGGCAAGTTCGTGTCCTCCGGCTGCATCGGCATGCTGAACGACGACGTTGCCGACCTGTTCGACCGGGTCAAGGTCGGCACCCGCGTGGTCGTGATGCCGGGCGGTGCGCCTCCGGGTTCCGGCAAGAACATGGCTGCTGCCGCGGCCTCTCCGGCTCCGGCGCCCGTTCAGGCCCAGGCGACTGTGCCGGCGGCTGGCCAGCCCGCCAACATGCAGCCGCTGCCGCCGCCGGTGACGATCCGCTGAGGCGGGCGTGTGCGAGCTGATCACGTTGAAAACACCCTCCTCGCGGAGGGTGTTTTGCTGTGAGGGCCGCGCTCGCCTGCTTCAAGCCAGCCGGCGCGGCGGCTCGGCTCCTGCGAGCCAGGTGGCGATACAATCGACCATCTGGCCGTAATGGGCGCGAAAACTCTCCTCGGTGACGTAGCCGAGATGCGGCGTGAGCACGACATTGCCGAGCTGGCGCAGCGGATGGGCGACGGGCAGCGGTTCCACGGAGAACACGTCGAGGCCGGCGCCGGCGATGCGCTTGTCGCGCAGTGCCTGCAGCAATGCGGCCTCGTCGACGATCGGCGCGCGCGAGGTGTTGACGAGATAGGCGGTGGCCTTCATGCGCGCGATGTCGGCCGCGCCCACCAGCCCGCGTGAGCGGTCGCTGAGCACGACGTGGACGGTGATGACGTCGGCGGCGGTGAACAGCTCCTCCTTGGTCGCGTAGCCTACTCCCGCCGCCTCGCAGCGTTCGGGCGTCAGGTTGGGGCTCCAGGCGATCACGTTCATGCCGAACGCCTTGCCGAGCCCGGCGACCTTGGTGCCGAGCTTGCCTAGCCCGATCACGCCCAGCGTCTTGCCCTCGATCTCCACGCCGCCCAGCGTCTGCCAGGGCTGCCCGGCATGCATGAGAGCATTCTCCTGGCCGATCCTGCGGGTCAGCTCCAGGATCAGGCCCATGGTGAGCGCTGCGGTGGGGTCACGGCCATATTGCGTGCCGCAGACCATGATGCCGCGCGCCTTGGCGGCCTCCAGGTCGATGGCGGCGTTGCGCATGCCGGAGGTGATCAGGAGCTTCAGCTTCGGCAACCGCTCGATCAGGGAGCGCGGCAATGGCGTCCGCTCGCGCATCGCACAGATGATGTCGGCATCGGTGAGCGCGCCGGCGGCCGCTTCCTCGTTGCCGAACGGCTGTGTGAAAGCCGTCACATCCACTCTGTCGGCCAGCCGGGGCCAGTCGGCCAACGAGAGGGCCGTATCGTAATAGTCGTCGAGGATCGCACAGCGCAGCCGTGTCATCGGCAGGGTCCATTCATCGGGGGACGGCGGCAATGGTGAATGCCGTCAGGAATGGAGCCATGCTTGCGCGCAACGCGGTGGTTGCGCAAGGCATCGTCACGCTCTCACGCGGAACCAGGAGACATCAGTCGAGGCGGGTCTTCAGCCTGAACGCGGCGTCATGGCCGTACTTGGCGCGCCAGGCGGGGCCGGGGCCGCGCATGTAGTGCAATTCTGGCCGGTACGGGTTGAAGGCGCGCGCGACGAATTCGCGCCAGAAGCCGCGGATGTCGTCCGCGATCCCAGATCGGTCTTTGCGGTGTGCCGCCGGAGCGGGCAGGGAGGCTGAGGTGAAGGCTGCCATGACGGGCTCTCGCTGTTGTCGGTCGCGGCTTTTGCCGCTTGGGCGCGCGGGGTCTTGCGGGCCGAGACCGAGTGTCCCGCCGAATTAATTAAAAGATGGTTGCAATTGTCGTGATCCGCCACACACAAGGTGATGGACCCGTATTCGTCCGTGGGCGGCAGGCCGGGCCGGCGCAGGAACGACCGTGATTCTCCCGGCATTTGTTCCCGCCGAGACCGGCTCGCCGGTTGCCCTTTGGGGACCGCGCGGTTACATCAGCGGCAACCATTTTCCGAAAATTCCGGCAGGCTTCAAGGGACACGCGATGGCGCGCCAGTTCGTCTATTTCATGCAGGGTCTGTCCAAGACCTACCCGACCCGCAAGGTGCTCGATAACATTCACCTGTCGTTCTATCCGGACGCCAAGATCGGCGTGCTCGGTGTCAACGGCTCGGGCAAGTCGACCCTGCTCAAGATCATGGCCGGCATCGACAAGGACTATACCGGCGAGGCCTGGGTGGCCGAGGGTGCCCGCGTCGGCTATCTCGAGCAGGAGCCGCAGCTCGATCCGAAGCTCACGGTGCGCGAGAACGTCATGCTCGGCGTCGGCAAGCAGAAGGCGATCCTCGATCGCTACAACGAGCTGGCGATGAACTACTCGGAAGAGACAGCCGACGAGATGACCAAGCTGCAGGACGAGATCGAGGCGCAGGGCCTTTGGGATCTCGACAGCAAGGTCGACCAGGCGATGGATGCGCTGCGCTGTCCGCCCGACGATGCCGACGTCACCAAGCTGTCCGGTGGTGAGCGCCGCCGCGTCGCGTTGTGCAAGCTGCTGCTCGACCAGCCCGAGCTGTTGCTGCTGGACGAGCCGACCAACCATCTCGACGCCGAATCGGTGTCCTGGCTCGAAGGTCACCTGCGCAATTATCCGGGCGCGATCCTGATCGTGACCCACGATCGCTACTTCCTCGACAACGTCACCAGCTGGATCCTGGAGCTCGATCGCGGCAAGGGCATCCCCTACGAGGGCAATTATTCGTCCTGGCTGCAGCAGAAGCAGAAGCGGCTGGAGCAGGAGGGCCGCGAGGATGCCGCGCATCAGCGCACTTTGGCGCGCGAGCAGGAGTGGATCGCGGCCTCGCCGAAGGCCCGCCAGGCCAAGTCCAAGGCGCGCTACCAGCGCTATGAGGAGCTGCTCAAGAAGGCCAGCGAGAAGCAGACCCAGACCGCCCAGATCATCATTCCGGTCGCCGAGCGGCTCGGCCAGAACGTCGTCGATTTCGACGGATTGTCCAAGAGCTTCGGCGACCGCCTGCTGATCGACAATCTCACCTTCAAGTTGCCGCCGGGCGGCATCGTCGGCGTGATCGGTCCGAACGGCGCCGGCAAGACCACACTGTTCCGCATGATCACCGGGCAGGAGAAGCCGGACGCTGGCACCATCACCATCGGAGAGACCGTGCATCTCGGCTATGTCGACCAGTCGCGCGACGCGCTCGATGGCAACAAGACCGTGTGGGAGGAGATCTCCGGCGGCAACGAGCTGATCCTGCTCGGCAAGAAGGAAGTGAACTCGCGCGGCTATTGCTCGGCGTTCAACTTCAAGGGCGCCGACCAGCAGAAGAAGGTCGGGGCGCTGTCCGGCGGCGAGCGTAATCGCGTTCATCTCGCCAAGATGCTGAAGTCGGGCGCCAACGTGCTGCTGCTCGACGAGCCGACCAACGACCTCGACGTCGACACCCTGCGTGCGCTCGAAGAGGCGCTGGAGGATTTCGCCGGCTGCGCCGTCATCATCAGCCACGATCGCTGGTTCCTCGACCGCATCGCGACCCACATGCTGGCCTTCGAGGGCGACAGCCATGTCGAATGGTTCGAAGGAAACTTCCAGGACTACGAGAAGGACAAGATGCGCCGGCTCGGCCAGGACAGCGTGATTCCGCACCGGGTCAAGTACAAGAAGCTGACGCGCTGATCCCTGATCTCGCGAGGCGCGACGCGGTCTCTGTTCCGAGACAAAGCGTCGCGCCCCGGCTGCGGCCAGTTGTCGCTTTTCCGCGTGCTGCGATTGCGTAGATACATGATCCGCAATCCCTCCCAGCCGCGAGATTCTTCACATGTCTTCCTCCGACGCGACCCTGTCCTCCAAGGGCGGAGCGCTGCGCCCCATTCCCATGCTGATCTTCGGCTCGCGCTGGCTGCAGCTGCCGCTCTATGTCGGGCTGATCATCGCGCAGGGCGTCTATGTCGTGCTGTTCCTGAAGGAGCTCTGGCACCTGTTCGCGCACGCGTTCGATTTCTCCGAGCAGCAGATCATGCTCGCCGTGCTCGGACTGATCGACGTGGTCATGATCTCGAACCTGCTCGTGATGGTGATCGTCGGCGGCTACGAAACGTTCGTGTCGCGGCTCAATCTGCAGGGCCATCCCGACGAGCCGGAATGGCTCAGCCACGTCAATGCCAGCGTGCTGAAGATCAAGCTGGCGATGGCCATCATCGGCATCTCGTCGATCCACCTGCTGCGCACCTTCATCGAGGCCGGCGCGCTTTCGTCGGGCAAGTCGAACTACACCGAGACCGGCGTGATGTGGCAGACGATCATCCACACGGTCTTCATCCTCTCCGCGATCGGCATCGCCGTGGTCGACAAATTGTCGAATGCCGCGATCGAAGAGACGAAGCAGGCGGGGCATTGAGCGGCAGCCTCGGGTTCCGTCGGTGGCCTGCTGACGTTCACAAGTGCCGCGGGCTATGGTAGCCCTGAGGCATGGTTCGGCAGCTGCTACTCCGTTTGCGCAGGCTCGTTCTCGTCGGTCTGGCGCTCTGCATGTTCGGCGATGGCCAAGCGAGCGCGGCTGACGCCGCCTTCACGCAGTTCATCAACTCGCTCTGGCCCGAAGCCAAGGAGCAGGGCGTCTCCCGTGCGACGTTCGAGGCGGAGACGCGCGGGTTGGAGCCTGACTACAAGCTTCCCGATCTGCTGCTGCCCGGCCGGCCCGCGACGGGGGCGCCGGCGCAGGCCGAGTTCGTGCAGGTGCCAGCCGACTACATCAAGGAAGCGTCGATCGCGCGGCTGGCCGCGCACGGCGAGAAGCTGATCCAGCAATATCGTCCGGCACTCGCCGAGATCGAGCGCCGCTTCGGCGTGCCGGGGCCGGTCGTGCTTGCGATCTGGGGCCGGGAGACCGATTTCGGCCGCTATGCGCTGCCCTACGATGCGCTGCGCGTGCTGGCGACGCAGGCCTATGTCGGCCGCCGCAAGGACCAGTACCGCACCGAGTTCATCATGGCGCTGAAGATGCTGAGCGACGGCGTGGTGTCGCGCCGCGATCTCAGGGCGTCATGGGGCGGGGCGGTCGGGCTCACCCAGTTCCTGCCGTCGGAGTACTACAAGCACGGTGTCGATCTCGATGGCGACGGCAAGGTCGATCTCTGGCATTCGGTGCCGGACGCGCTGGGCTCGGCGGCGCTGCAGCTTGCCAACAAGGGGTGGCAGCGCGGCCTGCGCTGGGCCTACGAGGTCAAGCCGCCAGCGACTGTCGACTGCGCGATCGGCGTGCCGGAGGTGAAGAAGCCGATCGGCGAATGGCTGCGCGCCGGCTTTGTCCCGGTACGCGGCCAGCGGCTCAGCGCAGCCGAGCAGCAGCAGCCCGCGTCGCTGCTGCAGCCTGAGGGCATCTATGGTCCGGCGTTCCTGACGACGGCGAACTACTTCGTCATCAAGGAATACAATTTTTCCGATCTCTATGTGCTGTTCGTCGGTCACCTCGCGGACCGTATGACGAGCCCGGCTCCGTTCGCGACACCATGGTCGGCGTCAAAGCAGCTTCGGAGCAAGGACGTCGAGGCGATGCAGAAGGGCCTGACGCGGCTCGGTCTCTACGGCGACAAGCTCGACGGCAAGGCCGGCATGCAGACCCGCGCCGCGCTCGGCGCATTTCAGAAGAAGGCGGGCCTGAAGGTCGACTGCTGGCCGAGCGAATCGGTGCTGCAGGCGATCAACGCCGCGCGCTGAGCGGCCGATTCGGTGCGAAGGCCGGAGCCGGCAGTAAAAAGCCCGGCCGCAAGGCCGGGCTTTTCGCATCGAGATGTATCGTCAGGATCAGTAGCAGACGCGAACCGGGCGGGACACCCAGCCATAGCCGTCCCAATAGCGCTCACGGCGCCACACGCACGGCGGCGGGCCCGGCGGAGGGGCTTCGACGTAGACCGGACCGCCATAGGCCGGACGGCTGGACGCGATCGCGCCGCCGAGCAGGGCGCCGCCGATCAGGCCGGCTGCCACGCCGGCACCCACGTCGCCAGCCTTGGCGGCCGGTGCCGTCACGCTCAGCGAACCGGCGATGGTCGCAACCGCAAGCACTGCGGTCAGGATCTTCTTCATGTTCCGAGATCTCCTGGAAGGCGCCCTCGCAGGCGCCGGGTTGGTGATTCACGCACGATCTGGGCCGTCAGCATCGTGAGAAAACACGACAATCCGTCAACCCTTCGTAAACTCTGTTCGACCTGATGCGACGGAAAAACGGTTTTTTCTGGCCGTGCCGGCCGCCGTTCTCGAAATTCCGGTGCAAGGTCATGGAATTAATGAAGGTGAACGATCACTCGCAAACCCGGACGCGGCGAATCCGCCAGCCGTAGCCGTCCCAGAAGCGCTGGCGCTGCCAATAGCAGGCGTAGCCAGGATCGGCGACGTAGGCAGGCCCGCCGTAATAGGAGTAGCCCGGTTCGTAAGAATATCCGGGCCCATAATAATAGGGATTGCTGCCCGCAGCGATGGCGCCACCGATGAGGGCACCCCCGAGCAGGCCGGCAGCGACACCGGCGGCGACACGACCATTGCGCGCTTCAGCAGGAGCAGGGGCCAGCGCTGCGGTCGACAGCGTTGCGACGGCGGCCAGGGCCGCAAGAGTCTTCTTCATGACCTTAACCTCTCTCACTCCAGGTCGGCGGATCGCGTATCAAGCGATACGGCAGGTTCACACATCCCGCTTGAATGATCAATGAACGGGGGCGTCCCATTGGACGACCCAAGTCCAGGATACGTTCAATGCTGCATTGCACAAAATTCACTGCCGCATTGGAGCCGGCATGACCCCCACGATGGCGATGGTCGTGGCGATCGGATTGACCTCGGCCGTCTGCTACGCGCTGTTGGTTCGTGTCGACCGCAGGCCCAACCGCCGCCGTTCGTCCGCGGACAGCACCAGCGTCGACTCCCACGGGGGGTCCAGCTCCAGTCAGGGCGGCGGTCTCGCAAGTTGGTTTTCCAATACCTCGTCGGACGTCATGGGAAACCCGATCGACGGCGGAGGTGACAGTGGGGACGGTGGTGGAGGGGACGGTGGTGGTGGCGACTGAGTTGCGCCTGCTCGATCGCCGCCCACCATTGTTATTCGGCGGTAACTTTGATCTGCGGCAAGCTCGTACAGTTGGAGGCATTCTAGATTGATCGCGAAATTGGAATAGCTTCAAAAGCGCCGTTTTCCCTTTGCGCGGGTAGCTGCGGATGACTATCGATACCTGACCAAGGACGATTGGCCGGTTTCTCATGATTGTTTGTTCCTGCAACGTCATCAGCGATCACGATATCCGCAACGCGGTGAAGTCCGCGGACGAACTGCCGCGGAACCCCAAGCAGGTCTACGGTTGCCTGGGGTGCAGCGCGGAATGCGGCCGCTGTGCGCGCACGATCAAGACGATCATCGACGAGGCGCTGGGTCCCTGTGCTCGCGCCTGCCAGGCCGGCTGTCAGCACGGCCACCACCATGGGACGACACCGGTGAAGGCGATCGATGACGACCTTCAGAGCCGTTTCGCGCTCGCTGCCTGCTGACAGGCATTGCCGTCAGTCGCGTCGTTCTCCGCCCGAAAAATGCACATGAACGGGGGTCGTCTCCGCACTTCGAACCTGTTATTGAGCGCCTGCGGCCTCTAACTTTTTCGGAGCTTATCCATGCAGGGCGACCCCAAGGTCATCGAATATCTCAACAAGGGATTGCGCAGCGAGCTGACTGCCATCAACCAATATTGGCTGCACTATCGTCTGTTGAACAATTGGGGCCTTCTCGACATGGCGAAGGTCTGGCGCAAGGAATCCATCGAGGAGATGGAGCACGCCGACAAGTTCACCGACCGCATTCTCTTCCTCGACGGCTTCCCCAACATGCAGGTGCTCGATCCCCTGCGCATCGGCCAGAACGTCAAGGAGATCATCGAATGCGATCTCGCCGCCGAGATCGGTGCGCGGACGCTGTATCAGGAAGCCGCAACCTATTGTCATGGCGTCAAGGACTACGTGTCGCGCGACCTGTTCGAGCAGCTGATGAAGGACGAGGAGCATCACATCGACTTCCTCGAGACCCAGCTCGACCTCATCGACCGCATCGGTCTCGAACTCTACACGCAGAAGCACGTCGGCGGCCTCGAGAGCGAGCACTGACGGCGTCGGCGAGGCGGCAGTCCGCTTCGGAACGGGAGGCGATTCAGGGCTGGTGTTTCAAGCCTTGAATCGACCGCCCCTGACGTCGAACCCGCTCACGCGATGATGCCGAAGGCGGTGACGGGTACGACCCAATAGACGAGCTGGGTTCCCGCAAACGCGCTTCTGAGCCGCTCGAGGAGCCGCTCGAGATCCTCTTCCGGCAACACGATCCGCACGACGACCTCGTCGGCATGTCCTTTCACCCGCTCTGCAGCGCTCCGTAGCCGGACGCGCGCACCGTGTCCGGCTGCTTCCGAGGCGGTAAAGCCCGTCACGAGATCGGTCTGCTCGCTCAGATGGTCGAGTACCTCGCTGTGAAGTGCATCCGGCACGATCAGGGTCAGGCAGACGGCTTGGCTGCTCATGTGGCTTCCTTCGCAGCAGCGCCGTAGCGGCGATACAGGATCGGCAACAGGATCAGCGTCAGCAGCGTGGACGACAGCAGGCCGCCGATCACGACGATCGCGAGCGGACGCTGGACCTCCGATCCGGGCCCCGATGCAAACAGCAGCGGGATCAAACCCAGCGCCGTGATGCTCGCCGTCATCAGCACAGGCCGCAGCCTGCGCTTGGCGCCTTCGACCACGATGCGCTGCTCGGGGACCCCGTGAGCGCGCAACTGGTTGAAATAAGACACCAGCACGACACCATTGAGCACGGCGATTCCGAGTAGTGCGATGAAGCCGACAGAGGCTGGAACGGAGAGGTATTCGCCGGTCGAGACCAGCGCGAACACGCCGCCGATCAGCGCAAACGGAATGTTGACGAGGACGAGCAGGGCTTGGCGCACCGAGCCGAACGTGGTGAAGAGCAGCACGAAGATCAAGCCGATCGCCACCGGCACCACGACCGATAGACGCGCGGCCGCACGTTGCTGGTTCTCGAACTGCCCGCCCCATGTCAGCCGATAGCCGGACGGCAGCGGCAGCTCGGCTGCGACCCTTTGCTGAGCCGCCTGGACGAAACCGACCATGTCGCGGCCGCGGACATTGCTGCGAACCACGCTCATGCGGTTGCCGTCCTCACGATCGATCTTCACCGGGCCATCGACCCGCTGGATGCGTGCGACCTGCGAGAGCGCAACATGCTGGCCGGACGCAAGCGTCAGCGGCAGCGCCGCCAGCATCGTCGGCGCCTGCCGCGTGGCCTCGCCGCCGCGGACCAGGATCGGCGTCCGGCGTCCCTCCTCGAGCGCGGTGCCGATCGTTCGGCCTTCGATCTGCGTGCGCAGGGAGGCCGAGATCGAGTCCACCGTGAGCCCGAGCCGGCCCGCCTCCATCCGGTTGACGACGATCGTGTAGTACTGCGCGCCTTCGTTGAGGGTCGTGTAGACGTCCTGGGCTCCATCGATCTCGGACAGAATCGCCGACAGCTTCGCTGCGATCTCGTTGAGCTTGGTGATGTCCGGGCCGAAGATCTTGACCGCGACGTCGCCGCGCACGCCGCTGATCATCTCCTGCACGCGCATGTCGATGGGCTGCGTGAAGCTGAGCGAGACGCCGGGGAAGCCGGTCAGGACCTCGCGAAGCGTCTCGAGCAGGACATCGCGGTCGCTGGTCTGCCGCTGGTCTGCCGGCTTGAGCACCAGGAACGTGTCGGTCTGATTGGGTCCCATCGGATCGAGCCCGAGCTCGTCCGAGCCGGTGCGCGCGATGATGCCGGCGACGTCTGGCACCTTCATCAACGCCGTCTGCAGCCGGGCATTGATGGCGAGGGACTCGTCGAGATTGACGGACGGCAGCGTCTCCACGCTGACGATGACGTCGCCTTCGTCCATCGTCGGCATGAAGGTCTTGCCCAGCCGGGTGTAGCCATATCCCGCGGCAACGAGGCAGACCAGCGCCGCGATGATCACCTTGCGCTCGTTGCCGAGCGCCCAGTCGAGCGCGGGCGCATAGACGCGCTGCGCTGCGCGGATCAGCAATGGATCGTCATGCGACGCGGATGTGAGCACGAAGGATGTTGCGACCGGAAGCACCGTCAGCGCCAGCAGCAGCGACGCGGCCAGGGCGAAGATGATCGCCAGCGCGACCGGAATGAAGAGCTTGCCCTCCAGCCCCTGCAAGGTCAGCAGCGGAACGAACACGATGATGATGATCAGGACGCCCGAGGCGACCGGCTGCAGAACCTCGCAGACCGAGCGGTAGACGACGTGGATCAGCGGCGTGGTGCTTGCGTGATCGTGCTTTGCGAGATTGCCGACGATGTTCTCGACCACCACGACCAGCGCGTCGATCAGCATGCCGATGGCGATCGCAAGGCCGCCGAGACTCATCAGGTTGGCGGACATGCCGACAGCCCGCATCACGATCAGCGCCATCACGATCGCGAGCGGCAGGCTGAGCGCAATCACCAGCGAGGCGCGCCAATTGCCGAGGAACAGCAGCAGCAGCACGACGACGAGCACCGTGGCTTCGCCCAGCGCCCGCACCACCGTGCCGACGGCGCGGTTGACCAGCCGGCTGCGGTCGTAGAACACGTTGATGGTGACGCTGCTCGGCAGCGACGGCTTCAGCTCATCCAGCCGCGCCCGAACGTCGCGCACCAATTGTCCGGCGTTGGCGCCGCGCAAGCCGAGCACGAGCCCCTCGACGGTCTCGCCCTTGCCGTCTTTCGTGACGGCGCCATAGCGGGTGAGGGCGCCGATCTTGACCCGGGCGACGTCGCTGACCCGGATCGGGATTCCGTCGCGGGTGTCGACGATGATCGCGCGGATGTCGTCGATGCCGCGGATGCTGCCCTCGATGCGGACCAGCGCGCTGTCCTCGCCCTGGTTGACCCGCCCGGCACCGTCGTTGCGGCTGTTGGCCTCGATGGCTTTGCGAAACAGCTCGGACGAGATGCCGCGCGCCGCCAGCGCATCGTTCCGCGGCACGATTTCGAAGGCGCGAACATAGCCGCCGAGCGCGTTGACGTCGGCAACCCCGGGCACGGTGCGCAGGGCCGGGCGGATGACCCAGTCGAGCAAGGTCCGGCGCTCGGCCAGCGACAGATCGGGACTGTCGATCGTGAACATGAACATCTCGCCGAGCGGACTCGTGATCGGCGCAAGGCCGCCGCTCACGCCCTCGGGGAAGTCGCGCGAAATGTTGGAGAGCCGCTCCGAGACCTGATTGCGGGCCCAGTAGATGTCGGTGCCGTCCTCGAAGTCGACGGTGATGTCGGCCAGCGCATATTTCGTCGCCGAGCGCAGGATCTTCTTGTTCGGCAATCCGAGCAGCTCCAGCTCGATCGGGACCGTGATGCGCTGCTCGACCTCTTCCGGCGTCAGACCGGGGGCCTTCATGATGATCTTCACCTGGACCGGCGAGACGTCCGGAAAGGCATCGATCGGCAGGCTCGGCAGGACGACGGCGCCAGCGCCGATCACCAGCAGTGTGCTCAGGATGACGAAGAGCCGCTGCGACAGCGCGAATGCGACAAGCCGCTGTAGCATCTACTGCCCCAGTCGCGAGAGGATGCCGCGCAGCGCCGAGATGCCGCCGATGGCGATCTCGTCCTTGTCCGTGAGGGGGCCGGCGATGACGACGTGATCCTGATCCTCCGCGAGCAGCGTCACGGGGACGAGCCGGAAACCGCCTTCCGTGGCGACGAACACCGAGGTCTGCTCGCCGCGACGGACGAGGCCGCTATAGGGAATCTCCCATGCGCTTTCGCCTGCCGAGATGAAGCCGATGCGAGCGGCCGCCATCTGTCCGGAATGCAGCTCACCGTTGTTTGGAATCTCGGCGCGGACGAGAATGGTCTGCGTGGCGGCATCTGTCGTCTCGGACACCAGGATGACCTGGCCCGGTGTCGCATAGCCTTCGATGTCGACCTTGGCGCCGGTCTTGATGGCGCCGATGTTGGTCGCGGGGATCGCGATCTCGGCCCATAGCGGCGACAGCCGCGCAAGCTTTACCAGGGACGCGGCCTGCTCAAGGCGCTGGCCCGGCGATACCGCGATCTCGACCACGGACGCGGCGCGTGGCGCCGTCACGGTGAGTGTCGCGCTGATCGCCGCCTCATTGCTGAGCCGGGCGATGGCTTCGTCCGACAGCCCGCTGATGTGCAGCATCTGCCGTCGTTCGGCGACGACGATGCTGGCCTGGCGCGCTTCGGCCTGGCTCGACTCCAGCACGCGTTGCGGGATGGCTTTGCCTTCGAACAGGTCGGCGTTGCGCTTCAACTGCTGAGCCGCGAGTCCCTCCTGTGCCAGCGCGTGCAGGTAATCGCGCTGGAGCGAGACGAAGCTCGGACTCTCCAGCGTGAGCAGCGGCTGTCCGACGGTCACGCGATCGCCGCGGGCAACAGCGAGGTTGGTGATCATCCCCGCAACCGGCGCGCTGACGACCCATAGTTGAGGCGTGGGAATGACGATCTGCGCGGGATAAGGCAGGGTCCTGTCCATCCGGCTGGAGATCGGATGCGTCACGCGCACGCCGAGGTTCTGCGCCTGGCTTGGCGTGAGCTTCAGCTCATCATCGGCCAACGCGGCGCAGGGCGCGACGATGAGAGCCAGCGCGAGAGACGCGCGGGCCAGACGGCCTGCGGACCGGAAAAACAATCGCTTGAGCATTTCGATCAGGAATCTTCGCGTTCATGCATGACGCATTCTGCACACTATTTCGGCCAATTTCCGTATTTGTTGACCTGCGTCAACAGGGGCCGGTCACGAGCCCGCGAGCCGAGCTGAAAATCTCGCTTGAGACCTGTCTTGTCGCCAACGACTCGCAGCAGTCGCAGTCAGATGGCGCACATGCGCATCATACCGCATCGGCGGGAACGAAACAGCTGATGATGATGTCGCCGCGGTGATGGACGTACCACACCACGGCTTCGCCGATCGGGTTGCCGCGGTCGCGGATGATGGCGCGTTCCGGCACTGGCATCCACCGGCCTTCGATCGGTACCCAATAGGTGCCGTCACGGACGTCATAGGTGGTGCGGTGGCCGTCGGAGACATCGCAGCATGGCACGCCGTTCGGCGCGATCACGCTCTTGAACCACGCGCGGATATCGGGCGGGACGTTGTCGAACTGCCCATTGTCGAAGGCCGGCGCGACGGTCGCGCAGGCGAACGAGCCGATCGTGACAGCGGCCAGCATCGTCCTGCGCATTCGTTCGCTCCCTCCGCCGATCTACATGCCGCGCTGCGGCGCCGTCGCCAGCAATTCGCGCAGCGGCTCGGCGTAGAACTTCGCGTTTCCCGTGGTCAGGTGGCCGCGCGTTTCGGCCGAGGTCGGGATGAGGAAGAGCTTGCCGTTGGCGACGCGCTTCATCGCGTCGACCGTGACGCCGGTCTCCGGCGGATTGCGCTCGTCGTCGGCCGAGTTGATCAGCATCACGGTTGCCTTGATCTTGTCGAGATCGGCGGACGGATTGTAGTCGTGCGAGGAGTCCCACTGATAGATGAAGTCGTTGGCGTCGGTGGGGATCGGCGTGGCGAGCCGCTCCTCGATCAGCTTGTCGGCCTTGGCGGCGGTCGGTGCCGCGAGCTGGTAGGCGATGGTGCCGCCGGCCGAGGCGGTGGCGTAGGCCGTGACGGCGTATTTCATCATGCGCGGCTGTGCGGTGTAGTTGCCGCCGTTGTAGTCGGGATCGTTGCGGATCGTCTCCAGCATCAGCCGGCGCAGCATCCAGTTGCGGGCCGCCATTTCGGTCGGCTGCGAGGCCATCGGCACCGCGACGTCCATGAAGTCCGGATAGCGCGTGGCCCACACCCAGCTGTGCATGCCGCCCATCGAATTGCCGATCACGAGCCGCAGGTGCTTGATGCCGAGGCCCTCGGTCAGCAGGCGGTGCTGCGCGTCGACCATGTCGGCATAGTCATAGGCGGGAAATTTCGTCTTCAGCCCGTCGGAGGGTTTTGACGATTTGCCGTGGCCGATGCTGTCGGGAATGATGATGTAGTACTTGCTCGCATCGAGCGGCTGGTCCTTGCCGAACAATTCGCCGGCGAAGGTCGGCACCAGCATGCTTCCGCCTGAGCCGCCGGTGCCATGCAGCACCAGCACCGGCTGCCCGGTCGGCTCGCCGACGGTCGTATAGTGCAGCCTCAGCTCCGGCAGCGTCTCGCCGGTGTGGAACTTGAAATCCTTGACGACGAAGTCGCCCTGCTTCGGGGCGGGATAGTCGGCGGCGCGGGCCGGCGCGCAAACAACGACGACGGCGGCAAGAACGGCGGCAAGCGGTCGAAACATGGACTCCCCCTGATCATGCGCGACTCTTCCGGCCGCGTCGGAGGCATGATAGCACGGTCTGCGACCTGGTTCAGTACCGGATTGATGGGACTCATCATGTGCCGCAACATCAAGACGCTGTTCAATTTCGAGCCGCCGGCGACGGAGGCTGAAATTCAGGCCTCGGCCCTGCAATTCGTGCGCAAGCTGTCCGGCTTCAACGCGCCCTCCCAGGCCAACGAGGCCGCCTTCGCCCGCGCGGTCGAGGAGGTGGCCGACGCCGCGCGGCGGCTCCTGACCTCGCTGCAGACCCAGGCGCCGCCGCGCGACCGCGAGATCGAGGCGGCCAAGGCGCGGGAACGCTCGGCGGCCCGGTTCGGCCCGCGCTGAGGCCTATCGTGCCCTGACGGAGGGCGAAGCTCAGAAACCCTCGTCGTCGTGGTCGCCGCGCCCCTGGGCGTGCTTGTCGTGCTTCTTCTTTTTCTTGCCCTTCTTCTTTTTCTTCTTCTTCGGGAGGTCGATGTCGTGCGGATCGTCGTCCTCGAAGGCCTCGTCCAGTGCATCGTCATGCGTGGTGGCGGCGAAGATGTCGCGCACCGCGACCAGCTCGGCCTCGCGCTCATGCGCCTCGCGATCGCGGTTGCGCTTGTAGTCGTCATAGGCGGCGAAGATCTGCTCCAGCCAGGGCATCAGCTGATCGATCGTCGGCAGCGTGCCTGGCGCTCCCGGCTCGCCCTGCGGACCTTGCGGTCCGGCAGGTCCCGGCTTGCCTGGCGGACCGGCCTCGCCGCGGGGCCCCTGCGGACCGGGCCTGCCTTGCGGACCCGCCTTGCCGTCGGGACCGGGCTTGCCGCGCTGACCATCCGGTCCGCGCCGCCCGGGCTGCCCTTGCGGGCCACGTGGACCCACCGGGCCCTGCAGGCCGCGTCCGGCCGGATTCCTTGCCACTACCGCAACTCCGCTACACGTCTTTGATTCGCAGCGAAGCCTAACAGAGCCGCGACGACGGCAGCAATTGCAGCAGGGCTGCGAGGCCGATTGATCAACATCAATCGGCGCCGCATCCTGATGAGTTCCACGCGATGGGATATCGCGTGGCCGCCGTCGGATCAGGCCGAATAGGCCGGCACCGCGATGCCGTCGGCCGTGTAGATGCGGATCTTGTTGCGCAAGGTACGCACGGGCATGCCGAGCAGCCTTGCGGCGTGGGTACGATTGCCGTTGCAGCGCGCCAGGGTCTGCACGATCAGCTCGCGCTCGATCTCGGACAAGGGCGTGCCGATCAACAGCGGCAGGACCTCCGCCGCGGAGCGCGACGGTGGCATGGCAAGCGGCACGAGTGACGGACTTGCGGCTTCGGATGACAACTCTTGCGACATAACTCCTCCCGATCAACGCCCGCGCCGCCACTGAAACGACGCGTAAACATCGAGACCAACTAAACATCCAGCCCGTAAATCACCGTGGTCGGACAAGGTTAATGGGGCCTTAACGCCGGCGTCCGGCCGCCTCCAGCGCGCCAAATACCCTGAAATCGCCTTGGTTCTGCGCGGGTCTCGACCCATTTCACCGGCGCTGGCGGCACATCACGGCCCGCCCGGCCGGCATGCCCTCCGACAGCCATCGTCAATGTCGGCGGCGGGCCGTTTGCATCGCCAAATTCCTGCGGTGAGAGCGCGTCATTTCGAACACACCGGCGGCGGCGCATGCGCGGTGCCGCGCAAAGGGCTAAATTCGGCCCGATCGATTCGCTTGGTGGGGCACGATCGTCACACACGGCCATCGAATGACCTCAAGCCCAAATTCACTTCGCTGGAGACTTCATCCATGACAATTGCATCCTCGCTTCGCGGTCTGCTGGTGGCACTGACGGCTGCTTGCGGCGCCGTCATTCCGGCCACGGCGCACGCGGATGGCGGCTTCATCACGCTGACCATCTACAAGGCGGGGTGGATCATCGGCGGCTCCGGCGGCAGCGGCGTGTTGAACTTCCACGGCCGCGCCTATCCGCTGTCGACCGGCGGCCTCGACTGGGGCCTGGTGTTCGGCGGCTCGCGCACGGTGCTGCGCGGCCGCGTCAGCAACATCTGGCGTCCGTCCGACGTCGAGGGCGTCTACGGCGCCGCCGGCGCGGGCCTCGCCGTCGGCCGCGGCGTGCGCGGCATCGTGCTGACCAACCAGAAGGGCGCGGTGCTGGAACTCTCGGGTGAACAGATCGGCCTCTTGGCGAACGTCGATCTGTCCGGGCTCGCGATCACGATCAGGTAGTTGCGTCATCGTCGTCGTCATCGTGGCTGCGTAGCAACTCACAACAGGTGTCATCGCCCGCCTGCGCGGGCGAGGACCGTCGTTGCGTGCTGAGCACTGCCAACACCATCTCCCTCCCTCGCTCCTGCTCATAAGTCCGCGTTCTCGCCGCACCGCGTGCGCGAGGGATGCATCGTGCGAGCCCCATCGAAAATTGAGAGGGGCAGGGAAGGCCGGGAGCTCGCCGCTCCCATGGTCCGCGTGCAACAGATAAGCACGCGGCAGAACCACAGGTTCGGCGGAGACATCCCGGCCTTCCCTGCGCGCATGGTCTGACGGCTTATACGTGGTCTCCCTGGCGCGCCGGCTTGTTGGCCGCCATTGCACGCGTCACGCTTCCGCATGAGCACGCACGTGATACCAGCTTCGGGGTATCAGGACATCACGACTTCACCGTACGTGACAGCCGCGCTCGTCGGGCGCAGCGATCACGTCCACCGCGGCCCACCTCCACGTATCGTGACGACGCGTACGTCCCTCTGCATGAGGCGGGTTGAGCGGAAACATCGTCCTGATTTGCCCGACATGGCAAGCGCTGATGCCTGCGGCAAACTAACACGACGGGCAGTTCGTGCATGGTGTGCATGCGCGGATTGCCCGTCGGGCAGAGCTTGACGATGTTGATGGCTTCCAACACTGCCGTTGCAGCCCGCCTGAATTGTCACTGGCTGGATCGTCGCAATTGGTTGTGGTGCCATGCCTGGGCTTGTCCCGGGCATTCACGTCATCCTCCGAGCACAATCGACGTGGATGGATGGGACAAACCCGGCCATGACGGGGCGGAGAGAGCTGTTCGCCGCGAAGATGCCGTTACTAATCCGATAGGACATGCGCCGCCAGCTCCTCCCACGGATCGAGCGTCCACGCACCCGACGCCGCGCCGGAGGGCGAGGCGAGCACGAACACGACCGGGAAATCATCCTGCTTCGGCTGTCGCCCGAGCGTGATCGCACTGGTGGGCCGGCCATAAAACAGGCTCGCGGCCTTCTTGCTGGTGAAGGCGACGGTTGCCGGGCGATGGTGTCGGATCTTTGCGGCGAAACCGGCGACGTCGACGCCGGCCTTCAGCGCGACATGGTCCATGCCCGCGCCCAGCTTGCACAGATCGGTGAAGCCGATGCCGAGCGACAGCAGCGCCGGAAATTCCTGCGGCTGGTACAGCCGCGGTGTCAGGCCGACCGCGAACAGCGTGCGCCAGAAACGGTTGCCGGGATGGGCGTAGTAGTGCCCGGTCGCCGCCGAGCGTTCGCTCGCGGCGGTGCCGACGAAGACGAGGCGCAGGCCGGGCTGGAGCTGGTCGGGCAGGCGGTCCATGGCTGGCGTTGTCGCATTGTTGCAGCCGCTGCAACAGCCTGTTGCAGGGAGGCCGCATTGTTGCTGCGGCGTCCCTGGTCTAGGTGACGCGGAGCCACGGGAGCACCTGATGTCGCAACGTCGTCTGTACCATTTCGCCCTCTCCGGCCACGCGCATCGCGCGCGGCTGATGCTGAGCCTGCTCGGCCTGCCTTGCGAGCTCGTCGAGGTCGACCTCAAGGGCGGCGCGCACAAGCGGCCGGACTTCCTCGCGCTCAATCCGTTCGGCCAGGTGCCGGTGCTGGTCGACGGCGACGCCGTGATCCCCGATTCCAATGCGATCCTGGTCTATCTCGCCGGCCGCTATGACGGCTCCGGCACGTGGCTGCCGCGCGATCCGCTCGGCCAGGCCCAGGTCCAGCGCTGGCTGTCGGCCGCGGCCGGTCCGCTCGCGTTCGGCCCGGCGGCGGCGCGGGTTGCGACCTTGTTCGGCGTGCCGCTGGACATGGCGCGGGCGCACCAGCTCGCCAACAGCCTGTTCGGGGTGATGGAATGCGAACTTGCCGCGCGACCCTATCTGACCGGCGCGACGCCGACCATCGCCGACGTCGCGCTCTATAGCTACACCGCGCATGCGCCCGAAGGCGGCGTATCGCTGACGCCGTACCCCAACGTGCAAGCATGGCTGGCGCGGATCGCCGATCTGCCCGGCTTCGTGCCGATGCAGGCGAGCGCGGTCAGCGCAGCCTGACCGCCGCCATGTACGACTGCGTGCGAACGCCGCTTACAGGAAGCAGCGGCGCTCGTCGCGCAGCTTGAGCTGGATGTTGGTCGCCTCGACGAAGGTCGGCACCGGCTTGGACACGATCTTGTAGGTCGACGGCCACTCCACCGGCTTCGACTGCAGCTCGGTGTTCCAGATCTGGCAGATGCCGGTGTTGTCCCAGCGGATCACGTAGTAGCCGGACTTGGGCGCAGGCGCGGCGAAGGCGGCGGGCACGATCGAGGCGGCTGCAATGGCCGCGGCGGCGGCGAGCGTGGTCAGGCGACGCATCATCAATCTCCTCAAACGAAACAACGACAATCGCCCGCCCGCGCGGGCCACCGGCCTTGCGGCCGGACCAAGGCCAAAGTGGTGCGACAAAAGCACGCGCGACGCAAGCCGCGCGTGCCGTCATTCACAGCGATGTCCTGGATGTGAACGACGACTTGCCGCCGTCACGTGATGCCATAAGGCGCGCGCGGGCTCACAGCGTGCAGCGGCCCTGCTGGCGCAGCCTGATCTGCCGGGTCACGGCGTCGTTGAACGTCGGCTCCGGCCGGCTGATGACCTGATAGCTCGACGGCCATGCGACCGGCTTGAAGGCGAAGGCCTCGCTCCAGACCTGGCAGATGCCGGTGTTGTCCCAGCGGATGATGTAGTAGCCGGCCTGGGCGGGCGCGGCGGCGAGCAGCGCGGCCGCGAGAGATGCAGCAAAAAAGATTGTGGTGAAACGAGGCATCGTCAACTCCGGCAACGAACTGGCCCGGCCAGCGGGTGGCCCTATGTCGGAGCGGTCTCGTTCATTTTGAAGGCAAGTCTGCGGAACGTGTGCGTCAAAAGCGCGCGATCGTGGTCACCTGATCACTCCTGATGATCCCTGCGGAAGGGGAGGCGGGTCTGCAGGCTCGGCGCGTCGACTTGATTGCGGGGCTGGCGCGGTCGTTTCGGCGACCTCGGCGCACGGCTCAGGGGCGGAAGCCTTCGGTGCTCGCATGCGACGAGAAGCGGAGATCCGCGCCGAAGCTCGCTGCCGGAACCAGCACCGGAGACGCGCCCGTGACGATCGGCGGCGAGGTGACCGGCTGCGCGCGCCGGCGCAGGAAGTGGCGCTCGAGATAGGCGTAGGACAGCGTCGCCGCCACGATCGACAGCGGCAGCCCGATCGCGAGCCGCAGCGGCCACCAGACGCCATAGCTGTCCAGGAAGTTCAGGATCGGCAGGTGCCAGAGATAGATGCCGTAGAAGATCCGGCCGAGGAAGATCGCCACCGGCCATTCGAAGATGCGATGGCAGATCGTGCCGTGGCTCCGCCCCAGCATGGTCAGCGCGAGGACGCCCGGAAGCACGCCGCACACCATGCTGCCGAACAGATAGTAGTTCATGCTCGGCCCGTCCGCCGGCCAGAACAGGAAGGTGACCATGATCCAGTAGATCAGCAGCGGCCATGCGAGCTTCGGCCACAGGCGATCGAGCGCGGGATAGGTGCCTTGCGGCACCAGCCTGAGCACGACGGCCATGGCGCAGCCTGCCATCAGCGCATCGGCGCGGGTATCGAACGCGGTGTAGAGCCGACGCCACTCCGCGCCATCCATCACCAGCGCCACGCGCCAGGCCCAGATTGCGGCCGCGATGGCGCAGATGGCGCCGACCAGCCGCCAGGTCACGCCGAACCGCTTCACCAGGAACGCGAAGGTCAGCGGCCACAGCAGATAGAACTGCTCCTCGGTCGACAGGGTCCAGGTGTGGCCGATGTCCTCGATCGTCTTCGGATCGAGCACATACCAGTAGTTGGCAATGTAGGAGAGCGCGATCGCCGCGCGCTCGACCGCCGGCAGCAATGGCGGCCGCAGCAGCCAGGTGAACAGCAGATAGGCCGCGAGCATCAGGAGCAGCGGCGGCACGATCCGGGCGAAGCGCCGGGCGTAGAACTGCCGGAACCTGATGTGGCCGTGCTTGTCGATGTCCCGCAGCAGCAGGCCGGTGATGTAATAGGCGCTGGCGACGAAGAACAGGTCGATATAGAGCACCGCGCCCGGCACGAGGCTGTGGGAGACATGCGCCGTGACGACGCCCAGCGTCATCAGCCCGCGCATGCCGTCATGCGAGGGAACGTAGCCGAGCGGATAGACCTGGGCCTGGAAGGCCTCCCGGATCGCCTCCCGCAATGGCGCCGTGGCGGCGCCGACGAGGCGCAACAGGGCATGGATCGGCAATGAATAAAACATCTATCGTGAAATTTTCGGAGATAATGTTTCGGACTATTAAATCTTATTTAAAATTTAAATCGACCGCAAGAGACGAAATAGCAGGACGGGGGCCATCACGACGCAGGGTTGCGGCGGAATGAGGCAGGCCGCCGCGGTGGCGGCAAACGGCGGCGTCAGTGCAGGTGATGCGAAGGGAAACTCGCGGTGCTGCTGCGGAGCGCAACGGCGTGTTGCTCGACCGGCATCTTCCGCTCGTCGAGGTCGCGTGAACGGCAGAGCGGCGTCCGCTGATCGGCCGCACGATCGCTGTACGACGATCATAGTCATTGACCGTCGCCTCATCGGCAAAACCGCAGGGTGGGCGAAGCGACGTCTCGCTGCATCGCCGCGCGTCGGCTGACGCGTGCCCACCCTGCGGTGTCGCGGCCGCCGCGACGCCCTCGATCAGCATCTTCTGGAGTGCGGGCGCTCGACGGGTGAATGCGCGTCCACGACGGTGTCGGTGTCACCAACATGGAGCGACAATCAGTGGTTGTAAATCGCGGAACTGAAGTCTAAAATCCGCGATTGTTTGAGCGCGGCCAATTTTTGAGTTTCATTTCAACGGAGCTTGTCATGGAAGAAGCGCATATCAAGTCATTCGAGGCTCTGCCTCAGTCCACCTCATGCAGGATCATCACGTTCGACAGCGCGACGGTGGTGCCTGGCATCGTTCCGAACACCTATTTCCTGATCGTCACCGGCACCAAGCCCTGGGTCACGATGAAGGTCGAATTGCATCCGCTGATCTATATCCGGCAACCCGAATATTGGGGCATCGAGGTGGTCGGCTGCCAAAGCGGCATCGGCTTGCCGCAGACCGCGCCGTATCACGTTGTCCTCGACATCACACACGTGCGCGGCACGAAGGGGATCGAAGTGATCGGCGCCACGAGCAGGAAGCAGATCAACGTGCCGTAGGTCGGTCGACGGTCGGGTGCGGGGGCATTCGCGCGCTCCGAAGCGGATCGCGCAAAGCCCTCGGCCTGACCAGCTCACGTTACGACGAGCGCCGCGACACCCTCGATCTCGATCAGCATCTTCGGATCGGGCAGAACGTAGGGCGGGTTAGCGCCCGCGGGACGATTTCACCGCGCAGGGGAATGTTTGCCAGGGCGCGTAACCCGCCGCCTGCGCGGAATGGTGGGTTACGCGAACGGCCTTCAGCCATGTGCGAGCATGGAGAGATCGTCGGTTGCCGTCCGCTAACCCACCCTACCGTTTCACGACCGCCGCGACGCCCTCGATCTCGATCAGCATCTTCGAATCAGGCAGCGCTGCGACCACGCAGGTGGTGCGCGCGGGGTAGGGTGCCGGCCCGAACGCCTCGGCATAGAGCCGGTTCATGGTCGCGACGTCAGCGGCTCGCGTCAGCAGCACGTTGACCTTGACCAACTCGCGGATGGTCGCGCCGCCTTCGGTCAGGACGCGGGTGAAGTTGGTCACGACATTGGCGAACTGCGCGTCGAACTCGGCGGGCAGGTTGCCGTGGGCATCGAAGCCGGGAATGCCGGAGATGAAGAGGAGGTCGCCGATCCGGGTGCCAAACGACAGCGGCGGGGCTTTGATGTGGGGTGGGGCGAGGATGTGGTGGATGGGCATGAGACGTCCATTTTTTTTTGAAGTATGTGATGTTCACCAGAGCCGCAAGACACGCGTTAGGACCTCAGCGGTAGATATTGGAAGGCTTCCGAATATGCCTACCAATGCAAAGGCGATTGGCCACAAGCAGGCTGCTAGACCGAACAACCAGTGCTGCTTCGACTCGCGGGGAGATCGTTCAGGCATATGATTCTCCTGTTTCGTCCGCGAAGTTGATGTGCTCTCCTACGAAGTGCAATGATCAAAGACCATGATCGACAATCGCCTTAGTGGACCATTAAGGTGATATTTGACCTAAACGCTTGGCACTGCTCACTCGCGTTCTCTGTGGATATCTGAAAATGAAGGAACGCGGAGTGAGTCCAATAATCCGTTCTCTGCATGCTGAGCATGAGAAAGGCTGACAATAGTCAGCAGGCGATATGTCGCGACGAGCGGCAGCCGACTGTCAATCGTGGATCGGAAGATATAGCAGCCGTCAAAGAAAAGCCGGGCTTGCGCCCGGCTTCGATGGATGGCCGGGTCAAGCCCGGCCATGACGGTGGAGGTGGAGAGAGCGGGCTTCAGGACAACGCCTTGTTGCTCTCCTTCACCTTCTCCGCGTCCAGATACACGCTGCCGCCCATTTCCTTGAACTTGGCGCTCATCTGGGCCATGCCGTCCTCGATGGTGCCGCTGATGGTCATGCCGACCGTGGTCGGGTCGTTCAGCGTGGCGGCGTAGTCGCGGACGTCCTGGGTGATCTTCATCGAGCAGAACTTCGGGCCGCACATCGAGCAGAAATGCGCGACCTTGTGGGCTTCCTTCGGCAGGGTCTCGTCGTGGAAGCTCTTGGCGGTGTCCGGGTCGAGGCCGAGGTTGAACTGGTCGGTCCAGCGGAACTCGAAGCGGGCGCGGGAGAGGGCGTCGTCGCGCAGTTGCGCGGCAGGATGGCCCTTGGCGAGATCGGCGGCGTGGGCGGCGATCTTGTAGGTGATGACGCCGGTCTTGACGTCGTTGCGATCCGGCAGGCCCAGATGCTCCTTCGGCGTCACGTAGCACAGCATGGCGCAGCCGAACCAGCCGATCATGGCGGCGCCGATGCCCGAGGTGATGTGGTCGTAGCCCGGTGCGATGTCGGTGGTCAGCGGCCCGAGCGTATAGAACGGCGCCTCGCCGCACTCCTTGAGCTGCTTGTCCATGTTGATCTTGATCTTGTGCATCGGCACGTGGCCGGGACCCTCGATCATGACCTGGCAGCCCTTGTCCCACGCGATCTTGGTGAGCTCGCCAAGTGTTTCCAGCTCGGCGAACTGGGCGCGGTCGTTGGCATCCGCGATCGAGCCCGGGCGCAGGCCGTCGCCGAGCGAGAACGAGACGTCATACTTGCGCATGATGTCGCAGATCTCCTCGAAATGGGTGTAGAGGAAGCTCTCCTTGTGATGCGCGAGGCACCACTTCGCCATGATCGAGCCGCCGCGCGAGACGATGCCGGTGACGCGGCTCGCGGTGAGGTGGATGTAGGCGAGACGCACGCCGGCGTGGATGGTGAAGTAGTCGACGCCCTGCTCGCACTGCTCGATCAGGGTGTCCTTGTAGAGCTCCCAGGTCAGCGCGACCGGGTCGCCGTTGCACTTCTCCAGCGCCTGGTAGATCGGCACGGTGCCGATCGGCACCGGCGAGTTGCGCAGGATCCATTCGCGGGTGGTGTGGATGTTGCGGCCCGTCGAGAGGTCCATCACGGTGTCGGCGCCCCAGCGGATCGCCCACACCATCTTGTCCACTTCCTCTTCAACGGAGGATGTCACCGCCGAGTTGCCGATATTGGCGTTGATCTTGGTCAGGAAGTTGCGGCCGATGATCATCGGCTCCAACTCGGCATGGTTGATGTTGCAGGGAATGATGGCGCGGCCACGCGCGATCTCGTCGCGCACGAACTCCGGGGTGATGAAGGCGGGCACGGATGCGCCAAAACTCTCGCCGTCGGCAAGCGCGGCTTCGGCGCGCTCGAGCTGGGTCTTGCGGCCGAGATTCTCGCGCTCGGCGACGTAAATCATCTCCTTGGTGACGATGCCGGCGCGGGCGAATTCGAGCTGGGTGATCTTGTGGCCGTCGAGGCCGCGCAGCGGCTTGTGATGCGCGGTGAACGACTTTGCGGCCTTGTCGGCGCCGACATTGCCGTTGTCCTCAGGCTTGATGTCGCGGCCTTCGTACTCCTCGACGCCGCCACGCTCGCGCACCCAGGCGGTGCGGGCGCGCGACAGGCCGGCATTGACGTCGATCGTCACGGTCGGATCGGTGTAGGGGCCGGAGGTGTCGTAGACCGGCAGGTTCGGCTCGGAGGCCGCTTCCGAGAGGATGATCTCGCGCAGCGGCACGCGCAGGTCGGGCGCGGAGTCCGGCGTTGCGTAGATCTTGCGCGAGGACGGCAGCGGGCCGGTGGTGACGGCGGGCAGGGTGGTGTCGGGATTGGAGCGGATGTTCATGGGATCCTCCTTCTCAATTGTTGTTGTCGGAGTGAATGGGGGACGTCATTGCGAGGAGCGGTCGTGACGAAGCAATCCAGGGCGGCACGCATGGCCCTGGATTGCGTCGCTTCGCTCGCAATGACGGTGGAGAGAGGCGAGCGTCGCGCCGGCGCCCTGCCGGCATCGATGCGAAATGAGTTGGCGGCGTAAGGGACGCAGACTAGTCGGGCTCCCTCCCCCCTTGTGGGGGAGGGTTGGGGAGGGGGGTAAGCCGCATCCACCGCCCCCGGGGCTACCCCCCTCCCTAGCCCTCCCCCACAAGGGGGGAGGGAACGACCTCTTTTGGGGAGGGAGCCGGGCCCAATCACTGTCAGACGCATTCGCAAAATTCGCGCGCATTACGCCGGCTCCCTGGTCGCATCGAGCCACGCGCGGACGCGGGCGTCGGGATCGGGGTTCTGCGTCACGTCGCTGACGACGGCGATGGAGTCGGCGCCGGCGGCGAAGATCTCCGCGGCCTGCTCCAGCTTGATGCCGCCGATCGCGACCAGCGGGATGTTGCCGACACGCTTCTTCCACTCGGTGATCTTCGCGATGCCCTGCGGGGCGAAGCGCATCGCCTTCAGCGTCGTCGGGAAGATCGGCCCCAACGCGACATAGTCGGGCTTGGCGGCGAGCGCGGTCTGCAGCTCGGCATCGTCATGCGTCGAGAGGCCGAGCGTCAGGCCGGCCTCCTTGATCGCGGCGACGTCGGCGTCGGCGAGGTCCTCCTGGCCGAGATGGAGGTGCTGCGCGCCGGCAACGATCGCGGCGCGCCAGTAGTCGTTGACGATCAGCTTCGTCGCCGTGCCCTTGGTGATCGCCAGCGCGTCGGTGACGATCTGCAGCGCCTCGCCGTCGTTGAGGTCCTTCGCGCGCAGCTGCACGGTGCCGACGCCGAGCTTGGTCAGGCGCTCGACCCAGGCGAGGCTGTCGACGACGGGATAGAAGCGATCAGGATACGGCATGCCAGAACGGTGTCCCAACGACAGGGGTGGAGGGCGAGGCGAAATCGCGGGCGTCCATCAGCCCGGCCTCGTAGGCGGTGCGGCCGGCTTCGACCCCGAGCCGGAAGGCGCGCGCCATCGCCACCGGGTCGGCAGCCTTGGCAATCGCCGTGTTGAGCAGCACGGCGTCGTAGCCGAGCTCGAGTGCTTCCGCCGCGTGGCTCGGCGCGCCCAGGCCGGCGTCGACCACCAGGGTGATATCGGGCAGGCGGTCGCGCAGCAGCTTCAGCGCGTCGCGGTTGATGATGCCCTTGGCCGAGCCGATCGGCGCCGCCCAGGGCATCACGACCTTGCAGCCGGCATCGACCAGCCGCATCGCGACCGTGAGATCCTCGGTGCAGTAGGGGAACACCTCGAAACCGTCCTTGATCAGGATATCAGCGGCTTCGACGAGACCAACCACGTCGGGCTGCAGGGTGTCGTTGTCGCCGATCACTTCGAGCTTGATCCAGCTCGTGCCGAACAATTCGCGCGCGAGCTTCGCCGTCGTCACCGCCTCGCGCACGCTGCGGCAGCCGGCGGTGTTCGGCAGCACGGTGACATCGAGCGCGTTGATCAGCTTCCAGAACGCATCGCCGGTCTTGCCGCCGGCCGACTCGCGCCGCAGCGACACGGTGACGATCTGCGCGCCCGAGGCGCGGATCGCATCCTGCATGATCGCAGGCGATGGGTAGAGCGCGGTGCCGATCAGCAGGCGGGAGGTGAAAGTCTTGTCGTAGAAGGTGGGCATCAATGGTCTCCGTCATGTCGGACGGTGGTCGCCGCAACGAAGCCTGTCATCCCCGCGAAAGCGGGCGATGACAGTGGTGGTTGTGGCGCGAGCTCCATGAGCATCACCCTCCCTGCCGGGGGGTGATGATCTCGATCTCGTCGCCGGTCTTGAGCTGCGTCTCGGCCCAGCGGCTCTTCGGCACCACGTCGTAGTTCAGCGCGATCGCGAAATGGGTGCCTTCGTAGTCGAGCTCGGAGAGCAGCGCGGCGACGCTGGTCGCGCTGATGTCGCGGGCCTCGCCATTAACGGTCACGCGCATCGCATCACCTCGTTGTCGATCTGGCCGTGCGCGAGATAGTTCAAGGTCGCCTGCGCCAGCGCCGGCGCGATCAGGAAGCCGTGGCGGTAGAGGCCGTTGACGCGGATCTCGCGCTCGCCCTTGATGGTGATGCGCGGCAGATTGTCGGGATAGGCCGGCCTGAGCCCCGAGCCGAATTCGAGGATGCGCGCCTCGCCGAACGCCGGATGCACCGAATAGGCGGCACCGAGCAATTCCAGCGCCGAGCGCAGGCTGACGCCGGTGTCCTCGGCCTCGAGCGAGGTCGCCCCGAGCATGAACAAATTGTCCTCGCGCGGGATCAGATAGAGCGGGAAGCGCGGATGCATCAGCCGCACGGGCCGCGCGAGCTGCACCTCGGCGGTCTCGATCAGGATCATCTCGCCCTTGACGCCGCGCAGCTCGGGCTCGGCGTCGCGCGCCTCCAGCCCGCGGCAGTCGATCACGAGGCCGTCGAGATCATCAGCCGTGACGTCGCTGTTGAACAGCACGCGGCCGCCAGCCTCGACGATGCGCTGATGCAGCTTCGGCAGCACGCGGCGTGGCTCGACATGGCCCTCGGTCGGATAGAACAGGCCCTCGCGGAAGCGGCCCTCCAGCGACGGCTCCAACGCCGCAAGCTGCTGCGCGTCGAGCCGCTGATAGCCGGAGGTGCGGCGGGCGAAGCGGTCGTAGTCGGCGCGGTCGCGGGCATGCGCGATCACCAGCGAACCGTTGAACGGCGTGTCCGGCAGCTCGCGCCGCCAGATGTCGAGCGAGGCGAGCCCGAGCCGGCTGATGATCGGCTCGGCGACCTCGCTCTCGCAATAAGGCGCCAGCATGCCGCCGGCCCAATGGCTGGTGGAGAGCATCAGATCGGCGTCGCTGCGCTCGTGCAGCGTGACCTCGCGGCCCGCGCGCGCGAGCAGCAAGGCTTGCCAGGCACCCGCGATGCCCGCACCGATGATGGAAACGGGGACATCCCCGCGCGTGGTTGTCTGCTGCATCCCTGTCCCTTCGCCGGCATGACCCGGATCAGGTTCAAAGGGTCACCGCATCACGCTGCGGTATCTCAGCTCCCCTCGGAGCTCCCCTCGGAACGCACTTAAAATAGACCGATATCCCCCCGTGTCAACGGAGTGTCACGGAAAGACAAAGCCGGTGGCCCTTGGAACCAATGGCGATCAGTGCGCCCGCGCGTGGCGGCCGGTTGCAATCTTCGGGGTGATGTCGAGCGGGCCGCTCGTCCGCTCGGAGCGGCCGGCGGGCCGCGCGTCGGCCAAGCGCTGCCGCTTGGCCTCCTCGTAGTAGCCCCTGGCGAAGTAGAGCACGGCGCGGTCGTGATCGCCGCGGGCGGCACGATAGGCGCCGGCGAGATAGCGTACGCCATAGGTGAGATTGGTGTTCGGATCGTGCAGGCCCTGTGCGTCGCCGGTGTAGCCCAGGCCGCGCGCGGTGCCGAGCTTGATCTGCATCAGGCCGATGCAGCCGCAGCGGCCGACCAGGTCCTTCTGGTATTTGCTCTCGCGCACGATGACGCGGTGGATCAGCGATTCCGGAATGTTGTTGGCGGCGGCGTGCACCGCCACCAGCGCGTCGATGTGCGGATGGCCGGTGTCGATGTGGCGCGGCTTGGCCTCGGCCGCCTTGCGCTCGGCCTCGCGGGGCTCGGCCGCAGCGGCCGGGATGGCATCGGTGTCGGCGGGTGCTGAGGCATTGGCGTCCATCGGCGGCGAGGTGTCGGCGCTGCTGACGGCCTCGATCGCCTCGACCTCGCGCGCGGCCTTGGTCACCGCGCTGCGTGCCGCCAGCTCCCTGGTTCCGTCAGAGCGGACATGGGCGAGCTTGACCTTGCCGGCCTTCGGTTTGGCCGCACTGTCCGATGCGGTGCTCGCATCATCGGCAGCCATTGCAGGCGGCACGGGACCAGCCATCGCGAAGCCTGCAATGCAGGCCGTCAGCACAAGACGTCTCATGTGTCAGGATCCCCCGGGAACCACACGCATGCCGAGTAGCCCCCCAGCACGCGCTTTACACTTTGCACACCGTAATTGGCGCGAACGCCGGGCGATAATGTGGCAAGAATGGGGCGGTGACTCCGGGCGAGTGCGGATGCTCCGGCGGTTTACCGCGAATTATGCCGTTCATGCTTGGCTGGCGGCGCAATTTTGCGAACGGGGCCCTGCCGCGATGACGCTGTCCGTCACCCACACCGAAGCGACCGCCGGGCGCGCGCAGGCGCTGCTGCCACTATGGGTCGGCGCCGGCGTCTATGCGCTGCTGCTGATCTCCGGCAACCGGCTGCTCAACGATCCCGACACGCTGTGGCAGATCACGGTGGGGCAGTGGATCATCGACCACCGCGCGGTCCCCGAGGTCGACGTCTATTCCTTTACCATGCGCGGCGCGCCTTGGATCTCCACGCAGTGGCTGGCGCAGGTCGCCTATGCGGCCGCTTACACGTTCGCCGGCTGGGCCGGGCCGGTGGTGCTGGCGGCCTCGGCGACCGCGCTGTCCTTCGCGCTGTTCGCGCGCGCCCTCGGCCGGCATCTGCGCGACGCCACGACATTGGTGTTCGTGGTCGCGGCGTTCCTGCTCTGCCTGCCGCATCTGCTGGCGCGGCCGCATGTGCTGGCGTTTCCGATCCTGGTCGCCTGGATCGCCGGACTTGTCGATGCGGCCGATCGCAGGGCTGCGCCGCCATGGCAGCTGGTGCCGCTGATCGCGCTGTGGGCCAATCTGCATGGCGGATTCGTGTTCGGCCTGTTCTTCATCGCGCCCGCCGCGCTCGACGCGCTGGTGAATGCCGATCGCTCGGTCCGCTCCGGCCTGGCGCTGCGCTGGGCCGGGTTTGCAGCGCTCGCGCTGGCGGCGAGCTGCTGCACGCCCTATGGCTGGAATGCGCTGCTGGCGTCGCAGAAGATCCTCTCGCTGGGCCAGGCGCTGCCGCTGATCGTGGAATGGAAGGCGACCGATTTCCAGGGGCTCGGTCCGTTCGAGATCTGCCTGCTGATCGCCATCGGGTTCGCGCTGTTCCATGGTCTGAGGCTGCCTCCGGTGCGGATCCTGATGCTGCTCGGCCTGCTGCACATGGCGCTGGCGCAGGCGCGCGCGGCGGAGATCCTGGCGTTGGTCGGCCCGCTGGTGATCGCCGCACCGCTGGCGCGGCAGGCGGGCGCGTTGCCCGTGCTGCCGCAGGGGCGCGCGTCGGGAGCGGCGCTGACGGCGGCAGTGATGCTCGCGCTCGGCGCCGGCACGGTCGCCTCGGCTTCGATCCTGAACTACACGCCAAACATGCGCGGCACCCCGGTCGCGGCCGTGACCGAGCTGAAGAAGCTCAACCTCACGCGGGTTCTCAATGACTATGATTTCGGCGGCTACCTGATCTCAGCCGGTGTCGCGCCGTTCATCGACGGCCGCACCGAGCTCTACGGCGAAAAGTTCTTCGTCGATCACAACGCCGCGTCCGGCCTGATGGAGCCGGACAATCTGTTCCGCCTGCTCAAGGACTACGACATCGAGGCGACCTTGCTGCGCACGCAGAGTGCCGCGACCAAGCTGCTCGATCACGTCGACGGCTGGCAGAAGGTCTATGCCGACGACATCGCCACCATCCATCTGCGCAAGGCGGGTGCCCGTCATGTCGCGGAACCGGCGGTCTCTTCCGGCGGCAATTGAATCAAACGCGTTGATCCCATCTCCGTGAGGTCGGATGTCGCGCGGCATCCCGGCGCGTGCAAAACAACCGCCGCGCGGCTAAGATCAGGGCCGTCAGTTCGACAGCATGCCTGACTCATTCAAGAAGACTGAACAGAGAGGGAGCGCGTCATGGCCGTGAAGGCAGCCGACGATCATTCACCCAGCACCGACCATTCATTCGATATCGACGCGATGCCATCCACGGTTCGCGTCGTGGATCTGCCGCGCAACAATCCCTGCGCCCAATGTGGCGAGGCGATCGCATTGCCGTCCTGGGTCGAAAAGGATGGCCGCCGCACCGCCTATCTCTGGCACTGCCGCCTCTGCGACTACCGCTACGAAACCATCGCCTTCTATGCCGAGTCCGTCGACGAGAACGGCGCGATGGCAGCGTAGGTGGGTTGGACTGATCGCTGCCAGCCGTTGCAGCGCTGACGGTCGACTCCCTCTCCCTGTTCTTACGGGGGCGCGACGAGCTTCGCTCGCGCTGAGAGGGTTGGGGGGAGGGCAGACCCACGGGAAGCGCCGATGGGGAGATCTGTACCCTCTTACCCGGATCGCAACTGGCGATGCAATCCGACCTCACCCCGCAGGCGGGGGAGAGATGAAACCGAGCTAGCAGCAATAGGCTTACACCAGCTCCAGCCAATGTAGACCTGTTAGTCGGGCTCCCGTGCTAGGCGCGGCGGTGCGGCTTGGCGATGTGAGCGACGTCACCCGGATCCCCCGAACGTCACAAAGTGACACTGCCGCGGCGCACTGAGGCTGCTTGTCGCGCAGCATGACGAAATCGTGGTTCCCGCGGAACGCCGACTGTCCATTGCCGTTCTCTCGTCACCATCCACCTAGAGGAGACACCACATGATGATGAAGACTGTTGCGGCCGGCCTCGCCGGTTCCCTGCTGCTCGCGACCGCCGCCTTTGCTGCGGAGAGCACCACCACCACAACCAACACCACGATCAAGAGCGACACCACCGTCGCGTCCTATCAGGGCGACTGGCGCAGCTCCAAGCTCGTCGGCGTGAAGGTCTACAACAACAACAACGAGAATGTCGGCTCGATCGACGATCTGCTGATCGACAAGAGCGGCGCAGTCAAGGGCGTCGTGATCGGCGTCGGCGGCTTCCTCGGCATGGGTGAGCACCTCGTCGCTGTCTCGTTCGATCAGGTCAAGTTCTCGGACCAGCCGGTTCAGGCCAACACCGCCTCCAACGCTCCGGCCTCGGGCAAGGCGACCACGCCGCCGGCCACGACGACCGGCGCCGCCACCGGCACTTCGTCATCCTCGTCGATGAGCTCCTCGAAGAATCGCTGGTATCCCGACCATGCGATGATCAACGCCACCAAGGACCAGCTGAAGTCGATGCCCGAGTTCAAGTACTCGGAGTAAACGGCGTCACTGACGTCTAGCTGACTGCCCAAGCGGCGCGCCCGGATCCGTCCGGGCGCGTTCGCGCGTCATGCTGCGGGGCGCAAGGTGGTCTGGCCGAGCGGCAGCTCGATGCGGGCGATCAGTCCGCGTGGCTTGCGATCGTGCAATGACAGCTCGCCGCCATGCGCCTGGACGATCGCCTTCGCGATCGAGAGGCCCAGGCCGAACCCGGTGGCCTGGTCCATGTTGCGGGCATCGTCGCCGCGCACGAAGGGCTCCAGCATGTCGGGCTTGCGCGCATCGGCGATCCCGGGTCCATCATCCTCCACGTCGATCGTCAGGCACTTCCCCGACGCCACCAGTCTGATGACGGTTTCCTTGCCGTACTTCACGGCGTTCTCGACCAGGTTGGTGACCGAACGCATCAGGTCGTCGGGACGCACCGTCGCCATCGCGTGCGCCGGGCCGATATAGGTGACGCTGTGGCCGACATCGGCGAATTGGTCGGCGACGAGCTGCAGGATGCTCGCGATATCGACCAGCGTCATCGGTTCGAGCTTGCGGCCGTTGCGCAGGAATGACAGCACCGAGCCCAGCATCGCATGCATCTGATCGAGATCGGCCAGCATGCGATTGCGCTGCAGCTCGTCCTCGACGAACTCACAGCGCAGCCGCATGCGGGTCAGCGGTGTCCGCAGATCGTGGCTGATGGCCGCCAGCATCTTGGTCCGGTCGTTCATCAGCGCCGTGATGCGTTGGCGCATACGGTTCAGGGCGCGCGCGAGCGACCGGATCTCTTCCGGTCCGCGCTCGGGCAGGGCAGTGGCATCGCCGTCGAGGCTGAAGCTCTCGGCAGCCTTGGCGAAGCTCGACAGCGGTGAGGTCAGCGCGCGGGCCGCCCACAGGCCGAGCAGTGTCGTGCTGATCAGCGCGAACATGATCGTCGTCAGCCATGGGGCGCCCCAGAACGGTGGCCGGTGCGGCCGGTCGGCCATTCGAGCCGAAACCATGTTGCCATCGGGCAGAGCGAAGATGACGGTGCGCGTCTGGGAGCCGGGCGGCGGCATGAAGACGCGATAGCCTGGGCCAAGGCCACGAAAGCCGCCTGGACCGTGAGGCCGTCCGTCGGTGAGCTCCGGAGGGGCCGGGTGGCGCTCGTCGCCACCGGTCCCGGCCTCGACGTCGGGGCCGGCCGACTCGCGCCGGCGGCCGGAATCACCCGGCAGAGGTCCCAGGTGAGGCTTGAGCTCGAACTCAGGATAGGCGCGGGCAATGTCGGAGATCAGTCGAGGCCGTTCGGCAGCGGGCGCGCGTCCAAGGATGCGGATGGCGGTCGCGAGCTGAAACGGCCCGACTTCGCTTTCGGGGTCGGGCTGCTCGGCGCGATAGATCAGGAACGTCGCCGTGATGATGGCATGGAGCGCCACGATCGAAATGGCGACCAGCGCCGTGATCTGGCCGCGGATTCCCTTGAGGTTGAGAAAGCCGAACGACATCATGACATCGCCATTCGATCCGGCCGGTCAATGGCTTTGCGGGCCAGTCACCACCTCGACGACGGGTGTGAACATGTAGCCACCGGAGCGCACGGTCTTGATCATGGTGGCCTCCTGCGGGTCCGGCTCGATCTTGCGGCGGATGCGGCTGACCAGCACGTCGATCGAGCGCTCGAACGAGCCGGCGCTGCGGCCCTGCGTCAGGTCGAGCAGACTGTCGCGCGACAGCACGCGGCCCGGCCGCTCGCAGAAGGTGCGGAGCAGATCGAACTCGGCGCTCGTCATCGCGACGCGCGCGCCTTCGGGATTGCGTAGTTCGCGCAGCCGGAAGTCGATCGTCCAGCCGAGGAAGCTCAGCGCGGTCGCGCCTTCGGTCGCGCTCGCCGTCATCGCGGCTGCCTGCCGGCGCAGCACCGCGTTGATGCGGGCGAGCAGCTCGCGCGGATTGAACGGCTTTGGCAGATAGTCGTCGGCGCCCATCTCCAGTCCGAGGATGCGGTCGACGTCCTCGCCGCGCGCGGTGAGCATGATGATCGGCACCTGCGATTCCGCGCGCAGCTTGCGGCACAAGGTCAGGCCGTCCTCGCCGGGCAGCATGACGTCGAGGATCAGGAGATCGACACGGTGGTCGCCCATGATGCGGGTCATCTCGCGGCCGTCGGTCGCGGTGGTCACGTTGCAGGCATTGTTGCGCAGATATTTCGCGATCAGCGTCCGCGTCTCGCGGTCGTCCTCGACGACAAGAATGTGTGGTTGTGTCTGGGCCATACCGACAAGTGACTTAGAATCGCGGCGTTTTGCGAAGAATTTTGTTACGGAATGTTTCCTGCGACGGGCGCGCGGAGAGGGCCCGACAACATCTCTCTGCGCCGTGTTGCGGAATTCGTGAGGGCGCGTCAAGCCTCGCGAAACGTATGGCCTCGGGGCCGCCGCCCGCTCGCGCGATGCGGCTGCATCGGGCTACCGGAAACGGCCCGGACATTGGTGATTGTCCGCGGACCAGGTCAGGCCCGATTGAATCATTGCCGGTCGTTGCACGGTCCGCAAAGGCGCGCAGCGACGGGACGTTCCGAAACGGCCCGTCACAGTCCTGGCAATGTATTGACTCGAACCGACATCGTGCCCTCCGCCGAGGCGATCACGCGCAGCACGGTGGCGTCAAAGGCGATGTCGGTCAAAGCGAGGTTGTTGATGTCGGTGTCGACGCGGATGCCGTTCTCGTTCTTCTGCAGCTCGGCGACCGCGGTCGCGATCTTGTCCCGGACATTGTCGGCGAACGGCTTGAGATCGACCACAGACCGTTCCAGCAGCGCGCGTTGCAGATGCGGCACCACGGCGCGAGCGGCGGCGCCGAGCAGGCCGAACGCCGCGTCGGATTCGACGGCGAGCTGCAGGTCGGACAGCCGCAGGATCTGCTGCGCCTGATCGACCATCGGCCGTCCCCAGATGTGCACCGTCGCGTCGGCGCCGAGGCCGAAGAAGCTCTCCTTCTCTTTTCCCTTCACCTGTAGCGAGATCAGCAGCCGGTTGCCCGAGGGCACGACGGTCGCATGCTTCACCGTGACCGCGACCGGGCCGGAGCCGTCCTCGGGGAACGTCCGCCCGGCGAGCTGCGAGTCGACGAGCTTGCTGAGCTCGGTGAATGGGACATCGATCGGAACCGCGACGTTGACGGTGCCCGCGGTGGGCGGAATGATCGTGATCTTGTCCGGGAACGGGCACTCCGGCCTGGTCTCGGCCGCCGTGACCCGGGTCTCCGCCTCGATCCCCATGGTGACGCTGACGGCGTTCGCATCGATCGCGGGCTGCGCGGCCAGCGCCCGTGTCGGCTTGATCTCGAGCCAGACGGCGGGCAGTCCCGGCGTGGTGCCCTGAAGCGGCACCGAGCGGCAGGCGCGGGCCCACTGCGCCTGCGCCACGCGCCGCATGGTCGGGTCCTTGCGCAGCCTGTCGCTGAGCGCGCTGAGCTGGTCGTTGACGGTCTTGTCGATGACGGGCTTCATCTGCGCGGGCACGTTGACGCGGGCGCCGGCGACGGTCAGCGCGGTGTCGCCGAGATTGACCTGGGCGGTGAAGTTCGGCTCGACATACCAGGAGGCCGCCAGCCGTGGCCGCATCGCGATCAGGACGTTGCCCTTGATGTCGGCGGTGGCGTTCAGGTTCTTGATGTTGATCCCGCCAATCTGCTTGGCGGCATCCGCGCCGAGCAGGCCGCCGATGGCGTCGCCGAGCGCGCCGGTCGCTTTGGCGGACAGCGATCCGGTGACGTTCAGCCGGCCCGAGAGCGGCGTCGTCAGCGACAAAGTGTCCTGGGTGCCGGTGGCGGCGATGGCGCCGCGGGTGACCGTCCAGCCGATGTCGGCATTCTGCAGGATCTGGTTGACGGGGTTGTCGGCCTTGCCGGAGAAATTGCGCGGCGTGGCCTTTTCGGCGGCGTCACGAATCGCGCCGAGCGAGATCGAGACCGGCGTCATGATGATCGAGTTGCGCGTTGCCGGCGGCAGCGGCGGCAGTTGGGTCAGCTGCGGCGCCGGCGTGCTGCCCGAGAACAGAAACACCTCCACGATGATGATGCCGATCAGCACGATTGCGGCAAGGCCGGCGGCGCCGATCAGGATCAGCCGCAGCCGGGGCGGCGAGCGCCGCGGCGGCCGCTGCGTTTTCGGGGCGAGCGGATGCGGCTTGCTCTGCCAATCCGGTCGCGGTGTCGGAAGGTTCATGTCGGATCCACGGACTCCAACCGCCGCGCCGGCCGATGCCGGAAGCGGCGAGATCGCGGTTAATACAAGATTGCCGAGCTTACAGGGCCGGACGGAGGCGCGCCAGGGCAGCCCGTGACGCGGATCATCATCAATCGGCCGTGATGGTGAACGGCGGCATGCGCGCAAAGAAATGACCGCCGCGGCTTTCGGGCCTCGGCGGTCCAGTCAGGGAGGATCCGGGAGAAGGAACGAGCGGTGCGGCCCGCGCAGGTCAGCGGGTGATGCGGCCGAGATCGGCGCGGCGCTCCATCGGCAGCACGATCACCTTGGCGCCGACGCTGACACGGGCATAGAGGTCGATCACGTCCTGATTGGTCAGGCGGATGCAGCCCGACGACACATGCGTGCCGATCGTCTCGGGCGCGTTGGTGCCGTGAATTCGGTAGACGGTGCCGCCGAGATACATCGCGCGGGCGCCGAGCGGATTGCCGGGTCCGCCGGCCATGTGACGCGGCAGATAAGGCTGGCGCGCGATCATCTCCGGCGGCGGCGTCCAGTCCGGCCATTCCGCCTTCCTGGTCACCGACTGCACGCCGGACCAGGTAAAGCCGTCGCGGCCCACGCCGATGCCGTAACGCATCGCCTGGCCGCTGCCGAGAACGTAGTACAAATACTTGTTTGGTGTGTCGATGATGATCGTGCCTGGCGCTTCGCGGGTGGCGTAGCTCACGACCTGGCGGCGCAGACGCGCGGGCATCTCATAATCGGTCGCCTCGTCCTCGCGCGGCGTGATCAGTTGCGGCCTCGTTGCCGGCGGCTCGTAGGTCGCCATCGGCGGCGGCAGCAGGAAAGGGAACGGGAGCGGGGCCGGAGGCGCGGCTTGCGTCGGCGCTGCCGCAGCGAGCGTACCGACGATCAACGCAGCGAACAGGATGCGGGATCGCGAACCGACTGTGCCTGACGTGAACATGGACGTCCCCTTGTTTGATCGCTTGGTGTGCGCCGTGCTTGTCTCGACCGGCGTCGTCAAAATCAGTTGCCTGTCATCATTCTCTGCGGCGCATTGACCCGCGCCCGATGCCACAACTCATAGGGGAGAAAAGTTTCGTTGCGTTTGCGCGCTGCACGCAAAACGGTTTCGTCGGCTTAACCGTTTGTTTCATGACGGTTTCACGACAGCGCCCCGCGCGGGACGGCCACAGATCGCGGGGAAAACAGCAGTCGGCGGGCAAAAAGACCCTTCGACAGTTCGATGACGTCACACGCCTGAAATAACAATGTCGGAATTTGCGGCTGTTCAGAATCGCTGCAACTTTCCGGATCGCCTTATGCGGATCTTAATCGCAACCGACGCCTGGCACCCGCAGGTCAACGGCGTGGTGCGCACGCTCACCTCGCTGGCTCGCGCGGCCGCCGGCCTCGGCGCCGACATCACCTTCCTCACGCCGGAAGGCTTTCCGTCGTTCGGCGTGCCGACCTATCCGGGCCTGCGGCTCGCCGTGACCAACGGCCGCGAGATCGCCCGGCGCATCGAGGCGGCGGCCCCGGATGCGATCCATATTGCGACCGAAGGCACGATCGGCTGGGCGGTGCGCCGCTACTGCCTGCGCCATGGCCTGCCGTTCACGACGTCCTACACGACGCGATTTCCGGAGTACGTCGCTGTGCGCACCGGCATTCCCGATGCCGTCGGCTATTGGGTGATGCGCCGCTTCCACGACGCCGCCGCGATGACCATGGTCGCGACCAATTCGCTGAAGCAGGACCTCGCGTCGCGCGGCTTCAGGCGGCTCGGCTTCTGGACCCGGGGCGTCGATACGAAGCTGTTCAATCCGGACGCGCCGGTCGCGCTGGATCTGCCGCGTCCGGTGTTCATGACCGTCGGCCGCGTCGCGGTCGAGAAGAACCTGGAAGCCTTCCTGTCGCTCGACCTGCCGGGCTCGAAGGTGGTGATCGGTAACGGCCCGCAGAAGGCGGAGCTGGAGCGTCGCTTCCCGGCGGCGCATTTCCTCGGCGAGAAGACCGGCAAGGACCTGACCGCACATATGGCGGCCGCCGACGTCTTCGTGTTTCCGAGCCTGACCGATACGTTCGGCGTCGTGCAGCTGGAGTCGCTGGCCTGCGGCACGCCGGTCGCGGCCTTCCCCGTCACCGGTCCGCTCGACGTCATCGCCGATCATCCGATCGGGGCGATCGACTGGGACCTGCGCGCTGCCTGCCTGAAGGCGCTGACGATGTCGCGCGAGACCTGCCGGGCATTTGCGCTCGACCGCTCCTGGGAGAACAGCGCGCGCCAGTTCATCGGAAATCTCGCCGTGCTGCAGCCGTCCCGCGTCGTGCGTCCGACCCCGGTGCTGGCCGGTCAGAGCGCCGTGCGCGGCTGACGGCGAACTTTGCGTCACTCCATCAATTCCAAACCCAAGTGAGATGTAACGATGGCAGAAACCATGAAGCTCGGCGGCGCGCGGGAGCTCGACTTCGATCGCGAGCAGGTCGAGCAGGCCTATGACCGCTGGGCACCGATCTACGACCTCGTGTTCGGCGGCGTGTTCGAGAAGGGCCGCAAGGCCGCGATATCAGCCACGAACAAGCTCGGCGGGCGCGTGCTCGAGGTCGGCGTCGGCACCGGCATCTCGCTGCCGCTCTATGCGCCGCATGTCCGCGTGTTCGGCACCGACATCTCCGAGGCGATGCTCGGCAAGGCGATGCGGCGCGTCGCCGACCAGCGGCTGAAGAACGTCGAGGGTCTCGCGGTGATGGACGCCGAGCAGCTCGACTTTCCCGACGATTCGTTCGACGTCGTGATGGCGCAATATGTCGTCACCGCCGTGCCGAACCCGGAAGTCGCGCTCGACGAGTTCGCGCGGGTGCTGCGCCCGGGCGGCGAACTGATCATCCTGACTCGCGTTAGCGCCGATGACGGCCTGCGCCGCGTGATCGAGCAGGCGTTGCAGCCGGTGGTGCGCCGGCTCGGCTTCCGTACCGCCGAGTTCGGCTGGTCGCGCTACCTGCGCTGGCTCGCCGGCGCCGAGCGCATGGAGCTGGTCGAGCGCCGCCTGATCCCGCCGCTCGGCCATTTCTCGCTGGTCCGCTTCCGCAAGCTGGAGCGTGCCGCCGCGGCCTGAAGCCGCGGCCGCCCTCTACCGCCCCGCGACGTTCTACGTAGTCCGAAACGTTTCGCTGCGTCCGATCGCATGACATCTTGATGATGTCATGCGATCTACATCGAATCCCTGTACACGACCTGCAACTCATTCTTCGGAGCAACCATGATCAAGAATTTCCTGGAGCAGCTGCGGATTCAGCGCTGGGACGACCATCGCTACTATCATCACAGCCGTATCAACCAGAGCCTCCACTTCGTCAGCGCGCTCAGTTTCATGATCGCCTACGTGATGATGGTGTTCGATCCGCTGGTCTCGGCGCTCATCGGCTGGCTGGTGTCGATGACCTCGCGCCAGGCGGGCCACTTCTTCTTCGAGCCGAAGGGCTACGACCACGTCAACCAGGCGACCCACGAGCACAAGGAAGAGATCAAGGTCGGCTACAACCTGCAGCGCAAGGTCGTGCTGATGTCGATCTGGGCCGCGGCCCCCGTGGTGCTCTATCTGCAGCCGACCCTGTTCGGCCTGCTGCCGCCCTGGACCTCGGCGATGGAATTCGTGCGCGAGACGGCCAAGCTCTGGCTCGTGATCGGCATCGGCGGCTTGCTGTTCCGCACCATCCATTTGTTCTTCATCCGCGACGTCGAGACCGGTCTCGTCTGGATGACCAAGATCATCACCGACCCGTTCAACGATTTCATGCAGTACCGCTCGGCTCCGCTGGCGCTGCTGCGTGGCGAGCTGATCGACCCCGGCCTGCACCTGATGAACGAAGGCCTCGAAGAGCAGCACGCCTGAGCCGGTCGCTGCGTCGGAGTTGCGCGATGCCCGGGCCGGTCCCGGGCATCGGTGTTTATGGGGGGCTGTGAGGTGAAATCGAGCGAGCTTGCAGCCATGCGGCACGTGCCACCCTCCCCTGGAGGGGGAGGGTCGACGCGTGCGAAGCGCGCGTCGGGGTGGGGTGATCTCTCCACTTGCTCACCCGCACCTCATGTGCGGACAGGCCGTCACCCCACCCCGGCGCGCATTTCGCTTCGCTCATGCGAGCCGACCCTCCCCCTTCAGGGGAGGGTGGTTGCGCCGTCAGCGCCCGAAGGCGGCGCCGAGCATCTCTTTCAGAATCTGCCGCTTGATCGCCTTGTTGGTGAGCGTGCCGTCGTTCCACCACCAGCCGTCCTGCTTCATCTTCTCGGCCGCCGAGACGAAGCGCTTCGTCACCTCGGCAAAATCGGCGTCGGTGTAGTTCAGGCTGAAGATCAAGCGGCCGGTGCCGACCCAGCTCAGCGCCAGTCCCTCGGCACGCAGGTAGTATTGCAGAATCCAATTGTAGCGCGACGGCACGGTGTACTCGACCAGCCAGATCGAATGCATATTGGAGACGCGCACCGGCAGGTCGTGCTCGGTCAGCGCGGCGTTGAGCTGCGCGGCGCGGCCGTTCCAGGTTTCATCCAGGCCGTCGTAGATGGCGCGGAAGTTCGGGCTGTCGAGCCGGCTCAGGAATTCGTCCATCGCCGCCATCACATAAGGATGCGAGTTGAAGGTGCCGCGGGCGAAGCAGATGTCGGCCGGGCGGTCGTCGCGGAAGCGGCGCATCAGCTCGCGCTTGCCGCAGACAACGCCGATCGGCAGGCCGCCGCCGAGGCTCTTGCCGTAGGTCACCATGTCGGCCTTGACGCCGAAATACTCCTGCGCGCCGCCCGGCGCGAGCCGGAAGCCGAGGAACACCTCGTCGAACAGCAGCACGATGCCGCGTTCCGTGCAGACCTCGCGCAGCTGCTTCAGCCAGGCGGTGTAGGCCTCGCGGTCGTAGCGGCCCTTGCGCGAGGAATCGACCAGCGCGGAATCGCCGGGCGCATTGCCGTTCGGATGCAGCGCCTGCAGCGGATTGACCAGCACGCAGGCGATGTCGCGCCGCGTGCGCAGGACGTGCAGCGTGCGCTCGGACATCTCGGCCAAGGTGTAGGTCTCGTGCGGCGCGATCGGGTTGCCGACGCCGGGCTGCACGTCGCCCCACCAGCCGTGATAGCTGCCGGCGAAGCGCACCAGATGGCTGCGGCCGGTGTGGTAGCGGGCGAGCCGCACCGCCTGCATCACCGCCTCGGTGCCGGACATGTGGAACGAGACCTCGTCCATGCCGGACAGCTCGGTCAGGCGCTTCACGTTGTCGGCGACGACCGGGTGATAGAGCCCGAGCACCGGGCCGAGCGCGCTCGCGCGCCGCTCGGCGGCCGCGATGCACTCCTTGTAGAAGTCGTAGCCGAAGATGTTGACGCCATAGGAGCCGGTGAGATCGTAGAACCGGTTGCCGTCGAGATCGGTCAGGGTCACGCCGGAGGAAGCCTGCATGAACGAGCCGGCGCCGAGCTGCTCCTTGACCAGACGGCTGTACTGGAACGGGACCCGGTAGCGCTGGGTGAACTGCAGGTCGGGGATGCGGCTTGCGGCTTCCGCCGTCAGCGCGCGGCTCTTGGCGAACTTCTCCTGGAACAGCGCGCCGAGTCGGAAGAAGCCGTCCTGGCGCTTCGTGGCGACCGCCTGCGGTGCGCCGTCGGAGCGGAAGAAGTCGTCGATCTCGAACTCATAGCGCGGGATCAGCCTGGAGATCCGGCGCGACATCTTGGAATGGCCGGCCAGCGAGCGGTGCTTGGCGCGCGACAGCTCGATGCGGGCCTTGACCTTCGGGGCCATGGCGGCCGTCACGGCAGCGCCAACGGCGAGCGATACATAAGGAATCGAGTTTTCCATCATGTCCAAAAGCGCTAACCCCTCCTGCTGACAGATTCATGACAGTCAAAAGCCTGATCGCCTTCGTCACCCAACAGGAAGACCTCAACTTCCTGCTCACCAACCGCGTGCCGCGCGCCGCGCTGACCCGCTTCATGGGCTGGTTCTCCAAGATCGAGAACCCGCTCGTCCGGGACGCGTCGATCGCGCTGTGGAAGCTGTTCTCCGACCTCGATCTCTCCGAGGCCAAGGAGAGCCGCTTCAAGAGCCTGCACGCCTGCTTCACGCGCGAGCTGAAGCCCGGCCTGCGGCCGTTCGATCCCGATCCCGCCATCGTCACCAGCCCGTCCGACGGCATCATCGGCGCCCACGGCCTGATCCGCGACGGCGAGCTCTACCAGATCAAGGGCGCGCCCTATTCGCTGCGCGAACTCGTCGCCGATCCCGCCGTGGTCGAGACCCATCGCAACGGCTGCTTCGTCACCTTGCGTCTGACCTCGAGCATGTATCACCGCTTCCACGCTCCGGCCGACATGACGATCGAGCATGTCAGCCTGATCCATGGCGATGTCTGGAACGTCAATCCGATCGCGCTGAAGCGGGTCGAGCGGCTGTTCTGCAAGAACGAGCGCGCGGTGATCCGCACGCATCTTGCCTCCGGCGAGCCGTTCACGATCGTGCCGGTGGCGGCGATCCTGGTGGCGAGCATCCGCCTGCATGCGCTCGACCGCGTATTGAACGCGCAGACCGAGCGGCCGCTCGCCTACGCCTGTAACAACAATGTGCGCAAGGGCGACGAGCTCGGCTGGTTCGAGCACGGCTCGACCATCATCCTGCTCGCGCCCGGCGACTTCACGTTCTGCCCCGATGTGGCGGAAGGCGCCCGCATCCGGGCCGGCCAGCCACTGTGGCGCAGGCGCGTCGCCGCCGGATGAATGTCAGGTCCACGCTTGCGGAATCTCGATTTCGGCGTTGCGCAGTCCTATATCGGAGCGTTCAACTGGCGAATCGGACCGCGGGAGTTGCGGTCGTTGCGGCTCGGGAGAGGCGATGGCGAGAGCGCCGATCATGGCGGCAGGGGGCATCGTGCTGCGGCGGGAACAGCCGCCGCGCATCGCGGTCGTGCGCCTGCGCAAGCGCGACGAATGGGTGCTGCCGAAGGGCAAGCTCGACGACGGCGAGACGCCGCGCGACGCCGCCAGGCGCGAGGTGCTGGAGGAGACCGGCCACAAGGTCACCGTGCATGAATTCCTCGGCACCCTGGTTTACGATACCGGCACGCGTGCCAAGGTCGTGCACTACTGGCGCATGGAAGCGGCCGGCGAGCCGTCGCAGCCGCTGATGGACGATGTCCGCGCCGTCGACTGGCTGCCGCTCGATGCGGCGGTGGGGCGGCTGTCGCGCGATCATGAGAAGACGTTCCTGGAGACCGTCGGTCCCTATGCGCTTGCAGGCCTGATCCGCAAGACCAGGGCGAAGTCTGCGCCCGAGGTGGCGGCGAAGACCGCCGTCGACAAGAAGCCGGTCGAGAAGGTCGCAGCGGAGACGGCGGCGGTCGCGGCAAAGCCTGCAACCACCAGGAAGCGCCGCAGCCGGGTCGTGGAGCAGCCCGCCCCAGCGCCGGCTCCGGAGATCGCCGACCTCGCGATCGCCGTGCCGGGCGAGCAGCCCGCCGAAGCCGTGCTCGCGGCTGCGGCGCCCGACCTCGGTCAATCCGAACCGACTGCTTCGGATCCGGCGGCAGCGCCGGTGGAGGCCCACCCGGTCCCGATGGCGGCCGAACCCGCTGCAAGCGAGCGTGAGCCGGCGGACCTCGAGCGTATCGAGGCCGTGGCCGCAGCGATCAAGTCGCTCGTGCCGAGCAAGGCCGCGCCGGATGCCGAAAGCAGCCCGAGTAAGGACAGGCCGTCGGACGTGCCGAATGCCGGCGCTGAAGCCGCCGCGCCGCGCGAAGACGTGGCCGCCGCGGATGCGGAGGCGCTGGATGGTGCGCCACGCCGCAGCCTGGCGCAGAAGATGCGGGCGTGGCTCGGCCGCGCCGCCTGAGTCTGGTTGACGAAACGATTGATCGGCAAGCGGTTCTGCCGTGCACATTCTGCGCGTGCCGGCTGAGCAATTCCTGCTGTCCGCTGTTCGAAAATTGCCAAGAACCATTCGCGCCATCGCGGGTTGATGCGGGTCCGTCAACGGAGACCCCGCATGAGCCCGCCGCCACCGCGCCAGAGCGCCGCGTCCACCGCAAAGCCTGCCCCTCTGTCCGTCACGCTTCAGATCAATGGCCAGTCGCACACGCTGTCGGTGGCGCCCTGGACCACGCTGCTCGATCTGCTGCGCAATCATCTCGACCTCACCGGCACCAAGAAGGGCTGCGATCACGGCCAATGCGGCGCTTGCACCGTGCTGATCGACGGCCGCCGCGTGCTCTCCTGCCTGACGCTCGCGGTCATGAAAGACGGCGCCGAGATCACGACCATCGAGGGACTCGCCAAGGGTGATGAGCTGCACCCGCTGCAGCAGGCCTTCATCGATCACGATGCCTTCCAATGCGGCTATTGCACGCCGGGCCAGATCTGCTCGGCCGCCGGCCTGATCGCCGAGGGCAGGGCGAAGACGAAGGACGAGATCCGCGAGCTGATGAGCGGCAACATCTGTCGTTGCGGCGCCTATCCGAACATCGTCGGCGCCATCGAGCAGGCGATGGGAGGCAGCCGATGAACAATTTCGACTACGCGCGCGCCAGCGATGTCGCCGAGGCCGTCAGGCTGAAGGCGGCGACGTCGGAGGCCAAGTTCATCGCCGGCGGCACCAACGTGCTCGACCTGATGAAGTATCACGTCGAGCAGCCGCGTCAGCTGATCGACATCAGCCACCTGCCGCTGACGAATGTGGAGGAGACGAGCGCCGGCGGCGTCAGGATCGGCGCGCTGGTGCCAAACAGCACGCTCGCCTATCACCCCCTCATCGAGAGCCGCTATCCGCTGCTGGCGAGCGCGATCCTCGCCGGCGCCTCGGCGCAGCTGCGCAACATGGCCTCGACCGGCGGCAATCTGCTGCAGCGGACGCGCTGCGCCTACTTCTATGACGTCGCCACGCCCTGCAACAAGCGCACGCCCGGCGCCGGCTGCTCGGCGGTCGACGGTCTCAACCGCGGCCATGCCATCCTTGGCACCAGCGCCGATTGCATCGCGACCCACCCCTCCGACATGTGCGTGGCGCTCGCCGCGCTCGACGCCAAGGTGCAGGTCGCGGGCTCCTCGGGCGAGCGGGTCATCGCCCTTGCCGACTTCCATCGGCTGCCCGGCGACCGGCCGGATCTCGACAACACGCTGCGCGTCGACGAGATCATCACCGCGATCGAGCTGCCCCCGCAGGGCTTCGCCGCGAATCACAGCTATCTGAAGATCCGCGATCGCCTGTCCTACGCATTCGCGCTGGTCTCGGTCGCCGCTGCGCTCGAGCTCGACGGCGGCCGCATCGGCGAGGCGCGCCTGGCGCTCGGCGGCGTCGCCCACAAGCCGTGGCGCAATGAGGCCGCCGAAGCCGCGCTGCGCGGGCAGGCGCCGGATCCCCAGGCGTTCGGCCGCGCTGCGAACATCCTGCTGAGCGATGCGAAAGCCGCCACGCACAATGCCTTCAAGATCCCGCTGGCGCGCCGCGCCATCGTCCGCACCCTGACCCAGGCCGCGAACGCAACGCCCCAGATTCAAGCCATCAAGACCATCCGGTGATGTCATGACAGCTCGCATCGGCACAGCGACCTCCCGCATCGACGGCCGCGCCAAGGTCACCGGTGTCGCCAAATATGCCGCCGAGTTCACCGCGCCCGATCTCGCCTTCGGCGTCGTGGTCAATTCCACCATTCCGAAGGGGCGGATCGTGCGCATCGATACCGGCCGCGCCCTGGCCGTCGACGGCGTCCTCGACGTGCTGACCCACGCCAACCGGGTCAGGATGGCGGACAACGATGACGCATTTCGCGACGAGGTCGCGCCGGAGGACGGCTCGCCCTATCGTCCGCTCTATGACGACCGGGTGCATTTCAACTACCAGCCGGTGGCGCTGGTCGTCGCCGAGGACGAGGACACCGCGCGTTTCGCGGCGACGCTGGTCGCGGTAGAGTATCTGGCCGAGAGCTTCGCGACCGACCTCCATGCGCGGCGCGAGCAGGCTTTCAAGGTCGACAAGCCGCTCAAGCCGCGCGGCGACGCGACAAAGGCGCTTGCCGGCGCAGCCGTGCGTCACGATGCCGACTATGGCGTCCCGATCGAATATCACAACCCGATGGAGCTCTACGCGTCGACGGTGCTCTGGCGCGAGGGCGGCAAGCTCGTGGTCTACGACAAGACCCAGGGCGTGCAGAATGTGCAGCGCTACGTCTGCAGCGTGTTCCAGCTGAAGGAGGACGACGTCCAGGTGACGTCGCCGTTCGTCGGCGGCGCGTTCGGCTCCGGCCTGCGGCCGCAATACCAGGTGGTGCTCGCCGCCATGGCCGCGCTGAAGCTGAAGCGCGCGGTGCGCGTCGTGCTCAGCCGCGCCCAGATGTATGGCCTGTGCTATCGCCCTGCGACGATCGAGCGGCTGGCGCTCGGCGCCCGTGAGGACGGTACGCTGGCGGCGCTGACGCACGAGGCCGTTGCGATGACCTCGCAGCACGAGGCGTTCTCGCGCAACGACATCGGCTGGGGCGATGTGCTCTACACCTCCGCCACTTCGCGCGCGACGCACCGCCTCGCCAAGCTCGACGTGCCGACGCCCGGCGACATGCGCGCGCCCGGCGCCGCCAGTGGCGTCTACGGGCTGGAATGCGCGATGGACGAGCTCGCCGTCGCGCTGAAGATGGATCCTCTCGAATTGCGCCTGCGCTGCTATTCTGTTCGGGATCAGGACAAGGATCTGCCGTTCTCCAGCAAGCGGCTGAAGGAGTGCTATCAGCAGGGCGCCGAGGCGTTCGGCTGGTCGAAGCGCAATCCCGAGCCGCGGTCGATGCGTGACGGCCGAGAACTCGTCGGCTGGGGCATGGCGAGCGGCGCCTGGGAGGCATTGCAGATGCCGTTCGCGACGCGGATCGTGATGACGGCGAATGGACATGTCGAGGTGGCGAGCGCGACCTCCGATATCGGCACCGGCACCTACACGATCATGGCGCAGGTCGCCGCCGACATGCTCGGCGTGCCGCTCGACAGCATCAATGTGAAGCTGGGCGACTCCACGCTGCCCAAGGCGCCGGTGGAGGGAGGTTCGTGGACCGCAGCCTCGATCTCGCATGCGATCGTCAACGCGGCCGATGATATCCGGGCGGAGCTGCTGAAGATCGCGCACACCATCCCGGGCTCGCCGTTGCAGGGGCTCACCGCCGACGAAGTGACGCTCGCCGATGGCGCCATCGTCGCCATTTCCGATCGCAGCCGGTCGTTGGCGATGTCGGACGTGATGCGTCACGGTGGCAAGGACCGCATCGAGAAGGAGCGCGGCTCGGATTTCGAGGACGACGACAAGCACGCCCACAACACCCACTCGGCGGTTTTCGCCGAAGTGAAGGTCGACGAGGAGCTCGGTGTGATCAGAGTGACGCGTATCGTCAATGCCGTCGCCGCCGGGCGCATCCTCAACACCAAGACGGCTTCGAGCCAGATCATGGGCGGGGTCGTCATGGGCATCGGCATGGCGTTGCACGAAGAAGCCCAAATCGACCAGCGGTTCGGGCGCATCATGAACGCCAACATCGCCGAGTATCACATGCCGGTGAATGCCGACGTTCACGATATCAAGGTGATCTTCGTCGACGAGGAGGATCGCATCATCAACAAGATGGGCATCAAGGGCGTCGGCGAGATCGGCATCGTCGGCGTCGCCGCGGCGATCGCCAACGCGGTCTATCACGCCACCGGAAGGCGCATACGGGATTTGCCGATCACGTTGGACAAGCTGGTGGGGTGAACCGTCTTCTCTCGGCCATAATGGCGCCGGAGCGAGCCGCGCTCGCCACACCGTCTCCCTTGTTGGTGCCGTTTCGAAACATCTCTCCATGCTTCCGCCCCACGCCGTCCGAAATCTCGGAGAAGGATGCGCCGCCCGCGAGAGGGCGATCATCGTGGGCGTGAGGCGGGAGAAGCATGGTCGAGATCGACGTCGCGGCTTTCGTGAGATCCTGTACCCCCACCACCATCCGCCTGATGATGCTGTGCGCGGCGCTCGGCCTGTCGGGCTGCGCCACGGCGCAGATGACGCAGAGCGGCGCGCTCGCATCCTACCAGTCGCTGGCGGAATCGAACGGCCTGCTCGCCAAGTCGCAGCTCAACGTCGACAAGGACAATGTGCTCGCGGCCCAGACCGTGCGTATCATGCCGACATCCTTCTCGGGCCAGGCCGGCGCGGTGCTGACGGACCAGCAGCGGCAGCTCGTCGCCAATGCCGTCGACCGCGCGCTGTGTCTCAACCTGAGCGAACGCTTCACAGTCGTGGCGCCCAATCAGAGGGCCGATCTGACGACGCGCACCTTCATCACCCAGGCGACGCCGACCGATCCGGTCGCCGCCGGTGCGTCGAAGGTCGTGTCGGCGGTGCCGGGCGCGCTCGGCGTTCCCGTTCCGGTGCCGCGGCTGCCGATCGGGCTCGGCAGTCTCACGATCGAGGCTGAGGCGCTCGACCGCAAGGGCCGGCAGCAGGCCGCAATGGTATGGGCGCGCGGCGCCAATTCGTTCACCAACTCGCCGGTGCTGTCGCAGGCCGGCGATGCCTATGATTTGGCAGGTTCGTTCAGCGCCGATTTCGGCCAGATGCTGGTGACCGGCGAGACGCCGTTCGGCAAGGTGCCGAAGCTGCCGTCGATCGAACGGATCGGGGCGGCCCTTGGCGGCAAGCCGAAGAACGCGGCGTGCGAGGCGTTCGGCAGGGATCCCGGGGTCATCGGCATGGTCGCCAACCGTCTGGGCGCACCGCCGGAATGGGTCGACAAGGGCGCTGTGCCAAGAGACGCACAGGCGAGCACGCAGATCGCGAAACAGTAGCGGCCGTATGCATCCGCATGCCGCCATGGGAATGCGAGACGCGGCCGCGTCGGAAAGCATAAGCGCGCTGCGGGTGTTGGCACACCTCGGATCGGGGCGGCGGCCGGTGTGCGCTACTCCGCCGCCTCGCTCTTGCCCTCGATCAGCAGCACGTCGAGGCTCTCGATCTCCTGCATCGCGCGGCCGGCGATGCCCTGCAGGTCGCCATACAGGCCCGCCGTCGAATCCAGCACGCTGCGCAGTTGCTCCTCGCGCTTGGCCCACAGCCGCATCATGGTCTTGCGCTCGCGGTCGAGATCCGACTGCATCTCGGTGAAGCGCTCGACGATGGCGTCGATGCGGTGGCGGAAGCGGGGCCCCGTGAGATAGGCGTAGACCATCTCCATCTTGGTCTGCTGGCCCTCCTGCGCGAGCTTGCTGCAGGCGACGTCGATCAGCGACTGCCGCAGTGCCAGCGACAGTGGCAGCGCGAAGCGCGGCTCGGCGACCCAGACGCCGTCGATCAGGTCGAAGCCGTCGACCCCCTTGGGCAGCGCGCTCGAGACGATCAGCGCGATGTCGGCCTTGGCGGCGCGTAGGTCGTCGCGCAGCTTCACCAGCCAGCCATCGCTCCAGTTCTTGGTGCGCTTGGATTCCCACAGGATCGCGCCGCAGGCCTGGCCACCGGGGCCGACCACGCGATGGATCACGTCGCCGCCGAACTCGCCCTTCGGAACCGGCTCGACCAGGTCGCGGGGAAAGCGCGCGCGCAGTTGTGACTCCAGCTCGATCTCCAGTGCCTCGCCCTGCAGCTGCTGCGAGCCCTGCTCGGCCTTGCGGCGAAGCTCCTCGATCTGGCGCTGCATGCCTGCGATCTGGGTCTCCTTCTCGGCGACCTTGGCCTTCAGAGACTCCTCCGCCTCGAGCCGCGCCTTGTCGCGCACCGCGACGAGATTTTCCTGCACCTTGGTCTCGATGGTGAGATCGAGCTCGCGGCGGGCCTCGTCGAGCTCACGCTGCTTGCGCATCATCTCCGCCTGCGCCTTCTGCGCATCCGCCAGCTTGGCGTCCTTGCTGACGATGGCCTCGTGCAGCTCGGCGAGCTGGCGATCGCGGTTGCCCATCTCGTCGGCCACCGCCTGTCGTGCCTTCTCGGCCTCGGCCTGCGCGATCGCAGCGCGTTCGGCCTTCAGCTTGGTGGCGACCTGCTGGTCGATCGCAGCCTTGGCCTGCGCGATCTGCTCCTGCGCGGCCTTGAGCTGCGCCTCGCGGCGGCCGAAATCGGCTTCTTTCGCCTGGAGCTGCCTCTCGAACTGCCGGCGCGTCTCCGCGATCAGGGGCGCTGCGAGCTGCTCGGTCAGCTTGATCTCGGTGCGGCAGGAGGGGCAAACGATCTGAGGATCGGTCATGATTCGCTTCCTTCCATGAAAGCCGAATCTAACCGGCCGCCGCGTGGCGTTTAACCCACGCGAACGGCTTATCCCACGCAATTATCCGCGATTCACGCCCCGTGCGGCGTGGCCGCGGACGCCGCCGTCGCGTCCGGCGCCTTGATGCGGAACCAGGCGACGTAGAGCGCCGGCAGGAACAGCAAGGTCAGCACGGTGCCGACGATGATGCCGCCCATCATCGCATAGGCCATCGGACCCCAGAACACTTCGCGCGCGATCGGGATCAGCGCCAGCGAGGCCGCGGCCGCCGTCAGCATGATCGGCCGCATGCGGTGCTCGGTCGCCTCCATCACGGCCTCCCACGGCGGCCGTCCTTCTTCGCGCAGATGCTCGATCTGCACGATCAGGATCACCGAGTTTCTGATCAGGATGCCGATCAGCGCGAGCACGCCGAGGATGGCGACGAAGCCCAGCGGCGCGCCGCTCGGCAGCAGTGCTGCGACGACGCCGATCAAGGCCAGCGGGGCCACCGCGAACACCAGGAACAGCCGCTGGAAGCTCTGCAGTTGCAGCATCAGGATGGTGGCCATGGTGAACAGCATGATCGGGACGACCGCGATGATCGGCGCCTGGCTCTTGGCGCTCTCCTCGACGCTGCCGCCGGTGACGACCTTGTAGCCGGCCGGAAGCTTGGCGTCGAAGGCCGTGATCGCCGGCTTGAGCTGATCGACCACCGTGTTCGGCTGCACCTGATCGATCACGCTGGCCTTCAAGGTCAGCGTCGGCTGGCGCGAGCGGCGCCAGATCTCCGGCTGCTCGATCTGGTAGCGCAGGGTCGCGAGCGCCGCGAGCGGGATCGACTGGCCGTTGGATCCGGAGAGCTGCAGGTCGCGCAAGGTCTCCAGCGACTGCCGTTCCTTGGCCTGGGCGCGGCCGCGTACGTCGATCAGATAGATGTCGTCGCGCACCTGGGTGATCGAGGTGCCGTCGAGCACGCTGTTCAGCGCATTCGCGATGTCCTCCGAGGTGACGCCGAGCTGGCGCGCCTTGTCCTGCAGCACGTCGACCTTCACGACGCGCGCCGGCTCCATCCAGTCGAAGATGACCGCCCCGAGATGGCTGTTGCCGCGCAGGACGCCGGCCAATTCCTGCGCGATCTCGCGCACTTTGGCGACATCGGGCCCGCTGACGCGATACTGCACCGGGCGGCCGACCGGCGGGCCGATGTCGAGCAGATGCACATAGGCGTCGGTGCCGGGGAACGTCTTGGTCAGATAGGCCTGCAGCTTGGCGCGGGCACGGTCGCGCGCCTCGAGGCTCTTGGTCACGATGATGATCTGGCCGAACGACACGTCGGCCGGCTGCACGTCGAACGACAGCACGAAGCGCTGGGCGCCGGAGCCGACATAGGTCGACCAATGGTCGATGTCGGGATCGCCCTTCAGCGCCTCCTTCTCGAACTGCGCCATCTGCGTGTTGGTCTCGGCGATCGAGGAGTTCTGCGGCAGGTTGAAGTCGATGACGAGCTCATTGCGGTCAGAGGAGGGGAAGAACTGCTGTTGCACGAAGCGCATGCCGAACACCGACAGCCCGAAGATCAGGACCGTGGCGACGATCGTGGTCCAGCGGTTCCGCATGCAGGCATTGAGCATGGCGCGGAAGATCCGGGTCAGCCGGCCGCCCTCGGCATGGTGACTCGGCAAGGTCGCGGGCAGGATGGTGACGCCGAGCAGCGGCGCGAACAGCACGGCCACGATCCAGGACACGACCAGCGACACCGCGATCACGACGAACAGCGTGAAGGTGAACTCGCCGGCGGCGCTGTTGTTGAGGCCGATCGGGATGAAGCCGGCGACCGTGACCAGCGTGCCCGTCAGCATGGGGAAGGCGGTCGAGGTGTAGACGTAGGTTGCGGCCTTGCGCAAGGAGTCGCCGACCTCGAGCCGCGCCACCATCATCTCGACCGCGATCATGGCGTCGTCGACCAAGAGGCCGAGCGCGATGATCAGCGCGCCCAGCGAGATGCGCTGCAGCGAGATGCCGGTGTAGGCCATGAACAGGAAGGTGATGGCGAGCACCAGCGGGATCGAGATCGCGACCACGAGGCCGGCGCGGACGCCGAGGCTGACGAAGCTGATCGCGAGCACGATGATCACGGCCTCATACAGCGCCTTGGTGAAGCCGCCGACGGCTTCCTCGACGATCTTGGGCTGGTCCGAGACGAGATGCACGCCGACGCCGACCGGCAGGTCGGCGACGACCTTCGCCATCTCCTCCTTCAGCGCCTCGCCGAAGTCGAGCAGATTGGCGCCGGCCTTCATGCCGATGGCAAGTCCGATCGCCGGCTGGCCGTTGAAGCGGAACAGCGACGTCGGCGGGTCCTCATAGCCGCGGGTGATGGTGGCGACGTCGGTGAGCGGGAAGAAGCGGTCGTTGATGCGCAGGTTGATCGCCTTGAGGCTCTCCTCGGAGGTGAACTGGCCGGAGACGCGTACGGCGACGCGCTCGGGGCCGGCCTGCAGCACGCCGGACGGCGACACCGCATTCTGCGCCTGGAGCGCCGTCAGAATGGTGCGCTGGTCGATGCCGAGCGCGGCCACCTTGCGCGGCGAGAATTCGAGATAGATCACCTCGTTCTGCGCGCCGACGATGTCGACGCGGCCGACATTGGGCACGGTCAGCACCTTGGCGCGAACCTCCTCGACGCGGTCGCGCAGCTGACGCTGGCTGAGGCCGTCGCTGGTGAAGGCGTAGATGTTGCCGAACACGTCACCGAAGCGGTCGTTGAATCCCGGCCCGACGACGCCGGACGGGAAGTCGCCCCTGATGTCGTTGATCAGGTTGCGCACCTGCAGCCAGGTCGGGACGACGTCGCGTGCCTTGGTGGTGTCGCGCAGATTGACGAACACGGTGGTCTGGCCGGGCACCGTCAGGCTCTTGGTGTAGTCGAGCGCCGGCAGCTCCTCCAGCTTCTTCTCGATGCGGTCGGTGACCTGGCGCGTCATCTCCTCGGCGGAGGCGCCGGGCCATTTGGCCTGGATCAGCATCGTCTTGATCGTGAAGGACGGATCCTCCTCGCGGCCGAGATGCACGTAGGAGAAGAGGCCCGCAGCCATGAAAGCGATCATGAAATACCAGACGAGCGAGCGGTGCTCGAGCGCCCAGTCGGAGAGGTTGAAGGACTTCACGGTTGAGATTCCTGATCGATGCGGACGGACTGGCCATCCTTGAGACTGTGCACGCCGGCGGTGACGACGCGCTGCCCGGCTTCGAGGCCGCCGGTGACGCGGACGCTGCCGTCCTCGTTGCGGGCGATCGTGATTTCCTGTCGCTTCACCGTCTTGCTGGTAGCGTCGACCAGCCAGACGAAGCTCTTGTCGTTCTGCTCGAGCACAGCCGAGCGCGGCAGCCGGATGACGGTCTTCTGCTCGATATCGAGCGAGGCGGTCACCGTGGTGCCGAGCCGCATGATCTCGGGCGGATTGTCGAGCGTGATGCGGATGCGGCGCGTGCGCGTGGTGGCGTCGGCGCGCGGCGCGATCTCGCGCACCTTGCCGGCGGCGCTGACGCTGGGATCGACCTGTAGCCGCACGGTGAACGGCGTGCCGGCCTGCAAGGCCCCGGCGATGTCGTCGCCGACATCGATGACGGCTTCGCGGATGTCGGGCCGCGCGACGGTGACGACGCTCACGCCCGGCGAGACGACCTGTCCGACTTCCGCGCCGACCGCGGTGACGATGCCGGCGAAATCCGCCTTGAGCTGGGCGTAGCCGAGCTGCTCACGCGCCTTGGCGAGATTGGACTGCGCCTTGACGACGGAGGCCTGGGCGGCTGCGCGCGACTGCTCCGCGCTCTCCAAGGTCGCCTTGGTGGTGGCGTCGGTTTCCAGCAAGGTCCGCTGCCGGCCCTCGGTGCCGGTCGCATTGGTCAGTTGCGCCTGGCTGCGCGAGACCTCGGCGGCCGAGGCACGCACGGCGAGCTCGAGCGCGGCGGGATCGATCGCCGCGACGACCTGGTCCTGCTTGACCATGTCGCCGATATAGACGGGCCGTGCGATCAGCCGTCCGAGCACGCGGAAACTGAGATCGGCCTTGTAGCGCGGCTCGATCGTGCCGGTGACGGCCGAGCCGTTGGCCGCCTGCGGCTCGATCTTCATCGACAGCACCGGCCGGACCGGCTCGGGAGCGGCGGCCTTTTCGTTGCAGCCGGCGAGCAGAGCGAGCGCGCCGAGCGGAAGAACACAACGCATGGGCGTCATCACGACCGCTTCTCCTCGTTGAATACGATCTGTTGGCCGACGCTGAGCAGCTTGCCGCCATCGGTCACGACGCGGTCACCCGGTTGCAGCCCGGCCGACACCACGATCGCGCCGGTCTCGTAGTCCTCGATCGTGATCGGCTTCAGCGACACGGTCTTGTCGGCGGCATCGACCAGCCACACCGCCGGCGTCTTGCCGGCCGCGGTGAGCGCGCTCCAGGGCAGCACGATGCGTTGCTCCGGCTTGATGAAGCCGGTGACGCTGACGGCGCTGCCGAGGATCATCTCGGGCGGCGGATTTTCGATTGCCATCTTGACACGGACGGTCCCGGATTTGGGATCGATGGTCGGCGAGACTTCGCGCACTTGACCCTTGGCCGTCACCGAGGGATCCGAGAGCAGCGCAATCGCGGCCTTGGTGCCGTCGAACTTCAACGACAGCGCCGCCTCGTAGACGTCGACCACGGCATCGCGATCGCCGTCACGCGCGAGCGTGAACACGGACTGCGCCGCCTGCGCCACCTGGCCGACCTCGATATTGCGCGCGGTGATCGTGCCGTCGGCGTCGGCGCGCAACTCGGTGAAGGTCAGCGCGTCCTTGGCGGTGTCGCGCTGGGCCTTGGCGGATTCCAGCGAGCCTTCCGCCGTCCGCAGAGTCTCCTGGGCCTGGTCGAAGGTCGCGCGCGTCGTGAAGCCGCTGGAGAGCAGCGTCTGCTGCCGATTGAAGTTGGAGGTCGCGACCTTCACCTGCGACTCCGCGGCGGTCACGGCGGCCTCGGCGGAATCCAGGTCGGCCTGCTGCTCGGCCGGATCGATCCTGGCGAGCAACTGTCCGGCCTTGACGTGCGCGCCGACCTCGACGAGCCGCTCCGTGACGCGGCCGCTGACCCTGAACGACAGGTCGGCGAGCACGCGCGCCTGGACGTCGCCGGTCAGCGTGATCGATTGCCGGCGCTCCGACAGCTTGACCACCTCGGTTCGCACCAGCCGGGACGGCGGTGCGGTTGCGGCCGTTTTCTGCTCGCAGCCGGCCAGCAGCAGGCCGACGGCAGCACAGCCGGCCGCGGCCAGCAGGCGTGAGCCCGGCGCCCGAAGGAAGGGGAATCCTGTGATTGGAGACATGGTCGTATCTTCGGCCCGGTTGGGTGGTGGCGATCATTCCCGTCCTGCCGCGCAAGCACGCAAGGACCGGAAAGCGCCTGTTGGTCGTCAGCAGCGCCGCAGAATCCGCGCAGCCGCCCCGCCGTTGCAGGCAAGGTTCACGCGAAAGTTGAACACCATCCTCTTGACAGTGCGTGAATTAGACAATCAAATCTAGAATAATTCGTCTAGTAACATTCTCGTGGCGGTTTCGAATTCCCCCCGTGTGGGTTGCCGGGCGCTCCCGTTGGGACATCGGCCATCGCTGCCGCCGCGGTGAGCCAAGGCATGACGCGAACGTGCGACGCAAAGCTGCGACTGACCTGAATGACCCCGCGCGCACGACATCACGTGCGCCGCGCCAGGCGCGGGGCCGTGAGCGGCGCGAGCAGCTGCTCGACGCCGCAGCCGCCATCATCGCCGAGTCCGGGATTGGTGCCGTCAGCATGCATGCCGCGGCCCAGCGCGCCGGCGCCTCGATCGGCTCGGTCTATCACTTCTTCCGTGACAAGGATCAGATGCTGGACGCGCTCGCCGAACGTCACGATGCCGAGCTGCAGCCGGCATTCGATCGCGTGCTGCAGCGGAGCGATGCGGAATGGGCAGCGTTGGCGCCCGCAGAGGTCATCGAGCAACTGATCGGCTGGGCGATCCGCTACTTCGTCCGCAATCCCGATGCGCTGGCGACGCTCGATCTGCACGACCAGACCGTGCATGCCGAGTTCAGGGCCGTCATCGACCGCGTCATGCGCGCCAGGCTTGGCGACGAACTGGGCAAACAGGCGGCCACTACGCTCGATGCCGTCGTGCTCGGCACCCTGCTGTTCACGCGCGAGCAGGATCCGCGCAGTCGCGACGTCGTGGTCGCCGCGTTGCCGGAGATGATGGCTACCTATCTGAACGCTCTCGAGGCGAAGCGGAAGCGGACGAAGGCATGAGGTACAGGCGGCGTATCGATGCGATCAGGGCGGCTATTTGAACGGCCACGCGCTGCTCTTCCGATGCATCGCCACTGTGCGCGGCGTCGCCGTGTCCGCGATCGGCTGGGCCGGAAGGACGATCTGGTCGTCGACGTTCCAACGGTCGAGCTCGTAGCGCCATTTGCCATTCTCCGATGTGCGATAATCGCAGTCCCTCAGCGCGCGATCGCGAGACGGTGGATCGATGACCGTAGACGTCGTTCGGCGCTGGCGACGATGCTGACGATCAGGCGGAACGACGAGGCCGGCGCGGACGTACGCATCCCGCTCATCGCACGGGGCCCGCCGGCGACGGCGTGTCGACATGATCCATCGTCGTCATCGACACCGGCTGCGGCTCGTCGATGAGAGCGGAGCGATCGCGACGACGTGCCAGACGCCGCTCGCTGCTCCGGTCGCGCCTGATGGCGATCCCTTCGACCAGCCGGGCCACGACGCCGACCACGGCAAAGCTCACGAGCAGCGAGATGCACAGCAGCCCCAGATAGAGCTTCAGCACCGAGCTTGCGAAGCAGGCAAGCGCGATGAGCGCGACAATGGCCAGCCGGCCTTTGACGGAGATCGACATGATGGGGCGTTTCGCTGGTAGCTGATTGTGGGCGCCACTCTAGCGCCATGTTTTCTGCCGCCAAGCCGCGTCCCAATGGGTGGTAAATTTTGCCGCAAGGTCATGACGACAATCGGATGTGCTCCAGCTCAATCGTCGTCGCACGCGTCGCAGTTCAACTCCGCGTTGCGAAGATCCGGTTGTCCTTGTGCCGGCTTCGCGCATTCGTCGTGGGGAACCGAAGCGAGCATCCATCGTCGCCGAGGTCCGGCCTTCCCTGCGCCCTCTCGTTACGATGAGGGCCGAGATATCGCACGATCCGGGCGCATCGCGTCGCGGCAACGCGAAGCCGCGTCATCTCTCCGAGTAACGGATCAAATGCGTTTCTGCGCATCAGGTACGCGACGAGACCGGCTGTTTGAGATGTCCAGCACGACGATCGGCAGACGTGGCTGCTACTGCGCGCTGGCCCACGCCGCGAGCACGGCGCGCTCCTCGCCGGTGATCTCGGTAATGTTGCCGGGCGGCATGGCGCTCGACCACGCGGCGTTGCGTGCGATCAGCCGCGCGTTGCGCTGGATGTTGTCGGCAGTGTCGAGCCGCACGCCCCTGGGCGCCGCGACGATGCCGTCCCATACGGGTTCGGCGGCATGGCACATGCTGCAGCGGGAGGTCACGATCTCCTCGACCTGCGCGAAGCTCGGCGGGGCGCTCAGGGCCGTCTTGGCGTCGCGAGGACCCGCTGCGGACAGCAGCAGGATGCCGATCATGCCCGCGGCTGCGACGCCCCACACCCACCATGGCGATGGATTGCCCTTGTGACGCTCGTTGAAGAAGTGGCGGATGACCGGCCCGAGCGCGAGCACGATGGCGACGATCACCCAATTGTAGCGGGTGCCGAACAAGAGCGGATAGTGATTGCTGATCATCAGCACCACCACCGGCAGGGTCAGATAGTTGTTGTGGACCGAGCGCTCCTTGCCGGCCTTGCCAAGCTTGGGATCCGGCGCCTCGCCGGCGAGCAGCGCGGCGACGATCTTCTTCTGGTTGGGGATGATCACCGCGAACACGTTGGCGACCATGATGGTGCCGATGATGGCGCCGATCTGGTTGAAGGCGCCGCGGCCGCTCAGCACGTGGGTGAAGGCGTAGGTGAGCGCGACGAGGAAGATGTAGCCGCCGATCGCGAATGGCAGTTCGTGCCGGGCAAGGCCGCTGCGGCAGGCGGCCTCGTAGAGCAGCCACGCCAGCGCCAGCGAGCCGAAGCTGAACAGGCCGGCCTGAAGGGGCGTGAGATCGAGGATCGACTTGTCCACCAGGAACAGGTCGGCGTTGAGATAGTACACCACGATCATCAGCACGAAGCCGGACAGCCAGGTGGTGTAGGCCTCCCATTTGAACCAGGTCAGCTCGCTCGGCATCTGCGCCGGGGCCACCAGATATTTGACGATGTGGTAGAAGCCGCCGCCATGCACCTGCCAGGCCTCGCCCATCACGCCGGTCGGCAGGCCCTCGCGCGGCCTCAGGCTGAGGTCGAGCGCGATGAAGTAGAACGAGCTGCCGATCCAGGCGACCGCGGCGATCACGTGCAGCCAGCGGAAGATCAGGCTCAGCCATTCCGATATGATCGAAGCCCACATCGCGCGCTCATCTCCTTCGACAGGGCAAGTCCAGAGCCGAGTGCCTGCGTCTCATCTGTGGCATCGATCGCATCTGATTTCCAGCGCGTCGCTGTGGCAGTCAGTGCACAACAGATTAGCTGTCATGCGCGCGTGATGCGGTGGACTCCGGCGGCGCGATTGCGTTCAATGTGGCGGTCTGACAAGCGGGACGGGCGGAATGACGAGACTGGTTCTGATGATGCTGGTGTTGGGACAGTTCGCTGGTGTGCCTCTGGCGGCGGCGCAGACCGCACCCAAGCAGAGCGCGGCCAAGCGCGCCGATGCCTGCGCGCCGATCGGACGAACCGAGGACGGCAAGCTGGTCTATGCGATGAAATGCGAGAGCATCCCCAAGCCGGTCGCTCCCGTCGCCCCGCCACAGGCGGCCGCCCAGCCGTCGGAGCCGGCTGCGGAACCGGAGCCCGAGACCCAGCGGAGCGGCCTGTTCGGTTGGTCGTACGATCGCCGACCCAAGCCATAGCGCAGCCGTTTCCCCAGACCGCCTCATTCACCGAATTTCTCCTGCAACTGCGGAAGCAGCCGGTCCGGCTTGAACGGCACGGCCGTGAAGCGGATGCCGGTCGCGGCGCGCAGCGCGTTGCCGAGCGCGGCGGCGACCGGATTATAGGGGCTCTCGCTCATCGACTTCGCCCCCAATGGGCCGATCGTGTCGTGGGTGTCGGCAAACAGCACCTCGGTGCGCGGCACGTCAGCATAGGACGGCAGGTGATAGTCGCGGAAGCGCGGATTGATCACGCGGCCCGTGTCGTCGATCACGATCTCCTCGTACAGCGCGGCACCGAGCGCTTGGGCCACGCCGCCCTCGACCTGGCCGCGGCACTGCACCGGATTGGCGACCCGGCCGGCATCCGCGGCCTGCACGCTCTTGAGGATCCTGACCTCGCCGGTCCCCTTGTTCACAGCGACGCGAAAACCCTGGACGTTGAACGCGACCGAGCGCGGCGTGCCATGCGAACTGCCGCTCGCGGTGAGCGGCGATCCGCTGGCGTTCGCGAGCTCGGCGAAAGCGAGACGGTGTGCGCCGCAGGTGATTGCATCATCGGCGATCACGCAGGCGCCGGGAGCGACGTTCCACCTGTCGGCCGCGAACCGCTTGATCGTCTCGGCCAGCGCCTCGGCCGCAGCCTGGGTCGCGCGTCCCGCGACGAAGGTGCCTGTCGAGCCATAGGCGCCGGTGTCGTGGCCGCCATGCGCCGTGTCGGACTGTCTGAGGCTGATGCGACCGACCGTGGTGCCGAGCACGGTCGCGGCGATCTGGCGATGGACGGTGCTGGTGCCGTTGCCGAACTCGGCGGTGCCGACGGTGAGCACGAAGCCGCCGTCGTCGCGCAGGCTGACGGTGGCATCGGCGATATGGCCATTGGGCGGCACGGTGTCGATCATCGTCAGCGCGATGCCATCGCCCTTCAGCCACTCGGCCGCCAGCTCCGGCGTCGGCGTGGCCTCGGCCATCGCGCGCTCGACCAGATCGAGGCACTGGTCGAGCCCGTAGGAGCCGTACAGCACGTCGCTGTGCCCGGATGCCGGCGGCGCCAGCATGGCATCGCCCGGCCTGACGATGTTGCGGCGTCGCATCTCGAAAGCGTCGATGCCGAGCTGCCGCGCGAGCTCGTCGATCGCGGCTTCGACCGCGAAGGTGGTTTGCGGCAGGCCGTAGCCCCGATAGGCGCCGGCCGGCACCGTGTTGGTGTAGACGGCGAGGCCGTCGACCTTCTTGTTGGGACAATTGTAGACCGAGATCGACTCGGCGCAGGCATGGAACAGCACGGGCCCGGCGTGATTGCCGTAGGCACCGGTGTTGGAAAGAACATCGAGCTGCAGCGCGGTCAGCTTGCCATCCTTGTCGGCGCCGGCCTTGACCGTGACGCGCATCGGATGCCGCGTCGAGGTCGCGATGAACTGCTCCTCTCTGGTGAATTCGAGCTTCACGGGGCGCATTGTCTTCAGCGCGGCGAGCGCGAGGATATCCTCGACGAACATCTCCTGCTTGCCGCCGAAGCCGCCGCCGACGCGCTCGCAGAACACGCGGACATTATCGGGCGCGAGGTCGAAGATCTCGCACAGCGCCCGTTTCGTCAGGAACGGCACCTGCGTGCTGGAACGGACGGTAAGCGCGCCGTTCTCGTCGAGCCAGGCGAGACCGCCGTGCGTTTCAAGCGCCGCATGCTGCACCCGCTGGGTGGTGAAGGTGCCTTCATAGGTCGCGGCGGCGGACGCGAGCGCGGCGGCGACGTGGCCGAACTCGCCATGGGTCTCGGCGACGATGTTGCGGCCGACGTCCGCGATGCGATGCGCGCTGCCACGGCCGGCGTGAATGACCGGCGCGCCGGGCTCGATCGCGTCAGCGGGATCGACCACGGCAGGCAGGATCTCGTAGTCGACGACGAGACACCGACAGGCCTCTTCGGCCGCTGCCTCGGTCTCGGCGACGACGGCCGCGACCTTCTGGCCGATGAAGCGCACGACGTCGTCGAGCACGCGGGTGTCCGCCGGATCCATCCAGGCCTGCTCATGGCGCGCGGTGGAGAACAGCGTCGCCGGCGCATCCTCATGCGTCAGCACCGCGTGCACGCCCGGCACCGCCAGCGCAGCCCTCTTGTCGATGCCGGCGATGCGCGCATGCGCGTGCGGCGAGCGCGCGAGCTTGACGTGCAGCAGGCCTTCGACCGTCATGTCGAAGGTGTAGCGCGCCCGGCCGCGTACGACGTCGGGACCGGCGGGGGCGGGCAGGCTGCGTCCGAAGGCTTCGCCGGCTGTGACCTGCTCGACATGAACGTGGCCGAGCAGCGCGTCCTCGATGGCGCGATAGCCGGTGCAGCGGCACAGATTGCCCTTCAGCGCCGCGCCGAGATCCTTCTTCTGCGCCTGGTTCAACGAGGCGCAGGTGACGATCATGCCGGCGGTGCAGAAGCCGCATTGGAACGCCTGCGCATCGAGGAAGGCCTGCTGCATCGGATGCAGGCCGTCATCGGTCGCGAGGCCTTCGACAGTCGTGACCGCCTTGCCATCGGCACGAAAGGCAGGGATCAGGCAGCTATGCACCGGTTCGCCGTCGAGCAGCACAGTGCAGGCACCGCAATCGCCGGCGTCGCAGCCCTTCTTGACGCCGAAATGGCCGGTGTCGCGCAGAAAGGTCCGCAGGCATTGCCCGGGGCGCGGGGCAGCATCGACCTCCTTGCCATCGACGATCACGGTCATGGCCTGAAGCCCGCGAGCTCGGCGCGGATCTCCTCGGCGAGGCGCAGAGTCATCGCCTTGCGCCAGGCGGGCTTGCCATGAACATCATCATGATACGACGCGTCTGGGATGCTGCCGAGAATGCCGGCGCGCAATTCGGTTGGGTCGGGCATCGTGGCGAAGCGCAGCTGCTGCGGCTTGATAGTCGATCCGGTTACCGTGAGCAGCAGGTCGCCGCTGCGGCCCGAGGTGCCGATCAGCAGCGCGCCGGAGCGTCCGACCGGGGTGAGTGCGATCTGGCGGAAGGCAGTGCGGCGCTTGAGCGCGGCCAGCGGAATGTCGATCTGGCGCAGCAGATCTCCAGGCGCGAGCACGTTGCTGTTGTTGCCGGTGATGAAGTCGGCGACCCGGATGCGCTGCTCGCTGCCGTCGTTCTTCCAGATCGTGCAGACGCCCTCGAGCGCGGCGAGCAGCGAGATCATCGGCCCGGCCGGCAGCGACATGCAGAGATTGCCGCCCACGGTCGCCGTCTTCCAGATCTTGAACGAAGCGAGGAACGCGCGGCAGCATCGATCGATCAGCGGCGCCGCGATCCACTCGGCCGGGCAGGGCAGCGCGTCCAGATCGGCGACGCTGCAGGTCGCGGCGATGCACAGGCCCTGATCGCTGATGCTGAGAGACGGCCAGGCGAGATCGCTGAGATCGATCAGCCGCGACAGGCGCGGCTGCGGTTCCGAGAACAGCCACGTGCCGCCGGCCAGCCAGGCATCGCCTGCCTGCCAGCTGGGCAGCTCGGCCCGCGTCCTCGGGCGCACGACCTCCGTGATGGTGTTCAGATCCATGGTGAAGCCAGCTCGTGGGCGCAGCCTATCGCGGGTGGAATCCTTGCAAGACCAGCGCCAACTGGCAATAGGATGACGCTGGCCTTCCGCTTGCAAGTTACCGGCACATGCAAACGCCCAATCACCGAGACGAGGCAGCCATGAGCACGACGCCGATCTGGATCAAGGACCCGCTCGCCATTCTCGCCGAGGGTGCTGCGCGCGGTGTCGTCGTCAAGGACGGCCGCATCGCCGAGCTGGTGCCTGCCGAGGCCGAGCCGGCCACCGCTGATGCGGCGATCTATGATGCCAGCGGGCATGTCGTGATCCCCGGGCTGATCAACACCCATCATCACTTCTACCAGACGCTGACGCGCGCGCTGCCGGCTGCGATGGACCGCGAGCTGTTCCCCTGGCTGAAGGCGCTCTATCCGATCTGGGCGAAGCTGACGCCGGAGGCACTGGATGCGGCGGTCACGGTTGCGATGGCCGAGCTGATGCTGTCCGGCTGCACGACGACGACCGATCATCACTACGTGTTTCCGGCCGGCCTCGAGGACGCGGTCGGCATCGAGGTGGCGGCTGCGAAGCGGCTGGGCATTCGAGTGCTATTGACCCGCGGCTCGATGAACCTGTCCGAGCGCGACGGCGGACTGCCGCCGGACAGTGTGGTGCAGGACGAGGATACGATCCTCGCCGACAGCGAGCGCGTGGTCGCGACCTATCACGAGCGCGGGCCGGATGCGATGGTGCAGATCGCGCTGGCGCCGTGCTCGCCGTTTTCGGTCACGGGATCGCTGATGCAGAAGACGGCCGATCTCGCCGACAAGCTCGACGTGCGGCTGCATACCCATCTCGCGGAGACCGAGGACGAGAACCGCTTCTGCGAGGCGATGTTCGGCTGCCGTCCGCTCGACTATCTGGAGACGCATGGCTGGCTCGGGCCGCGAACCTGGCTGGCGCACGGCATCTTCTTCAATGCCGAGGAGATGAAACGGCTCGGCATGGCCAAGACCACGATCACTCACTGCGCCTGCTCGAACCAGTTGCTCGCGTCCGGCTGCTGCCCGGTGTGCGAGATGGAGGAGGCGGGCGTCGGGATCGGCCTCGGCGTCGACGGCTCGGCGTCGAACGACGGCTCAAACCTGATGCAGGAGGTGCGTGCCGCGTTCCTGCTGCAGCGGGCGCGCTACGGCGTTGGCCGGATCAGCCACAAGGATGCGCTGCGCTGGGCAACCAAGGGCTCGGCCGCCTGCGTCGGCCGGCCGGAGCTCGGCGAGATCGCGGTGGGCAAGGCCGCCGACCTCGCACTGTTCAAACTCGACGAGCTGCGCTTCTCGGGTTCAGGGGATCCGATCGCTGCGCTGGTGCTCTGCGGCGCCCACCGCGCCGACCGCGTGATGGTCGGCGGCCGCTGGACCGTGATCGACGGCGCAATTCCGGGACTGGACGTCGGCGGGCTGATCGATCGGCACAGCGCGGCCGCCAAGTCCATGCGGGGAGGGTGAAGCGCGCAGCGTTGGAAAATATCCGCTCGAGAACTCCCCCCGACGTGTGGGGAGAGTTCCTGCCGGGTGCTGCGTCTACTTGCCCGGCACCTTGTCGTCGACGCCCTTGACATAGAAGTTCATGCCGAGAATCTGGCCGTCGGCGAGATGGTCGCCGCCCTTGCACTCGATCTCCTTGCCGTCCTGGCCGAGCACAGGGCACTTGAACGGGTGCAGCTTGCCGGCGGTGATCGCGGCCTGGGTCTCCTCGGCCAGCTTCTTCACGTCATCGGGCATGTTGGTATAGGGCGCCATCTCGAACATCTTGGAATCGAGGCCGCCCCAGGTGTCCTCCGACTTCCAGGTGCCGTCGAGCTCGGCCTTGACGCGCGCGATGTAGTAGGGCCCCCAGGTGTCGAGGATCGAGGTGAGCTGCGCCTTGGGGCCGAACTTGATCATCTCGGAGTCCTGGCCGAAGGCGAGCTTGCCGCGCTCGGCTGCGATCTGCATGGCAGCCGGGCTGTCGGTGTGCTGCATGATGATGTCGGCGCCCTGGTCGATCAGCGCCTTGGCGGCGTCGGCTTCCTTGCCGGGGTCGAACCAGGTGTTGGCCCAGATGATCTTGACCTTGATGTTCGGGTTGACCGTCTGCGCGCCGATGATGGTGGCGTTGATGCCCGAAATGACCTCCGGGATCGGGAACGAGCCGATATAGCCGAGCACGCCGGCCTTCGACATCTTGCCGGCGATGATGCCCTGGATGTAGCGGCCCTGATACCAGCGCGCCGAATAGGTCGACATGTTCTTGTCGCGCTTGTATCCGGTGGCGTGCTCGAAATGCACGTTGGGATACTTCTTGGCGACCTTCAGGGTCGGATCCATGTAGCCGAACGAGGTCGTGAAGATCAGCTTGTTGCCGGCGCGGACCAACTGCTCGATGGCGCGCTCGGCGTCCGGGCCTTCCGGTACGTTCTCCAGATAGGTCGTCTCGATCTTGTCACCGAGCTCCTTCACCAGCGCCTGGCGCGCGAGCTCATGCTGATAGGTCCAGCCGAGGTCGCCGATCGGCCCGAGGTAGATGAAGCCGACCTTCAGCTTGTCGGCGGCGTGCGCCACGCCGGCGATGCTTCCCGCCAGCACTAGCGCGGCGGCAGCCCCCAGAAGCCTTTTCATCATCGTCCATGCCTCCAAACAATCCGGGGAAAACCTCGTGAGCCAGAGCACCGCGCCCCATCGCTGGCGCTCCGGATGATTGGTTCAGCGATCCGGCACGAACACCGTCCCCAGCGCTGCCGGCGCGGTGGAGCCGCCGGTGCGGGCGCGCGACAGCAGCACCAGGACGATCACGGTGGCGAGGTACGGCAGCGCCGACATGAACTGCGAGGGGATGCCGACGCCGGCGCCCTGCGCATGCAGCTGCAGGATCGTCACCGCACCGAACAGGTAGGCGCCGACGACGAGGCGGCCCGGTCGCCAGGATGCGAACACGACCAGCGCCAGCGCGATCCAGCCGCGCCCCGCGGTCATGCCGGGAATGAAGAACGGCGTATAAGCCAGCGGCAGATAGGCGCCGGCGAGCCCGGCGCAGCCGCCACCGAACAGCACCGCGAGCAAACGGATGCGCAGCACGGGATAGCCGAGCGCGTGGGCGGAGACATGGTTGTCGCCGCAGGCGCGCAGCACCAGGCCGGCACGGGTGCGGTACAGGAACCACCAGACGGCGATGATCAAGACGAGCGACAGATAGACGAACGCATCCTCGCCGAACGCGATACGGCCGACCAGCGGGATGTCGCTGAGGCCGGGAATGTAAAGGTGCGGCGCGGTGCTGATGCGTTCGCCGACAAAGCGCGCGCCGATCAGGCCGGACAGACCGGTGCCGAGGATGGTCAGCGCGAGGCCCGTCGCCACCTGGTTCACGGCGAGGCCGAGGGCCATGAACGCGAAGATCAGCGACATCAGCATGCCGGCGACGATGCCGCACAGCGCGCCGACGATGATCGAGCCGGACAGCCAAGCCCCGCCGAAGCCGCAGGCCGCGCCGACGATCATCATGCCCTCGACGCCGAGGTTGAGGACGCCCGAGCGCTCGGTGACCAGCTCGCCGGTGGCCGCCAGCAGCAGCGGCGTCGATGCGGCGAGCACCGACAGGATGATTGCTTCAACCAGCACCACTTTGCACCTGCCGCGCGGCGAAGACGAGCTTGAAACGGTAGAGGATGAGCGAATCGCAGGCGAGCACGTAGAACAGCAGGATGCCCTGGAACACCTTGGTCACATCGAGCGGAATCTTCATCGTGATCTGGGCCTGCTCGCCGCCAATGAACGTCAATGCGAGAAAAAGCCCTGCAATGAATATTCCAACCGGATTGAGCCGTCCCAGGAAGGCCACGATGATCGCGGTGAAGCCATAGCCCGGCGAGATGCCAGGCTGCAGATGTCCGATCGGTCCCGCCACCTCGATGATCCCTGCGAGACCGGCCAATGCGCCCGACACGGCGAAGGTCAGAAGGATGAGCTGGTTCGCATTGAAGCCGCCGAACCGCGCCGCACGCGGCGCCACGCCCACGACTCGGATCTCGAACCCCTTGATGGTGCGCTCGAGCAGCACGAAGGCGCCGGCAACGACAATCAGCGCGATGATGCTGCCGAGATGCAGGCGTCCGCCCTCGATCAGCACCGGCACGGTGGCGACCGGATCGAACTCCGCCGTGGTGGGGAAGTTGAAGCCGGCGGGATCGCGCCAGGGGCCGCGAACGAGATAGTCGAGCAGGAGATCGGCGACATAGACCAGCATCAGGCTGATGAGGATCTCGCTGGCGCCGAACTTGACGCGGCACAGCGCGGGGATCAGCGCATAGAGCGCGCCGGCTGCGGCGCCCGCGACCAGCATCGCCGGCAGCACCCAGTGTCCCGCTTCGGTGCCTTGCGTCTTTACCGCGATCCAGCTGCCGGCCACAGCCCCGATCAGGAACTGGCCCTCGGCACCGATGTTCCAGGCGTTGGCGAGGTAGCACAGCGACAAGCCGATCGCGATCATGACCAGCGGCGTGGCCTTCACCGCGATCTCCTGCAGCGAATAGCCGTCGGTGAGCGGCGCGATGAAGTAGACGTCGAGCGCGGTGATCGGGTTCTTGCCGAGCACGGCGAACAGCACGCTCATGGTCACCAGCGTCAGTCCGATCGCGATCAACGGCGAGACCAGCGCGATGGTGCGCGAACGCTCGGCGCGCTTCTCAAGCACGAGCTGCATGCGCCGCCTCCTTCTCGAGGCTGGCGCCACCCATCAACAGGCCGAGCCTTTCCCGCGTCGCCTCCGCGCGTGGCAGCGCCTCCGACAAGTGTCCGTGAAACATCACCGCGATGCGGTCGGCGATCTCGATCAGTTCGTCGAGGTCCTGGCTGGTGACGAGGACGGCAGCACCCGCGCTGGCGAGATCGATCAGCGCCTGGCGGATGATCGCGGCGGCACCTGCGTCGACGCCCCAGGTCGGCTGGTTGACGACCAGCACCGCCGGCGTGCGCAGGATCTCGCGGCCGACGACGAACTTCTGCAGATTGCCGCCGGACAGGCTCGCCGCTTCCGGATCGCGCTTGGCCTTGCGGACATCGAACGTCTCGGTCGTCAGATCGACCGTCCGCAATGTCGCTGCGGCGTTGATGAAGCCGTGCCGGACCATGTCGCCCGCGGCGTGTCCGGTCAGTAGCGCATTCTCGGACAACCTCATCCGCGGCGCGGTGCCATGCCCCAGCCGCTCCTCCGGCACGAACGCCGCGCCCATCTTGCGGCGCTCGGTGATCGAGAGATTGCCGCAGGCGAGGCCGTCGATGATGATCGCGCTGGGCTCTTTGACGAGGCGTTCGCCGGACAACGCAGCAAACAGCTCGTCCTGGCCGTTGCCGGCGACACCGGCGATGCCGAGGATCTCGCCGCCCTTCAGCTCGAAGGAAACGTTCTTGAGGCCCACGCCATGCAGCTCGCTGGGGGCGAGGGTGAGATCATTGACGACCAGACGCGGCACGGTGGTGCGCCGCTCGGCCGGCGGCTTCACGTCCTTGATCTCGGTCCCCACCATCATGCGCGCCAGCGAGGCAGCCGTCTCCAGCTTCGGATTGCAGGTCGCGACCTTCCTGCCGCCGCGCAGGATGGTGGCAGTGTCGCACAGCCGCTTCACCTCTTCGAGCTTGTGGCTGATGTAGAGGATGGCGCGGCCTTCTGCTTTCAGTCGCTCGAGCACGACGAACAACTGGTCGGCCTCCTGCGGCGTCAACACGGCGGTGGGCTCGTCCAGGATGAGGAATTTCGGATTCTGCATGAGCGCGCGCACGATCTCGATGCGCTGCCGCTCGCCCACCGACAATTGCCAGACGTCGCGCTTCGAATCGAGCGGCAGTCCGTAGTCGCGCGCGACGTCCGCGAGCCGCGCCGACATGGCCTTGAATGGCTCCTTGCCATCGAGCCCGAGCGCCACGTTCTCAGCCACCGTGAGGTTGTCGAACAGGGAGAAATGCTGAAATACCATGCCGATGCCGAGGGATCGCGCTTCCGCGGGACCGGACAGCCTGATGGGCACACCCTGCCAGCGCAGCTCACCGGCGCTCGGCTGCACCAGTCCGTAGATCGTCTTCACCAGCGTCGACTTCCCGGCGCCGTTCTCGCCGAGCAAGGCGTGAATCTCGCGTGGCCGGATCTCGATGTCGATCTTGTCGTTGGCAACGAAGTCGCCATAGCGCTTGGTCAATCCGATCGTCTGCAGGAGCGGAGGCGTAGGGTTCGGATCGGCCGGCGCGGGGTCAGGCATTTGCTGCGTCATGGGGCAGGGGAATGAAGCTGCCTCAATTGTGATCTAATTTGCCGCGGCGCGTAAGAGGCGAAAAGCGCCATCGTCTGCCCAACTCTTGTCCAAGCGTCCATCGCGCCGCGTTCTGCGAATGCAGTGCGCCAGCGGTTGCAGGCATCACGTCCCGCAATCGGTCGAGCGGAGCGAACGATAAAGTTCTGTGGCAGTTTTGAGACACCGGCCGGAAATCGATCCGCCCGCAGCACGTTGCCCGTTGGATGAGCAGCGTCATCCCATGCGCGTCCAGGGGCGCGCTTGCGCTCGCGCGTTGCCGCGAACGCGCGCGGAAGGCCAGGCGGGGCTTTTCGGAAAAACTTCAGCAATGTGAAGCCGCAAGATCGGGGTCTGGGAGCATCGTGGCCGCGGCCAATCGTCCCATGCCCAAGCTCGCGACCGATGTCGTCGCCGCTGCAATACGGCGGAACCTTGATCAAACTGCGGGCAAGTCCTGGAGAAAGTTGAGGCTTCTCCCACCCGTGGAACGGCGCAACTGTGCATGCAAGTCGGGAATCGGCGCTTGTCAACTGGGGGTGTTCTGAATGTCGTTACGTCAAACAATCGCGGCGGTCGTCGCAATGGGCGCGGCAGCGCTGACGTCGGTCGGTGCAGCGGGGGCCGCTGACCTGTCCGCCAAGGCGATCGCGAAGAAGGCGCCGGCCGAGGTGCCGTTCTTCCTCGTCGTCGACAATCGCGTCAGCTACTCCTATATCTTCGATGCCAGCCAGCCTGGTGCATGGAGTGTCAACGGCAACGGCACATTCAACGCCAAGACCGCCAAGCAGGTCTACTCGTTCACCCATTTCGACGTCTGGGGTTACGGCACCAACTTCTTCACGATCTCGCTGTTCAAGTCGGACCACAACGACCCCGCTGGGCCGTGCACGCAGACCGGCGGGATCGTGTCGCCCAACGCAGGTTTCGCCTTCACGCCGGCGAGCTGTGCCGGTGCGACCGAAATCTACGGACTGTTCCGCTCGACCTTCGGCTGGAACCAGATCTTCAACACCAAGGCCTTCACGATGGGCCCGCTGCAGAACATTTCGTTCGAAGTGGGCATGGATGCCAATACCGAGAACCGCTATTTCGGCGCCGCCAAACGCGACGTGGTTGCCGGCCTGCAGTTCGCGTTCAACCTGCCCTACAAGGGCTATTTCAACGTCGCTCCCCTGATGTATTGGGAGTTCGCCAACCACAATTCGTTCTCGCAGTGCGGGGCCGGCTGGTCGAACCCCTGCATCAATGACGGCAATACCTCGTTCAAGCCGACCTGGGCCGTCGAGACCAACTACTACATGGATCTCGGCTTCCTGCCGGAGAGCATGCAGTTCTTCTCGATCTCGGGCCGCGCCGGCTGGTACGGCAAGAAGGGCACCGACACCGAGCCGCTCCCGGCCAGCGTCGCGAACGGCGTCTATCCGACCAAGATCGAGTTCAATTCCGAGCCGATCCGCCTGACCTTCGATGCGTCGAAGGCGATGTGGGGTGAGAAGCAGAGCCACCTGATCGACGTCTGGGTGGCCTATCGCTACTGGCAGAACAAGTTCGGCCTCGACCACAACAACGCGGTCGGCTGTTCCGTCGCCGGTGTCGGCGGCACCCGTGTCGCCACGGGCGCCTGCACCGAGTCGTCGCTGTATTCGGGCGTGACCGTGAAGTTCTGATATCGATCGAGCCACGCAAGCAGGCGCCGCGCCTCCGGTCGCGGCGCCTGCTTCATTTGTCCCAGGCTCCCTCATGCAGCGTCGCGGCTTCGTCCTCCAACAGGGGGCCGACGACTTCGGTCGCACGCTGGCCGCTCGCGAACACGTCGCGGCACGGCAGGTCGAGGGTCGGGTTCTCCGGATGATTGCCGGTAATGCCGCGCAGCCGCCGCTCACTGAGGCCATAGACCACGCGTCCGATGCCGGCCCAGTAGATGGCGCCCGCGCACATCGCGCACGGCTCTGCCGACGAATACAGCGTGGCCGCCGCCCTGATCTCGGGCGCTAGCGAAACGCAGGCCTGGGTCGCGACCAGCCGCTCGGCATGGGCCGTGGCGTCATGAGCTGGCATGTAGCCGTTCTCGGCCTCGATCAGAACGCGGCCGTCGGCAGCGATCAGCACCGCTCCGAATGGATGATTGCCGTTGGATGTCGCGCGGCGGGCGATGGCGAAGCTGTGGCGCAGGAAATCTGCGTCCCGGTCTTGGGCGCCGGCTTGCCTCTGTCCGTCTCTCGCCTGATCTCTCGGCGCCATCGTCACTCTGCTCCGTTGCGGATCGGGCGATCCTGCTCCGGCGCGGCGACGTCCGCAAGCGCGCCAGGGAACCGATGCTCCGCAGCTCGCGTTGCCCGGCGCACGAGCGCAGGGAACAGGCAGGCGACATGGCGGCAAACGCGGATTCCAAGGTTGCCGTCTATGCCGCGCTTGCCGGCAATCTGCTCGTGGCCTGCACCAAGACCGCCGCGGCGGTGTGGACCGGCAGCTCGGCCATGATGAGCGAGGCGATCCACTCCGCCGTCGACACCTCGAACGAACTGCTGCTGCTCTACGGCTTTCATCGCGCAAGCCGTCCGCCCGACCAGCGGCATCCGCTCGGCCATGGCCGTGAGCTCTATTTCTGGAGCTTCATCGTCGCGCTGCTCTTGTTCGCGCTGGGCGCCGGCGTCTCGCTGTATGAAGGCGTGACGCACCTGATGCATCCGCGGCCGATCGAAGACCCGACGGTGAACTACGTCGTGCTCGGGCTCTCCTTCGTGTTCGAGGCAGGCTCCTGGTGGGTGGCGGTGCGGCGGTTTCGCGCGGCTGCGCCGGGTCTCTCCTATCTCGAGGCGTTCAGGCGCAGCAAGGACCCGCCGGCCTTCATGGTCGTGTTCGAGGACAGCGCGGCACTGATCGGCATCGTGATTGCTGCTGCCGCGATGGCTGCGGCCGTCGCCTTCGATGAGCCGGCATGGGACGGCATCGGATCGATCCTGATCGGTGTGCTGCTTGCGGCGACCTCGATGGTGCTCGCGCGGGAGAGCAAGAGTCTCCTGATCGGCGAGCCGGCGGACCCGGAGCTGGCGCGTTCGATCCTCGACATCGCGCGCAAGAGGAAGGGCGTCAAGTCAGCCAATGGCCTGCTCACGGTGCAGCTGTCACCGCAGCATGTCGTTGTCGCGCTGAGCATCGAGTTTGCGGACGATCAGCGCGCCGACGACATTGAGCGCGCCGTGGTTGCGATCGAGAGCGAGCTGAGGGCGCGGCATCCGATCGTCGCGGCGCTGTTCGTCAAGCCGCAGACCGGTGCGCGCTATCAGGAAATGCGCGAGAGCGTGCTCCAAGATGGTTCGGCGCCGGCGTGAGACCGGCAGCTCAGCGATAGACGACGTCGCTTCGTGCAGACGAATGGCCGAGGCATGAGATGCCGGAACCGGAGCCGCGCACGGCGTTCCTAGCGCGGCGTCCGCGCGGCCAACGGCGCGCTTAGCAGCACGATCACCAGCAGCGCAGCCAACATCCAGAATGCGGCCGGCAGGCTGGTGGCTGCGGCGATGAAGCCGATGCCTGCGGGGCCCAGCAGCACGCCTGAGTAGCCTGCGGTGGTGACGGCCGCGACGGCCAGCCCGACCGGCATGGCGGTCTGCGCCCCGGCTCGGCGGAACAGCACCGGGACCAGGTTCGACGCGCCGAGGCCGATCAGCGCAAAGCCCGCCATGGCAGCAGCAACCCACGGAGCCGTGAGCAGCAGGACGAAGCCCGCGATGGCGATGGCGCTGCCCCCGAGCAACGTTGCGCGATCACCGATCCGTGCAACCACGGCGTCACCGACGAGGCGCCCTGCGGTCATTGCGATCGAGAACATGATGTAGCCCAATCCGGCCTGCGCGGCCGGCAGGCGGCCGGAACCGGCGAGCAGCAGCGCGCTCCAGTCGAGCATCGCGCCCTCGACCAGGAACATGATTGCGGCGAGTGCCGCCAGCAGCAGCACCGCGCCGTGCGGAAGCACGAGCAGAGGCCCCGATTGCGCGGGTTTGCTCGCCATCAGTCGCGGGGCAGCCACGATCATCGCGGCCAGGGCGAAGGCACAGCAGGCGAGCGTGCCGAGCAGCGGCGCGACGTCGAACGCGAGCAGCGCCGTCATGACGCCGGAGCCCGCGAAGCCGCCGATGCTGAACTGGGCATGGAAACCTGACATCAGCGGACGCTCGCTCAGCCGCTCGACGTCGATCGCCTGGATGTTCACCGCGACGTCGAGCGAGCCCAGCGCCGCACCGAAGGCGAACAATGCGAGTGCGAGAGTCGCTGGCGTTGCTGCGATCGCCAGCAGTGGCAGGAACAGCGCGAGAGCGATGCCGCTGACGATGACGACCGGCTTGCTGCCATAATGGGCGCTCAGCAGCCCGGCGGCCAGCATCGATGCGACTGAGCCCACGCCGAGCGAGAGCAGTAGCAGCCCGAGCGTCGCATCATCGACGCCGAGCCGCTGTTTGGCAAACGGCACCAGCGGTGCCCAGCAGGCGATGCCGAAGCCGGCGACGAAGAAGGCCTGGCGGGTCGCGAGCCGCGCCCCGCTGTGATCAGAACTCATTTGGAAGATTCCTGACTTTCTGAAGGGCGCTGTCACACCGGCGGGGCGGCCGTCATGATGGCGGCTCCCGCCCGTTTGAGCAGGGCGAGCCGGGCCGCCGGCGCATCATGCTCGACGGTGAGCTGGCTGATGGTCTTGGCGCCGGCGATACGGTGGGGGGCTCGGGTCTCGAGCTTCTCGTTGGTGACCATTGCGACGCTTACGCGGCTCAGCGACAGCAGCGTCCGCTTGAATGCTGCGTCAGTCGGATCAACCGCGCTGATGCCGCCTTGCGCCGATACAGCGCAGGCGCCGATGAAGCAGCGGTCGATGTTCAAGCGCTGCACCTGCATGAGCGCATCGGCGTCGACACAGCCGCCGACTGCGGGGTGAACGGAGCCGCCGATCATGATCAGCTGCAGGTCCTGCCGGTGCAGCACGGTTGCGGCAATGTCGATGGCGTTGGTTGCGACGGTGAGATCGAAATCATCGGGCAGGACTTCAGCGAGGGCGAGATTGGTGCTGCCACTATCGAGGAAGAGAAATTCGCCACGCGCGATGCCGCGGGCGGCCGTCCGGGCGAGCGCCAGCTTGCGGTCGCGATCTTGCCCGATCCGCGCCGCCATCGGTGTCATGCCGCCGGCGATCGGCAATGCGCCGCCATACACCCGGCGGCAGCGTCCTTCGGCGGCAAGCGCACGAAGATCGCGCCGGATGGCATCCTCGGAGACGCCGAATTCGTGGGCCAGGGCGGCCGCGACGACCGCGTGCCCCGCCGAGAGGCGGCCGGCGATCTGGTCGCGGCGCGCCAGTGGAAGGTCTGACATGCCCTCTTCATATCAGGCATAAACAAGAATAACAACGTGCATAATCGTGCATTGCGCAATTTGTTGTTTGCGCGGCCCGCGCGGCATGGCATTGCCAGATGTCGAAGTGATCGGGAGCAAGGTGTGACCGCCGTCTATTCGTCAGCAACGCCGGCCCTTGTCGCCGTCGACTGGGGGACATCCAGCTTCCGCGCCTGGCTGATGGCCGGAGACGGGACGGAGCTGGCCGGGAGCCGCGGTAGCGAGGGCATGCTGCATTGCGCGACATCTGGCTTCGCGCCGGTGCTGCGCGACCATCTGGCGAAGCTCGGCGCGCCGGCCGATGTTCCGGTGCTGATCTGCGGCATGGCCGGCGCGCGGCAAGGCTGGGTCGAGGCGCCTTATCTGCACACGCCCACCCGGCTGGAGGCGCTGCATGCCGGCGCGATTGGCGTCGACACGGATGGCGACGTCAGGATTCTGCCGGGACTGGCGCAGGCGCGGGCGGATCAGCCGGACGTGATGCGCGGCGAGGAAACCCAGCTGCTCGGCGTCACCGAGCCGGACTTCACCGGGATCGTCTGCATTCCGGGCACCCACAGCAAATGGATCCGGATCGATGCCGGCGCTGTGATCGACTTTGCCACCTACATGACCGGCGAGCTGTTCGCGGTCGTCTCTCAACATAGCATTTTGATGCACGCCGTCGAACCGGAGGCCTCGGCCGTCGAGCACGACGCGGCGTTCCGCGAGAGCTTCGCAGCGTCGCTTGCCGCGCCGACGGCACTGACCAATGCGCTGTTCCGGCTGCGCGCAGCCCAGCTCCTCGGTTTTGAGCAGCGGTCCGATGGGGCTGCGAGGCTCTCCGGGCTTCTGATCGGCAGTGAGATCGCCGACGCTCGGGCGCGGTTTGGCGCCGAGCTTCCACTCCGGTTGATCGGAGCGGGCCGGCTCGGCCGGCTCTATCGCGCGGCGCTGGCCGCTGCTGGTTTCGACGTGAACGAATGTGATGCCGAACAGGCGTCCCGGCGCGGCCTGGTCAAGGCCGCGCGGCAGATCTGGGGAGCGCGTTTCCGACCATGACAAAGTCCGTTGCCTGGCCGCATGTCAAGCGGTCGCTGGTTGCGATCCTGCGCGGTATCAAACCCGACGAGTCCGAGGCCATCGTCGATGTCCTGATCGAAGCCGGTTTCGAGCTGATCGAGGTTCCTCTCAACTCGCCGGAACCGTTCGTCTCGATCGAGCGTCTCGCCGCCCGGTTCGGCAAGGACTGCCTGATCGGTGCAGGGACGGTCGTCAATGCCGCAGATTGCGTGCGTGTCGCGGAGGCCGGCGGGCGTCTGATGGTCAGCCCCAACGTCGATGTCGAAGTGCTGGCGACGGCGCAGGCCTACGACATGGTCACCATGCCCGGGGTCTTCACGCCGACGGAGGCCTTTCTTGCTTTGCGTTGCGGCGCCTCGGCCCTGAAATACTTTCCGGCGTCGGTGCTCGGTCCGTCGGGGATTGCAGCGCAACTTGCCGTCCTGCCGAAAGGCGTCGTGGTCGGTGCCGTCGGCGGTGTGTCGGACAAGAATCTCGCCTCCTATGCCGTAGCCGGTGTGCGAGCCTTCGGACTCGGCTCCAGCCTGTACAAGCCGGGGATGAGCGCGAGCGATGTGCGAGACACCGCGGTCGCTTCCGTGCGTGCCTATGACGATGCCATCGCAGCCACGGGCTGAGCAGATCACGCTCCATGACGGCTTCGTGACGCTGTCTTGAAACTGTCGTCAGAGCTCGGCGTTGGAAGGGAACCAATTGTTCGTGCTCGCAAGAGTCTTGGTCCGCGCCTCCGGAACGGGCGGCCCTTGAACGCAGCTTGCGCGCATGGACCGGCTACGAACAACCGGGAGCAAGCCGGACATGACCGAATCCGTCATCCGCTTCCTGATCGGCGGCGTCATCGTTTCGACATTCGCGATCATTGGCGATGTGTTGCGTCCGAAGAGCTTTGCCGGCCTGTTCGGAGCCGCGCCCTCGGTCGCGCTGGCGACGTTGGGCGTTGCGGTTGTCACGCATGATGCCGCTTATGCGGCGGTCCAGAGCCATTCGATGATGTTCGGCGCAGCCGCGCTCTGTCTCTATAGCATGACCGTGTGCCGGCTGCTGATGCGGCAGCATATGCGCGCATTGAGCGCGAGCCTGCTCGCAACGGCCGTGTGGCTGGTCGCAGCGCTGGGACTGCAGGCGGTCTTCTCCGGAGGGGCGTGATGCTGATCTGCATCTCGCCCTCGGCGCTGAAGGACGGCAAGTGGCACGAATACGTCATCCGCTTTGCGCTGGGCGGCGCCGCCACAGTCGCGACCGGGCTCATTGCCAAAGCCTTCGGTCCTGCGATCGGCGGCCTCTTCCTGGCATTGCCGGCGATCTTCTGTGCCAGCGTCACCCTGATCGAGGCGCACGAGATCAGGCGCAAGCGCCGTCAGGGACTCTCCGGCGAGCGGCGCGGACGCGAAGCGGCTGCACTCGACACCGCAGGTGCAGTGCTCGGCAGTCTCGGCATGCTGGCGTTCGCGGCCGTATTCTCCACGCTGGTTCAGTCAAGCGTCGCGGCCGCCTTCGTCGCCGCAACGACGGCGTGGCTCGTCGTCTCGGTGACAGCGTGGGCGATCCGGCGCAAGCTGCGTGTTGCGGCAACGACCCGCAAAGTTGCGGGCCGTCGCGATACGTCTCGGCCGCAGCCTCCGCTGGTCAGCTGGCGGCGGCGTTGATCTCCGGCGATTCGCCTTCTTCCGCAGACTGCGTGAATGCCTGCAGCGCCTCCGCCATCTGCATGCGGCCGCCGACGCCGGTGATGACGACGTCGACCATCGTGAACGACGAGTGGAAGTGGCCGTGGGCCTTGAGCTGCCCGACCGGCACGCCGTTGGCGGCGAGCGCCTCCGCATAGGCGACGCCCTCGTCGCGCAGCGGATCGAACTCGCAGGTGACGATGTAGGCCGGCGGCAGGCCCTGCAGCTTGCCCCGCAACGGCGACGCGCGCGGATCGGTGCGATCCGCCGGCGAGCAGTAGATGTCCCAGAACCAGTACATCAGGCCGCGCGTCAGGAAGTAGCCGGCCGCGTTGTCGGTGTAGGACGGCCGATCGAAGCTGCAATCGGTCACCGGGCAGACCAGCAACTGTCCGCCGACGAGAGGCCCGCCGCGATCCCGCGCGAGCTGGCAAGTGACCGCAGCGATGTTTCCGCCGGCGCTCCAGCCGGCCACCAGCACCGGTCCGTCGCGTCCGCCGAGCTCGGCGGCGTGCTCGGCCACCCAGCGCGTCGCCGCATAGCCGTCCTCGGCCGCCGCCGGGAAGCGGTGCTCGGGCGCATGGCGATAGCCGACGCTGACGAAGATCATGTTGGAGCGGCGGCACATGTCGCGGCAGAATGGATCGTCCGACTGCTCGTCGCCGAGCACCCAGCCGCCGCCATGGAAGTAGACGACGATCGGATGCGGCCCGGGCGTCGCCGGCCGATAAAGCCGATAGGGCAGGGGACCGTCGGCGCCCTGCAATGTGCCATCCTTGACTTCGCCAACGGGACGTCCAGGCGGCCTCGTCGCGTTGAACTGCGCAACGAATTCGCGGGCGCCAGCGGCGCCCATCGATTCGATCGGCGGCAAGTTCATCTCGGCCAGCATGTTCAGCACCAGCCTGACATCCGGCTGCAGCCGCACGATCTCGCCGTCATTGCATTGGGACGCGCCGTTCGGACCTGACAGCTTGAAGCCGAGCATGCCGCGGCTGACGATTTCGTTGCAGATGCCGCGATAGGGGCCGACGCCGCCAGTATAGGGCATCAGGGTCTGCGGCTTGCCCGGCACGTTGGCACCCGTGTACCAGGTGTTGGCGAGCCGATGCAGCGTCACGGTCGCGCAGTCCGCCATGTGGCGTGCCCAGCCGGCCTGCGCAGTCTCCGTGGCCTCGATGGTCGTGAACCCGGCTTCGCGCAGGGCGACGAGACGATCGACGACCCAGTCGACATGCTGCTCGATCGAGACCGCCATGTTCGACAGCACCGATGGGCTGCCGGGACCCGTGATCAGGAACAGATTGGGAAAGTCTGCGACCGTGAGCCCGAGATAGGTTTGCGGTCCGTTGGCCCAGACATCCTCCAGCGATTTGCCGCCGCGCCCGGTGATCGGATGCACGGCGCGGATCGCACCGGTCATGGCATCGAAGCCGGTCGCGAACACGATGACGTCGATGTCGAAGCTGCGCCTGTCGGTCTTGATGCCATCAGCGGTGATGGATGTGATCGGCTCCTGGCGCAGATTGACCAGCGTGACATTGGGGCGGTTGAACGTCTGATAGTAGTTGGTGTCCAAGCACGGGCGCTTGGCGCCGAACGGATGGTCGTGAGGCGTGAGCGCGGCGGCGGTCTCGGGATCCTTGACGATCTCGTGAATCTTCTCGCGGATGAGGTCGGCGAGCAGCGCATTGCCGTCGGGGTCGACACCCTGGTCGGCCCAGAGCTGCGTCAGCATGCCGACGAGGTCGCCCGACGCCCACAGCTTCTCGAAGCGTTCGCGGCGCTCGGCCTCGCTCAACGCCCAGCTGAAGTCGGTGGCCGGCGGGATCGGCACGCCAGCCATCGACCGGCGCGCCTGCTCGCGCAGCCCGTTGCGATCTTCTGCGAGCTGCGCGGCGCGATCGGCCGGGAGCGGGCCGTTATGCGCCGGCAGTGCGAAGTTCGGCGTGCGCTGGAAAACCGTGAGCTGTGCTGCCTGCTCGGCGATGATCGGGATCGACTGGATGCCGGACGAGCCGGTGCCGATCACCGCGACGCGCTTGCCGCGGAGGTCGACACCGTCATGCGGCCAGCGGCTGGTGAAGTAGATCTCGCCCTTGAAGTCGTGCACGCCGTCGATCTCCGGCGGCTTCGGCTGCGACAGGCAGCCGGTCGCCATGATGTAGTGGCGGCAGGAGACGGCGGGGCCCTTGTCGGTCGTCAGCAGCCAGCGCTCCTTGGCGTCATCCCAGGAGGCGCCGAGCACGGCGGGTGCCGAAGCGGATGTCGCGGCGCAGATCGTAGCGATCGGCGACAAAGCCGAGATAGCGCAGGATCTCCGGCTGGGTGGCGTATTTCTCCGACCATTGCCACGCCTTCTCGAGCTCGGGATCGAAGGTGTAGCTGTAGTCGACGGTCTGGATGTCGCAGCGCGCGCCGGGATAGCGGTTCCAGTACCAGGTGCCGCCGACATCGTTGGCCGTATCCAGAGCCACGGTCGAGAAGCCCGCCTTGCGCAGGCGGTGCAGCAGGTAAAGTCCCGCAAATCCGGCACCCACGACGGCGACATCGACCGTCTGCGTTTCACCGCCCGACACCTCCGACGCGCGTGTCTCGACAACCCCGTCTGACATGCTGACCTCCCGATGATTTTGTGATTGGAAGAAAGGCTAGCTCTGCTCGCATGGTTTGTCAGCAGCCAAAACAGCGATCTGCGGTTGTTGCAGTGCGGGCCGTGCGGTGCGGCCGGTATGCCAGGCGCTGATTTTGCATCGCCGGTCAAAAGGCCGCGACGGAGTGGACAAGACCCTGAGAAAGCGACAGAAAGCGACCCTGCCGCGTCGCATTCACCAAGTTTCAACGCATCGCGACTGTAACAACCGCTACACTACGCCACATCCACGACTGAACCAGGCCAGGCCCATGCCGTTATCGCTTCCCAAGCAAAAGATCCGCGTTCTGCTCCTCGAGGGCGTGAACGACTCGGCCGTCCGCATGTTCGAGGCCAACGGCTATACGGAAATCGAGCGGCTGCCGAAGGCGCTCGGTTCGGCGGAGTTGAAGCGTATGCTGTCGGGCGTGCACATGCTTGGCATTCGCTCGCGGACGCATCTCACCGCCGATGTGCTGCAGGCCGCCGACCGGCTGATGGTGGTCGGCTGCTTCTCCGTCGGCACCAACCAGGTCGATCTCGATGCCGCGAAGCGGCTCGGCATCCCCGTGTTCAATGCGCCCTATTCGAACACCCGCAGTGTCGCCGAGCTGACGATCGCCGAGGTCGTGATGCTGATGCGCCGCATCTTCCCGCGCTCGGTGTCGGCGCATGCCGGCGGCTGGGACAAGTCGGCCAATGGCAGCCGAGAGGTGCGCGGCAAGACGCTCGGCATCATCGGCTATGGCAACATCGGCTCGCAGCTGTCGAACCTCGCCGAGGCCATGGGCATGCGGGTGATCTTCTTCGATCTCACCGACAAGCTCCGTCACGGCAACACCGAGCCGGTCGAGAGCCTCGACGAGCTCCTGGCGATGAGCGACGTCGTGTCGCTGCACGTGCCGGAGACGCCGGCGACCGCCAACATGATCGGCGAGCGCCAGATCCGTCACATGAAGGACGGGGCCTATCTGATCAACAATTCGCGCGGCACGGTGGTCGACATCGAGGCGCTGGCCAGCGCATTGCGCGAGGGCAAGCTCTCAGGTGCTGCCGTCGACGTGTTTCCGGTCGAACCGGCATCGAACGCCGATCCGTTCGTCTCGCCGCTGCAGGGCCTGCCCAACGTGATCCTGACCCCGCATGTCGGCGGCTCCACCGAGGAGGCGCAGGATCGCATCGGTGGCGAGGTTGCGCGCAAGCTGATCGACTATTCCGATGTCGGCTCGACCTTCGGCGCCGTGAACTTCCCGCAGGTGCAACTGCCGGCGCGCCCGACGGGCACGCGCTTCATCCACGTTCATCGCAACGTGCCCGGCGTGCTGCGCCAGGTCAACGAGGCGGTCTCGCGGCACAACATCAACATCCTCGCGCAATATCTGCAGACCGATCCCGAGGTCGGCTATGTCGTGCTCGAGACCGACGTGGTCGGCGGTGAGGGCGAGGCGCTGCTGTCGGAGCTGCGCGCGGTGGAGGGCACGATCCGCGTTCGCGTCCTGTACGATCACGACCGGCCCTGAGGCTGTGGAGGCTGCCGCGCGATGACCGGCTCGTCTGCATCGTCCTCAGCCTCGACCGTCGTTCTCAGCACGACGGTGCCGGCGCGCGTGCTGCGCCATGATCCGCAATATGGCATGTCGACGTTGTTCTTCGCCGACGGCGAGTTGCGCGTGCCGATGGTCGACGCCGCGATCGACGCCGGCGTCTCCGTGACCATCGAGGCCCGCGACGTGTCGATCGCGCTGTCGCGGCCGATGGATGTTTCGATCACCAACCGGCTACCCGGCCGGATCGAGGAGATCCTGCCGCTCGATCCGCCCTATGTGCGCGTGACGTTCGATCTCGGTGCGACGAAGCTGCACGCCTTGGTCACGCTGGAGTCCGTCGAGCGGCTGGCGTTGGAGCCGGATCTGTCGGCCTGGGCGATGATCAAGAGCGTCGCGATCGGACCCGGCGCGGTTCGGCCTTCGGAGCTGCCTCGGCCGCGCCGCTGGCCCGCTTCTGATAGCGGGGATCGGTAGCCTTCTGCAGCTCAGCGAGCGCCGCGGCGGTGGCCGTGCGGGTGCGCCGCTCCATCGAGCGATACAGCGCGATCAGCCGCTCGCCGAACGGCGTGATCTCGGCGCCGCCGCCCCGTCGCCCCGGATGAGTCTCGAACACCGGCGTCTCGAAGGTGCGGTTGAGCGCATCGACCATCAGCCAGCATTTGCGGTAGGAGATGCCGCTCGCGCGCGCGGCGCCGAGGATCGAGCGCTCCCGGCGGATGAAGTCGATCAGCAGCAGATCTTCGGGCGACAGACTTCCGCCGTTGCCGAAAGTGATGGTCAATGCGATCTGAGCTTCGCGCTTCATCCTATTCCGATCCGCTCGCGTTGTGAGCCGATCATGTCACGCGGGCTTCGCGCTGTCACCATGCGGCCGGACCACGCCTCGATCCAGCCGGGACGGCGCGCGACATCGACCGGGACGCATTCGGCGAACACGCCGGCGAAGCGCTTCCACGCCTCCATCATCGCGGGCGATACCGCCGTGATGATCGGAAGCCCGGCTGACATCGCCGAGCCGAAGGCGTCGGCGAGGCCTCCTCCCGTCGCCTCCTGCTTGCCGAACTTGCTGAGGATTACGACATCCGTGCCGCGCGCGATCGACTGCTGCACGGCGGCGCAGGCCAGCACCAATCCTTCGGGATCGAGATTGCAGCCCTGCGATCCCGGGCCGAGATCCTGCGAGATCGAGAACACGCGGTCGTCGTCGAGGCTGCGCAGCATCATGGCCTTGCACGGCCTGGTCTTGTCGGCGCTGCTCTCGATCACGCCGGAGACGCGCAGCCCGATGCCTGCGAGCCGCGTGGCGAGCTCATCGAGCAGCTCCTGGATGACGGTGGACGCAGCGCCCTGCAGCGCCACGATCTGACACGTCCCGACCTCAGCGACACCCATGGCAGTCCTCCTCACACGTTGGCGGAGACGCGGCCCGCCTTCCGACCGGTTTGCACGATCGCGTGGACCGCCGAGACGACGCTCGCGGCGATCGATCGCCCGCGGTCGTCCATGCCGGTCCATGCCGCGTGGCGGCCGCGCGGATCGATCTCGAGCAGCTTGACGTTGGCCGGCACGCGCAATCCGTCGCGGGCGATGCCGCGCAGTGCGCCATCGAGCGGCGCCAGCACAGGTGTGCCGCCGAGCGAGCCGAGCTGCAGTCCCTTGTAGACGCGGGTGCCGATGTCGAGCGGCGTATGCCAGACGGCGTCCTGATTGGAATAGACGAAGCGCTCGCGGCCGGCGCCGCCGAGCGCACGCGCCTTGCCGTCCGCGTCGCGCGTGGTGCCGTGCGCCACGATCGCGCCGGTGTCGCAAGGATGCGTCTCGATCGCGATGTCGCAATTGTGCCCGACCGCAAAGCGCGGTCCGATGCCGACGGCGATGCCGGCAACGCCGCGCAGATCCGGCGTGGCCAGATGCTTCTGCATCCGTGCGTCGACGATGACCGCGGGATAGCGGAACGCGATGATGTCGGTGAGATGCATCCCGGTGACGGCGATCTGGCTGGGCTCGCGATGAATGCGCACGACGTCCGCGATGCCCTCGGCCCGGCAGCCGACCACGCCGTCGACGTCGCAGGCCTCGCCATACAGGACGTCGTGGAAGGCCATGCCGCGTCGGATCACCGGCGGAAAGGCGTCGTGACAGAGGACGAGCGCGAAGCGCTCATGGTTGAGCTTGGCCGCGATCGCGGAGGCGATCTCGTTGGTGCCCAGCACCAGCGCGAGCGGCTTGGGCGCGTTCGGATGCCAAGTGACGGCGGCGGATTTCATGCTGATGACCTCGTGTTGCGAGATCGAATGAGCAAGCCGCGGGCCAGATCGTTGCGCGCCGATCAACATGTTCATTGCATTGAGGAAAAGCAGGCAGGCCTCGGTTCGTCTGATGCAAAGCTGTATTGTTTGGGATATAACATCGGATGCTATATTGTCGCTTATACAACATGTCGTGATGGTGGGGCAGGTCGGCGCGTGCCGATCAGGCGATGGGCTCTTCGCGGCGCACCAGCGCGACGCCCTTGACCTGGGCGTAGACGGCAAGCCCTGCCTGCAGGCCGAGCTCGTTCCACGAGCGTTGGGTGACCCGCGACAGCAATCGTGCACCCTGGCCGTCCTCGCCGAGGCCAAGCAGGGCGGTGACACGGTGGTCCGATTGGCTGCGGATTTCCAGGATCTTCGCGCGTAGCACGTTGACGATGGTGCTGCGGCTCGGCGTTTCCAAGGCGAGGCTGACGTCATCGGCCAGCACGCGCAGGCGGCGGCGTGTTCCCGACGCAAGCGGCTCGGCCGGCAGCACGAAATGCCCGCCCGGCACCGCAAGCGTCACCATGCCGTCGATGGCGTCGTGCTTCAGAACGGTGGCGTCGAGACTGACCGCTGCATCGCGGGAGAGCGCGAGCGGCAGTGTCAGGTCGGCTTGGAGCACGGACAGCGGGCCTGAAGCCAGGACGCTGCCATTGCGCATCAGCACCAGCTGATCGGCGAGCCGCTCGACCTCCGCGATATCGTGGCTGATGTAGAGGATCGGCAGGTCGAGCGCGGCATGCAGCCGCTCCAGATAGGGCAGGATCTCGTCCTTGGTCATCTGGTCGAGCGCCGACAGCGGCTCGTCCATCAGCAGCAGCTTCGGCTGGCTGAGCAGCGCGCGGCCGATCGCCACGCGCTGCCGCTCGCCGCCGGACAGATGGCGCGGCGAGCGCTCCAGCAGCTTGGCAATGCCGAGCAGCGACACCACCTCATCGAAGCCGATGGCGGTGGGGCCGGACGGGCCGGGATGCCCGTACATCAGGTTGCGGCGGACGGAGAGATGCGGAAACAGATTGGCTTCCTGGAACACGTAGCCGATCGGGCGCTGGTGCACCGGGCGGAAGGTCTTCTCGTCCTGCCAGACGTCGCCGGTGACGGAGCATCGTCCGTCCAGGCGGTTGAGGCCGGCGATGCTGCGCATGACGGCGGTCTTGCCGCAGCCGGACGGGCCGAAGATCGCGGTGACGCCGCGCGCCGGCACCTCGAACCGCGCGTTCAGCTCGAAGCGCCCGAGCGTACCGCGGAAATCGACCTTGACGGTGCTCATGACGCGCGTCGCGTCATGTTCTTCTCGATCAGCATCATCGTCAGAATGACGCCGAACGAGAACACGACCATGCCGAGCGCCAGCACCGAGGCTTCGGTCCATTGCGAGGTCTCGACGTAGTCGTAGATCGCGACCGACAGCACCTTCGTCCTGCCGGGAATGTTGCCGCCGATCATCAGCACGACGCCGAACTCGCCGACGGTGTGGGCAAAGCCGAGGATCGCGCCGGTGAGGAAGCCGGGGCTCGCCAGCGGCACGGCGATCGTCCAGAACGCGCGCCAGGGCGTGGCCCGCAGCGTGGCGGCTGCTTCCAGGGGCTTCTCGCCCATGGCCTCGAAGGCGTTGCGGATCGGCTGCACCACGAACGGCATCGAGAACAGCACCGAGCCGATAACCAGGCCTGGGAAAGTGAAGGCGAGGGTGCGTGCGCCCCACAAGGAAGCCAGCGCTCCGCCCGGACCGCTCGGGCCGAGCGCGACCAGTAGATAGAAGCCGAGCACGGTCGGCGGCAGCACCAGCGGAATCGCCACCAGGGCTGCGACCGCCTCCTTCCACCACGCCTGCGACCGCGCCAGCCACCATGCGATCGGTGTTCCCACGATCATCAGAATGACGGTCGTGATCGCTGCCAATTCGAGGGTCAGACTGACCGGTTGCCAGATATCGGCCGAGACGTGCAAGTTCATCCTTGGAAGTTCATCGACGTGAGCGCTCAGCTGCCGGACTTCGGGTCCAGAGCATAGCCGAACTTCTCGATGACCGCACGGGCTTCCGGAGTCTTGAGGAAGGTCAGGAACGCGGTCGCCGCCTCGTTGCCGGCGGATGCCTTCAGCAGCACGGCATCCTGACGGATCTCGCTGTAGAGGTTCTGCGGCACCAGCCAGCGCGAGCCGCCCGCATTCGGCATCAGCTGCGACAGTGCGACGAAGCCGACCTCGGCATTGCCGGTATCGACGAACTGGAACGCCTGCGAGATCGTGTTGCCCTGCACGATCTTGGGCTTGATCGTCTCATAGAGATTGAGCGCCTTCAGCGTCTCCACTGCAGCCGCGCCATAGGGCGCGGCGGCGGGATTGGCGATCGACAGCTTGTTGAACGCGTTCGCCTTCAGCGTTTCCTCGCCTTTCACCGCGTTCGGGTCCTTGCTCCACAGCACGAGCTTGCCGATCGCGTAGGTGAAACGGCTCCCGGCGACGCCGAGGCCCTCGTCGACCAGCTTCTTCGGCCGTTCGTCGTCGGCGGAGAGCAGGATCGCGAACGGCGCGTTCTCCTTGATCTGGGTGTAGAACTGTCCGGACGCGCCGAAGCTCAGCACCAATTCGTGTCCCGTCTTGGCCTTGAACAGACCGGCGATCTCCTTGGCCGGCTCGGTGAAGTTGGCGGCCACGGCGATGTTGGCGCTCCCGGCGAACGCATTTGCGCCAGTCAGGAGAGCGGCAGCCGCGCACAGGGCAGCGGCGACGAAGCGCATCGATCTCATCACAATTGTCCTCGTTCATATCGCAGAGACGGGTTCGCTTCGGTGAATTGCAAGTCCCGTTCCGGCGCAGCGCCCGTACCGATGCCGTGCTATATTCATTCGTATACATCAAAATAGACAGGTCGGCGACGTCCCGTCAACCCGAGGGGCCCCTCGGGCAAACGCGATGGGCGTCAGTGTACGACTTTCGACAATCGAGGCTGAAGCGATGTTGGAAACATGACGGCCCGAGAGCCGGGGTTCTCGGGCCGGCGCGAGACTAAGCCATCCGCTCCCAGAGCTGCCGCACCAGCATGCCCGCACGCTTCTCGATCGCCGCGGCGGCATCGAGCGCGAGATCCTCGCGATAGCGGCCGGCGATCAGCTGCACGCCGATCGGCTGGCCATTGTGAACCGCCACCGGCACCACTGCGCCGGGCAGCCCGAGCACGTTGATGGCCGAGATGAAGCGGATCTCGTTGAAGAAGATTTCGCGCACGCGCTCCGGGCTTACCGTGTCCTCGCGCGGGCCCGGCGTCGGCTTGACCGTCGTCGGCGCCAGCACCACCGGATAATCCTCGAAGAACAGCTGCCAGGCGCGGATATGGGTGGAGCGCTGCGCCGTCGCGTTCATCCAGCCCGCGAGGTCGAGGATCTCGGCCTTGGCCCGCATCCCGCCCCACGCCTTGTGGAAGTCTTCCGAGGTGACGGCCAGCATCTTGGCCTCCTGCATCACGACCACCTCGGTGGTGATGACGTCGCACCAGGTCTGCCAGACGCCGGAGATGTCGGGGACCTCGACCTCGCTGACCCGGTAGCCGGAGCGTTCCAGATGATCGGCGGCCTGCCGCAGCGCGGCCTGCACCGAAGGATCGACGTCCATGTCATCGGGGATCTTGGCGAGCGCGACCTTGATCGGCCGCTTGGGCTTCTCGCCCTCGAGCGGGGCCGGCACCCACCAGGGATCGCGCGGATCGCGCCGGCTCATCACCTCCAGCGCCAGCCTGACGTCGGCGACGCTACGCGCCAGCGGGCCCTGCGACGACATCAGATGCGCCAGCATCGGCCGCTCGGCCGCGGCGCTTTCGTTGTAGGCCGGGATGCGCCCCTGCGTCGGCTTGATCGTGACAACGCCGTTGCAATGCGCCGGCCAGCGCAGCGAGCCGCCGATGTCGTTGCCATGCGCGATGGTGCCGATACCGGCGGCGACCGCAGCTCCAGCGCCGCCCGACGAGCCGCCGCAGGTGATCTCGGGATCCCACGGGTTCAAGGTCAGTCCGTGCAGCGGGTTGTCGGTGAAGCCGCGGAATGAGAATTCCGGCGTGTTGGTGAGGCCGAGCACGATCGCGCCCGCGTTCTTGAGGTTGCGCACGACGGGCGCGTCCGACGGCGCGATGATTCCCATCTGCGCCTGAACGCCGTTGGGGTTTGGCCGTCCCTGGTAGTCGACGTTCTCCTTGATGGTGACGGGCACGCCATGCAGCAGGCCGTCCTTGTTGCGCGCCTTGTCCGCGGCGCGCGCAGCTTTCAATGCTTCTTCGGACAGATCGACGACGACCGCATTCAGCTTCGGATTGACCTCATGCATGCGCGCGATGTGCGCCTCGGTCACCTCGACCGAGGAGACCGCGCCCGAGCGGATCGCAGCGGAGGTGTCGAGCGCCGACCACTGCCAGACCGGTCCTCTCGGCAGCCGCGGCTTCGGCGCGGCGGCCCTCGCCTGTGGTCTGGCCTGCGGCTTCGCCTTTGCGGGCTTCCTGTTGGCCGTGGCGCGCGTGGCCACGCGCTTCGGAGCCGGCTTGGCGGTCTTTGCCGCCGGCTTCTTCCTTGTCGCTGTTTTCGCCATTGTGTTTCCCCCCAGTGTATCTCTCAAACGACCGACATGGTCAGCGGCGGCTCGACCTCGGCGGGCAGCGGGCTGACATAGGGCGTGCGCAGCGTCCGCTTCTTCAGGTCGGCCTTGGCGGCTGCGATCAGCGCCGGCTCATTGAGCGCCTTGATGCCGAGACCGGCCATCGCCTTGGCGGCCTGCACCATCGCCTTGTGCGCGGCCGGCGTCTTGCCTTGCGCAACGACCTGCCAGGTGTGGAACGGCGTGCCGATCGCCACCGTCGGCGCGTGCACCTGCACCGTTGGCACCACCCAGCTGACGTCGCCGACATCGGTCGAGCCGATCTGCGGATTGCGCTTGGCGTTCAGCGGCACCAGGAAGTCGGCCAGCGGCTTGTCGGTCGGATCCATGCCGATGCTGTAGTAGACGGATTCGATGTCCTTGTCGGTCAGGGTCGCCTGGATCTGACCGGCAAAATCCTTGTCGCTCGCGTCGAAATGCGGCGGCCCCAGCTCCTCCATGATCCCGTGCAGCGCCTCTTCGAGCGGCGTGTTGGGCAGGATGTTGGAGACCGCCGAGATGATCTTCATCTCGACCTTGGTCTCGGTCATCATCGCGGCACCTTGCGCGATCTTGTGTACGCGCCCGACCAGCTCGTTCATGCCGGGCAGGTCGCGCGCGCGGATCGAGTAGCGGACGCGCGCATGCGCCTGCACGACGTTGGGCGCAATGCCGCCGGTGTCGAGCAGCGCGTAATGCACGCGGGCGTCGCTCGGCATGTGCTCGCGCATGTAGTTGACGCCGACATTCATCAGCTCCACCGCGTCGAGCGCGCTGCGGCCGAGATGCGGCGAGGCGGCCGCATGCGAGGTGCGTCCGGTGAAGATGAAGTCCGCGCGCGTGTTGGCGAGAGAGGGCGTCATCACCACTTCCCAGAAGCTCGACGGATGCCAGGTGATTGCGATGTCGGCATCCTCGAACGCGCCTGAGCGCACCATGAAGGCCTTTGCGGCGCCGCCTTCCTCGGCAGGGCAGCCGTAGTAGCGCACGCGTCCCGGAACCTTGTTGGCGGCGAGCCAGTCCTTCACGGCGGTTGCCGCGAGCAGCGCCGCCGAGCCCAGGAGATTGTGGCCGCAGCCATGGCCATGGCCGCCGGTCTCGATCGGACGATGTTCGGCGACGCCGGCCTCCTGGCTGAGGCCGGGCAGGGCGTCGTATTCGCCCATGAACGCGATGACCGGACCACCTTCGCCCCATTCGCCCATCAGCGCGGTCGGGATGCCCGCGACCTTTTCGATGATCCGAAAACCCTGGTGCTTCAACTCGGCGAGGTGTTCGGCGGACGAGCGGGCCTCGGTGTAGCAGACCTCGGGCATGCTCCACACCCGGTCGCTGAGCTCGATGAAACGGGTCTTGATCGCGTCGACGCCGCGCCAGATCTCGCTGCGGTTGTCCATCTCCGGTCCTTGTCCTCTGCTGCCGATAGGGAGCCGGTATGGTTATCAGCTAAGTTCCCTGACGCCTAGCGATCCGCCGCGAGAGCAGCCATGCGGCGCGCGGCAAGGCGCGGTGGAGCGCGCGTCATCCTTTGAGCAGATGATGCTGCGATTGGATGCAGCGCGATGCTTTCGGCGGCGCAGCGAGAAGGGTGGGGACGCCGTCCTCAAATTTCGGAACTGCCGCCGTGCGCCGTTACCGCACCCGTCCAGGAACGATCGTGGTCGCGTCCTGTTCTCGTGTCAGGAGTGCGACCGCCATGCGTGCAGGACCCATCACTATCATCGTCGCATTGCTGCTGATTCTCGCGGCCGCCGTCGTCTTCGCCTATCAGGGCATGACCTTGCCCGGCGATCCGATGCCGACCGAGGGCTGGATCGCGCTCACGCTCGGCGTGGTGTTTTCGCTCATCGTGGGGATCGGGCTGATGGTGCTGTTGTTCTACAGCAGCCGCAAGGGCTACGACGAGCCATCACAGTTCGGGGCTGATGATCATCGCGACTGAGACCGCTCAAGCCGGATGCGGCGGATGCTGTGTCCGCGGATGCCGGTCGTGAAGCAGCTTGGCGAGTTCGTGCCTCAGATCGTCGTGACCGCGCATCGCCGTCTCGAACAGCGCTTCCTGGATGTCGCGCGGCATGTCGCCCCAGACGCCGATGGCGGCGTTGCCGAGCAGCTCTGCGAACCGGTTGTCGTCCATGCGGCACCTCCGGACGATCTGACGCCCGAGGACGGCAAAGGTTCCAGGCCAGGTTATTGCGTGGTGAACAGGACAACCGCAATCGCAACGGAGAGCGCGATCGCGGACACGGTCCCCGTGGTCGACAGCACGCCCATGCGCCGCAGCGCCGCTGCAAACACGATGATGATCGGGGTGGCGGTGACGAGGCCGAGCTGCGCTTCGGTCATGGACATGCTCCTGATGTCGATCCGGTAGCGCATCCGGGCGCCGTGCTGTTTGTGCGCCGACAAAGAGCATGTCTGCCGCCCCGATTAGCTTTGCCGACATCTGATCGGAGGTGGCGGTGTCGGCACTCACATACGAACCGGAACCAACGGAGCGCTGGGGCGTGCTCGACGGGTTGCCGGGCGACCCCATGATGTGGGTCCTGATCCTCAGCGAGCTTGTCGCTTTCGGCCTGCTGCTCGGCGCCTTCGTCGTGGCGCGCGCAGTCAATCCAGTCGTGTTCGCAGCCGGGCAGGCCATGCTGGACGGACCTCTCGCCGCATTGAACACGATCGTGCTTGTGACGAGCGGGTGGGCTGCGGCGCGCGGGGCGGCGGCGGCGAGAGGCGGATCGCCGGCCACAGCACGGCGTTGGATCATGCTGGCGATCCTGCTCGGCACGGCCTTCATTGCCGTCAAGCTGACCGAGTATGGCAGGGAGATTGCCGCCGGCGCAGGCCTGGAGACGTCGCCGTTCTTCACGCTCTATTTTCTGCTCACGGGCTTCCATCTGCTTCACGTCGTACTCGGGATGGTCATCCTCGGAATCGTCGGTCGTCATGCCGCGCCCACCAGCGTCGAGACCGGGACGGCGTTCTGGCACATGGTCGACCTGGTCTGGATCGTGATATTCCCGATCCTCTATCTGGTGGGATGAGTCATGGTCCGCGATCGCCTCACGCTCGCCTGGCTTCAATTGCTGAGCTTCGCCGTCGCCACGCTCGCGGCCTCGTTGCTGCTGCCGAATCGCTGGCTCGCCGATGCCCTCGTGCTCGCGCTCGCATCGGCAAAGGGCAGGGTGATCGTGCTGGATTTTCTCGGCCTGCGCCATGCGCCCGCGCTGTGGCGCGGCCTGCTCGCATCGTGGCTCCTAGGCCTGGTTGCGCTCGCCGGGCTGGCGGTGGCGCTCCGCGCGCTGGTCTGACGGGCCATCGCCGTGCTGCTTGCGCCGCGACAAAGAGACTCCCGGCAGTGCCGGTAGATTGCCTTCACCATCGACCTTCACCAAAACGGAAAGGACGTGTCATGGCGGAACGCCTGACCAAGTCGGCCGCACGGAACGTCTTCTACGGCGGTTCGGCCTTCTTCTTTGCGATCTTCCTCGGGCTCACAGCGCACAGCCACTACTACATGGTCACGACCTCGACCAATGCGTCGACGCTGTCCGACGGAGTCGCTCGCGGCAAGCACGTCTGGGAGAGAAACTCCTGCATCAACTGCCATACCCTGCTCGGCGAGGGCGCCTATTTCGCGCCAGAGGTCGGCAATGTCTGGGACCGCTGGGGCGGCCGGCAGGACCCGGCCGCCGCGCGCGAGATGCTGAAATCTTGGATGCAGTCGCAACCCTCCGGTGCGCCCGGCCGCAGGCAGATGCCGCAGTTCAATCTGTCCGACCAGGAGCTCAACGACCTCGCCGACTTCCTGCAATGGACCGACACGATCAAGCGCCAGGACTGGCCGCCGAACAAGGCCGGCTGAGCCGGCATCCCGTCCCCGTCATGAGAGAGATCCGCGATGAGATATGAGACCCAGAAGGTCGCGATGCTGTATTTCTACGGCGCGCTGACGCTCTTCCTCGCCCAGGTCATCTTCGGCCTGCTCGCCGGCACCATCTACGTGCTGCCGAACACGCTGTCGGTCCTGCTTCCCTTCAACATCGTCCGCATGATCCACACCAACGCGCTGATCGTGTGGTCGCTGATCGGCTTCATGGGCGCCACCTACTTCCTGCTGCCCGAGGAGACCGAGACCGAGCTCTACAGCCCGCTGCTCGCTAAGATCCAGTTCTGGATGTTCTTCGGCGCGGCCGGCGCGGCCGTCGTCGGCTATCTCTTCCACTACCATGAGGGCCGTGAGTTCCTCGAGCAGCCCTTCATCATCAAGGTCGGCATCGTCGTCGTCTGCCTGATGTTCCTGTTCAACGTCACGATGACCGCCCTGAAGGGTCGCAAGACGACGGTGACCAACATCCTGCTGTTCGGTCTGTGGGGCGTCGCGATCTTCTTTTTGTTCGCCTTCTACAACCCAGCCAATCTCGCCGTCGACAAGATGTACTGGTGGTACATCGTCCATCTCTGGGTGGAGGGCGTCTGGGAGCTGATCATGGCCTCGATCCTGGCCTTCCTGATGATCAAGCTCAACGGCATCGACCGCGAGGTGGTGGAGAAGTGGCTCTACGTCATCATTGGCCTGGCGCTGTTCTCCGGCATCCTCGGCACCGGCCATCATTTCTACTGGATCGGCGCGCCCGGCTATTGGCAGTGGATCGGCTCGCTGTTCTCAACGCTCGAGGTCGCGCCGTTCTTCACCATGGTGATCTTCACGGTGCAGATGACGCTCAAGGCGGGACGCAAGCATCCGAATCGCGCCGCGCTGCTGTGGTCGGTCGGCTGCTCCGTCATGGCGTTCCTCGGCGCCGGCGTGTGGGGCTTCCTGCACACGCTGTCCAGCGTGAACTACTACACCCACGGCACCCAGGTGACCGCCGCGCACGGCCATCTCGCCTTCTTCGGCGCCTATGTGATGCTCAACCTCGCGGTCATGGCCTATGCGGTGCCGCAGCTGCGCCAGCGTGCGCCGTATAACCAGTGGCTCTCGATGGCGAGCTTCTGGATCATGTGCACGGCGATGATGACGATGACCTTTGCGCTGACCTTCGCCGGCATCATCCAGGTGCATCTGCAGCGCGTGCTCGGCCAGAGCTACATGGACGTGCAGGACCAGCTCGCGATGTTCTACTGGGTTCGGCTCGGCTCCGGTGTGTTCGTGGCGATCGCGGCGCTGATGTTCGTCTGGGCCGTGCTGGTGCCCGGCCGCGCCAAGCAGGCGATCATCCCCGGCGCCCTGCAGCCGGCGGAGTAAAACCCCGCAGGCGGCGGCTTCGATGCCGCCGCCTGCATCCCCCGATTCGGAGAGTGATCATGAAGCCCGCGCTGCACGCGATCGATACCGTCCTGTCGTTCCCCTCGTACACGCCGACCGGCAATGAATGCGCGCTGTTCGAGCATGCGTTCCGACATCGCCTACCGGTGCTGCTGAAGGGGCCGACCGGCTGCGGCAAGACCCGCTTCGTCGCGCACATGGCGGCGCGACTGGGCCTGCCGCTGCACACGGTCGCCTGTCACGACGACCTCACCGCCGCCGACCTCACCGGGCGATATCTGCTCAAGGGCGGTGACACCGTGTGGACCGACGGCCCGCTGACCCGCGCGGTGCGCGAGGGCGGCATCTGCTATCTCGACGAGGTCGTCGAGGCGCGGAAGGATGTGACCGTCGTGCTGCATCCTCTCACCGACGACCGCCGCATTCTTCCGCTGGAGCGCACCGGCGAGGAGCTGCTCGCGCCCGACGGCTTCATGCTGGTGGTGTCCTACAATCCGGGTTATCAGTCGCTGCACAAGGCGCTGAAGCCATCGACACGGCAGCGCTTCATCGCCATCGAATTCGGCTTCCTGCCCGCCGAGCAGGAGATCGCGGTGGTTGCCGCCGAGAGCGGGCTGGCGCCGGAGCGCGTTCGGCCGCTGGTGGCGCTCGCGCATCGGCTGCGCGCGCTGCAAGGCCATGACTTGGAGGAGGGCGTCTCGACGCGGCTCCTGGTCTATTGCGCGACGCTCGTCGCTGCCGGAGCATCCATCGCGGACGCCGTGCTCGCCGCGATGATCGAGCCGCTCACCGACGACGCCGACGTCAAGGCCGCGTTGCGCGAGGTCGCGCATGCCGTGATCGGGTGAGCCATGCTCGACTTCCTCGAACTGGAGGAGACCGTCGGCCGCGCCTGGCATCGCCTGGTCGGCACGACCTCGAGCTATCCGGTCCATCCGGATCAGGCCGTCGCCCTGAACGAGATCAGCGGCCGCATCGCCGTGATGTTCCGCGCGCTGGGCGGCGAGAGCGGCGTGCAGGTCGCCGGAGCCAAGGCGCGCAAATCGGGCCATCGGCTCGGCTGGCGCCAGCGCATTGGCCTCGGCGACGAATGCCTCGATCAGGCCGGGCGCGATGGCGCCACCGTGTTCCTGCCGGAGACCATCGCGCTGCTGCCGGGGCGCGCGCTCAATGCGCAGCTCTATCACTGGCTCGCGGCGTGGTTCGCGACCATGGCAGTCGAGCCGATCGCGGAGCGCGATCCGCTGCGGCATGATCTGCTGGCGCTGCGCCGGGCCTGTGAGACGACCTCGCTGGTGCTGGCGCGCTTCCCTGGACTGGCGCGTCCGCATGCGCAACTCGCCGAAGCGCTGGCTGTGGCGCGTCCGCGGCGGCCGCTGCCTCGGCTCGAGCAGCAGGTCGAGCACATCGTCATGGCCCTGCTCGGCGCCGGCGCGCCGCCCAAGGGCGCGCTGTGGAATGCGGTCATCGCTGGCGGCGCGTTGCCGGAGGCCGCCCCGCCCGGCTATCGGCCGATGCTGCCGTGTCCGCTGTGGGGCGATTGCTGGAGCCGCGATGCCGTTGCCGCGGCGCGCGAGGACGACGAGACGCAGACGCCCGCAGAGCAGGAGGGTGCACCCGACACCCGCAAACGCTTCGCGCGGCGCGAGCGCGACGACACGGCCAAGCGCGATCCATTCATCCTCAACCGCTTCGAGAAGATCCTGGCGATGGCGGAGATGGTCAATGTCGATCGTCCGTCCGACGATACCGACGATGACGACGCCCGCAAGGCTGCCGACGATCTCGATGAGCTCGCGATCGCCAGGCGCAAGGGGCGTCCGGCGAGCAAGCTGAAGTTCGATCTCGACCTGCCGCCCGAGGCGGTGGACACGGCCCGGCTCGACAGCGGCCGGCTGTATCCCGAGTGGAATTATCGCAGCGGCGCCTATCTGCCGGACCATTGTCGCGTCGTGACCGGCGATGCCGCCGAGGCGGGCGAGGCGTGGTCTCCGGACGATGCGATGCGCCGGCGCATCCGCAGCGTGCGGCGCAGGTTCGAGACCTTGCGGCCGCGTCATGAGGTGATGCGCGCGCAGGCCGACGGCCACGACCTCGACATCGACGCGCTGGTGCGCGCGCGCAGCGATCTCAATGCCGGCCATGGCGGACTTGATCGCGTGCATCTGGCGATGCGCCCGCTCGCGCATGATCTCGCGGTGACTCTCCTGGTCGACGTGTCCCTATCGACCGATGCGTGGATCGACGGCGTGCGCGTTCTCGACGTCGAGAAGGAGGCGCTGCTGGTGCTGGCGCATGGGCTGTCGGCCTGCGGCGACAGCCACAGCATTCTCACCTTCACCTCGCGGCGCAACTCATGGGTCCGCCTGGAGACCGTGAAGGCATTCGATGAGCCGATGAGCGGGCGGGTCGAGCGCCGCATCGGCGCGCTCAGGCCCGGCTACTATACGCGTATCGGCACGGCGGTGCGTCATGCCGCCAGCCAGCTCGCCGAGCGATCCGAGCGCAAGCGCCTGCTGCTGGTGCTGACCGACGGCAAGCCGAACGACGTCGATCACTATGAGGGACGGTTCGCGATCGAGGACACGCGCAAGGCGGTGCAGGAAGCGCGGCGCGGCGGCGTCGCGGTGTTCGGCGTGACCATCGATGCGTCGGCGCAGTCGTATTTTCCCACCCTGTTCGGCCGCGGCGGCTACGCCATCGTCGGCAACATCAGGCGACTGCCCGCCGCGCTGCCGGCGCTGTACCGGCAGCTCGCGCATTGAAGGCGAGAGGCGCACTGCCGCCGTACCGACGACCGATACCGGCCAGCTGATCGAAGGGGTCCGTCCCTCAGGTCGCCGGCTCGCGCAGATTGCGCAGCGGCACCGGCAGGTGGCCCATCAGCTTGTCGAACTCGCCGGGATCGAGCTTCTCCCAGAGAATTTCGAAGATGCCGCGCGCAGCCGTGAGCGGATCGACCGGGAATTGCGGCGGCAGTTGGCGGAAGATGTCATCGACGAAATATTCGAGATGGCGGTCCTTGGTCGGGGTTGCCGCGTGGTGCCAGCCCTCGTAGTAGATCCCGCGAATGAGCATCGGCAACTGGGCGCCGAAATTCACGGCGACGGCCATCGGCATACGGTCGCGCAGCACATGCAGCACGGCACGCAGTGCATTGTAGGCCTGCTGCCGGCTCGCCAGCGCGAGGCGTTGCTCGATGGCCTTCAGCCAGATGTTGGTTTCCTGGACGGTGTGATCCAGGGCGGTCACGCCGGTCTCGCTCATGTGGTTCTCCATGATGACAAGTGCACAGGACCGTTCGAGGGACGCCGAACGAGATAACGGCAAGGCCTGATTCGCTTGAACGCCTTGTCAGTAGGTGGTGCGTTCGGGCCGGTTATGTTGACCTGCATCAAATCACGATGTCGTGGTTGGACCGTGAGGTAAATGGCGGGTCAACGTCCGGCGCAGTCGTTTACGATCCCTTGCTACCGCAGCGGCACCGGCGGTCGGCAAGCCCATCCGTCATCTTACGGGGATCGTCGTGGTCCCGTGCACGGCACGTGACAATGGTCAGCAGTTCACTCTGACAAACAGCCATCGACAAACAGCCATCGACAAACAGAACGTCTACAAATCAGCACGTCGCGATCTCGCGGCGCCTATCGCGCCCGAGTCTTGCTTGACGGAGCCCTCTTCAAGTGAGAGGGCGCAGGGAAGGCCGGGAGCTCGCCGCCCCCATGGCCCCCGTGCGGAAAGAATGCACGGGGCAGGAACCACAGGTTCGGCTGAGACATCCCGGCCTTCCCTGCGCGATAGTGTTACGGCTTATACGCATTCTCCCCGGTGAACGGGCTGTCTTGCCACCGTCACCCGCGCGAGGCTGAAACCTCGTCACGAGCTTGACGCCAGCGTCGCGGCGCCAGGACCATGCGACTTCGCCGTCCGCGCCGTGCCGTTCGTCCGCAGGCATGACACCCGCTGCGACACGTCGCGTCCATCGCATCCCGCACTCCACGTCTCGTGACGTTCGCGACACGCCCCTCTTCATGAGGCGGGATGCGCGGAAATGTCGTCCTGATTTGCCCGACGGTGCAAGCTGTTTATCTGCGGCAGACTGGCACGACGGGCAATTCGCGCATGGCGGTCATGCTGATTCGTTCGTCCGATGGCCCCGGGATTTTGCGTCTACCCGTGCTCAGTCGGAGAGCGCATCCAAGTTGGGATCGGGCTGCTGCCTTGGGGGCGGCGCGAGGTGGGCGCTGCGGGCGCTGAGAGACGCGCGACCACGGCGCTCCTCGTTCGCGGTGGCGCGCATGATGGCGAGCGACCGGAACGTTCGCGTTGCAAGTCCGGAACTTGCGCGACTCGTTCGCGCCGAACATCCCGAGATCATCGCGGGCCGGCGCTGCGCCGTCAGGTTGAACCCGTAATCGCCCTGCTTGTGAAGAACACGTCTTCGCTTGCTCGTCGCGACAGACTCACCTTACATCGGAGTCGTCCGAGGCGGAGAGATCGCGCGCTCGACACCCCTTTCAACTCACGAATCGACGTCGGCTCGCAATGCTCAAGTCTGCCCAAGAGAAGTCTGTTCACAACAAGCCTGCTCAAGACAAATCCGGCAACGACCTTCCGCTGACCGGCTATGCCGTCGTGGTCGATGGTCAGATCAAGACCGAATTCAAGACCAAGGATGGCGCACACAACGGCGCGCATGACCTCAAGCGCCGGTTTCCGATGTTGCAGATCAGGGTGTACGACGCGGAGACGAAGCAGACCCACGACATCGAACTGACGCGGGCGTGAGACCGGCCTGCCGCGCGGGCCGTGGTGTTGTGAGGACGCAAGGCCGTTGCACCTTGTCGAGCCCGCAATCGCTGTCGATGTTTGAGTGCATGGAGAGCATGCTCCTGATGTAGCCGAGGGTGCGGTGTCGGTCGCCGCGTCCTCGCCCCTGTGGGAGAGGGCGCAGTATCGCGCAGTGGCGTGCGGGCTGGGGTGCACGCAGGCGACTGTCGGCCTGCGCGCCAGATACGCCGAGATGGGCTGTTGCGGTGGCTGCGTGATATGAGCCAATCTGCCTCATCTCCGACCATGCGAGCAGCCATCATGACCGAAACCGCCTGGAACAGACTTTCCGCCGCAGCGCTTCGCGCGCTCGCGGCCCGAGACGCGATCGTGCTGTTGCCGGTGGCCTCGACCGAGCAGCACGGCCCGCATCTGCCGACGGGAGTTGACGACTTCCTGTGCAGCGAGGTCTGCCGTCGCACCGCGCTGGAGCTGACTCCAGACCATCCCATCGTGGTCGCGCCGACCGTTTGGTGCGGGCTCGCCGACCATCACGTTCCGTTCGGTGGCACCTTCACCCTCAGTCTCTCCACCTACCACGCCGTGCTCAGAGACCTGTGCCGCTCGATTCTGAATGCCGGCTTCCGCCGCATCGTGATCGTCAACGGCCATGGCGGCAACATCCAGGCGCTGGCCACCCTCACCGGCGAACTGACGCGCGAGCTCAATGCGCCGATCGCGACGACGACCTATTTCATGGAAGGGCGGGAGACCATGGCCAAGGTCCTCGAGGATCAGGAGGGCGTGATGCATGCCTGCGAAGCCGAGACCTCGATGATGATGGCGGCTCATCCAGGCCTCGTCGACGCGGCGAGGCTCGATGCTGCCTTTGGGCCGAGCTTCGACATCATGGGCTCGCTGGTCCCGTCGCTGAAGATGTTCAGATCGTTCGCCGACATCACCACCTCCGGCGTCGCAGGCGATGCGCGCAAGGCATCTGCTGCAAAGGGCGAGAAGCTGCTCGCCGGCTGCGCGGCGGCGCTGGCGGCGCGATTGCGGGCGGGCGAGCCATGGTCCACTGCACCAATTCCGCCGCCAGCCGCAAGACGACAGTGACGCGGAGCATCATCCCGAGAAGCCCGTCGCAGGCGGGCGTTTCGGATGATGGGCCGCAAACGATACGTCCACGGGTTTGATGGACGCATGCCGATCGGCAAGCTCAGCCGCGCTGCGCGGAAGCGGCGAGGCTCGGAGCTCCGATCGCGTCGAGGCCGTCCGCAAGACTGCGGCTCGCGTTTCGCACCTCGCTGCGAAACGTCTTCGCCAGGTTCGACAGCGGCCGCGCCTCCGACCACAGCACATAGGCCGAGACTTTGGTGCTCGGCGTGAACGGCCGTACCACGAGATCATGCCCGCCCTGGCGCGGCGAGAATGGATCGACCACGGCGACGCCGACGCCGGTCGAAGCCAGCACGCAGGCCGTGTTGCAGTAACGCACTTCGACGGTCGGCTGGAAGTCGGCATCGGCTTGCCGGAAGCTCTCGCGCACCGCTTCGCCGAGGCGCGTGCCGCGTTCGAGGCCGATCAGCGGGAAGCCGGCGAGATCCCGCGCTGAAATCACGTCGCATTCGGCAAGCGGATGCAGGGCCGGCATCACGCACACCATCTCCCCGGTATGCACGACCTCATGGGCGATCCCGGGATGATCGGACAGTCCGAGCGCGAAGCCGAGCTCGGCGACGTTGCCGAGCACGCCCTCGATGATGCCTTCGTAGCGGCGCACGTCGAAGAACATCCGCGTCTGCGGCCGGCGCCGCAGGAAGCCTGACAAGGTCGGCGGGATGATGCTGTAGGCGAGCGGCGGCGTGGCGACGATCGACAGATGACCCGTCTTCTGCTCGCGCAGGTCACGCACGCGGTTTTCCAGCCGGGCGTGCAGGGTGAAGATCGCCTCGCTCTCCTCATAGAGCGTCATGGCCTCGGGTGTCGGGAACAGCCGGTTGTTGACGCGCTCGAACAGCGTGAAGCCGGCCTGCGCCTCCATCGCCTTCAGCGCATTGCTGATCGCAGGCTGCGACAGCGCGAGCTCCTCGGCGGCAGCGACCGTGGTGTGGTGGCGGATGACCGCCCGCAGGATCTCCAACTGGCGCAGGTTCATGGCATGGTCGCCCTATTAGCCCGGGTGATGGTCTCGGCCAAAATATCATAGACCGAGGTCGTCCCGACTGGTTGCAATTCCTGCGCCGGTTTCGCTTCATTGATGCTTCTCTTGCGCGTCGCAGAGGGCGGTGATGCCGCCTGCTGGAAAGGCATGACGCACAGATCGGAGGCAGAGTTTTGAGCCGTATCTTCCGCGCGGCCGCCGCCCAGATGGGGCCGACCCAGCGCGCCGACAGCCGCGGGCACACGCTGTCGCGCATGATCGGGCTCCTGGAACAGGCGGCCGCCCAGGGCGCCAAGCTGGTGGTGTTTCCGGAACTCGCATTCACGACCTTCTTCCCGCGTTGGATCCTCGAAGGCGATGAGCTCGACAGCTATTTCGAGCGCGCGATGCCGAACCCGTCCGTTGCCGCGCTGTTCGACCGGGCGCGGGCGCTTCGCGTCGGCTTCTATGTCGGCTATGCCGAGCTGACACCGGACGGACGCCGCTTCAACAGCTCCATCCTTGTCGATCCCGACGGCGAGATCATCAGCAAATATCGCAAGGTGCATCTGCCCGGCTCCGTCGAGCCGCGCCCGAGTGCCAAGTATCAGCAGCTGGAGAAGCGCTATTTCGGCTATGGCGATCTCGGCTTTCCGGCCGTGCGCGCCGGCCGCGAGTGGGGCGGCGCCATCATGGGCATGATGATCTGCAACGACCGGCGCTGGCCGGAATCGTGGCGGGTGCTCGGGCTGCAGGGCGTCGAGCTGGTCTGCGTCGGCTACAATTCCGCAGCCTACGATCCGAATGGCGGCAACACCGAGGATGCCTCGCTGCGTACCTTCCATTCGACCCTGGTGGCGCAGGCCAACGCCTACATGAATGCGACGTGGGCGATCGCGGTCGCAAAGGCGGGCGACGAGGACGGCAGCGGGCTGATCGGCGGCTCCTGCATCGTCGATCCCAATGGCTGCATCGTGGCGCGGGCGAAGACGCTCGCCGACGAGGTCGTCGTCGCCGACATCGACCTCGATCTGTGCCGCCAGGGCAAGGACAAGATGTTCAACTTCGCGGCGCATCGCCGGCCGGATCAGTACAGGCTCATCACCGAGCGCGCCGGCGCCGTCGAGCCGGTCGTGGTCGATTAGCCGTTCACGTGGGGAGTTGCAGGATGCGCCGTTCGTTGTTCGCAGGTTTCGTCATCCTCGCCTCGCTTGCTCCGGCGGGGGCCGCGGAGCTGCCCGCTGAGATCAAGCAGGCTGGCGTGCTCAAGCTCACGGTCAACTCGACCTACGCGCCGATGGAATATCACGACCCCGCCACCAACGAGCTGAAGGGGCTCGACATCGATCTCGCCAACGAACTGGCGAAGCGGTTCGGCGTCAAGATCGTGTGGAGCGAGACGGCGTTCGCCGAACTCATTCCCTCGCTGCAGACCCGGCGCGCCGACTTCATCATCTCGGGCATCTCCGACCGTGCCTCGCGGCGCGAGACCGCCGACTTCGTCGACTATCTCGTCACCGGCCCGCAGTTCTTCGTGCTGGCGGAGAGCGATGCCAAGGTCGCGACCGATCTGTGCGGCCGGAAGATCGGCACCACGCGCTCGACGAGCTTCCCGCAGGAGATCGAGAAATGGAGCAAGGCCAATTGCGAGGCCGCAGGCAAGCCTGCCGCGCAATATGTGCCGGGGGAGAACTCGATCGATGTCCGCAATCAGCTCAAGCAGAGCCGCATCGATGCCGCCGTGCAGGGCAGCGAGACCTTGCCCTATGCGCAGTCGCAGGAGGCCGGCAAGTATCGCATCGTCGGTGAGCCCATCGCCTTCGGCTACCAGGGCATCATGTTCCGCAAGGACGATGCAGGCTTTCGCGAGGTCGTGACCGAACAGCTCAAGTCGATGATCGCCGACGGCAGCTACAAGGACATTCTCGACAAATGGGGTCTCGGCGCCAATGCGGTGCGCGAGCCGATGCTCAACGCGGCGCCGCAATGAGCCGCGCCGACGTACTGGCCGATGGCTTTCCCGACCTGTCGGCGCACAGGATCGCGCGCAAGGCGCATTGGGGCCGCTGGCTTACGGCTGCCGTCATTGTCGTGATCCTGCTGGCGATCGGCCGCGCCTTCGCCAGAGGCCAGATCGAATGGTCTTACGTCGAACGCTTCGTGACCGCGCCGGTGATCCTGCGCGGCATCGTCAACACCATGGTCATGGCCGTCGCGGCGATGGCGCTGGGCATCGCGCTCGGCGTGGTCGTCGCGATCATGCGGCTGTCGCCCAATCCGGTGCTGCGGTCGGTCGCCGCCGGCTACACCTGGCTGTTTCGCGGTACGCCGCTGATCCTCCAGTTGTTGTTGTGGTTCAACCTCGCGCTGGTGTTTCCGACCATCGGCATCCCCGGCCTGTGGAGCGCGCGCGCCGTCGACGTGATGACGCCGTTCCTGGCCGCGCTGCTCGGGCTCGGCATCAACCAGGGCGCCTACACCTCGGAGGTGATGCGGGCAGGGCTGCTCTCGGTCGACATCGGGCAATACGAGGCGGCGCAGGCGATCGGCATGGGACGGCTGCAGGCGCTGCGCCGGATCATCCTGCCGCAGGCGATGCGCGTGGTGATCCCGCCGCTCGGCAACGAGTTCATTGGCCTGGTCAAGGCGACCTCGCTCGCCAGCGTGATCCAGTATCCGGAGGTGTTGCACTCGGCCGAGAACATCTACTACGCCAATTCGCGCGTCATCGAGCTCCTGATCGTCGCCGGCCTCTGGTATCTGCTCGTGGTCTCGGTCCTGACGCCGCTGCAGATGCTGCTCGAACACCGTTTTGCCCGTGGCATCGCGCGGGGGCGCTGATGACGCCGCTCGTCGCCATCCGTCAGGTCAGCAAGCGCTTCGGGGAATTCCAGGCGCTCAAGCAAGTCTCGCTCGATGTCTTCGAGGGCGAGGTGGTGTGCCTGATCGGGCAATCCGGCTCCGGCAAGACCACCTTGCTCCGTTGCGTCAACCAGCTGGCCACGGCGGACAGCGGCGGCATCTGGCTCGACGGCACGCTGCTCGGCTTCCACGAGACGGCCGGCCGGCTGCATCGGCTGTCGGAGCGCGAGATCGCGCGGCAACGCCTCGCCTGCGGCATGGTGTTCCAGCGCTTCAACCTGTTCCCGCACATGACGGCGCTGGAGAACGTGATCGAGGGGCCGGTGCAGGTGCAGAGGCGCAGGCTTGCCGAGGCGAAGGACGAGGCCTTGTCGCTGCTGCGCCGGGTCGGCCTTGCCGACAAGGCGCAGTCCTATCCGGCGCAACTGTCCGGCGGTCAGCAGCAGCGCGTGGCGATCGCACGCGCGCTCGCAATGAAGCCGCGGCTGGTGCTGTTCGACGAGCCGACCTCGGCGCTCGACCCGGAGCTGGTCGGCGAGGTGCTCGGTGTGATGAAGGAGCTGGCGAGGTCCGGCATGACCATGCTGGTCGTCACGCATGAGCTCGGCTTCGCGCGCGAGGTCGCCGACCGGGTCGTCTATATGGACCAGGGCGTGATCGTGGAGAGTGGTCCGGCCGGCGAGGTGCTGCGTGCGCCGCGCGAGGCGAGGACCAAGGCATTTCTGGCAGCTGAAGTGGGGTGAGGTGATGGAATTGAAGTCGATCGTGTTGGCTGGGCTCATGAGCGCGGCCGTGGCGGGCGCGGCTCTCGCCGCCGAGCTGCCGGCCGAGATCAAGCAGAACGGCCTGCGCATCGCGGTGGTGCCGAACTATCCGCCGATGGAGTTCAAGGATCCGGCCACCGCGACCCTGACCGGCTTCGACGTCGAGCTCGGCGAGGCGCTGGCCAAGAAGCTCGGCGTCAACGCGGTGTGGCAGGAGACCAGCTTCGACCAGCTGATGCCGGGCCTCGCCACGCAGCGTTTCGACATCATCCTGACCGGCATGACCGACTACAAGAGCCGGCAGGATACCGCGACCTTCATCGACTACCTGCGCAGCGGTCCGCGATTCTTCGTGCAGGCTTCGCGCGCCAGCGAGTTCAAGGAGCCGACGGCGCTGTGCGGCAAGAGGGTCGGCGCCTCCAGGCGCACGATGTTCCCGAAGGACATCGCCGCCTGGAGCGAGAAGAACTGCGGCGCGAGCGGAATCGAGTTCGTCGGCACCGAGGGCTCGGCCGACGCCCGCACGCAGCTCAAGCAGGGCCGCATCGACGCCGCCGTGCAGGGCAACGAGACCTTGCCCTACATCATGGATCTCGAGCCGAACACTTACGTGCCGGTCGGCACGCCCATCGCGTACCAATATACGGGGCTGGCGACGCCGGTGAAGGCGGACGAACTGCGCGAGGCGCTGCGCGCCGCGCTGGAGGGCCTGATTGCCGACGGCAGCTACAAGGCGCTGCTGGCGAAGTGGAAGCTGAGCGACAATGGAATCGAGAAGGTGCTGATCAATGCTGGACAGTAAGGCGCTCGCGGGAATCCCGGTCGTTCCCGCCAACACCGCGCCGCCGGCGCCGGACTATCCATGGCCTGCGCCGCACAGAGCGGCGATGTTCCTTTCGTTCGACATCGACGCCGAGAGCGCCTGGACCTCGAAGGATCCCGCGCATGCGGCGCGTCTGGTCACGATGAGCTTCGGCGGCTTCGAGGCGCGCGTCGGCACGCCGAAGCTTCTCGAGCTGCTCGCCGAGCTCGATCTCAAGGCGACGTTCTTCATCACGGGATGGGCGGTCGATGCGCATCCGGCGATGGCGGAAGCGGTGCTGAAGGCGGGCCACGAGATCGGCCATCACGGCTATCACCATCTGCTGCCGGATCCCGGCGATCCCTTCATCGTCGAGGAGATCGAGCGCGGCTTCGAGGCGATCCAGCGCCGGCTCGGAATCCGGCCGATCGGCTACCGCGCGCCGTTCGGCGAGTTCTGCGAGGAGCTGCTGACAGCGCTGGTGCGCCAGGGCATCGTCTACACCTCCTCGTTCCGCGATGACGTCAGGCCCTATCGCCATCGCTTGGCCTCCGGCTCGCCGGGCACGATCGAAATCCCGGTGACCGCGAGCTATGACGACTGGATGCACGGCCTGTCGGCGCGGTTCTCGCCGCGCTCGATCTTTCCGAAAGAGCACGTGCTGTCGATGTGGAAGGATGAGCTGGACGAAGTCCGCGATTGGGGCGCGATGGTGACGACCGTGCTGCATCCGCAGGTCTCGGGCCGGCCGATGCGCTTCCGGCTGCTGCGCGAGTTCCTGACCTACGCCAAATCGTGCCGGGACGTGTGGATCACGACCGGAGCCGAGATCGCGGCGAACTACCAGCGCCATGAGGCGGCGGAAGCGAAGGACGCATGAGTACGACGGCGATCTTCGGCAGCTACGTGCTGACGCGCAAGGACGGCGCGCAGGACGTCCTGCGCGATCACTGGGTGCTGGTCGAGGGCAGGCGCATCGCGGCCGTGACGCGTGATCGGCCGGCGGCGGACGAGATGTTCGATCGTCCGGGTCGCTTCGTGCTGCCGGGCCTGTTGAACCTGCACAACCACATCTTCAGCGAGGCGATCGCACGCACGCTCACCGAGGACGGCAACGGCCGGCGCAACAACAAGAGCATCGTCTACACCGTGCTGCTGCCGCTGTCCAAGCGCGGGGCCGAGATCCTTTCGGTGGAGGAGCGGCTGGCGATCGGCCGCATGGGGGTGTTGCAGCTCCTGAAGGGCGGCGCCACCACGGTGATGGAGCCGTTCCGCAACACGATCCCGGAGCTGTTCGATGCGGCTCTCGAGATGGGCCTGCGCTTCTATGGCGCGCCCTATCTGTTCTCGACCGGCGATGCCAAGGCGGATGCCTCCGGCGTCGTGACTTACGCCGGCGATGACGGCGAGGCCGACATGGCGGTCTGGAATGCGCTCCATCAGCGCTGGCACGGCCAGGGCGACGGCCGCATTCGTCTTGCGATGAGCCCGCACGCGACCGATACCTGCGGACCGGATCTGTTGCGCGCGGCTGCCAGCCGGGCGCGCGAGCTCGGCGTTCCCATCACCACGCACATGGCGCAGAGCGCGGGCGAGGTCGCGACGATCGCGCAGCGCCATGGCGGCCGCACCCCGGCCGAATATCTCGACTGGCTCGGCCTGCTCGGACCCGATCTGCTGGCGGCGCATTGCCACGCGTCGACCGATGCGGACCTTGCGCTGATGGCGGCGCGTGGTGCCGGCGTGCTGAACTGCCCGCGGGTGTTCGCGCGCGCCGGAGTCACCGCCGCCTTCGGCCGCTTCGCCGCGCATGGCGTCCGCACCGCGGTCGGCACCGACGGCTACAACATGGATCTGCTCGGCGAGCTCAACGCGGCGTCGATGATCTCGAAGATCGCGCTGGGAAGCGCCGAGACGGCGAGCGCGCCGGAACTGATCGACGCCGTCACCACGACGGCCGCCGCCATGATCAAGCGCGACGATCTCGGCGTCATCGCGCCCGGCGCGACCGCCGACCTCACCGTCGTCGACATGACGCATCCACATCTTCAGCCGCTACACGACCCGCGCCGCGGCCTGATCGCGCTCGCGAACCGCGCCAACATCGACCAGGTGATGATCGACGGCCGGCTGCTGATCCACGACGGCCGCTATCTCCACGGTGACGAGGCTGCCATCACCGCCGCAGGGACTGCCGCGATCGAGAGGATCTGGGCGCTGCCGGAGGCGGAGGCCGCATTCGCCGGCTGAATGCTGCTACCGCGTGCCGTAGGCGCGGTCGCCGGCGTCGCCGAGGCCGGGGACGATGAAGGCGTCGTCGTCGAGGCCGTCGTCGATCGCGGCGGTCCACAGTGCGACATCGGGATGCAGGCCGCGGACGCGCTCGACGCCCTCGGGCGCCGCGATCATGCAGACCATGCGGATATCCTTGGCGCCGCGCTCCTTGAGCCGGTCGACCGCGGCGACTGCGCTGTTGCCGGTCGCGAGCACCGGCGTGACCACGACGGCGAGGCGCTCGTGCAGGTCGGACGGCGCCTTGAAGAAATACTCGACGGCGGTGAAGGTCTGCGGCTCGCGATACAGGCCGATATGGGCGACGCGGGCGGTCGGCACCAGATCGAGCATGCCGTCGACGAAGGTGACGCCGGCGCGCAGCACCGGCACGAACACCAGCTTCTTGCCGGCGATCTTGGCCGACTGCATTCGCGCCAGCGGCGTCTCGATCTCGACCTCCGTGAGCGGCAGGTCGCGCGTGACCTCGTAGCACAGGAGCATGCCGATCTCCTTCAAGAGCTCGCGGAACGACTTGGTCGAGATCGACTTGTCGCGGATCAAGGTCAGCTTGTGCTGCACCAGCGGATGATCGACGACCGTGACGCCTTCCATGGCTTTCATCTCCGAAGCGTAGGGTGGGCAAAGGCGCGAAGCGCCGTGCCCACCTGATACTAGCTCAGCTTGGAATGGTGGGCACGCTGCGCTTTGCCCACCCTACGCGCAACTTATGAATTGCGTCATTGCGAGGAGCGAAGCGACGAAGCAATCCAGACTTTCTTCCGGGCTCTGGATTGCTTCCGCCGTCGCCCTTCGGGCTATGGCGGACAAGTCGCTTCGCTCGCAATGACGTCGGCTGTTATGAAGCAAGGCTGCCAAACACCTCTTAAAACACCGTGCCGTCGCTGAGGATGGTCAGCGGCGGCGAGCCGTCCGGGCGGCGGGCGAAGGCGAGCTTGCGGCCGGCGGCCCAGCTGCCGCCTTCGAGGATGCGCGCCAAGGGCAGCTGTTCCGCCGTCTGGCCGGTGCGCTGGCGGATCAGCGCGGCCAGGCGATCGAGCAGGGCGACGGTCAGCGCGCGCCATTCCACCACCAGCAGGGAATCAACGGCATGCGCCCGCGCGGCATCGGCGGGATCGCGCAGCACCAGCACGCCGCCGTCGACGAACAGGCCGCCATTGCGGTATTCGGCGAGTCCCGTAAGGCCGTCGATGTTCTCGACCACGAGGCCGGCGCGCTTCAGCGGTTCGATCAGCGAATAGCTCAGCCATTGCGACAGCTTGTGCAATGGGACGAGACCGCTGGTCGCGTCATCGGTGACCAGGGAAGCATGGCGCCAGCAGTCGCCGAGCGCGATGCCTTGCAGCGTCAGCCGCGACGGCCAGATCGGGCCGAGCTGCAGCAGCACCTGCTGCAGAATGTCGGCGGCCTGGAGGTGGCCGCCGGTCGCACCGGCGGCGAGCTGATCGAACAGACCGCCGGGACGTGGGGTATCCTTCCGACCGAAGATATCCGGCTTTGCAGCCGTGACCTCGCCTAGCCGGCGCAGCAGCGCAACGCGGCCTTCGAGTCCGACCAGCGGATTGTCGGCGCTCACCTGGAAGCCGCGTTCGAGATCGGCGACGATGGTGTGCTGCAGCTTCGCGGCGTCGGCCCGCAGCGGATGGCTTGCATCGGCCGAGAACGCACCGCGTGCGAACATGTCGAGGCTCGCCAGTGCCAACCCTTCGGAGCGGCCGATGCGCGCGCCGGTCACGGCATCCCGATAGCGCCACGCCGCGCCGGCGCCGGCGTCGAGCAGCACGCTGGTGATGGCGAGATCGAACTCGGCGCGCGCCCGTGAAGCCGCATCCGGCCAATTCACATTGTCGGCGATCGCGGCCCAGCGATCGACACCGCCGACCACGAAATGCCGCCAGCGCGAGTGGAACGGCACCTCGCCACCGGGATAGGCCCTGCGGGTCACGTCGAGCACGAGGTCGGCAATCGCATCGAGCTTTGCGAGGTCGATGCGGAAGTGCGGCAGCTTGTCGGCGAGACCGAGCGCAAGCAGCTGATGCGCCCGCTCGCGCACTGCGCGGGCGGACAGGAGATATGAAACGTCGGTCATGATCAGCCGCTGCGCTAGTACTTTTCGAGCGGTCGGCCGACGGTGTCGCCGAGCGCCTCGGGCTTCTGCGGCTCCAGCGAGAAATAGCCGGCGGCCTTCTTGGCCGCGATCTCGACATGGGCATCCGCCGGGATCAGCTCGTCGGGGATCGGCACGCGCTCGACGATGTCGACACCCTGGCCCACCAGCGCGTCATGCTTCATGTCGCTCATCGAGATGAAGCGGTCGATGCGTTTGACGCCGAGCCAGTGGATGACGTCGGGCATCAACTGCTGGAAGCGCGCATCCTGCACGCCGGCGACGCATTCGGTGCGCTCGAAATAGGCCGCCGCGGCGTCGCCGTCCTCCTGGCGCTTGCGCGCATTGTAGACCAGGAACTTCGTCACTTCGCCGAGCGCGCGGCCTTCCTTGCGGTTGTAGACGATGATGCCGAGGCCGCCGTTCTGCCCGGCCGCGACGCATTCTTCGATACCGTGGATCAGATACGGGCGACAGGTGCAGATGTCGGAGCCGAACACGTCGGAGCCGTTGCACTCGTCATGCACGCGACATGTGATCTTCGTCCGGCTGTCATTGAGCTTGTCGACGTCGCCGAACAGATAGACCGTGGTGCCGCCGATCGGCGGCAGGAATACCTGCAGGTCGGGCCGGGTCACCAGCTCCGGATACATGCCGCCGGTCTGCTCGAACAGGCCGCGGCGTAGACTGGTCTCGCTGGTGCCGAAGCGCGCGGCCACGCCGGGCAGGTACCACACCGGGTCGATCGCGATCTTCACCACGGAGACGCTGCCATTGGCATGCACGACGTCGCCGTCATGAACGAGGCGCTTGGCCGCGAGCGCCGCATGCAACTCAGGAAGCTCGATCCGCGCCTTGGTCACGGCGATCGTCGGCCGGATATCGATTCCTTCCGCGATCTCGCCGCCGAAATTCTCGGCCACCAGATGACCCCAGGGATCGAGCGCGACGATCTTCGCCGGATCTCGCCACTGCGCGAACGGGCCGATCGTGGCGGCGGGATGGGTGTTGGTGAGATCGGGGCGGCGGATCGGATCGAGCGCACCGGATGATACCGCGAGCGCGCGGTAGACCGTGTAGGAACCGCCATGGCTGCCGATCACGTTGCGGTCCTGCGGACGTGATACCGTGCCGATCACGGGTCCGCGCTCGCGTGCGCTTTCGGCGCCCCAGTGGAGCGGGAAATTATGCTTGGCGCCTGGCACCGGGTGCGAGGTCAGGCGGATGTGATCCGTACGGTTGGAGCGAGTCATCGGACAGCCACCCCCAAAACGGCAACGGCCCGCCTTGACGACGGGCCTGAGCAGAACGCGTTCACGTTTTCCATACACCAATATAGCAGTTTTTCCCCGCCAAACAAGTGGTCCCGGGTGGCCGGTTATTTGTAAACGAATGGTTTCGGATCCCGGTCGGCGGTCCCGCGGCGTCAGGCCCTGGCATGGCGCTTGCCTTTTGCAGGCGACGCCGCCAGCTTGGCGCGCATCTGGAATTCTCGACGGCAACGGCGGCATGGACCTGATCATTCGCAATGCGGTGCTGGCGCAGCACAGTGAGCTGCGCCGGGCCGATATCGGAATTTCCGACGGCACCATCGTGGCGATCGCGCCGTCATTGCAGGCCGACGGCGAACAGCGCGATGCCGAGAACTGCCTCGTCGTGCCCGGCTTCATCGAGACGCACATCCATCTCGACAAGACCTGCATCCTCGACCGCTGCACGATCAGGGAAGGGACCGTGGCAGAGGCGGTGCGCGAGACTGCGGCCGCCAAGCGCAACTTCACGGCCGACGATGTCTATGACAGGGCGAAGCGGACCGTTGAACGCTGCGTCAGCCACGGCACGATGCGGATGCGCACCCATGTCGAGCTCGATCCCGGCATCGGTTTCATCGGCTTCGAGGCGATCCAGCAGCTCGCGCGCGACTATGCCTGGGCGCTCGACCTCGAGATCTGCGTGTTTCCGCAGGAAGGGCTCACCAACTATCCGGGCACCGAGGAGCTCTTGATCGAGGGCCTGCGCCGCGGCGCACGCACCATCGGCGCCGCCCCGTATTTCGACACCGACCCGCCGGCGCAGATCGACCGCATCTTCGCGATCGCGCGTGATCACGACGTCGACATCGACATGCATCTCGATCTTGCCGAGACGCTCGATCACATGCAGATCGAATATGTCTGCCGCAAGACGGAGGAATACGGCTGGGGCGGACGCGTCGCGGTCGGCCACGTCACGCAGCTGTCGCTGCTGCCGCCGGAGCGTTTCGACGCGATCGCAACGCAGCTCGCCAATGCCGGCGTCGCAGTCACCGTGCTGCCCTCGACCGACCTGCATCTGATGGGGCGCCGGCACGATCATGCGATCCCGCGCGGCGTGGTCCCGCTGGAGCCGCTGCGCGCGCAAGGGGTGACCTGCTCGCTCTCGACCAACAACGTGCTGAACCCGTTCACGCCCTATGGCGACGGCTCGCTGATCCGGATGGCGAACCTCTACGCCAACGTCTGCCACGTCTCGCGGCCGGATCATCTTGCGGGGTGTCTCGACATGGTCACGCACGACGCGGCGCGGCTGATGCGGCTCGATGACTACGGCATCGAGGTCGGCGCGCCGGCCGATCTCGTCTGCATCGATGCGGCGACGCCGACCGAGGCCGTGGCGACCCTGGCGCAGCCGCTCTGGGGCCTCAAGCGCGGCCGGCCGTCGTTCTCGCGGATGCGGCCGGTGCTGTACCGGCCGGGGTGAAACGATGAGGGGTGTTGCATGACGCTGTCGCCACATTCGTCATTGCTAGGAGCGAAGCGACGAAGCAATCCAGAGTCCTCGTGTAGCCCTGGATTGCTTCGCTTCGCTCGCAATGACGTCGGAGTCCGGATAGGAGTTCTGCAATGCGCGTGATCAACGTCGCCGCCGCCCAGATGGGACCGATTCAGCGCGCTGACAGCCACGAGGCGGTCGTCGCGCGCATGATCGCACTGATGGACGAGGCCAAGCGCAAGGACGCCGACCTGATCGTCTATCCGGAGCTGGCGCTGACCACGTTTTTTCCACGCTGGTACATGGAGGATCAGGCCGAAGTCGACAGCTGGTTCGAGCGCGAGATGCCCAATGCGGCCGTGCAGCCGCTGTTCGATCGCGCCGCGCTGCATCAGATGGCCATGTATCTCGGCTATGCCGAGCTGACACCGGACGGGCACCACTACAACACGGCAGTTCTCACCGACCGCGCCGGCAACATCGTCGGCAAGTATCGCAAGGTGCATCTGCCCGGCCACGAGGAGTTCGAGCCGGAGCGCAGCCACCAGCATCTGGAGAAGCGCTATTTTGAGCCGGGCGATCTCGGCTTTCCTGTCTGGCGCAGTCTCGATGGCATTATCGGCATGGCGATCTGCAACGATCGCCGTTGGCCGGAGACCTATCGCGTCATGGGGCTGCAGGACGTCGAGCTGGTGCTGATCGGCTATAACACGCCGTCGGTGAACTCATTGAAATCGGCCGAGGGACTGCAGCAGCGCCTGTTCCACAACCGGCTCTCCGCGCAGGCCGGCGCCTATCACAACTCGTGTTGGGTCGTCGCGGTCGCGAAGGCCGGCGTCGAGGACGGTCATCACCTGATCGGTGGCAGCCTGATCGTCAATCCCGACGGCAAGATCGTCGCCGAAGCGGTGACCGAAGGCGACGAGGTGCTCGTGGTGCCGTGCGACATGGATGCGACGCGCTTCGGCAAGCAGACGATCTTCGATTTCGCCAGGCATCGCCGCGTGGAGCATTACGGGCTGATCACCAGCCGCACCGGCGCGGTGCCGCCGGAGTGAGGCAGGAGAGAGAGTGGGCCTGACCACGCTGATCAGCAGTTGCATTGTCAGGCACGAGCGCCGCTACACAAACAGTGTCGTCCCGGCGAACGCCGGGACCCATACCGCGGAAGCTATCGAGGAACGGAGCTGACAGTTGCCTGCCTCACGTCGGCCGGCGGCTATGGGTCCCTGTGTCTGGAAAGTCTGCCATGATGATGGTGGGCGGGAAGCCGTTGGGTCCTTGGCGCTAGACGCCG